>NZ_JAKNTO010000001.1:0-1348511 GCF_022440845.1 Ruminococcus sp. OA3 | reverse complement strand
TGTCATCGGCTTTAACCCCAATCACCAGCTTATCCGTATCAAAGACGACTCTGAGATTACTGTCCAGATTCTGCACATTAATATTCTTTGTCTGCAGCGTCAGCTGTTTGCTTCCGATCGGTATAATACTCATATTGACGATCGCCGTTTTCACATTATTTGTCACTCTGAGGCCATCCGGCATATAATCCGAAAGATTCAGTTTTGTCTCAAAGTCTTTATCCTGTCCGTCAACCACGACGGCACCCGCCGGAAGGTCGATCGTATACCCGTTCTGTGCAAGATTTGCAAGTGCTTCATCCGTTCCGGCAACAGAAATCGTAGACGGGGTGATTGAAACATTGCCGATCTGATACCCCTCGGCAGGTTCTCCCATGTAGTTCACGTTCAGTTTTACTTCATCCCGGACCGACCAGAGATCCACATGCACATCCACCACCGGTTCTCCAATATCAAATTTCAGGTAACTCATCTTTGTATCTGAAATGAAATCCTGATTCTTGTCGATCACCTTAAGGCTGGATGTCACCGTCGTATCCTGGGTAATATCTGCAGCGTTCACAGTAGCGTCGACCCGGTCGATTTTTCCGATCAGGGAAGCCGGCCCGGATATCGTCACTTTCTCCGGAGAGGCCTCCGCCGTCCCCACTTCATATCCTTTTCCCTGTTTGTCATTCTCCACATTGACGCTGATGGTAAAGTCCTTGCTCTCAACATCTTCGATCTGGATCGCCATCGTCTTCGGGATGACCGTAATGTTTTCAACCGGCACCCTGTCACATGTCGCCGTGATCGGCACCATGACCGGCGTCGTATCCATGTTGACGATCTGAGTCAGATCGGCAACGGCGACGATATCTTTTAACCTGTTCTCAACCACAGAGCTGTTCCCCTTGAGGATGACAGTCGCCATCTGCTGCTCGTCATCCACCAGATATGTCTTTCCTCCGCTCTCGATGTACGCTCCATTCTGGATCGTCACAGGAACGTTATAACTTCTGACAACCACCGGGTCGTTGATATTTACTATGATCAGCCAAACGACTACCGCGATCACAACTGACACAATCTTCAGGAGCAGGTTATTTGTGAGTTTTTTCTGCATTTTTCACCCTCCCTCTCCATTTTTTCCTGCCAGTCTCATCCCCCGGATTTTTTTTCTGAAGCTTATAGAGCTGTTCTCTCAATTCATTCGGCGCTGCGCCTGTGTAAATCTTACCTCCCAGTGTATAGGAAACGTTTCCGGTCTCCTCGGATACGATGATCGTCAGCGCATCGCTGACCTCACTGATTCCGACACCGGCTCTGTGTCTCGTTCCCAGATTTTTGTTCAGTGTCAGATTGTCGGAAAGCGGCAGATAACACGTCGCGGCCACTACCCTGTTATGTCTCACAATGACAGCTCCGTCATGGAGCGGGGTATTATGTTCAAAAATATTGATCAGCAGCTGACTTGTCAGAACCGAATCCAGCGGAATTCCTGTCTTTTCATATTCCCGCAGTATCACATTATTTTCAATAACGATCAGCGCGCCCGTCTTCACTTCACCCATATCATACGCCGCGCGTATCAGTTCGTTGATCGTCGTATCACTGATCTTCCATTCCTCAACTTTCGTATTGTCAAAGCGTAGCAGTGAGTTTATCATGTTCTTTTCACCCAGCTGTTCCAGCGCCCTTCTGAGTTCCGGCTGGAAGATAATGATCAGTGCAGTGATTGCCACGACACCGAGATTTGTAAAAATCCAAATGAGAACATCCATATGAAGCAGGTAGGCAAGTATCAGAAATACGACTACCATCATCAGTCCTTTGAGCAGCGTATATGCACGGGTACTTTTTACCCACAGCATCAAATAATAAACAAACACCGTAATCAGAAGGATCTGTATAATGTCTATAACTTCTATGGACTTTGGAAGAGAAAGATTAACCCAGTACCGCTTCAGCAATTCAATATATTTTTCCACGCAGTCACTTCCTTTCCATAGTTTTTTCCAGATTCCAGTTTAGAGTTAATTTCATATCTTTCAATGGATATGAATATCTTTCAGCGACTTTTCCAACTTGTCTTCCAGATTTTCGGGGATATCATTGTCCGCCTCGATCGTTTTAACGGATCGCTCCGGCCTGGAAATCCTCATCTTGGGAATCGCTTTCACGTAATAGTAGTACTCATCGTCCTCATACTGCAGATATTCTGCCCTGGAATAATCCACATTAAATACAAAAAATTCCAGGATCAGCAGCAGGATTACGGATACTGCAGTGCCTGCGATCAGTACAGCGATCGACCCTGTCATATCCAGGAAAAATCCACCTATGATCATAAGGATCAGATACAGAACCCCGCCGCTAAAGATCGCAATCGTCCACGCATAGTCAGCCGATGCTCTCCGGATACAATAGACAACCAGTGTCACAGCAACAAATGCGATCACAGTCATCCACATTTCCTGGTTCTGCACCAGTCCGTCGAGAAGTGTTGTCAGCCTCTGCGCAAGCTCTTTTATCTCACCATCCTGAAGCAGAACCGCTTTGTCACTGACAAGACGCATAAAATAATACAATACGGCCCCGCAGGAAACCGATACACAGGATCCTGCATTTCCCGTCAGGCCATAAGCAACAGGAATTGCACACGGTATCTGAAGCTGAAACGCCAGGGGGGTCAGGACAAGTGCAAGAGCATCTCTGCGGGAAAATCTCAGATACAGGATCATCAGAAGAAGGAGCAGGATTAACGCGAACGCCGCAACTTCAATTCCGATAGCGTAACAGTGACCGACGATCAGAAAACATCCAAAGACCATAATCGCCGTTATCGGCAGAATCGCACACAAAAGAGCAAGAATCAACACTACAAAAACACTGTTCAGCTGCGGAAGAAAGCCCAGCATCATATTGATATTGATAAATACAATCAATGCAAGGCCAAATTTCAGTACAGGGTTCAGATACGCACTGCATTTTGTATAAAATGATTTTAACTTTTCTTTAAATTCTAAAAAAAACGTCATGAATGGACACCTCCCCGCGGCTCCTTCTTCTTCCCTCTCTGCTCGTCCTGTCCGTAGAGCCGGGCCAGTTCATTCAAACCGTCATAATAATTTTTCACATTTTCCCTCGCTTCTTCATACCTGCGGCGTTTTCTGATATATGTAACAACAGAATACAGGACCAGGAATAATAAATATCCGATCACAAATTCCAGAATTACCACCGACATATTTACTTTATGAAGATTATCCAGCAGGTATTCCATATTATATGCAATGATGGCCCCCCACACGAGAAAATATCCAATCGTGGTAAGTATAAAGTTCTTCAGCAGTCCAATCCCAATATAATCACTGCGGTAATACTTACTGATCCGCAGATCTTCTTTCCCTGCTCCGTCTTCGTAACGTGCAAGATTCGTCATAAGGCGAATACGATTCTGATCTAACATAAGCCTTCCTCAAAGTCATTTCAAATCTTCTAATACATCACTAATTGTAGCATAGATACTGTTCTATGAAAAGTTCTTTTTAAAAACCATGTCCGGTACAGGCGGTCATTACAAAGACTGAATTTACGCCTTTTTGCTTCAGCCCGGATGCCACTGCATCCGCAGTGCTGCCCGTCGTATAGATGTCATCCACCAGCAGAACCCGACTGTAACTGCCCGCATGGTTTTCAACCGCAAACGCCCCAGCCAGGTTTTTTCTTCGCATGTCGCGCGTCAGTTCTTTCTGTGGTTTTGTCTCATGAACCCTTTTCACCAGATCGGTGCGTACCGGGAGTTCTGTATGCTTTCCCAGATTCCGTGCCAGCACATCAGCCTGGTTGTATCCTCTCATACGCTCTTTTTTCCTGTACATCGGTACCGGGATGATGACCTGTGGTTTCCATCGGCGAATCCTTCCCTCTCCCGCTGCCGCCATAGCCCTGCCATAGAATTCCCCGTATTCTTTCCTCCCGTGGAATTTGAAGCGCATCATAGAATCCTTCACCCAGCCGCTGTAGGGAAAAACACCGTATCCTTCATCAAATATATGGCAAAACCTCCTGCAGTCGTCACAGTATTCCTCCTCTTCCCGGTCAATGAATTTTCCACAGTATCCGCAGTGAAAGCCTTCCATCACAGAAAGCTTCTCCACACAGCCGGGACAGACGTTCCCGCTCTTCAATCCGATTACCCCGTCGCATACCACACATCTGGCCGGATAGATACATCCTAGTATCCACTCACTGATTTTCATAAAGCGTCCTTTCTCCCCGGCGCCTTACTGTCCCCTCCTAAATCTTCATCTCCCGAATCCGTAGATCCAGTGACGTATATCGTTTCTGCTCCGACTCATTATGTATCATCTCACGGAACATCTGGTCACTTCCGACTACAGTTACACATTTTCTGGCCCTCGTGACTGCCGTGTAGAGAAGATTGCGGTTCAGCAGCATGCGGGGACCCGAAAGGATCGGAAGCACGACAGCCGGATATTCACTTCCCTGTGATTTGTGAATCGTGATCGCATACGCAAGTTCCAGCTCATCCAGCTGCTTGAACGCATAATCCACAAATCTGCCTTCTTCAAATTCTACGCAGAGGGTCTCCGCAAAATGATTGATCCTGCTGATGATCCCAAGATCCCCGTTGAATACACCGACACCGCTCTCTGCAACAATACCATGCTTCCCGCGGATCTCCCATTCCAGCTGATAATTATTCTTAATCTGCATAACCTTGTCACCTTCCCGAAACAGCCCCCCTCCGTATTCTTTTTCCTGTTTCTCGTCAGAAGCGGGATTCAGGTACTTCTGCAGGATACCATTCAGCCGATCAACACCAAGCAGGCCTTTTCGCATCGGAGTAAGCACCTGAATGTCCTGCGGCCTGGCGTCAACGTAACGCGGAAGTTTATCCTGAATCAGTGCGATGACCACACGGATAATGATATCAGCATCATAGCGCTTCAGGAAGAAAAAATCCTCACTGTGATTATCCAGTGAGACTTCCTCCCCCGCATTGATTCGATGGGCATTTACGACAATATCACTTTTAGATGCCTGGCGGAAGATTTTATTTAATTCTACCACGCAGAAAGTTTCTGAGCGGATCAGATCCTTCAATACACTTCCAGGTCCGACGCTGGGAAGCTGGTTCATATCACCGACAAGAACGAGACGCGTCCCGACGGTGACAGCAGACAGCAGAGCGTGCATCAGGTGGATATCCACCATGGACATTTCATCGATGATTACTACATCCGAATCAATGGGATTCTGCTCATTACGTTCGAAATGAATATTGGCTGAAGACTCCTCAACCCCTCCCGATAATTCAAGCAGCCTGTGAATCGTCTGTGCCTCGTATCCCGTAGCTTCCGTCATCCTTTTTGCAGCACGTCCCGTCGGAGCTGCCAGACAGATATCCATCTGCTCAGAAGCAAAATAACGGATGATCGCATTGATCGTCGTTGTCTTACCCGTGCCGGGACCTCCCGTCAGTATAAGCAGTCCATTTCCTGCTGCCTCCACTACCGCCTGACGCTGGCGTTCATCCAGCGAATAATCATATGCAGATTCAATTTTCTCCAGTTTTCTTCGGATGATTCCTTCATCCTCCTCACACCGGACATTCAACTCACAGAGCATTCTTGCAGCATTCAGCTCCAGATAATAGTATTGTGCGGCATATACTGCCGTATCAGCTTCCTCCTCCTGTGTTACGGGATTGTATTCTTTCGGAAGTTCCTGCAGAACAACTTTACGCTCAATCGCCAGATCCATAATATATTTTTCAATATACTGTGGCTCAATTCCCAGCAGTCCCGAAGCGCGGTACAGCAGTTGTCCCTTAGGAAGATAACAATGTCCCTCTGCTGCGGCCTGTGCAAGGATATAGAGCAGTCCGCTTCTGATTCTGAACTCTGAGTCTGTATGTATCCCTGCTTTACCGGCAATCTCATCCGCAATTTTAAATCCGATCCCCTGAATCTCCTCCGCCATACGGTATGGGTTTTCTTTGAGAACACTGTAAATCCTTTCGCCGTAATGATTATATATTTTCACACCTAAAGAAATGGAGATTCCGTACTTTGAAAGAAAGAGCATCGCACTGCGAAGCTCTGTTTTCTCTTCCAACTGTACCGCAATCTCCCGCGCCTTTTTTTCACTGATTCCCTTGATCTCTGCCAGCCGCTCAGGCTCTTCCTCCATGATGCGCATCGTGTCATCCCCAAAACGCCTGACAATGCGCGCCGCCAATGCAGTTCCAATGCCTTTTACCGCACCGGACCCCAGATACCTCTCGATAGCCGCCGCATCTTTTGGTGCGCGGATTTCGTATTCTTCAACCTTGAACTGCTGGCCGTACAGAGAATGTTCCGTATATACTCCGCTCACCGCAAGGCTTTCTCCCTCGGTAACCCCCTGGAGGATTCCTGTGCAGGTAAGCGGCGATCCGTCTGTCATCAGATTAAAAACTGTATATCCATTTTCCTCATTGCGGAAAATAATGCTTTCCACATATCCTTCTATCGTATCCTGCATAAGTCTCTAAATCTTTCCCAGCTTTTCCATCACTTCAGCAAATCTGCCCGTTCCCTCAGCAACTGCATGCGACGGGTTTTCAGCTGTCATTGTATTTATGCCGGTTGCTTCCTCAATCAGTTCTTCCAAGCCGGCAAGAAGAGAACCTCCCCCTGTCAGAATGATTCCCCGTTCCGCAATATCAGCGGCAAGCTCCGGCGGAGTAGTCTCCAGCACACCGTGAATCGCTTCCACAATTTGTGTTGTCGAATCAGTGAGAGCTTCGCGTATTTCCTCTGAAGTCAGGGCCACTGTTTTCGGAAGGCCGGTGATCACATTTCTTCCTTTTACTTCCATTGAATCTGCCTGGGTACGCGGATAAGCACTCCCAATCCTGACTTTAACTGCTTCCGCCGTCTGTTCGCCGATAAACAGATTATGTGCTTTCCGGACATACCGGATGATCGCCTCATCAAAATCATTTCCGGCTACTTTTATGGATGAGGATACCACGGTGTCACCGAGTGAGATCACCGCGATATCGGTTGTCCCGCCCCCGACATCAACAACCAGGCTTCCGTAAGGAAGTGTAATGTCTATGCCGGCCCCGATCGCAGCGGCCACCGGTTCCTCTATCAGGATGACTTCCCGTGCTCCCGCCTGGTACGTAGCCTCCTCCACTGCTTTTTTCTCAACTTCCGTCACTCCGCTTGGCACACAGATGCTGATACGAGGTTTCCTGAAAGCCCGTCTCCCCATAGCTTTCTGGATAAAATACTTCAGCATGCGTTCCGTTATCAGATAATCAGAGATCACGCCCTGCCGCAGCGGACGGATGGCCGTTATATTTCCCGGAGTCCGGCCAATCATCTGTCGGGCTTCTTCTCCGATTGCCCTCACTCTGTCTAAATCTTTATCATATGCCACTACGGACGGTTCTTTTAATACTATTCCTTTACCCTTCGCATATACCAGAATGCTGGTAGTCCCCAAATCAATTCCGATATCTACAGACGCCATACAAATCCCCTTTCTTTGGTTCCCGATACCTCGGGAACTATACATGTCATTATATACAATCGCCTCTTAAATAGAAAGCGTTTTTTAGAGATATTTTTCGACATAACGCCCGGTGTAGGACTGCGGGCAGGCCGCCACTTCCTCCGGGGTTCCTTTGGCGATCACTGTGCCGCCCCGGTCCCCGCCTTCGGGACCGATATCAATAATATAGTCTGCAGTCTTGATCACGTCCAGATTGTGTTCTATCACGACGACTGTATTTCCGCCTTCCGACAGACGTTTCAGGATATCGATCAGCTTATGGACATCTGCGAAATGAAGTCCCGTCGTCGGTTCATCCAGAATATAGATCGTCTTTCCCGTGCTCCTTCTGCTAAGCTCCGTGGCAAGCTTGATCCTCTGGGCTTCGCCGCCTGAAAGTGTCGTGGAAGGCTGTCCCAGCCGGATGTAGGAAAGCCCCACATCATACAGGGTCTGTATCTTCCTGCGTACCGAAGGCACATGTTCAAAAAATTTCAGTGCCTCTTCCACTGTCATATCCAGCACTTCGAATATATTTTTTCCTTTATATTTTACTTCCAGTGTTTCACGGTTATACCGCTGCCCCTTGCAGACTTCACACGGCACATAGACATCCGGAAGAAAATGCATCTCAATCTTCAGGATTCCGTCTCCGCTGCACGCTTCACAGCGGCCGCCCTTCACGTTAAAACTGAACCGTCCTTTTTTATATCCCTTTGCCTTCGCATCGGCCGTAGCCGCAAAAAGGTCACGGATCAGGTCAAATACACCCGTATAGGTGGCAGGATTGGACCGTGGTGTTCTTCCGATCGGCGACTGGTCAATATCGATCACCTTATCAAGTTGATCGTACCCGGTTATCGTCTTATGTTTCCCCGGTATGACTCGTGCGTGGTTCAGCTTTCGCGCCAGCTTTTTGTACAGGATCTCATTGACAAGTGAACTCTTTCCAGACCCGGACACCCCGGTCACACACGTCATCACACCCAGCGGGATATCAACATCGATATTCTTAAGATTATTCTCCGCCGCACCTTTTATGGTAAGGAAACCGGTTGGTTTTCTGCGCTCTGCGGGAACCGGTATCTTCATCCTGCCGCTTAAGTACGCTCCGGTAATGGAATCCGGATTCTTCATCAGCTCTTCTGCCGTTCCGATCCCGACCAGTTTACCGCCGTGTTCACCGGCACCCGGTCCGATATCAACAACACAGTCTGCCGCAAGCATGGTATCCTCATCATGTTCCACTACGATCAGAGTATTCCCGAGGTCCCGCAGATGGCAGAGGGTCTTCAGCAATTTGTCATTATCACGCTGGTGCAGGCCGATGCTCGGTTCGTCCAGAATATATGCGACACCGACGAGCCCGGAACCGATCTGTGTTGCCAGCCGTATTCTCTGAGCCTCTCCTCCTGAGAGGGTCCCCGTAGCACGTGCCAGGGTCAGGTAATCAAGTCCTACATCCAGAAGAAAGCCTACACGTGCGCGGATTTCTCTGAGGACTTGTGCGCCGATCATCTGCTGTGTTTCGGTCAGGTCCAGTTCTTCCATAAAACTGCTCAGTTTTTTAATTGACATATCCGTCACTTCATGAATATTTTTATCTCCAACTGTCACCGCCAGAGATGTACTTTTCAACCGCTGTCCTTTACACGAAGGACACGGTGTGATCCTCATAAAGCTCTCATATTCCGCTTTCTGTGTCTCCGAACCCGTCTCGCGGTATCTGCGCTCCACATTCCGGGTCAGTCCCTCAAAAGCAACATCATAGACGCCTTCTCCCCTCTGTCCCTTGTAATAGACTTTGACTTCTTTTCCCTTCGTACCGTTGATCAGAATATCCCGGATATGCTCCGGGTACTGTTCAAACGGAGTGTCCAGAGCAAATCCGTACTCTTTCGCCAATGCCTCCAGAATGGCGTGGGTATAGCTGTTTTTATCCGTGCAGGACTGCCAGCCCATCACGGCGATGGCCCCCTCTTCAATACTCAGCGACTGATCCGGAATCATTAAATCAACGTCAAATTCCATCTTATAGCCTAACCCCAGACATACCGGGCAGGCACCGAACGGATTATTAAATGAAAAGCTTCGGGGTTCGATCTCTTCCATGCTGATGCCGCAGTCCGGACATGAAAAGCTTTGACTGAACTGCAGTTGCTCACCGTCAATAACATCCACCACCAGAAGCCCATCCGACAAGTCCAGCACGCTTTCGAGGGAATCCGTAAGACGTTTACCGATACCTTCTTTCACCACAAGCCGGTCCACAATAATTTCTATGTTATGCTTAATATTTTTATCCAGTTTGATCTCTTCTGAGAGTTCATATAGATTTCCATCAATCATAACTCTCACATAGCCACTTTTTTTTGCCTGTTCCAGCAGCTTTTCATGGCGTCCCTTCCGCCCGCGCACAACCGGAGCCAACAGCTGAATCTTAGTGCCTGCAGGCAGCTCCATGATCTGGTCCACCATCTGGTCCACCGTCTGGCGTGCGATCACCTTGCCGCATTTTGGGCAATGGGGAATGCCGATACGTGCGTACAACAGGCGAAAATAGTCATAGATCTCCGTTACGGTCCCCACCGTAGAACGCGGATTTCTGTTTGTAGACTTCTGATCAATTGAGATCGCAGGGGAAAGTCCTTCGATACTTTCAACATTCGGTTTTTCCATCTGTCCCAGAAACTGCCGCGCATAGGAAGACAAACTTTCCATATAGCGCCGCTGACCTTCTGCATAGATTGTATCAAATGCCAGAGAACTTTTCCCCGAACCACTCAGACCCGTGAGAACCACAAATTCATTTCGCGGTATGTCCACATTCAGGTCCCTGAGGTTATTTTCCCTCGCCCCGCGTATTTTAATAAACTGTTTTTCCTGCTTCCGTGCTGCCATGCTGTGCTCCTTCTTCATTCTTATGTAAACTATATCATTATTTTCCTGTCCCTGATTTTACCACATTGATATGCTTTTTGCAAACATTTGTTCGTTGTCAGGAGGAAAGCAGAAACTCTGACATTACAGCATTACTCACCGATATCCCGGCTCTGGAGAGCCTTACCCTGCCATCGGCATGTTCCATCATTCCCAGCTTTACAAATCTGTCGATCACAGCGCCGTAAATTTCGTCCATGCTCTTTCCAAACAATCTGAAAAATCGGTTCTCTGATACCCCCTCCGTCATCCGAAGCCCCAGGAACATGAATTCCTCCATCTGTTCCCGGACAGACAGAGTTTCCCTGTTTTTCCGAATGCTGTCTGGATCTTTGCTTCCGCCGAGGTATTCATCCATGTTCTCCGTATTGGAGAATCTCTTCTCCCCGATCAGAGAGGCGGCACCAAGTCCAAGCCCAAGATAGGGTGTCCTCATCCAATACCCGACATTATGGCGGCATTCGTACCCTTCCTTTGCAAAATTTGAAATTTCGTACTGAGCATATCCGAAAATTTTTAACAGTTCTGTCGTATCCCAGTACATCTGCCTCTCTTCCTCCTCCCCGGGCAGGTCGAGTTCCTGTCCGGCAAACGGGGTACCAGGCTCCACGATCAGACTGTATGCGGAAATATGTTCAGGTGAAAAGGATGCCACAGTCTCAAGGCTCTTCATCCAGGACTGCTGCGTCTGGCCTGGCAGTGCCATCATCAGATCCACATTAATATTTGAAAAACCGGCATCTCTGGCTTCATTAAAATTCTCCCGGAAATCCCGGAACGTATGAATCCTGCCGAGTCGTCTAAGTTCACTGTCATCTGCTGACTGCAGCCCCATACTCAGTCTGTTGACACCGGCCTCCCGGTAAACTGAGAGTTTTTTCCGGTTCAATGTGCCGGGATTTGCCTCCATTGTAATCTCAGCGTCTGCTGCAAGCCAAAACCTGTCTCTTATTTTGTCCAGAAAACGCCGAATCCATTCCTCCTGTATAGCAGACGGCGTACCTCCGCCGATAAAAACGGAAGATATCTCCGTACTGTCCGAAAGCCAGGTGTTTTCTATTTCTTCAAGCAATGCTTTTGCATAGGCTTCCTGCCGCGGCGTGTCTGCCGGTCCGGACAAAAAGTCACAGTATTCACACTTTCTCACACAAAATGGTATGTGCAGATACAGCTCCGTCACCTGTTTCATCATTACCTCTTTTCAGGATGAACATCGTGTTCACTAAGTTGCTTTCGTTTGCATCCCTCAACTAAGCTCATGCTTCGCATTCGCTAAGGTTCGGGATGGACCTCGCACTAAGCTCACGCTTCGCCTGCGGCCCGTGTTCACTAAGTTGCTTTCGTTTGCATCCCTCAACTAAGCTCATGCTTCGCATTCGCTAAGGTTCGGGATGGACCTCGCACTAAGCTCACGCTTCGCCTGCGGCTCGTGTTCACTAAGTTGCTTTCGGTCAAGGGGGATGGTACAAACTGTTGTTGTCCCATCCCCCTGCTTTTTATTTATCATCCAATTTCAAAACGCTCATAAACGCTTTCTGAGGTATCTCCACATTTCCTACCTGACGCATGCGTTTCTTTCCTTCTTTTTGCTTTTCCAGAAGCTTACGTTTACGTGAAATATCTCCTCCGTAACATTTTGCAAGTACATCTTTCCTCATTGCCTTTACTGTCTCGCGGGCGATGATCTTGCTGCCAATCGCGGCCTGAATCGGTATCTCAAACAGCTGACGCGGTATTTCCTGTTTTAGCTTCTCACACATTTTTCTGCCGCGCTCATACGCGGATTCCGAGAACACAATAAAGGAAAGAGCATCTACTTCCTCGTGATTTACCAGAATATCCAGTTTCACAAGTTCGCTGCGCTCATAACCCAGCATTTCATAATCAAACGATGCATATCCCCTGGACCGGGATTTCAATGCGTCAAAAAAGTCATAGATTATTTCATTCAAAGGCAGGTGGTATCTCAGAAGTGCCCTTGTGGTCTCCATATATTCCATTCCCTGATACTGTCCGCGACGTTCCTGGCACAGATCCATGATCGGACCTATGAATTCAGTTGTCACCATGATCTCCGCTTTTACCATCGGTTCTTCCATATATTCAATCTCTGACGGGTCGGGAAGATTCGACGGATTCGTCAGTTCAATGACTTCCCCGTTTGTCTTGTATACCCTATACACAACGCCGGGCGCCGTCGTCACGAGATCCAGATTGTATTCTCTTTCAAGACGTTCCTGTATGATCTCCAGATGAAGCAGACCCAAAAATCCACAGCGGAATCCAAAACCAAGCGCTACCGAAGTCTCCGGTTCATAAAATAAAGAAGCATCATTCAGCTGAAGCTTTTCCAGCGCATCTCTCAGGTCCTGATATTTGGCACCGTCTGCCGGATACAGGCCGCAGTATACCATAGGATTGACCTTTTTATATCCAGGAAGTGGTTCTGCACACGGGCGGTCGTTATCTGTGATTGTGTCACCCACACGTGTATCCTTAACATTTTTAATGCTGGCTGTCAGATAGCCAACCATACCGGCGGACAGTTCCTCACACGGGAGAAACTGTCCTGCTCCAAAATATCCCACTTCCACGACTTCTGCTGTTGCTCCTGTCGCCATCATCCGGATGCTCGTCCCTTTTCTGACGCTTCCTTCTTTGATACGGCAGAATACGATAACACCTTTATAGGCATCATAAAGGGAATCAAAAATAAGTGCCTGCAGCTCTGCCTCTGGATCCCCTTCAGGTGCCGGAATCTTTTTTACGATCTGTTCCAGTACTTCTTCAATATTTGTTCCCAGTTTTGCCGAAATCTGCGGTGCATCCTCCGCCTCAATACCTATGACATCCTCAACCTCCTGAATTACCCGTTCAGGGTCTGCACTCGGCAGGTCGATCTTATTAATGACCGGCATGACATCCAGGTCATGGTCCATTGCAAGGTAGACATTCGCCAGGGTCTGCGCCTCTACGCCCTGGGCTGCATCCACGATCAGGATTGCACCGTCACAGGCTGCAAGGCTTCTTGAAACTTCATAATTAAAATCGACATGCCCCGGGGTATCGATCAGATTGAAAATATACTCCTCGCCGTCGTTTGCCTTATATATAATGCGCACCGTCTGCGCCTTGATTGTTATTCCGCGTTCCCGCTCCAGCTCCATATTATCCAGAACCTGTGACTGCATTTCCCTCTCGGTCAGCAGACCTGTCTTTTCAATAATACGGTCTGCAAGTGTTGACTTACCGTGGTCAATATGCGCGATAATACAGAAATTGCGGATTTTACTCTGGTCTACTGCCACACGTATTCCTCCCAAATGTACAATGTTTTCCTGATATTTGCCGGCATCGGTATTCCGATGCTAACTCAGTATTATAGCACACCTGCATTCGGCTTGTCATTCACCTTTTAAGACTTTATTTAAAATATAGGCAAACGGCTCCATCGCGTTGCGGGCCTCCTCCACTGTATTCGTCTGTGCACCTACCTCCAGCAGGATGGACTTTGGTCTCAGATCCAGGTTATACCGGTACCCCTTCAGATACACACATCTGGTGAGTGTCGGATAATATCCCGCTGCTTCATACTCCAGGCGAAAAGAAAACGCCAGATTGGCAATCACATTGTCATTCGGCAGATAGTCAAGCGCTCCGCTCTCATTTGTATAGCTCAGCCCATTAAAGTACATGATCTGTGCCGTCGGCTTTCCGTTGATATCCGTCACCAGGTGTTTATCCTCCGACACCCCGTCTCTGTGCAGATCGATGATCACCTCTATGGATGGATTTTCTTCCAGAATCTGCAAAAGGCCGTCGCGGGCGGCATTGTATGCTTTGCTCCTGTCGATCTCACCATCGATAATGTCAAATGTCTGTGTGTCATGGAGCACCTGATAGCCATACTGCTCTGTGAGAATCTGCGTCAGGTAGTCCCCCACTCCCGTTATCCAGGTGGAGGTATCATTCGGGTCAGAGTCCACAAACTGTTCCTGAGAATGTGTATGATAGATCAGGATCTGAGGCTGTGAATTATCCTGCTGCATGGTAAGATCATGCTCCATCAGCGTATCAATATTCAATGTATCCTCACCGATCGTCGTATTCGGATCCACAACAAAAAAATGATTCAGCAGATAATCAAAATTACGCAGACTTTCAAGCGAGATGTCAAACAGCGGATTTACAGGATTTACCGTCTCCACCGTATCCTGCGTCTCATCCTCACTCTGTTCTTTCTGTGCGGCGGCTTCATTTTCGGCCTCCACGGCTTTTCCCTGATTTTCACCCAGCAGCCGTTCCGCAAGGGTTCTCCCATTCATCTCAAGAATACTTTCACATGTTGATTCATCTTCAAGAATCACCGTCTCATCTTCTGCCTGTGTCGTATAAAATAAACCGGGCATATATATGGAAACAGCCTGTTCCGTCAGCCCAATACCAATACGTTCCAGTAAAAGCTGCCTTCTCGCTGCATCATCCTGCCGGAAAATCCATACTGCCTGCATCACATTATAAATGCCAAATCCCAGCATCAACAGAAAAAACAGGCTTTTTAATATCGTGTTTTTTTTCCTCAATCGGCATCACCTCATATCTATATATGAAGCTGCCTCCCATGTTATACTTCATTCAGTGCGATATTTAATCCTTCTGATATGGTATAACTTAAATTTTTCACTGTTTCGTCCACATCTTTTGGCGTCACAAACATACTGTGAAGCTGCGGTGTAATCAGCTCCGACAGAAATTCTTCCATTTCCGCTTCTTCAAGAGTCTCCAGAAGATGTTCCATAGCGTCATGCACGATCGTTGCCGCATCCACAACTGTTGGAACCCCAATGGCAACGACCGGCACCCCCAGCGTCTCCTGGTTCAGGCCATTTCTGTGATTCAGCACACCGGAACCCGGATTAATACCGGTATCAGTAATCTGAATCGTACAGTTCAGCCTCTTCGTGCTGCGTGCTGCCAGTGCATCAATCGCAACTACAATATCCGGTTTTGTCTCCCGGACGATTCCCTGCAGTATCTCAAGTGTCTCCATACCGGTCTGTGCCATAACACCCGGTATAATGCTGCTCACAATATGAACGCTTCCTTCACCTACCGCTGCCGCCCCATATTCCTTTACGATGTGACGGTTAATATCCAGATTTCGTACAACCTCAGGTCCCAGCGCATCCGGTGTTATATCCCGGTTCCCGAGACCGGCTATGAGCACAGACTTTTCCTTCTTCAGTCCCATGACTTTTCGGAGATGATGAGCCAGCTCCTTCGAGACCTCACGATGGTAATCCTCGTCCGGAACTGTCAGATTCGGAGCTTCCATCGTAATATAAACACCTTTTGGCTTTTCCATAATTTTGGCCCCGCGGTCGGTCTCAATAATGACAGTCGTTGTCTTTATCTCTTTTTCTCTGTCATAGCGTTCCCTGATAACGACCCCTTCAATTTCTACGTTGTCCTTTTCAAACTTCTCTTTGCTCTCCACAGCCAGGTCTGTACGCACGCGGTACTTCGATATCATATCTTCCGATCTCCTTGTCATAGATTTTCTACTATCTTCTGCACTTTCTCCGTGAAATATGTATTCAGGGCAAAGAGTCCAAAAAGCGGGGCAATCAAATACCGCCGGCAAAAAATTTCGCCGGCGGTTCTCATACTACATGATCATCTTAATTTTTAATCATTACATATATTCGTCTACATTATCAGCTGTAACAGGAACAAATGGTACCCAGAGAACATTTCCGGTCTCATCCAATGTAAAGTCTGTTCCCTCATTCAGCGGTTTTCCATCCACGAGATTTTGTGCAGATTTCATAGCTGCAACTCCCTGTCCCTCTGCATCCTGGAATACCGTCATAGCCAACGTGCCTTCTTTGATTGCCTGGCATCCGTCAACTGTAGCGTCTACACCAACGATCGGAATCGAAGCAGGATCAAGCCCTACAGATTTCATAGCTTCGATCGCACCCAGAGCCATAGCATCGTTGTTGGAAATAATGCAGTCATAATCAATTGTTGTCAGAAGAGGTGTGATCATATCCTGTGCTGTCGCACGATCCCAGTCTGCAGCCAGCGGAGCTGTTGCCTCGGTTGCCGTAATACCGGCATCTTCCAAAGCCTGAAGACAGGACTCTGTACGCTGCGTGGTAGAGGTCTGTCCGATCATACCGTTCAGCAGGATATATTTTATTTCTGTCTTGCCCGCTGCCTTAAAGTGCTCGGCCAGATATTCTCCCTGATATTTTCCGGATTCCATCTCATCAGATCCTGCATATACAACGCTTTCACTTAATACAGATTCTTCTGTCGGATATCTGTTGATAAGTACAACTTTCATATCACCTGCCGCCTCGACGATCTGAGAACATGTCGCCGGGTCAACCGGATTTACAATAATCGCTTTCTGTCCGTCGTTCTTTGCGGTCTCAACAAACTGAAGCAGTTTGCTGGTATCATTCTGGGCATCCTGTGTTACCATGTTTACGCCCATGTCTTTAGCTGCATTCTGCACGCCGGTTTCCAGCGTCGAGAGAAATTCATCCCTGTTGCTGAGAATCAGTGTGACCGTCCCCAGATCCCCTGAGCCTTCTGCCGACTCATCGCCTGCATCTGAATCTTTTGCAGGTGCAGCATCTCCCTCTCCGCCTGCATCCGAATTTTCTGCAGGTGCAGCGTTCTTTTCCTCACCGCCGCCACAGCCGGACAGCATTCCCAGCGCTAATACTCCAGTCAGTAAACATGCAATTAACCTTCTCTTCATAAACCTTTTCCTCCTATACCTTTTTTGACACTCCTAACCTTTCGCCACTGAAGGCTTTTTTCTGTAATCGCCGCCATCATAAAAGTTTTAGTAAAAAAGAAGACCTCAATTCCTTCAAAAGCCTGTCAATTGACTAATTTTATTGTACAATTTCAGTCTGCATTTGTCAATTGATTTTTTGTTTTGCTCACGTAAAAACAGGCCTTGGCATTTTCCTGTCCAGCAAAAGCCGGGCAGGAAAATACCCCGTCTGAACTGTTACGATTTCTATTCTTTTCTGCCACATTTTCATGAAATATGTATTGACAAACAAAAAGAAGTGTCATAAAATATATAAGCATGTGTATGTTAGAGTTTCGTGTCACTCTAATATATGAAAAATCAGAAATCAGAAAAAATAATAAATCATCAAATGATTATTGGAGGTGTACGTTTTGGCTAATATTAAATCCGCAAAAAAAAGAATCCTGGTAAACAGAACTAAGGCTGCCAGAAACAAAGCAATCAAATCTGCTGTAAAGACTTCTATCAAAAAAGTAGAGGCAGCAGTTGCAAATAAAGACAAAGAAGCAGCAAACAGTGCTTTATTGGAAGCTATTTCCACAATCGACAAGGCTGCTGCGAAAGGTGTGTACCACAAAAACACATCTTCCAGAAAAGTCTCCCGTCTGTCTAAAGCAGTAAATACAATCGCATAATTAAATGACGCAGGAAAGAACAGCCATCCCGTCAGTGGCTGTTCTTTTTTTATGCTTTCTTAACACGGACCCCGCATTTCTTTTGCCATTTTAATTTCCTTCCTGCTATTCTGTAACTAAAGAAGGAGGGATCCATATGACAAAAGCAATTCCTATCACGAATACACATACAATGCATAACACCAGAACAAAAGAGATACTCTCCGCATGCAGCCCTGCCGCTGCATTGCTGTCGGTATTTTTCGGACTTCCAGTCCTCACGCTCGGCGCTGTGTTTGCAGTATGCTATCTGATCATGACGCCTGTTGCATGGCTGTGCGGCTGGCCTCTTTGACAGCCGGCTGCATACAGCGCGGCATCATGCCGTGCTGTATTTTACTATCAGCAGCTCCACGCTCATCACGTCAGTCAGACGACCTGTTTTTACCTCTTCCTCGGCCTGCAGGAAATCATTCAATGCCTCCTGGAGCATTTGCTTTTCGTATTTGCCTGCATATCCCATATAATTTCGCACCACAAAACTCTGCACCCCGATTTTAGAAGCCATCTCACTCTGGCTGTACCCCGCCGCCGACAGCTCTTTTATCTGCAGCAGGTGGTTGAATTGCCTTGCCAGAAGAAATAGTATCCGCATCGGCGGCTCTTTCAGCTCAAGCAGATCATAATACAGCTTAAGAGCCTGTTTCTGGTCTTTCTGAGCAACCGCACGCACCATATCAAAAATATGATTGGCCACCTGCACAGAACATACGGCTTCAATATCTGCCGTCAAAATCACATCACGCCCCGCGGTATAGGCAAGCAGCTTTTCCAGTTCATTTTCAATCTGATACATATCATTTCCGGTACATGACAGAAACAGTTCCATATCCTGTTTTGTAATTTTTCTGCCCTCTTTTTTCAGAGTTCCAAGTACCCAGCGCATCAGCGTGCTTTCATTCTGTCTGGTAAATTCCACAATTCTCCCTGCACTTTTTACCGCCTTATACATACGGCTTCTTTTGTCTATCTCTTCCTCCACAAACAACAGATACAGATAGTCCGGCAGCTGTGCGATGTAGTCGGGCAGTTTCTCGCACTGTCCCTTAAAAAAGCCGGTCTCCTCAAGGATGAGCACTCTGCTCTGGGCCAAAAACGGCAGCGTTTCCCCCAGATCGATAACTTCTCCCGGTGAAATTCCCTTCCCCCGAAACGTCGTACGGTTCATTGTGTCATCCTCCGGAAGCCAGGCTGCAGAGAGCTTGTCCCGGTACTGCTTTTTCAGATAACCTTCTTCTCCGTAAAACAGATAAACATGTTTAAATTCATTATTTTTAATATCTTCCAATATACTTTTCATACAACTACGATACTCATTTTATCCCACTTTGTCAACGTCTGATTTTCCCAGAAAGCTTTTGAGCCTCAGCCTTTCTCTCCCATCCGTTTCAAGCATCACCGCCCCTGTTTCCGCGGTCTGCCAGATCTCTGCCCCCGCACGTTCAATACGTTTTACCACCTCCGGATGCGGATGTCCATACCTGTTATCCGCACCGCATGATATAAAACAGATATCAGGCATAGCCTCACTCAGAAATTCTTTCGCCGTTGAGGAAACGGAACCATGGTGGGCAACTTTCAGAAGCTGGCAGGAGATATCTTCTCCGGCAACCTGTTCCTCTGCTTTCCCGCAAAGATCTCCCGTAAAAACGGCTGAAAATTTTTTAAGTTCAATTTTAAATGTAAGCGAACCACTGTTTTCATCCTCAGGAGTCTCATTTTGCGGCGGATGTAGTATCGTAAAACTAACATCGCCATCCTGGATCCGATCCCCCTTTTTCAGATAGATAACCGAAATGCCTGATGCCTCAGCCGTCTCTGTCAGTTTTCTTTCACCGGTTGTTTTCATCCAGTACGGCAGCAGCAATTTGTTTATGCGCAGAGAAGTTCGGCGCTCCCTGATCGCTGACAATATTTCCATTATTCCGTTCATATGGTCTTCATCACCGTGTGTAACAAACACCCCCTCGAGGGTCTGAATTCCGCAGCTCTTCAGATACGGTAAAATCCGATAGGTTCCCACATTACCCGTGCTGCTGCTCCCTCCGTCCAGCATATAGTGTGATCCTGACGGTAAGCTGAACACAAAAGAATCTCCCTGGCCGACATCCAGCATTGTTATCCCCAGTCCGCCCGGAAGACGAAAACACAGACATATCACAGCTGCCACAGGCAGCAGCAGTTTCCATACACTTTTCTCCCGTTGTTTTGTACTCCTGTTCACCAGTAAAATCCATACCCCTACCACGAAATAATAAATCACCATTTGAATCTGCGATGGTTTTCCCAGTATCCAGGAAGCAAACGGAATTCTGTTCACAATCTGCAGTACCCCATCATATAATTCCAGCACCATCTTCCCGGGCAGGAGCAGCAGCCTCCCTGCATCTGCTGAAATCTGCCCTGCCAGGCAGCCTGCCGCCCCGGACCCCAACACCAGCGGAAGCATTGGAAGCAGCAGCAGATTAATCAGCGGGGCAAACACAGGCAGCTCATAAAAATAGTACAGCGTCAGCGGAAAAGTCATAACCCACACAGCCCCAAAAGAGCGCATGGCGCTTCCCGCTTTTTCCATCCGCTTTAGTGCCGGCAGTATCAGACCGATGCCCATCACCGCTGCATAAGACAGTAAAAAACCACTATACCACAGATATCCCGGATATTCGGCCAGGATCAAAAGTGCTGAGAGAGCCAGACCAGACATCAGATCATATGTCCTGCCAGTCAATCTGGCCCCTGCAGTAAGAGCAAACATGATAACAGCCCTCATAGCAGAGACACTGGAGCCCGTAAAGAGTCCATATCCCACCATCAGAAATGCGGATATACACCCTGCCATTCTGCAGCCACACCCCAGTTTCATTAAAAGGCGGAATACGCCCATTCCTATAACTGTCAGATGCAGTCCTGAAATCGCCAGTATATGCATAATTCCCCCCATCTGATAGGCGCTTCTGGTCGTCTCTTCCAGCAGGCCTTTATCCCCCAGGACCATTGCCGCAAGAACCCCTGCCTCCCCGGGTGCCTCCCTCTGCAGAAAACTGCTCATATCCTCCCTGATGCCGGCGAGGAAATTGCGTATCGGATAGCCGCTTCCATCCAGGATCTCGATCGTCTCAGCACTCATCAGTGCATCAATCTTCTGGACAGCGTGATAGAATCCCTGATCAAACTGACCCGGATTGGTGGGTCCCGGGATGCTGTACAGCTCTCCAGTCACAAGGAGCACGCTTCCTGTCATAAACGATTCTTTTTTATCTAATTTAATTTTAATGTTTCTTATGGAATAACGTCTGGTCTGAATGACCAGTTCCGTCTCTCTCAGATAGAGATAAGATGTGTCGCTTTTTGTCTCCAGCCGGAATACCCTTCCCAGTGCCCGGCACACGGCGTTTTCCTCTGAATACGCCGCTACTGCTTCATTCGGTCTGGGCCCGCCCGCATAGGTGACCCCAAAAACTTCCAGAAGCCAGATGCCTGCCATGATCACAATACACAGCAGGCATAATGGTCGTTTATTCATCTGTATCCTCCACCAGGCTCATGTCCTGAACAAAGAACTGATCCAGGCTGATACTGTCAAGATACTTCACCTTGGTATCTCCCGTAATTGAAATCTGAACCTGTTTCACATTCCCTGTCCGCGTCAGTGAATTGACTATGGAGTACACCGGAATCTCCGCCAGCATATTCGGCGCCATATCCAGATACGCCTTGCTGAGATTTACATAACATACACCGTCTGCAACTGTAACTCCCAGAATCCTCGTTTCCGGCGGGATCGTTGCGATATGCCCCTGCTCCTTCGGACCCTTCAGCAGCTGTTCTACGATCACGCGCTCCAGAGGCATGCTGGTACTGTAGTAGACACTTCGGTTTTCTTCTAACAGCCGGTCACCACTTTCATTCGCGAAATACAGTTTCATCGTCACGGACTGATACGCATTGATCTCACTGCCGGAATTCTCGACAAAAGAATCGGCGTTCATAAGCTCCACATCTTTGCCGTAAGAATCTTTCAGACGTTCGCCTTCAACCTGAAATCCCACACAGGAAACTCCCGGTATCTGAGTGAAAGTTCTGGCCAGACTCGCACGGATCAACACTTCCTCCGTCTTATCAATCCCTGTATACGCCTGATTAAAGTTAAGCCAGAGCACATCTTCAGATAGTTTCGTATTTATCAGATTTACCCCGTCCGGCAAAAGTGCTGTGCCTTTCTCCTCCTGAAGTTTTTCAAAAACCTGTGTGCACATCTCAGTGACCATGTCCTCCGTACCGGTACTCTCCAATACGCATTCCGTATTTACTACCCTGCTTTTCTCTTCACTTACATAATACAGCTGATACTCGCTGTCAGTTTTTTCCTCCTGCTTCTCGCCGGCACATCCGACTGCCAAAAGGCAGAATACTGACAGGAATATCCCATATAATATCTTTTTCATGACTTCCCTTCTGACTGACTTTTAATCAATATATGTGAGCGGTATTCTTACAGAAAATGTAGTTCCCTCATTCTCCTTGCTGTAAACTTTTACCGCACCGTGGTGCATCAGAACAGCACTTCTGGTGATTGCAAGTCCCAGACCGGTTCCCCCAATCTCCCTGGAATGTGATTTGTCAACGCGGTAGAACCTTTCAAAAATATGATCCAGGTTGTCCTCCGGTATCCCTACTCCGGAATCAGCCACCGTCACATAAAAGTATTTGTGGTCAGCATTCAGAGAAACCCGCACCCAGCCTCCATCCACATTATATTTGATCGCATTCTCCACGAGATTGGAAAGTGCAAGCGTCAGTTTTACCTCATCAACTTCGGCATTAACCGGACGGAAGCTGTCCAGGATCAATTCAATATTCTGCTTCGCAGCGATCGGCTTCAGACGTTTCAGTATAAGCTCCAGAAGCTCGTTGATATTTATGGATTCTATATTGAGGTCGGCAGCTTTCTTATCCAGCTTCACCAGTGAGAGAAGATCTGTGATGATCTTATTCTCACGGTCAATCTCTTCCGTGATGTCCTGCATGAACTCCTGATACATCTCGATTGGTACATTCTCCTGACCCACAAGTGAATCCGCCAGCACTTTAACCGATGCGAGCGGTGTTTTAAGCTCATGAGAGACATTCGAGACAAACTCCTGCCTCGACTCATCCAGTGTTTTGACTCTGCTGAGCATCTTATTGAATGCATCCGTGATCAGTTCCGTCTCCGTATAATCGGGTACAGAAATGTTCTCATCCAGATATCCATCTGTGATATCCTCAATTGCCTTGGTGACACGTGCAAACGGTTTTACGAGAATCCCGGACAGAATATAGCCAAATACCAGAACCAGAAGCGCGATGACCAGAAGCAGCAGCATGCCTTTCTGTTCCAGAATATCGATGCTGACGGCAATCTCATCCGTTGATACACTGACGAGCATGACACCGCTGATCTCTTTCTCACCACGAGACTCCTGAACAGGGACCGCTATCTCGATAAAGCGGTTTTTGCTGTCATACTGGCTGGTATCCTGACCGCGGAAGCACTTCACGACTTCCTCTGAAATGATAACCTTCCCTTTATCCAGATCATACGTGTCAAATATGATTTTGTAGTCCTTGTTTATGATAAGGATCCTTCCGCTGTAAATATTGGAAAACAGCGACAACTCCCCATCCACTGAAGCGGACTCAGAGTCCTCAAAATACTGTTCCGATATCAAAAGGTTCGACAGGATATCACACTGATTTTTAACGTTTGAATTGCGAAGAGAGATAGCCCTGTCTTCATAGCTGCTCACAATTCCGTTTTCCACAACAATGCTCGGCACAATTCCGATGATGACCAGAATCAGCATGATCCTGAAACGCAGACTCTTAAAAAACCTGAAATTTTTCGTTATATTAAGCCTGGAAATAGTAACCCACTCCCCACTTCGTATGCACGTACTTCGGATCACTCGGATTCGTCTCTATCTTTTCCCGCAAACGTCTGATATGTACGTCCACCGTCCTGACGTCCCCCAGATATTCGTAACCCCAGATGATCTTGAGCAGATTTTCCCTGCCGTAAACTTTATTGGGGTTAAATACCAGAAGCTCCAGCAGATCAAATTCCTTGGCTGTCAGATTGATTTCTTTCCCCTGAATATACACGCGTCTACTCTCGCAATCCAGCTTCAGTCCGTTGATCTCCACAACTTTTGCCTTTTCTTCCTTGGCTGCCGGTTTCGAAGTCCTTCTGATGATAGCCTTAATTCTCGCCTTGACCTCCAGAATATTAAACGGTTTTGTGATGTAATCATCCGCGCCGTACTCAAGACCCAGGATTTTATCCATATCCTCCCCCTTCGCCGTCAGCATAATGATCGGCACCTGGGAAAATTCTCTGATCTGCTGACATACCTCCAGACCATTGAGTTTTGGAAGCATCAAATCCAGCAGGATAATATCGTATTCATTATTTTTTGCCATTTCAAGGGCTTCTTCGCCGTCGTAAGCACATTCGACCTCCATATTGTCCTGCTCAAGACTGAACCGTATGCCCTTTACGATCAGCTTTTCGTCATCCACGACCAGTACTTTTTTACTCATATTTTTTCACTCCTCAATTCACTGTGATGCTCTCTTTTATCTTTTCAAACGTCTTGTCCGCAATCCCGTCAACCTTTTTGAGTTCCTCAGTATCCTGAAAGCCTCCGTGTGCTTCCCGATATGCCAGGATTGCTTCTGCCTTGGCCGCGCCAATTCCTGTTAGCTCCATCAGTTTCGCGGCATCCGCCGTATTAATATTGATTTTCCCATCCGTCTGCCCCTGCGTATCCCCATCGCCAGCCTGCACGGCCGCCTCGGCCTCTGCCAGAGTCAAAACGTTGATCTGTTCACCGTCGGACAGCTGCCTGGCCTGATTCAGATTCCCGGCACACGCTTCCTCCGTCAGGCCTCCGGCAGCTTCCACCGCATGAATCACTCTGCTGCCCGCTTCCAGTTCATAAACTCCCGGAACAGCCACTGCACCGCAGATATAGATACAGATGTTCTCCTTTTCATCAGCTGCCGGCCCCTCAGAATCGGTTTCCTTTTCCGGTGTTTCATCCAGTTCATAAACCGTTTCTTTCCGGCAGCCCCCAAGAATCATCATACATACCAGGCACAGAATCAATTTTCTTTTGCTTTTTCGCCAAAGCTTTTCCATGGTTTTCCTCCTCCGCATTCAACGCGTGAAGTCCTCCCAAAAGCCTCTGCACAGCTATACTCATTGTAACGAATTTAAGGTGTGATTACAAGTCATTTTTCCCATTTAAAAATGACGATGCCGGCAATGGCAATGAGTACTCCAATGATCTTCTGCCATTCAAACGGCTGGCGCTCAGTCCCAAACATGCCGAACACCTCAATCAGGTACGCCACAGCAAGCTGTGATATAACGATCAGCATGACTGCCTGTGCCGGTCCGAGAGCACCCATGCTCTGTATAACAGTCACCGTGATAAATGCCCCTATAATGCCTCCCAGAAGTGTATACTTATGATCCACTGCAAACAGCGTTCCCACTTCCGGACGTCCCGTAAAGAACCACGCAGCCACACAGACTGCAAATGCAGTCAGCTGTACCCAGCCCGTGGATACCCAAAGTCCCGCCTGCTTTGTCACTTCCGTATTAAATACACCCTGTACACTCATCAGCGCCCCCGAAAGCAGAGCGATCAAAATTCCAAACATAAAAATAACCTCCGGATTCCTTTTTCATGTAGGATATCCGAAGGCTCATACATTTATGCTTTTTCTTTAATTCTCCCTCTTTTTTGTCTGAGTGAAAAATGTGTTAACCAGTCCATAAAATCCGTAAATACCGGCGCAGAAAGCAGCACGACGACGGCCAGTGAAAGGCCAAGCAGAAGCACAGTCTCCACCAGCCAGTTCATCGCCAGAAGCTGATCACTCCACGCTTTCATACAGGAATAGAAAAGCCCGTGAAACAGGTAGATCGGCATTGTACGGCTGCCAGCGTCCGAAAACCTGCACTTTGCCTCCGGCAATACGATTAAAAACAACATCGTGACGGTAAAAGAGATCCCATAGCAGACGAGACGTATCAAAATTCCCTCAGCGGTATCCTCCTGGAGATAATTATAATCGTATCTTCCATAGAATACCTTTGCGGAAAGCCCGTATCCCACTGCCATCACCGCCAGAAGCATACCCACAAACACAAACATCATATAGGCGGTCTTCTCCGAAATATGAGCACGCAGCTTTGTGATCCAGTGCCTTTCAAAATGTACCCCGAACAGAAAGAACGGATAGAACACCAGCATCCGCGGAATTGTAAGGAAATTGTCATCGATGCCGGAGCAGCCTACCCACAACCCCAGTGCAACTGCAACCACCAGATGTCCCGGAACTTTTTTAACCCAGGGCGTAATGAGTTTCCATATGAACAGCGCCATCAGATACCAGAGCGAAAATTTCGGATAAAACAGATACAGTTCTGTTTCTTTGTGTATCACCAGTACATACAGCAGATAATACAGCACCTCAAATACAAGATACGGGACGGCAAGCTTACGTATCAAATCCCATATGGTCGTCTTCCTTTTTGAAAAATAACCGGATATAAAGACAAAAGCCGGCATGTGGAACGAAAAGATCGCCCATTTTAACACACGGAGTATTATATTTTCATCTGGCGCCAGCTCAATAAAATGCCCCACGACCACCAGCACAATGAGCATGGCCTTATAATTGTCAAATAAATAATCTCTCTGTTGTTCACCTGCAGCCATAACAAGATGCTCCTTTATATTTGCCAATTGCAGAAAAAAAAGTTATAGTTATTATGATAAAAACTTAAAAGAAGGAAATCTTATGAAAAAACGAATACTACTCACAGCCGCCTGCCTCTGTCTTCTTGGAGCCGGACTGGTTCTGTATAAAACGATAAACCGCACACGCCCCATACGCATCGCCTGCGTCGGCGACAGCATCACCTGGGGAGCCTACCTGAAAGACCGCAGCAAAGAATGCTATCCTTACCAGCTCGGACGCCTTCTGGGAAGTGAATATACCGTAAAAAATTTCGGAGTCAATTCTGCTACAGCACAAAAAGACGGTGACAAACCCTACTGGGAGCAAAAGGCTTTCATCAAAAGCACCTCCTGGAAACCTGATATTGTCATTCTGATGCTCGGCACAAATGACACAAAGGCAAAGAACCGAACCGGTATTGACAACTTCGCAGACGATTATGCTGAATTGGCAGATCACTATATTTCCTGTTCTTCCAGTCCTGATGTCCTGCTGATGACGCCGCCTCCAATTTTCACCCCCGCAGGTGAAGATTCCCCACGTTTTGATATGCACCGCGAGACATTGGAACAGGAAATTTCCTCCATTCTTAAAATTGCCGATGAAAGGGGACTCACCGTTATCGATCTGCACGATGTGCTGGACGGTCAGTCCCAGTATTTTCAGCCTGACGGTGTCCATCCGGACAGTGACGGAGCCGGCATCATTGCCCGCACCGTATATGAAGCGTTAAGCTGACAGGCTTTTTTTCAGTTTTTCTATCATCTCATCCACATGTTCTTTCGTGATAACCAGCGGCGGAACGAGACGCAGGACATCGCTTCCCGCCGAGATCACAAGCAGTCCGTTTTCAATTGAGCGGTTTACCACTTCGCCTACAGGCCTACCTGTGATCACCAGCCCCTGCATCAGTCCTCTCCCGCGGCGTGCAGCAATGCAGTCATACTCTGTGACCAGCTGATCCAGCTTCTCCTCCAGATACGGCGTCACTTCCCTCACATGCCCGAGTATATCATCTTTTTCAAAGAGTTCAAATACCTTTGAAACAGCTGCACAGACAAATGGATTTCCACCGTAAGTGGTACCATGGTCCCCCGGCTGAAGCGACGCCTTCGCAACCTTCTCATTCATCACAAATGCTCCAACAGGTACTCCGCAGCCGAGAGCCTTTGCACAGGTCATGATATCAGGTTTTACGCCGTACCCCTGCCACGCAAAATAATGTCCTGTCCTGCCCATACCACACTGGATTTCATCCAGGATCATCACGATATCATGTTCATCGCAGAGCTTGCGGATGCCTTCCAGAAATTCCGGTTCTGCCGGATAAATTCCGCCCTCGCCCTGCACGGTCTCCAGAATGACCGCACATGTTTTGTCCGTGATCCGTTCTTTCACGCTGTCCAGATGATTATAGACAGCAAACTTCACGCCGCCCATCAGCGGTTCAAAAGGCTCCCTGTAATGTGCATTCCCAGTCACCGACAGTGCTCCTATGCTCCTTCCATGGAACGAATGCTCCATCGCAATGATCTCATGTCCGGCATGTCCGTCACGCTGAAAGGCATATTTCCTGGCTGCTTTGAGAGCACCCTCTATCGCCTCTGTACCGCTGTTCGTAAAGAATACTTTATCCATGCTGCTGGCAGCAGTCACTTTTTCCCCCGCTTCCATCATCGGCACATTGTAATACAGATTGGACACGTGCATCAGTTTGTCGATCTGTCTCTTCAGCGCGTCCGCATATCCCGGATAGTTATACCCCAGTGCACACACTGCGATACCGGCAGCAAAGTCCAGATACTGTTTTCCTTCCACATCATAGAGGTACACCCCGTCTCCTTTATCAAGAACGATCGGAAACCGGTTATAGGTATGCAGGATATATTCTTCTGACGTTTCCATTAACTCAGTTGTCTTCATGATAAAATTTTTCCTCATCTTCCCGTAAAATAGCTGTTCCAATACCTTTGTTCGTAAATATCTCGAGCAGCAGGCTGTGCGGTATCCTTCCGTCCAGAATATGGACACGGTTTACCCCTTCGCTGATCGCATCAATACAGTTTTTCAGCTTCGGAATCATTCCCCCTCCGACATTTCCCTGCTCGATCAGCCGAACTGCCTCTTTCACCCTCAGTTCAGAAATCAGGCTGTCCGGGTCGGAAGGATCACGGTACACGCCTTCAATATCTGTAAGGAAAGCCAGCTTCTCCGCATTAATCGCCTCAGCGATCGCACACGCCGCATCATCCGCATTGATATTATATGTCTGAAAATGAGCATCCAGTCCAACCGGACACACAATCGGAAGAAAATCTTTCTCAAGAAGGTCATACAATATCTTCGGATTCACTTCCCTGATATCCCCGACGAACCCGATATCCTCACCGTTTGATAATTTCTTATCCACTTTCAGCAGACCGCCGTCCTTGCCGCTGATACCGACCGCCTTAATACCCAGGGACTGTACAAGTGTGACAAGTTCCTTGTTAACTTTGCCGAGAACCATCTCCGCCACTTCCATCGTGTCTGCATCCGTCACCCGCAGCCCGTTCACAAAGTGCGGTTCCATTCCTACCTTACCGACCCAGCGGCTGATCTCCTTCCCGCCTCCGTGCACAATGATCGGTTTAAAACCAACCAGCTTCAGCAGTACAACGTCCTCGATCACGTTCTTCTTCAGTTCATCGTCAACCATCGCACTTCCGCCGTATTTGACCACCACGATCTTCCGGTTGAAACGCTGAATATATGGAAGCGCTTCAATCAGCACCTCCGCCTTATCCAGATACATCTGATTCACCATAATTTCTCCTCCGCTTATGAACGATAATCCGCATTAATTTTCACATAGTCATATGTCAGGTCACAGCCCCATGCCGTAGCAGTTGCATCCCCCATCTTCACATCGGCAACTGCTGTCACTTCTTTTTCGGATAAAATCCTGGTTGCCTCCTCTTCGCTGTAATCAAGAGCAACTCCATTCTCAACAATTTTAAGTTTGCCTGCCCTGCTCTCAAAGAACAGATCTACCTTTTCCGGGTCAAACTGTGCCCCTGAATACCCCATCGCACACAGGATCCGCCCCCAGTTGGCATCATGGCCGAAAATTGCCGCCTTAGTGAGAGAGGAAGTCACAATTGATTTCGAGAGTGTCACCGCCTGCTCCTTGCTCCTGGCGCCGGTCACTTTCACTTCGAACAAAGCAGTCGCACCCTCACCGTCTGATGCTATGGCTTTCGCAAGCTCCGTGTTCACTTCGTGCAGCGCCTCTTTAAACGCGTCATATGCCTCATTTTTCTCCGTTATCTTCGCATTTCCCGCCATCCCGTTTGCCATCAGCAGGACCGTATCATTCGTAGAGGTATCGCCGTCCACTGAAACCATATTATAGGTATCGCAGACAACGTCACTCAGCGCTTCCTGCAGCAATTCCTTGGAGATATCCACATCCGTAGTCACAAATCCGAGCATTGTACACATATTGGGGTGGATCATGCCGGAACCTTTGCACATACCGCCAACCGTTGCCGTAATACCGTCGATTTCAAAGGTAACAGCCGTCTCTTTCTTGACGGTATCGGTCGTCATGATCGCCTGCGCTGCCAGCGTACCTGCCTCCAACGTATTCGATAGTATCGGAACCAGTTTCTCGATTCCCTGTGCCAGATTCGTCATCGGAAGCTGTGCTCCGATCACGCCCGTCGACGCGACAAGCACAGAATCTTCAGGGATACCCAGCACACCCGCTGCGATTTCAGCGGTCATCCTGCAGTAAGAATACCCCTCCTCACCGGTACACGCATTCGCCACACCGCTGTTGCAGACTACCGCCTGTGCAAACGGCTTATGATACACCTGGTTCTGGTCCCATTTGACCGGCGCTGCTTTCACCACATTCGTCGTAAACGTACCGGCAGCCACACAGGGCTTTTCACTGTAGATCATCGCCATGTCTTTCCTATTCCCCTTTTTAATGCCGGCAGCTATCCCGGCAGCCTGAAATCCTTTTGCGGCCGTCACGCCGCCCTCTGTCTTTTTCATACTGATCCCTCCTTCTATCCGTTTACGGGAACATCGGAACCTGATACAGGCCCTCCGCCTCCTCAAATCCAAACATGAGATTCATATTCTGAACCGCCTGACCTGCCGCGCCTTTGACCAGATTATCCATAGCACCCATCATAATGATACGGTTGGTACGCGGATCTATCTTGAAATTCACATCCACATAATTACTTCCTTCCACCCACTTAGTCTGGGGGCAGACATCCTTATCCAGAACTCTCACAAACCGCTCACCGCTGTAATAGTTATCGTAAACCGCTTTTATATCCTCATAAGAGACTTCCCTCTTCAAAGACGCATAAGCCGTCACCAGGATCCCCCGGTTCATCGGCACGAGATGCGGAGTAAAATTAATGCGGATCTCAGCACCGGCAGCGTAACCGAGCTGTTCCTCAATCTCCGGTGTATGCCGGTGTGAAGCCACACCATACGCTTTTATATTTTCATTTACCTCACAGTAAAGATTATCTGCCTTCGCTCCGCGCCCCGCGCCCGACGTTCCCGACTTTGCATCAATAATGATCGTACTGCCTTCGATCAGTCTCTCTTTCAGCATCGGATAGATCGAAAGCGTACTGCAGGTCGGGTAACATCCCGGATTCGCGATCAGACGGGCTTTTCTGATATCTTCGCGATTGATCTCACACAGACCATATACCGCCTCCGGCAAAAACTGCGGTGACTGATGTTCGATCTTATACCATTCCTCATACACTTTCACATCTTTAATACGAAAATCCGCACTCAGATCCACAATTTTCGTTTTTCCAAGAATTTCTTCATTTACGAGTGATGCACACAGCCCCTGCGGTGTGGCTGTAAAAATAACGTCCACCTCTCCCGCAAGCTCCTCCATGTTATCATCACGACAGATATTTTCCACGATCTGAAACATATTCTGATAAACTTCATAGTATTTCTTATCAATATAACTTCTGGAACCATACCAGGCAATATCCACTTCTTTATGGCCGAGCAGCAGCCTGACGAGCTCTGATCCTGCATAACCGGTAGAACCGATAATTCCCGCTTTTATCATCTGTTTTCGTCTCCTTTAATCCATGTTTTTCCACTGCAATTTATCATTTTCGCCAAAAGGGCACTATTTTTATCATATACCAAATTGTGAAATTCGTAAAGTATTCTTTGCAGCTCCCCACATTTGTATAATTATACATCTGCGCGGTATAATATTCAAGTATTTTTTTTAATTCCGGGATTTCCTCTTGCATAATCAATGAAAATGATGTATATTATGCTCTAGAACATACAGCGGCCCATTCGGACTGCATAAAACCATGACGGAGGATAAGGATTATGAAAGAAAAAGTAGTATTGGCATATTCCGGCGGACTTGATACAACAGCAATCATTCCCTGGTTAAAAGAACATTTTGATTATGACGTTATCTGCTGCTGCATCGACTGCGGACAGGGAAACGAGCTTGACGGCCTGGACGAAAGAGCAAAACTTTCCGGCGCCACAAAGTTATATATTGAAAATATTATCGACGAATTTTGTGATGATTTCATCATGCCCTGCGTAGAGGCAGGTGCTGTATATGAACACAAATACCTGCTCGGCACATCCATGGCACGTCCGGTCATCGCTAAAAGACTGGTTGAAATTGCAAGAAAAGAAGGTGCGACTGCGATCTGTCACGGTGCTACCGGAAAGGGGAATGACCAGATTCGTTTTGAACTTGGAATCAAAGCCCTCGCCCCGGACTTAAAGATCATTGCACCATGGAGAATGACAGATGTGTGGACCATGCAGTCCCGCGAGGATGAGATAGAATACTGCCGGCAGCACGGCATCGACCTTCCATTCTCTGCCGACAGCAGCTACAGCCGTGACCGAAACTTATGGCACATCAGCCATGAGGGTCTTGAGCTGGAAGATCCGGCAAATGAGCCGAACTATGACCACATGCTGGTACTCGGAGTGACTCCTGAGAAAGCTCCTGATGAAGGCGAATACGTGACCATGACTTTTGAAGCAGGCGTTCCGAAAACACTGAACGGCAAGGCTATGAAAGTATCCGAGATCATCACCGAGCTGAACACGCTCGGCGGAAAGCACGGTATCGGCATCGTCGATATTGTGGAAAACCGTGTTGTCGGCATGAAGTCCCGCGGCGTCTATGAAACACCCGGCGGAACCATCCTGATGGAAGCTCATGATCAGCTGGAAGAACTGATCCTGGACCGCGAAACACTGGAGACAAAGAAAAAACTGGGAAGCCAGTTTGCACAGATCGTATATGAAGGCAAATGGTTCACACCGCTGCGCGAAGCAATTCAGGCATTTGTAGAATCTACTCAGAAATATGTGACCGGAGAAGTGAAATTTAAACTGTACAAAGGCAACATCATTAAGGCAGGAACTACTTCCCCGTACAGTCTTTACAATGAATCTTTGGCTTCCTTTACCACTGGTGACCTGTATGATCATCACGATGCATCCGGATTTATCACACTGTTCGGTCTTCCACTGAAAGTCCGTGCGATGAAGATGGCTGAGACCGAAGAAAAATAGCATCATACAGTAAGTGATTATAAAACACAAAAATTCCCCGCAGCGGATGATATCCTCTGCGGGGAATTTTTGTGTCAGGATCTAAAAAATTTATGAAGGCTTTTGATCCATTTTCCATTTTTGTCCATCAGACACAGCTCAAAGTTATATGACTGACTTCCGTTATACGGGATATTCTCATCCATCAGGAATACGTTTCCTGCATTGTAGAATTCACCGCCGTAATTACGGTAGCTGCGGATCCTCTGCAGGGTACCGCTCTTCAGGCTGTACCGGTAAATTCCATTTTTATACACTCCGGCATACAGATAGTTCGCATCTGCGTTTGCTCCTTTTATCTGTTCATTTCCACTCACATAGAATAATGTACTGAAGCTGCCAAAAAGCGTCGTCCTGCTGCACACCGACCCATGACTCCTGTTATAATAATAAATTTTCCCTTTTTCGAGCGCCAGCAGCTGTGCCCCTGCGATCGTCTTTACCGCACCCCCATCCACGCTCACGCGGCAGAGTGTATACCTGGAATATCCTCCCTTATGATAAAATACATACTGACCGTCCGTCGTAATATCACGGACCCACGTGTTAGCTTCGGCAGTACAGATTTTTTTACGGGAACTTCCGTCCAATTTCATTTTATAGATACCGGTCGGCTGCAGGTCAAAACCATAGTTGTCCGTCTTATACGTTGTAAAATACAGCCACCCGTCAGCTGATGCCAGTTCTCCGCCACGCGTAATCTCTCTGAATCCGCTGCCGTCCAGATTCATACTGCATATGTAACGGCTTGATCCACCTGTTCCGTATGCTTTATCATATACCATATAAAGTTTCCCATTACAGATGTTTAAATTTGAAAATCCATTGCGGTTCTTCACGGTTTTCAGTGCCTTTTTATCGCTGCCATCCTGCCTTACGCGGTAAATACCTTCACGCCATCCGTAATACACCCAGCCGCCGCTGTAGCAGGCCGTTCCGCCCCACAGCATATTGGAAGCGGTATTTCCCAGCACCCCCGCCTTTCCGATCAGGTGCCCGTCACTCGCAAACCTGTATTTAGCTCCTCCGATGGTTTGAACGCCCCTGACCATGGCTCCTTTTGATCCTTTGCTTCCGGCCTTCTGGAAATAATACTTCTTCGAACCAATCGTCTGCCAGCCCAACAGCACTCTTCCTTTTCTTCCGTAGACACCGGCACGCTGAAAGTAGAAACGTTTTCCGGAAATGTTCTGAAAACCGGTCAGCATCCTTCCTTTTCTTCCATATACTCCCTGCTGCTGAAAATAATAAGTATTCTCACCAATGGTCTGCCAGCCGAGCAGCAGCCCGCCTTTCGATATACTCGTTCCGCCGCGGATAAAGTAGAAGACCTGTCCTCCGATCGTCTGCCAGCCTGTCACCTTTTTTCCGTTTTTATAATAATAGATTTTCCCGTTTGCGCTTGCCCAGCCCTTCTTATCACTGGCAGACGCCCTTGGCTGTACGCCTTCAGATACAGCTTCCGGAAGCTCCTCCGCCTGCGGCAGAACCTCCGGCAGAGTCTCTTGCGGTTCAGCAAAATCCGCATCCTCTTCCGGAAGCGGTTCTCCGGTTATTTCTTCAACTCCCGCTTCTGAAGTCCCCTCTTCGGGCGGAGTTGTCACCTCATCGTCTGTATCCTCCTGACCAGGCACCTCCAGCTCTGTATCCTCCATTCCGGTATCCGGCATCTCCTCCTGCTCGGCTTCCCCCGTCAGCACTGCTCCTTGCCCATCAGGATTCAACCCTTCTGCAAGAGCAGATACCGTCATGCTGAAGACCAGCGCTGCCGTCAGCACTGCTGTTCCCATACGTTTTAACATGTGTTCCCTCCTCATATCTATTTTCCTTTATTTTACTCCTTTTCCCTTTACATTCCAATACCTGTCAGCAAAACATAAAAATGAATCCCCGGTCTTTACTTTTGACCGGGGATTCCTGATTTTAAAGCTTTTTATTAAAATAAGCATAAAAGCCAACATACATCGCGGAAAGTATGATAATGACCGCCCAGAAGCACCAGAATACGACAATGCTAAAGAGACTTCCGATCAGCATCGCCGGGAGTGCCAGCAGCAATACAGTGAATCCCGCATACTGCATTGCTTTTTGCGCAATCATCGAACTTCTCTCATCACGGTTTTTCCTGCGTTCATCCTGCAGTGCTTTCTCATCATGTAGCAATTTTCTTCCATGCAGCAGTTTGACTGCAGAGCCGGCAATCAGCGCCGCTCCAAGTCCGACATAGACACCGCTTACAAAATCGGGTATATGCCGGCCTGTCATGCGCTCACCGATCAATATCCCAAACACGATCAGCATGACGCCAAATACCATGATGAGCGCACATATCTTCTGATTCCGGCGAACTACATTTGCATAAGAACGATCCTCCGGTGACAGCCTTTCCAATATTTCTTCTATTAAACAGCTCATAAATTCTCCTCCTCCAAATCAAAAATAAAAATGTCCTCAATCTTCATATCAAAATACTGTGCAATCTTATGTGCCAGCACAAGCGAGGCCTTATACCTGCCGCTCTCCAGTGATATGATCGTCTGCCTTGTAACGTCCACTGCATCAGCCAGTTCATTCTGTGTAATCCTGCGTTCCTTGCGCAAATCCTGAATCCTGCTCTGCACCGCCCCACCCCCTTTGTATAGTTTGCTTTACATATTTAGTATAGCTTGCTTTACATTTAATGTCAAGTGTGTTTTACATTTTTCATTGATTTATTTACAGACGAGAAAGATTGCGCTGCCGGGTAATCTACAGACCCATTTTCCTGTTGCAAAAAACACCGCTGCCGGCAGCTGATCTCTCAGCAATCCTGCAACGGTGTTACTATGTATTTCATTTCGAAAAAATATGAATCTTATAAGCCTGTTTTCTCAGCAATGTATTTTCTTGCTTTAATCGCATATTCCAGCGGATTTGCAACAGCCGGATCCTGCTCTGCTTCTACAAGTACATATCCTTCGTAGTCAGATTTCTCAATAATGTCAAACAACGGTGCAAAATCAACATCTCCATCACCAGGTACAGTAAATACTCCGTTACGCACACCTTTCAGGAAACTCCAACGCTCAGCCTTGGATTTCTCCGCCATCTCTTTACGAACATCTTTCAGATGGATATGTCTGGTTCTGTCAATGTATTTTCCAAGTACTTTTACAGGATCGATGCCTGCAAATGTACAATGTCCGCTGTCAAACAACAGGAATACATATTCAGGATCAACGCTGTCCATGAAACGATCAATTTCTTCCTCTGTCTGTACAACTGTTCCCATATGATGGTGGAATGTCAGATACATATCTTTTTCTCTTGCGATCTTGCCCAGTTTGTTCAGACCGTCAACAAGAAGTTTCCACTCGTCATCGTTCATTACGTGTTTGCCTTCCCATACAGGCTGGTCCATCATACCCTGGATGCTGTAGCTCTGCTCAGATACACCAATCACCTTAGAGCCTACTGCTTTCAGGAAATCAAGTTTTGCAACAAATTCTTTTTCAACTTCTTCGTATGGCTGTGTTACAAGAAAAGAAGAGAACCAGGAATTACAGATGGTCATTCCTCTTAATTTCAGAGCTTTGTTAAGCTCGTCCGGATCTGTCGGGTATTTATTACCGATCTCGCATCCCGTGAATCCTGCCAGAGCCATTTCACTGACGCACTGCTGGAATGTATTCTCTGCTCCTAAATCCGGCATATCATCGTTCGTCCAACCAATCGGTGCAATTCCTAATGAAACTTTATTCTTATCTAACATCTTTCCTTTTCTCCTTTTCCATTCCTTATTTGTTAAAATATTTTGCCACAAATTCCTTTGTCACTTCAGCCGCTTTCCTGATATTCTCCTCGTGATTCATCGCGTAGTATTCCGGACGGAACTCTTCGATCGTACAAACGCCGTCAAATCCAATCTCATTCAGTGCAGCTGCGATAGACTCGTGATCCACAACACCCTCACCCGGCCACAGACGTTTGTCATCGCCGCAGGATCCGATCGGCAGGTCTTCACAGTCATTCAGATGGTATACGAAGATCTTCTTCGGATCAGCCTTTTTCAGCGCTTCCAGGCTGGATCCCATTTCATGGAAATGGAAGGTATCCAGCGTTACACCTACATTGGGAAGTCCTACTTCTTCCACCACATCGTATGCTGTCTGGAACTGATTGACCGAACATGTCGGCACACCGCAGAACTCCAGGGATACGCGGATGTCCGGACCCATTTTCTCAGCGATGTAACGCAGTCTCGCTGCTGCTTCTTTTTTGATATCATTTACGCTCTTGTCCAGTCCTACGTTGAAGGACGGAACAGCGATCAGCATCTTCATCCCGATTGCTTCACACACTTCCTTGATCCAGTCAAGGTGCCAGTCCATGGCCAGAGTCTGGAATGGATCCAGCTGGTTAAAGAATTCCAGTGTATTGTAAGCCCATGGTTTGATGTTATGGTTTTTAAACCACACTCCCAGCTCTTCCAGTGTATGGCCTTCCTGAATATATTTTGCGATGCAGTCGTAGCGGATTTCAAAGTAATCAAAACCGTATTTCTCGCACATCTCCAGGTCTGCCATCAAAGACTGTCCTTGACACTTCAAAGCTGTTGCTTCATTAAAACCAATCTTCATCCTTATTCCTCCTTATTCTCTTAAACTTCAGCGATCCACATACCTTATCCAAATACCTTTTACGTGTCGTCTCGCATAAATTCATTATAATTTTTTTTGGAGGATTTATCAACTGTTTTCATGAAAAACATCATATTTTTCGCAACCGTTCAGACGTCGAAAAAATTCGTACAGAAGAGAAGATGCCCGTCTGAACTGTTACTGGTTTCAGCGGTAAAATTCCGGTTTTTCTCCTGTGACGATCGGCTCAACCTGACCACTCTTCTGCGCCCTGACAAACGCATCTGCCGTCACCGCTGCAACGTAGCCGTCCCACGCTGTGGGTCCATTGATGATGCCCTCAGCTGCAGCGTTCACCCAGTCCTGAAGCTCCGTATCGTATGATTCGATAAAACGGTTGATCCAGCTCGTCTCAATACCGGTTGCGACATTCGCATCGCTCCTGATGATCGGTGTCGCCGGTGCAGCCAGCTTCACAGTCCCTTCTTCGCAGACAACTTCACAATTGATGTCATATCCGAATTTACAGTTTACAAATACTTCAACATCGATCGTCATGCCGCCTTTGGTCCGGAAAATCATAAACTGCGGATCTGCAAGATGCGGCAGTGCATTCTTTGTTCTCTTGTTAAAGATAACCTGTGCTGACTCATACTCGTCGTCAATGAGCCAGTGCATCACATCGATTTCATGGATCAGCGTATCATGTACAGCCATTTCTGTTGTGTATGTATCAGCCACTACAGGATTACGATGTGTGCAGTGCGCCATCAGCGGTTCTCCATATTTTCCGGATTCCAGCACCTCTTTAAGCTGATGATAGCCTTTATCGTATCGGCGGTTAAAACCTACCTGTACCAGATGTTTTCCGGATGCCATCTCAGCATCTACGATTTCTTTACAATCCGCCGCCGTCGTAGCAAGCGGCTTTTCTGAAAATATTCTTTTTCCCGCTGCAATAGCCTGAAGCACGGTTTCCTTGTGCGCAAATCCCGGTGAAGTAACTACCACTGCTTCTACTTCCGGGTCCGCTACGAGGTCAGCCCCGTCCGTATATACTTTTGCTCCGCAGATCCCGCCAGCCTTTCTTGCACCCTCTTCAAACACATCGGACACAGCGACAACCTGTACGCCCTGCAGCTTTTTGCTCAGTCGCCTGATATGCTCCTGACCGATCATCCCACAGCCTACAACTCCAACTTTTAACATAGCAAATTCCTCCTTAAATGAATCATAAGTTTACTTCTCTGTCACTGTTTCCCACCTTAATCTTACTTCAGTATAACACCGCGTGCACGTGTACGCCATCTGGAAAAATATCCAATATTATCAGATGTTTTTTATGCATTTTTCCAGAAATAATGCCGCCTGTTATCCAGGCGGCAGATTATATCTGGTTCGGATCGTAAGGTCCGTATATTGAAATTCATCCTGCGGTTTCTCCCCGTCAAACACCAGATGAAACAGTACCATGATCGGTTCATAGCCCTGAACTCTTGCATTTTGCTCCAGTACAAATGCTATATTTCCGTCACACAGCAGTTTTCTGTTGTTCTCATTTAAGTCATTGGAAATGATTTTCACTCTGCCGATGATGCCCTCTTTTTCCAGTGCCGCACAGACTCCCTGCTCCACATTTACTGTCAGGAACAGACCCTTGATCTCCGGGTGGCGTTCCACCAGCTCTCTGGTAATATCCTCAGCAATAGCATCACTGTTGTACGCATACTGTACACCAACAATCTTTATATCAGTAAAGCGGGCAGCAATCTCATCTCGAAACCCCTCCACCCGCTTGTTCAGGCTGGGATTCGCCTCATAGCCTGTGATAACTCCTACTTCTCCGTACCCGCCAATGATTTCTCCCATCAGGCCGGCAGCTGCCCGTCCGCACTCGTAGGTATTCTGACCAATATAACAGAGACGGCTGCAGTCTTCAAGATCAGTATTAAATGTAACGATCGGAATACCATATTCACCAGCAAACCGGTCAATCGTCTCTTTTGTCCTCCTGTTCATGGATGGATTCATTGCAATCGCATGTACATTCTGTGACCGGAGCTCCTCCATCGCATCTATGACCGCCTTTGTGTTCAAGCCTTTAATTTCTTTCAGGACCACGGAAGCCCCAAGGTGTCCCAGTTCTTCCTTTGCCGCTTCTATGCCCTCAAGAATCCCCCGCATGAACATCGTCTCCACTTCCTGAAGAACAACTCCGATGCAGATAGAGCGTCTTGCCATGGCGAGTGCCTTGCCCGCACGGTTCGGCCGATACCCCATTTCTTCCGCAATCTGCCGGATACGGTCTGCCACCTCAGGACGTATCCGTCCCCTGTTGTTCAGCGCACGGTCAACTGTCCCCCGGGATACTCCGGCTCGTTCTGCAATTTCCTGTAATGTCACTGCCATAATGTGTCCCCTTCAAGCAATCAGCAAAATTATGCGTGCAACAGTTTTTTAAACTTCATCCAGCCATGTAAATCTTTCATCATACGTTCCCACCGTCCACGGATTGTCATCAAAATGCCGGATCATCCATACGATATACATCCGATACCCCGGTGCTGCAGACTGCGGATGCGTCTTACCTCCCGGGATGGCACTGAAACTCCCGTCCTTAATGTAGTAGACGTCTTCCCCAACAAAGCTGGCACCGAAGCCCTCCGGACGTTCAAATTTAAAGTAATATACTTCCGGCTGCGGATGAGTATGCGGGAGATAGCCACACCAGTTTCCCGGATCATTCATGATCTCTCCGATCACCATATTAGAATACGGTGCTGACTCGTAGTCAAAAATCGTACTGACTTTCCGCTTCGCCGTATCTCCATATTTCCCATGGCACCGCTCAACCCAGGGTGCATCTTCAGGGCCAAACAGCTTTGACGGAAACGTCCGGTTGTTATGAGTGGACTGTATCAGAATCTCAACGTCATCAGACTCCGCCGTAACGGTGATCTCTACATCTTTGCACACATGCAGGCACCACAGGCCTTCCGTCCAGACATCTTTTCTGGAAACCTGCTGTATTTTCCCATCCCATGTCAGACTTATTTTCCCCTGAAGCAGCAGCACTGCGGTCTCTTCCTCAGGCTTTTTAAATGTCTTAACAGACCCGGATTTCATTCTGAACAACCGGATATCCATCAGCATATCGCTGTAATCGCCTTCATATTCTGTCACAATCTGTTCACCGTCTGTACTCCATGCCGGATAACCAAAATCTTTTCCCATTATTTCCTCCCATGCCGCACCTGCTGCGGCTCATACAACATAGCTTTAAATACAATTTTGGTGGAAGGCCGAAACCTTCCACCAAACCTTAAATACAATTAATATGATGTTGGGGACAAAACACCTTTTGACCCTGGCATCAATATTTTCTTGCTTCTGCTCTTCCTTCCATAACGCCTTCGCACGCTTCGCGAACGCTTTCTTTCTCAGAAGTCGTAGCGATACCGACATTCCACCATGACTCATATCCGTCTGTCATCGTTTTCGGAATAACTTTCAGATCGAACAGGCAGGCAACCGTCTGTTTCTTAGCATCTTCCAGCGCATCTTTCAGTTCCTGGATCGTCTTACATGTATATGTCTTCAGGCCGTATCCTTCACCAACTTTTGCGTAGTCAACCGGGATCAGATCACCACACGGCTTCTGTCCTTCGCTGTAACGGAACTCGGTAGCAATACTTCCGATACCATGGCCCATCTCCAGATTGTTGATGCATCCGAATCCACAGTTGTCAAATACCAAAATATTGACTTTCTGTTTCTCCTGCATGATGGTCATGATCTCGCTGTGCAGCATCTGGAAACTTGCATCTCCGACAACTGCATATACTTCGTTGTCCGGATCAGCCATCTTCACGCCGAGTGTTGCCGCAACTTCATATCCCATACAGGAGTATCCGTACTCTGCATGGTATCCGCAGCGTTTATCTGTGGTCCACATTCTCTGTGAACAGCTTGGAAGGCTGCCGCCCGCCGTAATATAGTTGGCATCTTTGTCGATCACTTCACGGATAGCTGCCAGTGCGGCCGTCTGTGTGATCATTCCGCCCGTCATTTTAACAAATTCCGGAACAGTACGCGGGTCTCTGTTTTTGATGATCGGATCGAAGTCATCGCCTGTGTATGTAATGCCTGCCAGATGAGCCATTTCCTCATCCCATGCCTTTTTAGCTGCTTCAATCTCTCCGCTGTATGCAGATACGTAACCCTTTGCTCTCAGCTTCTCAGCCAGTGCTTCGATTGTAACCTTGGCATCACCAACAGCCTTTACTGCATCCATTTTGTATGCGTGGTATCTGTTATTATTAATTGTAACAAACTTTGAATCTGAATTTGTAAACAGTCTCTTAGAGCTTGTCGTAAAGTCAGACAGCCTGCTTCCGATTGCAATGACAACATCTGCATCTTTCGCGATGACATTGGAAGCCAGTGTACCTGTAACACCGATTCCTCCAAGGCAGTATGGATGACTTGATTTACAAGCACTTTTACCAGCCTGGCTCTCGCCGAATGGAATTTTAAATTCTTCACAGAATTTCTCAACCGTCTCGCCTGCTTCAGAGTATTTTACACCGCCGCCTACAATGATAAGCGGTTTTTTCGCTTCTGCGATCACTGCGGCAACGTCTTCCAGCTCTTCGTCAACGGCAACTGGTCTTGTAATTCTGTGTACTCTCTTCTGGAAGAAGTAGTCCGGGAAGTCAAAAGACTCTCCCTCTACGTCCTGACAAAGCCCGATGCAGCATGCTCCTGCCTCAGCCGGATCCGTCAGCACACGCATTGCGCTGATCAGTGCCGTCATGATGTGTTCCGGACGTGTCACGCGGTCCCAGTATTTACAAACCGGTTTGAACGCATCGTTTGTTGTGACAGCAAGGCTGTTGCTCTGCTCCAGCTGCTGCAGAACCGGGTCCGGCTGTCTGGATGCAAATGTATCTGCCGGGAATACCAGCAGCGGAATATTATTAACAGTTGCCGTAGCACATGCTGTAACCATGTTGGCAGCTCCAGGTCCTACAGAAGATGCACAGGGAATGATCTTTCTTCTGTTGTGCTGTTTTGCAAATGCAATCGCAGTATGGCACATCCCCTGCTCATTTCTTCCCTGCATAACTTTTAACTGACCAGGGTTTGTATCCAGCGCCTCTCCAAGGCCGACAGCGATACCATGTCCGAAGATGGTAAAGAAGCCTTCAACAAATTTTGTCTCCTGACCGTCAAGGCTGACGTACTGATTGTCAAGGAATTTTACAATTGCCTGGGCAACTGTCATTCTGGTTGTTTTTTCCATTGCTCAATATCCTCCTATTCTACGCGGCATCCTTCGATGCCCACCTGCTTGCGTGCCTTTTTGACACGCAATTTGCTTACCTTTTATGCACTTATTCTAACACCTGAACCTCTTTCGCGCAAGCATTTTTTGTGGATATTCCCTTATTTTATATTATACACAAAAAAAAATCCCTTTGTTGGAGGGATTGCACAAAAGCTTTGGCACGCATTTGGCACGCAAAGCGTGCCAATCAACCTAAATATTATATTTTGTAAGAATTTTAATGTCTGTAAACATCATATCCTGATTTAATTCCCTTCCCTTGACCAGATGGTCATACAGAAGATGAATCGCCCGATATCCCTGAACATATCCTTCCTGGTCAATCAGGAAATCGAAATAGTCTTCTTCCAGCGCCTCTACGTTTTTCGGTGTCATATCGTAGACGATCACATACGGCCTGCGTTCCGGCTTAATTTTATCCAATGCACAGCACACGCCTCCCTGCCCCCGTGATGCCACAAAAATCCCTGCCAGATCCGGCATCATATGCATAGTGTTCACAATGATCTGTTCAACCTCCCTGGCATCCCCTGAACTGCTCTGTACACCAAGCAGCTCCATATCCGGAAATGACCGCTTTACTTCCTCGATAAAGCCCTCTACTCTCAGGCTGTTGACACTGTTTGTAAAAAATCCGGTAATGATCAGTATTTTTCCGATGCCCCGTGTCAGCATTCCCATCAGCCCTGCGGCAGCACAGCCGCTTTTTCTGTTGTCAAGGCCGACAAAACAGCTGCGTTTCGTTCCAACAATATCCGAATTAAATGTCACAACCGGTATATGCCGCTCCTCCATCAGACGGTTCAGCCTGCTTCTGACGCTGTCACACTCCACAGGCATGATCGCAAGTCCCGATATCCGAAGCTCGTCCAGTTCTTCAATCGCTTTTAACTGTTCCTGCTCATCCACCGAGACAATATTACGGATGCAAAGAACCACATTGCGCTCCTTCAACTCTTTTTCAACCTCTGCGATCCCCTGATGCACCGGAATCATGAAGGAGGACTCTGACATCTGCGTGATCACTCCGATACGAAGTTCGCCTTCGTTATTCTCAGCCTTTTCCTCTCTGTTTCGCGGATGATAATCCAGTTCCTCTGCTATCTCCCAGATTCTCCGGGCTACCTCAGGGTTTATCCGCCCCCTGTGATTAAGCGCCCGGTCAACCGTTCCGCGGGAAACCCCGGCAATCTGTGCTATCTGTCTTATCGTTCCAGCCATTTTCCCCTACTCTCACTCGTATAAAAATTTCTGATTTTCTTCCTGGTCTATGTTGCTGCTGTCTATCCACTGATAACCCGCATCGATGACTTTATCATTCTCCAGCCCCAGAATGGCTCTGGCTGCCGAAGTGATCGTCGCATATCCCATGCCAAACGGATTCTGGCAAACAGTTCCATACTCTTTTCCATTTCGGATGGCTTCCTGCTGCCTGGAACCGGAATCAAATCCCACCATCAGAATATCTGCATTTTCCTCTGTATCCAGAATGTCTAAAACTTCAGATGCCATTGTCTCATCTGTTGCAAATATGCCTTTGATGTCAGGCCTTTCCTCCAGCACCGACAACACCCTGTCTTTTACACTTCTGTCATCATCTGCATCATCCGCATAAATCACATCCATAACCACTACTGAGCTGTGCGAATCCTGAGCCTCACTTAAAAATCCCTGCACCCGTTCTGATATGGATTCCCCTTTATGCTGCGATGCAACAATCAGTACTTCCCCCGATTCATTAATTCTCTGGCATAAACGGCGTGCTGCTTCCGCTCCCGCCTCCCTGTTGTCCGTTTTGCACACTGTATAGACAAGCTCATCCGTCATCACCCCGGAATCCAGAATGATCACCGGTATTCCATTTTCCTCAGCCGTCTCCAGCTGTGCCTCACAGGATCCCATATCAATGGCTGCCAGGCATAACACCTGGGGATTTTCTGCCAATACAGCATCCACTATATTAATCTGGCCTTCCGCATCGCTCTCATCTTCCGGCGCTTCAAAGGTCATATATATTTTGTCATCATCGACGAATCCCGCTTCTTCATTCAGATCATCAATCGCCTGCTGCATACCGGTCTGCACAGCTTTCCAATAATTGGACTTTTTTCCTTTTACAACAACCGCAATATGTGAGGCTGCAGTAAGTTCCAGTCCTTTCACAGTCGTATAATCCGTCTTCAGTTTCTGCTCATCCGGCAGCTCAATCTCCACTCCCGTATCTTCCGTCTCGTTTTCTTTCGTAACCTCCGGCTCGCTATCCTTCTCCTCTGTCTGCTCCTCCCCCTCGTTTAACTTTGCGGAATCATCTTTTCCGCACCCCATTGTAACTGCCAGTAATAACCCGGCCAGTAAAAGGCTCAGACATTTCTTACCCATTGCGTTCTCCCTTCTTATTCAGCTTTTGCTATTCCTTATAATACCGGTCAAGGTCCTCTCTCGGTATCTGAAAGCTCATTCTTTTACCTGTTGCCGGATGTGTACACTGCAGTTTATATGCACACAAAGCCAGCGGTTCACTCCCTGCCCTGGCATTGTATTTTTGATCTCCCGCAAGCGGCATTCCCGCATATGACATCTGCACACGGATCTGATGATGTCTGCCTGTCAAAAGCCTGATCTCCACTAATGCCCTGAGATTTCGCTGTTCTATCAGCCGATAGTGTAATATCCCCCGTTTCGCATTTTTTTCAGGCTGATCCGCTGCTCTGGAACGATTTTCTCTGCCATCTTTCACGAGATAGTGTTCCAATATGCCTTCCTTCGATACGTTATCATTCTCGACAACTGTCAGATAATACTTTTCTAATGTGCCATCGGTAATCTGCCTGCTCAGATCTTTTGCCGCCTTTTTTGTCTTTCCGAAAATAACAAGACCTTCCACCGGCTGATCCAGACGATGGATAATGCCGAGATAAGGAATCTCATTCGGGCCTCCGCTGTTTTTCTCAGACAAATAATTTTTAACAGCGCTCTCCAGATCCATCTGCCCGAACCTTGCACTCTGTACCGCCACTCCTGCCAGTTTGTTAATCACAATCATTTCACGGTCTTCATATACTATATTCTCTTCCAAATCTCTCATTCGGAACTGAGCCATATTCAATACTCCATTTCAATTTTACGGGGCTTTCACACAAAACACACCCGATTCTTAGATACATTATATATAAAAGTACAAAAACAAGCAACCGCTATATCTATTTTTCGATATAACGGCTGCTTATGAATCTTCGTTATTCAATTTTTCTTCTCTCTCTCTTAAATTTTATATGTCTAATTTACTTCTTTACGAAACATCAATAGTTCCATATTCAATTATCTATATAAATTTAAATATCTGATATTCCCTGCTCGTAAGTGATGATCTTACTTAGAAGTTATATATATTTATCTCATATTAAATTTTTTCTCTATCTCTAAATAAATGAAATTATTTAATATGCTTCTCATTTGCTTTGATTGAAATGTGACTTTATAAAGTTCTCTTACTTAAAATCCTTGAATTCTATTTCTCTTCTACTTCGGATTATAGCTTCTCACTTCTATCTTCTGAATTCTTTTTCAGGAATGAAAGTTTCTCTTTATTTGATTCTATCCGCTGATGACTTCATTAGAATTGATAGATCTTTAAATATCATTTCTGATAACTTAAAATCTCATCTATCTCCTGATTTCATTTTGAGATGTGTTCAATTCCACCTTCAAATACCCGATTTCTCGTCTCGCATACCTGATATTGGGATAAAGATTTTCTTTTGTTCCTTACTATATTTCTTCTTCCGATTTTGTCCTTAACTCTTATCTTTCATTTTCGATCTATGAATCCTTAGATTTTTTCAGATTCCTTTATAATGTTTTCACTGTCTCATCTTTTGCTCCTGAGGAATAATTCAAAATGTTGATTATCATATTTCTTTACATATCATAATCTTCGAATTATTTTTTGTGGTATATGTTCAATATGAAGGCCAGCTATATATATACCTTTTAGCTTTTTCCTTTGTTTTTTCTTTTCGAAAATATGGAAGTCAATTTTTCATCTTATTAAAAGGTCTTCTCGCGGGGAATTGCTATGCCATACCACTTTCATATTGATTGTTATTATGTACCTCTCCCAATGGACTAACCTCCTTCTTCATAATTCTTTATATAAATTTATATGTAGAAATTATGAACTCTGTTAAGTGTTTGTTGACTGGTTTCTTTTGATGTATTTATAATAACAGATGCCGTCTTATTTGTCAACACATTTTTAAAGTTTTTTTCCATTATTTTCATATCGCACATATTGCGCCATAATACACTGTTTATTGTTTTAATTTTATTGAATTTCCAGATAATTTTGTTTTTCTGTTAAAACCAAAAACTGCGTCCCGGTTTTGGACGCAGTTTCCTATTATATCAGCTTATATCATTGTCTTCCCATTTTCCTCTTATCTGATGATACTGCCGAGCACACCGTATGACACGATACTCATAATCACTGACGCGAGAAAAATTCCCAAAAGAATCGCAAGAGATGATTTCTTAATATCAATATCCAGAAGCGATGCAATCAGTGCTCCTGTCCAGGCTCCCGTTCCGGGAAGTGGAATCCCCACAAACAGCACCAGACCCCAGAATTCATACTTCTCTATCTTATCACTTTTTCCCATTGCCTTTCTTTCCAGCCATTCGATCATTGGCCGAAACAGCTTCGTCTTCTTCATCCATTTAAATATCTGCTTAATAAACAACAGGATAAATGGGATAGGAAGAATGTTTCCGATAATACATAGAGGCAGTGCCGTCAGATACGGCACCTGCAGCAGGGACGCAGCAAGCAGCCCTCCCCGCAGCTCCAGGATCGGCAGCAGTGAAATGATAAAAACCACAGCTGTTTCCGAAATATAGGGTGTCAGGTTGGCAGTAAACCATTGTACCAGTGAATCCATGTTATGCTTCTCCCTTTTCTTTTCTCTCTGCTAAATAACGTTCCAGAAATCCTACCAGCTTTCTCATCTCTTCCGGTGTCCCGATCGTAATTCTCAGATAATTGCTGATTCGTGGTTTATTAAAATAACGGACATAAATATGTTCCTCACGAAGCCGGGCAAATAATTCTGATGCCGGGCAGCTTTCATGCGCCGCAAAAACAAAGTTTGCCTTCGAAGCTTTCAATGAAAATCCCAGTCTGGCAAGCTGCTCCTGCGTCCATTCCCGTGTCTCAGTGATTTTTCCGATTGTTTCCCGAAAATAAGTCTCATCTTTTATAGACGCTTCCCCAAGCTCCAGTACCGTGGTATCCATGGTATAAGAATTAAACGAATATTTTACATCATTCAGGAAACGAATCATCTCCTCATTACCGCAGGCATAGCCGATACGTAAGCCTGCCATGGAACGGGATTTTGAAAATGTTCGCACGACGAGTACATTGTCATATTCTTTTATCAGCGGCAGCGCTGTTTCCGCACCGAAATCCACATAAGCCTCATCCACAACTACAACGGAATCCCGGTTGGATTCGATGATCTCCCTCACGGATTCCAGCGACAGCTCTGCACCTGTCGGTGCGTTGGGATTGGGAAAAACAATTCCCCCGTTCAGCTTTTTATAATCGTCGGCAACAATATCAAACTCATCATTCAGAGGAATTCTCTCATACGGAATCCTCAAAAGTTCTGCCCATACATCATAAAAAGAATAGGTGATATCAGGAAACAGAATCGGGGCATCACCGTTGAAAAATGTCATAAACACCATAGCCAGCACATCGTCAGACCCCACGCCTACGAATACTTCCGTCTCCTTCATCCCGTGGTAGTCTGCGATCGCTTTTACGAGCTTGTGTGCCGTAGGATCCGGATACAACCGAAATGAATCTGACTTCAGCGACTTCAGAGTCTGTTCTACCAGCGGCGACGGCGGATATGGATTTTCGTTGGTATTTAATTTTACCACATCCGGATCATCCGGCTGTTCACCCGGCACGTAAGGAACGACGTTTCTTACATTATCTTTCCAAGTTTTCATCAGTTTTCCTCTCTGCGTTTTTCATTCTGGCATTTACTATCTGCCTGCCCCGCAAAAAACAGGGTTTTTCAGGGGATTTATTTCAGAACAACAGTATACCCGGTTTTCCATCAAAAAGCAACCGTCTGGTGGTATCGCAAATAATGCGCTTTCACCAGACGATTGCTCTTACTGACAGTGCCGGAAATTTATCGGTTAGTCACAGAATACCGTTTTACCATTCCTCCATATCCAGAGTATCTACATTTTCTTTTGTTGCCAGAGGTGTCTCGATATTGTTGTCAAAGCTCTCCGGTTTTTCTCCCCCCGCCAGCCTGACCGCCATGTCAAGAGCAGTCTCTGCATCATAGTACGGTGACTGCATAACAGTAGCCGCAATTTTCCCATCCCGCACATAGTCAAGTGTTCCGTAACTCCCGGAAGCCCCTGCATAAATCTTCACATCCTCCTGTCTTCCGGCCGCTTCCACTGCGTTCCATGCGCCATAAGCACCATTATCGTCATATACAAAGATAGCATCAAGTTCTCCCGGGGCATATTTGACAAGATAATTTTCTGCAATCTGCTGACATTTTTCACGATTACCTTCGCCGGTCTGACTGTCCAGAAGTTCAGCATTCGTCCCCTCAATACCAAGCTTCATTCCCTCTGTGCGCTCCATAGCGGATGAATACCCTGCCGGTCCGGCAATCTCCACGATCCGGGCATCTTCTCCCAGCTGTCTGACCATTTCCTCTGCCGTGAGTTTACTCTCTTCCACACAGGACGGACCGACATGGCACTCAATAAATTCCTCACCAGCTTCTGCGATCCTGGTATTTGCCGTCATACATGGTATTCCTGCCTTATAAACCGCTCTTGCGGATGCGACAGCCGCTTCACTGTTTACCGGCCAGATAATGATACTGTCACATTTCATATTGATCAGATCCTGCACCTGGTTAGCCTGTGTCGTAGAATCACCTTTCGGGTCGAGAATCTGAAGTTCCACCCCTTTTTCTCCCGCATATGCCACCATAGTGTCATAATAAGAAGTCTGATACGGGTCCTGCCCGGCATAATTTACAACCATACCGATTTTAACCGAACCGTCCTCTGCCGGTGTCCCTTCTTTTGTATCTGATCCTTCTGCTGTATCCTCTTTATCTGTCTCATCAGCAGATGCCGCCGTCTCCCGCCCGCTTCCGCCGCAGCCCGTCATCATCATGGCGGCGGCTGCCACTGTGAGTAAGGTCAATATTCTTTTCTTCATATGATTTCCTCCGTTAGTGTTTGTCTCCGTTAAACTCCTTCACCGCATCAATCATCGCCACAATATTCTCAATCGGTGTATTTGCCTGAATGATGTGAATTGCATTAAAGACAAAACCCCCGTCTCTCGAAAATATCTCACATCTTCTCAGTACCTGCTCGCGCACTTCCTCAGGCGTTCCGAACGGCAGTTCCTTCTGTGTATCAACACCGCCTCCCCAGAAAGTAAGGTCTTTCCCGAACTCATCTTTTAATTCCTGCGGGTCCATATGATCCGCTGAAGTCTGTACGGGATTCAAAGCGTCAAATCCCGATTCGATCAGAAGCGGTATCAGCGGGCGGATTGCGCCGCAATTATGTTTTAATATTTTCCAGTTTGTATTCTTGTGTATCCAGTCATTTGCCCTCTGGTAACTCGGAAGATAGAATTCTCGGAAGACTTCCGGTGATACAAACAGGCTGTGCTGATGAGACAGATCTGTCGCGCAGGTAAATGCCACATCGATCAGATCACCGCACACATCATTTACTCTTCTCAGATTTTCGATCGCAATATCCGTCTGTCTTTCAAATAATTCTTTTACAAAGTCTTCTCTGACCAGCGCCGACATATACCAGTCTGTATAATTTCTGATCCCTCTTGGATATTTCAGCGTGTCACCGGGTATATCTCCCGCATCGCCCAGGCCCATGCCCGGTGCCGCAAACACGACGGCTCGTCCCATCGCCGCACCCTCCTCAGCCTGTTTTTTCAGATACTGAAGATTTTCATCGTCAAACAATGTCCACTCCATCAGGTTATCCGTCGGTTTCAAATCCTCCTCCTCAAAAGGCTCCTGGCGAAGGACAGCGTCAAAATAGAATGACTTTGCGGGCATGTGCCCGGACGGCGGAAGACTCAGATCTCCTTTTGTATGAACGTAATACCCGCCTTTTCCGTCAGGCTGTGGGTTAAAATCCTGCGGAACGAGAATGGTCTGTCCCTGCAGGTTGGTCCACTCCTTCACTTTGTCTCTTCTCAGACCAAAGTGGGTCCCCAGCGGATATGCGGGGGCCGTATCCACCCCCATGGCATCCAGCAGATCTTCTTCCATGGTTCCCGCCATCGTAAATACATCCTGCACTGTCACAGGGTGCTTCTCCAATCCATAATAATCGCGAAGCCCCGCAATACAGCTTACGTGCATCGTAGAATCGCAGGTCCCTCCAAAGTCAACAGCAACTTTGTCCGGCTCTTTATGATTAAGTGTTGTGGTTATTCTCTCTTTCCCTGTCATAGCTTGTTCTCCTTGTGCATTTTTTCGAGGCCTCAGTTAACTTTATTGTCTATGGGTACATCATACTATTTTTCTGTTTTGAATACATCACAAATACTTTTGCAAAAATGTCGAATTCTTATTTTAAATCTAAAGTTTACCGGTATCTGTTGTTTTTTTGCTAAAACATCTTATAATATTGGAAAACAACCATTACAAAATATTTAATTATCGTCAGTCATCAGGCGTAAGAGAGGATTGCCGCATGATTTACAAATCACATTTAACCCCGGGTACTTTACCAGATTCTTTTGAATACTCCCACAACCCCACACAGCACGCCCGTGACCTCATGCTCTATGTAGAATATATCGGTCACGCTTTTTGCTCTCCTGAGTACTGTGCCATCCGCAATCAGTACTGTCACTATCTGATCATGTATATCTTAAAGGGGAAGCTCGTATTTTCGACTGACGGGCAGACCGGTGAGGCATCTGCCGGCCAGGCAGTTCTTATAGAAACACAAAAGCCCCATATATACGGGGCCATCGGTCATCTGGAAATGCTTTGGATTCATTTTAATGGAAAGAACTTTCACCCGTTCTTTTCACATCTGATATCTTCTAATCATAACCAGAACGTATTCGATTTACAGAACAACACAGAATTTCTGTTAAAAATGCAGGAACTCGTCCAATCCTTCTCCGCTTCCAGACAGTATCCGGAGATCATCGTTTCTGCCAAACTATATGAAATCCTATGCCTTCTTCTCGTAAAAGGCGAGGATCCCGACTATATGGATATGATCATTCAGTACATCAACCGCCACTACATGGAACCTCTCACGTTAGACATGCTGGCGCGTAAGGCACAGTTGAGTGTATCCTGTTTCTGCACCACATTCAAAAAAGAAACCGGGTATTCACCATATCAATATATCATAAATACCCGGCTTCACGCCTCACGCCAGCTATTGACCAGCTCCACATATTCAGTTGAACAGATTGCTGCGAACGTAGGATTTGCCACTACCTCATCCTACATCGCATCTTTCAGAAAAAAATATAAGACAACACCGGGACAGTTCCGGCTTCGTTTACACACTGACCCTGGGCAGTAACACGTATTTTAGAACTGTATCTGATAAAGGCCTGCATAAATACCTTCTTTTTTCAACAGCTCCTCATGTGTTCCTTCCTCCGCGATACCATCCTGTGTCAGCACCAGAATTCGTTTTGCGTTTCGTATCGTGGACAACCGGTGTGCAATGACGAACGTTGTCCTGTTCTTAGCCAGTTCCTCGAGAGATTTTTGCACAACTTTTTCACTCTCATTATCAAGCGCAGAAGTGGCTTCATCAAAAATAAGGATCGGCGGATTTTTCAGAAATACTCTGGCAAGTGCGAGGCGTTGTTTCTGTCCGCCGGAGAGTTTGATGCCCCGCTGCCCGATGTCGGTGTCATAACCGTCCACTAATTCTGTGATAAATTCATGAGCATTTGCCGCCCTTGCAGCCCGAACCACCTCCTCATCCGATGCATCCGGTTTTCCATAGCGGATATTATCCATGACTGTTCCCGCAAACAGATACACATCCTGCTGAACAATCCCGATCTGACGCCTCAGGTCTTTCAGTTTCATGTCGCGCACGTCAGTTCCGTCAATTTTTACCGCCCCGCTGCTCACATCATAAAAGCGGGGAATGAGACTGCACAGTGTCGTCTTTCCTGCCCCTGAACTGCCGACAAGCGCTACATATTCCCCTGCATTCACCTTCAGATTTACGTGTGAGAGCACATTCTGGCTGTGGTCTTCATAGTGGAAGGATACCTGGTCAAATTCCACATCACCTTTGACATGATTCACTGTGACGGCATCCGGTCCGTCCTTGATATCCGGCGCTATCTCCATAATTTCCAGGAACCGGTCATAGCCACTGTATCCATTCTGGAACTGTTCCGTAAAGTTGACCAGCTTCTTCACCGGCTCAGTAAAATTATTAATATAGAGTAAAAATGTCACCAGATCTGCGACCAGCAGTTTTCCATCTGCCATCAAAAGTGCACCGGCAATCAGAGAACCCACTGTGATCAGCGTAGTAAACGCCCCCATGCCGGAATGATATCCCGCCATATAACGGTAGCTCTTCCGTTTCGAATCCACAAAACGCTCATTACCGCTTTGGAACTTGGAAAGCTCCTTCTTCTCATTTCCAAAAGATTTAACGACACGAATGCCCGCCAGGCTGTCTTCGATCTGACTGTTAATATCTGCAATACGGGCACGGTTTTCTTTAAACGCATGTTTCATCGCCCGGTTGAAATACACAGCATAGATCATCATCACTACAACAATGACGATCGCCACAAGAGCCAGTGTTCCATTGACATTGAGAAGGATAATAAACGCACCCACCAGTTTGATCAGAGATATCACAAGATCTTCCGGGCCATGGTGCAGCAGTTCGCTGATATCAAACAGGTCACTCGTGATACGTGATAACAGATGTCCCACTTTCTGATTATCATAGAACGCAAAAGAAAGCTTCTGGTAGTGTCCGAAGATTTCATTTCGCATATCCCGCTCTATGAATACACCCATCATATGTCCGAAATAAGTAATAAAATAGTTGCAGCCCGCCTCAATAAGTACCATGGCAATCATCAAAATACCAAGCTTCAGGATCATCTGCCTCGCATCTGACAGATCCATCTCCGTCACATTCGATGTGATATAACGCACAAGAAGGGGAATTACCAGGGTAATTCCCGCTCCCGTTACTGCAAACAGCAGGTCTGAAAAAAACAGGCCTTTATATGGTTTATAGTACGAAGCAAGCCGCACAAGCTTTTTGTTCATCGTCTATTTGCCCTCCTCATCCATTGATGTACTTCCTGCGCTCATTCTATCATGAATCAAAAGTTTCATGATCGACATTCGCCGTTCGCCAATCATGCTGGCATGTTGGCTCTCTTGCGCTCATTCTATCACAACTTTCCGAGGATGAACAGCCCTTCTACGCTTTCACGATCCGATAATAGGTTCTGGCCGTCAGCGCATAGACGATGGCATAAAAAACAGCAAAAATAACCAGTGTGATAACGGTGCACAGTGCAAACAGCGAAGTGTTTGTGAGGTTCATGAGTGCCAGCAGGCGTGAAATAATGGGAAATGCAAAAGCAATATGCACGCCAGCCATCAAAAGCGGAAGAAAGAACACGCTCAAAACCTGCGAACGGATGGATGCTTTGACTTCCTGCCTGCTCATGCCCACCTTCTGCATGATCTCGTACTTTCCTGCGTCATCATATCCCTCAGATATCTGTTTATAATAGATGATCAACACTGTCGCCATCACAAACAGCGCCCCCAGAAATATCCCAAGGAAGAACAGCCCCCCGTATGTCTCATAAAAATCCGCCTCCGACTGCTGCTTGGATTCCACATAAGAGGAGTAGGATTGATCCGCATCCTGACTGACCGCAGTTCTTACCAGATCCGCACATGCCATTTTCTCCTCTTTGCTGCCGTTCATATCCAAACCGATGATATAGTTCATTCCAGTCCCCTGATCATCGCCAAATGCCTGTATCTTCAGTTCATAAAGTTTCTGCAGCATCTCCTCATCCGGAACCACTACGCAGACGGCCTGCACAACATCCTGCAGCGCTCCTCCCTGTGGTATCGAATCGAGCTTCTCTTCAACAGGGAATTTTTCTCCGAAAAGCTCGAAGGTATCCTGCACTGATTCTGTCGAATCGAATACTGCCACTCCATTCGACAGCTTCAGCTGTTCTCCCCCTATACGTTCAAAATCTTCCTGGGTAAGAGCATAGAAAGATATCATGTCTGAAACACCAGAAAACGCTTCCTCATCTGCCGTAAACCCGTCACCCGTTTTCACAAGAGGGAAATAGAGTTTCATATAGTCCTGGGTGTTTATATCTGTACATGCGGACTGGCCGGCCGCCTCTTTCACTTTCTGCAGCTGCTGTTCTCTGTCGAACCCGTCTCCCGGCCGGTAATCAGCCGTCACCGTCACGTCATGTGCAAAGCGCGTGTCCAGCAGATCATCCATTCCGCTGTACAGCGACACCGTGGAGGAGATCATGACGAGCACCATGGTGCAGAGAATACAGATCGTGGCAAGACCTGCCGCATTCTGTTTCATCCGGTAAATCATTCCTGACACCGACACAAAATGACTGGTTTTATAATAGTAAGCCTTATTCTTGCGCAGCATTTTCAGTATTGCGATACTCCCGGCAGTGAAGAGGCAGTAGGTTCCGATGATGACGAGAAGAACCGCAAAAAAGAACCATGTGAGGGCCGCCAGCGGATTTTCCGTCGCGATCGCAATGTAATAGCCTCCACCCAGACACAATACTCCGATGACAGCCAGCACCCACTTTGTCCCTGGTTCTTTCTCACCGACCTCAGTTCCGTGAAGCAGCTCAATCGGGCTTGCCGTGTGGACCTGACGAAGACCGTTCAGCAGGATCAGCAGGAAAAGGAGCAGGAAAAAGACAGCTGTCACAATCAGCCCGTCTGGAGATACGGAAAAACCATACGCAATATCAAAACGGAGAATACGGTACAACAGCAGAATCATCAGCTTGCTGAACAGGATACCGAACACCAGTCCCAGGCCAACTCCCGCCAGTGCGGTATACAATGTTTCCCAGAGCATTACTTTTGCAATATGACGTTTTTCCAGTCCTAATATATTATAAAGTCCAAACTCTTTCTTCCTGCGCTTAACCAGAAAACTGTTCGTGTAGAACAAAAAGAAAAAGGAAAAAATCCCGACCAGCCATTTCCCCATTTCAAGCATGGATCTCAGGCTTCCGCTGCTTGTGGCTGAATTGCCAGCCAGAAAATACATGTTGTAAAACATGGCGACCGTCATAATACAGGCTGCTATATACGGCAGATATGTCCTTGTATTCTTTTTTATATTCGTACGGGCCAGTTTCCGGTATAATCCCCGCCTATTCATGATTACCTCCCATTCTGCACTCGCTGCGGCTCAGTTCCCTCTCATCACCGCCCGTCATGATCACAGACTGAGCGTCAGTGATTTTCTGATACATCTCTTCGGACGTGCTGGACGCTTTATAAATCTGATGAAACACTTCTCCGTCTTTAATGAAAAGCACACGTGAGGCATTGCTGGCAGCACGCACGGAATGTGTCACCATCAGTATTGTCTGTCCGGCTTCGTTGATATGCCGGAATGTCTTCAGCAGTCCCCGGCTGGCTTTTGAGTCGAGCGCCCCTGTCGGTTCATCAGCCAGGATCAGTTCCGGCCTGGTGATCAGTGCCCTGGCCACCGCCGCCCGCTGCTTTTGACCTCCTGACACCTCATAAGGATACTTTGGCAACAGCTCCTCAATCCCCAGCTCTTTTGCGATCGGGTCCAGCCTCCGTTCCATCTCCTTGTAGTATTTTCCCGCCAGCACCAGCGGCAGATAGATATTATCCCGGAGTGAAAACGTATCCAGCAGGTTGAAATCCTGAAATACAAATCCCAGATGATCCCGCCGGTATGCCGAGATCTCAGCTTCCCTGATCGAATCACTGCTTTTTCCATTCAGCAATACCTCTCCGCTCGTCGGGGAGTCCAGCATCGCCAGAATGTTCAGCAATGTCGTTTTTCCCGATCCTGATTCCCCCATAATCGCTACAAATTCTCCTTTTTCCACTGAAAAAGATACATTGGAAAGCGCCTGCACGGGATTCCCCCCGAAACGCGTCGTATATACTTTCTTTAAATTCTGCACTTCTAATAATGCCATATCTGTTACCTCCAGTTTTTATCTCATGGGACCTCTGTGTCCGTTTCCTGTTTGAAGTATAGCAAAAAGGAGAATGCTTCGCCTTAGTTTTGGCTTACATTCTCCTTTTTAAACTTACAGTTTTGTAAGGTTTTTGGGGTATCTATAACTGCTCGTATCCCCGCAAACGCCCATTTTTTGGTCTATTTTCAGCGCTTGCACCGCTTCGATGCTGCTTTTCGCGCGCTCTTCATCCACGTGATTATACACTTGCATGCTCCAAGAAAACGTCCACACCTCCGTCTCGATGGGAACGATAATTCCATTCTTATTCCTCCTGATTTTTTAGGGATTCTAATAACTTATCCACTTCTTTGAAAAATTCTTCACTTACATCTTGTTTATTAACGAGTGTCATACAGTATTTAAGAATACCAGATTGAATATTAGAACTTTCAACAATGTTTTTCAACAATTCTTTTTGCTCTTCATATTCTTTTTTGGATATAATCGGGGTATATGCACGTCCAGTTCGCGTTGTCGTTTTAACAATAGAATCAACCTTAAGATATCCTTTGTGTTCAAGGATAGTGATTACTTTTGCTACAGTATTTCTTTTTAACTCAGGATGCTTTTTCATAATTTCAGATATTGCACATGGGTGTCCAATATCCCATATAGCATACATTATTTCTTCTTCCTTAGGGTATAAATTTTTCACAATCATCTTCCTTTTCAGTAGCAAACCTTGTGCATAAATCAAATTATTTTATAGATTATACATTGGGTAGTATAAAATTTCAAGATAAAAGTATTGCAGATATATAATTAATTTTTCAGCCAGCTCTCTTTAAATCTTAATACGCATTAACATTATTCAATTAATCATGTATTATCAATATGCAATGCTTAAATACATATATGAAGGGTGTGATTGTGTAGTGAACGAATCATCCAACTTATGTTTTCTATCATCTTTTTACCATAACTTGATCACATTACAAGTAAACTGACTATATCCAATATTCCAAACTGTGAGGCAATATTTTTCAGCCCTGACTGAATCTTTTCTCTATCATAATGATGCTCGAGAAGGAATTCATCGTTTTTCTCGTTCAAATAGAAGTAAAACAACAATGCTTTTTCCAGCGCACGATCATCCTTGTTTACAAGCTGCTGAAATATATCATTTTCTGCCTCTTCTATATTACCCAAGTCTACCTGACCATAGACAAGATCAAGCATTCTACTATCTTCACTTTTTAAAACTTGAGATATCAAATCCATTCCCGGCTCTATGTCTTTGTTAAAAATCAATTTGACAATTGTTCTTATAACATCCCTGTTCAACCGCATAACATAATCCTGTTCATACATAAATAAAATGTGTTCCTTTCTATGGACAATAAATACGAGAAACCATTTAATACTTACCAATGATATTTCATTTATGTTGCCACTGCACTAAATATCTATAGTTTATTATAATATGGATATTTTCTTGACTTTCAAATTACTCTTCATTCTTGTTTATACTCTAAAAAGACTGAGGACAAAACCATCAGCCTTTTTAATATTATTATTCAATTATATAGCTATACTCATTCTCTGCAATATTTTTCATGTTTTCAAATTCTTCTAACCAATCCTCCTCAAGTTCTAACATAGTATCAGAATACTCTTCTTCGCTATAATTTTCTATAGATTCATCATATAAGATATTCGTTTCAAAAAATGCCTTTTCTATGTCAGCATTGTACCTCTGTATTGGTAAATCTTTTTTGAACATTTCAAATTGAAAATCCCAATAGGCTTGCTCACTATCAAATTCGTTTATGAAGCTATAGATTTCTTCCTTATTCGTCGCCGACCGAAATTCTACTTTCATCTGGTCTAAATGATTCATAATATCTTCTTCTGTAACGGCATAACCATTTTTAATGGCTTCCTGATATAAAGTATTTATTTCTTTGACGTAATCAATAGCCAATTGTAATGCTTCATTTTCTCCATATCCAGCCACAGTATAAAATTCTTTAGCAATATCTATCTCACTTTGTGGTAATATAATTGTATTATCTTCCGTCTCCTCCAAACTTTTCGCAATTACATTATCTGACTCAGTTTGATTATCAACATATTTTTGTAGCGCATGACCCCAATTTTTTGTCACTGCAATGTCTGATTGACTTGCCATAGCTGTAATAGAAGTCACAGCTAGAAGGCTAACCATCAAAAGTATAGAAATTATTCTCTTTTTCATAAATTTTCACCTCTTCTTATTAATTTGTCTTTAAAGATACATACACACTTCCTGCCCGAGTTGGTACAATACTTCCGTTACAATAAACGGTATATGGAAACCCCGAAACATTGGTTGTACTTTTAGGATAGGTAACTGAGGTTTGATTATATGAACCACCGCCATTTGGATATGTACCAACGTCCCACAAATATGATCCTCTTGTCCAAGGACTAAAGGTTCTTACTGTACTTCCTGTAGCGCTAGTTTTATGAGAACCATTCATTCTAGTTATCTCTGGAGCAGAAGCAGAGTATGCTCTATTATAGCAAAGAAAACAATCTCTATATGTAAATGTACTGTTAGATCCACTTGAACTATAAGTTTCCGATATTGTGGCTCTCGCCCTTACCGAAGCAGTTTGTCCCCGTGGTGTTGTAAAAAAGAAACTTTCTACGGACTCGTTAAATTTTGAAGCCGCGTTAACTTCCAACACGCATGAAAATATAAGTATGGTAAATAGACATACCAAAAATATGAATTTCCCTTTTAACTCTTTAATTGTTAATAACATATTTTAATTGCCCCCTTTCATAATTCAAAAAATACATAAGCCACATTTTAAGCTTATCAGATTTCAATTTTTTAGTCTTTAACTTTTATTACAGATATTTCATGCCTGTAACAACACGTTAAATCTAAATCCATTACACTCAGCAAGCTCATTCTAATTTATTTGTTATTACCACACTGGAACCACCCCCACTCATTTATTTATATATGTATTTATAGTACATATATAATTGTTCATTGTCAATACATATATATCGATTATCCAAAATATGTGAAGCAAAAACTCATTTCCTAGCAGAATAAGCAGCTTGTGGCAGCTGGAACAAAAAAACAGGCATACCAGATATCTCTATCCGATATGCCCATCATCGCCGGCTACACCTTATCCGGTATATCTCCTTTGTATTGTTACGCTAAATCCTGAATTAAATCTTCCTTGTATTCTTTGTATCTGGCAAATGCCTTTTCCACAGAATCAAACCTTCCCAGTTTTATACTTTACCCCATAAATGCAACACAAGCCCGATATTTCTTTTTTTCTTTGTCGTAACTCCCCCATTGGCAAATCACCTCCGGCAGATTTCCCGTTAATAAATACCGTATTGATAATATGCGGCACAAAGTAGCAGGTCTTCGGGCAATATCTTTGTACAGTTCCAGTTGCTCATGGCCGGTTCCATGCATTTTTTACTCCATGTGTCCGGTTTGAATTTGATATCATTCATGACTTTGATAATAAACTCTTCTGAGTCCTCGCCATATTGATTGTAATGATTCTGTACTGTTCCTTATTCAGCGGATACAGGTTTTTATAGTAATTATCCGCCTTGTCATATCCTTGATGCCATATGTAAACATTATTTTCAATATCTGGGTTTACGACGAATTCCCGTATGACTGCTTTCCGCGTTATCATAGCTTTCCGCCAGCAACACATATTTCCTCCCATTCCTGAAGTGAAATACATCGCACATATTTCATACCGGCCTTTTCTGTCTGTAGAGACGCGACATGGCTTCCCATCCTTTGGTTTTATCAGCTCAAATCGATCAACCGGCAATTCCCTGCCGCATGCCTTACATATTTATTTTCCATCATAATGCCTCCTCTCATTTTGTCATGAAATCGTGTTTTCATTTTTACTGTATTTGTCGTCACAGAATGCCTCCGAGACTTTGTAGCCATTTAATCAGTGGGTGTAATAAGGTATATAAGCCCATTATCTGCTCGATTAAGAGTCAATAATGGACTTATGCTAATATCTGAAAATTCAGTTTTCTTTGACTTACAGTTTCTAAGGAATTTTCTAATAACAAACCTTACATTTTCTGCTCTTTCCACTCTGTGAAACGGATCCGCTCCTGATTGTCTTAGATCTTGCAAGTGACGGGCACTCTCTGGTGGAATGATATACTGACCCATTCGGTGTCCAGTAAACCGTCACGCTGATGCTCCCCTTTACGGTCACTTTACATGTGTATATTTTGCTTCCGATTTTCGCGGTTATTGTTGCTGTTCCTGCCTTCTTTCCGGTCACCATGCCATTTGACGAGACGGCGGCCACCGATGGATTACTCGAGGACCAGGTTATCTTTTGCGTTGTATCACACAGTTTCAACCCATACTTTGTGCCTGCGTTGAGCGAAATTGATGTCTTTGAAAGGTAAGGATTTTCAATCGCAATCTTTATACTTTTGGACGCGCTCCATGAAGAATAATAAGTAGTACTATAAACCTTTTTATAGGTGCGAATCCGAACATAGTATGTTTTTCCTTTGGTCAGGCTGGAAACCGACGTGCTCAATGTACTGTTCTTATTTATGGTTAATGTCTTTGCCCCTGAAAATGAGGTATTCGTGGCATACTGAACCTGATATCCGGTAACCGCTGCATTTTTATTCCAGCCGATATTCATTTTGCCGGATGAGTTGTTCTTAACGCTCGAGATGAACGTCCCCTTTGGGTTGACCGTCACGGTGACTGCTTTCGTAGCCTTATTATAATTCGTTGTCGCTGCCGCAGTGATCGTAATCGTTGTTCTTCCAATACCTTTGATCGTAATCTTTCCTGTACCTGAGACCGTCGCGGTCTTCGTATTGCTGGAGGTAAAGCTTAATTTGCCGTCACCCTTTGTCTTCTTAGTTCCTGTAAAAAATGGTGCATTTCCAAAAACTTTTGTGTGGCTGGATGCGGTCAATGTCTGTGACGCTTTATTGATTGTAAAGCTTTTCGTGACTTTTCCACTGTAATTAGCTTTGAAAGTGATGATCACATTGTAGGTACCCGCATTTTTACAGCCTGGCGAATACGTAACGCTGTAGTTCGCGGGATGGATTACCTTTCCATCTGCGCCCTTTACGGTGACGGTCGGTTTCATTACCTTTCCATTATAAGTATATTTTGTAGCCGAAAGCGTGATCGTTTTCGGGTAGGAGAGGATTTGCGTTGCTGATCTACCACAGGCTGTACATTTTCTTATGATTTTACCACTTGCAGTGAGCGTTGCTTTTGTGAGCTTGTCGAACTTGTAGGTATGGCTGATGACAGGGATTTCTCGCTGCTCCTTTATGACGGTATTGCAGACGGAACAGTGGATTCCTTCGGTTTTTCCTGGTTGTGTGCAGGTCGGTAACACTGCCATGTCTTTTACTTCCGTGTGAGCTGCAAGGGGAATTTTTTCTTCACTGTTTTCTTTTATTGCATCACATACGCTGCAATGAATGCTTTGACTTCCGGTTTCTGTGCAGGTCGGTTCTTTATCTGCTACCCATTTATCATAAGTATGTACCTCTATAAAAATTTTTTGACTCTCGCCATTACAAGTCATAACCACTGTTGCACTGCCCTCTTTTATTCCAGTAACAACACCTCCTGCGTCAACAACTGCCACCTTATTACTGTTAATATTATCTTCAGATATTACACTGAAAGCCGGATTCAAGGCGCTCGCAGTTATATTCATACGGCTTGCTTTAATGCTTCCAACAACATAGCCATGTTCACCATCAAAAACACCTGACGACATCATGCTCCCATACTGGTATGCGTTGATGCTGTCGGTTACTGTTAACCTGGAACTCGCATATAATTGGCCATAAACATATATATTTCCATTTATTGTAGAGGATGAATCAACATATAGTTGGGCGTCTGATGCAACATATACATTTCCTGTTACTTCCTTATTTGACCAGTGTACTTCTCCACTAATATAAGTCCATCCTTCTGGTACCCCATCCTCTTTACATTCCCATTGACACTCATCTGCGTTATAACCATCAATTTCCAGTCTCTTTGTTTCACCAACTCCAATCTTCAAAACACTTCCGGAACGACTATCCAAAACTGGAACTGATGAAGTTTCCGGAACTTCCTCCACTTCTGACTCAACCTTCGGAAGCACAGTATCAACCACATCTTCTGACTCAGGAGTTTCTATAATCTCCTCATCTTCCTCCTGTTCCAGAATCATCTCTCCACCCGACACAACATCCTCACTGGCTCCTGATACATCCAGTGGCAAAGCAGTAACCAGCATTACCGCCGACAATAATACCGCAAGACTTCTCATTCTCTTCATTATACTTTTCCTCCCTCATTTCATCCAAACAAAAAAGCACCCCCATCAGAGAATGCTCACCTCGTGCTGCAACTGGCTGTCGTACTTAATCGCTTAGACCCTGTAGTTTTGCGTCACAGACTTCCGCCTGTTTGCCATGACTTCCACGTAACACCACAATTTCTGATACGTGTTAATATTAATAATTTAATTATATCATCTTTTGGCAAATTTGTCATGACTTCTATCAAGTGACTATGATATTTTCACTCATACTGCTGAGGCGTGATATTACAATTATTCCTTCACAAGTCCCAATGCCAGAAATATTGCGGGGATGCATAAAATCCAGGAGTGAATCACTGATATTTGTATAATAATTTCACCACCTATAAATCCTACTCCAATCCCAAAATTCAGAAAAAACAGCAAATAATAAATGACATATATTCCTATACCGGCATACAACATCACTCTATTTTTGTGCCCCAGTGTTACAACATTTTTTTTATTTAAAAACAGCAACAAAAACAACATCACGACAAATATTCCCACAACTCTTATGGTATTGCAATAGTAGAGGACATATGGTATATACCGTATACTTTGCAGCCGCGCTAAGTAAGGATATAGCAGCAGATCTAATACCATATATGCTACGGACAAAATTGCAGACATAACCAGTAATGCGTTCTTATTTTTATTCTCTGACTTCATAGCCACTCTCCTTAAATTGCTCTATAATCATTTTAATATAAAATTGCTGATCGCTTTAAATATAAATCACAGCTTTGCCTTTCATTACTCAAAATTCGGACAAAATAATTAACACCCCTGACTAAGCGATTCTTGCATTTACTGACGTCTAAAATCCACCTTCAAAAAGTATTTAATACGGCTGTATCAAAGTAAGCATATCAGATGCCTCATCCAATATGCCTACTTTTTAAATACAAATTAAGTAATATGTAAAGCATTATTATTTAATAATTAACATTACAGCTGATATAAACATATTTACCACCTATTGTTGCGTGAATAGTGGCGCCTAAGTAGTGCCCAATACCATATCCATATTTTCCCGCAGGCCATGAGGGTGTAACCGTTGTGGTCGAATTTGAAGATAACCCGATAGAACTATTTCTACTATTTGTTCCCAAAGCCTGACCGTAAGTCATTGACATTCCGGAAATAGAAGTTGAACCACTTCTTCTCGTCCAATTTCCAGTAGCTTTTGTAAGATTCGCATAGGTTCCATTATCTGTATAGGAAATTGTTACTGTGCCACGCCAGCCAGAAAAATCATCATAATTAGATTGCCCAGCACGAGCCATATCACTTTGGCTGCCGCCGACCTCAATAATAGTAGTTGTAACTGGTCTGCCTTCTGCATCAACCTCTGCTATTGATCTTGCATCATCAATTTCATATTGTTTTACTTCTCCAGTAGATAAATCTGTGATTTTTACAGTTGTAGTAATCTTTGAAGATGTATCTTGTGCAAACACAGGAATGCACATCATTTGTGTTACCATACACATTAATAATAATAAACACCAAGTTTTTCTTTTGATATTCCGTCTAAACATATTCAAATCCCTCCTCATTTATTATTGAATAGTTTTATGGCCGAATTCACTTGCCAATGGAATCTCCTCCTCTCATATTCCCCAATACGGTCTTAGCTTTTTACTACTTTGTCTATAATAAATTATTTTATAAATATATAATAACACATTACAATATCAATATATATCAATATATTATTTTTTTAGATTTACTTTATTTTACAAAAATTATATTCTTAAAATTGACATATGTACCTTTTTCCAGCCGCAAAAAAGGCATACCAGATATTTCTATCCGATACGCCCATTATCCCCCGCAGTTAATCTCAGTATCTTACCCTTTTGCCAGCCTGCTCAATTTGGCATAAATATCCCGCGCCACCTCTTTCGGATCCATCTGCATCTGCCGGCGGCTGAATAACTCGGCGTTCCACCATCCGTCGTACCCCGTCGCTCTCACCGCGTCGCAGTAACTCTTATAGTCGACGACGCCTTCGCCAAGCGCACAGTTTCGGATCATATTTTCATCCGGAACTGTCCCCTCCTCTGCCTCAAGCGAATCACTGACATGGACCCCGTAAATATAGTGTTTATCCATACAAGCTATTTCTTCCGGGGTGTCACCGGCGACATAGGCATGCCACGTATCGATCACGCATTTTACATTATCTCTCCCGCAGGTCCTTGCTATCTCATAGGCCTGTGATATTTTGTTAACAGGTGTCCAGCCGAGCGGCTCTAAATACAGACATAGTCCATAATCCATGGCCAGATCCGCCAGCGCAGCAACATTCTTTTTCAGCAGCTCCATCTGTTTGTCGGCAGGCAGCCCGAGAAGCCCCTGGTATCCCTCATACGGTTCATGGTTCTTAAAATGCCGGACAGCATTTACATCGGCAGGGCCTGTCAGGCATTCGATTCCCCCGGCGCCAATGGCGTGGGCGATTTCAAACATTTCACGGGCTTCCTTCATCAGCTTTTCAAAATCTTCCCCCTGTCGTTCAATATCCGGAAGCCAGCCAATCCCAGCGATATCAAAATCTTTTGTTAATTCCGCCAGTTCTTCTAATGAGTGCCCCGCTTCAAGATATGGTTTGATCATGGGAATCACGGTAAGTTCAACACAGTCAAAACCAACCTCTTTCGCTATCCTCAGATTCGTCACCAGATTGCCGCTGGTCGCGACCGAAGAGTGCATTGCAATCGCATTTTTCTTCATTTCAGATATCCTTTCCTTCCTGTTATGATCTTTCGGCGTTGCCGCCTTGCCGCAGCTGGAATGTACCATCTCATTCTGCTGATATCTCCTGAGGCAGGCCGTTTGGGTAGACGAGCACACGGCACGCTTGTTTGGAGCGCATCAATTCAATTCCGGTGCCTATCTCCTCGAGCGGAATCCGGTGTGTAATGAACCGTTCCAGCCCCAGATCTTTGTGCTTCAGGATTTCAATTGCCGCTGGAAAATCCTTTCCAAGAACCCCGAGCAGTGTATACTCATTCATCACAATGGCACCCGGTGAAATCACAGAGCGGGCGTTGTTATCAAGCCCAAACAAAATCATACGCCCCCTGGGATTCAATAACTCAAACGCCTCGGAGAGAACGTCCCCTCTGCCGACGGCATCGATGATCAGATCGGCCCGATATGGCCATTCCCTTCTCATAACATCCACGACACTTTCTTTCTGGACGTCCACCACAATATCCGCGCCGCAGTTTTTTGCTTCTTTCACCCGGTCTTTGCCTTTGGCTGTAACGATGAGGTTCTTTATTCCAAACAGCTTCAGCACCCGAATAAACGTAAGGCCGACAGGCCCCGCGCCATACAGCAATACATAATCCGTGGGCACAGGCCGTGCGATTTTCGCGGCATTCATCACACAGGCAAGGGGCTCTGCCTGGGCAGCCAGTTCCGGACTGACGCCTTTGTCTACGTGATACAGCTGTCTTGCATCCACCAGTGCATACTGGGCGAATCCTCCGTCTCCGGTCTGTCCATAATGATAAGAATCAGAACAGAGATCTCCTTTATTATGTATGCATTCATAGCAGGTACCGCAGCGTACCCGCGGATTGACCGCTACCCGCTCACCCACATCAAAGCCTTCGACACCATCCCCCATTTCCATAATCGTTCCACAAAATTCATGACCGTATATGATTCCTGGCTTCATGTATTGCCCCGGTGGAATACTTAATCCATGGATATCACTTCCACATATACTGGCACATTCAACCTTCAGAATCAGTTCGGTGCTTCTCTGTATTTTGGGCATTTCTACTTCTTTGACCGTGAGAACCCCCTCGCCTTCAAAAACTGCTGCTTTCATTCATGCCGCCTCCATTCGATTTATCACTGCTTAATCTGCCCGGATAAAGAACGACCTCCATGGCTTCACCCTTCCTGATTGCTTCCAGTCCGACTCCAAAATCTTTCAGCGGCAGTTCATGAGTAATCATATCTGTAAAATCCATCAAATCATTCTTCAGCGTATTTGCCACATCCTCCAGGGCATTTACCGCAATATAATTTCCAAGGATGGTAACATCCTTTATGGTGATATCATTCTGCGCAATGTCAGCACGTGCATTTGCGTTCAGGCCGAATAAGAGTATGGTTCCGGCAGGCCGTATGATGCTGATCGCATCTTTCATAAGGCATCCCACCGCATCAATTACGATATCAGCACCGAGTGCGTCCGTCTCCTTCCATATTTCTTCCCGCAGGTCTTCTTTTACAGGATTGATGACACGGTCTGCCCCATTGGCGCCAGCGTAGGAACTGCGCGACTCTGAAACCTCTGAGATGATAACCCTTCCGGCCCCGCTTTTTTTCAGAAACTCTGAAAAAATCAGTCCAATCGGACCGCCGCCCAGAACGACAGCCGTACATCCCAACACAACATCAAGCTTTTTGACCGCACTCATCACGCAGTTCATCGGCTCAGCAAAAACCGCCTTCCGTATGTCAGTATCCTTTGGTATTTTTGCCACAGCGTACTCCGGGACCACCGCATATTCACAGAATACGCCGTCTATGCCTGATCCCATGGAACGCATGTTGATACACATATTCGAATGTCCTGACCGGCAGAACGGACAGATACCGCAGGTCAGGTTATTATCCAGAATCACGTGATCCCCTGCAGAAAAACCGGTAACCCCCTCTCCCATGTCAACAACCTCACCCACACATTCATGTCCGAGAATAATCCCGGTATTTGCCGCTATCCCCGGCGGATCCGCAAGAATGTGAACGTCAGACCCGCAGATGCTCGCAGCAAGTATCTTTATTTTTACATCGTCAGCATTACGGATCACAGGCTCCGGACGCTGCGTATACTCAAATTTACCGATTTCGCCAAATACAATTGCTTCCATACTGATCTCCCCTTCTATTTGTTCTTTCCAACCTTCGTCATAACATCAAGCAGCACTGCAAAAATCAGGACAAGTCCTTTTACAAACTGCTGTACATCTGTTCCAAGCCCCATCAGCTGCATTCCGTTGTTCAGGATTCCCATCACCAGCGCGCCTACGATTGTCCCAAAGATGGTTCCTGCCCCGCCCTTTGAAGATGCCCCGCCGATAAAGCAGGCCGCAATCGCATCCATTGCAAAATCAGCTCCCGCGGAAAGTGTGGCATAATTTAACCTTGCCAGATAAACCACACCGGCGACACTCGTCAAAACTCCCATATTCACAAACACAAGCAGTTTCACAAACCGTGTATTGATACCGGAGAGTCTTGTCGCCGTTTCATTGCCGCCAAGCGCATAAACCCTTCTTCCAAGCGTTGTTTTATTTCCGACAAAAGAATAAATTCCAATGATCACTGCAAGCAGGACCAGGATACACGGTATTCCATTGTAAGATGCGAACATATACGCAATGAAAATGACAACCGCTATGACAATCACATTTTTAATCCAGAATCCCATTGCAGAAGACTGGATGCCAAATTCCTTTGCCTCCGCCCTGTTTCTCATACTGATTATCACATAAGCAGCCGCAACAATCACTCCTGTGATAAGGGTCACGATTTTCAGGTGTCCTGCGGTGATATCCGGCAGGTAATTCATACTGATTGAATTCAGAGAATCCGGCGTGGGTCCGATGGTCTCATTGTTCAGTGTCATGAGCATCAGCCCGTGGAACACCATCATATCACCAAGAGTCGTAACAAATGCCGGAACTTTACAGTAGGATACCAGCCATCCCTGATAAATCCCGATCAACATTCCAAGCACGACACTGATGATCACCGCCAGGATAACCGGCATTTTTGCTCTGAGAATCAGAGAGGCACATACCGCGCCTATGAAACCCGCACCATAGCCTACGGACATATCAAAGTCGCCGGCAATGATTACATAGAGCATTCCGATTGCCAGGATGATAATATAGCTGTTCTGCATCAGTATATTTGTCAGGTTGAGGGGCGTCAGGACACTTCCTCCCGTTATCAGCTGAAAAAATACGATAATGATAACAAGGGCAATCAGCAATCCATATTTCGAAAGGCCTCCGCTCTTTTTTATCTCTGTAACTTTCATTTCTTATATCCTCCTCATGAACGTTTACACTTCCAGTCTCTTATTTTTGAATAATCGATTTCATAATAACTTCCTGCGTCACTTCATCCTTCGTGAACTCCCCTGTAATCCTTCCTTCATTGATCACATAGATTCTGTCACTGATACCGATGACTTCTTCCATCTCCGAGGAAATGACGATCACCGCTTTACCGGCTTTCACCAGATCATTGATGATGCAGTATATTTCATATTTTGCACCCACATCCACTCCACGCGTAGGCTCATCCAGGATCAGAACGTCGGGATTGATCACAATCCATTTGGCAAGCATCACCTTCTGCTGATTCCCCCCGGATAAATTGCCAACGCGTTCAAAGACGTCGGGAGTTTTTATATGCATGGCCTTTCTCATCTCCTCAGATTTCCGGAAAATGAGCTTTTTGTCCATAATGCCCTTATTCGAAAGGCGGTCCAGTCCGGCAAGTGCCGTATTGTCCTTGATATCATTCATCAGCACAAGACCGCTTCCCTTCCGGTCCTCTGTCACATAAGCCATCCCATCGTCGATCGCCTGTTTTGGGTTTTTATAGATGACTTCCCGTCCGTTCTTAAAAATCTTTCCGGATACATAATTTCCATAACAGCGGCCGAACAGACTCATGGCAAACTCCGTCCTTCCCGCCCCCATCAGTCCTGCAATCCCCACCACTTCTCCCTTATGGACATTGATAGAAATGTCATCGCATACCATTCTTGACTGTATGACAGGATGCGCCACCACCCAGTTTTTCACTTCAAACAGAATTTCTCCCGTCTGATTCCTGCGTTCTGGAAAGCGGTTTGTCATTTCTCTGCCTACCATGCTTGCGACAATTCTGTCTTCGGTGATTGCTTCTTTTTGAATGTCCATCGTCTCAATGGATGTCCCATCCCGGATAACCGTGATGGAATCGGCTACTTTCTCAATCTCTTTGAGTTTATGGGATATCAGGATACACGTCATTCCCTTTTTCTTGAAATCAAGCAGCAGCTCCAGCAGGATATTACTCTCCATATCGTTCAAAGAGGCTGTCGGCTCATCCAGAATCAGCAGTTCGCAGTCCTTCGAGAGCGCTTTGCAGATCTCAACCAGCTGCTGCTTTCCCACGCCAATATTCATAACCGGCATATTCGGGGATTCGTCAAGATCGACTTCCTCCATCAGACGGCACGCCTTCTGATACGATTCTTTTCTGCTGATAATCCCCTTCCTGGCAACCTCATTGCCAAGGAATATGTTCTCCCGGATGCTGAGCAGCGGTATCAATGTCAGCTCCTGATGGATAATGGCAATTCCGGCTTTTTCGCTGTCTTTTAAATTACGAAACTTCTGCGTCTTACCCTTATAGACGATATCCCCTGTGTACGAGCCAAAGGGATACACTCCGCTCAACACGTTCATCAACGTAGATTTTCCAGCACCATTTTCTCCTACAACGGCGTGAATTTCGCCCTTTTTTACTTTTAGATTCACATGATTCAGCGCACGGACGCCGCCATCAAACTCTTTGATGATATTTCTCATCTCCAATATATAATCTGACATATTTTTTACACTCCTTTACTTAAACTTAAAACCGGATGACAGTACAGGCACTTTCATCCGGTTTCAATGGAGTTACTGTAAATCCTCTTCGGTCAGGAATCCGCTGTCATAGACAACTTCCTTAAAATTATCGATGTCGAATGTAGTAATTTCTCCTTTATATGTCTTCAACGGACCAGTACCATTGTCATAGGTATCGGTATCATTTACCTGGTATTCTTCCCCTTTGACAGCCGCAACGGCCATATCAATTGCAATCGGGCAAAGCATACGGTCGTCTTTTAGAATGGACATACTGAGTTCACCTGCCAGAATGGATTTGCACGCTGCGATCTCCGCATCCTGTGACGTTGTAACCGGCAGTGGTTTATCGTCCGTCCCGTAGCCCGCTGATTTTAAGGCGGTGATACATCCCAGCGCCAGATTGGCATAAGTGGTCAGAACCGCATCGACCTTTTCATCCTGGTAATAAGAGGACAGCAGATTCTCCATCCGTTTCTGCGCTTCCCCGGAGTCCCAGCCGGTTGTGACTACCTGCTCATACTCCGTCTGTCCCGACTTCACAACAACTTTTCCCGAGTCTATGTAAGGCTGAAGAACTTCCATCGCTCCCTGATAGCCGAGAAGCGCGTTATTATCCGCTATATCTCCGGTAAAGATCTCCACATTGTACGTCTTATTATCAGATGTATTGTCGAGATCTAATTTTTCAACGATATACTCGGCATCTTTCGTTCCCACGCCGACATTGTCAAATGTCGCATAATAATCAACCTCCGTATCCATCACCATGCGGTCAAATGAAACAATCTTGATTCCCGCATCACGTGCTTTCTTCACCGCACTGGATACACCCGCGCCGTCAACGGGACAGACGATGATCGCGTCATAACCGCCGCTGATAAAGCCCTCAATCTGCTGAATCTGTGTTGCGACATCATTTTCTGCAAACTGATCCGTATACTGATATCCTTTTTCTTCGCAATAGCTTTTAAAGATCTTTCCATCGGTGACAAATCTCGCATTGCCGGTGGTTGGCATTGCCGCCGCAATCTTGATTTGTGTTTTCTCCGCACTGCCTTCTTCAGACTTCTCTGCCGGGGCCTTTTCCGTACCTGCCGCGCTCTCCGTACCGCCTGATACTCCGCACCCCGCCAGCATTCCCAGCGCCATAACTAACGTCATCGCAATTGCCATCATTTTTCTTTTCACAGTTTTATTCTCCTCTCCAATACGGCTATCTTACGTATTTGTAATCGTAGTTTTCTACGGGCTTCTTTGCTTCCTCATAAAATGCACAGATTTTTTCAACGGACGTATCACTCTGGAGATGATGTGCAGGGGATACGATATATCCGCCGCCGGCACCCAGATACCGCTTATAATCGTATACGGTCTGTACCACCTGCTGAGTCGTTCCATTTGGGAACAAATCCTGAATATCAAGGCCGCCGAACAGTGTCACATTTTTCCCATGCCTTTCTTTTATCATATAAGGGTCCATTGCCTGCGGCTGGATCGGCTGCAGCATGTCCAGCCCTATTTCGGCTAATTCGTCTATAATGCGTTCACAGTTGCCGCAGCAATGATATGCCAGCAGAATATCCTTGTTAGCCTTTTTGAATTCAGAGAACATGCAGGCGTATCTTTCTTTCAGATAACGTCTCCAGTCAGGTACCGAAATCATCATATCAAGCTGCGTCGCAACATCATCTCCAAGCCAGATGACGTCCACGCCCGCTTCAATCATATGGAGTCCCGCATGCAGCGGAAACTGCATCACCTTGTCAAGTAATTCATCGGTGTAATCCTCATCGGTAAGCATCATGGCAAGAAAGTCTTCCAGACCTGTCAGATACCACGCGGTCTCAAATACAGAACATTGGCAGGACCCAACGATGATCTTCTCCTTCCCGTAACGATCTACCGCTGCTTTTACATGTTTGTACAGTTCTGGATTATGAGGGTCTGGTATTTCGTAATTCTTTAGTTTAAAACCATCCTCATCGTCTCGAAGTGCACCGTCCACGATCTCCGTATAAGCACCGCTGGAGTTTTTCACATTTTTCCATACAACGCCAAAAGGGCAGGTATAGGTGGAATCATCTGTCATATAGAAACTGTTTTCCATTCCGACCGTCACTTTAACCATGTCGTTCCCCAATGCATAGCCGGTGTCCACATCCCCGTCAATATTGCAATGATTTCTTAAAGCTTCATCTACCTCCGGCGTAAATGTTGCAAATACAGGGGGACGGTCCACCTCTTTATGTTCTACTGCGGTAAAAACTCGTTCTCTGGAATCCATCATTACTTCATCACTCCTTCTTGTTTCAATTTTTGTGGTTTTATGATACCATTATCAAATATAAGCCTGATAGAACTGTTTCTTTCTAAAAATAGCACATTCTTACAATTTAACATTTTTGATTAAAATCAAGTTATAAAATATCCTTATTTGGTATTTTCTATAATAATTTAAGCGTTTTACATCAGACTTTTCTAAGATTTATATAATTTGCAGCAAATTATTTTTCAATATTTAGTAATTATGGCAGTCAAAGAAAAACGAAAAACAAAATAAAGATCTTCAGAACCGCGTATCAATCAGAGGAAAATATTTATCATTAAGAAAGGGCAGAGAGAATCACATATGGAATTATTTTACTTAAACGACTATGTTCCCTGGCCTCAAACAGAAGACATGCGAATTTCCATTGAATACTGGGACCAGATATCTGATATTCCGAAAATCAAAGACAAATCTTATCCAGTTCATCGCCATCTCTATTATGAGTTGGCGCTGATACAATCTGGATTTTGCAAGCATACTTATAAGAACAGCACAATCTCCCTGATTCCGGGCGACTGCTTTTTGATCCCTGCAGATGAATATCATGCCTATCAGTTTGAAGATAACTTACATATATACAACTGTCAGTTTTATACGGATTCTTTAAAAGATGATCTGAAAAAAATATTAAAAGAACTGAGTTTCATCAATCTGGTTGACCAGTCTTCGAAGTTCCTGGCACTAAACGAAGATTTATTCTCAGAGGAGTCCGGGGCCAGCAAGTTTACAAATCCTCACTCTGCCTTTGTCAACCAGCAGGGTATCATCCATCTGAATCAGGCACAGCAATTCTATATGGAATCGATCTTAAATCAAATGAAAACGGAACAGACGGACAAAAGATGCGGATTTCATAACGTGATGCAGAATTACCTGGAAATCTTATTTTATGAGCTTTACAGAATTAAAATAAACCAGTACAACGCCACCGAAAAACTTTCATCAAAAAAGAAACAAATGATTACGAAAACTCTGGAGTACATCGACAACAATATCCGGGGAACGATAGACTTCAACCTGATTGCAGAATCCTATGACCTTTCTCCGAATTATTTTCGGACAATCTTTCGGGAAATCACCGGCATATCACCCACCCTGTATCTAAACCGGACGAGAATACTAAATGCCCTGGAGTTGTTGAGGACAACCAGTCTTCCGATTGTCGACATCGCTGCGGAGGTGGGAATCTATGACGCAAACTATTTCACGCGTCTGTTCAAGAAACAGCTTGGGTATTCCCCTAAATACTTCAAAAACATTGATTAACAATTGACATGTCATCTGTCAATGATGGAAATGTGCAGAAGAATATGATACAATTTATGCACAGAATCATTGACATGATCTGGATATCAGGGGGATGGAATATGGAGTATAGAGAAATAGGCAAAACCGGTAAAAAGAGCAGCATTATAGGATTAGGCTGCGAAAATCTTGATGGAAAACCATGGAAACAGGTAAAGGAGACTATCGATGCTGCCCTGGAAAACAACATCAATATGTTTGATGTATTTATGCCAGGTAACGAGGTTCGTGAAAATATAGCCAGGGCTTTGGGCGGACGCCGCAGCGAAGTTATGATACAGGGGCATATTGGTTCAACCGATATCAGAGAACAATATGATATAAGCAGGGATTTACCCGAAGTAAAAAAATATTTTGAAAATCTGCTGCGTATTTTCGGATATATCGACTTTGGAATGATGTTTTTCATTAACTCAGAGGATGATTATAAAGGTGTATTTGACACGGGATTTGCCGATTATGTTCAGAAACTGAAGCAGCAGGGATACATCAGGCATATTGGTTTTAGCTCACACAATCCGGTTATGGCAATGCGTGTTATCAAAACCGGTCTGCCGGAGATGATGATGTTCAGCATAAATCTGGCATTCGACCTGTATCCTGCCGAAACGAACGCACTAGATGAACTGCACCAGGGTTTAAATAAGAATGCCTTTTGCGGCTTTGACCCCACACGGGCGGCTTTATATGCGCTGTGTGAGAAAATGAATATTGGTATTACAGCGATGAAGACACTGGGCGGAGGCAAGCTGATCTCTGCAGAACATACCCCCTTTGACCAGCCTCTCACAGTGGCCCAGTGTATGGAGTATACGCTGACGCGTCCAGCCGTAGCCAGTGTGATGATCGGCTGCCAGTCCCGGAAAGAAGTCATTGATACAGTGCGATACCTGGACTTAAGTGAGCGTGAGCGGGATTATACTCATGTAATGAATACTTTACGCAACGATTTCAAGGGAAATTGCGTCTATTGCAGCCACTGCCAGCCGTGCCCGGCTGGAATCGATATTGCAGCAGTAAACAAATATTTAGATATCGCACGCCTTGATATGGATAATATTGCACCTTCTATTCGTTCTCACTATTCAAGCCTCTCACATAATGGCAAAGACTGCATTGCCTGCGGAAATTGTGAAACGCGCTGTCCTTTCGATGTTCCCGTTATAAAAAACATGACTGAGGCAGAAAAAATATTTAAGTAACTTAATAGTTCACGGCGGGCAAGGATGATATTTCAATCCTTGCCCTTTTTATGTATGATTTCCCTGTTTCAGGATACTTTTCACCCAAACAAAAAAGCACCCTCATCAGAGAATGCCCCCCCTCATGCTGCTACTGGCTGTCTGGTTTCGTATCACAGACTTTCGCCTGCATTGCCTCTATATTCCCCGTACCTCATTCATGATTTTTTGATACGTATCAGTTTTTAGTTTTTTTATTCTCTCGTCTCTCGGTAGATTTGTCATAAACTCTGGAAATATTTTTAGAAATTCTAGTAATTCCACTTCATTGTCATCTATGAAATAAGATACGTAAAACTTCGCGTCATCCATCTCTATGAATTCATTGATTTTACTCTTCATCATCACCCATCTGCTCCTTCATACTATGACCTAATCAATAGTTTAGAGTTTATAACTCTAATTGTCAATAGAGTTTATAACTCTAGGATACAATATATAAAAACTGAGATCATCTGGAAGGTTGGAGACGGTATGAATTACTTGAAGAGGATTCGTGAATTAAGAGAAGATAATGATTACACGCAGACATACGTTGGCAGCTTCCTCAATATAGGACAGAGAACCTACAGTGATTATGAGTCAGGCAAAACTCGTATCCCATTGGATGCCATGATTAAACTTGCGAAACTTTATAATGTGGATATGAATTATATCTGCTGTATATCCGACTGTAAAAATACTTTTCCGCAGATATAAAACATAATAAGCCCGTGACCTGCCCAATCTCCCGGCAGCTCACGGGCTTACCATGATTTTCTTTTATATCATTCCAGCCGTGTTACCCCTGTTTCAGTGTCGTACCATCCTTAAAAGCTTTCCCGGCAACCCTGCCAAGCCTCACATAAGTATTATTAAACGGATCAAAGGTGATGGGTTCGACCTTCGACACATCCACATTCCCGGCTTCGTCGAGCACCCTCTCATCTACACTTACGTTTACAATCTCCCCGACAAGCCGACAGGTATTCTCGTCATAACTGATCAGCCGGCACTCGATCGCCACCGCCAGCTCATTTATGATGGGCGCATCAACAAAGTCTGATCTGGATGCGGTAAACCCGGCCCTGGCAAATTTATCCGGCACATTATTTCCGGAGACCAGACCTGCATAGTCGCAGGCAGCCAGATGCTCAACATCCGCCATGCTGATGGTAAATGCTCTTCTTTTGAGGAAATTCTCCGTCGTCTTATGGTTCGCACCGATGCACAGGGAAATCTCCGTGTCGTTACTGATCCCTCCCCACGCCGCATTCATGACATCCGGTACCCCGTCTTCTCCATATGTCGCAATCATGAATACCGGCTGGGGATACGTATAAGGTTTTGCTCCAAAATTTCTTCTCATTCCAACTCTCCTCCTTTTATTCCTTAAAATAGGCAGCAATCTGTTCCATTTTGAATGTCTGTTTTACATGAAACGGACATCGCTGATCACAGTGGCCACATCCGATACAGTCCTCCGCCTTTTTCTGCAGTTTCTCATAATGGCCTTTCGCAAGTGCATCGCCGGATCTGGCAAGGTCATAGTACTTATTGATCAGTCCTACATTGAGCCCCGCAGGGCAAGGCTGGCAGTGGTTGCAGTAGACGCATGTGCCATCGGTAACCTGTGGTGTAAGTGCGGCAAGCACACTGTAATCTTTTTCTTTCTTTGAAGCATCCAGAAATCCCAGGATCCTTTTCATATCTTTCACCCCGCGAATGCCGGGAAGCACGGTCAAAACTCCCGGCATATCCAGTGCATACTGAATACACTGATACTCTGTCAGTGCTTTTCCGAAAGGCGAAGATTTTTCATCCAGCAGCTGGCCGGCTGAAAACGCCTTCATGACAGAGATTCCCACACCTTCCGCTTCACATCGGCGATAGAGTTCCATTCTCTCACTGGTACTTCCATTTGCAAGCTCTCCGTGCTGGTAATCATAACCCGGATTAATGGAAAACATCAGCATATCCACAAGTCCTGTATCCAGAGCCTTATGTACCATGCCCGGCGTATGGGAGGACAGTCCGATATGCTTCACGACGCCCTGCTCCTTCAGCCGCTGAATATATGCCAGAACACCCTCTTTCTGATACGCATTCCAATCCGATTCTTCATCCAGACAATGAATAAATCCGTAGTCGATGTAATCTGTTTTCAACTGACCGAGCTGCCAGTCGAGGGAAGCTTTCACCGTATCCAGCCTGGTCGTCCATCCATATTCCCCCGTTGCATAATCTGCGCCGAAATGAATCTGATAAAAAATATTCTTTCGGACTCTCTCCAGTGCTTTTCCATAATACGAAAAACATCCCGCTGCTCCAGCCGCCATGTCAAAATAATTGACTCCCTGTTCAACTGCCATCTCCAGGGCCTGTACCGCCTCTTTCTCGGATGCCTCAGATATACAGCTGGATCCAACACCCAGAATGCTGATTTTATCCTTTGTTCTTTGATTCATCCGATATTTCACACAACATTCCTCCATCTAAATTCATTATACGTCCGTCCCCCCACTTTAGTCCACCGTTATCAGTTCATACTCTTTTGTACCAAACCCGAGTTTTGCGGCCGCATCAATCGTATGGGTGCCATGCATGGATTCCACCCTCTGCAGAAAATGATCTCTGCCCGGATCTTTGGACTGACAGACCAGGTCCATGCACGCCTGATCAAGGGCCACTGGGTCGAGCGACGACAGGATTCCGATATCTTTCATGCACGGATCTTCTGCCACTGCACAGCAATCACAATCCACGGACAGATTACACATCATATTGACAAATGCCGTATTGCCCCTGAAATACTCCATGACACTTCCCGCAGCGTCCGCCATAGCCTCACAGAAGGCATCCTGCTCTGCCATATGATTCCACACAATGCTCTGGTCGTTTGTATAACCTCCGGAATGTATCAGGGATTTTCCCGCACTGGATGCACATCCGATCGAGAGCTGTTTGAGTGCTCCGCCATAACCGCCCGCCGGATGTCCCTTGAAATGCGACAACACAAGCATGGAATCGTAATTCGCAATATGTTTGCCCACATGATTTTCTCTCAGAATCTTTCCATTCGGTATATCCAGAACCAGATCGGGTCCCTCGGCATCCATCAGATCAACATTGAAATGCCGGCTCCAGCCATGGGCCTGAATCAGTCTGATATGCTTTCCGGTGGTATTTCGCTCACCCTCGTATGCCGTGTTGCATTCCACAACGGTTCCATTGACCGCCGCAACCATCGGTTTCAAAAATGCCGGCCGCAGATAATTCTGATTTCCCTTTTCACCGGAGTGAACCTTTACTGCAACTTTCCCCGGCAGTTCTTTTTTCAGCATCTGATACATTTGAACAACTGCCTCAGGTGTGATTTTTTCTGTAAAATATACAGCTGCCTTTTTCATCGATATTCTCCTTTGACATAAAATGGTTTTTCTGTTAATATGATTGTAGTACCTAAACCTGACTTTAGGTCAAGTACATTTTTTATTTTTTTGAAAATTGTCTGGAGGGATTGTATGTACAGTATCGGCGAAGTCTCAAAAATGTTTGATTTACCTGTATCCACCCTGAGATACTATGACAAGGAAGGATTATTCCCCGATATCGTGCGGGAGCCTTCCGGTATCCGCAGGTTCAACGACAAGACGCTCGATGCACTGCGTATCATCGAATGCCTGAAAAAATCAGGAATGGAGATCAAAGCTATCAAGGAATTTATGAAATGGTGTTCCATGGGAAACTGTACATATGAACTTCGTAAGAATATGTTTGTAAAACAAAGGGAATCCGTAGAGGCGGAGATCCGAAAACTGGAAAAAGTACTGGATATGATCAAATATAAATGCTGGTATTATGAGCAGGCAATGAAAGATAACGGGGAAGAGCGTGTCCGAAGTATGACACCGGCTGAAATGCCGGAAGAGATTCGGGATGCTTATAAAAACAGCCATTAAAAAAGCAACATATGCACAAGATATTTCGTGCATATGTTGCTTTTTTATCGGGTCTACTTTTTTCTAACGATTGTTTCTCTTCTGCATGTCAGTAATAACATGCCTGGCCTTCGAAACATCCTCCCTGGAAACATAGACGTAGTACATGATCTCCAGATTCACTTTCTCGCCAACCTGTCCCAGGAATATTCCGCGGCTCCTGTTCTGTGTTCCCATGTTTACCTGTTTCGTCTCGCAGGCAATCCCTGCCTGTTTCAACTCCTGCAGCACCTGTCCGAATAGTTCCACGTTATTCGATAAAAAGACCTCTTTCTTTTTCCAAAACATAGATACCCTCCCGCCTCCTGAGTAAAAACAGCTCCAATCATCTTATAAAGATGCTAACACGTCAGGGTATCCACGTCAACTGATACCGTAAATCCGAGTCCTAAGATTCCTCTCCTCTCGCCTTCTTCACCGCACGCATAAATGCCAGTACATTTTCCACCGGTACATTGTTCATAACCTCCTGGGAAGGCGCAATGATCAGTCCGCCGCCTTTTCCGAGAACATCGATCACTTTTAATGTTTCTTCAAATACCTCCCCGGGAGTACGGAAGGTGAGCAGATCCTGAGTATCCACTCCGCCGTAGAACGTCAGGTCTTTACCGTATTCGTTCTTCAGGAACTGAAAATCCATACAATTTTGAACCGGTTCGAGAACGTCCAGACCGGCATCGATCAGATGTGGAATAAACGGCGTAATCTTGCCGCAGGAATGCATCTGGACCGGTAACCCGGCATCTTTAAACACACGGAATACTCTTTTGATCCTTGGCAGAAAATAATTCACGAACATGTCTTCCGAGACGAATGTACTGATCTGTGTTCCCAGATCGTCGCCGTAATGTCCAATCGAAAAGCCTCTCTTAACCGTTTCTTTTGCCACTTCCACCTTATAATCGCAGATCACATCCATCAGATAACATGCCTTTTCCGGTTCTACCGCCAGCAGATACATGAAATTTTCAATTTCAGTCAACTGATATGCTTTCTCCCAGATTCCATTGTAACCGCTGAGTTCAACGAGGAAATCATCGCCGTATTTCTTCAGGTCCTCCTCCGCAATTTTAAACTGCAGATCCATATCTGAAAGCTCAGGCGCCTTGTAATTGTAGATCAGCGATTCATCTTCGTCACATCCTCTTAGCGGATGGCAATAATTAAAATATCCCCCGTCATTTATATTATATTTCATCCCCCAGAGATCGTAGATAAATCCTTCCTCCTCTGGTATATGAATATAGCGGCCTGCGTCATACGCCACCTGCATACGATGCGGGTCCAGTTTATCAAGCTGGACAATATCATCCAATACACCTGTAAACTTGATGTGATTTCCCAGATAGACATCTACCTCTTCTTCATTAAGTCCCAGCGCTTCGGCCACTTCCATCTTTTTTGCCCTCGCTGCAAACGTACACTGACTCGGAAGATAAGAAGTGTTCTTTTTACTGATTACGTCCAGTACTAATTGCGATCTCGTCATTGTGATCTCCTCTCACTCGTTTAAATATTTCAATAAATTACTGTTCCGGCAAAACTTTTACATCCGTGTTGATTTCATGCTCCACGGTTCCGCCTTCCAGAACGGTAATGCAGGCATCAATTGCCTCTTTGGACATATCTGCCGGAAACTGTGCCACAGAACCGATCACACAGGAGCCTTCTTCCGCTGCACCTAACGCTATAAGGTCTGCCGCACAGTATACCGCGTCAATATCCGGATTTGCAGTCAATACATTCTGCATGACGCTGTACCCCTGATCTCTTGACCAGTCAGTCGGCTGATTGGATACCACTTCCAGCTTTGGATTTGCAGAAATCGCCTCCACAAAGCCGTCAATACGCGCATCCCCTGCGGGGTTTCCGACGGTTCCGCTCAATATGCAGATTTTTGCGCCGTCCGGGTATTTTTCATTGATGAACTCACCGCCTACAACACCACCCTGGTAATTATCCGTGCCTATGTACGTCACATATTCCACCCCCTGAGCCTTTGCAGCTTCTTCGTCGATCGTGTCATTTTTCTATAAATCATATTGCCCAACCTCTCATTAATATTGCCCAACATCGCAGCTTTGTAGTTGAATTGTATAATTCCTTTTATAATGGGAATACAGAATGATTTTATACGCAACAATATTTTTATAAGGAGGCGAATCTCATGAAAAGCATTGACCCCGGTGTTTTATCTCAATCAACTTGTTTTTCCTTTACCCCGTCAGCAATTGCTGAAAAATTATATTTTTATATTCCCTGGTGTGGTCATTATTTCTGCACCGCAAAGTACTTTATGGAACGGGATTACTATTTTGCTTTGCTCGTTGTCTACGTATGCCAGGGATGTCTTCACGTCCAGTATCGAAATCACTCTTATAATGCCGTGAAAGGCGATGTTGTCCTCCTGGACTGCCGGGAGCCTCATTATTATCATGCGGCAGATGGATTAGAATTTGTATATATGCACTTTGACGGCTCCAATTCTCATGAAATCTGCCAGCATCTGCTTCAGGTCAGAGGACCTCTTATCCGTGGTTCCAACAATATATTGATTTACAATCTTATTTACAATACTGTAAAATTTTATGAAAATGGTGAAATAGAGCATATGATCGACACCTCCATGCGTGTTTACAAATTGATCCGATATCTGCACGAAAACGCTGCATACGAACCGCATAGTGAGACGCCGGTCGAAAAGACAATTCATTATATTCGAGATCATATTGACAAAAAGATATCTTTGAAGAATTTAGCTGAAGTCGCTAATTCAAGTGAATATTACTTTACCAGATATTTCAAATCACAGACTGGCTATACGCCAATAGAATACGCCACCATGGCAAAGCTTGACCACGCAAAGGTTTTATTAATACGCACTGATATGACCATCCGTGAAATCACAGCCAGCGTAGGCTACCACAATAGTAATGGCTTTACGAATCTTTTTAAAGATAAAATCGGCTGTTCTCCGCAGATGTTTCGGAAGTTAATGCGTTGATCCCCTTAATGTTTTCAAGAATCTAAAACTTTCCGGCATGTCACAAATCAAAAATCCCCCCGTTTGAAAATCCAATGCCGCTCAGGCACGGTATACAAACGGGGGGTATGATTTGAGAGAGGTTGAGTCAAAAATAAAAATTTAACATGTTAACTTATATATTATCTTTTGTGATCAGTTCTGCCTTTGTAACTGTATGCTCCTCTAATGTTTTTCCATCCAATACGTCCAGGCATGCCTGGATTGCAGCTTTTGCCTGCAGGTCAGGGTACTGAGCCACGGAACCTACCAGAGTCCCATTCTCAATTGTTTCCATATCATCATCAGATGCATCAAAGTCGAATACGGAGATTCCAGATTTTCCGGACTGTTCAATCGCCTGGATTGCTCCCTGCCCCATCTCTGCATTGACCGCCCAGATGACATTCACATCCGGGTTCGATGTAAGGATGTTCTGAACAACATTGAACGCTTCATTCCTGTCACAGTTTGCAGTCTGAGATGCAACGATCTCAAAGTCTCCGGACTCTTCGATTTTATCCTTAAATCCTGCCAGTCTCTGATCCAAAGCGTCAACACCTGCAATTCCTTCCAACAGCGCGACTTTACCGCTTTTCACATTTTCAACTGCATAGCTTCCCGCCAGTGCAGCTGCCTCGTATTGGTCAATTCCTACGTATGTTGCAACTTTTCCGCCGTCTGCTTCCAACGCCTCCATATCAATGGTGTCATTCACCAGTATGACAGGAATTTTGGCGTCATTTGCTTTAACGATCGATGGATTCAGCGCTTTAGAATCTGCTGCTGATAAAACAATCGCATCATAACCGCTGGTGATCGCATTCTCTACATATTGAATCTGAACCTCTACATCTGTCTCTTTTTCCGGAGCCTGGAAATCTACAACAACGCCAAGTTCCTCTGCGGCTTTGTCTGCGCCTTCTTTCATATCGATCCAGAACTGGTCACTCATCGCCTTAACGATATAGGCAATCTTCACGTCACCGGAATCTTTTGATTTTGCATCTTCTGTTTTCGCTGTCTCTTCTGTTTTCGCCTGGTCACTCTGTCCTTTGCACGCTGCGAGTGACAATACCATTGCTGCCGCCATTAAGATTGAAACTACCTTCTTCTTCATTTTTCTTCTCCTTTTCGTGTTTGATATTTATATAACCTTAACGTTATATCATCAGATGATTATTTCTTACGGTTTTTATAAGAGTCAAACAATACTGCTGCAATAATGATTGCACCCAGAATCAGCTGCTGTAAATACGAAGATACATTCAAAAGATTCAGTCCATTGCGGATCACACCGATGATCACTGCACCCATCAAAGTTCCCCAGATACTTCCAAATCCACCCGTCAGGCTGGCACCGCCGATAACCGCGGAAGCGATTGCATCCATTTCGTAACCTTCTCCGGCACTTGACTGCGCGGAATTCAGTTTTGAAACCAGAATAATGGAAGCCAATGCACACGTAATGCCACTTACCGTGTAGGCAAGCATTTTATACTTTGTCACGTTGATACCGGAAAGCCTTGTTGCCTCTTCATTTCCGCCGATCGCATAGATATAGCGGCCAAACTTACGGTACTTCATAAGATAAAACACAACCGCATAGAGGATCAGCATGAAAACGATCTGGACTGGAATCTTTGTTCCGGGAATCATGCCTGAACCAATCCAGCGGAATCCCGTGCTGTACCCTGTGATTGTTTTTCCATTTGCAATCGTAAGGGCGGCACCGCGTGCCATACTCATCATACCGAGCGTGGCAATCATAGGCTGCAGTTTATATTTTGCGATCATCAGTCCGTTAAAGGTTCCGCATGCAGCGCCAACCAGGATACCGACCGGCATTGCAATCAGTGGGCTGATCCCCATGTCTACCATAAGCTTACCCATAACAATACCTACCAGCGCAAGAATAGAGCCTACTGATATATCAATCCCACCGGTAAAGATTACAATGGAAATACCAACTGCAAGAACTCCATTAACAGTGATCTGCTGCATGATATTAATCAGGTTCCCGCCGGTCAGAAACACAGGAGACATTATTGCCAGTAAGACACACAATACCAACAGTACCAACAGCGTCGTCATATTACTTAAATCAATCTTTTTCCCCTTCATTTTCACATCTCCTCCTGTTGTTTATTCGCACCGGTTGCGTACTTGATCACAGTATCCTCTGTCAGACCTTCCATATCCGACGGCTCCAGCACACCTGTCATCTCACCTTCATGCATAATATAGATTCTGTCGCTGATTCCCATACACTCCGTCAGCTCCGAAGATACCACTATAACTGCCTTACCGGACTTCTTTAATTCATTCATAATGCGGTAGATTTCCACCTTGGCACCCACGTCAATGCCACGGGTCGGTTCATCAAATATGATAATATCAGAGTTCGTATTCAGCCATTTACAGATAACCACTTTCTGCTGGTTACCTCCGCTCAGGTTCTTGGCCTTTTGTCTCAGACTCGGCGTTTTTACCCGAATAGATTCCGTGAGTTTTTGGTTGTTTTCCGTCTCTTTTTTTGCATCAATGCCAAATTTTCCCATGGTTGTGTCCAGGTTCGCGAGTGAAATATTTGTGTTAAGATCAAACTCCAGAATTAATCCCTGGTTTTTTCGGTCTTCGGTCAACAGTGCAATTCCACATTTTTTAGCCTCTTCACAGCTTTTGATATTTTGTTTCTTACCTTTGATCAGTACTTCTCCACTGTCAAACGGATCAGCGCCAAACACAGCACGCATTAATTCTGTACGACCGGCGCCCATCAGACCGTAAAATCCGGTAATCTGACCTGCACGCGCCTGGAAAGATACATTTTTTAATATCCTGCCCTGAACAATATTTTTTGCCTCCAACAGCACATCTCCAGGATTCACCTCAACTTTTGGGTAGTAATCTGTCATTTCCCTTCCGACCATCTGAGTGACCATCTCGTCAATCGTGATTTCTTTTACATTCAGGGTATTGATATACTCTCCATCCCTGAATATGGTCACTCGATCACCGATTTTCATGATTTCTTCCAGCCTGTGAGATATATACACAATCGCCTTTTTCTGCTTTTTCAACGTACTTATGATCTCAAACAGTGAGTCCACTTCTTTTTCCGTCAGTGCCGACGTCGGCTCATCCATGATAATAATGTCTGACTCGAAAGATAACGCCTTTGCGATCTCTACCAGCTGCATCTGTCCTACACTTAGTTTCGACACCAGAGTTTTTTCCGATATGTCTGCGTTGATCGAATCCAACAGGTCTCTGGCCGTCCGGTTCATCGTACGCCAGTCAACATTTCCCGATTTTGTTCTCGGCTGTCTTCCCATGAAGATATTTTCCGCAACCGTCAGGTTCTTTAACAGGTTCATTTCCTGAAAAATGATGCTGACTCCGCGCGCACGCTGTTCATCGATGCTCGCACATACGATGTCTTCTCCTTTGAGCGTCACGGATCCGGTATACTTTGTATTAACACCAGCCAAAACCTTCATAATCGTTGATTTACCGGCTCCATTCTCACCCAGAAGTACATGTACTTCACCGCGCCGGGCATCAAATCTGGCTTTGTTGAGTGCAAGTACCCCCGGAAATTCTACGGTAATATCCCGCATCTCAAGAATACATTCTCCTCTGCTTTCTCCCATACCTCTTCTCCTTCTCTTACCTTCTCTACAGGAAAATATCAGTCGCCATTAAACTCTCTCACAGTATCCAGCATGGCTGCTATATTCTCCACCGGTGTTTTCGCCTGTATAATATGGATCGTATTAAAGATGTAGCCTCCGTCTTTTGAAAATATCTCACACCGTTCTTTCACCTGCTCCTTCACTTGTTTAGGTGTCCCAAACGGCAGAATCTGCTGGGTATCAACACCGCCGCCCCAGAAGAGGATATCTTTGCCGTAGGTGTCCTTTAATGCCTGCGGATCCATCCCCGCTGCGGAGCACTGAACCGGATTGACTGCATCAAAGCCGCTTTCGATCAGCAGCGGGAGTATCGGGAAGATACCGCCGCAGCTGTGTTTCAGAGTCTTCCATTCCGTATGCTCGTGAATCCATCCGTTCATTTTTTTGTAATACGGAAGGTAAAACTCTTTGAATACATCCGGGTTTACAAACGGTCCTCTCTGTGTTCCAAAGTCCGTCCCACATATGTACATCACGTCGATATCATTTCCAAATGCGTCATAACATTTTTCAAAGCTTTTGATGGAACGGTTTACCTGTTCTTCAAACACCGCGTGCACATAATCCGGGTATAACAGCGGCGCCATGTACCATTCCGATAGACTGCGGATACCCTTTGGATCTTTGATATTCGGGCCCGGAATATTGGCGGCATCGCCCAGAGCAAAATATGCCGGAGCAATGGTAACTGCCTTATTGCTGCCCTTATACTTTTCAATCACTCCTTTATAGTACGAGATGGTTTCATCCGATACCACCTGGCAGTCCTCGGCGTTGTCGAGAGGATCCGCATCCTCCTCGTCAAATTCTTCCGTTCTCATGATATTGTCAAAGTAAAAACCATTTTCCGGCATATGTCCGCTCGGTTTCACAGAAGTATCTCCGCACGGGTAAACGTAGTATCCGCCGTTTCCGTCATCAGACAGTTCGCAGTCCCCGGGTATCAGTATGGTTTCTCCCTGATAGGACCACTCCTTCCAGTTATCGTTCGTATGGCCGAACGCATCATATCTTGGATCCAGCATCTGCACATCACTCATCATGATATCCGCAAGGTCCGGTTCAATAATTCCGGTCATGGTAGCCATATCCAGGATTTTTACCGGCTCTTCTTTTAATCCGTAGTATTTTCTCAATTCCCCTACCACAAGTGCATTGATCTGCGAGCAGCAAAACCCTCCGAAGTCAACAGCCATTTTATCCGGCTGCTTATGAGCAAATGATGTCTTTACACGTTCTCTTGATGTCATTCTTTTTCTCCTCTTTCTTTTATCCTGCAATGAAAGCACATCATATATGTGCTTATTTAAGGGTGCAAGTTCCCTGCAATTATCTCTTATACAGCAAAGTGATAATCATGCATTTTTTGCTTATTTTAAGGCTTTCTTGCATCTCTATTGAACATATTGTATAATATAAGAAACCCATATTCATTACTTGAAGATGCTAATTAATATCAAATTTGTGCTTTATATTTTTGAAAGTGGAGGAAGCTATGAATAAAAAACACAGAGAAAAAGCCGCCTATTTTGATAAGGGGCTGGTCTCCAAAAAAGGCGTATATTTTCACACCCCGTCAGATTTTGCAAAGCAAAATCTTTTCTGCCTTGCGTGGGGAGGAGAATTTGTATGTGATGCATCTTATGAGATTAACCGGCAGAAAAAAGAACAGTTTTTTGATAATTATCTTATTTTCCGTATTCTGGAGGGGAGTCTGAACTTTGAATATGAGAACTCCAGATTCACCGCATTCCCGGGGGACATCATTTACCTGGATTCAAATATTCCCAACCATTACTGGGCTTCCGGCAAAGTGCGGTTTCAGTATTTTCATTTTAACGGTCCACTGGCAAAATCCTTCTATGAACTGCTGCACACACAGCAGGGTATCTGTTTTACAGGCAAATCTGAGTCGGCGTTTCTATTTAACAGCATATTAAAGGAGATGGCCCAGCCAAATGCAAGCGATCAAAAACTGTCCCTGTTGATGTATAATCTGATTGCCGGACTTGCTATTCCAAGTTCAAAATACGCTAACGAAAATATACTGCGAGCCCAGCAATATATTAATGACAATTTTTACAAACCGATCACTGTTGATGACATTGCCGATTATGCCAGCCTGAGCCGATACCATTTTTCACGGATTTTTAAAAAAGATACTGGTTTCAGCCCTCACCAGTACCTGATCAATGTTCGATTACGGCATGCGCGGGAGCTCCTAAGCTCAGACTCTGCTTCTCTCGATACAATAGCCATGACGTGTGGATTTTCAAGCACCTCGCATTTTATCTCGGTTTTCAAAAAAGAAACCGGCGTAACGCCGGTTATGTTTAAAAAGTTCTTTGATATGAGCGGATTTTCCTGAAACCACATAAAGGCTGATGCAGATGGCAAGCCTTGATGACCCGGGCGTCATCCAATCAGCTGCAGAGACAACATTTATCCTCCGCCAAATGCTTTCCAAAATCCAAAACAGATGGCAGTGAAATCTTTTCGACTTCACTGCCATCTGCAGTCTGACCATTCAGTACAACTTTTTGGTTGTTTATGTTATATTTTTAAATACCATTATGTAAATCTTCTGATCGCAAGAATCGTCTTGCAGTCCGCACTTCTGTCGTGTGTGATACCCCACTGGCTGCCCTTCGCCTCTACGATCCCGCCGTTACCGTCATAGATCGCTACGTGACCAGAATAACAGATGACATCGCCGGCTCTTGCTTCAGACAAACTTCCTACAGGCTGTCCGAGGCTTCTCCAGCCTCCTGATGTGGTATATCCGCCGCTGTAAACACCACAGTTCTTCAGGACCTGCCATACGAAATGAGAACAGTCGATCCCGTTGGTCAGTGAGTTGCCGCCCCACACATATGGATTTCCCACAAACTGGTCAGCATAGGCTACGATAGCGCTGCCCGAAGAGCTGCCCGCAGAATAGCTGGGCTCATTGTCTTCCTCATGGGATTCTTCGGAATCACTGGAAGAAGATGAGGAACTTCCTGAATCAGCGCTGCTATCACCTGAAGCTTCATAGTTATCGGAAGAACCGCTGTCGGAATCCGTATTGCTTCCGGTATCTTCACTGTCATTCGCATTGCTGTCAGATGTATTGTCTGAATCATTTCCATTATTTGAATCCGCCTCAGAACCTGAAGAAGATTCATCCTCAGATGACTGCTGCTGTCTCTGGGCTTCTTCAGCCGCTGCCTGACGTCTTGCCTCTTCCGCTGCTGCCTGTCTGGCTGCTTCTTCCTCTGCACGCCTTCTCTCTTCAGCGAGGCGGTTAAGCTCAGCCTCCTGCTGTGCGATCAGATCACTGATTTCAGCTGCCTGCTGACGTGCAGTTGCAATCTGGCTCTCGTAATCACTGCTTGCCGCTTGTTTCTCATCGATTCGCGCCTGCAGGTCTGCCTGCTGGCCTTCCAGATCAGCTTTCTGGCTCTCCAGAGATGCCTTCTGTGTTTCCAGTGCTGCTTTCTGATCTTCCAGTTCTGCTTTCTGCGCTTCCAGGTTTTTCTTTAACTCAGTAACCTGGTTTACAACCGCTACATACTGCTCCAGCTGATCGCGGTCATAATCATGCAGACTCTGTGCATAGTCTGCACGGTTCAATACTTTTGAAAAATCCTCAGCCTCAAAGATCATCTTGACCCAGGCCGCGTCACCGCCGTTTTCATATATGTACTGGATACGTTTTTTCATATTCTCATACTGTTTGTCGCGGTCATCCTCTGCATCCTGTAAATCTTTTTTCGTCTGTTCGATCTCTGCTTTTTTATTTGTTATATCAGTTTCGGTATTCGAAATTTCCGCTTCTGTATTCGCAATGTCGGTTTTTGCCGCATCGATCTGTATCATCAGATCGACCATGTCTGCATCCATTGCATTGATTTCCGACTGGATCTGTGTCTGTCTCTCAGACAGGCTGTTAATGACTGAATTCGTTTCGCTCAACTGGCTTTCCGCCTGGTTCTTTTCCTGCCTTAGCTGGTCTTCCGTTGTAGCCAGAACCGTCATAGTCTGAGACAACATCATAACAAGACCAAGGAATACGCATACTATTTTTTTTCTCATTTTCTTATTTTCTCCTTACATCCATCATGATTTTTGTCATGTTGTGCCGTAAATATTTCGTAATATTCTCAAGACTTCCTCCATATACTATCATGATTCAAAAAGAATTTCAACCTTTTTGATTATTTTTCTTAAAGTCTTTTAATATTTTCGTAACATTTATAGTGTTTTTTGTAACACTCACAGTATACTTCCCTATCCGACAGTACGTATCCAGGCGCAGGTGGATCCTAAACCTTAAGCGTTTTTAAGAATCCTGCAGCCGTTGCCCCAATTACACAGATAACCGCTCCTGTCGGGATCAGGACGACGTAAACCGCATTGCCAAAACCGTCAAACAGCAGACCGTAAACCGTCTGCCCCAAAGGCTGCGCGCACATCGTGACAGCGGATACATATGCCATCACCTTCCCGATCAGATGATCCGGTGTTTTCTGCTGAATCATCGAAAGGGCAAATATGGAAAAGATACACACCGCAGCCTGCACACCACAAAATGCGATAATGTTCACTGCATACTTAATGACTGCGTTCACCGGAAAAAGAAAAACCATCCCTGCCATTACAACAAATCCTCCGAGAAGCAACAGAACCCGGGAAAGTTTTCCACTCTTAAGTTTACCTGTCAGCACTCCGGCAGCAATACTTCCGGCAATAGCCGCAAATCCCAGTGCACTTTCAGCCGCACCGTAATACTCTGCATTCAGTCCAAGAACAGTGCGCACAATGTAAGGCAGACCCACCATAGCGGTTCCTATGACAAAGAAACTGATAATCGCGCTTAAAATCAGCAGCTTCAATATCTTTGTCTGCTCCCTGCAAATAAACCGCATGCTTACCAGAAAATCATTTTTTATAATGGACAGGACACTTCCGCCGCTGTCACACGGTATCTTTTCCAGTCTGATGAAGCATTCAAAAAAAGCCGTGATAAAGAAGCACAGAATACAGGCTATCATGACAGGCCTCATTCCGAAAGCAACGTAGAGCACACTGCCCAGTATAGGAGCAAACAGCCCCGCAACAGCAGCCACCTGATTGACGACTGCATTTCCTTTGATAATATTATCTCCTGTCTGCATCTGAGGAACACACGCCTGTACAGTCGGTGACTCAAATGCACCCAGTACGGAAAGTACAACCAGCAGTACTCCGATTATCGTGATACCGCTATGCTCAGAAAACAGTAAGACGGCACACAAAACCGACAGCCCCGACAGTAAATCGAGTGCAACCATGATATTTCTTCTGTTTGCTCTGTCTGCAAGAATTCCTCCCAGTGGTGACAGCAGTATTGTCGGTATCGTTGCCACGGCCAGAATGCCTGCAAAAACAGCCGCTGATCCTGTTGTCTCGAGCACATACATGGACATCGCAAATTTCAAAATGTAATTACCAAACAGGGAACACACCTGTCCCAGAATCAAAAATGTAAAATTCCCATTAAATAACCTTTGTTTCATCTTCTCCTCCTTTTAATACCTTTAGTTGGTATGTAAATAAAGACAAAAAACGCGCCTGGGCACTTTAATACCTACCGTATGTATGTAATTATGCAAATAAAATTGCCTCGAAAGGCATTTTTATTTTACTCTTCCAGAGCCAGTTTTTTCAGACTGTTCCTGACCTGCTGCATGATCTCATCATCGAGCAGTGGTACTCCCATCCTTTCAAGCATCTCTTTTATAAAAGCAAACTTACAGAACATCTCTTCCTGAGAGGCCGGAAAAATCGACGGCGCCGCCCACAGATTTGTCAGCAGCGGCAAAAGTTCTGAAATCTCTTTTGCATATTCTGTATGGATCGAACCATCACGCTGTCCTTCTTCCAGCAGTTCCAGCCACAGCGGAGATATGACCCTGCGGTCAGTATCAATCATGCCGGCAAGTATGCGGGGATTCTTCAATATCGGTACACTCTGCCTGCTGATCTCGGTTCTGTCCATATCCAGCTGATTAACCCTGATCACTTCACGCATTTTCTGCAGCGCATTAAGATCAGTGCGTCTTTTAACCGCCTGAAAAGGATTATTTTCGAAGAACATCTTATCACCCAGAGCATCCAGAATCTCTTCCTTGGATTTAAAATGGTGGTATATAGCCCCTTTTGTCAGACCATCCAGCTGATCGACAATATCCTGAATAGTTGTGCTCTCATACCCCTTTTCTATAAAAAGCCGTTGAGACACCTCTAATATTTTTTCAACTGTAACTTCAGGATATTTATTACGTGCCATAATTTTTCCTCCCACATTTACATTCATTCGGTATGTATCTATTATATGCACTGTTATACCATAAGTCAAGATACATTCTGTATTTGGGAACTGCATCTTTATCCCCCTGTCATACTGTCAAATCCAATCTGCACCTTCGTGCCCTTCCCTGGCTTTGACGTGATCGTCAGCGTATGGGACAGACGCGTCAGTATCTTCCTGCACAGATATAGTCCAATGCCCGTCGACTTCTGGTGGCTGCGCCCATTATAGCCTGTATATCCTCGCTCACACACACGCGGAAGGTCTTCCGGAGCGATGCCTATCCCGGTATCTTCGATTACCAGCGTATCGGGCAGTTCTTTCGACCGATAGATTGATATTTTCCCCTGAGGAGTGTATTTCAGAGCGTTCGACAACAGTTGTTCAACGACAAATACCATCCACTTTTCATCCGTAATCACATTACATCCGATCTCATCGTACTCCAGTGTTATTTTCTTTTGAATAAATGTTCTCGCATATTTTTTCACAGCCTGATGGATAATCTCATCCAGTGAGTAGGCTTTCAATGTGAGATCACCCGAAATATTTTCCGTGCGCAGATACTGCAGTACCATATCCACGTACTGCTCAACCTTAAAAAGCTGCGTAGCCAGCTCCTTTTTATCAGCTGGCCCCTCCTCCTGAAGCAGGAGGTTCATAGCGGAAATCGGGGTCTTGATCTGATGTGCCCACAATGTATAGTAATCATTCAGTTCTGCCATAGAACGGTCTTTCTCCAGGATAGCTGCGGCTCTGCCGTGTGCCGCTGTCTCCAGCAGTTCCTGATAATCCGCCTCCAGGATGTCTCCCGGTTCAGGCAGTGTGATCATCTCATTCTCCATCACGGACTTCTGGCCGTGCAGCTGCATATGTTTCCGGTAGTATCCATAGAAACGAACAGCCGCTGTCACTGCCAGCACCAATGCCTCCATAATAATCAGGTATACTGCCATCTCGAACGGCTGCCTGTACAGCCAGAACATTATGATAATGATGGCCGCTATTAACGTACCCGCTATAATTACCGGAACCTGTTTGCGAATATAAGATTTCATCCCAGACAACATGTTTTTCATCTTTACTTCACCAGATATCCAATTCCCTTTTTAGTAACGATAAACTCCGAAATTCCCGCTTCATCCAGTTTCTTACGAAGTCTTGTCACATTTACAGTCAGCGTGTTGTCATCGATAAAACTGTCACTCTCCCAAAGGCATTCCATGATCGTATCCCGCTCCACAACATGTCCTGTCCGTTCCATCAAAAGCTGCAGAATGCGAAACTCATTTTTGGTCAGATCAATTTTCCTCCCCTCATAAGTCAAAGTCGCATCTGCCAGATTCAAAAGCACTCCGCGGTGCTCCAGAGCTTTCGTGTTCTCGGCAAAAGAATACGTCCTGCGCAGAAGCGCCTGAATCTTTGCTGTCAGAACCTGCAGGTCAAAAGGTTTGGAGATAAAATCATCAGCTCCCATGTTCATCGCCATCACCATATTCATATTATCAGACGCAGAGGACAGAAATACGATGGGAACACTCGACTGACACCTTATCTTTGTACACCAGTAAAAACCGTTAAAAAAAGGCAGCATGATATCAAGCAAAATCAGATGTGGTTCAAATGCAAAGACCTGCTCAGTCACCTTCTCAAAATCATTGACGCATGCCGTCTCATATCCCCATTTCTTCAGATGTTCACTGATTACTTTTGCAATTGTCACATCGTCTTCTATGATCATGATCTTATACATCTGCTGCCTCCTGTGATTTCAGTTTATTCTTCTCCCATCATATCACATTTCAAGTTCAGAAAAAAGAAAAGTACCAGACATCGGGTACTTTTCTTTAGAATCATTTATTGGCTGCAGATTGAAATTCAGCAACATCGCACCCGCACAAGAGAGATACTGGATTGGCTTAAACATCAATTTTTGGATTTATATCCTAGGATTGCGTGGAATCAGCCCATGTTTACGGATCACGGTACATTTATCATCGGGTTTGGCGTGTCCGGCAAACATTTGGCTGTTTCCCCTGAACGTGCGGGAAGCGAACATTTTACATATGAGATATCAACCGTTGGCTACAGCCAGAATAAAATGCTGTTTCGAATAAAATGGCACAGGCTTGTATTTACCGATAAAAGCAGTATGCTCATTTACAGCTTTTCGATAAAACGAAGAAACGCGGCGTTCCCCTCCTCCGTTCTTTTATAAACACCGGCGTCTTCCAGGACTTCCCGGAACACACGTCCAATCTCCCTCCGCAGAATCTCATGGATATTATCGCGGTTCACGTCCGGATAGGAGGGCAGGAATTCCTCCACCCAGTCTGCGTGTTTTTCCAACACGCTGTCGCCCCGGACATTCCTGTTATCCAGGATAGCCTGGGCAAGCTGTTCCATCTCCGCCTTCAGCCGGGATGGAAGGACAGCGAGTCCCATCACTTCAATCAATCCTATATTCTCTTTTTTGATGTGGTGCAGACCCGCATGTGGATGGAATACTCCCAGCGGGTGCTCTTCCGTTGTTATATTGTTTCGCAGAACGAGATCCATTTCAAAATATTCACCTCTTTTTCTGCAGATCGGCGTTATCGTATTGTGTGGTACACCGTCAGTCTCAGCGTAAATAAAAGCCTGTTCATCCGTATAGTTCCGCCACGTATTGAGGATATGTTCCGATAGTGCTGCAAGACGCCCTGCATCCCGCGAACGCAGTCTGATCACAGACATCGGCCATTTTACAATTCCAGCTTCCACATCCTTGTATTCTTTAATATGAACATGCCTTTCGATCGGAGCTTTCGCCATCGCAAATTCATGGTGTCCTCCCTGGAAATGTTCATGACTCAGAATAGATCCTCCCACAATCGGAAGATCAGCATTCGATCCCACGAAGTAATGCGGAAACCGGGCAATAAAATCCAGCAGTTTTTCAAATGCCCTGCGGTCTATCTTCATCGGTACATGTTCCATATTAAATACGATGCAGTGTTCCGGATAATACACGTAGGGAGAGTACTGCAGTCCCCAGGACTCACCGCTGATATCAAGCGGTATGACCCTGTGGTTCTGCCTGGCCGGATGATCCACCCGTCCGGCATAACCTTCATTTTCCCGGCACAGCAGACATTTGGGATAGCCCACTGCCCTGACCTTTCCCGCAGCCGCAATGGCCTTTGGATCTTTTTCCGGCTTGGATAGATTAACGGTGAGTTCCAGTGTCCCGTACTCTGTCGGTGTGACCCACTTTTCATCTTTTCTGATCCGATATCGGCGGATATAGTCACTGTCCTGACTGAGCTTATAAAAATAATCCGTCGCTTTTTCCGGATTTTCCCGGTAAAGTTTCCGAAAATTCGCGATCACCGTACTCGGTCTCGGCATCAGCTCTCCCATAATGGCCGTATCAAACAGATCTCTGTACACCGTTGTATTTTCTTCCAGCAGTCCCTGCTGCCAGGCATAGTCCAGTATGGATGCAAGCACCGGTTCAAGTTCTATCGAGTGATATTCTTCTGTGGGCTCCTCATAAAAAGACAATTTTAAAAGAGCCAGCAGCTGGTTCGTGGTATCCGTTACATCTTCCGGTTCCAGCAGACCTTTCTCCACACCATAGGTTACCAGTTTTTTAATATCAGAACAGATCATCGTACTTCTCCTTCCGTTCATTCGGCATATCCTTGCGGATGATTCCGGTGCCATTTCCATGCCGTCTCGATGATGTCCTCCAGACTGTCATGTTCCGGTTTCCATTTCAGAATATCACGTGCTTTTTGACTGGAGGCAATCAGCCGTGCCGGATCGCCCGCGCGGCGTGCTTTTGCCACTGCCGGTATCGCATGTCCTGTCACCTTTCTGGCGGTCTCGATCACTTCCCGCACTGTAAAGCCAACACCGTTCCCAAGATTAAAGATGTCACTTTCCCCGCCATCAAGCAGATATTTAAGCGCCAGTATATGCGCCTGAGCCAGATCCGTGACATGGATGTAGTCCCTGACACAGGTTCCGTCTTTCGTATCATAATCTTCCCCAAAAATGCTGATGGATTTCCGCTGCCCGTTTGGGACCTGGAGAATCAGAGGGATCAGATGAGTTTCCGGATGGTGATCTTCCCCGATGTTCCCGCTGATATGCGCACCGCACGCATTAAAATACCGCAGAGAGACGTATCTCAGCCCATGTGCCTTTCCAGTCCATTTAAACATTTTTTCCATGGACAGCTTTGTCTCGCCATATGTATTGGTCGGCTCTGTCCGATCTGTCTCCACGACAGGAATCCTCTCCGGCTCACCGTAAGTCGCTGCCGTCGATGAAAAGACAATGTTATCCACGTGATGAGCAACCATGCTCTCCAGCAGGACCTTCGTTCCGCACAGGTTATTATCGTAATATTTAAGAGGATCCTTCATGCTTTCTCCCACCAGTGAATTGGCCGCAAAATGTATCACCGCATCGATCTTCTCATGGTCCAGCACATAATCCACAAAACTCCGGTCTCTCAGATCTCCCTTATAGAAAACCGCATGCGGATGCACTGCCTGTTTATGACCCGTTTCCAGATTGTCGGCGATCACCACATCATACCCTGCGTCTGTCAGTTCATAGACCGTATGGGATCCGATGTAACCGGCCCCTCCCAGAACAAGTATTTTCATCACAATAACTCCTTTCTTTTATATCACTCTCATTCCACCGTATTTTCTTACTCTCAGCACATGGCAGGCACCTTCGCCAAAAAGCCGCTCCATCGCCTTTTTATAACAGCCGACGAAATCATTTTCCACAAATGCCTGTATCGTCCCGGCGAAACCGCCCCCGTGTACTCTGCACACACCGTGATCTCCCAGTACACTTTCACTGACGGCAAGTCCGACAGACATGCTCTGATGCTGTACATCATGGTTCGTGTACACATTCTGCAGATATTTAAAGGATGAATTACCGGACTCTTTTATCAGTTCCAGGAAGTTTTTAAATGCTCCGTCTTCCAGAGCTTTTGCCTGTTTTTCCACTCTTTTGTTTTCTTCAAAAAAATGCAGTGCGCGCAGTACCGGCCTGTCGCCGAGCTCTTTTCTCATATCTGCCATATGTAAGTACAGATCATTTTCCTCTACATTTCTCAGTACTTCCTGCCCAAAGTAAGCAGCAGCAGCTTTCATCTCCAGGGGTATCTGCGCATAATCATCTGTCAGGTCCTCGTGTGAACCCTTTGTATCCACGATACACAGACTGTAATGATGTTCCTCCAGATCCACATCCAGTTTTTTTACAACCGGCTGTTTCGGCTCCTGAAAATCAATATGAATCATTCCGCCGACAGAACATGCTGTCTGGTCCATCAGTCCGCACGGCTTTTCAAAGTACACATTTTCCGCGAACTGCCCAATCTGCGCAATTTCCACCGCACTGACTTTCATGTCATTGAACAGTCCGGATATTACCGTTCCCAGAATTGTCTCAAACGCCGCTGAGGATGAAAGCCCTGCTCCGATCAGCACATCGCTCGTCACGTATAAGCTGCAGCCGCCGAGGAGATATCCTCTTTTCTTAAGACCCGCGAGCACTCCGCGTATCAGTCCGGCTGAAGTTCCCGCCTCTTCTCTTTTCTGTTCCAGATCGTCGAGTGATACAACAGACATTTCATATCCGTCCGACACGACCTTCACACAGTTTTCCTGATTTCTGCCAACCACTGCCACTGCATCCAGATTAATCGAAGCGGCAAGCACCATTCCCTGCTGATGATCCGTATGATTTCCACCTACCTCACTTCTCCCCGGTGCACTGTAAATGGAGACCTCGCCTTCTCCAAACAATACTTCATAGCGGTTCAGGGCCTCTATGTACCGTTTCTTCTGATATTCCAGCACATTTTCGTCCAGATAAATCTCCTTCAGCCTTTCATCATAATCTCCACACTCCAGCCCGGCTGTCAAAGTTTTGGAATTTTCCATACCGTGTTCCCTCCAATGCCTTATCATTGTTTCTTAAGTAAATTATATTACTGTTTTAGTAAATTTTCAATTATATTTTACTTAATTAATATCCTAATTTTAATTGGGATTTTTGTATATTTTCCACAAAATACACTTTTTTTATCTTATTCTCTTCCCTTTTTTATTGTTTTGGTATAATATTAACATGTGATTTCGTAAATATTTACCGGGAGGCGCACTCATGACTACAATTAAGGATATCGCTCAGGCGGCAAATGTTTCGAGTGCCACTGTTTCACGGATCCTCAATCAGGATTCCTCCTTAAATGTTACACCCGAAACGCGGCAGAAAGTGCTGGAAACTGCCAAGGCGTTAAACTATATAAAAAAAGGACGTTCTGTCAAAACGTCATATACTCTCGGTATTGTCCAGTGGTTTTCCGCCCAGCAGGAAATGGATGATAATTACTATCTGAGGATTCGCCAGGGCATCGAAGATTACTGCCGTGATCACTGTATTCATGTGATCAGGACTTATAAAGCCGATCTCGGATATGCTGACCAGCTCAAAGGAGTTGATGGTCTGATCTGTATCGGTAAATTCAGCGAAAAAGAAATCGAATACTTCCGAAATATTACAGACAGCATTCTGTTCCTGGACATGACCGTCGACAACATTGATATTTCTACTATCACGCTGGATTTTGAACAGGCTGTGCAGACTGCACTCACGTATCTTACAGGACTTGGCCATCAGAAGATTGGGTTTTTGACAGGAAAAGAGTATGTGGATCAGTCCGAACTCTTTAACGATATGCGCAAAGAAATCTTTGTCCGTTTCTGCGCGGAACACGGCGTTGACTATCAGCCTTATCTGAAGGAAGGCTCCTTTACGATCGCCTCCGGATATGAGATGATGTCGGAACTGCTGCAGGACGCAGCCCTTCCAACAGCCATATTTGCCGCAAGTGATCTGATCGCTATCGGTGCTTTAAAAGCCCTGACTGAACATGGACTGTCCGTTCCGAAGGATATCTCACTTATGGGACTTGACAATATCACAATGACGGAGTTTACGACTCCGCCGCTCACAACGCTTCACGCTCCTGCTTATGAGATGGGAAATTACGGTGCACATATTCTGTACCATATCCTGAATCCCAAAAGCACAGCGGCCATGAGGATCAAGCTTCCATGCCGTCTGATCGAGCGCGCGTCGTGTAAAACACTGCTTCCTTAATATATTTTACATACTAATGAACGAGAAGCCCTGTATGGATCATTCCATACGGGGCTTCCGTCATTTAGAAGAATTGAAAAGAATATAATGATGTTGGGACCAAAAGGTCTTTTGACCCCAAATGATGCCTACAACTTGCTCCGCACTTCGTGCTCCCGCAATCCTGCAAACATTCGGAATCTGCTGATTTACTGAGTAAATCGCTTCTTCCTCATGTTTGGCGGGTCCCAAGATCAAATGCCTTATCATGCAAGCATGAACGGTATTTGACCTTTTGACCCTGGCATCATATAATTGGTTTGATTTCTTATTGACGTGCCTGTGCAAGTCTTCTTGATTTTTCTTCCTGCTTGCCGCGGACCACATCCACGAATACCGCAAGGATTACCACCAGACCAAGAATCATCTTCTGGATATCCGACTGTGCCCCCAGAAGATTCAGTCCATTGTTGAGTACTGCGATGATCAGAGCACCAATCAGAGTACCGCCTACACTGCCGCGGCCGCCGTTAAAGGAAGCCCCGCCGATGACACAGGCGGCGATCGCATTCATCTCATAGCCATCACCGGCATTTGGATACGCAAGGCTGACACGTCCGATCATCACGATACCGGCAAGTGCTGCCAGAAGCCCGGATAAGATGTATGTCAGGTTTAACAGTGGCTTCACTTTGATACCGGACAGACGGGCCGCTTCCCGGTTGCCGCCGATGGAATAGATATAACGTCCGAATGCTGTTCTGTTCAGGAAAATCGATGCCACAACAGCTACCACGATAACAAGGATAAAACAGATTGGAAAACCTGCAACGTTCTGATATCCAAGCCACATAACACCGTCCGGAAAACCTGACATGGATGCGGAACCTGTGATCCAGAGGCAGAAGCCCCGTATTACCAGCTGTGTTCCGAGAGTCGATACAAACGGATGCGGGAGATCCAGCTTTGTAAACAGCAGACCGTTGACCAATCCGATGACAAGTCCGCAGAGCAGGCCTACGAGAAGCAGCAGAAAGGTATTTGTGATACCACCTTTGATCATAATTCCCATCATACAGCCGGAACATGCGATCGTTGCACCCACAGACAGATCAATTCCCCCCGTCAGGAGTACAAACAACATGCCGAAAGAAACCAGTGCATTGATGGCAGCCTGCCTCAGAATATTCAAAAAATTGCTTGTTTTGAAAAACTGATCCGTAACAATTGTCAGCAGCACACACAAAACAACCAGTGCGATCAGCGGACCTAAGATACTCGATATTTTTTCATTTTTAAATATTTTATTTTTCATCTCAACCAACCTCCCATGCGGCTTTCATGATACTTTCCTGGTCAAATTCATTGCTGTCCCGGTCAATTTCACCCGTGATATGCCCGTGTCTCATGACGATGACGCGATCGCACATTCCGAGGATCTCAGGAAGTTCAGAGGAAATCATGACGACCGCTTTTCCCTCTTTTACCAGCTCATTGATGATGTTATAAACCTCAATTTTGGCTCCGACATCGATACCGCGGGTCGGCTCGTCAAAGATAAAAATGTCCGCATCTGTGTTGATCCATTTTCCGATTACAACCTTCTGCTGATTACCACCGCTTAAGTCTCCGGAATTTTTATTGATACTGTCTGTTTTGATCTTTAACTTTTCAACAGTGTCTTCCGCCTGTTTTTTCAGTTTTTCGTCATCCACAAACAGACCTTTGGAAAGACTTCCCATATTGACCAGCGCGATATTTTTACTGATGCTCTCAGTCAATACCAGCCCCTGGCCCTTCCTGTCTTCTGTCAGGAATGCTATTTTACTCCTGATGGCCTCCCCGGGACTTTTGATCGTGCATTTCCGTCCGTCCACGAACACTTCTCCTCCGTCGATCGGATCCGCTGCAAAGATACCTCTGAAGACTTCCGTACGCCCGGCACCTACCAGGCCTGCAAACCCAAGGATCTCACCGCGCCTGACTGAAAAACTGATGTCGTCATATACACCTTTTCTTGAAAGATGTTTCACTTCCAGTGCCACATTCCCGATTGCTGCCTCTGCCTTTGGATACAGATTGTCAAGGCTTCTTCCCACCATATAAGTGATCAGGTCGTCCTGTGTCATCTGATCCGTATCCATGGTCACCACATGTTTTCCATCGCGCATAACGGTCACGACATCACACAGCTCAAAGATCTCTTCCAGCTTGTGGGACACAAACAGGATCGCCATTCCCTGACTCTTCAGCAGGTTGACAGCCTTAAACAATTCCTTCGTCTCCTGTTCTCCGAGACTTGAGGTCGGCTCATCCAGAATCAGCACCTTCGCCTCCTGGAGGATCGATTTTCCGATCTCGATCATCTGCAGCTGTCCCATACCCATGTTGCCGCAGATTTTAGTCAGATCAATATCCTGATTCATGGACTTCATGACTTCTTTTGTCTTCTGGTTCATGTATGAGTAGTCCAGAAAACAGGAATTTCCTTTATATTTCATGTTTCCAAGAAACATATTATCTGTCGCATTCAATTCGGCTACAATATTCAGTTCCTGATAAACACATGCGATGCCTCGCTTTTTGGCATCTAGCGGTCCGGAAAATGTCACTTCCTGACCTTCACAGAAGATTTTTCCCTTATCCGGTTTATGTACACCGGTAAACGTCTTGATCAGTGTTGATTTCCCGGCACCGTTTTCTCCGATCAGTCCGTGAACCTCACCCTTCTTCAGTGCCAGCGAGACTCCGTCCAAAGCGCGCACGCCCGGAAAGTTTTTTACAATATCTTTTAATTCAACGGCTATACCCTGATCCTGCAAACACTTCACCTTCATTTCTATTCGGATTTTTAAAGCAAATGGGCCGCCATGGCAGCCCATATACTACTCGTTTCTCAGCTGATGATTATTCTTTGTAATCCTCATAATTGGATGCATCGATGACCTCAACATCCACCGGAATCTGACGGTCATATGTCTCGCCTTTCATAGCGCCGACACCGCACATCACACTGTCATACCCCATCTTGTACGGCTGCTGAGCAATCGTCATTTCCATGCTTCCCGCCTCGATCTGCTGAATTGCCACCTGGAAGCCGTTAAAACTGCAGACTTTGATCTTGTCTGTTGCATTGTTCTGCTTGATCGCCTGGATTGCACCCATAGAAGCATCATCATCCGTACACATCACAGCGTCGATGCCATCCACACCGTATTTCTGGAACCAGTCTTCCACCTGTGAAGCGGTCAGATCAGCGGAGTTATCACAGTACTGAAGGTCTAATACGTTGCACCCTGCTTCTTCCATGGCATCTTTATAGCCTTTTGAGCGCTTTTCATGATTATCATCACCCTGCTGTCCGGTTGCGATCACAACATTGGCGCCTTCCGGCAGCCTGGATGCGAATTCTTTTGCGCCTTCAAAAGCAGCGTCATAGTTTGCTGTTCCTACATAAGTCACCGGGTTTTCAAAGTTCGGTGAATCCGTATCTACCAGAACAACTTTAATGTCTTTCGCCACTGCGTCATTCAGAACGTTAAGTACAGAGTCTGCGATATTTGGATCCACCAGCAGGATATCCACATCCTGAGAGATAAAGTTTTCAATCATCTGTACCTGCTGTGCAGCGTCTGTAATATCATCCGGTGCAATACAGGAGATCTTGGCTCCGATCTCTTTCGCCGCATCCTCCGCGCCGTCGATAACCTTGTTCTGGAATTCATCGTACAGCTTCATGACCACACCGATCGACAGCTTGCTCGTATCGAGTTCTCCGGAATTCTCAGCGCTCTCGTCACCCTTTGCTTCAGTACTCTCCTGAACATTGCTGTCCGTGCCGCCGGAGGTTGACTTTGCATCGGAACCGTTTCCACATGCCGCCATAGAAAATACCATACAACATGCAACCAATACTGCTAACGTCTTCTTCATATTTCTTCTCCTTTTTATCAGTCATCTTTTTCTGTTCACAATCATTTTCAACTCGTATCGATACGTTTTTCGTAAATTCATTGTAACAGTACTTTCCAAAACACAACACTCACATTTTTTGGAAAAAGGTGTACGATTTTTGGATACTTTATTATTCAAACAGCTGACCGATATCCTGCCTGTCTTTTTCATACATGCTGCCTGACTTCATAACGATTGTCCGTTCCCCCATAATGCTGGCCTCCGAAACCGACATCGTCAGAATGATAACGGCGCTTCCCTGCTGAACCGCTGTCCGGATCAGATGCTGTGTCAGCTTCTGAATATTATAGTCTGCGGCTGAAAAAGGCCGCAGACAGACAATCGCCTGTGGACGAAACAGGATCCACCGGTAATATGCCGCTTTCTGCAGCAGATAGGGTCCTGCCTGATAGACGGATTTGTGCAGTTCCTCTCTGGTAAATTCTCCGGTATCCAGAAGTTCCTCCTCCAGACATTTCATATATTTGGGTGAAAATCCATTAATGCCGAGTTTCCTGGACATCACCATGGAAATGTTATCAAGAACAGTAGCATCAAAATAAGAATACGCCTCGTAAGAATTCTCTTCAATGATACCAACCCCGTGTTCAACCGCATCACTGAACATCCGCGGACGAAATTCTTTTTCCTGCAAGAATATTTTTCCTCTCCTCACCGGCACGTCTCCACTTAAAATATCAGCCAGGATTCTCCAGTTGCCAATGTCCATATTCACAAAATTAAGAATTTCCCCCTCATGAACCTTGAAGCACATACTGCCGCAGTGGTCTGTTTCCACATGTTCGAACGTCAGCACCGTGGGTCCTACGGCTTTGGATTCGGGTAAATTTTCATTTACATTAAAACTTTCAAGCAGTACAGTATACAGATGTTCCAGGCTATATCTCTGTTTCAGTATCCGATGCCTTGTCCTGCCATGTGAAAATACATACATGTATTCCGTGTATTCAAATAAAACCCTGGTATGATTGGAGACAATGAGAAAATCAACCCCTAGTTCTTTCAGCTTCAGAATCATCTCAAAGAATTCCGTGATACTCTCCTCCGTGAAGAATTCATCCATATCTGAGATCACAACCAGTTTTTTACCTGAAACGTAGGCATGAATCAGCTCCACTTCTTTTCTCTGGTGAGGAAGCAGATTTCCGATCATTTCCTCCGGATCTATGCTGCATCCCAACTCCTGAAACAGAAGTCCGGCGGATGCACATAACTTCCTGGTGCCTGCGATCAGACTGATTCCTCCATGCAGCACAAACACATATTCTTTGACCTTCAGCTGCCTGACACAGTGCTCTTTTCGGTTCATGACAAAGACATACTCCTTCAGTATCCTGTCATATGTCTCCGAAGGAAGTTCCTCCTCATCAAAGTAAACCCACCCGTAGTCGAGCCGTACATCTCCCGCCAGCAGATCCACCAGGCATTTTCTCTCCAGATTGTTCTCAACGATCAGTCCGCAGATCTCATCCCGATAGATCTGAATCGAAAAGTCCAGAATGCGTTCTGCGATTCCGGATTTTTTAATGCCACTCTGTATTCTAAGCACTTCTTTTTTCACTGCACTCCCTCTTCCTGGTTTGTCTCTATTTTTTTCATATATTTTTTTGCAGTCTCTTCATCCAGATACGGAAGCGTGATCCTGATCTCCGTACCGGAATATGTGGACCCCATCACATGCAGCCCGTACTGCGTTCCGAAAAGAAGTTTGATCCGGGCATTCACATTGCGCAGCGCGATTCCCGATTTTTTCTTTGAAAACGCCGCCGTGATCTGCTTATCCGGTTCCTGAAACATACGGTTCAATTCGATGATCTTCTCCTCATCCATTCCAACGCCGTAGTCACGCACAGAAATGAATACCCTGGTACTTGTCCGCTCAATGTCAATCTCTATCGTCCCCTCCCCAATCGTTGCTTCCAGTCCATGCTGAATCGCATTTTCCACAAGCGGCTGCAGTGTCAGTTTCAGAATTCTGCACTGAAACAGCAGTTCTTCATCGTCACAGTGTATTTCCAGATTAATGCGCTCTTCAAACCGGTATTTCTGTATCAGAAAATAATTCTTCACACTGTCCAGCTCATCAGCCAGTGTCACGATATTTTCCTTATTGGTAATGGTGTAGCGGAAAAATTTGGCAAGAGCCTCCGACATGCCGGCGATCGATGTCTGTCCTGCCAGCAGTGCCTCCGCCCGTATGGATTCCAGGGTATTGTACAGAAAATGCGGATTGATCTGATTCTGCAGTGCAAGATATTCTACCTGCTTTTCCGCCATGTTGACGGCATGGTTCCGGTCAATCATAACAGCAAATTTCTCCAGAGCCTTTTTCATCTCTTCATCCATGGTAAAATTATTGTGAAACACCTCGTCATAGATATATCCGTGATTGAACAGCTCAAACGCCTGACTCAGATTTTTCATTGGACCCAGAATGTATAATTTTCCGGCGGCATAAGATCCGGCGATCGCCAGACCGGCCGTTACTGCAAACACGACCTCCAGGCTTTCCGAGAAGGCAATCTTGTTGGCTGCAGCCAGCAGCAGAAGCACCAGAAGTATCACCATCCCAATGTACATGCCCCGTATCCAGAACTTCAGTTTTTTATACCAGAACTCCGTCTTCTTCATGGCCGCCTCCTAACCGAAAAACCTGCGGTACTGCGATGGTGTCAGTCCGCTGACTTTCTTAAACTGCTTCGAAAAATATTTGGCATCACCGACTCCGATAAGTTCCGGGATATCATTGATCTTTATCTCTTTATTTTTCAGCAGTTCTTTCGCCTTATCCATGCGCACCTGAAGTATATATTCCGTCAATGTCTGTCCGGTCTCTTTTTTAAACATGGTAGAAAAATATGCTGAATTGAACCCTGCCATCTCACTCATTTCCTCCAGTTTGATCGGCTGTGCATAATGATTCTGGATATAAGACTTCACAAGTTTGATGGGTTTAATCTCGACCATACGATTCTCTTCAATCTCTTTTTCAATGATCCTCTGAATCAGCCCGAGGAATCGTTGGAATACTTCATTTACCGACGTGCAGTGATAGAACACATTCTGAAACTCTTCCGGCATCCACTCCTCGCTGCCCGAAATCTTATTCTTTTTTAACTGCAGCACAACAAGACCGAACAGCTCCCTGAGTGCCAGGTAGATTGAATTACCATCACATTCCTGCCTGCTTTTGCAGATTTCACCCAATACTTCCAGCTGCCGGGCAATTCCGTCCAGGTCGTACATATCGACCATTTCCAGGAAGCAGCTCTTAAAATCGGTATCCGCAGCCGTATACGGATCGAAAACCTTTGCCTCTGACTCTTCATCCACCCCGATAATTTTGTCGATCCCGAGGCAAATGCGGTTCAAAATAGCACTTTTCGCATCCGTCAATGACTGTCCGATCTGACGGAAATCTTCAACCTGCCGCCCAATGCCGACCGTCACATGGATTTCCTGGAAGATCTCATGGAGGTTTGCCGTGTTGACACGGATATGTTTCAGCTGCCAGCGGAATTCCTGAATCCCCTCTGTCGGATAGTTCAGCAGGACATAGGTTCCCAGATCATGTTCATATGTGATGATGTCAAAACACTCCTCCTTAAACTCTTTCCTGCTGATCTCACTGATCTTTCTCGTAATCTGACGGTAGATCAGTTCATATTCTTCTGTCTCCTCAAAATCCGGTTTTACCAGCAGTACCCGGAAACACCCCTGCTGAAAATCACAGTGATAGCGGTTGTTGATCGCCTCCAGATCCTGGCACTGCAGATCATCCTGCTCCTGGTTTACCAGATTTTTCAGCAAAGTCTGCTTTATCTGCGTTGACTGCTGCTGCACCTTGCTTCTCAATATGTTGACATTTTGTTCGTGTTCCTGATTCTCGAGCCTCTCCGCAGCCACCCGCTGCAGCGTCTCCTCCAGCTCATCTTTCTGTATCGGTTTGGAGAGATAATCACGGACACCGTACCGGATAGCTTTTCTCGCATACTCAAAGTCCTGATAACCGCTGATTATGATAAAATGTATATTGGGTTTTCGGTGCTGGACCTGCTGTATCAGTTCCAGCCCGTCACATCCCGGCATCTTGATGTCTGTAATGATGATCGCCGGTTCCAGTTCCTCAACCAGACGCAGGGCGTCTATACCGTTATAAGCCACACCCGCGACTTCGAGGCCCATTTTCTCCCAATCCACCAGAAACTGAATCAACTGACAGATCTTCTTTTCATCGTCCACAATAATAACCTTCATTCCCATAGCTTTTGCCTCCTTCAGGATGCACTCACCCCATATTACTATCACTATACCAGATTTGAAGGGAATTACTTTAAGTTTATTGCTTATATGAATTCCGTGTCCGGCAGGATATATAAAAGGACCGGGGCATACAGCCTCAGTCCTTTTATATAAAACTATTTTCTATCCTTCTTTCGTCTGACCGCGGCCACAGCCCCCGCAAGAACCGAAAGCCCCATTGCCAGTACCATACCCGTAACCGGTGTCTCATCTGCCGTTTTTGCATTTGCCGCAGAAGATGTTCTGTCCTTTTTTGCCGAAACCTCTGCCGGTCTTGTGAGCCCTGGTCTCTTAATAGTCGTTGCCGCTGTCTCCGCCGGATCCTTACCTGCTCTCTCTGGAGGTGCCTGTGTCGGCTCATTGGTCGTGCCTGCAGGAGGGGTGATTGTTGGATCGACCTGCGGTGTATCAATCGGGGGCACCGTTGGCTCCGCTGTTGGGTCCTCTCCCGGATTTCCCACAGGATCTGTATACGCAATCTCTGCAGACCGGAATATATATTCCGTATCTCCCGTTCTGCTCAGAACATAGAACTGATTGCCCACAGCCGCTCCCATATTCATCGTTGTCTTCGTCCCATGATAAAGAAGGTCATCCACACTGCTCCAGCTGTCGGATGCCGCGTCGTATCTCCAGGTATCCGTCATCTGCTCCGTCCCAAGGTCTTTCACCGGACCGGTCACCATCATTCCGCCATCCACAGCAGTCACTGCATAGTTCAGGGTCTGGTTCGCGTCAAACATATCATTCGCATGACTGAAGAAATCCACATCGCTCTCTTTCCAGACATTTCCATCATAGACAAGAACATTTTCATACTGTGTATATTCCATTCCACTCATGGCGTTCATATAAGAATCATATCCCTGTGCAACCAGCAGCAGATCTCCCGATGCCACAGCCACAGCTGCACTTCTGCCCTGCGGCAATCCCGGAAGATTACCTGTGATGGCCCCGGTCACCGGGTCTATCACACGCACTTCCTCACTGGCCGTAAAAGTTCCCGTCTCTTCATCCTGATTTTCTCCTCCGATTGCCAGAAGCTGGTTTTGATAGACAGCAAGTGCCTCCTTCCCGGACAGACTGTCTGAGACATCCACAGAGGTCCAGATATCTTCCAACGTATCATAAGTTCCTATGCAGACCGTCTCGTCCTCACCATCGCTCTTCGTATACAGCAGATACAGTTTGCTTTTCCCGCCTGCCATAGAGCAGAGGCCTCCATCGATGCCGGATATCATATGATCGTCCGGAAGCTTTAGTTTCTCCCACGTATCATCCTGGATATCATAAATTTCCATATAGATGCCGCCGATTTCAAACATGTCCCCCACATAAGCGATCTTATCTCCGGCAGCCGCCATGCAGGCCGGAATACCGTCACTGCTGCTCACGGAAATCCCTTCGATTTCCCCGTAATCCAAAGCAGGGGCACGCAAACCGGCAAACCCTTTTGCCGTGCTTCCGATATCAAAATAATCATGGCCATACCTGCCGTCAGCGGCAGTCACTGCTATTTCCTGATTTCCGGCAGAGCCTTCCGGCAGCAGGATTACAATGCTTTCCTCTGACCAGCTGGCAATTTCCACAGAAAGACCGCCTGCCGACACACTGCCTGCATCCGAACCGAAAAAGTATCCGGTAAGTTCGGCGGTCTCATTGTCCTGCTGCAGACCGGACAGCACCGGGACCACTCTGGTATCATCAAACGCCGCACCCGTATCGATGAATCCTCCTGACACAGATTTTTCTTCCAGTCCATACCCGTCCACACGGTTTACCCCGCCTTTCAGGCGGGCACAGATCTCCGCCGCAGCCGCCCCGTCGGATCCTCCGTATATTTCTGCAAGCAGAGCGGCTGTTCCGGTGACCATCGGGGCAGCCATAGAAGTTCCGTCCGAATAATAATAATCACTGGCTTTTTTTCCAAATCCAACATTGTCAAGATGGAAGACTGCTCCATCTGATTTATTCTTCATGGTGCCGCTGATGCGGAATTCTGTTCTGCCGTCTCCGTCCGGATCCTGCAGAAATTCCTTATCCGCAAGAGCCTGACTGGATATATTCCAGTTATGATCCGACATTCTCAGACGCGCCGGAAAAAGTGCGCCGTTATAAATCATAGTGGAGCTCATATCTTCCCAGCTGCCATTTACATTCTGCTGGATCCACATATTCTGGCCATACATGGCATTATCAAACGCCCCCGCAAATGCCAGATAAACATCGCCAGCGCAGTCGACGGCAGCGAGATCCTCCGCCTGGAATGATATTTCCAGGGCAAACTCCTCACCCTCCTGAATCTGGTCAAGCGATATCTCCAGCCCTCTGCCGCTGTTATATCCTCTGGATGATGCCTGCTGTGATTCCTCTGACGGACTGCCGTTTGCACCAATCAAAAGCAGCTCTGCTTTATCTTCATCGTCTTCAAAATCCTCATAAAAGTAACTGTCATCTGCGTCCTGTATCCAGGGCAGATACTGTGCCGGCATCTGATGCTCATTCATCGGCAGTTGTTCATCCGTAGAAGTGGCCGCCAGAATCTGGGTCCCGGGCGCAAAGACATCCACAGCCTGACTTCCGTAACAGCTGAAAAATGCCGGATACCCCTGGCTGTCCATGGCCCCAACCGTTACCGCATAGGGGCTGTTTACGATACCGCCTGTATTCAGATCATTGTCCGTATTGCTGTTTCCAGCTGCAAAACAGGATACGATCCCCCATTTCCCGGCTTCAGTAACTGCTGTTGACACGGATTTCAGCTGAATTCCATTATAAGCAGACGGTCCCCAGGAATTGTTCACGGCGGCAACATTGACCCCCGCTTTTTTTGCGGTGACCAGATAATTGTAAGACTGAATGGCCGCCAGCATATCCCCTTGTCCTCCCAGGAATTTTACTGCCATAATTTCAGCGTTTCCGCTGACTCCGGAGCCGCCTTCCTGGTTGTCCCACTGCGATGCAATAATGGAAGCACAGTGGGTCCCGTGTCCGACCTCCGTATCCATGGGATCTGTCGTATCATTGCCATTATTAGAATAATTAACTCCGTATGCCCCTCCTCCGAGTTCCAGAAGTTCCGGATAACTTTCTCCGTCATCCCACATAATCCCCTGCAGATCCGGATGCGTGTAGTCCACTCCGGAATCCACCACCGCAACGACCGGCTTGTCTGAGCTGTCTGATGGGCTCCCTGCGCCTGTCGACCATGCAGTCACAACATCCATATCCACGGCCGGTACCGTATCATCCCGATTGACCGTGTTATCCAGTCCCCACTGATAACTGTACGCAGGATCAGACGGCGTGCTGTAAGGCACCATGATGTAGTTCGGTTCCGCATATTCCACCAGGGGGTTTGCTGAAAGCTGCTCAATCATATCCTCTGTGTCCGATCCGCTTACCAGTACAAGAGACTTCTCTTCCTCTGCGCTTTCCCCGGCAGAAAAAGTGGAAATTCCGCTTCCGCCCAGTTCCATCAGTGTCTGTGTCTGTAATTCTGCCCCCCTGTTTCTCATGGCTCCATTCGGCCGGCTTAATGCCTCCTCCCCGCCCTTCACGCAGACGATCACTTCCCCGTCCACATAATCCACACCGGGTGTGCCATAATCTGCACTGCCATCCAAAGCAGCTGATGTTTTGACCGGAACCATAGTCAAAACCAGCAGCGCCGTCAACAGTCCCGCGGTCCATTTTTTTCTCATCATATGTTTCTCCCTCAATGTCATTTTGCTTTTAATTGTGCATATTTATAGTTTAGCATGACAGAGTATCCTTAACAACCGTCTTTCAGGCAGGTTTTCCGCATTTCAGGAGCTGATTGTGCAGCGCCCTTCTTTCATTATCTTTTTCCCGCGCGGCACATTAGAAAAAGCGTCCGGGCTTTTGCTCAGACGCCTATATCGTTTCAGTTGGCAAATCGTATCGTTTCTTAATACTTCTTATTTCTACAGATATTGGGCAAACTCAATCTTTTCCTGATTTGGTCCCTCCGCGATAAAATATCGAACCCCGTTTTTCCAAAACGGCAGTTGAGTGATCGGTTCCAGGATTCTGACTCCCAATGACTCCACATAAGCAAGGGCCTCATCCAGGTCCTTCACATCAATGGCAAAATGATCGATCGCACCGGGACACCCGGCGGGGCTTTCACATTCGTAAGTCTCCAGCACCAGCTCCTTCAGCTTAAGGAACACCACCGGTATTCCGCCGTTATCTGTCTTAAGCACAGGCTCAAACCCAAGCTTTTTGTAAAATTCCTCTGTTCTTTTTATATCACTGGCAGGTATTCCTATATGCTGCAGTCCGTTGACATTATCTATCCACTCCATCTTTGCACTCCTTCTTTACACCCGGGCACACGTCATTCCTTCTCTTCCGTATTTACCGTTATTACATTCACTTCGTTTTCCAGATTTTTCATGACCCTGCAGTCCAGCTGATCATCGGTCAGCAATCCTGTGATTTCATTCCATTCTGCATATTTAACAATCGCCTTGGTACTCGCTTTGCTGCTGTCAGCAAGTACATAAGACTTGGCGGCGTTCTGCAGCATCCTTCTTTTCACATCTGCCTCCGGAAAATTCTCCACGCAGGGTCCGCTGGAATCCAAAAATCCGCTGGTTCCCAGAAATGCCAGATCCGCATGTACATGATCAATGCAGTAGGCAGCCAGCATCCCCGTGGTTGCTCCGCTCACCTGACGGATTTCTCCTCCGATAAGGATTACCTTGATCTCATTGGCGTTCATCAGTTCCGCAATTGGCGTGAAATTCGTAACTACAATGATATCCTTTCGCATGATCAACTGTCGGGCCAGCTGGTAGTTCGTACTGCCTGCATCTATGAAGATCACACTGTGAGGAGGAATCAATCTGGCAGCTTCTCTGGCTATCTTTTTTTTAGTCTCTATATATTTTTCCGATTTTCTGGAATATGCGCTGGCACTGGTCTCCACCAGCACTTCCGCCGAACCCTTATTTTTTTTGATAAATCCCTGGGCTTCCAGCTCCAACAGATCTTTTCGGATGGTCTCCGTGCTCACCTGAAACCTTCGTGCCAGGTCCCCAACCTTTACCTTGCCCTTCTGCAGTAATAAATCAGAGATTTCCCGTCTTCTGTCTGATACAGTCATAGCTTCCTCCCTTGAATCTGACACTCTCTGAAATTCATGGGTACTCCATAAATTTCGATTACACATATTTACTATAGCTGATGATAGGATATGTTTTCAAGTGATTTTGCAGTTATTCGTAGGTAATTACAATTTTTTTTGTGGGAACATGCTTCTCTACCATCGCAAAGGCATCCAAAATCTGCGAAAACGGGATTCTGTGGGAGATGTAATCACCTAATACTATTTTTCCCTGACGCACCCACTCCACAATCTGCGGAAATGCTGCTGCCTGCTGTTCCTTCACCGGAACATGCAGAAATCGTAGCGTCCAGTTCTGCGGAGCATCTTTCCAGGACAGCTGCATCTCCTTGGTTGGGCATATTCCATATACGCAGATCTGTCCGTTTTCCTTCAATAAATGCATGGCGGTGTTAATGATTCCATTCGCACCCACTGCGTCCAGCACGTAGTCCACACCTTCAGGGACAAGCGTCCGGATATTCTGTACCACGTCTTCCGTTGCGCTGTTCACAAAAGCGTCCGCTCCTGCGATCTCTGCTTCTTTTCGTTTTTCTTCCAGTACATCCACGGAAATAACGGTGCGGACACCCAGCAGCTTCATAAGCCTGATAAAGGTCAGGCCCACAGGACCTGCGCCAAATACCGCAACCCTGCTTTTCCGGTCAAAGCCAAAATTCCTGATAGCAGCCAGAACCTCACAGAATGTAATGATCATGACACCCTCCACAGGGTCAATATCATCGGGCAAAACCTGTTGGGTATAATAGGCATCCCAGAATTCAGGATGACCTGGCCCCCTGCCCTCTTCCACCATCACCTCATAGTCCCGGGCCACCGTGTACTCGGAATAACCACTCCAAAATGAGTAAAATCCTGCATATTTTCCTTCTGAATCCGTCTCCAGAAATGGTACCATCACGCGGTCTCCCACCTTGAACCGCTTCACCTTTTTTCCGGCCGCAATGACTTCTCCGACCGCCTCATGCCCCAGAAGACAGGGATATTGGCTGATCCCTTTAAACTCTCCGTGCAGAATTTTCGAATCGGTTCCATTACAAATGCCGCTGGCTATCGTCCTGGTTAACACACAGTCATCTCCGATATCCGGCATTGGCAGATCTACAACCTCTAATTTATGATCTGTTGTCACAGCTAAAGATTTCATATGTTTTACAATCCTTTCGTACGCTCATATAGTTCCAGGTATTTATGATAACTTTTATCTGTTTCATCCGGATCGCACATCGGCCTCAGCCAGTCACCCGGCGGAACCGGAATCCCGCTCTCAAAGTCCTTAATCCAGCCAAGCGCTTTTGCAGCAATATAATATACACCTCTGGTTCCCGCCTGCACATCTTTTGTTTTATAAATATTCCGCTGCAGGATATCGCTGCGCAGCTGGATACCTTTTTCCGATTTTGCACCGCCGCCCGCTGCCAGAATCCGATTTACCGGAAGCCCACAGGCTTCCATGTTTTCCACATTTAAGCGCATATCAAAAGCGATACCCTCCAGGGCAGCCCGCACAAGTGCTCCTCTGGACGTGTCCATCGTCAGTCCGTAGATCACTCCCCGGTCCGAAGTGTTCATCTGCGGCGTTCCGGTACCAGCCAGATGCGGCAGGTAATAGAGTCCTTCTGTGCTGTCCGGCATCTCGTCCATCATGATTTCATAGACATCCCTGCCTTCCCGATCGGCATCCTCCCTCTCTTTTGCATACATCTTGTTCCTGAGATCACTGAGCACAGCCCCTCCGGAAAACAGCACGCCGTATGTCACATACTTTCCCTCTGCTATATGGGGAGCGCAGACCAGATGTGCCTTCTGCATTGCCGGTGACTGTTGAAATTCATCCAGGACCAGGGTAAAACATTCCGCGGTTCCCATACCGTAAGCCACATCCCCGCCGTGAACAGCGCCCATTCCAAGTGCCACACAGGGCTGGTCGTGACCTCCGGCCAGAATCACAGGAGATTTCTTCATACCTGACTGCCTGACCAGCTTGTCCGAAACCATGCCGATCTGATCTCCAGCCTTTACAATTGTCGGAAGCTTTTCCATATCAATCCCCGCTGCCTGGCAGATTTCCCTGCTCCAGACACCTCTTTGCACATCATAAGCCATACTCCGGGCTGCCAGGGTATTCTCCGCGCAGCACCCTGCGCCCAGTTTTCTCTCGATGAATCCGGAAAAAAACAAGAACTTATGGGTCTTTTCGTACAGTTCTTCCTGATTTTTTTTCATCCACAGCAGCCGGCTGACGGTATACATCGGATGTGAAATATGACCGGTAATTTCGGCAATCCTGGCACTTCCGATCTTTTTGTCCAGATACTCCCACTCCTTCACAGCATTGGCATTTGTGTACAGAATCGCACTGCTCAGAGCATTCCCCTGTTCATCCACAGGCACGACAGATTCCCCGAAAGAAGTGGTACAGACAGCCTCTATTTCAGGAAATACGGCAGTACATTCCCCAATCGCCTGGCAGACTTCCTCCCACACGCCCTCTGCATCCATGAAGCCTCCCTGCTCAAGGTTCAGGTATTCCCTGTAGGCGTAAGCACAGACATTCCCATTCTGATCAAACACATTAGCCTTACACCCCGTCGTTCCAATATCCAGGCCCATTATGTATTTCAAGGTTTAATTTCCCCCTTTTCTCTGCGACAGATAATTTCCGGCAAATACCCGCACCGCCTTCTCCACGTCCTGCTTGATGCCCTCCTGACCCCAGCTGCAGATTTCATGGAAATAAATCGGCGTTGCAATATCTTTCATCTTCTGTCCTACATATTCTGCTCCGGCTTTTGCCATGTAGGTGTAATAATTGATCTTTCGTACCCCGCACCGGATAGATTCCTGGAAATCCTCTGCGCTGACCCCGGATCCACCGTGCATCACCACAGGAATGTTTGCTTTTTCATGAACCTGGGAGATGATTTCCATCCGAAGGTCCGGTTCTGACAGGTAGAAGCCATGCGTCGTCCCGAAGGAACACGCAAGGGCTGCTACTCCTGTCTGTTCAACAAATATTCTTGCCTCCTCCGGATCGGTATAGACCTTGCCCAGATCATCGTTTTCCTTTGCATTTTTATAGACCGTGTTTCTCTTTCCCATATCACCGAGCTCTCCCTCCACAGAGGCTCCGCAGGAGTTTGCCAGTTCCACGTATTGTCTTGTCTGCTCCACATTTTCAGCAAAAGGCAGTGAAGAACCGTCGTACATAATGCCTGTAAACCCCAGATCCAGTGCTTTCTTAATGTATGCTCCTGTTTCCCCGTGGTCCAGCTGCACACAGACCGGAACCGATGCCTTCTTCGCAAAATCAACCATGATGGGACCGATGACTGAAATCGGAATGACCGTCTCATGCACCTCGGCATGCTGCAATACCACGGGAACTTTCAGACTCTCTGCTACCTGAAGCACTGCGATCACGCTTTCCAGGTTTGGTGTATTAAACGCGCCTACCGCGTACGCTCCTCTCTCAGCTTCTTCCAATATTGCTTTTAAATTCACTAACATTTTTTCACCCTAGCCTTTCCAAACCAGTCCCTTCCACAACTCACGGTACCAGCATTACCTTGTAAGCATCCGGATCCTTCTCTGCAACTTCAAACGCCTTCTTCCAGTCCTCCAGTTTAAACTGATGGGACATCAGACCTTCCGTATGGATGCTTCCGTCCATAATTCCGCGGATCACTGGTTCATAGCAGTAGGGCCCCAGATGGGAACCGTTGATCGTAATCTCCTTGCCGTCTCCGATATCATTCCAGTCCACGCTTATCGCATCGGGAAAAACACCAAACTGCACATACGTTCCACGGAATCGAATGGATGCAAGACCCTGTTGTACACTTTTTTCACTTCCGGATGCTTCGATGTACACGTCGCAGCCGTAACCGTCCGTAAGTTCCTTAATCTTTGCAGTCACATCGGTTTCCAGCGGATTCAGCACCAGATCGGCTCCGTATTCCAGTGCCTTATCCAGGCGCTGACGGCGCAGGTCCAGGCCGATCAGAAGCTTTGGCTCAAGCTTTCTGGCCACGCTGACCATTCCCAGTCCGATTGCACCCAGCCCGCTTATCACTACCACATCGTTGTGCCCGATACCACCCCGCTCTACCGCATGCATGGCACACGCAAGCGGCTCGATCAGCGCCCCCTGCTCCACCGTCATGCCTTCCGGAAGCTTATGATGAATTCCATTTTTATGAAATTTCATGTACTCCGCCATTCCTCCTGCGGTCTCCTGGCGGAATCCATAGATATAATGGCGCTGACACATGGAATAAATGCCAGCCTTACAGAATCTGCATTCGTGGCAGGGCACGATCTGCTCTGAGACCATCCGGTCTCCTGTTTTCACACCTTTCACTTTTTCTCCAAATTCTACCACGCGTCCCACAAATTCGTGGCCTCCGGTCACGGGTGCTTCTATATTGCATGTCTCGGGAGAGGTTCCCCACACACGGATACCGCCATGAAGTGTCTTAACATCCCCGGCACAGATACCGCAGCCTTCCACCTTAATCAAAATCTCTTCCGGCCCGATTTCGGGAATCGGAATCTCATCTATACGAAAATCATACGGTGCATACATGCGTAAAGCTTTCATTGTTCCTTTCATAACAACACAGTTCTCCTTTTCTTAATTTTTATTAATTCTGCTCGTTCCCTGCTGCAGCAGGACAGCCAGTATAATGATGATACCTTTTATCACATCCTGAGGATAAGACGGCACAGACAGAAGATTCATAATGTTTCCGATCATTGCCAGAACAAGTACGCCCACAACTGTTTTCAGTGAAGACCCGGACCCTCCGCTTAAGGAAGCGCCGCCGATCACGCAGGCGGCAATGCAGTCCAGCTCCAGCCCCTGTCCAACCGCTCCGGAACCGATGCCCGTACGCGATGTGGCAATGACACCCCCAAGTGCCGAGCAGAAACCAGAGATTGCATAGACGGAAATCAGATGCGGCGTTACACTGATACCCGCCAGATGAACGGCCTCCTGATTGCTTCCGATCATGATGACCGTCCGCCCGCTCGCTGTTTTATAAAGGCAAAAACCGCTGGCAGCCACCACAATAATCGCAATTACCGTCAGCCACGTCAAAAATGGAAACAGTTTCGCTGTGCCAAGCCTGCTGATGGAGCCTGCAGGCGTGTTAATGGGTGTGCCATTGGAGATCATGTATGCAATCCCCCTGCAGATGGTCATCATCGCAAGGCTTGCCACGAATGCCGCAATCTTTGCCTTCGCTACCAGGATGCCGGTGATCAGTCCGCAGACAGTCCCGAGAATCATGGATAAAATCACAGATACAATAATCGGCAGATGCAGTTCTACCATGGCATAGGCTGAGAAAACGCTGCCCAGAGCCATGACGGAGCCAACCGACAGGTCAATCCCTCCGGTCAGAATCACAAACAGCATACCGATGGATACGATCACTGTTCCAGAATACTGCTGGCAGATGTTCACGAGATTTGCCATCGTCAGGAAGTGCTCCGACGCAAGACTGCAGATCACAAACAGTAATACCAAAATAAAATATGTATTGTTAGTGACGATAAAATTTAAAATCTTTGATGAAGTCTTATTTTTTTCTGACATACTACCGAATCCCTCCCATTGCCAGTCTGATCATATTGTTCTCCGTAAATTCATCCCTGCTGATTTCGCCTGCCACCTGTCCCTGCCGCATGACGATGATATGATCGCTCATGCCCATGAGCTCCGGCATTTCGGAAGAAATCATCACGATTCCGATTCCCTGTGCAGCCAGCTGGTTGATGCAGGTGTAAATCTCTGTTTTTGCCCCCACATCAACCCCGCGTGTCGGCTCATCAAAGATAATGCACCTGCTCCCGGCGGCCAGCCATTTGGCGAGCGCCACCTTCTGCTGATTTCCTCCGCTCAGCTGTGAAACTTTATGGTTGATGGAGGCGTACTTTGTGTTGATACTGTCCAGAATCTCCTTCGTATATTCCGATTCTTTTTTATGATCGAAGGCATGCAATCGATTCTGCACATCCCGCATGGATGTCACCGTGGTATTGGCCCTGATGCTCTGATCCAAAATCAGTCCCTGCTTTTTTCTATCCTCCGGAACCATTCCCAGACCCATTTTGACGGCTTGTCTGGGATTTTTAAACCGTACTTTTTCTCCGAACAGCAGTATCTCTCCGGATTCCAGTGCATCTGCACCAAATACGGCTCTCATCGTCTCAGTTCTCCCGGCACCCACCAGGCCATAGAATCCCAGTACTTCTCCTGCATGCAGCGTGAAGCTGACATTCCTCACCAGCGAGCCTGCACAGAGATTCTTCACCTCCAAGACCGGCTCTCCTATCGTGACATTCTGACGTTTCGGAAAGATGTCTTTGATATCTCTTCCCACCATCAGGCTGATCAGTCGGTCTTTGTCGATATCCCCTGTCTTTACCTGTTTTACAAAGCATCCATCCTTCATGACTGTGATTTCATCACAGAGCTGAAAGATCTCTTCCAGACGATGGGAGATATAAATAATACTTACCCCCTCCTTCTTCAGTCTCCTGAGAAGGGTAAACAGCTTCTCTATTTCTCTGAACGTTAAAACTGCTGTGGGTTCGTCCAGAATCAGCACCTTCACCTTCTGTGACAGAGATTTGCAGATTTCTACCACCTGCTGACAGGCGACACTCAGAGTATTGACTTTTGCCGAAGGGTCGATTTCTCCAAAACCCAGTTCTTCTAAAAGCTGCCTGGCTGACTGATTCAGGGTTTTCCAGTTGATAAGTTTCTTCCCCGACGTGAGATTTTCTATGAAAATATTCTCAGCCACCGTCAGATCGGGAGCCAGCATAAACTCCTGATAAATGGTTGCGATACCCAGCCTGTGTGCATCCCTCGGCGTCTGCATTTCTGTCTTCTGACCGTCGATGAAAACTTCACCGCTATCTCTTTTCAATGCTCCGGCCAATATTTTCATCAGGGTTGATTTTCCCGCACCGTTCTCGCCTATAAGCGCATGTATTTCCCCGGCCCGGACCTGCACCCCGGCTCCGTCAAGCGCCTGAACACCTGCAAAGCGCTTTTTTATGTCTACCATCTTAACTCGAAACGCTTGATCCATTTTGTCTCCTCCTGCACAAAAATGAATAGAAAGAATCTGATTTTTGAAAAAGTGTCTGAAACCTCATTCAGAAGATTCCAGACACTTTCAGGCTTTAGAACGCTGAATCCGGGTCGTAATACTCGTCTACATTCTCCGGATTAATGCAGGCAGGATTCGTTAGAGTTACTCTGTCAAAGCTTGTGGGATCCGCACCGTTCACCAGAATATCAACGGCAATCTCCATGGCAGCTTCAGCCGTTGCACCCGGCTGGTTATTTCCGGTGCATGCGTAATTAGTACCCTTCTTAATAAGCTCCAGCGCCTCTTTTTGTCCATCCGCATCAGCAGCCAGAATCACCTGGTCAGACAGGCCTGCATTTTCGATCGCAGTCATGGCTCCCAGAAGCATCGCGTCGTTTTCACCAAACATCAGATTCATATCAGGGTTGGCAACTACCAGGTCTTCTGCTGCATCAAGACCGCCGTTTGAAGTATAAGCTCCCCAGCCGATTCCGCCCACACTGAATTTTGCATCTTCATTAACCGCAGAGCCCTTTGCAATGACTTCTTTTTCCATGGCAGTTCCCATTTCAATTGCCTCGTCTTCTGTAAGGTCCAGTCTTTCCATCAGGATACCGGCGATAAAGCCCATGCGCCGTTCTCTCGCCGCTTCCAGGTCTTTTTGGCCGCCCATACATACCGAATTAATCTGTTCATCCGCCTCAAACCTGTTGGCCGCCACCCAGCTGCCGCACAGAAGACCATTTTTCACATTGCTGGGATATACAATAGAAACCACCTTGGCAGCCTCACCGCATGAGTTATCCATACAGATCACCGGAATCCCGGCATCTACTGCCCGGTTGATTGCCTCCACACAGCCCTCCGTCTCGTATGGATCGATAAAGATCAGATCATATCCCTGCGTGATAAACGTATCCATATTCCCCGATTCCTTCATGGTGTCAGAATCCGCATTTGCTACAGTAGCTTCCCATCCCAGTTCTTCTATCCGGGAGGTAAATTCTTCAGCAAGGGTAACAAAAAAACCGCTGTCCAATGTCTTCATCTGGATACCTATTTTAAATTTCTTATCACTGGATATCTCATCTTCCCCGGCTGCTGAAACTGTTTCTTCGTCGTCGGAATCTGGTGTCACCTCCGCCTCTGTACTTTTTGAAGATGTGTCACCGCCGCATCCCATCATTGAGATTCCCATTAATCCGGCACATACCATTGCCAATACCCGTTTGTAATTTTTCATTTGCTATGATCCTCCTTCTCTTATTCCCAGTCCAGTGCTCCACCTGGCAGGTAACGTCCATATTTGTGAATTGCATGCTGCATGGCTACAAAGTTTTCCGGTTTTGCAGAAGAATGAACGCTGTTGCTGGTGGCACAGATATATCTCCCGCCCGGTGCATGTGTTTTCAGGATACCCTTTACATACGTTTCCATCTGCTGCGGCGTATAGTCAGTCAGCGGCTCATCGCAGTCCACCGCACCCATGACGATCAGCTTTGGAAACTTTTTCTTGACCTCAATCTGATCGATACCGGAATTCTCGTCCAGCGGATGCATTCCTCTGATGCCGAAGTCCACCAGATCACTGATCAGCGGATTGATGTTTCCACAGCAGTGTTTCAACATGTATGCGCCTCGTCCTGTCACGTAATCACAGATCTTCTTCAGGCCCGGCAGGAAAAATTCATCAAAATGCTGCTTGGATACCAGCAGACTGGTCTTTGACCCGTAATCATCACCGCTCAATATGAAGTCCGCTCCGATATCCAGTGCTTTTTCCGCCAGCTTCAGGTTATGTTCCACAGAAAGGTCCACCAGCCGGTGGACCAGCTCCGGTTCTTCAATCAGATTGCACATCATATCCTGCATGCTGCTCAGGTAATAACTGTAATTAAATCCATCATGAAGATGAAAACCGATCAACCGTTTCCCTTTAAATCTTTTGACCAGCTCCCGCAGGTAATCGAAGCGGTAATCATCCATGGGGTCCGGCGCCACATAATTCATCGCGTCCTCCAGGGTCTCAATGGGACCATGCAGCGGATGTGACACTACCTCCCCATTGTACTGCCGCATGATGCCCCACTCGTTGCGGACAATCTGTTTTTCTCTGTCGATGCATTCCTCCCGGTACAGTTTGGATGGGGTCTGTGATATTACCAGATCAATGTCCAGCTCATCGCAGAGATCCGGATAACTGTCCGTCCCGATGATTCCGCGTATTACCTTCGGATCAATGAGAAGTTCGAATGACGGAACCCTGTCAGGTATTTCTCCGTTCAATACAGTGATCGCTCTTTCATATGAATTCATTCCTGCGTTCCTCCCGTTTGTGATATTCTCCGTGTTCGCTTTGTTTATGTTTAGACTATATCACACACTATTGCGATTGTCAATTTATCGCAAGCTTATATATTGCGATTCTATGATTTAACCAATATTTTAACTTGTTTTTTGTAGCTTTTTATGCTTTCAATTGTTCATACAGACTTTCTGCTTCCTCTCTTGTGGTAAGCTGCTCTGAAAATGCACTGGCACTCCCGGCCGCCAGACCCATCCGGAAGGCGTGTTCATAAGAGTGTTGCTCCAGCCATCCTGCCAGAAATCCAGCCACCATGGAATCGCCCGCCCCCACCGCATTCACCAGTCTGCCTGCGGGTGCCGGTGACGAGTGAATACCCCCGTTGGCATCAGCCAGCACCGCCCCTTCTTTTGACATGGAAACCAGCACATTGGACGCCCCGCGTTCTCTGAGTTTTTTTGCATATGGAATGACTTCTTGCCTGGTGGACAGCTCCACGCCAAAAAGCTCGCCCAGTTCATGATGGTTTGGTTTTACCAGGAACGGATGATATAAAAGTACCTCCTGCAGCAATTTTCCGGATGCATCCACCACAACAGGAATCTGTTTGGGTGCCAGGCGCTTCATGATATCACGATATATCGTATCAGGTATGCTGTCAGGAATACTTCCCGCCAGCACCAGCATGTCTTTTTCCGTCAGAACATCAAGCTGGTCAAACAGCTGCTTGAGGTGATCCGGGCTGATGACCGGCCCTTTCCCGTTGATTTCCATCCCGTCGTAGTCTTTCAGTTTGACATTTATCCGTGAGCAGCCCTGATCGAGATAGATAAACCGGGCGGAGATCCCCTGAACCGCTAGCTTTTTTTGTATTTCCCGGCCCACAAAACCTGCCGCAAATCCAAGTGCGGTACTTTCAAAGCCCAGATTTTTCAGCACAATCGAAACATTGATCCCTTTCCCGCCTGGATACATCTGCTCAGCGGATGTGCGATTCGTCTTTCCCATCTGAAGATCAGGTACAGAAATAATGTAGTCCAGCGCGGGATTAAATGTTACTGTGTAAATCATGCCTCTCCTCCTTTTGCGTTATTTTAATTTTCGCAAATTATTTTATTGCGATTTATTTATATTCGCAATTCATTTATTGTTTTCTATCTTACGTTCTCCAAGCTTAACTGTCAAGAATATCCATGTAAGAAAAGTTTACAAAATTCTAGTATGAAAATTGTAGGGATTGCAAAAAAGAACAGTCCTTTCGGACTGCTCTTCTCCTTTAAATCATAAGATTGCCAACATTATAAGTAACTATTTTTTTATTCCATTTTGACTGTATGTAATCAAACTTCCTATTATCAAAGTGTAGATAAATACACGCTGTTGGAGGCCACTTTAAACACATGTCAAATCTCTCTTCATCGTTCATCTCTTTTTTGCAAAAATAGAAATAAACGCTTCCGCACTTTTCCTTCTTTTTTCTGTTAAACACCTTTGTTCCTGCAATGCCCACCTCTTTGATATCATCCCAACGAAATTTTTTTAAAGTAATCCCCAGGGCATGCAGACGAACACCGTCTTCATTAACCGTCACAAATGCCCCTGCTGAAAAGAATGAAATTCCCAGATAAAATAACGCCAGCATAGCTAACAGCATACCTACTAACGGATAGCTTAATAAAAACGACTGCACTGCACATCCACACAGAACGATTCCTGTTAATAGAAATATAATGAATTTAATTGTATGAACCTGATATGTCATTTTTCTTTCTCCAATTTTTAATCATTTGCCAGAAGTCACTTGAAACTTAATTCTCGAGCTCTGCAGCAAGAAACAAAATGTCCTTCTGAAATCGCTTCCAATACCTGCGGCTGCCGACATTGTTTGGCCACATATTTGCATCTTGCAGCAAATCTACATCCTGGTTTCGGATCAATCGGGGAAGTTATTTCTCCTTTCAAAATTTCAATTTTTTTTGTTTTATGCACATCCGCTTCCGGAATTGCGTTGAGCAGAGCCTGTGTATATGGATGAATCGGTTTTTCAAATAATTCTTTCGTTGAACTTTTCTCAACTACCTGTCCAAGATACATAACACAAATATCATCCGAAATATGTCTCACTACAGAAAGGTCATGTGTTACAAACATATATGTATATCCTTTTTCTTTCTGCAATTTCTTTAACAGGTTCAATACCTGTGCCTGAATCGATACATCCAAAGCTGAAACCGGCTCATCACAAACGATAAACTTAGGATTCAAAGCAAGAGCTCTGGCGATCCCAACACGCTGCCTTCTGCCGCCGTCCAGCTCATGAGGATATGCACTTGCCAATCGCTGGTCAATACCAACCAGTTCCACCAGTGCATCTGTTGCCTCATTGATTTCTTTTTTGGACATTTTCCCCGATATTTTCATTGGTTCCATAACAGTTTCACGGATTGTTTTTCTCGGGTCAATCGAAGAATATGGATCCTGGAAAATAATTTGCATCTGCTCTCTTATTTTTTTTAATTTTTTTCTGTTTAAATGAGTGACATCTTCACCCTTAAAATAGATATTACCGCCGGTACTCTCCAGAAGATGAATTAGTGTTCTTCCCAATGTTGATTTTCCGCAGCCCGACTCACCAACAACACCTAATGTTTTTCCCCTTTCAATCGTCAGATTAACATTATCTACTGCATGTAACATTCCATGCGCGGTCGGAAAGTATTTTTGCAGATTTTTTACTTCAATTAAATGTTCTGCCATTTCTTAATTCCTTTCATTTCTTCACCTGTTTCAAAACCTGATTTGTATTACAGCAACGGCAATTATGTCCATCCGGTGTCGTATAAAACGAAATTTTATGAGCCTTACATGCTTCTGCTGCATATGGACAACGGGGATGAAACGCACATCCCCTCGGCAAATCCGTTGGATCTGGCGGCAGACCATCTACCGGATGCAACCATTCCTCATCACTGTTTAGATCCGGAATCGCACCAAATAATCCAATTGTATAAGGATGTGTCGGATGATCGAAAATTTCATATTTTGTTCCATATTCCACGATCTCCCCCGCATAGACAATCGCTACTTCATCACATGTATTAGCAACAACACCGAGGTCATGGGTAATCAGAATCATAGAAGTATTATTTTTTTCTTTTAATTCCATAATCATCTTCAATACCTGCGCCTGGATCGTTACATCCAGAGCGGTCGTAGGTTCATCTGCTAATAACAAATCCGGCTGACAGGCAAGAGCGATTGCTATCACAACCCTTTGTTTCATGCCCCCCGAAAACTGATGTGGATATTCTTCGAATCGCTGTTCGGGAATGCCTACCATCTGTAGCATTGCTACTGCACGTTTTCTTGCCTCTTCTTTCGAAATCTTATTATGTTTTTCAACAACCTCGCTGATTTGTTCGCCTATACGCATTGAAGGGTTCAATGCTGTCATAGGATCCTGAAAAATCATGGAGATTTTATTGCCTCTGATTTTCTGCATATCTCTTTCTGGTAACGTTAACAGGTTATCCTTATCCAAGTAAACCTCTCCACCACAGATTTTAGCACCCCGATCCGGCAAAATCCGAAGAATTGATTTTGCAATTGTTGTTTTTCCAGCACCAGTTTCACCAACCAGTCCCAATGTTTTCCCTTTTTTCAATTCCAGCGAAACACCATTAACTGCATGTACGATTTCACCATCTGATGTATATTCCACCACAAGATCTTTAATCGATAAAAATTTTTCTGACATAATTTAACCTCGCATTAATTATTCAACTTAGGATCCAGTGCATCACGAAGACTGTCACCAAATATATTCAGTGCAAATACTGTAATCATAATCGCCAACCCTGGAAAAATAACCAGATACGGATATTCCATCATATTCTGTCTTCCTGCCGAAAGAAGAGCTCCCCATTCTGGATTTGGCGCCTGTACACCCAGACCAATAAAGCTAAGACTTGCTGCAGCTAAGATAGAGTTTGCAACTCCAAGCGTCAGATTTACGAGCATCGGTGAAATAGCATTTGGAATAATATGAGATACCACTGTTCGTGCCGGACTGCAATTGATTGAACGCGAGGCTTCAATATATTCCTGATTTCTCACCTTCAGCACCAGGGCCCGAAACAGCCGAACATATGCCGGACTTCCCGATATCCCAATTACTGCAATAATGATAGGTACCGAATTTCCAGCCGCCGCCGCAACAACAATCATCAACAGCATGGACGGAATCGCCTGTATAACATCAAGGAATCGCATCAAGATATCATCAAACATCTTCCCGATATAGCCAGTAAGCGCTCCTAACACAATTCCAATCAACATGCAAAGCAGCATAGCACCAATGCCAATTATTAAAGAAAACCGCCCTCCATAAAGGATTCTGCTGAACATGTCCCGTCCCATCGAATCCGTTCCAAACCAATGCACCGCATTTGGAGACTGATACATTGCTGTCAGATTCATCTCATCATAAGGAAATTTTGAAATATATGGCGCAAGAATTGCAAGGATCACTTCAATTACAAAAATGATCAATCCTAATGTTGCCAGTTTATTTTGGAACATGCGTCTGCACACGGTTAGGAACATACTATTATTTTTCTTCTTATGCATGTTTTTTCCTCCTCTTTCCACCTGTATACTGAGCACGTATACGCGGATCTACCGATGCATAGATTAAGTCCACTGCCAGCATAATAAAACTGAAGGCAATTGCTAAAAAGATAGTCCCCCCTTGTACAATCGGATAATCGCGATTGCTCACAGCACTGATAATATATAGCCCGACACCCGGTATCTGGAAAATAGTTTCCAGGATCAGTGCGCCGCCCAACAAACTTCCAAATCCATTGCCAGCCACTGTAATAACTGGAATCAGTGCATTCTTCAATGCATGTTTTAAGATGACCTTTTTTTCTGAAAGGCCTTTGGCTCTTGCCGTGATAACATAATCTGCTCTGATTTCTTCCAGCATACTGGAACGTGCCTGTCTTGCCTGTCGTGCCAAATCCTGCATTGATCCGGCAATCGCCGGCATGATATAGTACTGCACTCCACCAATTCCCATAGCCGGAAGCCAGCCTAACTTTACAGAAAAAAGCAGTACTAAAAGCAATGCCAGCCAGAAGTTCGGCATAGAAACGCCTATCAATGCCACTAACATACACACTCTGTCTGCCCAACTGTTTTGTTTCACGGCTGCAATAATTCCAAGCGGAACACCGACAATGACAGAAATCACCATACAGGCAAATGCCAGACCCAAAGTTCTCGGAATTCTCGCTGCCAGTTCTGAAGTAACTGACACATTTGTCAGATAGGATTTTCCAAAATCTCCAGTTAATACATTTTCTATATAACTGACAAGCTGTACGAAGAAAGGTTTATCCAATCCCCAGGCTTCTCGGATACCATCCACCTGTTCCTGCGTTGCCTCTGCTCCTGCGATAATTTCTGCCGGATCCCCAGGACAAAATCTTAAAATTGAAAAGACAATAACAATTACCCCTAAGACAACAGGAATCATCCACACTAATCGTTTTAAAATATAACGTATCATTTCATCACCTTTACCTTATGTGAAAGTTTGCGGGTGGTTACACCCGCAGACCTTCATACTTCAATACATTACTATCTACTTTTCCCAATCATAACTGCATGCACCATATACAGGCAATCCACCATCCCAGCATACAAGTTCCGTAATTACACTATCCGCAGGTATAACATAGGGTTCCGCTAACCAGCAAAGTGGACCTACCAAGGCATATTCTGTTACATAATTACGAACATCATCTGCTGTTTCAGCAGAATTTGTTTTTGCAGCACAAGCGACTTCAACTAATGCCTGTAAATTATCATCTTTCAGACCCATCAGTGTCGTTCCGGAAGAATAATTACGCGTATCAAACAATGAGTTATAAATTTTAGATGAATATAAACCATATTTTTGAGTAATTGTCAAGTCATAATTTGCGGGAGTCCTCTGTGTGTCTGCATAGATTCCAGGTTCTTCTGATACAACTTCTGCTGCAATTCCGATTTGAGATAAATACGCCTGAAGAATTTCTGCAATTTTCTTTCTAACATCATCAGCCTGGAATACAATTCTTATTTTTGTTCCTTCTCCATACCCAGATGCTGTCAGATACTCTTTTGCTTTTTCTACATCATACTCATAAGGATACGTTTCATCCAGCCATGCTTCATCAAAATCTTCTGCAATTCTGATTCCAAGAACTGCTTTTTCTGCGTATTCTCCATATACTGCTTCGATTAATCCGTCTCTGTCAATCGCGCACAACACTGCTTTACGGAAATTTTCATCAGAAAATGGGCTATTATTGTCTTTTGATAATTGAAAATACTGGATATGCGGCCAATTTACAACAAATTCACTATACCCTTCACTTTTCATAGCTACTGCTGATTCTGTATCAAGTGGAGCAACATCTACAGTTCCCGACTGCAGTGCAACTTTTCTCTGAGAAATTTCCGCAATACACTGAAGATTAATTACATCTACATTTGCCTGTGAATATGTGCAGAGAAGCGAATCATCTGTCTGCCAGTAATCGTCTCTTTTTTCCATCGTTATGGAAGATCCTGATACAAAATTTGTAACTTTGTATGGAGATGTTGATACAGGATCAGTTGCCATTTCATCACCAGATTCCTCATATGCCTTCTGTGAAACGATTGGAATGTATTCCATAATAAATTCAAATGCACCAATGATAAAGTTTGAGAATTTCATCTTAACCGTATAATCACCAGTTGCTTCAATACTTTCCATGTTATTCATACCAAGGTTCGTAAAGTTTCCTGTTTCAAATGCTGTCTGCATACAGAACACTACGTCTTCTGCCGTGATATGGTTGCCTGCGGAATCGTATACATAATCATAAATACTGATTTCATATTCCAGTCCGTCTTCAGATACATTATAATCTTTTGCAATCTGTGACTCCAGTTTTCCTAATTCCGGATTATAGATAAATAAAAACTCATAAGCCTGCCATTTCCAGGGATTACTATCATCCGCAGGTCCCCCAAATGGATACAGCGATTGAATATTTGCTTTTGACACCCCCGTAACCTGTGTTCTTCCATCTTCTAATATATTCGTTGTTGGCGTTCCACTTTTTCCTGTAGTGCTTTGCCCGCTTTCAGTTGCAGCACTTTCCCCACTTTTCTCTGCAGTTTCTTTTTGTCGGACTGTACACCCGGTTAGCGCTGTCACTGACATGACAATCGCCAGTAATAATGCTATCGCCTTTTTCATTTTGCCTTCCACCTCATTTTTCATGTTACCTTCTCCTTTCTTATTGCCTTTAGATTAGTATGTATATTCTAACCGCGGATATATTTCTTCCCAAACCGCAGTCAAAATCTCCTGGGAGCGTTCTTCATCTGCTGTAATTGCAATAACGGCATCCAACTTCTCATCAATAATACAAAACTGACTGTCCTTTCCATCGGCTCTGACCGCACCCGTTTGGCACATCCAAAACTGGTAACCATATCCGCATCCCCAATCTGGCATCGCCCCATTAATACTGTCTGCTTCCGTCAGACTCGACACAATCTGGACTTTAGTAGCTTCTTTGATCCAATCTGCGGATAACAGCCGCTCGCCTAACCAAATCCCCTTCTGCAGATAAAGTTGACCAAATTTCAAAAGTTCTTTTGTTCGCAGGTACAGCCCATCACCAGCAATATTTCTTCCCTTAGGGCACTCTAACCACGCCGGACGAGGAATCCCAAACTTATCAAATAACCGAGGCATTAAAAAATCCAGCAACTTCTTCTTGGTCACTTGCTGTACCATTGCTCCTGCCACATAGGTGCACCCTGTATCGTATACAAATTTTGTTCCTGGTTGCAGTTCGATGGGTTGACTTAAAAAATATCTGACCCAGTCAGGTTCCATCACCTTATCTCTCTGGTGAATCAGCAGATAAGGTTTGTCATGCCCAGATGCCATTATTAACAAATCACGAAGTGTTAAATTTTCAAGTTTGTCATCCACCTGATCGGGAAGTAATTTCGCAAAGATATCTACTGGTCTGTCTGTAAGCATTAAATATCCTTCATCTATGGCCATCCCCACTGCCGTTGATGTAAAACTTTTGGAAAGTGAATATAATCGGTGCGGAGAATCAGCAGTCCAACGATGCTCATCGATACACTTTCCATGTTGTGAAACTGCAATCCCTGCCAGGTTGAGCGTTGCTTTATCTATTCTTTCAATAAATTGCTCCAATACTAAATTGTTCATCATATCTTGTCCCCTTTCATATATTTCTCAACATTAGTCTTTCACCGGACAATAATCTTCAACACATTATAAGTTTAAAATTATCAATAATATCTAAATCGCGTATATTTAAATTGCATGTTTTTCCAGCCGCTGATCAGTCTTTCTATTACGAAAATAAATACCTATATCAATTGCAACCATTACAATATCTGCTATGTAAAACCAAGCTGAATAAGCAAGGTTGCCGGTACGATAACAGGACACTATCTTCCCCACAAATCCGAGCATATATCCTGTAATGACAATAAACTCGAATGCAATACTTTTTCCTTTTGTTGTTTGCGATTTCCAGGATTTAATAATGTTAAATGGCCACGAGGCTCCGAATAATATCAGCATTCCGATTTCACAAATTTGAACAGCATCCATATAATTTTAAACTCACTTTCTTTTAACAAATTTTGTGATTGAATTTTTTTTCAATCAACAGTATAATTATTTTAATAAATAGCCGGTCTATTATTATATAATTTATATTATCAGAGCATAAATGTTTTGTAAAATACATATTTTTTGCTTAATATATACTAATTTTATTATAGGAAGGGAATTCCATTTCAATGAAGACTGAACATTTAAAAAATTTTATAACTGTCGTTGACCTTGGTACCGTATCAGAAGCAGCCAGATTTCTGCATATCGCTCAGCCAGCTTTAAGCACTCAAATAAAAGCCCTTGAAACCAACATTGGGGCCCCTCTTTTAAAACGTAGTGCCAAGAAAATTGAATTAACAGCTGCTGGAAAGATTCTTTATGACAAGGCGAAAACAATTAATCACCTGGAGAATTCCATTTACAGTGAAATTAAGGATTGCATCAATGGCAGTCGTGGAACTTTACGAATCGGATTGACCCACTCATATCCTGATGAATTGGTGACAAAACTATTCTCCAGTTTTCATCGTGTTTTTCCTGATGTATCATTTGATTTATTCGAGGTGCATACCGAGGAAATGCTTCGTCTGATCCGAGATGGTATTATTGAAATTGGTATAATGCGTATCCCCGGCAATGTTCCTCCATCACTTGATGCGTGGTATATTATACAGGAACAGCTTACTGCCATTTACGCACCAAATTCCGACTGGTTCCCACCTGATGTCGAAGCTATTCCCGTGCGGATGCTTAAGGATGTTCCTCTAAGCATTACTAAGGGATTCTCAGACCGCATTATAAACTTGTGCGAGGAAAACGGCTTTGCACCTCATTTTCTGAGTATATGTTCATCTCGTCTGTTAGCAAGGATGTGGGCTGAGAACGGATCGGCAGTTACTATTCTGACTGATACCCCAGGCATACGCTACCCGGATCTGTGCACAAACCCGCTAATGGGCACAGGAGCATTAGTCTCAAGAGCTGTTGTTACAAAAAAGAATACACGTGTTTCAACAATTGCAAAATCTTTCCTGGACTATTGCCAGAATTGGCTTCCACCAGTTACAAACCAGTAGTATCACCGTTCAGTTACAAAAATAAAAGCACCGCTTTGATTTTTAATCATACCGGTACTTTTATTTTTGTGTATTAGAAAACCGCCATCGATTTAACATCAATGACGGTTCATACATCTTAGTGTGCAATTTTTATCTACCAATCACATAATTAGTGGCAAAATAGATACGCTCTCTCTATTCACAAAGCCTAGTCCTGAACATAAGGCATGATCGCGATATGACGTGCCTTTTTGATCTCTACTGTCAGAGCTCTCTGATGTTTTGCACAGTTTCCTGTGATTCTTCTCGGAAGAATTTTTCCTCTTTCAGAGATATATCTTTTTAATTTATTAACATCTTTGTAATTGATCTCATTATTTTCTTTACCGCAGAATACACAAACTTTTTTTCTTCTGCGTCCGCCTCTTCTCTTCATCGGAGAATCTGGTCTGCTGCTTTTTTCATAAGCCATGATAACTTACCTCCTGTATTATTTCACTCAATTTTTAGTTAAATGGCAATTCTTCATCAATGCCATCCGGAATATTCATAAATCCGTCTGCTGACGCCGCGCTCGGTGTCGGTGCCGGAGATGGTGCTGTGTTCGCAAAACCACTGTTGTCGCTCGCATTCTTACTCTCAGCAAACTCCTGGTCTTCCACTACCACTTCCGTTGTATACACTTTCTGTCCATCCCTGTTCGTGTAACTTCCGGTCTGAATCCTGCCGCTGACTGCGATCTTAATTCCCTGACGGAAATACTTTTCTGCAAATTCTGCAGTTCTTCCAAATGCCACACAGCTGATAAAATCTGCGCTGGCTTCCCCGTCGCGCTTAAATCTGCGGTCAACCGCCAATGTATATCTTGCAATTGCCAATGCGTTCTCTCCTGCGGAATAACGTACCTCAGGATCTCTGGTCAGACGTCCCATTAAAATTACTTTGTTCATATTCTTACCTCACTGTTCACTACTCATCCTGGCTACTATACAAACCTTTAATGGGTTTGGTCACGCAGATTACGCTTCTTTTTTTACAATTAAATATCTGAGCACGTTGTCCATGATACGTACATGTCTTTCCAGCTCTGCCGGGCAGTCCGCATCTGCTTCAAACTGAATGAAATAATAGAAGCCTTCGCGCATTTTCTGAATTTCGTAAGCAAGTCTCTTCTTACCCCATTCTTCAACTTCTGTCACTGTGCCGTTGTAACGTGTGATGTAGCCTTTTGCCTTCTCAACAACAGCTTCGCGCGCTTCGTCTTCAATCTTTGCATTCACAACTAATGCTAATTCATACTTGTTCATGCTGTTTACCTCCTTTTGGTCTCTGGCCTCCCAACTGTGTGGGAAACAAGGATAAAATAATATATCACGAGGATTCATTTTACCATAAACACCCTTTGAATGCAAGTACAAATTTATTCTTTTTCGCCCTTTTTCCGCAGTCCTTTTGTGTTTTTCTCCACCAGTTTTCTGGCAATCATGATCTGGTGTCCGCATCCTGCACATTTTAGTCGAAAGTCCGCTCCGACTCTCAGAATTTCCCACTCATAGCTGCCGCATGGATGTTTTTTCTTCAGTTTTACAATATCTCCGACTTCGTATTGCGTCATTTCTTAAACTCCTGTTTTAATCTGTGAAAATACTTCGCCTATAGGGCTTTTGATCAAAAGATCGGCATTGCGGTCACGTGAGGTCGCTCCTTTATTGATCAGAACCAGGCAGCTTCCCCGAAAATAATCCAGCAGCCCCGCTGCAGGATAGACCACCAGAGAAGTCCCGCCTACGATCACCACCTCTGCCCCGGCAAGAGCCCGCACTGAATTCTGAATCGTTTCCTGATCCAGCCCTTCCTCATACAGTACAACATCCGGCTTGATCATCCCGCCGCAGGTACACCGCGGAATTCCGCCCGCAGCTTTCACATACTGAGCATCATAGAACTTCCTGCATTTCATACAGTAGTTGCGGTGAACACTTCCATGCAGTTCATAGACCTTCTTGCTTCCGGCCAGCTGATGAAGTCCGTCAATGTTCTGAGTGATCACTGCCTCCAGTTTTCCCGCCTGTTCCAGCTCCGCCAGTTTTATGTGAGCCGCATTCGGTTTCGCATCCAGTTCCAGCATCTTACTCTGGTAAAACCGATAAAATTCTTCCGGCTTTCTCATAAAAAAGCTGTGGCTCAATATCGTCTCCGGAGGGTCATCATATTCCTGATGATAGAGCCCGTCCGTGCTCCGAAAATCCGGTATGCCGCTCTCAGTGGATACCCCTGCGCCCCCAAAAAAAACGATATTATTGTGCTCATCGATAATTTTCTGAAGTTCCTCAATCTGATTCATAGACTTAACCTCCTATCCCAGGCGTTTCCCCTGAACGATAAAACGTGTTGATGTATCTCCGGTGCATGTGGACAGTGATACGACACGGTCCATCTTGTCAAATGCCACATCACCCACCGGTATCTCAGACAGGTCTTTCATTTTCTTCATATAATCTTCAAACGCCTTATCCGGTCCGCCAAAGAGTGTATATGCCTCGCTCTCGACCTGGACTTCGTGGGCTGAGAATATCCGGTATTTATAATTTTTTTCCGGCGTACAGATCCAGAAATACATACTTTTTGAGTATACTTCTTCGTCGCGGAACTGTTTCAGTGTACCGAACATCGAACCATTTTTCATGTTGTGTCCGTATACGATTGAATGGCAGTCTGAGAAATCCGGCTTGTTCATATAGTCCAGAAAGATAGAACCGGCAAAGTTGTATGTCTTTTCCGTAGTCCGGTGCAGGTAAAAATCATTATCTTCCGACTGAACGATCGGATAGCTGATATCAAGCGCCTCCACGACAAGCCAGCCAATGATATCTTCATTGACTGCTTTCAGCGCTGCAAAATCAATAACCGGTCCTTCCTCTTCTTCTACTTCATCAGAAGTTGTCACCTCCTGAGGAACTTTTGCATATTCGTCCTCCAGCTTTTCGTACTCATTGTCTGCCTTTTTGTATTCCATCATCGTTGATGCAAGTTTATATCCGGATACACAGAAAACTGCAATTGCAATCAGCAGCACCAGCCACCAGATCACTCTTCCTGCACCTGACTTTTTCTTTTTGTTTCTGCCCATGATCCTCTCCTTAAAAGATTTCATTTTACAGGAAACGCCAGGAGATCCTCCTGGCGCTAAAAGTTGCGGGAGTAGGATTTGAACCTACGACCTTCGGGTTATGAGCCCGACGAGCTTCCAGACTGCTCCATCCCGCGCTGCTATATCATTGATTATATTCCTTCAGATGATATTTGTCAACTCTCCCCGGAACGTGATACTTCCGGCGCTGAACTACAATATTTCACACCATCAGCCACCGGTCCTACAGTTTCGATAAAAGGACACGCTATGTTTCTGGCATTCACCTGATAGAATACTCTGTTTCCCGTAATCGTATACGTACTTCTTTCTTTACAGGAAACAACCCCACTATTTGAGTATATGCTCCATCCCACAGGAGTATACCCCGAATATACCGGAATTTTAGGAAGCGTTATCTTTTCTCCTCTGATTCCCGTCAGTGTCAGTATGTTCAAACGGTCTGTTACCTTTCCGTTGTTTGCACGAAATGATATGGTATACAGCTTCTGCCAGACGGGATAGAGTGTCATATCCTCTGTAATCATATAGCTTTTTCCGGATCTGTATTCAGCCGAGTCCGCACCCTGCTCTGTTGCCCATCCCATACTTCGGTATCCTCGTTTTGGCGGAGGAACAGGCATACTGTGCAGTGCGCCTTTTTCTACTGTCTCATATTCATGCCCCGTCCCTTCGTTCATGTATATCAGGGTACAATCAGTTTTCTCATATACTGCATAGAACACCGGCTCTTTATCCTCGGGGATATCGGCGGTATTAAGCTTTTCCCCGGGCTCATATTCCGACCGGGAAGCATTCTCGTCAAGACTCCATCCTGTTCCCCGGCAGCTTTTTTTGGCAGGAAGTTCCGGGAAAACAATGTCCTCCCCCGGCAAAACACTTTCTGCAAGCGTTGTCAATTCTTCATCCCCGTCAAAGAAACGAATATAATTATATACGATAAAACCGTTCACATCCTCCTCAGATTTTCCCGTGTTATCCGGCTTTTCTGTCTGGTCAATCTGATTTTCGGGCAATTCCAGTACCGGCTCCTGCTGAGAAAACGGTCTTATTACAGACGCAGACACCGAAACCACAAGCCCCGACACCATCAGAAAAACCAGTATAATGCCCGATATCCAGCATTTTTTCACTCGTTTTTTTCTCTTATCCATAGTCTTTACTCTCCCCTAAGTAATTATAAATTATAGTCCAATTATTGGGGGATAGCAATGAAGACTCTCTTAAGAAATCATTAAAAAAGTTAATTTATGGAAATATCAATTCTCGTAATATAATCCTCCATAGAATCGATCACGTTCTCATTTATGCCGGTCTCATAGGCATATCCGGCCAATGTAAGCCCCTGTTCCTTAGCATATCTCAACAGTTCTTCATATTTGTCCGGCAGTTTATCCCAGCTCCCTTTACAATAGGACCTGAGATACTTCCCTTCCGGCTGTACGTGTAGGCCTTTTGCATTTACCGGTCCTGGAATCTCTATAAACAGTGCGGAATAATTGTTAAACGCCCCCGCATAAAGATTTTCTGCAGAGATCATTGAACCATAAGAAGCATCATGCAGCCGATTCATATGGTATTTTTTCGTCTCCGCGACGACTGCCCCGATCTCTTCTTCCAATGGTGTGTCCGCATTCGTATTAATGATCGCAAGATACTTTTTTTCTTTCTCTACAATGCTTATTTCTGATAATTCCAGATTTAACAGCGCCAAATTTTCCGCCTGCCGAACCTCTAATATTTTTCTGACAGCTTTGAGATGAAGGATTCTCTTATCCACCTCCTGTATCTTTTCCTGCAAAAGTGTATTGAGTGAATCCGCAGAACGGTTTTTCATAAATTCCGTTATCTCACTAATTGAAGCACCTAACTCACGCAGCATTAAGATTGTCTCCAGCACAGAGCTTTGCTGATACGTATAATATCTATAGTTGTTTTCTCCAATGACCGCAGGCTTAAAGAGCCCCACTTCATCGTACCACATCAGCGTTTTCTTGTTGATCTCATGCAGGGATGCAAACTGACCGATCGTGAATAATTTCATTTTACTGTTTGACATCATTTCAGATACCTCTTGACCGTACAGTTACTGTACGGATTATGATGCTATATGTCATTAACGGTGATAACTAAAGTATAAAGGAGATATTAAAAAATGCAAGAACATCTGACGCTTAGAAAATTTCAGTCATCTGATTATGAAGCTTTAAGAAACGTGATACGCGAAACCTGGCAGTATGACAGATTCTGCAGTCAGAAAACCGCCCGAAAACTGTCGGCTGTATATCTGGACAGCTGCCTCGCAAATCAGACGTATACGCAGACAGCCGTTATCAACGGCGTACCTGTGGGTATTATCATGGGAAAAAATATCGCTGAACACCGATGTCCTTTTTCGCTTCGTATGAGATTATTGTTCTCGACCCTGTCCCTGTTGTGTTCACGGGAAGGCCGAAAGGTATCTGGGATTTTTAAAAATGTGAGCAGCATAGACAAAAAGCTTTTAGAAACCTGTGATCAGCATTACCCCGGAGAAGTCGCATTCTTTGCAGTCAGCGCAGAATACCGGGGAAAAGGAATCGGCAAAGCGCTCTTCGGCCGTCTGACAGAATATATGAAAAGAGAGGGGATTCATACCTTTTACCTGTTTACTGATACGAGCTGCAACTATCAGTTTTATGAGCATCAGGGCATGGTACGAAAATGCCAGAAGAAGTCTTCCTTTACAGTCAATGGGTGGAAGCAGGATATGCAGTTCTTCCTTTATGAATATCAATAAAGTTAAGCATAGGATCACCTGAGCTGATGGTCTTCTACTCATTTTTCTGTGCCTTTTCTTCTTCATCAAATTTCGCCCACAAAATGCGATTGATCACGAAAATAATGCCCAGTATGCCCGCCTCCAGTAACGCAAACGGACTCTGCAGGAACAGCACCAGCTTCCCGGCAAACGGAATATGCATCACGTACGTTCCCAGGATGTCTTCCCGGTAGGTCGCATAGTCGTCATAGCGGTCGGCTCCCTCCGCCTGAGTGTAGTACCGCTCCCTGCCGGTTTCATCAACTTCTTTTTTCCGGTAATAATGTGTGAACACCGAGTCCTCGCCGAGGCGGTCCACGCGAAACGAGATGATAGTCCCCTCCTGTATCTCCTGGCCATCCCCGATATTTTTGGCAACCACAAGAGAGCCCACGGGAATCGTCGGCACCATACTGTCAGTCAGAATCACGAAGGACTGATACCCGACTGCATTTTTCAATTGCTCCGGAAAGAATTTCATTCCGATTATGTAGGCGACCAATGTCACTGCGATGATTGCAGTGAGGATGTTGCCTGTGATTTTCAGGGCTTTTTTCATTTGGGTTCTCCATGGATATATAATATAAACTTTACAACTTTTTAAAGAAAAAATACCATCCGGGGATGGTATTTTTTTCTTTACCGTATGCCGTTCTGTTAATTTTACGGCGTTGTCTGTTTAGATAATTTCCCTGTAACTTCAACCGTTAAAGGTGACCCAGCCTTTGCCAGAGCTGTTGCTGCCGCCATATTAGCTGTATCACTCTTTGGGGTTATGGTCAATTTATACACATTGGTTCCTTCAACTACTTTATCCGTTGTTCCCTCAAGAGGAGCCGTGCCATCTCCGGTGCTCTCTAACGTAATATCAAAATTACCGGTTACATCAGCATCTCCGTTCTTAATAGCACTGTTCAAATCCAACTGTAAAGTATCTCCACTCGTTACATCATCAACATTAACATTGAATGTAACATTCTGAGTGTATACCGGTGCTGCATCGTATTCTTTTTCCTCAGTAAATTCTCCCATTGCAACTGCCTGTACCTCAATCGGTTTCGCCAATGTCAACGCTCCATTCGAAGTCGCCGTCAGCGAATCCCACACCGCAAACGATCCCACCGTCGTCACAACAACCGCTGCCACTGTCAGCAGACTCAATAAACCTTTTTTTCCAAGTTTCTTAAACATACTAATTCCTCCTTATTCATGACAATAAACGTCTCATTTAATTTATTCTCATTATAACCAGGGAATCTGGTTTTGGATAATGCTTATTCCTGATGCCTCTGTGATAAATAAATGTTATCACCAGTTCTTTAATCACTGTAGTTCTCCATGATAATTTCCAGAAATTCCTCCGCCTGGACAGACAGAATTTCTTTTTTGCGTTTCACCCACAACAGTTTTTTCGTGATATCGCAGTCTTCGACACGGCAGCTTCCGATATGGCCCTTGTGAAGTTCCTCTATCTGCCATTTGCAGCCGAATATAAACGAGTCCGTGCGCTTTATCATATTGACAATGGCATGGTAATTGTTGATCACGATCGTCTTTTTGAAATCCATCAGCCGGATACTGCCCAGCATAATCATCTGGTTGATATTTGAGAAATAATCAGAAGGCAGATGAATATATGCATATGGCAGCAGTTCCTGGGGTTTTATGCTCTCCCTGGCATACAGAGGATTTTGCTGGCTCACATGGACGTACAATGGACTCTCTGCAATTTCTGAGGCTGCCAGCCCTTTGATATCCAGGATCTTTTTTACCGCCGGAAACTGTCGCGAATTCACAACGATAATCCCGATTTCCGATTCCAGTTTTGAAACATGCTCCAGTACCCGTTCCGAAGACGTCTCAAAAATCGAGATATTCGCATGCAGGGTATGCATATTTTCATGGAAGTTCAGCATAATTTCATCTTTCAGGATGATATTCCCCACAGAAAGCGCCAGTTTATTCTGCATGTATTCCCGTTCGTTTCTTTTCAGCGCCTCAATCTCATGAAGCTGACTGATCACTGACTGCGCATAGTAATACAGGCTTTCCCCGGTCGTCGTCAGGCTGACACCGTGGTTAGACCGGATCAGAAGCTGCTCCCCCATCTCCTCTTCCAGGTTCTGCATCGCTCTGGTCAAATTGGGCTGTGTCACATACAGCATGTCCGCTGCTTTCCGCATGCTCTTTTGCTCCACAATTTCTACAAAATACTGTAAATATTTCAGTTCCATTATGATGTCCTTTTTCACTGTTTTAAGATATTTTATTAAGTATACCATATGAATCTGGAATGGTGTAAAATAGTGTTGAACTTTATGTAAGAAAAATTAACCATTCAACATGAGGAGAAATATATGGCATGGTATAAAAAAATAGAACAGCGCGCGGCACAGTTACAGCCCGATCTGGAAATTCTCAGAATGGACTTACACCGTCACCCTGAACTGGGTTGGGAAGAGCGGCGTACGTGTAAAAAGATAGCCGGACTGCTGTCCGGATGGGGATATGATGTGATATCCGGTGCAGCGGTGAGCGGCCATGAGACCGGCGTTATCGGCATCCTTCGGTGCGGTGCGGGACCTGTCACTGCGCTCCGCTTCGACATCGACGCCCTCCCGGTCTCTGAAGTAGAGAAACCTGGACACCTTCCGTTTCTCAATGGCTTCCAGTCACAGAACCACGGCGTTATGCACGCCTGCGGACACGACGGACACACTGCCATTGGACTTGGCTGTGCACAGCTGCTGTCCGAAATCCGGACGCAGCTGCACGGCACGCTGAAGCTTATCTTTCAGCCTGCGGAAGAGGGTGCCCGCGGCGCATACCCTATTACACAGAGGGGTTGGCTCGATGATGCCGATTATTTTCTGGCGGGACATATTATCGGGCATGAGCTGGCACGGGGTGAGGATGCCAATGTCATCCCCGGCGTCTCGTCTTCCCTCGCCACCACAAAAGCAGACGCCGTATTCCATGGGGTCTCGGCACATGCCGCTCATCCGGAACTCGGATGTGATGTGATTCCTGCAATTTCTGCTGCCGTGTGTGCCATGCACGCTTTCAAGGGTCCCGGGTTCATTCACACCGGAACCATTCACGCAGGAAGCGGGCGCAACATCATCGCGGATTTCGGAAAGCTTGAACTGGAAACCCGCGCACAGACAACGCAGCAGAACGAACATCTGGAAACCAGGATGCGTTCAGCCCTTCAGGCGGCCGCTGAAAAATACGGCGTTACCTGTGAAACAGATATTCTGGGAAGGGCGCCTTCCCTGGTGAGTACCCCGCAGTTCTCCGAGTTTCTACAAAAGCTCTATTCGGAAGAACTTACACTGGTAAAGCCTGCCTCTTTTTCCTGCACAGCGTTTCCCGCCAGTGAGGATGCGGCTCATATGATGAACCGTGTAAAATCTCATGGCGGACAGGCAGCTTTCCTGCTATTTCCAGCCCGCCTCGCCTCAGGGTTACATAATTCTGACTTCGACTTTCCGATGGAGCTGCTCTCAGTCGGTACAGCCGCATTTACGTCCGCGGTTTACGCAGTTATGCATCCATAGCGCAGCTGGCTCCCCTGTTCTTCGAAGAACGTCCTGGGCATCCACGGCCCGGGGTTCTGAGAGGTCTGTCCCATCCAATATAATTTCGTACAGTGCGACAGACTGTGATAATAAATTACATTGGTTTCCTCTGGATTGATTGCTAAAATTTAATTCATGGTTTGCCCTTCTTTATTCATATAGAATCAGGCCAAAGTGATTCTGCATTTCGCCTTTTTCCCTGAGCGTATGTATTTCTAATCCATTTGCATGGACAGTTGCAAACACATCGATACCGCAAGCCTCCATGGATGGAACTGTTTCTCCCGGAAACCTGCAGTGATCCATATTACATTTTGTACATTTCCTGCACCCGCCGTCTCCAAATGCAATTACTTTATAGTAACCGTCCAAAAACATTTCCTTTGCAAGGTCTACTGCTGCCGGCGTCACTGTATCCACTTCATGTGTGCGAAATAAAATAGCCTTTGAATAGGAATCCAGTATATCCTGTGTTTCCTTATAAGTCGGCGCATTAGGCGGGCAGCATAGATTCTTCCCATATGCCTGGCACCCATATCGGCACTTATAGACTGTCCAGGGTGCTGTAACTACGGAACCCGCCTCAATCACAATAGCCAGGTCCGACCCTCTGCTTTTTAATAATTCTATGTATTTTTTCATATGCTTACTTTCTTAAACCCCCTTTCCAGTCAGTTCACTTCGTCAATAATATTCAATAGAAAAAAATCACAATCTTTATAAGGGTAATCGAATTGAACCGGCAAATCTTCTCTGCTGATTTTTTTAAATCCTGCCTTATCATAAAATATATGTGCGCGGATGGTATTTTTCGGTGTATCAAGCACAAGTTTTTTTATATGATTTTTTTTAGCAAACAAAAGTAATTCAGCATATAGTTTCAGCCCTAAATGATATGGTTCTCCACGATATTCCGGATACAAAAAAAACTTTTTCATTACCCCGATACCATTTCTACAGTTCATCAATCCGATACTTCCAATTACGTTCCCATTATCTTTTGCTACCCAGAAACATCCTCCTGATTCCAAATATTTTTCTCGTATGCAAAGCAGTTCTGGCTGATCATCTACACTGACAATTGGCCTGGTCCCATCATTTTGACATTGAAGAACCAATTTAATGACTTCTTCTTTATCTGTTTCTTCATATAATTTGATTTCAATCATAGCATTATCCCCCTCATTAACACCCTTTTCATATCTGTTCTTCTCTGCTATAATAACAGATGATAATACTTCTAACAATTTGGAATGTTAAAAGTATTAATTAAATTCTATTGAACAATCTACAGGAGAATATATGGAGCTCAGATATTTAAATACATTTCGCACCATCGTGGCGGAAGGCAGTTTTACAAAAGCGGCTAAAAAGCTGAACTATACACAGTCTACGATTACATTTCAAATCGGACAGTTAGAAAATGAACTCTCAACAAAACTATTTGAAAAAATCGGCAGACGTATGTTGCTGACGAAAGCGGGGGAACAGTTAATTCCATATATTGATGAGGTCCTTACATCCGTTGATAAAATGCGTTGTTTTGGTACCGGTACAGCAGAGTATCAGGGGGATTTACATATTGGGGTGGGCGAAACGCTTCTCTGCTATCAGCTGCCGCATATCTTAAAAGAATTTCACAGGAAAGCCCCCAAAATCAGATTGTTTCTCCAGTCTATGAACTGTTGTGATATCCGTGATCAGTTATTAAACGGAACAATTGATCTTGGTATTTTTTATGAAGATATCGGTGGTTTTGGCGCTAATCTCACCACTTATCCCCTGGGCTGCTATCCTGTGTCTCTCATCGCTTCACCGGATACCGCAAAAACATATCCGGACTTCATTACACCAAACCAAAATATACCTTTGCCGTTTATCATTAATGAGCCAACCTGTATTTTCCGTCAGATATTTGAGCAATACCTTCGGGAAAAATACATTTTATTGGATTATACAATCGAGTTATGGAGTATTCCTACAATAAAAAACCTGCTCAAAAACAATATGGGGATTTCTTTTCTCCCCGAATTTGCAGTTGAAGAAGAATTACAGAAAGGCGAACTCGCAAAGATACCAACAGATTTGGCTGACCCGCATATTTCCGCTGTGTGTGGTCACCACAAAAACAAATGGATCAGCCCCGCAATGGAATTGTTTATTCAGCTTATTCAAAAACGGTAAGGTCTGTCTCTTTTTCTTTTATGCGTTCGTGCAGAGCTGTTGCAGGTGCAATATACGAGGCAAACTCCTGCTCTGTGACACAAACCGGAGTATCCGGGAAACCTCAGCAGATAAAGTTGTTCTTCAGGCAGATCGTGGGAAAACTTTGAAGGATTCCCGGAAAAGGAGCACTTTTAAAAGCAAAAGAGGTACCTCCTACGGCGTAGGAGATACCTCTTTTTGGTTGTCACGCTGAACCTACTACAATGCGGTTCCGTCTCGCCAGAGCTATTTCTATATGAAACCGCTCTACGCATGCACAGATTTTATCCGCACAAGATATGATCCAGGCCTCTTTACTGCTGGGAAGAGGACCCAGTGGAAACATATGAGTCAGAATCGCCTTTTGCTCTTTTTCACTGACCTCAAAATGCTCCTGACTTTTTTTTGCAGCAGCTTTGGGATGATGGAATACCTGAGCTTCCCCTGATTCCGATTTTCTGTCAAAATCAAACAGGCAGAAATCATGCAGCATACCTGCACGCGCTGCCGCCCTGGCGTCGCATCCCGTCTTTTTCGCTATTACCCATGAAATATAAGAAACATTTATACTGTGCATCAACCTTGTTGTATTCTTATGCTGTATATATCTGGACAACTTTTTAAACTCGCTGTCTTTCAGGATACATTCCACATCTTCCAAAAACTCTGCGTCAATATCTTCCGAGACTGTTATGTCCATTGGAATCACCCGCTTTCTATATTGGATACTTATATTATGAATTCATAATACAGGTTTGGCAAGTGATTTTATGAAAATAATTAAACTGGTTGTATCTCATCAAAACGTGATATCAGAAAGTCCTTCATATCTCCCTTTTCTTTTCCCAACGCAAGCGCAAGCTCTGCATACAGATTGTCTTCCGCTATATGGAAGTATTTCTCATCCATCACCGTAATTTTCTTTCCCTGAGCCAGACGTTCCTGCTGTCTCAGATACAGCGCCTTTATAATCCTGACCCACTGCCTGCAGTCACAGCTTCTGACTGCCTCTTTATACTGACCTTCCCGCACCTTATCCTGCGGAACCCAGAGCTGTTCAATATCCGGAATTTCATCCACCAGTTTCAGGGCTTCCTTCTCCGTAAGTGCCTTTCTCACAGTGATTTTCTGATTATCAACAGGTGAATAGACCCTGCTGTCCACAGCACTCAAAGGAATCAATACGTAATACAGTTTTTTACTGTCTGTGCCCTGCATATCAAGGTGTGTAACTGCGTCCACCTGACATATTCCATTATGACCGTGTATGATATATTCACCTTTTTTAAACATTTGTTACCTCCTTCGGCATTGCAAGAAACCTTGTTCCTTTTTTAGTATAACAGAATTTTGCCCACTTTGTAAGAAGATTTTACCAATTTCCATTATTTTTGTAACTTTTGTGCATAAACCGGTCTTTATACCTTGTACATTTTTAAAGCCGGCTGCCGCGTATCCTTACGGTTTCACGCGGCAGCCGGCTTTTCTAAACCGATCTGTTATGACTGAAATTCAGCTATATTTTCCTTATTCGCAGGCTCAAATGGGATCCAGATAATGTATGGGGATATTCCCGTTTCATCCAGTTCTTTATCTATACCCTCATTGAATCTATGGTCCCTTTCCAGATTTATCGCTGCCTCAACTGCGGTCTGTGCCTGGCCCTCCACATCCTGGAATACACTCATCAACATCTCGCCTGACGCGATCGCCTCTTTTGCATCTGCAAGCAGGTCAATGCCGACCACCGGTATACTTTCCGGATTTATATCCAGGTTTTCCATAGCCTGTATCGTGCCAAGAGCCATCGCATCATTATTCGCAATGATACAATCGATATCTTTAGTGCTCTGAAGCACCGCCGTCATTTTTTCCTGTGCAGTCTGTCTGCTGAAACCGCATTCCTGTGCCTTTGCAGCTTCTACAGTCCGTATCCCCTGATCTGCAAGTGCCTTCAAAGCCCCTTCGGAACGCTGTTTGGTGTGTTCCATTCCGCCGGTTCCCTGAACCATCAGATAACGCACCTGTGTTTTGCCGAGTGCCTTAAAATATTCAGCAAGAGCTATCCCCTGATAGTAACCGGATTCACGTTCATCAGAGCCCACATAGACTACATTCTCATTTAACAGGCTGCTGTCCTGCGGCATTCTGTTGACAAACACAACTTTCGTATCCCCTGCGGCGCTTACAATCTCATTCGCAAGCTCATTTCTTGTCAGATTCACGATCAGTACTTCTGCCCCGCTCTCACAGGCCATTCTGACGCAGTCCAGCTGTTTTTCATTGTTGTCTCCCGCGTCATAACATTTGAGGTCGTATCCCTTATCAGCCGCCGCTTTGACTGCGGCATCCTCAAACTCCGATAACCACTCATCCCGCTGCGCCATAAGCAGTGCGATCGTCTGCTTATAAGGCTCCTGTCCCGACTTGGCGGAAACCTTTGCGGTTCCGTATCCCGCACCAAATCCCAGAGTGATCATTACCACCATTACCAGCACCATACTTTTCTTCAACATACTAACGCCTCCCTTTTCTTAAAAAAATCTTACGATTTATGGTTGTATATTCTTTAGCTCTGACATTATTATACGTCTGGCAGAGCTCCGTTTGAATGGGAGAACTTGTTGATTTGAACCCTTATTTCGCTGATAAATTGGTTTTCCATCATATTCCATATGAACTTTTTTGCGATTTCTATAAAACGTTTAAGTTTTTCGTGTCCTTTTATTTCGATATTCAGACGGAGACATCCCGGCATACTTAGAAAAAAGCCTTGAAAAATGACCTGCATCCTCAAAGCCTACTCGTTCTGCAATATCTGTCACACTAATTTTCGTATCCATAAGAAGACTCTGCGCTTCACCGATGCGCCGTCTGATAATATACTGTTTCAATGTATACCCTGTCTGCTCCTTAAACAAATGTGCAAGATAATATGAACTGATATGAAACTCCCTGCCCAGAATTTCCAGCGTCAGATCTTCACTGTAATGCCGCCCAATATAATCTTCCACCTCGATACACAGGGAACGTTCTTTCGGTATTGTCTGTTCCTGGCGTTCCCCGATCATCTGGTAAATTAAAGACATACAGGAGAGCATCAGGTTCTGACAGAATTCCTGGTCTCCGGGCTGCATGTTTCCGGCATGGCGGTCCATCATTTTCATCAGTGTACAGATGTCCTGGAACTGGACCGGCTGATGAAAAACGGGGCATTGACGTTCATCGATCAGGTGATTGGAGGGCAGCCCCGGCATATGCAGATTGGTTATGGCAAAACAGAGGGTCTGATATCCCTGCCATGTCTTGGGGACTTCCTCATGCACCGTATTACTGTTGCAAAGTATAATATCTCCTTCACAGACTTCATACTGGTGATATCCCAGAGTATACAATCCTCTCCCTTTGTGGATCAGCAACACCTCAAAGCAGTCGCTGTGCTGATGCATCAGGTGAAGATGACCGCTTTCCATCCATTCATTGTCATTGATATGCATCAGATGCGGAACATCCGGCGGCAGCATCCGCCTCTCCTCTTCATTGTACACAATATGTTTCATCATTTCCGCCATAGACGTTTTAACCTTCCTTTTCCAACTGAACACTTCCCCCGAAAATTCTCTGACGGATAGCCGTCTGAGACAGTGAAAACACCAAGAACAGAAGACACAATATCAGGCCATCGGCCGTGATAGCCGCTGCAAGACCCACACGTTCCCCGATAGCTCCGATCATATAGGGAACCAGTGAATTGCCGATATAACTGAATAAGAATGCAATCGAAATGGTGGTTCCGCTGTCATATCTTTCATCATCCACCAGCTTTGATGCGGTGAGCGGCCAGATACCCGACATACTGAGCCCCAACACAACTGCAGCCACACACACAGCCGGACCCTGAAGATGTACAATGGCAAGCACACAGGCTGCACTTATGGGAATCATACTCATCACAATAACTGCAGGCCGGATTCTCCTGGTCAGTTTCGCGCAGACCAGCCTGCCGACAAATACACCGCCCCAGATAGTTCCCGTTACAGCGGAAGCCTCCAGCGAGGCAAAGCCCAGGCTTTCCGTCAGATATGTCACCAGCCAGCTGCAGATTGCCGTTTCGGCTCCCGCGTACAGAAACAGACAGAGAAATGTCGGCTGAAAGCTTTTATTCTTCAACAGCCCTCTCATCTCACGAAATCCCCCTGAACCAGAACATGGAAGTACCGGAAACTTAACGCCCAGTATATAGATCGTAGCTGCCAGCGATACCGCAGCAAACGACAGGTAGCTCATCCTCCAGGAAACCCCCAGGGCAAGCACGATACCAGACCACAATAAGCCTGCCAGTGCACCAAAACCACAGAATGCCTGCACCCCGCTCACCGCGGAGGCCGTATCTCCGACGGCTATATCGGCAGGTATGGAAACTGCAGTCACCTGCATGATCAGGGTCGCAAATCCCAGCAGAAACAATGCGGTACATACTGCCCAGAATGACGGGGCCGCCCCGATAATACCGCAAAGGACCGTCATGCATACCAGACTGCCGTAAAACACTATGACTTTTCCGAATCGTCCCACCAGCCATCCGCTGACGGTGCACGCTGCAAAATTACCGGCAAAAAAAGCCAGGAACATCCCCCCGCTTTTCTGTAGCCCTATTCCGAATTCCCTGCCAATCGAGACCAGCAGAGGTGCAAGAATATTGGTACAAAGGCTATATAAAAATGCGGCCAGTTTGCACGCACTCAGGACACGTTTATTTTCCATTATGAGTCCTCCTTCTTTCATCTTATACTCATTATAAAACAGAAGGCTTTTCCGGCGATATGGAAAACTTTGTGTATTTTCAATACGTTTTTATCGCATTCTGCCGCCTCTCCCGGCTGAATATGGACTTTCTTGCGAAAACACCCGGATTTCAGTTCCCGTTGAAATGTACCGTAATCTGGCAGACTTCTGCGATCGTGCCCACTCTCATATTCGGACCAAACAGCCCGACTCCCGATGTGACGATATTATGCATCTTCCCCTTTTGCAGGTACCCGCAGGCGTTTTCCCACATCAGTTCAATCGTAAGGTTTCCGGGAAACATCTGTCCATCATGTGTATGCCCGCACAGATCCAGATCCACCCCGGCATCTGCCAGTTCCTGAAGTTCCTTTGGCTCATGGTCCATCACGATGATAGGTTTGGAATGATCCATATTTTCTGTAATCTCTTCAGGGGTCTTTCGGACTGCAATCCCCCGCCCGGGCTTCGCCAGGTCCGGGCGTCCGTAAAGATAAAAGCTGTCATCAATCAGCACTTCCTCATCCATTAACAGCTGAATCCCTGCTTTCTCCAGAAACCCGTCCATTCGAATATCGCTCACTTTCTTATCACCTTTTTTGTGAAATGTAAATCCTGCAAGAATCTTTTCCTCGATATCATGATTGCCATAACAGGCATATACCCCATATCGGCTCTTGATGCCTTTCAATATGCTTATCAGCCTGTCGGGATCGTCCAGCGCTTCGTATTCATTATCAAAGATATCTCCTGCGAAAACTACAAGATCCGGGTTTTCCGCATTAATCTTCCTGACCATCCGTTCCATCTGGCGGCATCCGATATTATACCCCAGATGCAGATCTGCCGCCAGCACGATATTCAGTGACTTCAGATCACCCGCACTCTTATCTACCGTCACATCGTATCTGGTAGTCCGTACAATCCTGGCATTCGCAGCCCCCCAGAGGCTGACCGCCGTAATTAGCACAATACAAAACGTCCCGGTGATCACAAAAGTTCTCCTCGACCGCAGCTTTCTCTTGTCAACGCGCGGTATTCTGAGCAGGATCACCCTGATCATATCCGCTATGATAACCGTCAGAATCACATAGAGCAGTACGCCCAGCCAGTAATTCCCGATCAGTTTCATAAAGCGCTGGGGCTTTCCGACCGGCAGCAAAAAGCCTATGACCAGCGAGAGCGCAAAAAACGAATAGGTCACAACAACCGCCGCGCGCACCCATTTTTTCTTAAAATGTCTGCTGCAGGCACTCATCCACCAGATCAGCCACCGTATAATATAGAGATTCAGCAGAATATATATCGGTGATAAATAGATTGCCAGCATATACCAAGCTCCTTCTTTTTATATGATTGTCCGCCTGCATCCGGGTATCAGCCACTCTCCACAGCAGGCCTCATAATCCGTGATTCCCCTGCCCGTATTCGGATGTTTTGAGGAATACACCTGATCTGTGATAAACGCAGCCAAAAGCACTGCACAGACAGGAATCATAATCCTGTATTGAACTTTCTTAAATACATTGTCCAGAAGCGGCGCCAGGATATACACGAATGCCACTCCTCCCATGCCGAACACCAGGAGCCCCTCCGCACAGATCCTCCCGTGCAGATTCAGGAAATAACCGCTGTAATCCCACCACTTCTTGCCGTTATGGGTCACTTCCAGGTAATATGACGTGCCATACTCCACGATCCCGCACAGGACAACAGCGCACAGGAACTCCAGAGCCGGGTATCTGCGCACTTTGTTCAGCAGTACCAGGATCAGAATTGCTCCGGAACCATAGATCGGCAGCCATGGTCCGTGCAGTACCCCGCGGTTCACAAACTCTCCGTCAGAGATCAGATGCAGACTGACCTCCCAGAGCCACCCCACAAATGAAAAGCTGAAAAACAGCATCACAAGCGACCAGACCGAATAGTGGCGCATATAGTTCAGTGTTTCCACCCTGGTACGCTTCATGGCCTCCGGGATGGGGGAAAGCCTGCCCGGATATACTTTGCCTTCCACTACATATGTCAATGCATGGAATTGGATTTTCCGTGCCTGATGTTTTTCATACTCTTTTTCTTCTCTTGTATTCAGCAGTATAATGCCCAGGTAATTGACAAAAAAGCCGCGGAGCCCCCCTAGTTTTTCCATCTCTGCCGGCGGCTCCTTTATGACCGCAAGCACGTCTGCATATTTTTCTTCCAAAAGACTTTCATCTGGTTTCTCGAACAGATAAGCGTCATCTAAATATGTAGTGCCTTCCATATTTGCCGCCTTCGCCTGACTGCGCAGCTGTGTATAGTATTCACTGAACGCAGCCACTTTATATGGATTAGAATACAAAATACCGCATAAGCCAAAGGAGACAAGGTCCAGAATATTCCACCCGATAAACGACAGTTCAAAGATAAAACATTCCCACTTGTGCCCTTTCATCATTTTTCTGGAAAGGGTGATCGCCCGTAGTGCAGGGATATCCGGATTCTCCGCCACAATATACGGTACCAGATAGTAGGAATATCGCTTTATCACCCAGCCTGCGATCGTCAGGCACCAGAGGGTATACAGTACATAGGTGACCAGCATTGTCCAGGATGCCCTGAGCCATTTTTTAACCCGGAGCAAAAACATGAAACGCTGCACGGGGACTTTATCGTAGCATCGTCCTTCCAGGAAGATTCGTCTGGAGATGACCGTATATACATTGTTTATGAAAAACCATACTCCAAATGACAGCAGCAGACTGGCAATGATCAAAATTGCAATCGCGATACTCTCTGAGCCGATCACAGAATTTAAAGCCGAGATGATCGTGACAAAAATTGAACCGGAACTGACAGCATTGACAGCCTGTGCCAGTACACCCCTGCTTCTTCCGAGCGCAGGGTTTCCTTTTTCTGCCTGTTCAATCTGCTGCCTGGTAAGCTCATCAGACAGCTTTTTCCCCTCTTCCTCTCTGCCGCTTAGAATCTCGTCCAGCACATCCGACATTCCCCTGCCCCCGCTCAGTGCACCTGTGGAAGCGGCTTTCTCATTGCCGGAAATCTGTATATTCTCCTCTGAATAAGATCTGATCATATTGAGGGAATTCGTGAATTCCGCCCCTAAAAATCCGGCAATCATGCAGACCGCCACGAACATCAGATAGTGTTTCTTTAAAGAATGTCTTCCTCTTTTTTTCATATCCTTTCTGGATAACATCTTGTTTCCTCCCGCATCAAATTACTTATGATGTTCCTTTACTCCTACCCCATTTTTCATATTGTTCACACTGTGTTCATTGTATCATAAATAGTGCATATTTTTTTCTTTTTTCTTCAAAATCTCTTCAGAAATCATTTATTTCTCTGTCACACTCTGCACACATTTTTCGGTTATACTGATTTTACCAGTAAAAATCATTTTACTTTTATCATATAGTTTCTTTTTCATACCTGCCGGGGTTATCACCCCGGCCCTCCTTTTTTAAGCGAAAGAAACTCCCCCTGCCCGGCCGATTTCCAAACGGCCCGCTGCAGGGGGAGCTTTTTATTTATGTAATATTAGTTTTTTTATCAGCATTCTTCCATGATTGCTTTTACAGCGGCTGCCGTGTCTGTCAGCGGGAATAATTCGTATCCCACCAGACCCTGATAACCGCATGCTTCCAGATGTCTCAGCACTTTTTTGTAGTTGATCTCACCTGTTCCCGGCTCATGACGTCCCGGTGCATCCGCTACATGGATATGACCGAACTGATCGACATAGTTCGTGATGGTATCACAGATGCATCCTTCATTGATCTGCATATGGTAAACATCGTACAGAAGTTTCAGTCTCGGAGAACCGATCAGATGGCATATCTCAGCCCCCATCTGTGTGTATTTCAGGAAGTTTCCAACATGGTCTGTGGTAATGTTCAAAGCTTCCAGATTCAGGTTGATCTCTTCCTCCTCTGCAATCTTCGCACATTCCAGCAGCATGTCATACATGGAGCAAAGCTTCACCGTATCAGACAGATCATCATAGTGGTTCACTACAACGCCGCCGTCACCCAGCGCATTGGAATGGATGGTGACACTTTTCGCACCAACTGTTTTTGCCGCCTGAACAGACTGTCTCAGATAGTCAATATATTTTTCTTTATGTGTCGGGTCCACCAGAGAATAATCAGCATCTCCGTTGAATCCGCTGATCATGATACCTGCCGCCTCGGCTGCCTTTCTGGTCGCTTCCAGATCACGGATTCTCCAGTCCCAGAATTCTACCGCTTCAAAACCGTCATTTTTCGCTGCCGCAAATCGCTCTTCCCATGGAAGCTCTGTATACAGCGTGTCAATACATGCACATTTTTTTACACCCATCTTATTCTACCTCCGAAATTTTTACTGGTCTTCCCTCTTTCAGGGACCTGGTTGCCGCTGCTGCCATCAGTACCGGGTATAACCCATCGATACCGGTTACAGGGGTTTCTTTATCATTTACGATCGCATCCACAAAAGCCTGGATTTCGGAAACGAAAGCTCCTGTGTAGCGGTCCCACATGATCTTGTAAGTATTCTCATAGCTGGTCCTGCACTCATCTGATAATACCACGGTGTTCGGCACATCATTTTCATTGCGCACACAGCCTTTTGATCCGAATACTTCCACCCTCTGATCATAACCATAAACGGCTTTCCGGCTGTTGTCAATAGTTGCGATGATACCATTTTCAAATTTCAGCATAACGACCGCTGTATCTACATCTCCAGCCTCTCCGATGGCAGGATCAATCATGACGGAACCTGCTGCGGTCACCTCTGTCACCTCTGCCCCTGCCAGAAAACGTGCCATGTCAAAGTCATGGATCATCATATCATAGAAGATCCCGCCGGATACTTTCACATAGTCGATCGACGGCGGCTCCGGGTCTCTGGAGCTGATCTTGATCATCTGAACATCTCCGACTTTTCCTGCCCTGACCATGTCATACACGCCTCTGTGATTGTGGTCAAAACGGCGGCAGAATCCGATCTGCAGCTTTACGCCGGCTTCTTTTGCCGTGTTGATCGCTTCATGTACTTTTGCCAGATCATAATCAACCGGTTTTTCACAGAAGATATGTTTTCCGGCTTTTGCCGCTTCTATTATGTATTTGGAATGTGTGTCTGTTGAAGAACAGATCAGCACAGCCTCTATTTCCTGGTCATTCAGAATGTCTTCCGCATCTTTTGTCACATTTAAAACTCTGCAGGTTGTCTTCAGGTATTTTTCTGTCTCATCATTCATAAATGGATCAGCAACCGTCTTGATCTCAACCTCCGGCACGAACATTGCAATATTCTTTGCATGTACCTTACCGATTCTTCCCGCTCCGATAATTCCCGCTTTCATGGCAAATCCTCCCGATAATCCTTGATTCCCAGTAACAATTTTCATTTCCTGTCTCAACTTTTTGTGCTTTTGTAACATTTGTGCTTTTGCACTTATGATTATATCTGCTCAATCATCGGATGTCAATATGCGTTATTTTTTTATCATATATTTTGTTGATTTTGCATATATCTATTTTCAAAAATCCTTATTTTACGCGGGTTCCCCTGTGTTTTAATTAGTGAAATTACCGAACGTACTATTTACAAATACTCTGTGCCTGTGTTAAAATCCAACTATATAAAACCATTTGTTTTGTTGTTTGTCATGTGCTTTTGCACACGCCCAATGTCTGTGGACTGCATTATGAAAGGAATATCCACATTATGATAAATAAAAAACCTACCATCCAGATGGTGGCAGATATGGCCGGTGTCTCACGCGGTACCGTGGACCGCGTGCTGAACAGCCGTGCCCATGTCAGTCCGGAAGTCTATGAACGGGTCATGGATGCCATCCAGAAGACCGGATACCTCTCACCCAGAAATGCCTATCAGAAAACACTGCTGAATCAGAATTTCACACCGCTTAAGATTGGTGTGCTGCTGCCCAACTGGTCCGGACATTTCAAATGGGAAGTCTCAGACGGCATCGAGGCGGCTCGCTCAGAACTGTCTGACTTCAATGTAACAGTCATCGTCGAGGAATGCCAGACCGATATACCCGAGGAAAATCTGGAAAAACTGGAAAATCTGATCCATCAGGATGTACAGGGCATTGCTCTGTGTACCGTCAATGACCCTGCTATCAAGGACAGAATCGCCCGGCTCACTGAACAGGGAATCCCGGTGATCACATTCAACTCCGATCTGCCCGACAGCCGGCGCCTCTGCTTCGTGGGACAGGACTATAAAAAAAGCGGGCGCATCGCCGCTGAACTGATAGGAAAATGTATTCCGCAGGAGGGTAAGATACTTGCCGCCGTAGGAAATCTGGAATTCGACGGACACCGCACCAGGCTTCAGGGTTTCTGTGACCGTATGGAGGAGATCGGTTTTTCAAATGAACAGATCGAAGTGATCGAGACTTACAATGACTATCAGATTACTTACAAAAAGATCCTGCAGGCCTTTGAGGATAGCGGTGATATAGCTGCCGTCTATATGGCAAACCGCAGCGTCTCCGCCTGTGTCAGGGCCGTGGAGGCGGCAGCGTGTACAGGGAAAACCCGAGTGATCTGCCACGATATCTCAGAACGCACACGTTCTCTGCTGCAAAGCGGAGAGATTGACTTTTCCATCTCACAGGATCTGTTCCAGCAGGGCTATCTGCCGCTTATCTACCTGCGTGATTACCTTCATAAGGATAAGATCATTACACATCAGGACACGGTAAATCAGATTTCTATTATCTGTTCACAGAATCTGTAAAGCCCCTGTTATCCATTGATCATATGGAACAGCAGTATCAGGAGCGGTTGCACAGAAAAAGCCGTAGATTTTACTCTACGGCTGATCTTTCAGAAGACCCCTGCATATCTTTTCATAAGACCCGATACCCCGCAGCTGAACAGAATCTACAACGGACATTGGTAACGCTCTTTACCGACACTGTTTTTTCCATATTCAATAGCTTCTGCCGGGCATTTACAGATGCATGCCATACAGTGGGTACAGTTCTTTCCCCATACGGGTTTATTATCTGCGATCCGGATGTTATTAAGCGGACATTCTTTTACACATTTTCCACACCCTGTACAGTTATCCAAAGCCCTGAATTTCTTTGCCTTAACTATAAACTGATAAAACACAGAATTTACCACGGAGCTGTTTAATCTGTCAGCAACTTTATACTTATATTCAGGAAATGCCATTCCCCTGTGGATTATCTCTGCTGCCGACATAATCAAAGGCTCTGCCTTTTCAACAATCTGTCTCGCTTTTGCTTTATCCGGCGCTTCGTAAAGGGCAATATAATTTTCCGGCATGATAATACCCGTAACTCCCATATAAGTCATCTTTTTTCGATCGCAGAGCTTCTTGATATACTTGCCGGCATTTCCGATATTGCCGCCGCAGTTCATAATAAAGTAAGCCTGCAGGTTCCCCCTGAAACGGGTTTTGTCAATCCATGCCTCCACAACCCGCGGAATTCTCCACGCATAGGCAGGTACTACAAAGACCAGACTGTTATCTGTTTCTATGTCTGTAAAATCATGTCCCTGAATCCTGTCATTCATCGAGATCAGACTGTCCCCGGTCAATTCAGCTACCCGTCTGGCAATATACGCGCTGTTTCCTGTTCCACTAAAATATAAAATCATGCAGCTTCCTCACTCCTTTTAGCCATGCCCCCTCTGACCGGCACAGATTTCGTTAAACAACCATAGTATAACATATATTTTCCCAGGCGGCTCATTGGTAAAGGAAGTCGCGACGATAACGAAAGAAACCTGCTCCACAGGTTATGTGCACCATCCTCCGCGGAAATGTAGCTTTTATTACAGACATAATATCCTCCTCATTGTAAAATGTAACCGTATTCCGCCGACATATCAGCGCAGCAGCGTTTCCTCGGAACAGTATTTTTCCAGTGCAGGCAGGTCAATAATCTCAATCCATTTCCGATGTGTGGCAATGATTTGTTCGTTTCTGAGACGCGCAAAGTGTCTGGCCAGATTTACACGGTTAACGGCGAGGATATCCGCAATTTCATCCTGTGTCAGCTGAATAATATATGCCGTACTTTCAGATACATTCCGGGCAAACAAATACAGCAGATTACACAGCTTGATAAACGAATGATTGTATTCCTGATGGGCAGCCTCATACAGCAGCAGATTTACATATGTAGAATACCACTCCACGACTGCCGCACTCAGCTGCGGATTGCTCTCAAACATTGTACGAAACTCTGCCTTCGTGAACTCCAGCACCTGCATGTCTGAGATCGCTTTCGTGACAAGCGCACTTTCAATTTTAAAATCCTGCTGATGGTATCCTGGAAACACGGTCCGAATGCTGTGAAATGAAATGATCTTTCGATGACCGTTCTCGTGCTCCAGGCAATTTTGTGCAATGCCGGAAAGAATATAATGAATTCTCTGAAACGGCTGTCCCGGCTCCCACAGGTATTCCCCCCTGGCAATCATCCGTTTCCTGTGCGGCTGTGAGAGGAAATACTCATCAAACCGGCTGAAATCATTTGTAAAAAAATAACGTGGTGTGAGCACAGAAAATCACCATCCTTCCGCTTTACAGATCAGTAACCATCATATTTGTATTTTATCACAGTTTTAAAAAAAATAAGAAGAAGGAGCAAAAAAACATGAAAAAAGTTAAAATCACAGTATTGAAAACTACCCTGGACAAGGAATTAGCCGAAGAGTACGGTGCAAGCGGACTGACCGCCTGTCCGATGCTGAAAGAAGGCCAGGAGTTCTACGCAGACTATGCAAAACCCGATGGCCTCTGTGACGAGGCGTGGAAAGCAATTTATCAGTATGTATTTGCCCTGTCACACGGCCTGAAAACAAAACTGTTTTACTACGGTGACTGGATCAGGAAGCCCGGTGTCGCTATCTGCAGCTGTAATGACGGTCTCCGGCCCGTTATCTTCAGGCTGGAAGCAACCGACGAAGAATCCACGCCGGACTATATCCCTGTACGCTGATCATACGACAGACAACCGTTGCCCCGCGCCCCTACCTGATAAGCCCTCCAAGGATACCTGTTGCCACGATAACCAGGATTGGATTTAATTTCCATTTTTTCAGGCAGAACAGGGAGACCATAAAAATCGCTGCCACAGTCCAGTCAATACTGCTCCTCCCCGTCCACTGTGCATCTCCGGTAAATGCCACCATCAGGATTGTAACCGCTGCAGATGCGATTAGTCCCGATGAAGCCGCTTTCAAACCACGGAAAATCTCCAGTACATAGACAGATTTCCGGTGTCTCTTCAGGAAGCTGTATAGTGCGGAAGATATGACAACCCCGGAGATAACGCATCCGAAGGTTGCCAGCACCGCTCCGGGGATGCCTGCCACCTGCAGCCCGATAAAAGTTGATGTATTGACCGCCAGGGGTCCGGGTGTCATCTGGGAAATAGTGATGATATCTGTAAACGTCTGCTGAGAAACCCACCCGTGGCTGGCCACCACCTGCTCCTGAATCAAAGGAATGACCGCGTAGCCTCCCCCGATGCTGAACAGACCAATCTGAAAAAATGCCATAAAAAGCTGCCAGATTCTCATCTCACCGCCCCCTTCCAATCCAGACCTGTGCCGCGCACAGGCAGCAGCAGACGATCAGGATCACCGCAACATTGATATTAAAAATGAAACATGCCACAAAACATGCCGGCATCATCAACGTCAGCATCAGAGATCTTTCTTTCAGTATCATTCCCGTCATGTCCACCACAAAATCTACAATCAGTGCGGCAACCCCTGCCTGCATACCATTTAAAACAGCTGCAATCGCGGTATTCGCGGCAAATGCCGCATACCAGGCGGAAATCACCGCCAGTATGACCAGCGGCGGGATCACCGCCGAGACGGCACTGATTATTATTCCAGGCACACCCGCCGTCCGATATCCCGCCAGTGCAGACAGATTGACAGCGATCGCCCCCGGGGATGACTGGGCGATCGCTGCCATATCCATCAATTCTTCCTCACTGAACAGTTTTTTTTGAAAAACATAGTATTTTCGAATCATCGGTACTACTACATATCCCCCGCCAAATGTGAATGCACTGATAAACAGGTTGATTCCTGAAAGCCACACCCACAGTTTCATTTTTTTCCGCATCTTCTTGTCATCTCCTGCTTTCTTTTTCGTTTCTCTGTTTTTCATTATATCACTTGCAACCCCATACTAAAAACGATATTATTTTATAATAATCATAAATTTTACTTATGGAACAGGAGGATTCTGCCATGATGTCTCTCCGGCATTTTCTGATATTTCAAACAGTCGCCGAAACCGGTAATTTTACAAAAGCGGCGTCTAAGCTGTTTATCACACAGCCGGCTGTTTCCCTGGCCATCCGTGAGCTTGAGGCACGCACAGGGACAGTCCTGTTTGACCGGTTAGGCAAGCGCGTACAGCTCACCAGAAGCGGCCGGCTTCTGCTCGAAGACGTGCTTCCCATTCTGGCCGCCTGCGAGGCACTGGAAGACCGCATGGACCGTCTGGAAGGTGAAGCTCCCATCCACATTGTCTCAAGTATCACCATCGCTGCCTTCTGGCTTCCGTCCCTGCTGAAAACCTTTCAGGCACAGTGGCCAAATGTCGAGGTCACAGTCGAGGTCGTAAGTGCAGCCAACGCGATGGATATCCTGCGTCTCGGAAAAGCTGATCTCGCACTGATCGAAGGCTCACGTCCCCAGGGATGTTTTTCCTGCCGCACATTTGCTGCCTATGCCCTGAATGCTGTGTGTGCCCCCGGTTATTTATGTACGTCAGCCCCAATGGATCTGGGATCATTTTGCAGTCAAAGCCTGTTGTTGCGCGAAAAAGGAAGTGCCATCCGTGATGTGCTTGACAGTATGCTTCTTCTCGCCGGACATACCGTCCGACCCTCATGGACCAGCGTCAATTCCCTTGCACTGATCGAAGCGGCAAAATCAGGGCTTGGCATCACCGTTCTTCCTGATCTCCTTATAGAAAATTCACTGAGGAACGGTGATCTTGTCCGCCTGTCCGTTGACGGACTTCCTTTACGCAGCGAACTGTCAGCAATATGGCACCGGGACAAATACCTTAACGCCCCCATGAAGGCTTTCCTCACTCTTCTCTGCGATGCGCAATAACAATAACGGAAAGACAGACGGGCAGGCCGATCATGCCTGCCAGGCCAAACAGCTTCAGCCCCATAAACATGGCGATCAGTGCTGCCAGCGGATGCAGCCCGATCTGCTTTCCTACCAATCCGGGTTCCAGGATATTTCTGACAGCAGTGGTGACAAGATACAGGATCAGCATCCCTGCCGCTGTCTTCAGATCCCCGCGGACTGCCATCACAATCCCCCACGGGATCAGAATTCCTCCGGTACCGAGGACCGGTAGCATGTCAAACACGGCGATCGCCAGCGCTATGAGCACGGCATGCGGCACACGCATCAGCAGGAGCCCTGCGCTGAGTTCCACAAATGTGATGGCCATCAGCAGAATATACGCCCGGATATACACGCCAATGACACTCAGACTGTACATTTTCATTTTTTTGTAGCAGCTTTTCCATTTTTCAGGGATTATCCCTTCCACAGCTCCCACAATCCTATCGTAATCCGCAGAAAAAAAGAAGGTCGCCACCACTGTAATGATAGTTTTAGCCACAAGACCAGGTATTCCCGCCACATAACCCGAAACGAATGATAATGCATTTACAGATACCTGAGAAACCCACTGGCCCAGATTTTGTGTGAGCTCATTCAGGCTCTTATCCAGCATGGATATTGTCGTCTTGTCCCCTCTGGCAAATATGGATATAATCTTATCTATCACTTCATTCAGCCAGGGCAGGATCTCGCGGATATAAACATCCGGTAATTTGACCAGCAGTCCTCCGAGTAAACCTGTGACTTTACTTCCAATTATGATCATCAGAAAAACCAAAAAAATATAAACTCCTGCTGTTAAAGAAACTGCTGCCGGTTTTTGAATCGCTGGTTTTTTTACTGAAACTTTTCTCACAGGGCGGTTGAGTATTCCCGCCACAAGAAAAGCGATCAGAAACGGCATTACCATTGGTAACAGATATTGAACGCCCCAGATTATCATCACAGAAATCGTCAGATAATATCCTACATTGACCATAAAGTTTATTTTTTTTTCCATTACACACTCCTGACCTGCCCGCCCACAGTACATACACTGAGAAATTATATGCTGAAACCGGTTGACAGATATCTTCTTGCACAATGAAAACTTTTTCTGCTTCTATCTTCCTGACATCACTGCGGGAGATCGCCCACGCCCCGGGCAGACAGCTTCAGCCAGATTTCCATATTCTTCGTATCCCGGCTGTGGCTCGCATAACGTTCCGCGCAGAAGGGTTCTGTCTGCAGCTGACGCCTGGGAAGCCACGTGCCGAATACATACTGCTGCACTTTATAGAGGGTATCCATGACCAATGTCTCAAAATTTTCAGCCTCGAACGAACAGATGAGATATTCGCCCGGGGAAAGCTGCCAGCTTTTGTATCCGTCTCTCCCCTCACTGTCCTTTGCCTCGCCGCCTGCAAAATAAGTGAAATACCCCTCCTCGCAGCATGGATATGCCACACCAATTTCATCCCCCTCATTGACCAGAATATCCAGTTCTCTTTTTTGGTCATGAAACGTACGCCACAGAGTGTCCAGCGGATCAACTCCCGACTCCACTCCGAGTCCGTCGAGAAACTGGACCGGCATCTTTTTCTCCATGCCGATAAAATATTCCGGTGTCTTCAGTGTACGTCTGCTGATCTCCAGGACAATACCATCAGTGACCAGCGGTATTCCCTCGTCCAGAAACACATAGTTCAGCAGAAGCTGCGGTTTTGTCATCCGGTTCAAAGGTATGGGATTGCCGCGGTATTCGTCCGGTGTCATGCCAAAGGTCTCTTTAAAAGTCCTCGTGAAATGTTCATGTGACTGGAAACCAAGGTCCAGCGCAATATCTATGATCCTGTTGTCGTTGTCCGCCAGCACCTCGGTTGCTCTGGCAAGCCTCCGCAGCCTGATATATTCCATCACGGGCTTTTTCACAAGGCGACCAAAAAGCCGCTGATAGTAGAACGGCGACAACGCCGCTATCTCAGAAAGCTGCTTAATCTTCAGCGGTTCCCCAAGGTTTTCATCGATATAGTCCAGTGTTTTCTGGATTTGCTCCCATGCATACATTTGTTGTACCTCCTTCTTTCAGGAAAGAATAACATGACGCGGGATATTCCCGCTTGACTGTCAATGCTCTGCATATCACTGCTCCTCACTTCTGCGCAGCCTGTCAATCATACTCTCTTTTTGGGTCTTACGGTATATCAATGCCGGCATGATCATACACAGACACGCGATCACTGTAAATAAAAACAGATTCTCCCGCCATGGAATCGTATAGGGGATACGGTAAATATTCATATTCTGAAAAACTACGTAACTGAACGGAATGCCGGTCAGGATTGCTGCCATAATTGAAATCAATGCATAACCTGCTCCTTCGAGCGTCAGCATTTTTCTGATCTGTCCGGAAGTCATGCCAATGCTTTCCAGAATAGCAAACTCGTGCATCCTGTTCTGGATACCGGCTGCCATCATATTCAGATAATTCAGCACTGCCAGAACCGCCATGATGATCCCGATGCTGTTCCCCAGCACTTTAACCTGCATCTCAGAATTTTTCATGTCGTCATACCGCTCCAGTTTCGACTCCCAGGAGATCTTTTTGTCTCCGGCGAAAACTTCTTTTACTTTTTGTTCTGTTTCTTTTGAATAGGCTCTCTGATACTCTATATCGATCAGCTCAGCAAATGTCTCCCCCAGCAGTTTTTTCGCATATTTTTCACTGACAATAATATCCGGTATATAACCTCCTGCAAAGTACGCCGGATTGATGGTCCCATCGCCGACCGCTGCGATCCGGACAGAATATTCTTTTTCAGGCTCCCGCCCTTCTGGCAGTGAGAAGCGGACCGTCTTTCCCGTTAAACCACTGTCCCCGTCCGTAAAATAACTGACCAACACAGCTGTCTCTCCATTTTCAAACTCCGTTTTATCCAGCACATTTCCCAGCGATTCATTCAGTACTTCAAATCCCGCCTCATCAATGCCGATAAAACGCGGCATAAAACGGCCATTTTCCGGATTTTTCTGATACGATACCATATCCTCCTCGTAATTTCCCGGGCTGTATCTCGACTCATACAATTCTCTTAGATATGTCCCGTATATCTCTTCCTGATACGGAACAACAGCTGCGGTTGATGATACCCTGCGCACACGCTTCACCCCCGGGACCGCCTCTGTCCGGGCAATCCTGTCGTCCGTGATCAGCTGCTGCCTGTCGTCCTCCAGCGTGGTTTCATTTTTAAATTCAATATCCCGGGAGCAGATCGTATCCAATATTAACTTCGCGTCATTCTCCCTGATATATACATTCACGATGAGAAACACGGATACCGCTATGATCAGAGAGAGAAAGATTACGACCGCCTGCTTTTTATTCCGGAACATATTCTGAAATGCCATAAAGACAATGCCTCCGCCTTCTCTCTCCCGCGCTTTGCCGCTCCCCAAACCTCCTGTATACCTGATGGCCTCAATCGGAGAGCATTCCCCGGTCATCTTTGCCGGTTTTCTGCTGCTCACTATATTGGTCAAAAATGCAAATGCCCCCGCTGTTATAAAAACCCACGGCTGTGCCTGCACGACCTCCCCTGTGCCCAGTGACGCGTTGAGCAGATGCAGGATCTCAGGAATCACGGCCCTGCCAAGCAACGCTGCTGCCGCAAGCCCCGGCGGCGCTCCGATCAGAAAATTCCCAAGTGCCTGGCGGTAAATGATGCCTTTCAATTGAACTGAAGTCATACCGATCGTCTTCAACTGCCCGTAATACCGGATATTTTTTGAAATTGAAATGTACATGGTATTATAAATGAACAGATAGCCGCTTATAAAGATCATGGCCAGCATCCCCGCAAGCCCGATTGCAGTTTTACAAAAACTTTCTATCATATCGTAATCAGCCTCTATGATCTGATTATATCCCAGATCGATATTATTTTGCATCTTTACAATATCATCCTCTGAATACAATGCGTGATTCAACGAAATTTTCAGGCACCCCTGGGTAAAATCTGTCTGTTTCACCCCCGTCCGCTCAAAGAAAGTTCTGGATATATATCCGCTGTCTCTCCCGGTATAATCGACAAACCAGCCGGTCAGGATAAAATCCTGTTCCAGAATTTCTTCATTGGAGCCTTCCTCCAGCGTGAAGTAATCAAGCGGCAGAACCATGCCCTTTTTCGGATGCTCGATACCCATCGCTTTTAACACACTCCATGAGAGCATGATCTCATGTTCCTTCTCGGGATAACTGCCCTCATAACGCTCCAGCGCCGGGATTGTCTGCTTTTCCCAACAGGTCTCATCCAGCCAGTATAATCTCGTCTTGTCCAGCATTCTGCCCAGATACTGCTCCAGTACAGCACATTTAACAGCCACTCCTGCATATCTGACTTCGTCCATCGAACGGATTTTTTTGATCTGATCTTCTCTGGGTTCCGTCAGCTCAATATCATAGTCCATCCCGTTCATCCTCACCTGTCTGAGCGAGACAGTGTTCCAGTAGCTGACGCCGAGTGCCAGTACGACAGCTATCAGAAACGTCGTCAGTAAAATGGCAAACGCTGCGAGCAGATTCTGTTTTCTGTTTGCTCTGCAGGTAGTACGTGCCACTTCAGCCACAACTTTTTTATTCCGCACTCTGATCATAACCGCTGTCACCTCCGCAGATTCTTCCGTCCTCAAGCCGTACGATTCGCCCCGCCATCTGGGCAATCTCATCATTGTGCGTGATCATCACAATGGTCTGGCCCAGGCGCTCACTCGTTGTCCTGATCAGCCCCAGAACATCCTGACTGGTATGGCTGTCCAGATTCCCGGTCGGCTCATCGGCAAGAATGATCGCAGGCTTGGACGCCAGTGCCCTGGCCAGCGCTACCCGCTGCTGCTGTCCTCCTGAGAGCTGATTTGGCATCACGTATTTTTTTTCCGTAAGCCCCAAAAGTTCTATAATTCTTCCGATATACCTCTGGTCGGGCCTGATGCCGTCCAGTCTGACTGGCAGCACAATATTCTCGTACACATTCATAAGCGGAAGCAGGTTATAGCTTTGAAATACAAACCCTATCTTTCTCCTGCGGAATATGGTCAGTTCATCCTTCGACATTTCAGAAATATCTTTTCCCTCCACAATTACTTTGCCGGATGTAGGAATGTCCAGTCCTCCAAGCATATGCAAAAGTGTTGATTTGCCGCTTCCAGACTTCCCGACGATAGCAAGGAACTCACCCTTTTCGACTGTCAGGTCAATTCCGTCCAGTGCGCGGACCACATTTTCTCCCATTTCATAATACTTTTTCAGTTGTTTTGTAACTAAAATATTCATTATGCACCTCCTCTTCTCTGACGTTGAACTATTATTGTAACTGTTCAGGGCAGCTACATCATAGCAAAGTATTCTTTCTCAAACCTTTCTCAAAGGTGACATATCTGACACAATTGAAAATGCAGTCACTATATGATAATGACTGCATTCTTCACACTTTTGTCCGCGCTAAATATACTTCCACCGTCGTCCCTTCTCCAGGCTTAGACTTAATCCTCGCATATCCTCCCTGCTTTGAAAGCACAGCGCGCACCAGATAAAGACCGATCCCGAAACCAGGCTCATTTTTGACAACATCCGATCGGTAGAACCGCTCGAATACCCTTCCCTGCTCTTCCTCCCTGATCCCGATACCCTCATCCCGCACCCTAACGCAGACAAAAGACTCATACAGAACAGTTGTGATCTGAACAGCGGATTGCTCCGGGGAATATTTCACTGCATTTTCCAAAACATTCCCAAGCGCTTCTGTGGTCCACTTTTTATCCGCATAGCAAAACGCCTCTGTCTTTTCTATCTTCAAATCGATGTTCTTTTTCATGGCGGCCAATTCTGTCATCTGGCATGCCGTATCTATGACTTCTTCCACATTTATCATCTCCGGGCTTACGGAAATCATCGCCTGCTCTGTATAGGACGATTTTACGAGCTCTCTCATGAAAAAATCCAGCTTTTCTGTCTGCCGGTCAATCTTGTCAGTGAGCGCGGCAGCCCCCTCTTCCAGGCTCTGTTCTTTTAAGAGTCCCGTATAGAGCATGATATTCGTAAGCGGTGTCCTCACCTGATGAGAGATATCAGAAATCAGGGATTTGATAACATCGCGCTCCTCCCTGGCTATATCACTTTGCATTCTGGTGATCTGCACCACACGGTTCAGCCTCTCTCTGACCGCCCCGTCCAGCGATTCATCACAGGATGCGGCAGGCAGTTCTCCGCCGACAGCCCCATCCAGTGCCTGAAGAAGACTGTCTAGCGTGTTCTCCGTTTTCCTGCGGTAACGTATTATGACAGCCCCGCACAGGAAAGCACTCAGACCGAGCGTGATCAATGCAGTCAAAATATAGCCGTTCACAGACCTCTCTCCCACATATAGCCTTTACCATAGACCGTTTTAATAAAAACAGGTTTTGAAGATGTATCTTCCAGCTTGTCCCTCAGCCTCCGAATGCCCACCGACAGGGCATTGTCTTCAACATATTCTGTACCTTCCGGCCATACCCATTCAAGCAGCTGTTCTCTCGTCAGTATTTTTCCTTCATTAAAGACGAGCAGATATAAAATTCTCTGCTCTGTTTTGCTCAGTTCTGTCAGACATCCGTTTTTATAGAATTCCATCTTATCAAAATAAAAACGGAAAACACCATCTCTGTATTCCGACTTCTGTTCTTCTACATTCCGCCTGAGCAGAGCGCGTATTCTTGCTCGAAGCACCATAAGGCTGAACGGCTTTGTGATATAATCGTCCGCCCCGCACTCAAATCCTGTCACAATATCCAGCTCCATATCTTTTGCCGTCAGAAGTGCAATCGGCGTCCGGCTGGTTCTGCGGATTTCACGGCAGAATTTCAGACCGCTTCCGTCTGGCAGGTTGATATCCAGGATCAGCAGGTCAAACATTCTGTTTTTCAGCATTTCCCTGGCATCGGCTATCGTCTGACAGCGGACAAATTCCAGTTTGGGGCTGTTCAGGGATAACGTAATCCCCTCCGCCAGATCTTCATCATCCTCAAGTATCATAATAAACTGCTTCATCTTTCAAGACTCCCCACTTCATGATTGTTTCTTTCATATTGTATCAAACTGCCGCCCGAATAGCCAGTATCATTGGAAACATACGGTTAACGCTTGCACATTTCCCAATGATACTCTACAATAGAAACATCTATCCAAGGAGTGTGTAAACAGACATGACGATCAACAGGAATTTAAATAAATATTTTGAAATCATTGGTTTGCTGTACAGCAGTACACACCCGGAAGGCCTGGCAAAGGAAGTTTGGGATAAAGCAGCTGCTGAGCACGGGATCAACGGCGATGAGCTTTACCAGAAGGCCGGTGCCACATATAAGAAATATCTAACTGCATTTCAGAAGAACATGACCGCAGAAAATCTGGAGGATTTTGATTTTTTCTTTTCAGACGAGGCCGATGATTTTATATTGTTTCTTCAGACTGTCTGTGCCGAACACACCGAATGGTTTGAGGGTGATCCGGGCGGCATTACGGAAGATGCTGTTGTTCTGGCTTTTGCAAACAGGCTCACTGCGGACGACGCAGAGTCTTTCGCAGCACCGCCTTCCACGGACGAACTGATCCAGTTACTTCAGGCTGTCGGTTTTTCCTCCGAAATTTGCTGGAAGCTTATGCTGATCATGCAGTCGCCAAAAAAGAAGCTTGAAAATCTCACAGCCATTGTAGTTAACAGCATCCCAGCTTACGAAAAAGCTGTCACCGCTATCCGAAAGCCCTTGGATAAACTTCTGGCAAACTTCCCATCAGGCGAATATATAAGTTCGGCTATGAAAGAAGATGCTGTGCTGACGCCAGTCATGATTTTCCCAACAGGCGAACTAATCGATACAAATGAAACCACCAGCAATGCCTATATCGGTCTGTTTGTGGCCGATGTGTATCAAATGATGAAGAAACCGCAAAACTTTCGTGGCAATCTGCTCCCGGTCCTGAAAGCATTGAGTGACGGCAGTAAATTCGACATCCTGCTTTCGCTGATGACTTCTCCAAAATATAATCTGGAATTAGCCGAGGAACTGAATCTGACAGCAGCGACGGTCTCCCACCATATGAGTGTATTGTTGACTTATCAGCTTGTAAACGTTGAGAAAAGAGACGGGCGGGTATATTACACACTCTCTAAGGATACCCTCAGAGATCTTCTCTCTAAGCTGCACTCCATTTTTTCTATATAAAAAATTTTGTCTGAACCAAAAAAGGGAGCAATTCTGCTCCCTTTAAAGCTTTATCGACACAAAAGTTCCATCTGCCGCCTCCACATGGACAGCCTCCAGGCCTTTATTCTCTCTCAGAATATCCAGGCATTCACTCAGTATCATACTGATATTATCTTTTGTGATCAGACAGCGGTAAGGATCCGGTGTATGAACTCTTATATCCTCAAACACCCTGTCAGGAATCATTTTTACGACGAACCCGATCATGCTGACGGGCACAGGCATCGAGAACCGAAAATCTTTTGTCCTGATTTTTACTTTCATACACTTACCCTCTATTTGTCAACAAATATCCTGACCGTAGTTCCGTCTGCCGCCTCCACGTTGACAAAATCGCCTTCTATCTCGTCTTCCAGGCATTCAGAGATAGCGTCCATCATGCTGGACAGGTCGATGCCCTCCAGATCTTTTTCAGGAATCGGAAGTTTGCCCGTCACCCTCAGTATTTTTTTGATAGCCCCTACCGGAAATTGTATATTTACCTTATCGCCTGAGACACTGTCTACGATAACGCGGAACATTTTTTTATCATAACTGTTCTTTACAATAGCTGTCTGCTGTACCGGCAGTTCCACGTTCATGGCTGCCATCAGTTCTGACGCCTGTTCTGCTGTAATTGTCCCTTCTTCTACCATTTTTAAAATCCTCATTTTTTCGTCCATCATGAACCTCCATATTTTATGAATCCTATTTTAGCTGTGCTATCGCCTGTTCTGCGGTTATCTCTCCGTTCTCCAGTGCTTTTAAAATTTCTTCTTTTTTAACTGCCTGTTCGTCAGGTTCCGTTTCATAACCAAGTTTTTTAATCACTGCGTCCAGTTTTGAACGAACTGTGGGGTAAGAAATTCCCAGTTCCTTTTCCACCTCTTTGATATTTCCCCTGCATCGGATAAAAGTCTCTGTAAAATACAGTTCTCCCTCTGACAGGTAATCAAATTTTCCGAGCCGAAAATTATTTTCTATGACTGTGTCACATGCATCACATTTGAGTCTTGCCACAGTCAGCTCGTGATCACACACCGGGCAGCGGCTAATGACCTTATTCATACCGTCACTTCCTTTCTGTTTGATAATAATATAACCTCGTTCATCATAAAAGTCAATACGGAAATTAATATTTTTAATTTATATATTAATTTTCTTAATTTTCACATTCACTTTATATGTGCTTCGTTTTAATATTTTAATCTGGTTTTTCAAATGAGGCGGCGCCGATAAGTGATCACTTCAGTGTTGATATAAGTCCAATATATTTGACTTACATCTAATAATATGTTATATATTTTATATACATCTAACAAAAGGTGTTTTTGTATGTCGTATCATTAGATGGATATCTAACTAATTAGATTTATTTCAGGAGGCGTTATGAAAAACAAACTATTTACAAAAAATTTTACATTACTCGTCGCAGGGCAGGCAAGTTCTCTGTTCGGCAATTGCATCCTTGATTTTGCAATGTCAATGTATGTCCTGGAAGTGACGGGCTCTGCGGCTGTTTTTGCCGGTTTTCTGGCTGCTGCCATGCTGCCTGCCATTCTCTTATCCCCTCTTGCCGGTGTACTTGCCGACCGTGCAAACAAACGCAGTATCATGGTCGCTCTGGATTTTATATCGGGTGTCGTCACACTGCTGGCGGCACTTATGATGGGGCGCGTCAGCGACCTTACCGTGATATGTACGGCTCTTATCGCCCTGTCAGTTTTAGGAACCTTTGAGAGCCCCACGGTGCAGGCATGTATTCCTCAGATGCAGACGGGTGATAACATCGTCCGCGGAAATGCAGTTGTCAACCAGATCGCCGCCGTTTCTACCCTGGCCGCCCCCTTCATCGGAAGCATGCTTTACTCTTCTTTTGGTTTAAAACCGGTCATGTATGCGGGCGTTATCTGTTTCTTTATAACATCCATATTCGAATATTTTATCCGGCTTGACTACATACCTCAACAGACAAACGGACACATTTTGCAAATTGTTAAACATGACCTGAAGGCCAGTACACATTTTATATCCCGGGTAAGGCCTTCTATTCTTAAAACTCTGCTTCTGGTATCGGTCACTGCGTTTTTTGTTCAGGGGGTTGCTCTGGTGGGGCTTCCGTTTATCATACGGTCAGTTCTCGGGCTGAGCGCCAGTTACTACGGTGCAGCCGAAAGTATCCTGGGTTTTGCCGGTCTCGCCGGCAGTGTGATCGCCGGGCTGGCCGCAGCAAGATTCAGGACCGGAAATCTGAACCTTCCCATATTGTGCATTGGTTTGTTTCTGCTTCCTGCAGGGCTGATCTTTTATATTCCCATCGGCACTTTTCCGAGATATGTAACACTGATCGCCTTTTTCGCTTTGATTCAGATTGCAGCCTGCGTGTTTTCTATTTTCTGCCTGTCCATCATTCAGCAGCTGACACCGGAACGTATGATTGGGAAAGTCATGGCTTATACCGCAACGATTTCCTTATGTGCACAGCCTCTGGGACAGATTATCTACGGTATACTGTTTGACGTTTTTTCAAATAATATTTATTTTGTACTGCTCCCTTCCGCAGTCATCCTGTGCGTAACCGGCCTTGCGGCAAAACATTTTTTCAGAAAAACAGAAGAACAGCTAAAACAACACTGAGCGCAAAAAAGGAGGGGAATCCCTCCTCGTATTATATAGTCATAGCTTTTCTTTACCTTTTCTTAGGTATACGCTATGCTGATTTTAGATACTGTGGATTAGTGAATCCCTCCTACCACTTGATGGTTTTAAAAAGGCTCTAACCACAGTCTCTTTGTTCATTTGTTAATCAGTTAGATACCGCATGACGGTTTATTTAGAACGAGGTTACAATTGCAGAGAGATCCCGTGGTCTAAAAACAGTATCAAATACTTTAAAAGGAGTTTTGTCATGATATACGCAGGCATTGATGTTGCCAAGGATAAGCATGATTGCTTTATCACGAATTCAGATGGTGAAGTGCTTTTCAAAGCATTTACCATTCCAAACAACCGCATTGGTTTTGATGTACTTTATCAGAAAATAGAATCCGTTACAGATGAGTTAACCAATGTAAAAGTAGGGCTTGAAGCCACTGGACACTACAGTTATAACATCTTGGGATATCTTCTTGATAAAGGTCTGACCACCTTTGTTATCAACCCGTTACATACCAATCTTTACAGAAAAAGTCTAAGCCTTAGAAAGACGAAAACGGATAAAGCTGATGCCCATACGATTGCTACAATGCTCATGTCTGATGTGAACTTAAAGTCCTACTCAGACACATCTTATCACAACGAAGAACTCAAGTCACTAACCCGTTACCGTTTTGATAAAGTCAAAGAGCGGGCAAAACTGAAAACTTCTGTTTCACGGCTGGTTACGATTCTCTTCCCTGAACTGGAGAAATTAGTACCCACACTCCATATGGCATCTGTTTCTGCTTTGCTTAGCGAATTCCCCGGTGCTTTCCATATTTCCTACGCTCATCTTACCAAACTGACCCACCTGCTTCACGAAGCCTCCAACGGACGTTATGGACGGGATACCGCCCTCTTGTTTCGGGAGGCTGCCAGAACCTCAATCGGGTCAAATATGCCGGCCAAATCGCTCGAACTCAAGCACACCTTGAAATTAATTGGTGAGCTAAATGCCGAGATTGATGAAATCGAACAGGGAATAAAGCTTATCATGGATGGCATTCATTCTCCGATTCTTACCATTCCAGGAATCAGTTACCGGATGGGTGCTATGATTTTGGCTGAAGTCGGCGATTTTTCCCGGTTTGATTCTCCTGATAAAATTTTGGCTTATGCAGGATTATCCCCATCAACCTATCAGTCCGGTCAGTTGGAATCCTGTTATTCCCATATGGAGAAACGCGGTTCAAGGTATCTACGCTATGCGCTTTTTAATGCGGCTAAATTTGTCTGCCATTGGGATCCGACATTCGCTGCCTACCTCGCCAAAAAGAGGGCCGAGGGTAAGCACTATAATGTTGCAGTATCTCATGCAGCAAAAAAACTTGTCAGAGTGATTTATCAGTTAGAAAAATCCGGGCTGCCATACATCCCAACCGCTTAACTTTTTTGCTTTCCGATCTCCTTTTTGAGCACCTGTAAAGATGCTCTGTTTGTCATGCAGTTTTCAAAGTTTAAATATATCTGAAATGCATTTCTGCAATTCATTCAAAAATTTAGTTTAGGACTTGACTTTTAATAGTTAGTCTTTTTATTCACCCATCAATTTTCTCAGGGGATCGATGATCTTATTCAGTGTTCGGATCGTCTCGTTTAAACTGTCAACCTCGATCCCCTGCACCGTCTCCATCACATCCTCGAGCTGTACCTGAGTCTCCTCCAGCTTTCCGGCGAGCTGCCGTAATTTTATACTCCCCGCCGCAACCACACACCAAAAACTGATCAGAATTGCTACTGCAACAACATAGATGCGCCCAAGCAATGTTCTGTTTTCTTCTATCACCGCTACCGTTCCCCACTTTCGTACTGCTTTTTAAACCATATGTGCAAAACGTCCGCTTTAGACTTGATTCCCATTTGTTTATAGCGTACATGACGGTTCATAATAGAAAATCCCGTCTGTCTCCTGTTGCAGCCTGAGGAGCCCCGGCGTATATTTCAAATCCAATCTATGCCGTTTTTCACTGCACTGTGAATATCTTATCTCTGCAAAACAGTACACTCCATTCACCTTCAGGCTTTGCAGCTGTCTCACCAGAATCCGTATAATATCCCTCTCACGGATTGGAATTTCCCTGATATATCGGTAGGCAAACTGCGGAAGGTGCCGGTTGCTGTTCAGTACCCTTATCAGATACTCCGTATATCCGTCCGGGAACATATCTGTATAAGCGATACCCAACCGGTCTGTCGTTCTCATTCCTGCCAGCAATTGCCGCATCAATTTCACGGGGACAATGATAAACTCATCGCTGCAGTCAAAACAGACTCTGTAAAATTGTCTTCTTCTGTCCATACCGGCTGATCAGTTTAATTTGAGCAGTGCGCATACTTTTTTCACTGACACCCTGTATATCAGATATTGGTACAGTGCTGCCGTCAGACCGAGTCCAGCCAGGATAAACATGAGCTTTATATCCTGAACCGAAAATTGCTTATCATTTGTATAGAGCATCATCGCTTCATATATCAGCAGCAGGACGATGCCCACTGCCGTGGGAAGCACAAATACTTTCTGAATCTGATGCTTCATCAGATGGATTCTGTAGACTCTGTCTGCTCCCAACCGCTTGATATCCTCAAATATCTGTGCATTGGTGATTCCCGTGCTCTGACTCCTCGTAAATCCTATAATTCCCACAGCTGCAAAACATATCAGGAAGACATATCCAAACAACAGCAGCCTGTTTGCCAGTGCCATGATCGTCTGCTGTTTTACAAGCGGACTCATAAGCGGATCATATTGCCAGTCGGTTTCTTTCAAAGGATTCTCCGGATCCACCACGGCCTCTCCCATCATATCAATATAATCACTTTCGCGTCTCTTTTCCTCCATGGAGTTATAGTACCCCATTACATTCATATCTCCGGACATCCCCTCCACAAAAGATTGATAAAACGCTTTTGAGAAATCTGCCATCTTCTTTACTTCCCCGCTCGTTTTAAACAGAACCTGAGTCTCCCGTTTTTCCCTGGGAAGACCGCGTTTCAACCGTGCGAAATCTCCGTCATTTAATACAAAGCGGCTTCCCTGGTCCATACCATTGTCTGAACCAATGACAAGAGCATGATACGTGACGTTTCCCAGATACTGCATAGGTAAAAACCGTTCTTCATTTCGGTTATACAGCTTATCCATATCACCAAAATGATACCAGATATTTTCATATGCTCCTCGGCCCTCAATTTGATAATATCCACCCTCAGGAATATGGAGCTTCGTTCCCGTCATCTTCTCATACTCCGAAGCACTGGTGCAGTCATACTCTGCATATTCATCATAATAAATTTCCAGCAGCTTTTTGTCGTCCCCCATATCCCGCTCTGTACCGCTGCCTGCGACCCGGATAAATTCACCTTCCCGGTAATTCTCCACCGATATCCCATAATCTTCTGCCAGCTGCATCACTTCAGATTCTGTCATCTCATCCGCATCATTTAAGTACCGGTAAGAGAAATCATCTTCCAGTTCGCTCCCCGCTCCCAGATTGGACGGGATATAAGAGATCGCATATAATGCGCCAAAGATCAGAAGCGTAATGACCAGCATGTTTTTTACGACTGATGCGCCCTGGAATCTTACCATTCCGTAGCCGATCAGATTATCATAGTACTTTTGTGGATTTTTCCCTTTTTTATGGCTGGATACCGCATATACCAGCATCCGATATACCCCCAGCACAATCAGCAGATAACATGCATTTGTCCAGCCTCCCAGCCATGTCCCAAAAGCATACACCGCTATCTGTTCCAAAAAAATGGCTCCGAAAAGGCCGGCTGCTGTCAGAATAACCCCGCTGATCACATACTTTTTTGATACCGACTTTTTCATCGGCTCCTGTTTTCTCTGTTCGTTGATAACATCTATCACATTTGTTCTCTTCATCGCCCGCCGTGCCAGAAACTGAATGATCAGGAACAGAAACGCCGCATACAAAACAGAGAGCAGTAAGCCGGAAACTGTAAATTTAAATCCCGCCTCCCGGACATCGGCTGTCAGTATCTCCATCACCTTACCGACGATAAGCGCAATCACAGCCCCCAGCACAATACCTGCCGCCGTGCACATTCCAATGATCTTCCCCAGTTCCAGTGTTAATGCTTTCGACAGCACATTTCTTTGGGCGCCCAGTGCCATGAAGATTCCGATTTCCCGGCTCTTATAGCGAAGAAACAGCCTCGCCGCATATGCTGAAAAGATAAAGCAGCCCACAACAGCGATACCGCAGATAAGATATGCCTGTTTTCCACTGTCTCCTCCTGCCGGCAGAGAGTTCTGGACCAGCGGAGAGCATATCATCATCAGAAGAGAGGTCATCAGCAGTACTGAGAAGGTCATACAGAACTCAAACTGACGGTAATCCCCCTTGTTTCTTTTTCTGAGCATGCTCCATATTGTCCCAAGCGTCATCTCACTCACCTCCATTCAGCTCCCTTAATACGCCAAGCAGTTCCTCCATAAACATCCGCCTGTCGCCTTTGTTTAACAGTTCCCTGTAGATATGGCCGTCTTTCATCACGATCACACGGTCACAGTAACTCGCAGAAAAGCTGTCATGGGTTACCATGAATATGGTGGCGCCAAGTTTCTTCTGCGCATCCAGAAACGCCCTGATGACCGCCTCGCCGGAACGGCTGTCCAGATTACCTGTAGGTTCGTCTGCAAGGATTAAAAGCGGATCATTCATCAATGCCCTGGCAACTGCAGTCCTCTGCTTTTGACCGCCCGAAATCTCAGCCGGATACTTGCCGGCTATATCCCTGATCCCAAACATCTCCAGAAGCTTTCCGGCCTTTTCTTCCATTTTTTCATACGGCTCTTTTCTGATGGATTTCGGTACGCAAACATTTTCAAATACTGTCAGACCGTCCAACAGCATAAAGTCCTGGAAAACAAAACCCAGTTTGTCATTTCGAACCTTCGCAATTTCCTTCTCGTTCAATTTTGACAGGGCGTCATCTCTCAGGCTGATCGTCCCCTCTTCAAAAGGGATAAAACATGAAATGCAGTTTAAAAGTGTGGTTTTCCCAGAACCGGAAGGTCCCATCACCGCAACAAACTCGCTCTCACCAACTTCAAATGATACATCCTTTAACACTTCATAGGTTTCTTTTCCCGTCTGATAGCTCTTACACAGATGCTCTACTTTTAACATTCTAATTTCCTCCCGTATGTCTCTTTCTGACATTTATTTTATAAAAAAACGTACTTTATTGCGAGAGAGCGACATGCTAAGTTTGACACTTTTTATGTAAAATTCTGCAACTTATGTTATAATGTGAACACAAATCATACTGTTTGTAATTCAAAGTATTACCGGAGGGTTAGATATGTTGAAATTGGCTGTCTGTGATGATGAAAGAGTGTTTAGAAATGATCTGAAAAGAATCGTTCGTACAGAGCTTGATCTGTGCGGTATCGATCATGATATTTCAGAATTCACCTGCGGTGAAGAGCTGCTCGATTCTCTGGAGCATTCAGACTTTCAGATTATATTTTTAGATGTAGAAATGAAGGAACTGGATGGTATAGAAACTGCCAGAAGAATACGAAAGTATAATAAGCAGTCAGAAATCATATTCGTGACTTCCCACCCGGATTTCGTGTTTCAGGGCTATGAAGTACGTGCCCTGAATTACATCATAAAGCCTTACGAGCAGAGTAAAATCGTTTCAGTACTGCATACAGCACTGGAATCACTGGATCTTTCACTCGAAAAATATTACGTCATTGAACAGCGCAGCGGCAGTATCCGTCTACCGCTCTCTTCTGTAACATATTTTGTCAGTGACAAACGCATCATCCATGCCGTTACATCAGAAAAAAGTTATGACTTTTATCAAAAGCTAAACGATGTGGAACTTCAGCTTGGAGGCGGCTTTGTCCGCATACACAACCGGTACCTGGTCAACCTGAAATACCTGCAGGAAATAAAGGGAAACACCGCGGTCGTAGCCGGGGAAATTCTGCCCGTCAGCCGAACCTGTAAGCAGGCTCTTTCCATCGCTTTTGCAAAATATATGCTGCACCAGGAGGATATGTCATGCTGAATACCATTGAATTTATTGTAAACTGGATATTATCCATGACGTACGGGACACTGCTTTTTTTAATCCTCAGGCAGTTCATTCCCCTTCGCAGGGATAACAGATTTCTGGTGCTTATCGAAATTTTTCTGATCACATATCTTTCCAATGCAATAATATACCCTGGAGAGATCACAGGAACCTTCGGTGCCTTTGCTGCGCTGATCATTATTTTATTTCTTTTTCACAGGAGTGATCTGTATCTGAAGCTTTCCGTCGCTGTTCTGCTGTTCCCCATCATCGCCGCTGTCTCTTATATCCTGCAGGACATAGGTTCTCTGATCTGGATGTACGGCTTCAACAGACACATGTCCCCGGCAGGCCAGACGATTCTCCATTCCTTTACCATGATGCTGCGGATTCCGGTCTGGTTCGTCATCTGGTATTTCATGAAGAAGTGGATCCCCTGTGCCGTTTGCGACCTGACCAGAAAGATATGGTTTCTGATCGATCTGGTCTCACTGGCTTCTTTTATTGGTATCATTACGGTAATTTACAATTCCACTTCACAGACATCCTACATCGCTTATCCCGCATGTATTGCCAGCCTGATCACGAATCTGGGATGCTGTTGTCTGTGCACCCACATGGCAAAAACAGTACGGACTGAGATGCAGCTGGAATCTTATCAGTATCAGCAGGCATACTATCAGGAAATGGAATCCAACCAGCAGGCCATCAGGGGACTGCGCCATGACATGAAAAATCACCTGAACATCGTCAGCACATTGCTACAGAATGAGAGCTATGATAAAGCAGGTCAATATCTGAACAGGCTCAATCAGGAATTCATCACGACGGCAAAAAATTTTTGTCCCAACAGTACCGTCAATGCCGTGTTGAGTACAAAGGAACAGTTTGCAAAAGATCATGGGATCCACTGCCATCTGCAGGTTGATCTGGACGAGAATCTGCCCATCGATGATATTGACCTGTGTTCCCTGTTCGCCAATACGCTGGATAATGCAATTGAGTCCTGCCTGAAGATACAGGATGTTTCCAAACGGTTCCTCAATGTTAAAACACGCTGTAACAATAACTATTTCAGTTACGAGATCGTGAACTCTAAGGAAAATGAAATAAGGGAAACTTCCACCGGATTTCAAACAGATAAAAAAGATCCGGAATTACATGGCATAGGAACCGTCAATATCAGGCGGATCGTTGAAAAATACCATGGGGCAATTGACATTCAGTACACACAGGACAGATTCACCGTTGTAATTTTGATTCAGACAGGGGAGCTATCCTTCAAACAGCACGCCAGCAGAGGTTCCGTGTACTTTTTATCCGAGTGATCAAAAGATGTTCCAAGCGCATTCGCCATATATTGTTCCTGAGGGTTTTTGTTTTCCTTTTTAGCAGCTGATCTTTTCAATATTTTCAGCATTCTCCGTGTCATAAAATTCAGCTGCTCAAAACGAAATCCCCCGGGCATATAGAAAAACGGGGTATCCCCAAGATGATTCAGCTCCTTTATCTCAACCGTATCTACAATGTCATCCGGAGTTGAGCCGACTGCAAACACATACAGGTGCCCCGGATTCATTTTATTTATTTTATCCAGACCCCGAATCATATTTCCCATGATCCAGCCGCCAAAGATCACCTGCTCATGCTCTCTTATCATATTTTCTGTTGTCTGTTTTAAATCCACCGCCCTGCAGCTCAATGCATCTGCGATCCACATGGCATACTGCCTGGTGAAACCGGTCCCGCTCTGATACACTACTAATCTTTTCATTCTCAGTCTCCTCCTGCTCATACTTTCATACGTTTCAGCTGTTCATCAAGTTTCATGATCGTCTTTACCGTGATTTCCAGATTTTCTCTCTCAACGTTCTGAAACAGCTGCTCCATAAACGCCGAACTGGGTGCATCATGTTCCTCGGTAAAGCGGTGTGTTTTTTCTGTGAGAACTATCCTGCGCTTTCTCTTGTCAGATTCATCAGGAATAAACTCTATATATCCTGCCCTCTCCAGTTTAAGTAGCATCTGCTTGATGTTCTGATGTGAACTCCCCATCAGTTCCGACAGCTCTTTAAGCGTCGGCGGATTTTCAAAGAAACGGATACAGATCAGTACAAAGCACTGTTTCCAGCTGATATCCTTAAAAAAACGGTCCCCTGCTACCTGAAACCGGTTTACAAACTGATTCAGTAGCCCGATCAGGAAAAAGCTGTTATCCATCTCACCGAAATCTACCGGGTTCTTCTGCATATCTTCGTATATATATTTCATAGGCTTCTCCCCTCCGCTTAGTTTCCACACAAAAAGGTAATACATTACATTTATAAGTAATATATTACCTTTTCTTGTATTTGTCAATGATTTATTTTATTTTCTTTAGTCATCAGTATTATCACACAGCCGGGAAAGCATGGTGCAAAGCTGTCCCATATCAAGCGGCTTACTGATATGGGCATTCATCCCTGCAGCCAGCACAATGGAAACGTCCTCAGCGAAGGCATTGGCTGTTGTTGCGATGATCGGAATACTAATTGCGTCTGCGCGTGCACAGTTTCGGATACATCTGGCTGCCTCACAGCCATCCATGACCGGCATCTGAACATCCATCAAAATAGCATCGAAATAGCCCGGTTCTGTCTGCAGAAAACGTTCCACAGCTTCCGCACCATTCACAACCCCTTCCACTGCTGCCCCATTCATTTCCAGCAGTGTCACGGCAATTTCCATATTCAGCGCGTTATCCTCCGCCAGCAAAAGCCGCTTTCCAGAAAGAAAGTCTCCCATTGTTTTTTCATTTGACTCTGCCATGCCAAAAGCTCCGTTTGTGACCCCTACGATCACGTTGTAGATCGAGGACTGGAACAGAGGTTTGGAGATAAAAGCATCAGCTCCAGCCGCACGCGCCTCTTCTTCAATGTCAGTCCAGTCGTACGCTGAGATGATAATAATGGGAGTATTCCACCCTACCTTTTCCCTGATAAGCCGTGTAGTCTCCACACCGTCCAGGTCCGGCATCTTCCAGTCAATGAAGCAGACGTCAAACCCCTGTCCCGACTCCTGAGCTGAAATCACCAGCTCAACCGCTTCGTTTCCGCTGAGGACCCACTCCGCATTAATCTTCATCTTGTTCAGCAGTAATATCGTATGCTCACAGATGTCCTGTTCATCGTCAGCCACAAGGGCATGAAGAGATTCCAGTGTTTTCTCATGAAACGGCTGTAGATCGACTTCACTTTGCTCAAATGGCAATTCCACAGTAAATGTTGTACCCTCATCAGGCCTGCTCTTAACGTCAATGTATCCACCCATCAGCGATACCAGATTCTGCGTAATGGGCATGCCAAGTCCGGTACCTCCGTATTTTTGTGCAATCGATGCATCTGCCTGTTCGAACGGTGTATAAAGACGCCCCAGCGCGTCTTTACTCATCCCGATTCCGGTATCCGATACAACAAAACGAATCCAGCTTTTCCTGCCGCGGGATGGCAGACGTTTCACTTCCAGGTTTACTTTTCCTCCGCCGGGCGTAAATTTGACGGCATTTGAAACCAGATTCAAAAGAATCTGATTGAGCCTCAGGGCATCTCCAAGATACGTTGTATGTTCTGTAAAATCAGTTGTTTTTTCAATAAATTCCAGCCCCTTGCTGCTTGCCTGTGGAAAAATAACAGAGACGAAAGAATTAAGGAACTGGTATAGTTCAAATGGTTCTTTTCTAATCTTTATGCGGTTGCTCTCAATTCTTGACATATCCAGCACATCGTTAATGAGCATGAGCAGATGCTTGGAAGAATAACTGATTTTCTCCAGGCAGTCCTCCACCCTGCGGGGGGTCTGAGTAGATGCGGCAGCGATTGTCGTCATACCTATGATCGCATTCATCGGTGTACGAATCTCATGGCTCATGTGGGAAAGAAAATCACGCTTTGCGTTATTGGCATTCTGTGCATTTACCAGCGCATCCTGCAGGACGAGATTTGCACGATGTTCTTCCGTACGGTCAGTCAGGGTCATAATATATTTTATTTCTGTTTGACTGCTGATCCGATAGAAGCACACCTGCAGCCAATGAGGTTCTGTACTACGCGGATCATAATATTCGATCACCTTATCCCAGGATTCTTTCATCCCTGAATATATTTCCCTGTGTATTTCCTCTGCTGTTTCTTTACTCATATACTGGTAGATCAGTGTACGGTCTTTCCGCAGTCGGTCAGCAGACAGACCCAAAACTTTACCTGTTCTGTTTGAAACAAAATCACATTCTATCTCCTCCGTCCCAAAGATCAGAAATGCCTCATCTACCGTATCAGAAAGAATCTCGAACTGGCAGTTTTTCTGGTAAAGCCGAAGATTAATCTTTCTGACTGATGACTGAAAAAAGAGCAGTGCTATTGACATCACAAAGAAAATGACAAATGCCCACACAACCGTTAACTTACTCATGTGATCCGCAGAAGTGAAAATACTCTGCTGTGTATTTCGTACATATGTCAATATCCTCTCTGCACTCTTTTCAAATTTTTCGTAGAGAGGGTAGAGATGTTCCTCTTCATATTCAGCAATCGTATCATTCGTAGAATCCGGCAGTGCAGCAAATCGAAGGAGATGCCTCTGCCCCTCACTGATAGCCTTATAAGTGTCACTGAGCTCGTCTATGTCTTCGTCCGGCCCCAGGTATAAAGCGTCAATCTCACTGATCAATCCCTCTATGTCTGTATAGAGGTCATTCAGTGCCGCCTCAACAATTTTTATGTCCGCAGCCTGATTATAGGACTGCAGCCGTTCCGTTCGGATACGCATAAGCGCCAGATCAGTCTTTACATCGCTGATGTCTCCATTTACAGTAAATGGATGCTCCGTAAGCAGCCTGATCTGTGATGCCAATTTGTTGTTGCTGAAAAGCATAACAATCAAAAAAAGCAGTAACAGTCCAAGTAATATGACCGTGCCTGACCAGTATATCTTTTTGCTTACCGCATCCTCCTGTTCTACTTCCCGTCCATTCATTTTAACCCCGTTCTTTTGCCGTAAAAAATTTATATGCTTATCAATTCCAGTGCTTTCATCATTCCTGTAATCTTTCTCATACAACCTTGTTCATATTATATAACATTTGATAATATCAATTATAGCAAAAAGCATTTTTTATTACAACCAAATTACCAAATTGATAAATTCAAGAATTTATATAAAAATCACTCGGGCAAAATCGCCCGGGTGATTTTTCATGTTTGATATCGTACAATATCTAATGTTCTGTCAGATTATTGTCAGTTTTTCTATAATGGAAAAAAAATATGTGGTATGATATAGATGTTAGCCCCCGGTCATCACAAACTGATCTTAGAAAGGATATTACGAAATGACAAATTCAAACAGCCAGGAGCAGACAATCTACCGTGATCTTGCTACACAGATACAGATTGGCTTTTTTGACGATGCGGAACCGTTTCCTTCAGTCATGGAAATCGCACAGTTATATGATGTTTCGTATTGCCCTGCTCAGCGCGCTCTTAAGATGCTTGAACAAGCGGGACTCATCAAAATAAACCGCAAAAAATCTTCTGATATTATAAGTAAACCTTATCCTGATTATCTTAAATCAGATATATTCAGGGAGCGAATGACAGCGTTGAAAGACCTGAACAAAACACTGGAGCTTATCTCCCCTGCACTCTGTTTCTATAGTTTTTCACATCTGGATGACAGCTTAGTGGAAGCCGCAGCGCCCGGTCGGAAAAACACATATTATGTCAAACGCCTTTACGATTCTTTCTTTCAATCAATCAGGGCATCTGGCAGCCAGGCCTTACTAAGCCTTTTTTATGATATTCTGTCGTTTTCCGGCAGCGCTTTCTTAGACATACTTCAGGCTCTTGACGGAGAAAAAACGACCAGTCAATTCATACAGCATGTGTTGTCAGGATTCCAACAGTGCATGCAGGAGTATCGAGATGGAAATCTACGTTTATCGAAACAGCACTTAATTCAGCTCAGCCTGGCGTTTCACAACAAGATCGATCAGTATTTTGAAAATGTATTGCCTCCCTCCAGTAATACCCCGGCAACACCATTTATCTGGGAACCGAACAAAGGACGGATTCGATATATTGATATGATCGCAACGGATATCATCTGCAAAATCAATCAGGGACGTTATCAGCCGGGAACTTTTCTGCCTCCCTATCATCATTTGGCATCTACTTACCATGTCTCTGTCAGTACGATGCGGCGCACGATTCGTATGCTGAATGAACTCGGCATCTTACAGACCTTAAACGGCAGAGGAAGTATGGTTATTTCCAGCTGCGGTACAGAAGTTCTTCAAAAACCGGGGAGTTTTATGTCTGACGGCTATTTCAAAGATTTCTTAGAAATCCTTCAGATGCTTGCGGCTTTCAATGATCCTGTCATCAACTATACGTTCCCATATTTTGATTCTGAAACTCTGGAATCTATCCGCGATGCCGCCACCCGGGAAGATGATAAGGAAGCCCTCGAGGCAGTACTCAGCAATACCTTGCAGGCGGTCGTACGGCATTGCCCATTATATGCTTTGCAGGAAATCTACGGAAAGATAACTCTCCAGCTGTTAAACGGAAGCATACTGCGCTTCGAAAATGCCGAATCCCGGCATCTTACCGGCTGGCATGAAATTGCACAGGACATAGTAAAAAGCTGTAAGAACCGTAATGCTTCTCAGTTTGCCTGCTCCTTCTACCGTCTGGTAGAAGTCGCTTTCATGATCACAAAACAGATTTTGTCAGCGGGCGGCATAACGAACCTTGAGAACATCGTATTGTACGGACCTTAACATTTCTTTAAAGGATCCAAAAACCGGATAAAATCGTCCAGCGGAAGCGGCCTGCTGTAATGATATCCCTGGTAAATCTCACATCCCAGGTGTTCAAGCATATTGACCTGTTCCTCAGTCTCAACACACTCAGCCACCGTATCCACCCGCAGTATCTGAGACATGTTCATAATATTTCCCACCAGTTCACAGGTCTGCGCATGATCCGGGAGGCGTTTGATCAGGGCCCCGTCTATTTTGACTTCGTCAAAGTGGGTTGAATTCAGATAGTTCAGTGAACCATGCCCCATTCCAAAGTCGTCCATGCTGATGCGGATACCGGCATCTTTTAATGCTTCCAGTTCTTTTTCCAGAACTGGCCCCGGATTCAGTGCAACCTGTTCTGTCAGTTCAATCGTCATATATTTGCTGTCAACTTCTGTCTCCTTCATGATCTCACTGACACTCCGGGCAAAACCGGGGGTCTCAAGCTGAAGCGGCAGAATATTGACAGAAAATGTTATGGGATACCCAAGTTCCCTCTCTGCCTGTTTCATATCCTTGCAAGCCAGACGAATAATCGAAAGCCCCAGGGAATCGATGAACCCCGACTGCACAGCAAGGGCGATGATCAGAGGCGGATAAATATACGAGTGCCCCATATAGTTCCAGCGCAGCAGTGCTTCACATCCATACAGTGTACCATCATGGTGGATCTGAGGCTGATAATACAGCTGCAGTTCCCCTTTCGACAGCGCGTACTGCAGATCCGCAGTGAGCAGTTTTGCAGTCTGCCGATTCTCATATGTCTTCCAATGAAAATTCTGCATCCATACTGAATGCTGTTCCTGGTTCATTGCAGTTTCCAGTTTCTTAATCTTACTCAGAAATTCTTTTTCCTGAATATCCTCACTCTTTTTAATAAAGGGAATATAGATGAGTGTACCCACTGCGAGGTTCACAAGCTGCAGCAGACTCCCCCTCACCGATCCTGTCGCCATATATCCGCTGAATAACACCGGAACGGTCCACTCCACGCTTTGCGCTGCAACAGGTACCAGGTTAAGATACATGGACAGACTGCTAATCCCGGTCAGCACCACAGGCGTCAGGATAAACGGAAGAATCATATCCGCACTGAATATGATAGGGAAACCGAACAATACCAGTTCATTAATATTAAAAACAACGGCTGGAAGTGAGAGCTTTGCAAGACGCCGGTTGTTCTTCTTCCTGGCTACCAGAAACAATGCCAGTATCATGCAAAGAGTACTGCCGCATCCCCCTATGAATACAAAGGTGTCCAGGAACGTCTTGCTGAAAATGTGTGTGGGAATCAGCCCCTGTGCCAGCATGTCCTGATTCATAAGTATCTCAGACTCAAACAGTCTTCTTGAGACGGCTTCCAGTGTATTCGTTCCATGAATCCCGAAAAACCACAGTACGTGAGACAGGACGATGTAGAGCAGCATGGATGCCAGGCCGTTCCCCATGCTTCCAAACAGGCGCATAAACAGATAAGAACCAAAGTTCATAATATTAGTATCATCAAAAATCAGAAACAGAATGACACCGCATACACCGCAGGCAGCTACCGTCAGTACTGCAGGAACCAGGCTCTGCATGGATGCATTAAAATTATATGCCACACCGACAGTGTAAAGCCGCTGATGCAGAGAAACCAGACGGTAAAAAACCGTGAGCAGCCAGCAGCTGACAATCGTAATACAAATAGCGGTAAAACTCCACTCTGGACCCCAGATCGACAGTCCGCCGCTGGGATAACAAAATGCAATGAAGGAGCACAGGGTGACTGCCGGAAAGAACACGTGTGTATTCTCATAAACCCTTTGTTCCTCCCCGTATGCAAAGGATATCATCAGGGCAAAGATAAACGACAGGGAACCAAATGTTGCCTGATACATGCCCATCAGAAACATGTGGATCGTACCCCCGGCCACAGACGACAGATATTCCTGCCACGCACTGACTGGAAAATTCATAATGACCAGCGAGAAAGAACCAATCATCAAAAAAGGTATGGTCAGTAAAAGACCCTGCCTTACAGAAAAGATAAATATATTATTATTAAGAATCTTTCGGAATCGTTCCATATTTCTCCTGCCCCCAGATACCCCTGAACTTTTAGATTATTATACAGGTTTTTGCAGGTTTTGTTAACCCAGAACACCGTTTAAATTTTTATCTTCCAGATAATTCCAGATTCTAAGAAGCCTCCCGGATTACCCGGGAGGCTCCTATTTATTTCACTATTTATTTTTTCTTCTGCGCCTGCTGCACAGAACAGCCGCCAGTGCACCTGAGCCCATCATAAACGCCATAAGCATCCATACGGACATTGACGCATCTCCTGTCTTCGGACTCCTGACTGTGGTGGTCTTATTGCCTGTGTCTCCAGTTCCTCCCGTACCTGAAGTTTTATTCTTATAGGTCGCGGTTACTGTGGCATCTCCCTCGCCCATGGTGAACGTTGTCTGCTGCCTGGTTGTGCTCGTAATCTTACCTGAACTGTCTTTTCCCAGAACCCACTTGTCAAATACTTTTCCTGCCGGCGCTGTGTCCGCCTTAATGGTGACTTTTTCACCTGCAGGGTATACGCCTGATCCGGTTCCGTTTTCTACCGTAAGGGTATATTCTGAAGTTTTCTCTTCCGCTTTTACCGTAAATGCAACAGGAATCACAAAACCTCCCTCCGGTCCCTCACCCGTGTCACCCCATCCGAAGTTGCCCGTTTCAGAACTCAGTTCTCCAAACATCTGCTGACTGAACGTGACCGAAAGTGTATGTTCCCCGATACTCAGTTTTGACATATCGATCTCTGAAGTATACGGCTTCTGTCCCCAGGTACCCGCAAGTATTTTGCCGTTGTCAACCTGCCATGCTGCCGGGATATACCTCACATCACCCATTACCGGTTCCTGATTATCCATGCCTGCCCCAACCGCCGTAATTACAGGCTTTTCATTCTGTCTGTAAGCTCCGTTTTCGAGGCCTTTTACCGATGAATCTTCAAAATTCGGCCGGTCTGGTTCAATGCCTGCCCTGACTTTGTAAGTATTCTCCGAACCATCCTCCGCCTGTATCGTCATATACGCAGGATTTTCATATACGTGCGTACCAAAACTCAGTGCCAGAGGCACATTTTCCTTTACCCGGGCAGCAGGATCATTCAGAGTTCCATCGAGAGAAATCCTGGCGTCCGGTGAAACTGTTCTCGGCAGAACAAGGGTGTATTCAGTTGTTGAAGGCGCAAAACCGGGTACTTCGATCGGTTCTCCGCCGTCTATGCGGTAAGTAAAACCTGACAAAGTGGCATCACCGGAATAGACTCTGGCCGACAGCCAGGCGTTCTGAGCTGTTACAGGGAGGATAAATCCTCCCGCACCGTCGGATTCCAGCGGTACGTCATCCAATCCATTCGTATTGTTGCGTATTTCTGCTGGTACGGTCGGTGTCAGCCTCACATCTTCGCCGTACACGCCGTATACACCATCATAGGAATCGGTTCTCCCGTATACATTACCTATTCCGCCCAAAGCAACTGTATTCTCCTGGCCTATCTGTATCAGATCAGCAGTATCGGGCTGTTTCTCAATCTTGTAATAAAGACTTCCTATCGCACCCGCATCCGGTGAATCATCCGTAATGCCTGTCAGCCAGTGGGTATAGCCGGAAGGCACATTCGCATACAGGCTGCCTATACTTGCCTCACCCAGATTATCCACCGTCACCTCTCCGAACAGATAGAGTTCTTCTATCGTTCCCGACTTTGTTGTATTTGTGTTTTGGTTGGTATAGGTACGGTTGGATACCACACTCTTATTACCCATAAATGCCTGTCCGATACTGGCACCGTAATTATTCACAAGTTCAGGTTTGGCGCCGCCTTCCCCTCTGGCATATACCTTGTCGATCCGACCGTTATAGTCGTTGTAAACCCAGTAATATCCCGGATCCATATACAGCTCTCTGATAACGGGTACACCACCGCTCTCGGCGTTACGATTATAGATGTTGTATCCCGCATCACCGGATACTGTCAATTTCTCTACGATTCCGCCTTTATAATTGTCAAAAACAATATTATTGTTTTGAGATTGGCTCTGGACTGCTATATTATTGATGGTCCCTCCCGCACAGTTATACAGCGTTCCCCCTGTCTGCACAACATCCTCAATTACAGATCCGTCCTGATCATTGGACAGCCATCCGTCCGTCATAAGGACACTGTTTATGCTGGCACCATCATAATTGATAAATTCTGTCGCGGCGCCGGTGATTTCAACACGGCCCACAGACCCCCCCTTGTTGTGCAGCCGACCAGATTTCAGCGTTATACTTTCAAGGTTTGCCATTGGATTTACGTAAGAAACACAAGGCTCATATGCAGACTCCAGAATAATCTCTCCCCCTGCACACTGTACGCTTCCCAACAGACTGAATTCGCCCTGTTCCTGGAGAATCCAGCTCCCCTCTACTCTCAGTACGGCATTCTCCCCGATAATAACCAAACCCTTTGTCGTTACCGTCTTGCCTTTTGGAATGTAATAAATCCCGCTGGATAAATCCGTCAGCGTGCCATCCCATTCCATCTCCTGGGCAGCTTCTACCACTGCCGGATATGCTGCCGCAGATATCATGGTAACTGCCATACACAGGCACAACGCCACGGATAGCAGCTTTCTAAAAACCATTTTTGTTCTGTCCATACTATTCTCCCTCCGATATGTCTTTTTGCATGAGGTTTCATTGCCTCATACATTATTCAAATACATTATTTTTATTATAATTGGTAGCTTCTTCCCAAACAATCGGTCCGGTATTAGGTTTTCTTAATATTTTTACTGTATGTTTTCCTTCCACTTCTGTTTTAATCCCAGATGTTTACCTGTCTGAGCAGCAAAAAAACCGTAACGACGGCGGCGGTCGATGCCACTTTGTCAGCTCCCCGATAATCTTCTTTCCCCAAAAGCCTGGATATACATGGCTCCAGACATCATACCAAGTCTGATCACCAGCTGTACAATGGGAAACACGACCGAAACCGCCCCCATCTGGCTGATCCCAAGCCCGCCGACAAAGTATGCATCGATTGCATTGTACAAAACGGATACTAACATCCCGATCATGGTGGGAATCCTCAATTTTACCAGGGCACGGAGCACTCTTTCCTCACCCAGCAGTTCCATTTTTGTCTTCTTTTCATTCATGTTTTAAAATCTCCTGTTTTTTAATTTATCTGAACAGATAATTCAATCTGTACAAACCTTTCATATCATATTGAATATAAGTTCAATATTGTTTAATAAAAAAAGGAGCCGCCTCTTATAAGACGATTCCGTACAGATACATCTGTATTAACTTTTCCATTGTTCTCAAAGCATGCTCATCATTATTACAATGGTACATAACCTGTAACAGTCCTTTTCATTTGAAAACCTGGTATTTCCGCTCTTATCCATCATAATAATGAATTCCTGTCTGTGCGCAGCAGATTTTTAATACCGTCCATCTCCCGTTTATTTAAGCGGCCAAAGTTCTCGCCATGCCCATGCAGGTGCATTCCCTCAACATTATATCTGTCAGCATGAATTATCAAGAAGGTGATCTCCTGTTCTACGAAGGAAGTCACCCACAATACGGTTGAAGGTCCCCGAATTTTTATCTGCAATAAAATGATCTCCGGGAATAACTGCAATCTCCGCATTCGGCAGACTTTCATAAATTAATCTTGTATGTTCATACTTAATCATATCTTTCTGCCCCGCTATGACCAGCACCGGAACATCCAGTACTTTCAGCTCGTCGGGATTAATATCGGGATCATTGACCATCAGACCCAGCATTTCGGCATTTCTTTTAGCCTGTACACTTATGCCGGCAAACAAAGAAGCTATTTTATAGCCTGCCACAATTGGAACCTGTACAGAAGCTTTCACACCTTTTGTATCCAAATTCGCCCCATTCAGAATCAGGCATTTAACTTTTTCAGGATGTTTCAACGCGAATATAAGCGCAATATTCCCACCGTCAGAGAACCCCAGCAAATTTGCTTTCTCTATTAGATGCACATCCATAAACTCCATTAAATCTTCCGCAAATTGCCGGATTGTAAAAGGCATCTCTCCCCTTGGCGACTTTCCATGTCCCCGTGTGTCGATGGCGATTACCCGAAACTTGTCTGAAAAGTAATTGATCTGATGAACGAAATATGCGCTGCTTTCCCCGTTTCCGTGCAGAAGTATCAGCGGCTCCCCCGCGCCATGCTCTGTATAATGAAGCTTCATATCCATTTTGCCACCTCCTCCGGACGTTCTTGTTCTTATACTCTAAACCCGAAAATAAAATCTGTCAATTTGAGTTCCATAACTTTTACAAATATATTCAGTTTATTGTTTTAAAACCTCCATTTTTATTGTAAAATTAACATAGGGAGAAACCTATACAAAGCTTGAGGTACACCATTTCGTGAGTTAAAAAAGATTGGGGGAAATATGAGCAGGATAAAAAACGAACCAAGCATCAAGAACAAATTGATCGCAGCTATCAGAGAACAGCTTGAGCACAGGGCTTTATGGCTTTATCTGCTGTGTGATGAGGCAGGTAAGAGAGGGCTTGACTGGCGGGACTTCGGCTCGGCAGCCGTTAGAAGATGCGGGATAACCCAGGGAAAAGGGCTGGTCCGTAAAAGTCGGACAAAAAGCCTGAAGGGACTAAAAAAAACGTTATTTACAAAACCTGCACAATGGGTATTTGAGATGAAAGTACTAAAAAGCACGGACGAAGAACTCTTCCTTAATTTTCATTACTGCCCCCTTGTCAAGGCGTGGCAGAAGGCAGGCTGCACAGATGATGAAATTGCTGTCTTATGTGACATCGCCATGTGCGGCGACCATGGCATCGGTGCATGTTATGACAGTGTACTGAAGTTGCCTGAATGCATAGCGAAAGGCGACGATATCTGCGCACTTCGTTATATAAAGAAAAAACGGAAAACAGAAAAAAACGATTGATTGGGAGGAAGCATTATGTTAAACAGCACTGACATCCGAAAGTTATGTGACGACAATGGAATCAGGATGATTGATTTTAAGATGACGGATCTCGACGGAAGGTGGAGACATATCACCATTCCTGTAGAGAGATTCAATGATGATATCTTCCTATACGGTATCGGCTTTGACGGTTCAAACTACGGCTACGCTCCGGTAGAAAAAAGTGATATGGTTTTTATACCCGACCCGGGCACTGCAGTGATTGACCCCTTTACAGAGATTCCCACACTCACCATGTGCGGAAACGTCTGCGTGATCGGTAAAGAAAATCTCCCCTTTGATCAGTATCCCCGGAACGTCAGTCTTCGGGCGCTGGAATATATGAAATCTGAAGGCATCGCCGATGAAATGCTGATCGGGCCGGAATTTGAATTTCATTTATTTGACAATGTAAGTTACATGACTGAGCCTCAGAAGACTTCATTTACCGTGGATACAAAACAGGCAGCCTGGAACAGCGGTACAGAATCTCCTGAAAATGCGGGCTACCAGGTACCAAAAAGCGGAGGCTATCATATCTCAGCACCTCATGATATTGCGTACAGTCTGAGAAGCCGGATGTGCATGTACATGCAGGACTGGGGCATTGATGTCAAATACCACCATCATGAAGTGGGTGGTTCCGGACAGATGGAAATCGAGGTAGAGTTGGGTAATATGGTTGATATGGCAGATAAAACCATGATCACAAAGTATATCATCAAGAATGCGGCCGTACAGGCAGGCAAAACTGCAACTTTCATGCCAAAACCAATTTATAAAGAGGCCGGCAATGGAATGCATGTACATATGCTTCTGATGAAAGAAGGGGAACCCGTCTTCTATGATGAAAATGGATATTCCGGACTGAGTAAGACAGCACATTATTTTATCGGCGGTCTGCTGAAACACATCGCTTCTCTTTGTGCCTTTACCAATCCCTCCACAAACTCCTTTAAACGCCTTGTTCCCGGATATGAAGCGCCCGTCACGATCGGATACGCAACCTCAAACCGTAGCGCTGTCATCCGCATTCCTGCTTATGCAAAGTCTCCGAAGGCAAAACGTTTTGAACTCCGGAACCCGGATGCGACAGCAAATCCCTATTATGCATATGCTGCAATTTTGATGGCGGGGCTGGACGGAATTAAGAATCAGATAGATCCATCTGAAAATGGCTGGGGACCTTATGACTGCAATCTGTATGATTTATCAGAGGAAGAAAAGGCCAAAATACAGGCTCTTCCCAAAACGCTCGATGAATCCCTGGATGCCCTGGAAGCTGACCATGACTACCTGACGGCTGGCGGGGTATTTCCCGAACGCCTGATCGAAATCTGGCTGAAGAGAAAACGCGGGGAATGCCTGGAAATTTCACAGATTCCCCACCCAGTAGAATTTGAAAAGTATTATGATCTGTAAGTAATACGACGGCTTTTGGGATAATCAAACCCGAGCAGGCAGATGATACTTTGAGCGTATCTTCTGCCTGTTCTACCCATTTCACAAGAAAACCTGATATGACCCGAGGATAGGAGATCTGCAATCTGAGCAGCTTTATCATGTTTAGTTTCATCAAAAAATTTCTAAGGCTTTTATCGCACTCATTATCCAGAAACAAACAATATGTCAAACTATCTGTTTCCCTATGCTTGATTACGCGAGCACATCATTTCCCTTTATTAGGCCACGCCTTTTTGGGACAAGCACATGCTTTGACATTCGGGCAACTCACTTTGTAAATCACCGCCTTGCTTTTTGCAAGATTTTCATTACTTCCTCAACCTTGAGTACCTTTCCATAAGATACGACTTTTCCGTCAACGACAAGGGCAGGGGTAGTCATTACGCCATAAGCCGCTATCTGTGTAAAGTCAGTGATATGGTCGATAGCTGCATCCATGTTAAGGTGTTCTAACGCCGTTCTTGTGGCGTTTTCAAGCTGATTGCATTTTGCGCAGCCACTTCCTAAAATTTTAACGCTTGCGCCCTCTTCTTTTGCCTGTTCTGCTTTTGCCATACTTTCAGCATTACAATTACCTCCACAACAGCAAGAGGATGTTTCTTCTTTTTTGCTTTTCTTTCCAAATAGTAACATAAAGATAATCTCCTTTCATTAAATAAGAAAATGGTGAAATATGTTAAACAGATAACCAACAATGATAATACCACCTGTGCAGATACCAATGAACAGGGCAAGCAATTTCGGCTTTACCGCCTTTCGTAACATAATAAGGGACGGTAAGGACAGAGTGGTTACTGCCATCATAAAAGATAAAATTGCGCCAAGTTGTGCGCCTTTGGCAAATAGGGCTTCGGCAACAGGGATTGTTCCAAAAATATCCGCATACATCGGTACGCCTACAAGCGTAGCCAAAATTACAGAAAATGGATTATTGCTTCCGAGCGCAGCTTCAATCCATGCTTGCGGTATCCAGTTATGAATGAACGCACCGATGCCAACGCCCATCAGAATATAAGGAAATACTTTTTTGAAAGTTGCTGCAACCTGTTCCCACGAATATTTGAACCTATCTCGTTTTGTCAAATCTGGGGCTTCAATATCTACACTTCCCGCCGTTTTAATATAATGCTCAACGTATTTTTCCATGTGTAGCTTTTCAATGATTGTGCCGCCGACAACCGCGATAACCAAACCTACTAGAACATAGATAAAAGCGATTTTTGAACCAAATATACTCATTAGCAGGACAAGAGAACCGAGGTCAACCATAGGAGACGAGATAAGAAAAGAAAATGTCACACCTAAAGGCAAGCCCGCACTTGTAAAGCCGATAAATAAAGGGATAGACGAACAGGAACAAAACGGGGTAACTGTTCCAAGTAAAGCCGCGACGATATTTGCACCTACACCATGAAAACGCCCCAATATTCGCTTGCTTCTTTCGGGTGGAAAATAGCTTTGAATATAGGAAATCAAATAAATCAAAACACAAAGCAAAACCGTGATTTTAATTGTGTCATAAAGAAAAAATTGAATACTTGCGCCTACTTGACTTTCAATGTTTAGGCCAACAGCAGATAAACCGCTGCCTATTACTTCACTGAGCCACTTCATACCCAATACTTGATTTTGAAAAAAGTCCCAAAATAATTTAATACCTCCCAAGAAAATGCCTCCATTTCATCTATATATTTCTATGTGTCGATATGATGTTGATATATAAGCCGCCGTTATTTTTGGCGGCTTATTGGTCTGTACCGTTGCATTTTGCATCGCTTGTTACGATTGTAATTTGATTCAGAAGTTCTTTTGCGCGGATAATCCCCTCTGTATTAAAAGAATAGTACGTCCATTTACCCTCTTTACGTCCAACAACTATTTCTGCGTCACACAATATTTTCATGTGATGTGATAAAGTCGGCTGTCCAATATTGAGTTCTTCCAGTAACTTACACGCACATTTTTCACCACTTTGTAACAAACCTAAAATTGTCAATCTATTTGCGTCGCAAAAGGCTTTGAATATCCTTGCGTTTTTTTCGTTCTCGGTCATTCCATACTCTCCTTTCTACCTGTTTTCATTTTATAATTATATACTTCACATTGATATTTGTCAATATGAAAATGAGGTGTTGCTGTCATTGCTTTTAGTTTGGTACATAACGGCTGCAATATTTTTTTACCTAAAATCAACTTCTTAAAGAGGATTGTTTAAGTTATCGTCCGTATGACAGAAGAAGAAAGGGCGTTAGTCGAAGAAAAGATGAATTAATTTTCGACGAAAAATCTCTCGGCTTTTGCCCGTAAAATACTCATTGACGGGTATATTATTCTGCCAGGCACGTCGGAGATAACAGGGCATACGGTGAACTTCAAGATCTATAAGTAATCCTACAAGCCCAAAAAGAAGTGCTACAATCCAGAAGAAAAGCATCTTGTGTTTGTGACACCCACAAAGCAACTATTGACCTCGATACATGGAAACGGGTACAGGAATTGTGTCGCAACAAACAAATAACCCCGGCAGCAACCAGGGACAGTAAATAATACTATACGGGTTAAGAGACGCCTACATATTACGAACACATATCTTCCGATCTTACTCGCAGCTTTCGGTCCGATGAGGCGCGGAGAGATCTGTGCCTTACACAGCAAAAACATTCACCGTAATATTGTCCATGTATGCGAAAACATGATCATACAGGAAAATGACAAGTGGATGATAAAAGCGAAGAAATGAACAGCGTTGCAAACAGTCATTTTGAAAAACTATGCAACACAAAATAAAACACAAAATAAAAAAGCACCGTAAATACGATGCTTTTCAAGAGGCGCAGACCGGATTTGAACCGGTGAATCGAGGTGTTGCAGACCTATGCCTTACCACTTGGCTACTGCGCCTTACTCTATTATTATATTAACACTTTTTGAAAATGATGCAAGTGTTTTTTAATGACTCCAAGGGGATTTGAACCCCTGTTACCGCCGTGAAAGGGCGGTGTCTTAACCGCTTGACCATGGAGCCGAAAAAAGCTCCCCGAGTTGGGCTCGAACCAACAACCCTTCGGTTAACAGCCGAATGCTCTACCATTGAGCTATCGAGGAACATCTTTTATCCTGCTTTTCAGCAGGTCTTTTTATTTGATGAAGGATATACCTTCAAAACCGCATACACTATTACATCCATCCACGCTTCTACCGTCTTCTTTCGGGTCATTCGATCTCCGCTTCTCTTCCTTCCTTCTGCTTATGCAGGGGAAGTTCGATCTCGCTTTGCTCTATCGAACGACCTTCGCACGCTTTGCGTGCTCAGGTCAAACCCTCGACCGATTAGTAGCAGTCAGCTCCATACATTGCTGCACTTCCACCTCTGCCCTATCTACCTCGTCGTCTTCAAGGGGTCTTACTACTTTACGTATGGGATATCTCATCTTGAGGGGGGCTTCACGCTTAGATGCCTTCAGCGTTTATCCCTTCCCGACTTGGCTACCCGGCCATGCTCCTGGCGGAACAACCGGTACACCAGTGGTCAGTCCAACCCGGTCCTCTCGTACTAAGGTCAGCTCCTCTCAAATATCCTACGCCCACGCCGGATAGGGACCGAACTGTCTCACGACGTTCTGAACCCAGCTCGCGTACCGCTTTAATGGGCGAACAGCCCAACCCTTGGGACCTACTACAGCCCCAGGATGCGATGAGCCGACATCGAGGTGCCAAACCACTCCGTCGATGTGAACTCTTGGGAGTGATAAGCCTGTTATCCCCAGGGTAGCTTTTATCCGTTGAGCGATGGCATTCCCACTTAAAACCACCGGATCACTAAGTCCTACTTTCGTACCTGCTCCACCCGTCGGTGTCGCAGTCAAGCTCCCTTCTGCCTTTGCACTCTGCGAATGGTTTCCAACCATTCTGAGGGAACCTTTGAGCGCCTCCGATACCCTTTCGGAGGCGACCGCCCCAGTCAAACTCCCCACCTGACATTGTCCCCCAGCCGGGTCACGGCTGTTGGTTAGAAATCCAATACTGCAAGGGTGGTATCCCAACATTGACTCCACACAAACTGGCGTTCGTGTTTCTTCGTCTCCCACCTATCCTGTACATGCAATACCGAATCCCAGTATCAAGCTGGAGTAAAGCTCCATGGGGTCTTTCCGTCCTGGCGCAGGTAACCAGCATCTTCACTGGTACTTCAATTTCACCGGATGCATTGTCGAGACAGTGCTCAAATCATTACGCCTTTCGTGCGGGTCGGAACTTACCCGACAAGGAATTTCGCTACCTTAGGACCGTTATAGTTACGGCCGCCGTTTACTGGGGCTTAAATTCAAAGCTTCGCCTTGCGGCTAACCTCTCCTCTTAACCTTCCAGCACCGGGCAGGCGTCAGCCCATATACCTCACCTTTCGGTTTTGCATAGACCTGTGTTTTTGCTAAACAGTTGCTTGAGCCTATTCTCTGCGGCCATCTTTCGATGGCACCCCTTCTCCCGAAGTTACGGGGTCATTTTGCCGAGTTCCTTAACAATGCTTCTTCCGTCGGCCTTAGGATTCTCTCCTCATCCACCTGTGTCGGTTTACGGTACGGGTACACGGTAAACAATAGCGGCTTTTCTTGATACATGGCTCATGCACTTCCCTACTTTATTTCGGTCCGCATCACGCCTTCGGATTGTAAAGCGGATTTGCCTGCCTTACTCCTACCTCGCTTGCCCCTGGATTCCATTCCAGGGCTGCACTTTCCACATATGTCCCCACAGTTCTGTTACCTTGCAGTACAGGAATCTCAACCTGTTGTCCATCGACTACGGCTTTCGCCCTCGCCTTAGGCCCCGACTTACCCAGAGCAGATCAGCTTTACTCTGGAAACCTTGGATATTCGGCCGAGAGGATTCTCACCTCTCTCTCGCTACTCATTCCGGCATTCTCTCTTCAAGACTCTCCACGGCTCCTTACGGTACCGCTTCTTCGCGTCTTCAATGCTCCTCTACCGATGGTATTGCTACCATCCCACGGCTTCGGTGTTGTGTTTCAGCCCCGGACATTTTCGGCGCAGGACCTCTCGACTAGTGAGCTATTACGCACTCTTTGAATGTATGGCTGCTTCTGAGCCAACATCCTAGTTGTCTTCGAAATCCCACATCCTTTTCCACTTAACACACACTTTGGGACCTTAGCCGGTGGTCTGGGCTCTTTCCCTTTTGACTATCCAACTTATCTCGTATAGTCTGACTCCCATGAATCATCTTACTGGCATTCGGAGTTTGATATTCTTCGGTAAGCTTTGACGCCCCCTAGGAAATTCAGTGCTCTACCTCCAAAAGACTCTCATGAGGCTAGCCCTAAAGCTATTTCGAGGAGAACCAGCTATCTCCGGGTTCGATTGGAATTTCTCCCCTATCCACACCTCATCGCCACCCTTTTCAACGGATGTGCGTTCGGTCCTCCATTGCCTTTTACGGCAACTTCAACCTGGACATGGATAGATCACCCGGTTTCGGGTCTACTCTGACTGACTATTTCGCCCTCTTAAGACTTGGTTTCCCTTCGGCTCCACACCTTGAAGTGCTTAACCTTGCCAGCCAGCGTAACTCGCCGGACCGTTCTACAAAAAGTACGCGGTTCCACCTGTAAAGTGGTTCCACAGTTTGTAAACACAGGGTTTCAGGTTCTCTTTCACTCCCCTCCCGGGGTCCTTTTCACCTTTCCTTCACAGTACTATGCGCTATCGGTCACTAAGGAGTATTTAGCCTTGGGGGGTGGTCCCCCCGACTTCCCGCAAGGTTTCTCGTGTCTCGCGGTACTTTGGATCCTGCTCGCTCTCGCCTGCTTTCGTATACGGGGCTTTCACCCTCTCTGGCTGGCTTTCCCAAAACCATTCTACTAGCATTGAAGTCACTTTCTGCAGTCCGTAACCCCAGCATGCTCGCATGCTGGTTTAGGCTCCTTCCATTTCGCTCGCCGCTACTTTGGAAATCGATGTTTCTTTCTTTTCCTCCGGGTACTTAGATGTTTCAGTTCCCCGGGTTCCCCTCCATACGTTATGAATTGGCGTATGGATACATACCGTTTGGGTATGCAGGTTTCCCCATTCAGAGATCTCCGGATCGTAGGATATTTGCTCCTCCCCGAAGCTTTTCGCAGCTTATCACGTCTTTCATCGGCTCTTAGTGCCAAGGCATCCACCCTGCGCTCTTTCTTGTTTGACCTTCCTGCTCCAATAGCGTTTGGAACAGTCGGTACTTGCGATGCTTTCGCATCGAGCGTTTCGTTTCATTGCGTTTACAATGTTTGATTCACCACATGCATCTCTGCCTGTGGTTCCTCGGATGTCTTTTCCTATCTCTAACGTTTCTTGCTTATCAGCTTCGCTGATAAGAGATGTTATCAATATAGATATTTTCGTATATGCGGTTTTCAAGGTACATCTGCACAATCAGATCCTAAGAGACTCTGGAAGCTTGCTTCCATCTGCTTCTTCGTATTTGATTGTATTCCGGTATGTTTCCATACCGAATGGAGATGGAGGGATTCGAACCCTTGACCCCCTGCTTGCAAGGCAGGTGCTCTCCCAACTGAGCTACACCCCCATGGGTCTTATTTATTATTGCTTTTTCAAATGGATTTTTCCTGTTTTAGGAAGTTTCACCTAATGGGCTTAAGTGGGCCTTTCCTCCTCTATTGAGAAGTTTCCACTTAATGGGCTTAAGTGGGCCTTTCCTCCTCTACCGAGAAGTTTCCACTTAATGGGCTTAAGTGGACTCGAACCACCGACCTCACGCTTATCAGGCGTGCGCTCTAACCAGCTGAGCTATAAGCCCTTTTTTCGGAAGTTCGCTTCACTTCGTTTTGCGAACGACCTGAAAAACTAAATTCATCCTTCGCTCTCGCTCGGATTCATTAACTTTTTTATGGTCTGGCAGCCACCTACTCTCCCACACCGTCACCAGTGCAGTACCATCGGCCGCTTAAGTCTTAACCATCGTGTTCGGGATGGGTACGGGTGTTTCCCCTAAGCGCATCGCCACCAGAAACATTGAACACTTAGCGAGGCCCTTCCGAGCTTAGTGTGAAAGCTGTTCTACGTCAGTGGAACTTCTTCTGCTTACGTTGTGTAGTAAGCTGCTCTTTTTTTCCTCACCAGTGCGTTATCTCTTCGATAACTCAACAGTAAAACACATCTCTTCACCGTGGTCACTAACCTCATGCTTCGCTTTCGCTCGCATTCGCTAAGTGTCCAGGCGGGCTTTCGCACTAGATTCGACCTTCGCCTTCCGGCTCGTTCTCATCAAATGCTCAATGCCTACTTCTTCTTCCTTAGAAAGGAGGTGATCCAGCCGCACCTTCCGATACGGCTACCTTGTTACGACTTCACCCCAGTTATCGGCTCCACCTTCGACTGCTCCCTCCCTCATCACTAAGCACGATCCGCTACGTTTTCTTAAAACGAATATTAGCTTGCTTCGCAATCTAATCTTCGTACATAGCTCCTCTCTCATGCTTACTGATGAGGGTTGGGTCACAGGCTTCGGGCATATCCGACTCCCATGGTGTGACGGGCGGTGTGTACAAGACCCGGGAACGTATTCACCGCGACATTCTGATTCGCGATTACTAGCGATTCCAGCTTCATGTAGTCGAGTTGCAGACTACAATCCGAACTGAGACGTTATTTTTGGGATTTGCTTAACATCACTGTCTCGCTTCCCTTTGTTTACGCCATTGTAGCACGTGTGTAGCCCAAATCATAAGGGGCATGATGATTTGACGTCATCCCCACCTTCCTCCAGGTTATCCCTGGCAGTCTCCCTAGAGTGCCCACCTCATATGCTGGCTACTAAGGATAAGGGTTGCGCTCGTTGCGGGACTTAACCCAACATCTCACGACACGAGCTGACGACAACCATGCACCACCTGTCTTAACTGCCCCGTAGGGAAGGCCCCGTTACGGGCCGGTCAGTTAGATGTCAAGACTTGGTAAGGTTCTTCGCGTTGCTTCGAATTAAACCACATGCTCCACCGCTTGTGCGGGTCCCCGTCAATTCCTTTGAGTTTCATTCTTGCGAACGTACTCCCCAGGTGGTATACTTATTGCGTTTGCTGCGGCACCGAAGGGCTTTGCCCCCCGACACCTAGTATACATCGTTTACGGCGTGGACTACCAGGGTATCTAATCCTGTTTGCTCCCCACGCTTTCGAGCCTCAACGTCAGTGATCGTCCAGTAAGCCGCCTTCGCCACTGGTGTTCCTCCTAATATCTACGCATTTCACCGCTACACTAGGAATTCCACTTACCTCTCCGACACTCCAGCTTAATAGTTTCCAATGCAGTCCAGGGGTTGAGCCCCCGCCTTTCACATCAGACTTACTATGCCGTCTACGCTCCCTTTACACCCAGTAAATCCGGATAACGCTTGCCCCCTACGTATTACCGCGGCTGCTGGCACGTAGTTAGCCGGGGCTTCTTAGTCAGGTACCGTCATTTTCTTCCCTGCTGATAGAGCTTTACATACCGAAATACTTCTTCGCTCACGCGGCGTCGCTGCATCAGGGTTTCCCCCATTGTGCAATATTCCCCACTGCTGCCTCCCGTAGGAGTTTGGGCCGTGTCTCAGTCCCAATGTGGCCGGTCACCCTCTCAGGTCGGCTACTGATCGCGGGCTTGGTGGGCCGTTACCCCACCAACTACCTAATCAGACGCGGGTCCATCGTATACCACCGGAGTTTTTCACACCGAGCCATGCGACTCTGTGCGCTTATGCGGTATTAGCAGTCATTTCTAACTGTTATCCCCCTGTATACGGCAGGTTACCCACGCGTTACTCACCCGTCCGCCACTCAGTCACATAATACTTCTTTCCGAAGATGTCCGTTTTATGTGCTTCGTTCGACTTGCATGTGTTAAGCACGCCGCCAGCGTTCATCCTGAGCCAGGATCAAACTCTCAAATTAAGTGTTCGTTCCAGTTCAAGATAACTCTTGGCTATCTTATCCCTTTTACTGTTGGTTTTGACTTTTCGTCAATTTAATGAAATTCTTTTTTAGAATTTTCAAGGATGTGTTTTACTGTTCAGTTATCAAAGTTCGTTGTTTGCTGTGCCCGTATTTCTCGACGACAGCTATAACAGAATATCATGTTTCTTTTTCTCTGTCAACACTTTTTTTAAACTTTTTTGTCGTTTTTCCAAAGCGTTTCCAGCGAACGGAGAAGGAGGGATTTGAACCCTCGCGCCGCTATTAACGACCTACTCCCTTTCCAGGGGAGCCCCTTCGGCCAGCTTGGGTACTTCTCCAAATTGCCCTGTCTATGTTCACTCAACTAACCTCGTGCTTTGCACTCGCTAAGGTTCGTGAACCGCCTCGCACTAAGTTCATGCTTCGCCTGCGGCTTGCATTCACTAAGTTGCTTTTAAACTGTATGTTCACTCAACTAACCTCGTGCTTCGCACGCGCTAAGGTTCGTGAACCGCCTCGCACTAAGTTCATGCTTCGCCTGCGGCTCGCATTCACTAAGTTGCTTTCGGCGACGGAGAGGGTGGGATTCGAACCCACGCGCCCTTGCGGACAAACGGTTTTCAAGACCGCCTCGTTATGACCACTTCGATACCTCTCCATATATGGTGTAAATGCCCGGTTTCGTGCGCTATTTGATGCGCAAGCACTACCGTGACGCAAATGATATTCTACCATTATTATCCGGCAGTGTCAATATACTTTTTTACATTTTTTTAATTTTTTCAACAACTGTTATCAGCACGCGTCAACTAACGTTATTTTCCACAAATGTTAGACTATAAATCAAAGTTCCATGACTCATTAAATTACACTCATAACGACTCATTTACGAACAATTCAGCCAGCTTCAAATCATCCGGTGTGGTAATTTTTATATTATAATAAGAACCTTCCACAAGCTTCACAGGATGATGCTCTGTCTGCTCTACCACCATGGCATCATCTGTGATACCTTCAATCGGGTTCGCCATCAGATCATCATATGCTCTGCGGATTAAAGTGTAGGAAAACACCTGTGGTGTCTGTATCGTCCATACCGTACTCCTGTCTGGCGTGCATTTCACAAACCCATCCCCATCAGCAATTTTCACTGTGTCTTTAGAAGGCATCGCCGCGACGCAGGCATCGTATTCCTGCACGGCTGCGTACGTCCGCTCAATAACTGCTTCATCGACAAACGGCCGCGCGCCATCGTGAATAAATACATACGCACAGTCTTCACAGCACAGAAGCCCCCGGTACACGGAATCAAAACGTTCGTTTCCTCCGCTTATCACCTTCCGCACTTTATCCAGTTGATAACGCTGTACAATTTCCTCTTTGCAGAAAACGATTTCTTTTTCACCTGTCACCAGAATGATTTCATCAATAATACTGCTCTTCTGAAAACTTTCCAGGGCATAGTATACCACAGGTCTGTCCTGAATATGCAGATATTGTTTCTGAACTTTTGTTCCCATGCGTCTGCCCTGGCCTGCAGCCAGCACAATCGCGATGCATTTTCCTTTTTCCATCACCGTTCTCCAAGTTTCAGATTCGGTACAGCATTCAGATCCCAGCCATGACGGGTCCCCTTGAGATATTCATAATAAGCAGCCACCCCAATCATCGCCGCATTATCCGTACAGAAGATGGAAGATGGATGATAAAATGTAAGTCCCTGCTGTTCACATGCTTTCTGCATCGCTGCCCGCAGTGTCTGGTTCGATGCCACGCCGCCTGCAATTGCAAATTTCTTCATATGATACGCCTCTGCCGCTTTCATCGATTTTTCCACCAGTGTATCCACGACTGCCTTCTGGAAAGAAGCCGCGATATCTGCCTCCTTGATCTGAATATTCTGCATGCGGCAGTGATTCAGATGATTCAGCACCGCTGACTTCACACCGCTGAAGCTGAAATCATACGGTCCATCCTCAAGCCTGGCCTTCGGAAAAACAACGGCATCGGCATTTCCCTCTTTGGAGATTCTGTCAATCTTCGGACCTCCGGGATAACCAAGCCCGATTGCACGGGCGACTTTATCAAACGCTTCGCCTGCTGCATCGTCGCGAGTCCTTCCCAGTATCTCAAATTCCCCATAATCCTTTACAATCACGAGATGTGTATGGCCACCCGACACGATCAGACACATAAACGGCGGTTCCAGATCCGGATGCTCGATATAATTTGCCGATACATGCCCCTCGATATGGTGCACGCCGACCAGCGGCAGCTTACGGGCATAGCAGATCGCTTTTGCCTCAGCCACTCCGACGAGAAGTGCCCCAACAAGTCCGGGACCGTAAGTAACCCCGACCGCATCGACGTCATCCAGGGTAACTTTGGCTTCTGCAAGGGCTGCTTCAATGACCTGATTGATTTTCTCTATATGTTTTCTGGAAGCAATCTCCGGCACTACCCCTCCATACAGCTTATGGAGTTCAATCTGAGAAGATATAACATTAGAAAGAATTTCTCTTCCCCCCCGCACGACAGCCGCTGCCGTCTCGTCACAGGAGCTTTCAATTGCCAAAATCAAAATATCGTCTTTTTGTTTTTCCATATCCGTTAATCCTCTTCAAACTGCAGTTCGCATGACTTGCCGTCATGACCCGGCTTTGCATTCGGGAAAATCGCATTCACGTCTTCCATATAATCTTCCGGCCGTACAAGTGACGGGCTGTAATGTGTCAGCCACATCTCATTTACTTTCGCCGTTTTTGCCAGACCGGCTGCTTCCCTGAACGTCATATGCTTATACTCTTTTGCTTTGACCGCTTTTTCAGCCTCACCATACATGCCTTCGCAGATAAATAAATCCGCCCCGGCCGCCTGCTCTGCGATCGCCGGTACCGGACGGGTATCCGTACAATATGTCAGTTTGATCCCCTTTCTCGGCGGGCCCATCACCAGATCCGGCGTATACCTGACTCCATCATATTCGACCGTCTCGCCATTCTGGAGCTGTCTCCAGAGCTGTACCGGAAGCCCCTGCTCCTTGGCACGCTCCACCTGGAATTTCCCCTTCCTGTGGATCTCCAGCGTGTATCCGTAACATGTCACATTGTGATTCACCCGAAAGGCCGTGATATGATAACCACAGATATCGATCGTCTCTACCGCCTGCCTAAGCTCGATAAATTTCAACTCAAATGGAAGTTCCGGTGCAATGACACGAAGGGCGGAAACAACACGTTCCAGCCCTTTCGGTCCGATCAGCACCAGCGGTTCGGTCCGGTCTGCATTGCCCATCGTGAGCAAAAGTCCCGGAAGACCACTGATATGATCCCCATGATAATGGGTAAAACAGATCACATCGATCGGTTTGAATACCCAGCCTTTTTCTTTTATCGCAATCTGTGTGCCTTCGCCGCAGTCGATCAGAAGACTGCTCCCGTTATAACGCGTCATCAGCGAAGTCAGCCATCTGCGCGGCAGCGGCATCATGCCGCCGCATCCCAGCAAACATACATCTAACATGATAAAACCTCATTCCCAATTTCAATTTTATTATTCTACCACAGGAATGAGATTACAACAACTCTTTTCTTTCTCTGACTGTCACAGGTATCGCAAACTCTTTTATAAATTTACGGTAACATTCCTCGCACAGGTCAAAACTGTGAACTTCTCCGTCCATCTCTGAAAAATATCCCCACGGTACTTCAATATGGCATACCCCTTCTGCCTCCATACCGTTTATAAGCTTAATGGATTTTCCGCAGCGATTGCAGGAAAGCAGTTCGAGTTTTTCTACTGTTTCGTTTCTGTATTTTCTCATATCGTTCCTCCTTTGGAGTCGCTGTCTTTCGTTCCACAATTGCATTATATATCATTTCAAATGCAAATCCCAGTGGGAATGGTTTGCAGATTTAGAAAAAGATAGCACCTCTGCTATCTTCTGACCATCATGATACCGTCTTCAGCCGGTGCTTCATAATAGTTCCTGCGAACTCCAACCTGCACAAATCCAAGCTTTTGATACAGCCCGATCGCCGGTGTATTGCTCTCGCGGACTTCCAGATGGAGGGTGGTAACCCCTGCATCAGAAGACTTTTTGATCAGCTCCTGCACAAGCAGTTTCCCGATACCCTGGTGCTGCCTGTCTTTTTTCACTGCAACATTCGTGATGTCTCCCTCGTCAGGAACCATAAGTACTCCGCAGTAGCCAAGGATCTCCCGCTCCTCTTCTGCCACAAGAAATATTGCATCCTCTCTTATTAAAAAAGAAAAAAAACCAGTCTCTGACCAGGGAACGGAAAAGTTTTCAGACTCAATAGGCATCACCTGTTCCAGATCATCAATCTGCATGTCTCGTATTGTAATCATACCGTCTTCTCTTCCTGTTTCAGTTTTTCTGCACGTTCCCGCTCTGCCTGGGACATCCGGAGATATTCCGGCTGATGCTCTTTGGCATCCTGTATTTTACCCTGCGCATAGTAGATTTCACCCAGCGCCGCCACTGCACCGGCCCTCTGTTTATTGACATGCGCAGGTGCAAACGAATACGGCACGCGCATCTTTCGCTGTATTAAATCCCGGTATACCGGTACACCGTCTCCAAGAAAGATGACTTCTCTTCCCATCTCATTTAACCACGCCGCCACATCCGTCACAGCCGCCGCAGTCTGTTCCCGAAGCACTTTCAGCTGATGCTCCCTGAATGTATAGAATCCTGTATAAACCTGATTTCTCCGGGCATCCATCATTGGACATATGATTTTTTCACAGTCATACAGATTATATGCCAGCGCATCCACTGTCGGCACCCCTATGATTGGCTTACCAAGGGCAAGACCCAGTCCTTTTGCGGTCGCAGATCCAATGCGAAGGCCTGTAAAAGAACCCGGTCCCGCTGCAATGGCGATCGCATCAACAGTACTCAGATCCAGATCTATCATGGCCCCGATCGTATCAAGCATAGGAAGCAGAGTCTGTGAATGTGTCTTTTTGTAATTTACTGTATATTCCGCAAGCAGCACTTCATCTTCCACAAGCGCAACCGACGCCACAAGTCCGGAACTGTCCAGCGCCAAAATCTTCATAATTTATTCATCCGTCCCTTCTATTATAATTCGCCGGTAATCAAAACCCTTTTCCGGCTCTTTCAAAATGGTGATCCGAATGCATCCGTCAGGAAGAAGTTCTTCGATCAGTTCCGCCCACTCCACCAGGCAGATACCCTCTCCGAAAAAATAATCATCATAACCGATTTCTTCCATTTCCTCTAAATCACCAATCCGGTAAACGTCAAAATGATACAGTGGCAGACGCCCTGTATCGTACTCCTGTACAATCGTAAAGGTGGGGCTGCAGACAGGCTCTGTTATGCCAAGTCCTTTTGCAATTCCCTGTGTAAATACTGTCTTGCCGACACCAAGGTCCCCGGTCAGCGTATAAATCTGTCCTGCTTTCGCCTGTCGGCCAATACGCACGCCAAGTTCAAGCGTCTCATCGGGCTGATACGTTTCAAATATCATCTGTTCCTCCAATCACCCGTTCATCGGATTTCTAAAGTTACACTGGATTATAGCACACCCATTCTGAGCTTACAACTGCCTGCCCTTGCAACTTTTTCCAAAAACCCTTATAATGTTCATATTCTATGATACCAGGGGGAAAATACCTTTTGACCCCGGCATCATTCTACAAAATAAAAAGGAGAACGATACTATGGCAAATCCAATCGTTACCATCACAATGGAAAACGGCGATGTCATGAAAGCTGAATTATATCCGGATGTCGCGCCAAACACAGTCAACAACTTTATTTCACTCATCCAGAAGGGTTATTACGATGGCCTGATTTTTCACAGAGTCATACCGGGCTTCATGATTCAGGGCGGCTGCCCGGACGGAACCGGCATGGGAGGTCCTGGCTATTCCATCAAAGGTGAATTCGCTCAGAACAATTTCAAAAATGACCTCTCACATACACCAGGCGTTTTGTCCATGGCACGCGCTATGCACCCTGACTCTGCAGGATCCCAGTTCTTTATCATGCATGAAAAATCACCGCATCTCGATGGCGCTTATGCAGCTTTCGGGAAAGTAACCGAGGGTCTCGACGTGGTAGACAAGATCGCCAACGTTTCCCGTGACTACAATGATAAGCCGCTGACTCCTCAGCGCATTGCATCCATCACAGTGGATACATTTGGCGAGTCGTATTCTGAACCGGAAAAATGCTAAATTTCTTCCGCTAACAATGCATCACCGGTGAGGATCTTCTTATCCTTCACCGCAAAATATAGTTCCTCCTCCCTGTGAATTTCGGCTTTACCGCTGGTGGCTTCCGTGATGTCAGCCCGAAGTTTTTCTGCCAGACTCACAGGCAGGAGGATTTTCATATCTACACCTTCTCCATAGATCACATCCATAATCGGAATATTCTGCTGTCCAAGCAGATACTGTATCTTCCCCAGCCCATTATAATCTGTCTGCACGAAGAGCAGCGCGCCATACTGCCGCTCGATGATCTCGCATGCCTGCAGCCCCTCCTGCACTGCTCTGGAATATGCACGCACCAGACCCCCGGTGCCAAGAAGTGTACCCCCAAAATAGCGGGTCACCACGGCTGCCGCATAGCACACCCCTGAACCGAGCAGAACATCCAGCATCGGCTTGCCGGCTGTCCCCGACGGTTCCCCGTCATCACTGCACCGCACCTTTTCCTGACGTTCCCCGATCACATAAGCCCAGCAGTGGTGTCTGGCATTCCAGTGCTGTTTTTTTATCTGTTCGACAAATTCCATCGCTGATTCTTCATTTTCCACATACCGCAGGGCTGCTATGAACCGTGACTTTTTCTCCACGATCTCGGCTTGTCCGCCCCGGAAAATTGTCTTATATTGTTCTATCATGTCGCCTCCCCGTTCTTTTTCTTTTTTCCTGTCAAAACCATTGTACACGCTTCTAAAGAAATTGTGAAGTTTTTATTTGGGGGCTTTCCTTAGTATTTCTATTTTGCTATAATGAACGCAGAATAGGAGGTTCTTTCATGAATTTTGGAAAAAACAAAACCTTAAAAAAGCAGAAAGCTCTGAACTCTTCCGCTCCGATGCTTGGCAATAAAGCGGGAGTTTCTTTTTTAAAGGTACTGTTTATCGCTTTGATTTCCTTCGGCGTCATCTGCATCAGCCTTGTGTTCGGCGTTATTAACGGTATGATAGACAGCGCTCCTGATATCAGTGATGTCAATATTATGCCCAGCGGCTACGCAACGTTCGTGTATGATACCAATGGTAATCAGCTGCAGAAACTGACTTCCTCTTCCTCAAACCGTATGTCCGTATCCATCGACAAAATAGCGCTCGATATGCAGCATGCGATCGTAGCAATTGAGGATGAGCGTTTTTATGAACACGAAGGCATTGATGTGCGCGGAATTCTGCGTGCTTTCGTAAATGGTGTTTCCAACGGCTTTAATTTCAATGAAGGTGCCAGTACATTGACACAGCAGCTGCTGAAAAACAATGTCTTTACCAACTGGACCGATGAAGGTAAAATTGAACGCTTTAAAAGAAAATTTCAGGAACAGTATCTTGCGCTTCAATTAGAAAAATCTCTGAACCGCCAGGGAAAAGACACAAAAAATATTATTTTAGAGAACTATCTCAACACGATCAACTTCGGAGCAGGCACCTATGGGATTCAGGCCGCCTCCCAGAGATATTTCAATAAGGATGCTTCTGAGCTCACCCTGTCAGAATCTGCAGTTCTGGCTGCGATCCCTCAGAACCCGACAAAGTATAATCCCATCAACCATCCGGAAGAAAATATCGAGCGCCGCAACAAAGTCTTATCCAATATGCTAAGCCAGGGATATATCTCTCAGAGCGAGTACGAGACGGCACTCGCGGACAATGTATATGACCGGATTCAGGAGACCGATTCTTCACAGGAACAGGCTGCTCCGTATTCGTATTTCATCGATGAACTCATCGACCAGGTCATTAATGATCTCCAGATCCAGAAGGGCTATACCGAAGTCCAGGCACAGAATGCACTTTACAGCGGAGGTCTCCGAATTTATACGACCCAGGATCCTGTCATCCAGGGAATCTGCGATGATGAATATACCAATCCTGACAATTTCCCGGAGGAAAGCCAGGTCGGCATCGACTGGGCACTCTCTGTCAAAAAGACGGATGGAACTGTACAAAATTACAGTGTAGAAATGATGCGTCTTCATTTCAAAGATATCGATCCTGATTTTGAACTTCTGTTTGATTCACAGGAAGAAGCACAGAGCTATATCGATGCTTACAAGCAAAGTGTTGTCCTTCCGGGAGAAACCGTAATCGGTGAACGAACCAGCTTTTCTCCACAGCCGCAGTCATCTCTCACGGTTATCGATCAGCATACGGGATATGTAAAGGCGATCGTCGGCGGACGAGGTGAAAAAACTGCCAGTCTGACGCTCAACAGAGCGACAAACACTTACCGTCAGCCCGGTTCCACATTTAAGATCCTGGCTGCGTATGCACCGGCACTCGATCAGGGCCTGACCCTGGCAACCACTTACGAGGATGAGCCATATGAGTATGAAGACGGCACTAAAGTACGGAACTGGCTGTCTGACAGTTATAATGGTACGACAACCATCCGCCATGCGATCGAACAGTCTATTAATGTCGTTGCTGTCAAATGCCTGACGGAGATCACGCCCCAGCTTGGTTTTGATTATCTTCAGAATTTTGGATTTTCAAATCTGATCACCTCCAAAACCATCAACGGCAAGATATTTTCAGACATCTATCAGCCCCTGGCACTTGGCGGTATCACATACGGTGTCACCAACCTGGAACTGGCATCAGCCTATGCTGCCCTGGCCAATGGCGGTACGTATATTAAGCCGATGTTTTATACAAAGATCCTGGATCAGGACGGCAATGTCGTTCTGGAAAACACTGCGCAGGAGACAACCGTTACCAAGGAAAGCACTGCATATCTGCTGACAAACGCCATGGAAGATGTTGTGACCGAAGGAACCGGAAAGAACCTTCGCCTGGATGATATGACAGTCGCAGGTAAAACCGGTACAACCTCTGCATACAACGACGTATGGTTCGCCGGATACACTCCTTACTATACATGTGCGGTATGGGCAGGATATGACAACAACGAAAAATTATCACCGAATGGAATCGGCAGGACTTATCACCAGGTACTCTGGCGAAAGATCATGAATCGGATTCATGAAAACCTTCCGGACAAGGATTTTGAGATGCCAAACAGTGTGACTGAGGCGACTGTCTGTCAGATTTCAGGTAAACTGGCATCTTCCGGATGTCCGACTATTAAGGAATACTTTGAAAAATCCACCCTTCCAACAGAACGCTGTTCTTCACACCAGAAGACGAATACAGATTCCACTTCGCATAATACCTATGGAAGCGGCAGTTCCAGGAACAGCAGTTCTTCCAGCAGTTATGATCGCAGTGATTACGGCAACAGCCCATCCAATGGCTATGATTCTACGGATAACAATGGCAGTGACCGTTATGATGATCCTGACGATGCTGAGAACGATGATGACCGCGAAGATACAAACGGAAACAATAATTCCGACGACAGTGATGGTTCCCCCGGAAACAGCGATTCTGACGACAGTGGCGACTCCCCCGGCAACAGTGATTCCGGCGGAAACCGGTATGATGACTGGCGGGATTATATTGAGAATAATACAGATTAACGAAAAGAAAGCCGCCTGACGTTAGCGGCTTTCTCATAAATAGGGAGAAATTGGGGTGTTATCCCCGATTGGGTATGAAAAAGGGCGTTGTTCTCCAAGAGAACAACGCCTTTGTTGCAAGCTGTTTTCCAGCTCACATATATTGTATCCGACCGGTGATTTCCTGTCAATCATCCCCATCACCAAATTATATGCTGTATTTTACATGTCTTTCGTCAAACTGTACAAAGACGCTTTGTTTTTACGGCAGTACCAGCTTGGCGGATCCGTAAATGCCTGCGTCATTTCCCAGTTCTGCCAACACGATCGGCGTATCTTTGCATGCCGGAAAAGCATCCCGTTCATAATATTTCCGTATCGGCCCGATCAGTACTTCACCAGCTTTTGACACGCCGCCCCCTATCACAATCCTTCCGGGATCTACAACGCATGCATAGATAGAGAGTGCATTTCCCAGATACTGTGCAAACTTCTCTACGACTCGTCCTGCAAGTGCATCCCGCTGTTTATACGCATCAAAGACATTCTTCGCCGTCACTTCCTGAGCGCGAAGCAGAGATTCCTCATCGCATCCCGCAAGTTCCATTTTCGCGAGTCTTACAATTCCGGTTGCTGAAGCCATCTGTTCCAGACAGCCGTGATTTCCACAGTTGCAAACGGCTGTTTCCGAAGGTTCTACGCAGGCATGGCCGATTTCTCCGGCTGCTCCGTGTTCCCCCGCTACAATCTTTCCGTTTACTATGATACCACCGCCTACGCCGGTCCCAAGCGTCACCATGATCATATTACGGCACCCTTTGCCTGCACCCTGCCACAGTTCCCCCAGAGCGGCTGCATTGGCATCATTGGCAGCCTTCACCGGAAGATTAAGCATATCCCCCAGTTCTCTGACAAGGTGTTTGTATCCCCAATGCAGGTTCACCGCCTGTGAAGCCTCTCCTTCGTCGTTAACAGGACCCGGAACGGCAAGGCCGACACCGCAGACCTGTCCATTTTCCAATCCTCTTTCACGGATCACCCGCTTTACTTCCCCGGCTGCATCAGAGAGTATATATTTTCCCTGTTCCTCCAGCCTTGTAGGAACTTCCCACTTTTCCAGAAGCGTACCATCCGTCATAAAACAGCCCAGTTTAATGGTCGTTCCCCCTACATCGATACCAAAACAATACTCGCCCATCAACGTTCCTCTCTTTTCCGGGTCATATTTGCCTGCACACGGTTGTAAAGTTCCTGTGCGGCATTATAACCCATCTTTTTCTGACGATGGTTGACTGCTGCAGACTCTACAATGATAGCCAGGTTACGTCCCGGGCGGATCGGAATTCCATGGCATGCAACCTTATTGCCCAAAAACTCCGTATATTTTTGTTCCAGACCAAGTCTGTCATATTCTTTATCCCTGTCCCATTCCTCCAGTTTGATCACCAGATCAATGGACTGTGTATTCTTAACGCTTCCGACACCAAACAGCGTCTTTACATCAATAATTCCGATTCCGCGAAGCTCTATAAAATGACGCGTAATATCCGGAGCTGAACCCACCAGTGTCTCATCACTCACCTTTCTGAGCTCGACGACATCATCACTTACCAGACGATGTCCACGTTTGATCAGTTCAAGGGCTGTCTCGCTCTTTCCGATGCCGCTCTCGCCCATGATCAGTACACCTTCACCGTATACATCCACAAGAACTCCATGGATGGAAATGCAAGGTGCCAGCTGAACATTCAGCCAGCGGATGATCTCCGCCATAAAATTAGAAGTCGTACGCTCCGACTGAAGAGTCGGTACTTTGTATTTCTCGGCAAGTGCCAGCATGTCCTCATCCGCTGTTGTCTGTGTGGTAAATACAACACACGGGATTCCCTTTGAGATAAATCCCTCATAGGATTTTATTTTCTCTTCTCTTGTCAGATGCATCAGGTATGTATACTCCACATATCCGATAATCTGCACACGCTCTGTTGCAAAATGCTCCAGATACCCTGCCAGCTGCAGTGCCGGACGGTTGATGTCAGGCATCTCAATTTTAATCTGGTCCAGGTCGATATCCGGAGTCAGGTTCTTCAGATTCAGTGTTTCTATAATTTTGCTGAGTTCAACTGCCTTCATATCATGCTCCTTATCCTTTTTCTTTTTCTTTTAAAACGCGTTTCCTGTTATTCCCATGATTCCGCGTGTGGCAGAAAAACAAGCAGCCCGCATGGATATTTGTTTTTCAGATCGCGGCTTGCCAGGTATCATCTGCTGTGCAGTTATTATACCATAGGCACCCTGCCGCATCAAGAATTCTCTGAATCTTCCGGGTGGAAAAACGCATGGACTTTCCGTGCACTGTCCGCATTCATGGAGGGCAGCTTCGCCAGCTCTTCCTCACTGGCTGCCTTGATATTGTCCAGCGACTGATAATGTTTCATCAGAGCCTTCCTGCGTGCCGGTCCCACTCCCGGAATATCATCCAGAATCGAATGGACCTGCCCCTTGCTGCGCAGCAGGCGATGATATTCGATCGCAAAACGATGTGCTTCATCCTGAATCCGTGTGATCAGCTGAAATCCCTGCGACGAATGGTCGATCGGAATTTCTTCATTTTGAAAATAAAGTCCTCTCGTCCTGTGTTTGTCATCCTTGACCATACCGCAGACCGGTATATCAAGGTTAAGTTTCTGCAGTACCTCACAGGCAATATTGACCTGACCGCGTCCTCCGTCCATCATAACCAGATCCGGAAAACGCAGGAATCCTCCCTGATTTTGTTCAGTTTCCTGCTCCTTCAGGCCTCTCGTAAACCGGCGCGTCAGTACTTCCTCCATGCTGGCATAGTCATTGGCACCTTTCACAGAACGGATCTTAAATTTCCTGTAATCATTTCGCTTCGGCTTTCCTTTTTCATAGACGATCATCGAACCGACCGATTCAAAACCGCTGATATTGGAGATATCGAACGCCTCAATACGGTTCAGGGAATCCATATTCAGCCAGCGGGCAATCTCTTTGAGCGCACCGATCGTACGTCCTTCCTCACGTTTCAGCCGTTCCTTATCCTGGTTCAGAACCAGCCGGGCATTTTGTTTGGCGAGCTCCACAAGCTTCTCCTTGGTCCCTTTTTTCGGTACCCGAACATAAACCCGCTGCCCTCTCACCTTAGTGAGCCATTCCTCGATCACTTCCCGATCATCAATGTCGTACTGAATCATCAACTCTTTAGGCACGAACGGCGTCCCGGAGTAAAACTGTTTTAAAAAACTGGAAAGGACCTGCTCTTCGCTGTCCTCCCGTGCAACCCGGAGATAAAAATGGTCTCTCCCGATCAGACGTCCTTCCCTTACAAAAAACACCTGCGCAACCGCATCATTTTCATCAGCGGCGATGGCGATCACGTCCTTGTCCTCTCCGTCGCTTCCCGTGATCTTCTGGCGTTCACCGATCCGTTTTACACTTTTCATAAGATCCCGGTATTCCATCGCCTCTTCAAAGCGCAGTTCATCTGATGCTGCCTGCATTTTTTCTTCCAGTTCTTTTAACACGGCTTTAAAATTGCCGTTCAGGAAATCCAGCACACTTTCGATATTCTTCCGATAATCTTCCTTTGAAATGTTGCCCTGGCACGGGGCCATGCACTGGCCAATATGGTAATAGAGACACGGTCGTTCTTTTCCCTGGTCCTTCGGAAGATTCCTGCTGCATGAACGTATCCTGTACAGCTTCCTCATCAATTCGATCGTATCTTTTATCGCGCCCGCACTCGTATACGGCCCGTAATATTTACTTTTGTCTTTCTGCATGCGGTGCGAAAAGAGCACCCTTGGGTACTCTTCCTGAATCGTCACTTTTATAAAAGGATAGCTTTTATCATCTTTCAGCATCGTATTATATTTCGGCCGATGCTCCTTAATCAGATTACATTCCAGCACAAGCGCTTCCAGCTCTGAGTCTGTAATGATATACTCAAAGCGGGCAATCTTCGTCACCATCTGCTCAATTTTCACGCCTTTGTTTCTGCTGCTTTGAAAATATTGACGCACACGGTTTTTCAGACTGACCGCTTTTCCTACATAGATGATCTCATCCTTTTGATCATGCATAATATAGACTCCCGGCCTGGCCGGGAGTTTTTTCAATTCTTCTTCCAGATTAAACATAATTATGGTTCCATTGGTGTTGTATTGTCTGCAGTTGTTGAAATCTCTTCATCTGGTCCATTTTCCCCGGTTATAGCCGGCTGTTCCTCAGACATGGCGTCAGATTCCTCGATGCCATTTACCCTGCGGAAGATTTCCATGAATTCTTTTCCGGTAATGGTCTCTTTCTCAATCAGGAAGGCTGCAATTTTATCCAGTGCCTCCCTGTTGCCCGACAGCAGAACTTTTGCCTTTTCATAGGATACGCGAAGAAGTTCCATCACCTCATGGTCGATCTCAGTGGCAGTATCATCTCCGCAGTTCATCACAGTCCTTCCATCCAGATACTGGTTCTCTGCACTTGCAAGACCCATCAGTCCGAATTTCTCAGACATTCCGTACTGCGTGATCATCGCCTTGGCAATACTGGTTGCCTTTTCAATGTCATTGGCAGCTCCCGTCGTAATATTCCCAAATACGATCTCCTCTGCCGCACGCCCCGCCAGAAGTCCCACAAGCATCGCTTCCAGCTCGCTTTTTGTGTTCAGGTACTTTTCCTCTTCGGGAACCTGCATCACATAGCCGAGCGCTCCCATTGTTCTTGGGACAATGGTAATCTTCTGAACCGGTTCTGAATCCTTCTGAAGCGCACTTACGAGTGCATGCCCTACCTCATGGTATGACACGATCCTGCGCTCTTCCTGACTTAAGATACGGTCTTTCTTTTCTTTTCCGACCAGAACGACCTCTACCGCTTCCAGCAGGTCTTTCTGCGATACGGCTTTTCTCCGATTCTTCACTGCGAGGATCGCAGCCTCATTGATCATGTTCGCCAGATCGGAGCCGACCGCTCCTGAAGTTGCAAGCGCAATACCGTCAAGGTCTACCGTCTCATCCAGCAGTACATTTTTTGCATGTACCTTTAAGATATTGACACGTCCCTTTAAATCCGGTCGGTCAACGATAACACGGCGGTCAAAGCGTCCGGGACGCAGCAAAGCCGGGTCCAGAACTTCCGGGCGGTTGGTCGCTGCAAGAATCAACAGGCCTTTGGAGGTATCAAATCCATCCATCTCTGCCAGCAGCTGATTTAATGTCTGTTCACGCTCATCATTCCCGCCTCCGTAACGGCTGTCACGGCTTTTACCGATGGCATCAATCTCATCGATAAAGATGATGCACGGAGCATTCTTTTTAGCCTCTTCAAACAAGTCACGCACACGCGATGCACCGACACCTACAAACATTTCCACAAAATCCGAACCGGAAAGCGAAAAGAACGGTACGTGTGCCTCACCGGCAACCGCCTTCGCAAGCAATGTCTTGCCGGTTCCGGGAGGTCCGACCAGAAGTGCCCCTTTCGGAAGCTTCGCACCGATCGCAGTATACTTCGTCGGGTTGTGCAGGAAGTCAACTACCTCCTGAAGAGACTCCTTGGCCTCGTCCTGTCCTGCCACATCCTTAAATGTGACACCTGTTTCTTTCTGCACGTAAGCCTTGGCTTTACTCTTCCCGACTCCTCCCATCATGCCTCCGCCTTTGTTTAAATGCTTCATCAAAAACGAAAGTCCTACAAACATCAGTACGATCGGCAATACAAGGCTTAAAATCGTTGACATTACGGAGGCTGCCATGTTCGGCTCTTTTTTCTCGAATGTGATATCTTTGCCTTCCAGACGTTTGGTCAGGGCGCTCCCGTCCTCTGTCATGACAACCGTATAATTAAACTGAATCCCCTCAATCTTCTGTTCTTTCGGGGTAATCGTCAATTTATCAGATTCCTGCACGACCTTGGTTACTTCTCCGTTGTCTACCATCTCAATAAATTTATCATAGGTAATTTCCTGATTTGCCGATCCACTTAAAAACACGCTGAAAACATTCCATAAAACCAGGATAACCAGCGTGCTGATCAGCAGTATAAGCAGGGACTGCCTGTTTTTCGGTCCATTGCCGCCAGGCCCTTCCGGCTTTGTATTCTTTGGGTCTTGTTCCATTCTTTATCCTCCTTGTAATAACACCTTTTAATTATAAAGATTAAACCCGGATAAATCAATACGCAGTTTGTGAAAAGCCGGACACAATTCTAAAGTTTTCCTAAAAAAATAAGAATTGTCACTGGCACTGTTATTCTCTCTTGTAGTATACTGTTTTCATAGATAAATCATACCACATGGAAGCGAGAAGGAAACTTATGAAAAAAGGATTTGACAATGAAAAATATTTGGAGATGCAGTCCCGTCATATCAGGGAGCGCATTTCCCAATTCGATGATAAGCTTTACCTGGAATTCGGGGGCAAACTTTTTGACGATTATCATGCCGCCCGTGTTCTTCCTGGTTTTGAGCCGGACAGTAAACTCCGTATGTTGCTGCAGCTTGCTGACCAGGCAGAAATCGTAATTACCATCAATGCCTCAGATATTGAAAAAAACAAAGTGCGCGGTGACCTTGGCATCACATACGATACTGACGTGCTCCGTCTGATTGATGAGTTCCGCGATATGGGACTCTTTGTCGGGAGTGTCGTGATCACACAGTATTCCGGCCAGGACAGTGCACTGCATTTTAAATCGCGCCTCGAAAAAATGGGCATTCCCGTCTACATTCATTATATTATCGACGGTTATCCGTCCAATATTCCACTCATCGTCAGCGAACAGGGTTACGGTAAAAATGATTATATTCAAACCTCTCGTCCGCTTGTCGTAGTGACTGCCCCGGGACCGGGAAGTGGTAAGATGGCAACCTGCCTGTCCCAGCTGTACCATGAACATAAACGGGGGATCTGTGCCGGATATGCAAAATTCGAGACATTTCCAATCTGGAATATACCACTGAAACACCCGGTCAATCTCGCTTATGAAGCGGCAACAGCCGACCTGAACGATGTCAATATGATCGATCCGTTCCACCTTGACGCTTACAATGTAACAACCGTCAACTACAATCGGGATGTTGAGATCTTTCCGGTATTAAATGCCATTTTTGAACGTATTTTCGGAAAAAGCCCATACAAATCACCGACGGATATGGGCGTAAATATGGCCGGCAACTGCATCATTGATGACGAAGCCTGCCGCGCGGCATCCTGTCAGGAGATCCTGCGCCGCTACTATCATGCACTCGCGGATATCGCCGCAGGAGCGGACAAAGAAGAAGAAGCTTTTAAAATTGAGCTGATCATGAAACAGGCACAGATTTCCACCGAGGACCGCAGTGTCATCGCTCCTGCTCTGGAACGCGCAAAGACCACCGGCGCACCTGCCGCTGCGATCGAACTTGCGGACGGAACCATCATTACCGGAAAAACTTCCCGCCTTCTGGGCGCATGTTCCGCACTTCTTCTGAATGCGTTGAAACATCTGGCAGGTATCGAACATAATAAACATGTGATCTCACCCGAATCGATTGCTCCAATTTCACGCCTGAAGACCAGGTATCTGGGAAGCATCAATCCACGGCTGCATATGGACGAAGTACTGATCGCACTCTCGACCTCCGCTGCATCTGATCTCTGCGCACAACAGGCCCTTGAGCAGCTCCCGAAGCTCGCCGGATGCCAGGTACACAGTTCTGTTATCCTGTCCTCCGTAGATATGAAGCTTTTTAACAGACTGTCGGTTCAGGTGACAACGGAACCTCAGTATGAAAACAAACAATTATTTTTCTGACAAAATAAATTTTTTTATTGTATTATTCTCCCTGTTTGTTGTATACTATTTCAGTATTTTTTAATGTACGACATGAAAAGGAGGAGAATTATGCCAGTAAAATATGTATTTGTGACGGGCGGTGTTGTATCCGGTCTTGGTAAAGGCATCACGGCAGCTTCTCTGGGCCGTCTTTTAAAGGCCCGGGGCTACAAAGTGACCATGCAGAAATTTGACCCGTATATCAACATCGACCCCGGAACCATGAACCCCATACAGCACGGCGAAGTATTTGTGACAGACGACGGTGCTGAGACAGATCTTGATCTTGGGCACTATGAACGTTTCATCGATGAGAGCCTGGACAAGAATTCCAACGTCACAACGGGAAAGATTTACTGGTCCGTACTGCAGAAAGAACGCCGCGGCGATTTCGGCGGAGGTACTGTCCAGGTGATACCACATATCACAAACGAAATCAAAAGCCGTTTTTACCGAAATTTCACCTCTGAAGATACACGGATTGCCATCATCGAAGTCGGCGGTACGGTTGGCGACATCGAAAGCCAGCCATTCCTCGAGGCAATCCGCCAATTCCAGCACGATGTAGGACATGAAAATGCCATCCTTATCCACGTCACCCTGATTCCTTATCTGAAAGCATCCGGCGAGATGAAGACAAAACCCACCCAGGCCAGCGTCAAAGAGCTGCAGGGAATGGGAATTCAGCCCGATATCATCGTATGCCGTTCCGAACTTCCACTTGATCAGAAAATCAAAGACAAGATCGCCCTGTTTTGTAACGTTCCCAGCAATCACGTACTGCAGAACCTGGATGTGGAATATCTCTATGAAGCCCCCCTTGCAATGGAGCAGGAACACCTGGCACAGGTTGCCTGCGAATCTCTGCGTCTGGAATGTCCCAAACCCGACCTGAGCGACTGGATCTCCATGGTCAAAGCACTCCGCAATCCGACGCAGGATGTTACGATCGCGCTGGTCGGCAAATATATTGCCCTGCATGATGCTTATATCAGCGTCGTTGAAGCACTGAAACATGGAGGCATTGCCAGTCATGCAACCGTCAATATCAATTGGGTGGATTCTGAGCTGCTGAACAGCGAAAATGTTTCCGAAGTTCTCAAAGATGCCGATGGTATCCTCGTACCCGGAGGCTTCGGTGATCGTGGAATCGAAGGAAAAATTCAGGCCATCCGCTATGCAAGAGAACATAAAATACCTTTTCTGGGACTCTGCCTCGGCATGCAGCTGTCTATCGTGGAGTATGCGCGCAATGTGGCGGGCTGTACTGATGCCCACAGTATAGAACTTGATCCCGCCACCGCACATCCGGTTATAGCTCTGATGCCGGATCAGAACGGCGTGGAGGACATCGGCGGAACCCTTCGCCTCGGTGCTTACCCCTGTGTCCTGGACAAGACTTCCAGATCATATCAGATATACGGCGCGGAGACCATTTATGAACGCCACAGACATCGTTATGAGGTAAACAATGACTTCCGCAGTATGCTCACAGAGAGTGGCATGACGCTCTCCGGTCTGTCCCCGGACGGAAGGATTGTAGAAATGATAGAACTGAAGGACCATCCGTTTTTCATCGCAACCCAGGCACATCCCGAACTCAAGTCAAGGCCGAATCGCCCCCATCCGCTGTTTAAGGGTCTCGTTGCAGCGGCGATTGACAACAGGAAAAAAATCTGAAATGTTATTTCGGCTTTTTCCTCCCGGAAATACTGCCGCATATTGCCTCCCCTGATCCCCCAAAGAACGGGAGCGCCGTAAAATAACCATCACACAGTTATCTTACGGCGCCCTCTATGTATAACATACTGTTAAGTTAATCTTCTTTAATTGCGAGAACGTCCATCGGACAGGCTTTCACGCAGATACCACATGCGCTGCATTTACCTGCAACTTCACTGTCTGCCGCCTTTACCATTACATTGAATGGACATGCTTCCACACATTTTCCGCATCCGGTACATTTTTTCTTGTCTACCATATAAACGCCCTTCGCATTTTGTGTGATGGCTCCGGCTTCACAGGCCTCCGCACATTTTCCACACTGCGGACATGCCAGCACCTGAGGAGATCCGTCCTTCTTTGCTCCGATCTGCAGATATGCCACGGAAACATCCGGTCTCTTGTAAAAAGCCTGAGAACATGCATTTGCACACTCAAGGCAAGCCATACATGCGTTTTTATTCACCGCTACTAATTTTTTCATTGTAAACCTCCTGTGGTATATATTTTATTGATATAATTTCTCCATAAATCCTATTATATAGGATTATTCGTCGGTATTCAACAAAAAATATGGCTATTTATAAAATTGTGTTGTGCAAAGTTTTAGATATTCTCAGGAATCGTATCCGTCAGGATTCATCGACTGCCATCTCCAGGAATCAGCACACATCTCTTCAATTCCAAAATGCGCCTTCCAACCCAGTTCCCGCTCCGCTTTCGACGGGTCCGCATAACAGGCAGCGATATCGCCTGCTCTTCTCGGCTTAATCTCATATGGAATCTTTTTACCAGATGCTTTTTCGTAAGCTTTCACCACATCCAGAACGCTGTAGCCGATTCCTGTCCCCAGATTATAGATAGAAACTCCCTTTGACAGGGCCAGTTTCTCCAGCGCTTTGACATGACCATTTGCCAGGTCAACAACATGAATATAGTCCCTGACTCCCGTTCCATCCGGCGTGTCATAGTCATCACCAAACACACCCAGGCATTTCAGTTTCCCGACGGCCACCTGCGCGATATAAGGCACGAGATTGTTCGGTATTCCCTTCGGGTCCTCTCCGATGAGACCAGACTCATGAGCGCCGATCGGATTGAAGTAGCGCAGCAGCATGATATTCCATCTGGGATCTCCTGCATTTAAATCTGTCAGGATCTGTTCGAGCATCCCCTTAGTCTGTCCGTACGGATTCGTGATCTGACCTTTCGGACATGCTTCTGTGATCGGCACGAATGCGGGATCACCATATACGGTCGCAGATGAACTGAATACAATATTAAAGCAATCATGGCTGCGCATCACATCACACAAGATCAGGGTTCCGGTAATATTGTTATAATAATACTCAAGCGGCTTTTCGACAGATTCACCTACAGCCTTCAAACCTGCAAAATGGATAACTGCATCTATGCTTTCCGAGTCAAATACCTGTTCCACAAATGACCTCTCCAGCAGGTCCCCCTGGTAAAACCCAGGCTTTTTTCCTGAAATCTGAGCAATTCTATCCACCGCCTTCGGACTGGAATTGCACAGATTATCCAGTATCACAACATCATAACCATGATTCAACAGTTCCACGCAAGTGTGGCTCCCGATATAACCTGCACCGCCGGTTACTAAAATTTTCATAACGTTCCTCCTTGTGTAATGGTAAGTTTGGGGTGACACTACCTGCTTATTATACCACAGTCCCAAATATACACACAGTTTTTTTTGCAGTACTCTTGTTATCATGGCTGCTGTTCTGATACAATGCCTTTATAATGAATAATCTGCATCCGCAGGAGAGGAGCAACTATGACTTTACGCCATCTTCGCATTTTTATAGCAGTAGCCGAAACAAGGAGTATGAGCGAGGCAGCCCGCCAGTGCTTCATCACCCAGCCCACCGTCAGCCAGACAATCCACGAGTTGGAAGAACATTATAACACACAGTTATTTGAGCGCCTGTCCAGAAAACTGTATATCACAGATTCCGGCACACGGCTTTTATCTTATGCCCGTCAGGTCATCGATCAGTTTCAGATCCTTGAGAGCAGCATGCTGGACAATCCGGCCAGAGAAATACTTCATATTGGTGCAACCATCACAGTCGGCACCTGCCTGCTCCCACAGATTCTGAATGATTTCGAAGATAAAGTTCGGGATGTCGGCACGTACGCCTGCATCAGCAATACGGCAGAAATCGAACAAAAATTATTGGATTCCAGTCTGGATATCGGTATTGTCGAAGGCAATGTACAGTCCCCTGACCTGGTTGCCATTCCTATGATTGAAGATTACCTTGTCCTTGTCTGTGACCGCAACCATCCGTTTGCCGGCCGTAAGGTGATAAAGGCAGAAGAATTGGAGCACGAGAAATTTGCAATGCGTGAATCCGGAAGCGGAACCCGTGCACTGTTTGAACATTATCTGCACCGTCATAATCTGCAGGTTACGATTGGCTGGGAAGCCAACAGTCCCCTGGCGATCAGAAATGCCATCTTATACAACAGGGGACTTTCCGTTATCTCTGTCCGCCTGTTCGAACAGGAAATACTTGCAGGCGACATCCGTGTGATATGTCTGGCCTCAAGAGAATGGGAGCGGACCTTTAAACTTGTCTATCACAAAAACAAGTACCTGACCCCCTCAATAGAAGCCATACGCTGTATCCTGCACGATTACCGCAGGCCTGATTTTCTGGACGGTATCCAGGTTGGTCTGCTGCAGGATACGATGTATGAATAGTTTTTTTATACGTACGCTGTCTTAAAACCGTATTCCTGGCAGTATTGATCGACTGAGGAGCCTCTTCGGCAACGGATCGTCGCACTCCTGTTGATAATCCATTCACCGATGCTGTCAGGGTCATGCAGGATTTCAAGAGTCTGCAGACGGTTGCAGCCGTGAAAAACCCACCGGCCGATCCGCCGGACACCCGGAGGTATCGAAACCTCCGTCAGCATATTGCATTTAAAAAATGCACTGTCCCCAATCTCCACCAGTCCTTCGGGCAGCTTAAGATGATCTATCATGGTAAAATAAAACGCTTCCTCACCGATATAGCGCATCGTCACTGGCAGCTCTGCGTCTGTAAGCTGTTTGCAGCGGTACAGTGCTCTCCTCTCAATCCTCTGCAGGTGGTCCGGAAATTGTATCGATATCATACCGGTACAGCTGTCAAAAACACCATCTCTTAATATCTGAAGCTGAGAATTTTTTTCGAATACCACATGTCTGAGCTTTTTACATTCACGGAATGCACCTTCCCCAATACGTTTCACACTTTTGGGTATAAACATCTTTCTGAGATTTGACGTATGGGCAAATGCCTTTCTCCCTATGACTTTCACTGTCGGCGGCAGGATGATCTCCCGTTCAATCTGTGAGCCCTCAAAAGCACTGTTACCGATAATGGCACATGCCTTTGGAAGCTCCAGCGAACGTACCTTCATATTATTACACAAAGCCCTGTCTCCGATAAACTGATAATATTCCGGAATCTGCAGCACATGGCTTCTGTGCTTGACCGCCATATCTCTGCGGTATGTACCCTTCATTTTTTGAAGCTGCTGCCAGTTTTGTTCATTGAATATTACTTTCACCTATTTCCCCCTGTGTCTGTCAGTACATAAAATCCCATAATTTCATGCGTATTTTCTTTCTGAATTTCGTTTTCTTCAGGATGTTTTTTCTCATTTTACCGGTAAATTCCACTGCCTCGCGTCGTTCCTCACCGCTGATATCCCGGTCACTGTACGCTCCCTTCTGGACAATATCAACCATATGCCGATATTCCTGGGCAACTGCCTCGCCATAATGCTCAGTCAGCACACCGCACACTTCATAGCGGGAACCGCTCCCGTTCCATAGTCCGGCATAGCACAGCCATTTTTCGAGATATCTGCCCAGCAGGCAGACTGCAGTTCTGTCATCCGCCGATTTGATCGCCTTGAGCTCTTTATACATTGCATGACGTTTTGCCAGTATATAGATGATGAACAGCAGCAGCCACAGCGCCAGCATGGTGAGCGCTCCCATCAGCACCCAAAATCCAATCCTGGAGGCTTCTTTCTTCTTTTGTTTTTCCTCGTCAGGAGGCGTATCCGGGGTGTCATCCTCCATCTGCTCGGATTCACCATCCCTGGCTCCGCCTTGTTCCCCGTCATCTCCAAACATGGAGGATGGGGCAATTTCATAATCCGGCCGCTCCATCTTGTCAAGATAGGGCGGTGTGACCTCCATCGGCACCCAGCCGATCCCATCCTGATAGATTTCCACCCAGGCGTGGGCTTCCTTGCCGGTCACACTGATCTCATCGTAACTTTCTGCATCCTTTACCAGTTCGGGGGTAATCAGATACCCCTCCACGTAACGTGCCGGTATGCCAAAATACCGATACATCATCGTCGCTGCAGTGGCATAGTGTACAGAATATCCTTTTGCTGATACTTCCAGGAAGTTTTTCAGAAAATCACCGCCTGTAAATTCTGTAATTTCCTCCGAATATGTAATCTTTTTATTTAAATATCCCATCACCGCCGCATTTGCATCCTCATAAGCCAGATGGGTTCCCTCTCCGGCAGGTTCCATTTTCAGATGCGTCTGCAGCAGTGTCATCATATCCGGGGATACCTCTGTGTACTGCTGATAAACATACGCATTATAATAGCTCTCAGCCTGTGCATAATCACTGAATTCGTTTTCATCTTTGCGATTATAGTATTCAGTTGCTATCTGTGGATACTGTCTGACCATATTGAATGAAGTCTGATACTGGTACAGGCGGTTTCCGAACAATCCTTTTGCCATGATCCGTTCATCTCCAAGCACTTTGGACTGCCCAATCTCATTGGGATCACTTTCAAGCTCATACGGTACATATATGTATTTGCTGCCTGCATTTACATTCTGTATCTTTATCTTAACCTTTTCATCTTCTGTGTCCGGCTTTTCCAGTCGGTAAATATCCGGCAGCTGTGTCAGCGCATTAAAGTTTTTCTCATGCAGGCCCGCCAACAGCTCTTTGTTCTCATAAAAGACGGGTTTGTCCGTTTCTTCCCATCCTTCCGAGGTATAAACACTTCCCACGTACCCTTTCAGATACATGGATGTCGGCTTATCCATTACAACCTTCAGCGCTGTCTTGTCTGTCAGCTTTAAATCTTTCAGCCCAATGAACTGTCCCTGTGTAAAAGAATTCGTCTTATCTTTTTCATAACGTATGTTTTCTATTGTACTGTGGATTTTTTCCCGAAGAGCAGTGACAAATCCGGCTGTCTGATACGAAGTCACAGGCAGCGCCGCCTGCAGTATGAGCAGCACTGCCATAAAGATTACTGCCAGCATCCCAAGCATCTCCGCCAGGGCCGCATTTTTTGTAATACCTGCATTTTTCTTAGTATTTGTCCCACCGGCACTGCTTGCGGCAATGCTCAGGATAATACCAAGCAACAGCAAAAGCAGCGGCCAGGATGATTCAGACACGCCAGACACCATCTGCAGCACAAGCAAGGGCAGCAGAAGCAAAAACAACAGATAATTATTTCTGCTCTCCGCCACGCTATAGCAGATTAAAGCCAGAAAGACAGAAACTGTCCCCACAAACATCACGTAACATAAAAAATATAATGTTTCCGGTGCCGTAACCTCAAACGCATCCTTCATCACGCCCAGATGATGCCCAAGCTGCGCAAGCGCATCATTGCAAACCAGCAGCAGGCCCTGGTATACCGGTGTTCTCTTTAGCAAAATAACAATCAGGAATGCTGCAAACAACAGTGTGCATATCACATAACCAGCTTTTTTAAGTTTCCCGCCTGCCAGCAGCAAAACCATCACCGCCACCCCGCCGGCAGCGGCTCCCCAAACCTGTTTCGGAACAGCAAACATGGACAGAAGTGACAACATAATCCCCGCATAGAGCACAAAGACGCTTCCCGCCTCATTCAGCCCCTTCAGAAACCGTCCTTTTGCGGAAAGTTCCTGTACAATCTCCATATTTAATCCTTGATTCTTTTTCTTTGATTTTCTTTTTGTCTCACTCATAACAGTCATTCCCCTAAACAATCAGCTGGCACAGCGCTTCCTCCATATTATCCGGCGAAAACAACAGATGTGTACCCTGTGCTTCCTGCTCTCTTTCAGAAAGTTTTTCCCTGCACAGCAGAACACTTACTGTACAGAACTGCATCAGCCGGTCAAGTTCAGCCCCCGGCTGATGTGCCGTAATATAAAGGATATGTGCAAACGGATTTTCAATATAATCCTGCAGATAATAATGCAGGGTGCTGTATCCGTTCACACCGGGCCGAATCGCCAGTAATCCGCCAAGCATAGCTGCAAGATCATCCTCCGTTGGCACTTCCTCACAGGTAAACCGCTCTTTCTTCTGGTCATACCATCCCAGCGCATGGATATGTCCGTTTTCGATCAGCGACTGCGATACCGAAAGAAATGCCTCCATCATGGCATCACGGACACAGGATTTCTCAGGCTTTTCACCCAGGATCCCCGTCTCATAAACCACCAGAATGGAATTTTCCACCGGCAGGCTCAGTTCTTTGACATACAGTTCATCCAGCTTCCCGGAAAGCTTCCAGTGTATACTTTTTAAGCTGTCCCCAGGCATATATTCACGGATTCCAAATATTTCACTGGGGTCATCACCCTTTTTCACACTGGAATACGTTACGCTTTCCCAGTTGGCAGTATTGCTCTCGGTAATCACAACTTCCGTGGGGAAAATATCCGGCAGTACAATTGCCTGCCCTTTCGTTTCCGGCATTTCTTTCACAGAAAACATGCCAAAAACATCAAAACACCGAAGACTGTCCACCGTGATTCTGATATTCCCACAGTAACTGCTCTTTAACTCCCAGTCCACCCGCTCTGTTCTGGCAGCCGGAAGTGAACAGTACAGGAACTGCGTCTGCGTCTCTCCGGTCATCATATTCTCAATGCGCAGCCGGCAGCCGGCTTTCGGAATCGGCAAAAACCCCCGGTTCGTCATGCACAGTACGCCGCGTATCGGTTTTTTCTTACTTGTCATCCTGCGTATTTCAAACGTACATTCCACCTTTTTTTTCATCAGAAGCACACTGATTTTGCCAAACACCGCCAACAGTACTGTCGCTGCTACCAAAAACAGCGCCGTCCAGGAATCAGACCAAAGATACAGCAGGAGTGTAAGCAGAAACCAGATCCCATAACAAATCCTGGATTTTGCCATCGTTTTATCCTCAGGCGACTTCCGCCGCTTTTGTCTCCTTTACAATTTCTTCCATAATCTCTTCCGCAGTCGTATTCGCCACTTTTGCTCTCGGATGCAGAATCACACGATGCGCACATACATTTGTAAAAATCCGCACGATATCTTCGGGTATCACGTACTCTCTTCCTGAGACATATGCCGCCGCTTTCGCCATATTATTGATCGCAAGTGCTCCACGCGGACTGACCCCCAGCTGAATCAGCTCATGTTTTCTCGTATTTTCCACAAGTGTGGTGATATACCGCAGAATATTGTCCTTGACTGTCACCCGTGCTACTTCCTGCTGCATGTTCACGATATCTTCTTTCGATGCCGCCTGTCTTAAAGAATCCAGCGGCTGCTCATTCTGGCGGTCACGCAGGATATTGACCTGACTGTCGAAATCCGGATAACCCATGCTCAGCTTCACCATAAAACGGTCCAGCTGGGACTGCGGCAGCATCTGGGTTCCCGCAGAACCAAACGGATTCTGTGTCGACAATACGGTAAACGGCTGAGGCACCGGATATGTCTTACCATCCACCGTAACGCTTCCCTCTTCCATTACCTCCAGCAGCGCTGCCTGCGTTTTGCTGGAAGTGCGATTGATTTCATCAGCAAGCAGCAGATTGCACATAACAGCCCCCGGCTTGTAAATAAAAGAATCTGTTTTCTTATCGTAAACCGTAAAGCCTACGACATCCGATGGGATGACATCCGGCGTAAACTGAATTCTCTTATAGTCCATTCCAAGTACTTTGGAAAACGCAAGTGCAAGTGTCGTCTTTCCAACTCCCGGGATATCCTCCAGCAGGATATGCCCTCTCGCCAGGATGGCCATCAGTACATTCTGGATGACTTCCTCCTTACCAACAATAACTTTTTGAATTTCTGTTACCAAGCTTTCTGTCTGATTCATAATTCCCTCCAGAGGCGCTTTTTCCGCCCGTTTTCTAGTCATCAAAAATACCGTGTTTTATACGAATGCGTTCTAGTTTAGTCCCGATCGGGCCGATGCCAAGCATCAGAAATACAACATTCGCAACCATATACTCGATCGTCACCGGAATGGCAGTAAAAAGGGCCATTCCATAGCGAAGCCAGTTGAACGTCCCATCCATGGAGAGGACAGTCCAGATGTCCATAATTGCCGAATACATAAATCCTGTGATCACCCCATATATGGCGAGCACCCATTTTTTTTTCAGTGCTTTTCGTATTCCCGGAAGTCCTGCGACCATACCGGTCATTCCCCATGCCAGCATCTGGAACGGCGTCCAGGGCCCCTGTCCGAAAAACATATTGGAAATGACGGCAACCAGTGAACCTGTCAAAAATCCTGCCTCAGGTCCCATGTACATGCCTGCGATGATCACAATTGCCGTTACGGGTTTGAACCCGGGAAGTACGACAAAGATAAAACGTCCCACGACGGCGATTGCCGTCATAACTGCCAGGACCACCATTCGCCGGATATTTCCATCCTTTTTTTCATAGGCATAATAAAAAGGAACGCAGGCGAACAGCACCATAATTATGGATATCAGATTATATCGCCGATCCTGAAACGCTGTGACTCCGCAGAAGATGATTCCCGCCGCACAGGCAATCAGCAGCAGAATCCCCGTTAACCGTTTTACCTTCATGCCTTTCTCCTTTTCTTCCATTAATACGGCACAGACTGACAATATCCCCGCATACCACAACATCATCGAACATCTGCCTCGCAATGCGGTTGGCAGCCGTTGTGTAGAAGCTGTTGCCGCAGAAGAATTCCGCCGGCGGATCTACCGAAGTCAACTCCCTGTCAAAGAACATGGCACAGCGGTTCGACACCTGGGCTGCGAATTCTACGTCATGTGTTACCATCAAAATCGTCATGCCGCCGGTCTGCAGCTTTTTCATCAGTTCCACCAGGCGGTGCTTTGAATAGGCATCGATTCCTTTCGTCGGCTCATCAAGCAGCAGAATCTTCGGCTGCAGCAGCAAAATTTTTCCAAGTGCCGCCTTTTGCTGCTCTCCGCCGCTTAAGTCATACGGATGTTTATCCATCAGAGCGGAGATTCCCAAAAGCTCTTGCACCTCTGCGACCTGATTTTCCATCTCGGAATCAGAATATTCCATGACCTTCTTCATCTCCAGATAATCCTCCCGCACACTTTCTTTTATAAATACAGTCTGCGGATTCTGCGGCAGCATCGCAAGTGTATGCTTATATAATTCATTGCCTTTGTAGGCCTTTAGTTTTTTTCCAAGAATACGAATCTTTCCTCGATATGCATGATTCATATCTGAAATCACACTTAACAGCGTTGTCTTTCCAGAACCGTTTCCGCCCAGTATGCTGACGATTTCCCCGGTCTTGATCTCCAGCGCAACTCCTTCCAGAACATCCGGCAGCTCCCTTTTATAACGGAACCAGACATCCTTCAGCATAACTGCTGTCTTTCCTTCCACCAGAGAGTTTTCATGCGAAGCTCTGCGCTGTTTTTCATTTGAAAAATAAGTTTTCAGAAATTCTCTTCCGTCACGCACAGTCACAGGACATGGTGCATCCGGCACGTCAAGCGCATTGTAAATGCGCACGGCGCTTGGAAATCCCACCAGCATCCTGTGATTTTCCCGGATTTCCTTCAGCCGCTTTCCTGCTGCCCGGGGAGGTTCACACAGCAGTATGCTCCCCTCTTCCATCACCACAACTCTGTCGGCAATGGGAAACACTTCTTCCAGCCGGTGCTCAACCATCAGAATCGTCGTCCCAAGCTCCCGGTTCAGCTTTCCAACTGTAGCAATAAAATCTGCAGCTGCAATCGGGTCCAGCTGTGAAGTTGGTTCATCTAATATCAGAATCTTTGGCTGCATCGCCATGATGGAAGCCAGATTCAGCAGCTGTTTCTGTCCTCCTGAGAGCTGCGCCGTTTCTTTTCGAAACCATTCATCAATCCCGAAAAAGCAAGCCATCTCTCCAACCCGCCGCCGGATCGTCTGCTGCGGAAGCCCCATATTTTCCAGTCCAAAGGCAAGTTCATGCCAGACCTTATCCATTACGATCTGATTTTCCGGATTCTGCATCACATAGCCGATCTCGCAGGCCGATACTTTCTCATCGAGTTGTTCCTGCTCACAGCCCCTGTAGACAATCTTACCTTCTTTTTGTCCGTGTGGGGCAAGCTCACGTTTCAGCAGTCGCAGAAGCGTTGTCTTTCCACATCCGGACTCACCGCAGAGTACGATAAACTCTCCTTCTCTGACAGTCAGCGATATCTCTCTCAGTGTCTTCTCACTCTGACCGGGATATGTAAAATTCAGATTTTCGACTTTAAGTAATTCCATCGAAGTTTCTCCTTTATCTCAAGCAGTGACGGCAAAACCATGTAAATCAGCACAATCGCATAGATAAATACCGCCTGATTGGTATTCTGAATATGATCCACTACCGGATAAAACGCAAAATCCAGCGGCAGCAGAAAATATCCTGCCCAGATGACCGCAGTCAGTACAGCGATTGCCCCCATCAGGATTCCGTCCCGTTTCCGGAACTTAAACAGCGAAAAATTTGTTCGTCCGGGAAGTCCGTAACCACGTGCCTTCATCGCATCCGCCGTCTCCAGGGAGTTTTCAATCGCCCATGACAGAATACTGTTGAACACCCGCATCCCACTCATCAGCCGGTCCGTCCGGCTGTCCGTCGAATAAAGTCCCAGCACTTTCTGCGTCTGATTAATTTTATGGATCTGTGTCTTAAACAGTGGAATAAAACGAAGTGTCAGAGACAGCACCAGAGACAGACGCGGAATCGCTTTTCCAAAAAGATAAATGAATTTATCCGATGTCATAATCAGATTATAGTTTTTGCACCAGAACATCACTCCCACGATCATGATGGACAGCGCTGCACCGTACGCGAGAGCTTCCATCGTGATTGGATTATCGTTCATAAAAAACAGGATTGTTTCACCGTTATGCGAAAACAGCGGATTGGTTACAGCCAGAAGCAGAAAAAAGAACAGGTAATAAAGAAGATTCCTTGCCAGCACCCGAAGAGGATTCAGCACCCCAAACAGCAGAATTCCCCCCAGCAGCACGAGAGACAGCATGATGGGGTGTACGGTGAACATGGCAAAAACAAGCACCAGTACGTAATAGGCAAACAGCACCGCCGGATGGTAACCTGCAAATTCATTCATTACTCTTCTCCTCCTTCTGTTCCCCGAAATTACCTCCCACATCACGCCCCAGATCACAGGTGTACACCAGCTCCAGCTGGTCCTTATCCTTCAGTTTATATCTGCTGATCCCATAAGACGGAAACTGTCCGTTCACCCGGTACATCCAGCCACTCAGATTTCCACAGGAGAATTCATACAGATAATTGATCCCCTGAATATAAGCGCTTCCATAGGCATTGTCTTTTGCCCCCTGAAACTCCATATGAATCTGTTCATGGCGTACCGCACGGTTCAGCACATCGAAGGCGGTGTCCCCCGGACGCAGTACGTATCTGGTCGGTTCCAGAATCACACCATCCGCCGGCACGTACTTTTCATCCTGCAGCCTGGGATCCAGTTTATCGTAATGATCAAGTATTGTGTCACAGCGAATAGAGACAGTAACTGTCTCCGAATCCTCTGTGATATCATCCACATGTGTCAGATAATAATCCTCCACAGACTGGATTTTTGTTCCCCTGAGGACCAGCACGATCAGCAGCACAACAAACGCCAGTACCAGCAAATCCTTCTTCACGGTCAGTCCTCCCCGTCATCATATTCGTCATCGTCGTCATATATCTCGTTATCATATCTCTGTTCCTGACGGATCTTTTCGGCTCTGCGTTTCTTTATCCGAATCATTACAATGATCAGCAGAACAACTGCCAGCACCATCGCTGCCGCAGCGATGCAGATTGCCGTCACCTGATTCCTGATCCGCGCGGAAGCCTGCTCAATATCTTCATACTGCAGTATCTGCTGTCTGTCATAGTCGCTGAGCGCGGCAATCCTGTGCTCAATATGTTCCACCGCCTTTTTATCCCCCAGAGATATCTGGTCTACAGGATATAAAGTCTCCGTCACGGTACCATTGATATCGTTGATCTCCTGCTGTGTAGCAGCGATGGCTTCCTTTTTTTGTTCCAGCAGCTTTCGCGTTTTATTATGCTGGTCTGCATTTTCTGCCTTATCCAGCTTGTCCAGCAATTTGATAACATCCACATAATATTCCGTTGAGCCATTGTCAGGGATATTTGTTGCTTTCTGTACGTCTTCCTCTGTGAATGTAATATTTGCAGTCATGGATACATCCTGTCCGAACAGAGATATAACGGTACCGTTTCCGCCCGTATTCTGCTCCATAGCAGCCGCCAGATATTCTGAATCATTCGGAAGGTCCGCTGTCTTCATAAGATCAGCCAGCTTGTGATAATTATATATATAGCTGCGCTCTTCCACAGGAACTTCCAGATATGCCAGATATGCAGCCGTCAAAGCCTCAGGCGCCGCATCCTCCTTCAGACCGTCAATCGCCTGGCGTGCCGCCTCCGCCTGAGCCTTTACCTTGTCATCCATCTCCGGACGGAAATCATACAGCGTGCGCATATCGCCGTAATACCGGCAGAGTGCCGTCAGCGCATAGAATGCCTGCTGAGTTGCCATGCCATTGGATTTGTCCGGATCCGCGTCTGGGTTTTCCTCATCATACTCATGCGAATGAATAAATCCACCGTCATCATTCTTATACCCCATCAGTGCGTCCAGCACCGTATTTTCACCTTTGATAAAACGGCTGTCACCGCACGGGTCGATGCCCAGCGAACACAGCGCCACGATCACCTGACAGCAGCTCTCACTGTTGCTCATACTCCAGCTGACAAAGCCTCCGTCGTCCTGCTGGCTTTCAGACAAACACGCCAGAGCGGCATCCACCGCCTGACGTACTGTCTTCGTCTCCTGATTTTTATACCGTTTGATCTCATACGTCTCTTCGCTGTTGTAGTACGGCGCCAGCGCCTGAACCGCCATGGCAGTCAGATCCACATCAGACGCATTGCCAGAAGATGAAGTATCCAGCGCAAAGTCTCCGTCATCAAGCTGAAGCTTCAGAATCTGGCAGATGATATCCCGCCTCGTATCAGATGCCCCTTCCGGCACCCGATAGCGCAGACTGTCCAGTGCTATGAGACCATAGACCCATCCGTTAATTCCCTGCTCGCCCAGTGATTCCGTCCTGCCGCGGTCATAAACACCATCCGCGATCAGATTGACTGCATTGCCGCCGGCATCTTTTCCAAACGTGGTCGGGTCTCCGCCCAGGCTGAGAACCGTCAGTGCCATTCTGTGCCATTCCGTCGCCTTGTCACTGGACAGCTTCCTGTCGTCTGTATACTTTTTCGTCACCTGATCCGCCAACACCGCCAGATATGCATTGTAATCGTCTGCGCGGCCACATCTTCCCATTGCGAGTGCCGTCCAGTCCGTGTTTGTCGTCCCAGCGATCTGCAGGAAGGCATTGTTAAACAGATTGTCGTCCGCAGCAGCACCGACCTGACGTTTCTCCCAGGCAATGATGTCCTCCGCTGTTTCCAGCAGTTCCCGGGGCGTGTAGTCGGTATGCCCGTCCGCATATGCCAGGTGAAGCGGCAGCATGCCGAATGTCAGACACAATGCCACCAGGAAGCTGCAGACTCGGACCCGTACATCATGCATCACCATTCTCCCCAATCTCCGTCACCTTCTCCTTCATTTGTTCCATTTCCCATGGCTCCGCTTCCTCCTATATCAGAACCATAGTACGTCGTATAGCGAATGCGTACGACATCTCCGTCCTGCGGATAGTACTGGTCCATCCCGACATTCGGGTACCCCAGCGTGCTCACCCAGTACATCCATCCGCTGCCCTTGCAGAAGTCAAATTGACCAAGCTGATTCGTACGGTATTTTGCAGGATTATAGACCACCTCATCCGAATCCGGATCATTCAGGGCAAGCAGGTGTTCTTCCAGATCAGCCGGAATCGCCGGAAATACAAAATCCTGGGGATTGGAGATCGATTCCAGGTAAAAGCTGCTGTAAAGCGTACCTGTATAATGCGCTTCAAATCCCAGATGCCCCGTTATCTCGTCAAAATTCTCAACCAGAAGCTGCGAGAACGGGGTGTCTTTTTTAATCTCGACCGGATAACTATCCGCCAGATAACCGATTCCGATGGTGGTCCCCTCAATGGAAACGGTCACGGTGCCAAGCGTCTCCTCCGGCTCGTTGTATGTCACCTGATACGTCGCAACCCTTCGGAACCCGTCCTTATCCCACGCCTGAACTGTAAAGGTATTGACCCCCGGGTCCAGCTGCACCGAATAACTGATCTGATCGTTATTACTATATACTAATGTAGCCGGGACACCGTTTCTCGTCACATCATAGTTGGATTCCGGTATATAATTGCCTCTGTAATCTGTCGCATATACCCAGAAATTCAGGGTACTGTTCGAGACCTCAGCCACATCTGACAGCGAACTGAAAATTGTAGGACCGTCCTCATCCGATACCGGTCCGTCACCGTTGTCATCTTCCGGTTTTCTGGGACCATACGTAACAGTATAAGGTCCCTTTGTAACGGGGTCCCCGGCGCTGTCCTCCGCCTGCAGATAGAATGTGTTGTTTCCTATTTCGAGGGTCACTTCAAAATTGCCGCCCCCGAGGTCCGTCAGTTCCTGATCATTCCAGAACACCTTAAACGGTATCGGAGTACCGCCCATCTCTGCAAATGCACTGAAAGGAAAATCCGCTCTGCTGACTTTTGTATTATTCGCCGCCTCCAGATCTTCCGACCACAGCGTGGGTGTGCCTGCTTTCGGATCGGGCTCATACATGATAATATACGGACCTTTGGTCGTCTTAGCACTCCCTTTCCCCGCCGAGAGAGTCACTTTATTGATCCCCTCAGAGAGTTCTCTCACCACATGCCTGTCTTCCGTGGAAGTGATGCTTTCTGTCACATTGCCGCGTTCCACATTGATCGTCAGTTCCGTCTGCCTGCCGCCCAGGGTGGCAATTGCCGAAAATGAATACTCATTTTTTAAGGTCTTCTGACTGTTTGTGAGGTCCGTCTCTATCCTGGCTTTTTCTATATTCTCCTCATTCTTTTCATAATAAATCGTATAAGTTTTAACAGCGGAAAACGTCTTTCCGTCTGTCCCCCGATAGGTGGCTTTGACGGTGATCTGATTTTCACCCTCTGCCAGTGCAAATTCCCCCGTATAGTTTGTGAACTTCCCTTTGTTCACCTTATTCTGAACCTGGAGCACCTCGAGTTCTTCCTGCTTGTGCATGATCGTGTAGGAATAATTACTCTCATTCACTACCTCGTTATCCTGGATGGATGTCGTAAAAAATTCACCTTTTTTGATTCCCTCGTCTTCCAGATTTTTATCATCTTTGTCTTTATCGGAAGAATTGCCGCCGTCACCGCCAGACGCCTGGCTGCCGCCTTCATTCTGTCCGCCCCCGGAGCTCAGGCTGTTTGCCGAGGAGGTATTATTTCCGGTATTGGCCTGCGACTCGTTCGCCTGCTGATCCTCCGCTGTCGGCTGGTCGCTGGCATCTGTATCATTCTCAGCCGTCAGTGCCATGCCTTTCGGAGCCTCGGCCACCACCTCTGTCGTCCCGCTCAGCTGAACAAGCGAGCTCTGGTCTGAAATTCCCTGAACCGGATTTTCCATCGCAGCCGACACCTGCGTGCTCAGGGTTCCAAATACGGACACCGAGAACAGAACCACAACAAGCAGCCCGATGGCTGCCGCTGTGACTTCTCTGTGTCTCCTTACCCATAAATTAATTTTTTCTAATATCTGGCCCATTATTTAATACTTCCTTTTGTTTCCGATGAGTTGGCACCCAGGACCTTATTGCCGTTCACTGTCCGGTATGCGCGTACCACATACGTATAGGTGATTCCTTTCTTCAGGCCTTTTTCCGTATAGGACGTCGCGCCCGCCTGATTTACCTGTGTGACAAACTGATATTTTCCTGTCGCAGGATTTCTGCGGTAGATCTGGTATCCGCTCGCCCCGTTTACCTTTCCCCAGCTGATCTTCATGCTGGTGGAAGATGCCTGCCTGACCGTCACATTTTTCACCTGTGCCGGTACAGGCTTCCCGCTCACGATATTGCTGTTTGCTCCGATATAGTTTTTGTTTTTCACGGTACGATACGCACGCACCACATAATCATATGTCTTTCCGGATGTCAGATTGCCGTGTAAATAGGAAGTTGTGTTCCCGTTTGCAATCTGTGTGACCTGCTTCCAGGGTCCGGTTTTGGAACTCCTCTGGTAGATCTGATATCCACTCGCACCGCTTACTTTTTCCCAGCTGAGCTTCAATGTCTGAGAGCCCCAGGACTGAACTTTGGAGAGCACCGTCTTCTCAGGTATCACCAGTGCGACGCTTTTAACTGCGGTATAGGAACCGAAGATCGTCTTTCCGGCAGAGTCCTTCTTGTAGGCGCGCACTTTCACATAATAAGTCTTCCCCGGTGTCAGCGATGTGATCGTCTTTCCTCCCCACATGGTTGTGTAGAGATTCTTCGCATTTTTCATACTGCTGTTATCGGCATAAAGCACGTGATAACCGACTGCCCCGGAAGGTTTTCCCTTTACAACAATCTTTATGCTGCCCGCCGCTGTATTCGTCAGGCTCGTGATTTCCATTTTCCCCGGAGCCGTCACTTTGATCCATTTTGCATAGAGGGTATAGTCTTTGTTACTTCCCTTTTGTATCATGGTGATTCTGTTTTTAAAGTTCTTGTCTGTGTACCAGCCGCCAAAGGTATAACCGGCCCTCGTCGCATTCTTCAATGTCACATTCCACGGACCACTGTATCTCACGGGATTGGTACTGTCATTCGTTCCGCCGTTCAGCTGATATGAAATCTTATAATTGTATACCTGAATTTTACAGGATACCTGGAATTCCCCGACACTGGCTGTGATCGTCGTCGTTCCGTTGGCAACCCCCGTCACTTTCCCGGCAGAGGAAACCGTCGCCACTTTCGTGTCTCCACTTTTCCATATTACCGTCTTATCATCCGTCGTATTTTCCGGAAGGTAGCCAACCTGGAGCAGTGCCACTTCCCCTCTTGTCAGCGCCATGCTTTTCTTGTTGATGGTGATCCCCGTCAGCGGAACTTTTACGTGTACCGCACAGGTAGCCATGATTCTTTTATTCGCCTTTGCCCTGGCTACGACTGCGGCGTCGCCGGCACCTACGGCTGTAATCACACCGTCTTCGACAGTGAGTACTTCCGGATCACTGCTGCTCCACAAAATCTCCTTACTCGAGAGTGTATTTTCAGGTTCATAGCCTACTGTGATCTCTTTTGTGCCGCCGACAGCCAGCGTAATATCTGACTCACTCAGTTCAATGCCTTTCAGTACCAGACCCTCCAGCCTGTCATACTCTGTCCTTGCATCGGCAAGCACTTTCAGCAGTTCCTCACTGATAAGGCCCTTCTGGGCATCTGTCAGTTTATCGTATGACTTCTCCGCTTTGAGGATCGCATCCAGGCTGTCCAGTGTTACATTTCCAATCGCCTCAATCTTATCGATCGTCTTCTGTGCCTGCTGTCTGTTGTTGCGCAGCACCGACAGCGCCTGCTGTGCAGCGACCAGATCTCTGTAATTTCCCACAAGCTCCTTCTGACTTGCGGTCAGAGTGCGGTATGCAACCCCGGCTGCGACAACCTCAGCCTCTTTTTCGAACGTTACCTCACCGATTTCCGCGATCATTGCCTCAACCTCGGCGGCAGCTTCCACATCCAGATGCAGTGAGACCAGCATCTCCTCCAGTGCCACCAGTGAATAATAATTTTCCACCAGGGCTTTCTGCACGTTGGTAAAGCCGTCATACGTCGCCCTGATCGCCTGAATATCTTCCTCGTCCTCAAGTTTTGCCGTACCGCCGTAATTTGAAATCTTCGTAACCAGCTCTTTGCTGACCTCGATATCCTCCCACTGTGCATTCTGCTGTGCCAGCGCATTCAGTGTCTGCTGGGCGTCCACTATCATCTGCGCCTCCTCCACTGTAATCTCCTGACGTTCCTCGTTAGTCAGTGCAACATAGGCAGCTTTGGCATCCGATACGATCTGGAAACTGTCATCCTCTATACTGAGTGTTTCCGGTATCAGAGCGATCAGATCACGTACATTCTGTATTCTTTCCGCCTGTTCCTTAAGCTGTACGAACGTCAGCTCCGCCGACTCAAGCTGGGCAATATCGCTTTCCTTTATCAGCTGCTGCTGCTCTGCGGTCAGCTGGTCGAAGGCTGCACGCGCTTTGGCAATCGCCGTTTCTGATTCCAGCGTCACCTCGCCGATTTCCCCGATCAGAGCAGCTGCCGCATCGGCCGCTGCCTGATTTTCCTGTAAGATGGCAAGACTCTCTTCCGCCGCAATCAGGTCAGCATAATTCGTCACATACGCCTTGTCTTCCTCCGCCAGGGCATCATACGATTCCCGTGCCTCCTTGATGTAAGCTTCCCGTTCTAAGGTCACCGGCGTACCGATGTCTGTGATCAAGCTGATCACAACTTCTGCCTGGTCCATGCTTTCTTCCAGTTGTTTCAGTGCCTCTTCAGCGGATACTAATTTTTCATAGTACGCCCGGCAGGTAATGTTCTTCTGTTCTGTCACACTCATACTGTCATAGATCGCACGTGCCTGGCGTATAACAGAGCGGTCAGAGATCCGGATTTCCTTTCCCAGGCTTGAGATCAGCACTCCAAACGGATTAATCTTATCAAAAGATACCCGCCACCCTGCATAATATTTCTGGTTTCCATACGTTCCTTTGGGAACCGACGTCACCGTTGTCCCGGACAATTTATCCGCAGCGGAAGCGCTCAGATACCATCCGTTGAATATGCAGCCTTCTTTCGTGATCTCATCCGCCGTCGGGAGAATAATGTCCGCATCCATCGGTGTAAACATATCCGGCACCGATACACCGTCCGCCAGTACACCCTCGTTTAATTCCAGCTCCAGGGTAAAATCAATCTGTCCGAACATGGCATACAGTGTCACATCCTGTTCCGGCATGGAAAGTATTTCCCCCGGACGATATGTCGTTCCCGTTCCGTCCGCCTTCGTGTTCCACGCCACAAACGCCTCATCACCCGTAGACTGCACAACCGGCAGCATAACTTCCGCGTACGGTGCATAAGACTCTGTGCTGGAAGCGGCAGATCCGTTGCCGTCATACGTGAGGGAATACGTATCTGCTGTCATACCCGTATAACTGCCGTCCGTCATATCGGTCATGTCATACAGCGTATTCTCCCCGTTGAGAAAACGGTCGTAGGAAATCAGGGCATAGAGAGCCTGATCAGTCGCCATTCCATTAACCGAATCACCGCTTCCGCCTCCGCCGTCGTCACCTGCCGTGACATGTTTGAAGCCTCCCACCGCCTCGCTGGATCCGCTGTTTTTCTCCCAGTGCATCAGCACTGCGTCAATCATGTTATTGCAGCTTGTGCCGTCCCATACGGCGCCTTTTGGGAGAAACCCGCATTCTTTTCCTATATTGGAGAGTACAACACGTTCGGAAAGCGGATCGATGCCAAGCTCCGTCAGGGCTACGATTACCTGGGCCGTTGACTCCGTATTAACGTCACTTCCCCAGCCCTTGAAGCCTCCATTGTCCAGCTGCATCTGATGCAGCGTATAGATGCCGCGTTCCACCGCCTTCACAAACTCAGAATACGGCGTCGTTGCGCCCGACTCTTTGTATTTCAGTTCATCCAGATAATAGGGCGCCATTGCCTGAAGCGCCATCCCTGTGATATCGGCATCAGCGCCCTTCTCAGCAGCATTGGCGTCATTCAATGCCCAGCCACCGATCGTCTTGTCCGAACTCAGGATCTCATGGCGCACAATATAATCCAGCATACGGCCTTCGGTGTTGATATCACCCTCCTGATAATCAGAAGGTGTCTCATAGAGCTGATACCCGCCGGTATTCAGGGAGATCAGGCTGAATACCGGACCGTTGATCCCCTGCCAGTATGTGTCGTTATATGATTTTGACAGCTTATCCAGGAAATCATATCCTCCCACATCTTCCGGTGATTTTCCGAGCGCACTCAGCGCAAGTATCACTCTGCACCATTCCGTGATCTTGTATGCATCAAGTACACCGTTTTTGCTCTGTACCGTTTCCACCATACGCTGATAATAGCCTTCGAAATAATCATCCGGTATATAGTTCAGATAATCCATTCCGGTATACATCCCGCGCAGCAGGCTCATCACCGTCCACTCACCTTTATCTGTCCCAAATCCGGGTTCCCTAACCGTCTCCAGTTCATACCGCGCGGCAGCGTTGATATAAAAGCGTATGCCCGGCTTTTCATCCTCCCAGAATCTCAGCTGCTGGAAATTGTCATCTGTATCTGCATTTGCATTCCATGCAACCGCACCTGCTTCCATCAGGCATGCTGACATCGTCAGTACCAGAATCAGCACGACCGCGGTAAGCCTGTGTACACAATGCCGCACACATCCCCTTCTCCTTAAACCATCCCGTTTCTTCCTCTCCATAATCCGTCTCCTCCCTGCCGTATGTTACTTCTGATACTCCTGTTTCTCTGTTTTTTGGCAACAAAAAAAGCATATTTTCTTCACCCGAAAATATTACTTCGTTCGATCTATGGCAGTTCTCCTGACTTCGCTTCATCCTTGGGAATGCCTTCCCGGGCTCCGGGCCCAGTGGTATATCATTCCTTCGTCCACGTTACAGTAGTGGTGACTGTTCCGGATTCACACCGGATTCTCTTTTAACGGATTTATGCTTTCCTCCCTGCAAAAATCCGACCATAAATACTCATCTTATGAAATTGGTTACAGTATAGCACATCCACTTTTTCAAGTAAACTGCAAATCCTGCACTATTTTGCCAAAACGGCGGGGTATTCCAAAATGGAATCCCCCGCCGTGATCATTAGTTGATACTTCCTTTTGTTTCAGTTGAGTTGGCACCCAAAATCTTGTTGCCGTTTACGGTACGGTAAGCACGCACCACATACGTATAGGTAATCCCTTTCTTCAGGCCTTTTTCCGTATAAGCTGCCACATTTCCATTCCCGAGTTGTGTGACGAACTGATATTTTCCTGTATCAGGATTCCTGCGGTAGATCTGATAGCCACTGGCTCCGTTCACTTTGCCCCAGCTGATCTTCATGCTGGTGGAAGAAGCTTTCCTGACCGTCACATTTTTCACCTGCGCCGGTACAGGTTTCCCGCTCAGTATATCGCTGTTCGCACCAATGTATTTCGTGTTCTTCACGGTGCGATACGCACGTACCACATAGTCATATGTATTTCCGCATATCAGATTGTAATGCATATAGGACGTTGTATTTCCATCTGCAATCTGTGTGACGTATTTCCATGGACCGTTTTTGGATGTCCTGTGATAGATCTGGTATCCGCTGGCTCCGCTTACTTTTTCCCAGGTAAGTTTCAATGTCTGAGATCCCCAGGACTGAACTTTGGAAGTCACTGTTTTCTCCGGCATCGCTTTTCCGCTGATTCCAGATTTCACATAATCTCCAAGCTGTTTCTCACCTCCAAGCGTATACACGGCACGCACAGTGTAGGTATAAACCGTTCCCGTAGTCAGCCCGGTATCTCTGTATGCCGTTGTTTCGCGTCCGCTCACAGCTGCGATCTCTTTGTAACTTCCTCCTGCTGTCTTTCGGTATACCTGATACCCTTCTGCACCGTTTACGGATTTCCAGGTAACATTCACCGTATTATAATTTACTGACTTTACAGAACTTAATGTTACCGGACTTCTCATCACTTCCTGCAGTTCATACAACTTATCCTCTGCATCAAACAGCTTCTGATCATTCTCTACATATGCTTTCTGCATTCTGGTCAGTTTGTTGTAGGCCGTACGGGCTGTTTTAACTGCATCCTCACTGTCAAGCGTCACCCCTCCGATCTGATCGATCAGTCCTATGACCTCAATTCCTGCCACCTCATCCCCGGAGAGGGTCACAGTAATTTCACAGGTCGCAAAGGCGTTTCCTGCCGTTCCATAGATGCTTGCGCTTCCAACGCCCACTGCCTTTACGATACCATTTTTGACTGTCAGCACGTCCGTATTGCTTGACGCCCAGCTGAACTTGCTTATATTGCCGTCCGCAGGCGTAAAATCAATGGTATCCAGAGAGATGCTGCTTCCTTTCAGCATACCGATTCTCGATGCACTGATGGTCACCTCCGTAACCGGATTTGGAACCTTAACCTTACAGGAATACACGCTTTTGTCCTTCAGTTCTGCCGTGATCGTCGTCTCACCGAATCCAACTGCTTTCACACTTCCGGTGCCTGTAACGGTCGCCACATCTTTGTTGCTGGAGTCCCAGGTGATCGAACTTGTGTCACCATTTGACGGCCATTTTATAATTTCATACAAAAAGTTTTTGCTCGCGCCTTTCGCGATCTCATAGACCGCCTGCGGAAATGCCACAGCCTCAATAAAGTTTTCTTCCACGGTCACTTTGGTAGAAGCCGTATAGCTGCGTCCGTCCTTTGTTTTGACTGTCAGCGTGATGACTGCCGATCCTGCCGCCTTAGACTTAACGGTTACGCTCGATGTGCTGGCTGACTCGACGGTCACGATATTGCTGTCTCCTGACACGGCACTAACCGTCAGCGCATCTGTATGATCGCCCGGAGAAGCACTGAAGCTCAGCCAACCTGATTTTTCCAGTCCCTGTATCTTTGTGTTTTCTTCTTTGAAGTATACACCCTCTAAGGGAATCTCTGCCGCCGTTACTTCACACGCCGCCGTCAGACGCTCATCATACGTCGCTGTGATCGTTGCTTTCCCCTCACCGACAGCCTTTACGCTGCCATAGCTGCTGACTGTTGCCACTGACTCATCTGATGAACTCCACTTCAGAAGTTTTGAATTATAGTCTGACGTTGTCGGAGACGCCTGCACTGAAAGGGAGGAAGATTTTCCAATCCCCAGCTGGAATTTGTCTTTATTGAGTGTAATGCTTTCTACTGTAGGCACTTCATGGACATTGACAACACAGGTGGCCGAAAACTCTCCCACTTTTGCTGTCAGATTTACCGTACCTGCTTTCTTTGCCGTAAAACTTCCATACATTGAAGATCCTGTCACTTCCAGGACATCGGTATCACTGCTTGTCCATGTAACGTCTGTTGATGCCGTGGTATTGGATGGACTCACAATCACTCTCACTGAGGAATTATATTTTCCTACATAGGCATCTACACTTTCTTCTGTCAGCGTGATTCCGGTAATTGGAATATCCAGGACTGTCACATCAAAGGAACGGCTGATATCACCAAGTACTGCTGTTATTGTTGCTGTTCCGGCACTTTTTCCCGTGATCTTCATCTGGTATCCCTGTGTTCCGTCCAGGCTGACCACCGCCGGGTCACTGGTACTCCACTGCACATCATACCGGTTATCCGGTGTGCTTACGGGCTTGAAACTGAGGGAAACCGTTGCACTTTTTTTGATATTTAAAGTCTTCGGCGGATTGCTGAAATCAAAATCCGTCGCATTGATCTTCTCCACCGATACATGGTAGGAAATACTCTCTTTTCCAATCCGTACGATCACATCGGCTTCACCTTCAGAAACACCCTTGATCGTCTTGTTGTTTGTGACCTGTACAATGTTCGGATTGGTGGAAATTGCCGTTGCTGTCTTATCCTCTGTCGTATTCTCAGGAAGCACGGAATAAGACAGTCCCAGTGTCTTTCCAACCTGAACCTTCAGGTCTGTGCTCTGCCCCGGGTCAATGCCTGTAATCGGCACATCCGTAACCGTGACTTCACAACTTGCGGTAAATTCACCTACGGTTGCGGTAATTGTCGCGGTCCCCGCGTTGATGCCGAGAATGCTTCCATCCTTTCGCACTGCCACGACCAGCGGGTCTGAAGAACTCCACTTCTCATCGCGCGGATCCGTCGTATTCTCCGGCGTATACACGACGGAAAGTGTTTTTTCTTCCGCTCTAGCAATGGTAACATTACGTTCACTGAAGGCAATCCCCGTCATTGTCACCTCTGGGACCGTCACCTCACAGCTTGCCTTCATGCCGGCACCCTCTGCCGTGATGGTGGCTTTTCCAACGCCCGCTGCAGTTACCGTTCCATCCGCCGCTACTTTTGCCACGCTGCTGTCGGAAGATGTCCAGGTAAGCAGAATCGGCACTTTGACCTCCTCCGGCGTATAGGTAACGTTCAGTTTTTTACTGCTCATATTAGCCAGCGTGATTTCCTTTTCATCCATTTCCATGGAGGTTGGCGCTTCCCCTGACACGGCATTTTTAAGCGCCTCATACGCCGTATTCACCTCTTCCTGGGATGCCGGAAGATTCAGCATTACCGCGTTTGCAGCATCATAAGCACTTTTAATTGCATCGTCACCAAGCAGGGTCTCCCTGTTCTGCGCGCTGTTGACAGCCGCAATCTGTTCCACCAGGTCATCTTTATTGGCACGTGCTTTTCCACTGTCCCCGCCACCGGTTGAGTATCCGCCACCGATGTCAGAACCATATGCAACCGTAAACTGCACACGCACCACGTCTCCATCCGAGAGATAACTGTCAGCAAATCCAACATTCGGGAACACATTGTTCAGACAATACATCCAGCCTGATCCCTGCGCATAGTCAAACTCACCCAGCTGGCCTTCTGTCCCTTCTGTCCAGGAAATGCCCAGGTCTTTGAGATCTTCATTCAATGATGCATCTAAAATTAAATCTTTTGTCGCTGCCTTTGGATTCCTTGCATTTGCTCCGATGATCGAGGACAGATAAAAACCACTCTCTACCGTTCCTGTATTACTGTAATCGTAACCACTTTCCCGGATCAGGCGGGTCAGAGCCTGCGCCGCATTGTCGCCTTCATACACCGGTATCTTTACCGGCTCAACGATATATCCGCTGTTGATACTTGTGGCTTCGATTCCCATCGTCGCATAGCCGATCAATTCGCCCTTTTCTGCCTTCTGGTAATTGATGGTGTATGTCTTTGACGCTGTCTTTCCAGCGCTGTCCGTCACTGTGATCTCTACGGTATGATCACCGTTTTCTTTACCCGAAAAATTCAGCGTATAACTCGTCTTTACATCGTCATTCCAGTTAAAATCAACGTTCTTGCCGTCAAATTTAACCGTGGCATCGATCTTATTTCCATCTCCATCACGGGCAATGACATCAAACGTCTTTTTGCTGCCGCGCTGAACCATGCCGTCCTGGAGGGTCGTCTCAATGGTAGGCATGACCGCTTTCTCCAGCGCCATCATGTAACCGGAGTCATTTTTATAGTAAATCGTTCCTTCTCTGTCACAGATCGCACTGGTGATGCAATAGTTTTTCATGCCATCTTCAGGCGTATACAGGATCCCGCTTCCCGGATCCGCCTCCGTAAGCCCCGGTTTGTCCTTTACGACATAGATCTCACCGTTTTTGGAATTGACGGTAAAATATGCATACACATAGCCGTCGCTCTCGTACGCTGTTGTCAGCAGTGCGGAACTCTGCGGATAAGCGGTCAGCGGTATGGTATATGCCTCCGATGCTGTACCGTCAGCCGCCAGATCCAGCACTTTGATACTGTGTCCGTCAGGACTGAAATTGCTCGCGCCGCTGACTCCGATATAGATCCTGCTGTTATAGATAAGCGGTGTGCTGGTACTCATGCCGCCCAGCGCAAACGATGTGACAGAAGCTTCATCGATCACACCCGACTCTGACACTTTTGCCGAGTACAGGTATCCGCCCTTGGACGCAAAATACACACGGTCCGTCGCCGCATCATAGGCAATATCGGTCCGGATATCACCCACGAATCCGCTGACCTTACTGATCACCTCGCCCGTCTCTTTGTCAAAGGAGTACAGGGACGCCGTCTCGCTGGTAGAATTGTTCTGCCCGTCATCGGTGCCCACCATCACATACTGACCCGAAGCGTAAGCTCCCGCCCAGTATACGCCTCCGGCAATTGTCTGTGTCCATTCTGCGGTTTTGGTTTCTGTCTTCTTCGCATCCGCCTTGACACATACAAAATTGGCATCCCTCGTCTCACTGTTCCAGAAGCCTGTATAAATATAGCCGTCAGAATACCGGATTGGAGAATTCGGCTGTCCGCCGAGTTCATCTTTGTACACCCAGAGAGACTCCAGTGTACTGGCATTAAATGCCTGGATACGTCCGTTCGAGAGACCGACAAAGATCATCCCCCCGCCGTAAGTCGGAGGTACAATGGAGAAGTTGCTGCTTCCCGCCATGGTCCCTGTCGCAACGACATCGCCGGTCTCTTTATTAATCTTCATAATACTGCCGTCATAATAGCAATACATGTAACCGTCCACGAGAATCGGTGAGCTGACTGCTTTCCAGCCATAATCCGCACCAATCTTCTTCCCCCACTTCAGATGGGTCTCTCCCGCTGCAGTCGGAGTCAGCGCCTGAGTGATCGCCATATTATCCTGGCTGTTCCTGTAATCATACCACTCTGCATCTAACTCCGGGAGTGTAGTATCTTCTGCCTCATTCACCGTAACTGTCAGATACGGAGCAACCAGAGGATTGTCATATTCACCATCACATTTCGCCGTAACATAATATGTTCCAGCCGTATCAAATTTTAAGGTGACATTTCCATCGGCATCTGTCACGGCCCCTTCAATAGCTTCGGAGGTCCCTAGATAGCCTTTGGGATCCGCTGCATCCGGTGTCACCAGTAAAAGCTGTGCATCTTCCACCGCTTTTGTCTGCTGATCAATCATGCTCTGCGCATAATTCCCAAAGTATGCATAGCAGTAACCTTTCAAATTCAGTGAAATCTCATCACCCGTCTCAGCCTCAAGGCTGCTAACCTTCTCACCGTCGGCAAAAAACATGCCGTAGTTGTCCAGGAAGTATTCATCATCCTGGTAGAAAAAGAACTCCAGCTCATCACCCTGTCTGATGGCACAGTTATTTGCCGAATAACCGGTATATCCATAGGCAGTCTCAACATCATCGTGCGGCATCGCACCGTTGACCGCGAAGCTGATACTGCTCGTTGAAACGCCATTCAGTTTGGTAATAAACCCGTCAGAACTGACTTCCAGATATTCACCAATGTTTTCTTTTGTCGCATCATACAGATCAATATGCATCTGTACCAGGGCGTCAAGAGGCGTGATATCTCCCTCGCTGACATTTGTTCCGTATGTAAAACCATAGGATTTTGCCAGATTAGAGGAAATCTCTGACACCTTTGGAAGATAGAAGAAGGTATCCCCCTGTTTCATTGACATCCGTACTTCGGCCCTGCTGGCTCCCACTGTCACTTCTTCCGCCGTAGCAGGGACCTGACTCTGCAGCTCATCTGCCGTAGCTTTGGGAGCCTCTCCTTCAATTTTCTGCCCTGCATCTTCCTGTTCGCCTTCCTCCTTCAGATTGTCTTCTTCCTGAAGACTTTCATCCGGTTCCGGCTCGCTCTCCGATGATGGTTCCTCCACGGAGACATCATCGTTCTCAGTCTCTTCCATACCTCCGGTTATGGGAACCGGCAGATCTTCCGCCGCACCAAATGCTGCAGTCGGAACAGACGTCAGGATCATCAGTGCTGCCAAAATCATACTGATGACCTGTTTTTTAAGCTTCTTCATACACATTTGCTCCTTTTCTCTTTTTTTGACCATAGAAAAAATCGCACAAAAAAAGAGCCGTAACAGGCTCTACCTTTAAAAAGGGACCTTTTTGCATACCACAAAAAAAGGTCCTGGATTCTCTTCTCAATCCGCCTTGCTTACGAATCTCTTTTCACAAACCGCGTTGTTGTATCCTGACTCGGGTTCGTCCTACTAAAAGCGCCTTCCCGGATTTCATCCAGTGGCATCCTGCTTTGTTCGTCCCCCATACAGTAGAGATAGGCTGTCCCGGATTCTCACCGGGTTCCGTTTAAACAGACACGCTGTGCCTGACCGCAGTTTTTATTCAGTTAATACTATGGTGTTAATCATTAATTTAGATGATTTTGTTTTATTTGTCAAGATATATTACAAAAGCCGAATGTTTTTTTAGATTTAAAAATGGGAGCGTCTTTATCAGACACTCCCATACCCCTCTGACAAATATCAGATTTTAACAACGCCCTTTGTCACCAGTGCTTTCTGTGCTGCTTCACAGATCTGTGTTGCAGCTGTTCCGTCATGTACGACAACACCGGGTTTCTTTCCGTTCTGTACACAGTCTACGAATTCTTTCATCTCCTCAACGTATGCCTGCTGGAAACGTTCCGGGAAGTTGCGTACACACTCCTGAACAACACCGTGTTTGTCATACATTACTGCAAGATTCTTAGCCGGAACCGGGCTGACACGGATACTTCCCTCTGTTCCGATGATCTCTGTCTCGATATGATAACCATGTACTGCCGCTCTGCCTACATGAAGCTGTCCCATAGCCCCATTCTTAAAGGAGAAGGTAGCGCATGCTGTTTCAACATCGCCCTGCTCTGTAAATCTTGGATGTTTTACTGTGCTTCCGATCGCGTATACCTCTTCCGGGTCGTCACCCAGGAACCAGCGCATCAAGTCAATGTCATGGCTTGCCATATCCATCATGATACCTCCGCTCTTCGGAACGTATCCGCTGTCCAGTAAGCTCTCGGCATCTGCATCCGGGTCAACACCGGTAGCCTTTACAAGGTAAGGTTTTCCGATAGCACCTTCATCGATTTTCTTTTTTGCATATGCGTAGGACGGATCATATCTGCGCATGAAACCGAGCATAAATACGAGATCGGGATACTGCTCCACTTCCTTTTCTGTTGCGTAGCATTCATCGAGTGTAACGGCAAGCGGTTTCTCACAGAAGATATGTTTTCCGGCTTTTAATGCCAGTGAAATCTGCTCCGGATGGAAGGTGGACGGGGATACGATCACGACTGCGTCGATGTCCGGATCCTGACACATCTCACCGAAATCAGCATATGTTTTCGCCACACCCAGTTCATTTTTTGCATACTCAAGTTCCGCCGGTACAACAGAGCAGGCTGCAACCAATTCAGCCGCCGGTACACCGAACGCCAGATTGTTCGCATGTGCTCGTCCAAGTCTTCCCAACCCAACAATACCAATTCTTACTTTCTTCATTCTCCAATTCCTCTCTTCACTGTGATTTCTCTCTTCCAAAGTTCAGATCTATATAAACCGTACGCCGATTTATACATTAATCATATCATAACAAATACTTTTTCTCAATTCTTTAGTAATATTGCACGGTTACAATTTTCTTTCAGCAGAAACTTCAGGTCATTATCACGAGGACGGGACAGACTTTCACATTCTTGCTTACCATCCTTATTCCCAGTTTTTACAGACATCCACCCATTTTGAATAACCTGAATGTTTCTCAAGCTCTGGGATCGTCAGCTCAATCGCACTGCTGCTGCTCCCGCATGCGGGGAAAACTGTCTCAAACCTTTTCAACGACTCATCGAGACACACCTCGACCTCTCTGTTGACTGCAAACGGGCAGACCCCTCCGACGGAATGTCCGACCATATTCTCCACTTCCCCGGGCGTAAGCATTTTTGCCTTGGTATGAAAGGTCCCTTTAAACTTGCTGTTGTCAATTTTCGCATCTCCTGCTGTCACGATCAGCACACACCCGTCGTCAACTTTAAAAGAAAGGGTCTTCGCGATTCTTTCCGGTTCGCAGCCGACAGCCTGCGCCGCCAGTTCGACCGTCGCTGATGATACCTCAAACTCCTGCACTCTCTCTTCCATACCATACTGCCTGAAATATTCTTTTACCTTTTCTAATGCCATTTTTCATTCTCTCCCTGCTGTATACTCAGTTCTTCACCCAGCCCCGGTACGAACGGTTCATTGGTGCCTCTTTTCCCGGATCTGCAGCCTCCGTCAAGCGCTTCAGGCCGTCAGATGCGACCATGACAACGGTCTCCTCATGCATGAAATCCGTGATATTGGCATCAAACAACACATTTGCCTTTGCCGGAAATTCTTCATCGCCGTCCCAGAACAGAAAGCGGATCGGCAGGCAGGAAAATGCCATCGCCTGAAATCCTGCATCCGAATAACGGATTCTTTCAAATCCCAGTTTTTCCCCCGCTCCCAGAAGCTCGTGAAGCCTGCCACTGAACACACGGGCAAACGGATTTACCGTCTGTTCAAAAAATGCCTTCGTGAACACGCTTGCACGCGGTACATCCTGAAACGCCACCCAATGTCCGGACAGCACCGGTTTTTCTTTGGAATAGTAAAACAAATGGTAAATGTCCATCAGTGTGAAAAAATCAGGGACCTGATCTGGATTCACTGCATCCGTGATGCTTCCAGTTTCCCGGTCGATCTCATATTTTTTTCCATAGTAAGTGACGGGCAGTTTTCCATGCTCCGAATAACCCGTGAGGCCAAGTGCGTGATACCTTTCCTTATAATCCCAGGTTACCGCCTTTTTCTTCCAGTCCTCCCGGACTTTTTCATAATTATCCTGATATTCCGCCACGGTGTTCCTACCTCCTAAAAGCTTCTTATCTTATCGTTATCCTCATCACTTGTTTTCTCAATCTGCTGAATCACAACGTGATAGCCAGCAGTATCATTTACCCTGACAAAGACCCGCTCTCCGGCCTTATGTCCCAGTATGGCTCTCCCGATTGGCGATTCTGTGCTGATTTTTCCATCCAGAGAATTTCCCCGTATGGAAGTCACCAGCTTAAAAGTCTCCGTCTCATCATCATCTTCAAAGTACAGCTTCACCGTATTGTTCAGCCCCACTTCGTCCTCCCCGGAATTATCCCTGACAATCTCTGAAGTTTTCAGCAGACGTTCCAGATACCGGATTCTGCTTTCGTTGCGGTTTTTATCCTTTTTGGCGGCATGGTACTCGAAATTTTCACTCAGGTCCCCGTGGGCCCGGGCTTCTTTCACCGCCTCCAGTGCCTCTTTCCGAACGACAAGTTTCCGGTGTTCGATTTCCTCCTGGATCTTTTTTACATCCTGCTCAGTCAGTTGATTTTTCATTCTTCGTCTCCACTTTTTGTCTGCGTCAATGTTGCTTTCACCATAACAGGGTTATGGTCAGAATACGTAAAGCCCCGCTCCAGAGTCTTCACCCCTTCCAGCTTTACGTTCGGTGAGAGTATAAAACCGTCGATCACGTAATACTGTGTATTTTCAGATTTCGGATCGTAAGGTTCGTTCAGGAGACGCGAGGTCGGAACTGACGTATCATTAACAAAGTTCCACCCCTCACCCAGCGCCGAAGTATCGATGCGTCCTGGTTTAAAATACTTATCGTTGTTCAATGGATATTCCGTTTCTCCGGCACCATCAAACGTCTGATTAAAATCGCCTCCCGCAATACAGTAATTTCCTTTTTCATACTCGCTTTGCAGAAAATCAAACAGCACTTTCGTCTGAGCTTCTTTTCCCGTTCCGTCGTCATACGCCTCCAGGTGCAGATTCACCAGTACCAGCTCTTTGTCCGAATCTTCCAGCCGAACCCGCTCCACCAGCAGACAGCGTTTCAGCTGCGCCACGCGCACGGGCCACTTAAATGAGGTGGGAAGTGAGATCCGTGTGCTTTCCTCACCCCCGTAACTGTTTAATGTTGTGAGCCCGCCCTCGACTTTCCCAATTGTGGGGACAGGATACGGTACATACCGGCACCTGAAGTTCGCCGCATATGTCATTGCATATCCCGGATTTGCCTCCATCAGGTAATTTGCCTCATCCAGATAGTAAGAACGCCTGGAATCCCGGTCAACCTCCTGCAGAAAGACAACATCTGCTTTTATATCGTAAATCGTGTCAGCGATCCCCTGCATGTTGTCAAGTACAACCTTTCGTGATTCAACATTTACGGTCTTTCCGCCGTCCATAAAAAAATCATGCGCTTTATCCAGCGCACCATATCCGATGTTAAAAGTCAGCACCCCCAGGCTGTCTCCTTCTTTGATCGTCTTTGTCCCCATTCCGCTCTGTTTTACCCGCTCCTGATCGTCCGGCTTATATTCTGTAACCGTGAGATACGTGGCAAGTGCTGCAAAACCCAGCACAAAGACTCCAAGTACCGCTGCCGCGGTGATCCATATCTTTTTTTTCATAAACACCTCTGTCAATTTGTATGGCACCCTTTTGCTGCTTTTTTTATTATAACGCATCATAAGGATTTTTGAAAGTTATTTCCTGTGCCCTCCTGTTATGATATACTGAGTGCATGAAACATACACATTATCGGGAGAAGAATTATTATGAAATCAAACCGGAAAACATACCCGAAGCAGTCCAACTGGCATTACTATCTGTTTCTGCCCGCCGGCGCAGTCTGTTTTGTAATACTCACCATCCTATATTTTGGTTCCCGGCTTTCTATCGTGGAGTGGAACAAGTCGGATATTCAGACCTATGATACCGGCTGGTCCATGGAAAACGGCAGCAGGCTTACTCTTCCTGCCAAAGCCAGCTCGCATTCCGGCAGTGAAGTCACCATCGTAAATACGCTGCCGCAGGTCTCTGACGACACCTGGCTGGTTTTTGAAAATTCCTATCAGGCGGTGGAGGTTTTCATTGACGGAACACGTGTGTTTGAATACGGCATGGAACAGGCACCCCTTTTTGGCCATCTTCTTGGGAATTGTCCGTGCAGAGTCGCATTACATTCATCTGACACCGAAAAAACGATTAAAATACATTTCATCAACATTTACGGAAATTCCGGCATCAACATCAGTACAATGCGTCTGGGAACCGATGAAGCACTTATCGTCTCCACACTTCGTCAAAACCTGGGATTGATCATATGTCTGGGCATTCTTGTTGTCATGGCCGCTGTCCTGTTCTTAAGCAGCATGATCTCCCGCTTTAGAGAACGCAATCCTTACTATACGCTGTTTCTTTATCTGGGCCTGTTTACATCCTCCTGTGCGGTATGGCTCCTGACAGATTCATCACTGCCGGAACTCTTTGCCGGTAACGTGGTGTTTATCTGCCTGCTGTCATTCTACAGTTTCATGCTGATTCCTGTATTCATGCTGCTTTTTATCTCCGAGCTCTGCCATAACAGGGACTCAAGCGGAAAGATACTGTGCTGCCTTATGCTGCTCAATATGATCGTTCAGTCCGTCTTTTATGTCTGCGACATCGCTGATTTCCCTCAGATGCTGATCGTCACCCATCTGTTTTTGGGTATCTCCTGTATCTGGCTGCTGTGTTTCCTGATCCGGGATTTGAAAAATAATCACTCTTATTATGCGAAGATTATTCTCTGTGCCATCACTGTCCTGATCGCCGCAGCTCTGATCGAAGTGCTGAGTTTCTATTTTAATTATTTTAAGAACAGCCGCAGATTCTTCCGCGGGGGGCTGTTAATCTTTATTGGTACCCTGATCTTTCTCTCCTGGAAGAAATACATGGAGCTTCTGCAGGAAAACATGAAAGTACAGACTTATCAAAAGCTTGCCATGACCGATTCACTTACAAATATCGGAAGCCACGCTGCTTACCTTGATAAGCTGGAACTGCTGAAGCAGAGTCCCCAACATACGGGCAAGGTTTTACTGATCATGATGGATGTGAATTTCCTGAAGGAGACAAATGATCAGCACGGACACAATGCGGGGGACCTCCTGCTGAAAGGCGCCGCCAAATGCATCCGGCAGGCTTTCGCAGACAGCGGCAGCTGCTTCAGAGTGGGCGGCGATGAGTTTATCGTGATCCTGGAAGAGCCTGGCTGCAGTCCTGAAAACTACAGCAGAAAACTTGACATTGCGCTCGAAGAACACAATGCGGGCAATCCGTTTCCGGTATCTCTGGCACGGGGATATGCCTATATCGACAGGAGTCAGGGGGATATCACACAGAACATTCAGGATGCTGTCCGCAGAGCCGACCTGGATATGTACGAGAATAAACGAAAGTACCACAGAACCTGACGCCAGGGAATGTCGGCGTTTTTATGCAAAGCAGGAACACCGGTCCGAAATATTTTTGAAACCGGTGTTCCTGTTTTGATCTTAGATTATTTTATCTTCACAGATTTCTCTGCCGAGTATCCCCCGAATACCTGTTTGCCGTTTACTTTCCTGTACGCGCGCATCCGGTAGTATACGGTCTGGCCTTTCTTCAGCCCTTTGTCCGTGTAGGATGTCGTGCTGCCGTTTCCAATATGTGCAGCATACTGCCACGCACCGTTCTTGGATGTCTTATAGTACAGGCTGTAGCCGGTGGCTCCCGGTATCTTGTCCCAGGTCACCTTTGCCTGTCCGGTTCCGGCAGTCACTTTAGAGATCTTCACGATCCACGGTACCGGCCGCACACTCCTGACCTCAGAATCAGCGCCAAAGTATTTCGTGCCATTGACCGTCCTGTATGCCCGCACCACATAGTAGTAATCCCTTCCGGATGTCAGCCCCGACTGTACATAGGACGTGGTATTTCCATTTTTGATCTCTGTGACATATTTCCATGTCCCTTTTGCAGTTATCTTATAATACAGACGGTATCCTGTGGCTCCGCTTACCTTGTCCCAGGTGATCTTTGCCTTGTTGTACCCCCAGGACTGTGCATTTGTGATCTTTGCCCTCGCCGGCAGAACTTTCCCTGTCACGTTCGTGACATAATCACTGTAAACCGTACTTCCCCATTTTCCGCTGACCGCCTTTACCGCATAATAATATGTGTTTCCGGTCACCGCCGTCTTATCCGTATAGGTCAGTCCTTTCACCGTGGCTATCTTCTGGAATGTCTTTCCTGCCGCCTTGCGGTAAACCTCATAACTATCGGCATTTTCATATGAGTTCCAGCTGACTTTGAGGTTGTTGATTCCGAGGGACTGTGTCTTTACGGACGGCTTTCCAGATACAAATGCATTCTGCTCCGCTTTCAAAGACTGAACCGCCGCCTCCGCATCTGTCAGTACCCCGTAATTGTCTACCAGTTCCTTTGCCTGCGGAGATAACCGTTCGTAAGCATCGCGTGCTTTTAGCACCGCCGCCTCATCCTTTAACGTCACCGTGCCGAGGGATGCGATCATATCTTTTACTGCCTTTGCCTCTTGTTCCAGCTTCTCCTGCTGCTCTTTCTGAAGATCCGCCAGCGCTTTTTCCGCGTCTGCCAACGTCTGGCTATTTGTCACCAGCGCCTGCTCTTCTTCCGTGAGTGCATCATACGCCTCACGCGCCTCTTTGATTGCCGCCTCACTCTCAAGAGTCACGGTGCCGATCGCATCGATCTTTTGGATAACCTCAGCTGCCCTGTCATTCTCATCCGGGATGGCATCCATCAGTTCCCAGTAGTTCGTGATATAGTTGCGCAGTGTCGGATCCTCAAAGCCTGCCACCGCATCGTCATATGTCTGCTTTGCCGCCGCAAGGGCTTCGTAGTAGCCGTCCTCGCCTTCTTTTTCCAGTGCAGCATCGATGGTGTCTTTGACAGACTGAATCTGTGCTTTCTGCTCATCGGTAAATTCCGGACGCATGTCGTAGAGGCTGCGCATGCCGTTGAAGTAGCGCCATGCGGCTACCATACCATAGTTCCCCTGGTCAGTCGCCATGTAATTCCAGCCGCCCCCCAGCATGTGCTCGTATCCGCCGCCTGAAAGACTGAAGCTCTGGATACCATCGATGAGTGTGTTGCCATTTTTTATGAAGCGTTCGTCGGTCAGAGGATCGATGCCCAGCGACGTGATTGCCACCAGTACCTGTACCGTAGACTCTACATTGCGATCCCCGTAACAGATGTAATCGCCATACTCCGTCTGGAGCTCTCCCAGGGCATCCAACGCCTCATCCACAACCTGACGCACCGTCACAGTCCGGGACTCACCGGTTTTCACATTGTCATAGGTGTATTCGGTATCATCCCAGTAATAAGGGGACAGTGCCTGGATGATCATCCCCGTCATATCTGGGTCTGACGTCGTCGCCGTCGGTCTGACATCCCATCCCACGTATCTTCCATCCACGCGGAGCTGTTTGCTCAAAATGGAGGTAATCAGATATTCATCGGAATACTGTACACTGTCAGGAATCTCATAGTCCAGCGTATTTTTGGCGAGCAGCGCAAATGCCTCTCCATTGACTCCCTGTTTTCCGGGTTCGATCTTACAGTTGTATGTCCCGTCTGCTACCAGATCGATCGGTTCCCCGTTATAAGTGCCAAAATTTGTCGGATCGCCCCCGAGCGCCGCAATTGCAAGAATCGCCCGCTGCCATTCTGTTGCCTTATCCTTCGACAGGACGCCGTCATTTTCCGCGTACATCTTTTCCATATACGCTTTCATTGCCTCAAGGAAAGCCTCTCTTCCTTCCTCATCCTCATACAGCATCTGCACACTTCCGTCCGGCTGCACATAACCGTACCTTCCCATGCCGAATGCCACCCAGTCCGTGTTGGTAGAACTTACCTGGGAGAGATTTTTTCCAAGAATATTCCCGGACGAATCTTTGTTGGAAGCGATCCCCTGTGTAATCTGAGACGGCATCGCCTCCGTGATCGCGTCGCGAAGCTTGACAACCGTCACCTTGTAGCTTCTTGATACTTTGCCGTTTTTTGAAGTTACCGTATAGATCACAGGATCGGTAAAATCCTGCTCTCGCCCGCTGTCCGGAACTACGGCTGCTCCGTCGGATATTTTAATGTCGGGCGTTACTTTCGTCAGATCTGCTTCATCACCGAGACGCACCAGAATCTCGTTTTCCTCGATGCTGCCCTTTGCATCTCCCACAGAAAACTCATTGATCTGTGCCGTGTTCGTTTTAAACGGCTGTTTCTCGAAATTGCCGAAGAGTTTTACGTCTTCCCGGAATTCCCCATTTAAAAATTCCACATACCCGTATGCGTAGCCCTCTTCATTCGGAACGTCGCTGCCAGTGATATGGATCTTCACAGTGCCTGAAAAATAGTCTGTGCTTTCCAATACCGTGTCTTTTGTATAATTGATCCCATTGATGGTGATACCCGCGAATTTATAATAGAACTCCGGCTGGTTATAATATGTCATCCCCCAGGTAAGGTTTTCTACCGGTTCAACCGGCGCCCGGTTTTCATTCTTCAATTTCCGCAGCACCTGATTGTCCTGTGGCAGCAGGAAAAGCTCAGAACGCGCCCTCCATTTCTCATTAGTCTGATCAACTGTGAATTTGTAATAGCGTTTCCACTGAGCGGTAAAAACCACATCCTCCGGACCCATGGTATAGGTATCGCCCGGCTGGTAGGTATGTTCTCCGTCTGACCAGCCCGCAAAATCATAACCAAGTTCCCCGGAATGTTTGAATGTGTTCTCGGGCAATGCAAACGTATCGCCTTCCGGTCTGGCATCGATCCCCAGTGACTGGGGAGCTGTATCCTCCTCCGCCTTGAACCACACATCCCGCAATGCACTGCTTCTCCACTGTGCTGTGAACACCACACTCTTGTGAGGCATGGTATAGCTGTCCCCCGGCTGATAGATGTTGTCCCCATCTGACCAGCCTAAGAAATCATGGCCTTCAAATGTATAGGGGTTATCCGGAAGTGAGAAGGTATCTCCTTTCACCTGCTGCAGCGCAGGCGGATTCTCTCCGCTTCCCTCTTCCGTCTGAAATGTCACGGAAAACGAAGTATCCTGGATCTCTTCAAACTCCGGGACAACCTGAACAACCGGTTTCCTCCAGTTATGCTCCGAACGCAGTAACCGAGGCAGCACGAATCCATTTTCGGCTTCCGTCACCGCCTGATCCAGTTCACTCGCCAGATCCATATTCCACGACCTGCTTCCAATCGATTTCCACTGTACAAACCGATAGCCTTCGTCGGCAACCGCCCGGATAGACACATGCTCTCCTGTAATCGGGTATTCATTGTCAATCTCGATGCTGCCGCCCGTCACCTGACTCCCCAGCTGGATCTCCGAATCGAAATAGGCAACTACCTTGAATTCCACGTCATTTTCCGGCATCTCGAAAGTAAATCTGCCGCCGTGCAGCGCCACATCGAGCAGCTCAGCTTTTTGCTCTTCAGTCACATCTAACCCATCAGCACGGACTTCAATCACTCTGGCTCGGAGAAGATCTTCTACTCCTTCGTTCAACCGCAACGAATGCATTGCACCCGGCGTCCCCGCGTCTACCCCCTCCTCCATACAAGCCCAAGCGCCTATCGTGCTGGAGCCATAAGATAAGCTGTCGCCTATATCATCCGCCGTGTAACTTACATAAGGCTGACAGTCTATACGATAAGTCTGTAGTTCTTCCTCCGCTGTCATTACTTCCATCTCCGGAAGTTCCGCTGCCCATGCCGGCACCGCCGTTACCAGCATACAGGCCGCCAGCAGCAGGGCTGTGAATCGTTGCTTTCCTCTTCTTTTCTTCACATTAGCTCTCCTTTTAACGCCCAAAAGGGCTGCCGCACAGCCGGATATCCCGGCTGTGCGCAGCCTTTTATGACTATTTTTCTACAATGCTTAGCCCCAAACGGTACTGTAATCTACAATATATTTCCAGTCGATGATCGCATTGTCATTTAATACATAATTTCCTGCGCCGACCATCGGAAGTTCGCCATTTGCCCAGTACATCCAGCCGCTCATGGAACCACAGGTAAACTCGCCTAACGGATAGAGAATGCTGTCTTTTGTTACCTCCATACGGGAGATGTAATTATTTGCCGCCCCGATCGGATTGATCGCCGCATAATATGCTCCAAATGCATTGTCTGTGTCTTGTGTCACGAACTCCAGTGCATCCATGACTGTAGAGCCTGCAGGCATTGAAAATTCCAGATATCCAGTAGCGTCATTCTGCGGAACGCGGATATTCTGTGCAGCCAGTTTGATCGAAGCATCATTGTTTGCCGTTCCGTATGCTTCCGCCTGATCTGTGCGGACAGCAAATTTTACATTTACGTTGCCTGTGATAACGGCACACACACGGTATTCTCTGGTAACATTGCCAACCGTGACCGTCAGAGTCTTGCCCTGGTTCAGATCGACGCCTGTGAATATCCCTGAATCACCAGATTTCGTCTCGCCATTAAAGGTGATTGTGCCGGCGCTGTTTAATTCCACCTCCACATCCACACTGTCCAGATTGGAGGTCGTCGGCAGGATCGCATCGAAGTAATACTTCGTATCCTCCGGATAACCCGACCCTTCCTCCGGTGTCACCGTGTTGAACGAATAGCTCGCCGGTGTGTCAACGTCCACATAAACTGAACTCACCAGGCTGTCCGCCGCGTCCGTAGTGGATGCAAACGCCGTCACCGACGAAAGCATCATGGTCAGTCCCATGACCAGTGTGAGCATCACTGCCCAAAGTTTTTTGCTTTTTCTTTCTCTTTGCATAATTTTGTCCTCCTTTATGCATTGGTTTATTTAGCCTTAACCGCCTTTTCCGCGGAGTATGCTCCATATACTTTGGCGCCGTTCACCGTGCGGTATGCCCGCACCTTATAGTAATACGTCTTGCCGCTTGTCAGTCCTTTGTGTGTGTAGGAAGTCGCGGTGCCCTTACCGGTCTGTGCCACGTAATGCCACGGGCCGTTTTTCGAAAACTTGCGGTACACCTGATAGCCACTGGCACCGTTTACCTGGCTCCAGTTCAGCTTCACCTGCCTGCTTCCCCCTGTTCCATTCATGTTCTTCACCGGTGCCGGAACCGGTTTGGCGCTGATCACCTGCTTCGACATTCCGCCAAAGACGTTTTTCCCATTCACGGTGCGGTATGCACGCACTTTATAGTAGTATGTTGTACCAGACGTCAGCCGGGTGTCCATATAGGAGGTCGTGGATCCGTTTCCGATATGTGCGACATATTTGTAGGCGCCGTTTTGTGACGTGGCGCGGTAGATACAGTATCCGTTTACGTTGTACCCTTTCTCCCAGCTGACCTTCAAAGTCTGGGATCCCCACGGCGTCACCCTGCTCAGCACCGAATAATCCGGCATCGAGCCTTTAACCGTCACCTTACAGGTCGCCTTCTTCTTCCCATCCACAGAGGTGGCCGTTATGGTCGCCGTGCCGTCGTTGACCGCCATCACTTCGCCATCCGTCGCCACACGTGCAACCTTCGCATTGCTGGTGGTCCATATGACCTGCTGATTATCCGCATCCGCCGGCGTCAGGCTGGCAGTCAGGCGCTTCTTATCCCATTTCGTGCTGAAGCTCAGCGACGTTTTATCCAGAGAGATCCCTTCTACCTTCGTGACTTCTTTCGTCAGCGTCACTTCCTGCGGGCTGCCCGCATAGTCCGGCAGTACACCGTCCTGTTCCTGCTCCGAGAACACCAGCACCCTGTATCCGTTTTCTTCAAAGCCTTCCGGCAGCGCGATGGTTCCGCTTCCGGCTGCATGTTCTGACGTATCCGCCACCTTCTCATAGCTTATAATCTCTGCCCCTTCGCTGTCCGTGATAACGGCGGATACCTGCTGGCCTTCACCGACGGTAGCGCCCTCGAAGCTGATGGACGCCGTATTATTTTTGAACGAGGCAGAGAGGATCTCCACCTGCTGACTGTCATCTTTAAATGTCAGCTCCCATGCGCCCTCTTCCTGCGCCGGCTCCGAGAACAGAATCTTCTCTATCTCCAGCTGCACCGCCGGCATAGCACCCCCGTATATCCCGCTTCCCACTCCTATATTTCCATCTGCATAAAGCGACCAATAATGAGCCCTTGTTCCTCGCGAGGACCGCAGGGTTGCCTTTCCAAACCCATCTATAATACTTACCCCCAGATACGCCGCATAGTCTGTTGGCAGCACCCTTCTCGAATCCGAAGGTCTAGTCGATGTCTCAAAGCCGTACGGGGTATTCGCCAGATCGCTGCCGGAAGGCGCAAATACTTTCACCCCGCCGACATCCGGCACCAGCTCATATGTCAAGCCCGCCTGATATCCCGCGCCTGACGTGTCAGCCAGCATGCTCAACTCCCGTTCTGTGAACGCGGCGTCGGCAAAGGTGGTGTTCAGCCATTCCTTTAAGTAACTCTCCTCCCAGGTTGCGACCTGGGGCTTTTCCAGATAATAATCGCACATATCCAGGATCTGATCGGACAGCAGATACATGGCATCGCCCTTTTCCTCCGCGTCCAGATTGGCGGAGCTGCCGGTATCCAGCACCTTCCATTTAATCGGCTCCGTCAGGAACTCCCCCGTGTCTTCATCCAGCGTCTGCTGGTACTGCCCCAGGTAAACATAATCACCGTCCCAGGCGGCGGCACCCTCTTCCCCGGGCGTCGGGTTTGCAATCCCGTCCACACCGAACTGCAGGGCACACGCGGATTCCTGTTCATCCGCCAGCACCGGAATTGCCGGGGCTGCGGCTCCGCCCACCATAACGGCGGTCAAAACTCCCGTCATCGTCCGGTAGAAGGCCCTCGGGCTCCTCCGCCCGTATTGTTCTGTCGTCTGCTGTAAGTTCTTTTTCATGTCGTCCTCCTTCTCTTTCATCCTCCGTCTATCGAGAATGTTTTATATATCTATTATATCGGAGCAGTGCCCCGCTATAGCCGATATCCGTCAAAGCCCTGCCAACAAAAAAGGAGCCCGGCACAGGCTCCAGTTAAAAAGTGCAGTTTCAGACCCAAATATCAACTTATGTTTATGTAAACCATACGCCATTTATTGATCTTGACATTCTGCCGTGTATTGTTGATATGCGGGGAGGGAAACTTCCCCTTAAGAAACAACAAATCTCCCCTTCCGGGGAGATGGCCTGCACTTCTTTATACTCTATTCGCCATGCTTACGAATATCTTTTTCACAGATCGCGTTGTTGTATACTGACTCAGGTTCGTCCTACTAAGGCGCCTTCCCGGAGTTTTCACTCCAGTGGCAGATTTGCCCGTTCGTCCCCCACACAGTAGAGATAGGCTGTTCCGGATTCTCACCGGATTCCAGTTAAACAGGCGCAAGCACCTGACCGTGATCTTTATATATTTTTATGTTCTTAAAGCTAACATTTTTACGAGATGTCTGTTTCATTGATCTACCAGAACTATATCACACAGAAACTCTCATTGTACATAACATAATTCTCATTTATGTTTTTAGTTTTGGTAAATTTTTCCAATCTTTCGCTTGAACTAACCATACCACTATCCGTTACAAAATTCAATCAAAAACTTTGCATATAACAAACCGGAATACTTTATATTCCGGTCATTTCAAATTATTGTCGCAGTCTATACAAAAATTATCCTCCTACTTGATATCTGTGTTTAAATCCTGTATGATGGTTCAAAAAACAGGCAAGGATACAGGTGTATGGAAATAAATGATAAGGGTGTTATGGAGCCTTCCTATATGGACTTTACGATTCCATCCGATTTTGCGCGCAGTGCATTGTACTGTATTTCGCAATTCGGGCATTTTTACTGTACGCCGGAATATTCGGTGCAGCGGGAAAGCCTCGATCTGTATCTTCTGGTGTATGTGGTAAACGGCTCCATGAGCATTGAGACACGCGGCCGCAAATATGCTGCATTTCAGGATCAGATCGTGCTCCTGGACTGCCATGTTCCGCATAAGTACTGCTGCAGGAATTCCCTTGATTTTCTATGGTTCCATTTTCATGGAAACAGCAGCCGTCAATATACAGAGTACCTAAGCAGCCAGTACGGAATCATCTTTACAGGCGAACATATCCCTTATCTGAAACAAGAATTTGAAACCCTGTTATCCGGCGCTCAGTCTGCCATTGCCGACGAGCACCTGATCTCACTCCATGTCACCCGGATCTTAAGCAGGCTTGCGGTACCGGAGACTCCTGCAATGCGTGCAAATCATCCGCTCAGCCCCGCCCTTCAATATATCAGCAGCCATTTTCATGAGGAAGTGGACCTGAACCGCATGGCGGATCTGTGCAGCTTCAGCGCCTCTCACCTGATACGTATTTTTAAAAAATACACCGGCTCCACTCCCCACGAATATCTGCTCTCTTACCGCCTGCGCCAGTCCAAGCAGCTTTTGCTCACCTCTCCCCGGTCTGTGGAACAGATCGCCGAGGTATGCGGCTTTAACAGCGCTTCCCATTTTGCAAGGGCTTTTAAGAAGCAGGAGGGAATGACGCCTTCAGATTTTAGAAAGGTGCAGTTTTAAAAAACAGCAGCCCCGAAAGTCTTAATCGCCTTCCGGGGCCGCCATTCAGTACCCCAGCCCTCTGTCTATCACACTGCCATCGACCGCATTCAATGTAAGAAAGGACCGGGTGGCAGCCGGATGATCTTCGGTAATTCCAGTATCCTTACTCTCTCCATGATATCCGATAAAATCCCATACCGGCAGATAATAATACAGATTATCCGAGCCTGTATTGGCAACCCGCATCATGGAAAGCGTCACTTCACATATTGTAACTTCCCTGTGTTTCTCATCAACAGGAGCCTCTGCTTCTGCCTGCGGCGGTAAGATCATACGCGCAATCTCGATGATCTCCTCATAAGTTTTGACCGCCACGTCATCATTGACCGTCTCAAGCATCTCAGGCGGACATTCCCATTTAAAACCAACCACTCCTTTATCGTTGACCATCACCTGGATCTTTTCCTGTCTCCAGGGTTCTTGATCCTCCCCGCTGTCACCCCCAAATGCCTTCGTTCCCACAAAGTCGCCGACGGGAACGCACGGCACGCCGCCAATCAGCCGGCTCAGTGTAAATACATAGGTCTCCTGCCCATCTGCCGTTGTACTCCCGGCCGCCACAATTTCACATTCCGATATGCCGCAGTCTGAAGCAGTCTGAAGCGCCGCGCGTTCCGCCTCTTCCCTCGGCATGGCAATGTCCAGTTGTTCTGTATCCTGCAGCGGCCGGGTAAAGGAAAAGTCATGCCCCGCCACATCGTATTCCATTGCGGCACCAATAACATTCTCACGATTCTCACCATCATTGTAAGCATAGAATTCCATCGGAGGGGTCTGGCCATCTCTGATACTGACCGATTCACCGCCCGAGCCATTACCCTTCATCTCAATTTCCGTGATCACGGATTCGCCCTCTGACACGATCTCGTAATCTGCCTCCAGCTGCGCGATCATATCCTCGAGCCAGATGATTTCCTCCTCAGGATCTTCCACCGGTGCAGGCTGCGGGCCCTCCCCTCCGTTTTCCTGGGGATACCCGCCATTTTCTTTCAGATATTCAAGATTTTCTTTCTGTTTTGAAATTTCAGATTCCAGCCAGTCTTTGTCGCTCAATGAGTTGTCATAAAGTTTGGCATCCCCGTAAAACAGGCCGACCGCATGTTTCACCTCATCCGAAGTAAAATAATGCGGCACACACGACACCACCGATAATTGCTGCTGATCCGGCAGATTGATCTCGGCATCCACATGAATGCGGACCGCCCCGTCTTTTGTCTCCAATTCTTCCTGCCATCTCCTGTCGGCAGGCTTTGATTCCCCGGGAGTATTTACTTTCACAAGTTCCTTCTCCAACGCTTTGTTGCCTGTATTAGCGACTGTCTCCTTCACCGACACAGGCTGACACGCATAGAGAGACAGGACGGTGACAAGTGATAATACACCTGAAATGATTCGTTTCATAAAACCGGCTCCTTTCCAACTGTTTTATTTACCGTTAACCGTTATCAGTAACACCAGTCTTATTGTAATCTCTCCCTGGTTTTCATGTATTCAGCAGCATATGATCAAAATGTTATTTATGAAAAATGATTCTGACGGCAGTGCCCGCACCCTCGCAGCTTTCTATCATCAGGCGCGCCTCATGCTTCTCAAGTATCAGCTCACACAGCGCAAGCCCAAGACCACTTCCGCCAACCGATTGGCTGTATGATTGATCTACCATGTAAAAGGGCTGTGTAACTTTTTTGATTTCCGCTTTCGGAATCCCTTTCCCGTCGTCCTGAACCAGAATACCAGCCGAATCGGCTTTGATGGAAATATGTCCGGCACCCGCTTTGCAGGCGTTGTCAAACAGATTAATAAGCACACTTGCTATCATATCAAGATCCATAGGAAAGAATACCTTTTCTTCCTCCGCGAACGTCAGCATGATGTCCGCCTTTTGTGCCGCCGCCGTCAATGTTTCTCTTACGGCGTCGTAAAGTTTTGACACGGGCTGTCTTTCAATCGCAGGGGGTTCACCATCCTGCAGTGTGATGAGCCGCATCATCTTCTGCGACAGACGCTCGATGCGGCGGCACTCACGGTTGATATAGGCGACAGCATCCCTCATTTGTCCGGGGGATAGGCTTACCTTCATCAGGGTTTCAGAATAACCGATGACAGCGGTCATCGGTGTCTTCAACTCGTGCGTCAACGCCGCCAGCAGCAGTTTTCGCTGCTCTGCCGTGCCCTCCAGTGAATTAATATGAAGTGATATCGCATCCGCCATCTTATTGAAGCTGTTCCCAAGCTCAGCGATCTCATCTTTCCCCCGAATTTGAATTCGGTTATCATACTGACCGTCTGCGAGCGCGGTGGCATTCTTTTCAAGAGCGCCAAGCGGGCGCATGGTACATCGAACCAGGACAGCTATTGTCAGTCCGCATATGAGTATCGTGCCCGCCGCTATCAACACAAACCAGCCCCCCAGCCTGACGATCCCATCGTATACATCAGTAATATCTCTCACGAGATAAATCTCATGTTCGTAGCTGAGACTGTTTCCCAGTGTGCCGCTGTAATGCCCCACCGTGAGATACCGGCGTCCGTCAAATTTTGCAATTGCACTGGGCCAGAGATACGATGCATCCGGTGAGGCGGGGTTGTCATATCCTTCCTCAAAGCTCTTTTTTAAGTCAGGCAGAGAAGGTCTGGGATCGATCGGACAATCGTTGTACATAACCGCCTCCCCATTGCTCAGAATATAGTGTGCACCGCTGACCGAAACACTTGTGTATTTCCGGAACACATAGAGAGCCAGGCTGTTCTTTGCTGTTTCTGACATGTTGTCATCGCTGACTGCGACATCCATTTCCGCATAAAAGGAATTGGACAGCATCTTCAGTTCGGCAATCCCGCTGTTTACGGCGCCATTGATATGATTTCCCGCTGTTGTGATAAGCAGGATAATACAGCAGAGAACGATGCCGATGGCGGTTATAACGATCGAGAACAGAGTCAGTTTATTTGTAATTTTCATCGGCGTTCTTCCAACCGGTAGCCAACCTTCGGCACGCTCTGAATATTAAGCCCTGTTTTCCTGCGGAGCTGAGCAATATGTACATCCACGGTGCGCGTCTCCCCCATGAAATCCATCCCCCACACTTCTGCGAGTATCCTCTCACGGGACAGCGCCACATTTTTATTTTTTGCGAGCAGGACCAGAAAATCAAATTCGCGCGGTTTCAGATTAATCGTGCGGCCATTTTGTTTCACCATATGTTCATCGGTCAAAATCTCCAGATCATCCACAGTGATTGTTGTATCCACATTTCCGCAGCGTTTCAATACCTTTTCTATACGCACGAGGAGTTCCAGGACTTCAAACGGCTTGACGATGTAGTCTTCCGCACCGCCCTTCAATCCCCGGACCTTGGATTCAATATCATTTTTGGCAGTGAGGTATATGACAGGAATATTTCTGCTGTCCAGCGGTCGCATAAGTTCGAAACCGTCAATCCCAGGGAGCATGATATCAACGAGGGCAAGGTCGAAATGCTCTCCGCTCTCAATTATCTCAAGCGCAGCATTTCCCTCAAAGACTGGCTTTGTCTCATATCCCACCACGGAAAGGTTTATACATATCAGATTTGAAATGGATTCACTGTCTTCTATTACAAGTATCTTCGCCATATCTATATACCTCCGGTGCTTTGTCTGCAGTTATATTCCATTATACCGCATCTGATATTACCAATGCTACATTGATATGTAAGTAACATGTAAACACTCCGGTGACTTTCCCACTTATCAATGCTATCATGCAATAAATGATGATGATTCCGCGGAGATGCCGGGATGGTCAATCCATATTTCTGATATAGGTATTTAGTGGATTCAGTAAAAATGTGGCAGGGGGAAAGTGATCACTGGTAACGAACCCAAACGGTCCGTTCAGGGTATCCACGATCCGGCTGACGACAAGGGAGCATATCATCTCCTCGTTATGAATATCGGCGTTCGATACCCTGATGTCCGGGTCACCGTGTATCATCCAGTCATTCGTATCCTCCTCACCGGTCTCATAAACCTTTCCGATACTTTCTGTTTCCAGACGGATACCTTCTTCTGTCTCAGCGATCGCCTTTGCCGACATTCCCAGTGTCTCTCCTTTTTTGATTACTCTGCCCATCGTAGAGGAACAGACATCTTTCCCGGCAAGAATCGGCAGGTTGATCTGCCGGTGAGATCTGATCGTCAGCCCAAGTTTTGCACAGAGCCAGCAGTTTGCATTCCACATCGGAATCGCCGTAAACTCACCGCTGTTGATCAAACGCCGCTGCTCCTCATCGGTTACCTGATTGCGGAATCCAATCTCCTGATAAAACGCCTCTTCCGTCAACCCAACCCCGTGGTGCCTTGCCAGTGCGATTCCATAGTCGTCCACATTGTAGGATGCCTGACCGGTGATCGCGGTGATCCGGTGCGCTGCCCCACATGCAGCTGCGATCATACTGCAGTATGCCAGGTCCGGAAACCCTGAGCTCGAGACCGTGCAGGCATGTGCCTTCGCAGCCAGATCAATTTCCTTCGTGATTGCAGGTGATGAAGTCCATGGATACAGCGCCTCGTCACAGGTCGTCACAACGCTGACACCGTATTTCACACAGGTCAGTATGGTATCCTTCACATCCCTCATCAGACTCTTCGTAGCCACTATGGCGCAGTCAGGCCGAAGCTGCTTTATACGCTCCTCCAGCCGGCTGATCGTCTCGATTCTCAGTTCTTCATCACATTCCGGAATGAAATTTCCTGTTTTCAGCGGATCCGTGTCAAACACGCCGATCACATCCGCCCCGGACTCAATCATATAGGAAACAATCCGGCGGCCCATTTTTCCATAACCAATCTGTATGATTCTTACTTTTCGATTCATTGTATTCTCCTTATCCTGTATGCAGAGGTCAACGTGACAAAGGGCTGCTGCCTGATGCAACAACCCTATGTCTTATAAAAGAAGTGAATTCATTTGCGTGCTGTTTTATATTTCAAATGTCCCGTCCGGCCTTGAGCAAAGGAGCCGGCCAGGAGGAGGTGTTACCTTATTTAATAAATTCGGAGCAATTAAAGCTCTTCCAGAACCATCTTGCGGATGTTCCCGAGGAAATCTCCCATTCCGTCGCCGTGGTCAAACAGGCGCTTCTTCGGGGACACCCCGCAGAACCCGTACGTCTTCAGACGGCTGAATTCCTCACAGGAGTAACCGCCTCCCTCGTTTCCGATTCCCGTACTCTTCGTTCCCCCGAACGGCTGGTCATTGTGGCGCAGTGCGGATGAACCGTTTACCCATACCGCCGATGCCTCGATCGCTTCCGTGTAGTAGAAGCTTTTCTTCATATCATTTGTGATCACAGATGCACTCAGGCCGTATTTCGATGCGTTTGCGATCGCAACCGCCTCTTCATCCGTATCAAATGTGATGATCGGCACTACCGGCCCGAACACTTCCATATCCGTCGCAATGTCCATGTCCACCGTCACGTTGTCCAGGATCGTCACATCCATCGCCGCACCGTCACGCTTCCCTCCGTACACCAGTGTCGCCCCCTGGCCTACCGTATGCTGGACCTGTTCCACCACTCTCTGTGCTGCTTCCTCTGTCACCAGCCTTGTCAGCTGTGCCTCCGGGTCTGTCGCATGGCCCCTCTTCAGGGAACTCACGAATTTCACCAGTGCTTTTACGAATGCATCGTGTGCACGTCTATGTACCAGCGTCCGTTTCGGGGAGGCGCATACCTGGCCGTTGTTCTCGATGATCCGTCCCCATCCGAGGCATTCGATCGCTTTTGCCAGCATCTCCGGATCGTCTGCACATTCCTCCGTCACGATCAGCGGGTCGTTTCCGCCGAGCTCCAGCACAACATCTTTGATGTCCTCTGCCGCATCCTTCATGATCTCTGCACCTGCCGCCGTGCTTCCCGTCAGTGCCAGGCAGTTGACCTTCTTGTTCCTCAGCAGGTTCGTCCTGCAGTCCTCAAGGTCCCCGCAGCAGTAGAACAGGACGTCTTTTGGTACCCCCGCCTCATGTGCCAGGTCTACCAGCTTCTTCACGCACAGCTGTGCCTTGTCGGAAGCTTTCATGATGACCGCATTTCCCATCAGCAGCGCCGGCGCCACTTTCTGGAGGGTCAGCTCTGCAGGGTAGTTGAACGGCAGCATCACGACGACAACGCCGAGCGCCTCCCGGCGGACCATGACCACGTCGTTCTCATATCCCTCGGAGCTGTCCTGCAGGACTTCACCGTAGAGATGTTTCCCGTGTTCGATGTTGGCGCGTCCGATCTCTGCGGCATACGTGGTCTCCGCCCGGGACTGGAGGATCGGTTTTCCCATCTCCAGCGATGCCAGCCTCGCGATCTCATCCCGGTTCTCATCGATCAGGTCACAGTATCGGTAAAGGATCTGCCCTCTCTCAAAGAGCGGTGCACGCTCCCAGTCCGGCTGCGCGTCGAATGCGATGTCCACCATCTTCGCCAGCTCTTCCCCGTTGTACCACGGCGCCTGTCCGATCACCTCGTTCGTTGAAATGTCAATAATGTCTCTCATTTCCATGTTCATGTCCTCCATTTGTTTTATTGGCTGTTATCGTTTGTTTTTATGTCCTTAGCTATCCCATACACATTTTATAACACATATAATAACTATTGTCAATACTTTTTTCAAATCTTTTTATAACACTTAAATTAATAGTTCATTGCCCCAATGTCATAATCCCACGGAGCCGTTTCAGCTTCTCCAGCTCACGCTCCAACAGCTCAGAAACCGACACATCTGTCCTGGACATATCCTGTACAGCGCTGACAGGATACCTGGGCTCCGCCATGACATCGCGTATCCTCTGCGGCGTCAGCTTTCTGTGATTCTTTTTATCATAGAGGTTTTCCAGTACGATATAAATCTCTCTCGCATTCTCGAGACATATCTCGGATAAGTGGTACAGTGCACACGGGGTCGTATCCGCAAAATATGAGGGTATCTGGTATGGCAGCACCGGATTGACGGACGCAAGTTCTTCAACATATAGATTGCCGGGTGACGATGTGCGGATACTCTCGCCGCCGATAAACGGATACAGGTCCGATGCCATAACCCAGGCTCTCATATTGGGAATAAAATACGCCGAACTGATCTTCTCCCCGTTCTCCTCAGCCATATCCTGCCCGCGCCCGGATAAGATTCCCACAATAAAGTCGCTCACCTCGACCTGTTCTTCTTCCAGAATCGGATTTATCTTGTTCCTGCGATACCCCTTATGAAACAGATCATCTACCAGGATGACCGGCCTTCCAAAAGAACGCAGCGTCCGGACCTGCGTTCCCAGCGGCGCATAATGTGGGAATTCATGGATTTCAAAATCACTCAGATCCTCATTGTACCGTTTTTCTGTACAGAGTTCTTTTGTAACAGTATTCGGGATGACTTCACTCTTCAGGATCTTACCAAACGGAACGCACAGTTTGGGGCCGCAGACTTCCTCATTTTCTCTGATATCTGAAACGGAATTCGCCCTTTTAATCAGCTGCACAAGTCTGTAATTCAAAATATCCGAATCAAAATTCAAAATCAGGTCTCCCGGATATAATTCCCGTATAGCCTCCTGAAGCCGAAGTCTGCAGTCCCACAACGTTTTCCGGAGCACTTCATCATCCGAAAACGGTTCACGGATATACGCATAGTTATCATAGATCACCGCCAGCGGCCTGCGCATATCCACCATCTGTAAATTTGGATATTCCACTGTTTTGACAAACCCATTTGCTTTCAGCAGACCTGCATTTGGGATATTTTCCAGGCATATTGCATAAGAATAGCCTTCTGCCTGGCAGCTGGCCAACATTTCCGTCAGCGCTGTCATACTGCTGTTTTCTATAGAATTTTTTGTTCCAAAAATCCGGGTAATACAAATGATATTACCGGACAGACTCTCCCTGAGAAAAGATGCGAGATGAATATCCCCACATTCTCTGTACAATTTCATCGTATCAAGCACATGAAATACCACACCTCCGCAGATTTTGCCATCCTTCCTCCCGTCCATCAGCAGGACCGCCTGGTCAGCGTCCCTTTCAGGATAAAGTTTCACTGTGTCCCTGAGTTCCGGAACCAGTTTATGCTCAGGATTCAGCTTCGATAGAAAAAGCCTTTTTGTGTCAATTGGCTTTGTCCTCGCCGTTTTCTTGGAGACGGCTTCAATGCCGTAAAGATTTCCAGCATATTCCTTACGTACACAGGTATCCCCCATGCTGTCATAGTATGCCGGCAGTTTCATGTAGATAATTTCCCCGGTTAACAGTTTCTCAGTCTCCTCCCGGCTCTTCTGTGCTTTGGCACCGCTCTGTTCAAAAATGATATGTGGAAACGAATGTACCGACGCTGCAAAAGGCGTTCCAACATAGGCTTCCTGCTGCGCCAGGGCAACGCCTTTCACCATCAGATAAACATCCTGTCCCGAAAAAACTCTGCGCAGTTTTTTAAGATCATCCGAATTGCCTATATTTATTGGAATTTCTTCCGGAAACAGATATACATGCGGTAAATCTGCGACAGCCATCAGAATCATCTGACGCCGGATTTCGGATGGCCTGCTCTTTCTCTTCCATGAAAAAGCATGTGCATTCAGAAACACCTCAAACCCCATCTCCACAACCGCCTGAATCATTGCTCTATGGCCTTCTGTAAATGGATCAAAAGTTCCTGTAAAAAATGCGATTTTCTTATCTTCGCTGTAAGTCTCTCGATTGCCGGATGTATACTCTGTGATATATCTGGTCATCTTCCTCAGTGAAGACGCATGATATAAGTCATCATCACAGAATATATTTCTGTTGATAGATATCAGCATCCTGTGCCCCATCAGCCTCATATATTTATGTTTCTGTGCTGATTCGGGTCTCTTTCCTGAGAACAGATAATCTGCCATGAGTGAAAATGCCTCCTGTGCGATCTCCTGTTTACAGCAGGCCATACCGCTGCACAAAATGCCCGTCAGCTGCTGCACGGCGCACCCGCATTTCATGCCGTCTTCTTCCGCCCCAGCTGGATAACATTCCAGTATTGCCCCTGCACTTTCCAGAACCGTGTTCACGACATCCGTATGCGTACTCTCTGAGAGTCCTCTCAGACGATTCAGGATCTTTTTCTGCTCATCCGATGACAAAAACGGATAAACCTTTCCAAGCACGGGAGGGATATAATTAGATGCCGCATCTTCGCGCAGTTCAATCGCTTTTAAAAGTTCCTGCACAATATCACTTCTCTGCCATATCTCAAGTTCCGGTATGATATCCGTCAGGTCATTCCCCGCCTGTACGCGCACAACTGCATGATTGCTGGACCGAAGCATATTCAGCATATGGCAGGCATACAGGTAGCGCTTTGCCGATAACAGATCTGTTGTGTTCTGCATCTCTTCTTTCAGGATCATCAGATTGACCAGCTTACACAGCCAGGAGTTTTCCAGCCTTTGATTTTCCATGATGATATGCTGCCGGTCTGTTTTTTCATAACACGCCGCTGCGTCTTTTCCGGGACCGGTGTTCCCGTTTAAAAGGTTGCGGACTTTATACAGCAAGTAATTTTCACAATAATCCTGCTTATCTTTTGCCGGCAGTTTTCCAAGAAAGTATTCCATATCCTCCCGCGGTAACCACCCATCATTCAGCCAGTTCTGTACCAGCCACAGACAGGCAATCCTGATCTCTGATTCACCGGATAAAAGAAATTTTCTCAGGAAACCTTCGATCAGCCCGCGCTCGGGACGGCTCCACTCACCATATGAAATATCGATCACCCCATAAATCAGAGCCAGGCACGTCAGTGTTTCCCACCGAAGGGATTTAAAGTATCCTGCATAAACATTCAGCACGGTCCTTCTCTCCTGTTCTCCGGCATTTTCCATCAGGGATTCAAAGACACTTTTCATCGCAAAGCCAATCCATCGTCTCCGCGTCTCAGAGAATTCCCGTCCCGGAAACAGCATTTTATGAAGGAAATTTTTCCAACTATCCATCCCTGCAGGATTTTCCTTCGCCAATAAACGCCCGGCGCTCCCCGCAGCCATTCGACGGACGGCACCGTTTCTGTGTGCCAGCAGAGAAAACAGACAGCCAAGAACAGTCTTCTTCTCCTCCCCCGTCAGCAAATCCGCGTACTCGTCAAACATATGCAGATATGCACGTATATAGCGCCAGTCAGACTCTGTCTGCATATACTCCAGAATATTTGTCAGTCCGTTTTCCTTCTTCAGCTTATCCCGAACGATCTCTGTCTTTCGCTGTCCTATTTCCAGAAAGCTCTCCAGTACCTCTGCTTCTGTCATCAATACTGCCGGCTTATCCTGATTCCAATCCATCTTTCATCTCCGATCTTACTTACTGATTTGATTCTCATTCAGGGTGATCCTGAAGTATCCATGTACAAAACAGTCCTCTCGCACGACATATCGTGATACAGCGTACACTTACACTTTGACGTTCCTGGCAGATACAGACTGACAATGTCTTCGCAGCCGCCGATACCCGGTACAATTTTAAAAATGTGGTTTTTCAATGCAGCTAACCGTTCCGGATGAAACACCACTGTCCTCTTATCTTCAAATACCGCTGTATACAAGATCTCATTTTCCACCAGATCCTGAAAGATATGGCTTCCGTAAGAGAGCTCCGGCTGATATCCCGCTTTTGACTCCGCCAGTTCAAAAACAGCACAAAATCCGCTGATATCAGAAAACACGGTCGGCACCCCCAGTTCCGGCGATGAGGTCCCCACTCGTCCGGGCACCATCAGAAGCAGTTTTTCCTCTCTGTCACGGTAATGCCAGTTTACGTCTCCTATGATCCTTGCCACTTTTGTTTTCTCATGATAAGGCATCCTGTAATATTTTACAGGATCAACATATACAATGGCGTCTATCACCGTATGCTGTGAATTTCCCATTGACGTATGCCGGCAGTCCAGCAGGATCTCTTCTTCCCTGAAAACCCGCCTGGATCCTGCCGCTCCCTGGTCTCCAAAAGCCTGAAGCGGACGGCACTGGAGCAGATTTATGATATATTCTCCTTCTTCTGAAAGATTTATGGTGAACTCAATATCGACCGCCTGGCCATATCCCTGCTGCAGGAGCGAAAGAATCTCCTTCATATCCTTCATAAGTCCTGTATTCTGTACAATCCCTCTGCAGGAAATAAATGTGATATCGCGATTCATCCCTCTTTCACGCATCATGCGTTCTGCATCTGTATCATGCTCCAGCAGGATACGTTTCATATATTCAGGAAGTGCATCCTCAATCTGATTCTGCAAAACCCTTTCCACCGCCCTCGTATTCTTGTCAATCACTTCCACAATTCTCTGCGAATGACTGTGATGGTCAGAAAGATCTTTATATGCAGGCGCCGAAGGTTTATCCAGACTGACCAGTCTCGGGTAGGAGCCCTCTGTCCGATCTACGGCCGCAGTCCCCAGCCCCATTACAAGCCGAAGCATTCCGGCTTCTGGATTCAGTGTTTCCAGAAAACGGTATGCGCTGAAAGAATATCCGACCCCTGCCGCACACGGCATAAAATAATGACCGTAATGAGAGCCGGAGACCCGCTGTACCAGAAGTGCCATCTGCTCATCCTTTTGATCAAGGCCGCGGCGCAGCCGGTAATCCAGTGCAGACCGGCTCATGGTACTGGCATATACGACCCGGATGGCATCTTCAAATTCCTGCAGCCGCTCCTCCATACTTCCCACATTTGCACAGAAAACAGACTCATATTTACCTGCAAACGCATTGCCGAAGCCATCTTCCAGCAAACTGCTGGAACGCACAATGACGGGGGACTGCCCGTAGTATTCGAGCATTCTGCAGATTTCCTCTTCAAAATCCCTGGAAAAGCTGCCATGCTTCAGCCCTTCTGCAAGCCGATCCCCCAGTTCAAAATAATGTTCCGGATTCTTTTGACACATGTGCAGCTCCCACAGATGATTTTCCACAATATAAGAATAGAATATATCCGCTCCGATGAAGAAAGAATCATGAGGCTCCAGCTTTTCATAAATATCGGGCCGTTTATTCTCAATCAGCTTTCTGGCAGTGAGCATGCCGCATGCCTTTCCTCCGATCAGCCCTGTCCCGATCATATGCTCACTGACAAAAAAATAATCTTCCGGTTTATAATTTTTCCTGATCAGCTTCTGCATATGGGGATCACGGCTCATCATAATGCGGCACATGCGGCCGCACGCCTCCGTAATCTCCTGACCGCTCTCAAAATCACGCCGTGTATTTTCAAAGAAACGATCCCAGGAATCAATGTTTCGCGTATGGCCTCTACCGCTTCCCAAATTCAGCGCCCTCTGAAAATGACTTGCCAGTATTCCGTCTCTGACAGGAAAAAACCTTCTTTTTTCGGTGTCATATATATGGGGCATGAATATAGTTCCCGATGTGTATTTACCAGTTTTCTGCGGCCGCAGGTATAAGTACCGGAAATCTGAATACAGGTCCAGCATAACATCCGTCATTCTTCTGATTTCCGATATTGTACGTGACGAATGCCTGCCGCGGGTCAGCACATAAAAAGCCATTCCTTTCTTCTGCTGTACAGCTGATGAGATCACACAGAAAAAGTTTTTCATCATCAAATCTGTATTCCATGCAGCCTGGAGTTCAGAAAGCGGGTCCAGGATAAACAGCATCTTTTCTTTCTGATGCCGAATGGTACGGTATACATCTGCCGTAAAAGTCTCAAACTGGTGTGTCAGGGGAATATCTACTGTTGTCACCTGATCAGGGATTTCCGGCAGAACGGGTTTCTCTGAGAAACGGATATACAGGATTTTCTTTCCTTCTTCTGCCGCAGTAGCAAGCAGACCGGACAGTGCCTGCCAAAACTCCGTCTGCTCTGTAACCTGCCAGACAATATTAGTAAAACATTCATCGCAAAGCAGCAGTCCGTTAATATCTTCTGTTGCACTACTCATACGCCCTCTCCTCTATTTTCCCGCTCTCTACCGTACTGAAAAAAGCCTATCCAATTACAGTCCGCTGGATAAGCCCCGGTATTTTATATCCGCACCGGAAATATTCCGGTGCGGTCTTATAGCTGTTCTTATAACGTATCAGTCAAGCTCTTCCAGGACCATCTTGCGGATGTTCCCGAGGAAATCTCCCATTCCGTCGCCGTGGTCAAACAGGCGCTTCTTCGGGGACACCCCGCAGAACCCGTACGTCTTCAGACGGCTGAATTCCTCACAGGAGTAACCGCCTCCCTCGTTTCCGATTCCCGTACTCTTCGTTCCCCCGAACGGCTGGTCATTGTGGCGCAGTGCGGATGAACCGTTTACCCATACCGCCGATGCCTCGATCGCTTCCGTGTAGTAGAAGCTTTTCTTCATATCATTTGTGATCACAGATGCACTCAGGCCGTATTTCGATGCGTTTGCGATCGCAACCGCCTCTTCATCCGTATCAAATGTGATGATCGGCACTACCGGCCCGAACACTTCCATATCCGTCGCAATGTCCATGTCCACCGTCACGTTGTCCAGGATCGTCACATCCATCGCCGCACCGTCACGCTTCCCTCCGTACACCAGTGTCGCCCCCTGGCCTACCGTATGCTGGACCTGCTCCACCACTCTCTGTGCTGCTTCCTCTGTCACCAGCCTTGTCAGCTGTGCCTCCGGGTCTGTCGCATGGCCCCTCTTCAGGGAACTCACGAATTTCACCAGCGCTTTTACGAATGCATCGTGCGCACGTCTATGTACCAGCGTCCGTTTCGGGGAGGCGCATACCTGGCCGTTGTTCTCGATGATCCGTCCCCATCCGAGGCATTCGATCGCTTTTGCCAGCATCTCCGGATCGTCTGCACATTCCTCCGTCACGATCAGCGGGTCGTTTCCGCCAAGCTCCAGCACAACATCTTTGATGTCCTCTGCCGCATCCTTCATGATCTCTGCACCTGCCGCCGTGCTTCCCGTCAGTGCCAGGCAGTTGACCTTCTTGTTCCTCAGCAGGTTCGTCCTGCAGTCCTCAAGGTCCCCGCAGCAGTAGAACAGGACGTCTTTTGGTACCCCCGCCTCATGTGCCAGGTCTACCAGCTTCTTCACGCACAGCTGTGCCTTGTCGGAAGCTTTCATGATGACCGCATTTCCCATCAGCAGCGCCGGCGCCACTTTCTGGAGGGTCAGCTCTGCAGGGTAGTTGAACGGCAGCATCACGACGACAACGCCGAGCGCCTCCCGGCGGACCATGACCACGTCGTTCTCATATCCCTCGGAGCTGTCCTGCAGGACTTCACCGTAGAGATGTTTCCCGTGTTCGATGTTGGCGCGTCCGATCTCTGCGGCATACGTGGTCTCCGCCCGGGACTGTAGGATCGGTTTTCCCATCTCCAGCGATGCCAGCCTCGCGATCTCATCCCGGTTCTCGTCGATCAGGTCACAGTACCGGTAAAGGATCTGCCCTCTCTCAAAGAGCGGTGCACGCTCCCAGTCCGGCTGCGCGTCGAATGCGACGTCCACCATCTTCGCCAGCTCTTCCCCGTTGTACCACGGCGCCTGTCCGATCACTTCGTTCGTTGAAATGTCAATAATGTCTCTCATTTCCATATTTATTTCCTCCATCTGTTTTTATAACTGTTTATTCTGAATTTCTTATATTTATTGTACGCTCCCGGACCTGCACCCACGCCAGGCCCGGAAGTGACATGCTCTATGACTGTCCGCCGTCAGACATAGAGTCCGCGTCCGTTCTGTGCCTCTACAACTCTTTTCACTGCGATCAGATAAGCCCCTGTCCTCAGTGTCACATTATTGTCTTTTGCAATACTCCATACGCTCTCAAATGCATCATCCATCATCGACTTCAGCTGATAGATCACCTGATCCTCCGTCCAGCAGAATGCCTGTGTATTCTGTACCCATTCAAAGTAGGATACTACCACTCCGCCGGCATTTGCCAGGATATCCGGCACAACGATGATCCCCATTTTTTCAAGAATCTCATCTGCCTCTTTGGTTACCGGGCCGTTCGCTGCCTCCACGATAACCGGCGCTTTAATCCTGTCTGCATTGTCCTCATTGATCATATTCTCCATGGCCGCCGGTATCAGCACGTCAACCTCTGTCTCCAGCAGTTCTCCGTTGTCGATGATCTTTGCTCCTTCTTCTGTGTAATCCTTCAGCAGATTTTTTCTGTCTTTACTCAGGTACTCAAGGATTGCCGGGATGTTAAGCCCGTCTGCTTTGTAAAGCCCGCACGACACATCGCTGACTGCCACTACCTTCATTCCCTCAGCGGAGAGAAATCTGGCCGTCGCGCTTCCCACATTCCCCATCCCCTGGATTGCAACTTTTGCACCCTGGAGCGGTTTGTTCATCTTATGCAGGATATTTTTTACGGTGATCATAACTCCGCGTCCTGTGGCATCCCCTCTTCCGAGGATTCCCCCGAGACCAATCGGCTTTCCTGTCACGCAGTTTAGTACACTGTGTCCCTGGAGAGAGCTGTATGTATCCATGAACCATGCCATGATCTGCGGCGTTGTTCCCACATCCGGCGCCGGGATATCTTCTTCCGGTCCGATAATCGGAGCAATCGCTGTCGTATATTTCCTTGTCAGCTCATGCAGCTCATGCTCAGACAGTTCGTTCGGCTGAACTACGACTCCTCCCTTGCCGCCTCCATAAGGTACATTAACGACTGCACACTTGAATGACATCCATGCCGCGAGTGCTTTCACCTCATCCTGGTTTACATTCTGGTGGAAACGGATTCCTCCTTTCGCAGGACCTCTGGATGTGGAGTGCTGTACACGGTACGCGTCAAATACACGGACGTTTCCGTCATCCATCACCATGGGGATGGAAACCTTCAGCTCTCTTTCCGGATGCTTTAAAGCCGCGTACTCTTTCTCCTTATATCCAAGAATCGATGCTGCATTGTCAACTGCTGCCAGGACATTGTCAAACGGATTATATTTCTCTGCCACTTCTCTACTCTCCTTTTACTCGTTTTATTTTATTTGATACTTATATTATATATTATAATAAGTATTTGTCAAGATTTATTTTAAGTATTATAATAACTTTTTTTCGGAGCTTTAAATTTCCCTTTTCATATATTTTGCTGTAAATGAGTTTTCACAGTGCAGCAGATCTCTGACGGTTCCTTCAAATATAATTTCTCCGCCCCCTGTTCCGCCTGACGGTCCCATATCAATGATCCAGTCAGCCTGACAGATTACATCATATCTGTGCTCTACCACAATGACCGTGTTCCCATTATCAACCAGACGGTTCAGCAGCCGCATCAGCAGTCTGATATCTATGCCGTGCAGGCCTGAGGCGGGCTCATCCATGACATAAATGCCATTTTTATTCTTCAGATGTGCCGCCAGCTTGATTCTCTGGCATTCCCCTCCGGACAAAGTCGATGTCGGCTGCCCCAGGGTCAGATAATCAAGCCCTACTTCGCTCAGTGTGCGCAGCTTGGCGGTGATCTTGGGCGTCCTGAAGAATTCCATCGCATCTGCAACCGTCATATCCAGCACCTCGGCAATTGTCTTACCGCAATATCTATGGGATAGCGCTTCATCATTATATCTTTTACCCCCGCATGCCTCGCAGGCAACAGTGACCGGATCCATGAACGCCATCTCCGTCATTACGATTCCCTTTCCCCTGCAGACCGGGCAGGCTCCCCTGGAATTAAAGCTGAACCATCCGGCGCCTTTGCCGCTGGCCCTGGCAAACTCCCTCCGTATATCATCCATGATGCCGATGTAGCTTGCCGGGTTAGACCGGCTGTTGGCTCCGATCGGGGACTGGCTGATATGTATCACATCCTGATACTGCCTGATCAGCTCGCCGCACACCAGCGAACTTTTCCCCGATCCGGCAATGCCCGTGACCGCCGTCAGCGCATGGACAGGTATATTTACATCAATATTCTTCAGATTATTCATATTGCAGTTTCTAAGTTCCAGGAAATTCCGGCTTTTTCTCGGATTTTGGTTTATGGCTGCGGGGTCACGAAACCAGTGTCCGGTCGGAGTATCCGCCTTCATCAGATCAGCCAGATTTCCCTGAAAAATAATGCTGCCGCCACCGCGTCCGGCTTTGGGTCCCACTTCAATAACTTCATCAGCAATGTCAATGACCGCCCTGTTGTGTTCCACAACGAGCACCGTATTTCCGCGGTCCCGCAACTGCTTCATCAACGTATTCAGTCTGACGATGTCTCTCGGATGCAGACCTGCACTTGGCTCATCAAAAATATAAGTAATGCCTACAAGGCCGCTGCCCAGATGCCTGACGATCTTCAGTCTCTGTGCCTCCCCGCCCGACAGCGTATTGGCAGCTCGGTTCAGATTCAGATAGCCCAGCCCGATATTATCGATATCTTTCAGCCGGGCGACAATCTTCTCCGCCACTCTTTCAATCCCGGGATCTTCGATATTCTGAAGAACGGATATCAATTCGGTAACTTCCATCTGTCCCATATCCCAGATGCTGTATCCGGCAATCTTGCTATCCAGCGCTTCCGGCTTCAGTCTTGTTCCATGACAGTACGGACACTCACTCTCATCCGTAAAATCATGGACCAGGTTTATCGCGGCTTTGCCGGCTGTTTTTTTTGCCTTATTGAGATACAGACGGTCAATGCGGTCCAGGAGCCCCTCGTAAGTCAGATTGTAAGAGCTGTCCCACACTTTTCCGGTGGTATTTTTAATCTCGACGATGAGATCCGATCCGTGGAGAAAAAAGTCCAGTTCCTCTTCGGTATAGTCCTTTAATGGTTTATCAATGTCAAACCTTCCGCTGTTCGCATACATCTGCCACTGATAAGTACCGATCTGGAACCCCGGCAGACGAATCGCCCCCTCGTTCAGCGATTTTTTCATGTCCAGCACTCTGTCCATGTTGAACCGGACGGTTCTGCCAAGCCCTGAACATACGGGGCACATGCCAGACGGATCATTAAAGGAATACGCGCTGGATGCCCCCGCGGAATGGTCGGCACATCGTGAAAAGAGGATCCGCAGCATCGGACTGATATCAGTCATCGTGCCTGCCGTTGACCGTACGTCGCCGCCGTATGTCTTCTGATCTATCACGATTGCCGTTGTCAGATTGCATATCTCATCCGCCTCTGGCGCCTGGTAGTACGGCATTCTGTTTCTTACGTACGGCGGAAATGTCTCATAGAGCTGCCGCATGGATTCCGATGCAACAGTGTCAAAAACGATTGATGTTTTCCCTGAACCAGACACACCGACGAAGGCGACAATCTTTCCCTTTGGAATGTCCAGACTGATATTCTTTAAATTATTCTCTCTTGCTCCGCGAATTTTAATAAATTCAGGCATATGTACCTCCATAATCTCAGGCTTATTATACGGCATTTATTATAAGTATTATATTAATTGTGCAAAAATAATGCAGCTTTTTTTAAACTGCATTGTTTTTGATTTAGATATTCTGTGATTAAAGCGGCTCGGAAATTGGAAAAGAGATTCTGTTGATGGACGCTCTGACCAGCCCCTTAATATAATTATTTGCATAGTCACTGGTCGCAATGATCTTTGGAATATGACTGTCGGATACGATCTTACTGCAGAACTCTGAGATTACCGGTACTTCATCCTGGTGGATGCCATTGCCTATCAGCACGATCTCCTCCGGGTCCAGTGTGGCGATGATGATCAGGACGATCTGCGCTGCGTAGACCAGAAAGATGTCCCGGTCCCCCCAGTACTTGGCCTGCTGCTTTCTGGAAATGCCGAATCCCTCCAGAATATAAGAAACTTCTCCGGAAAACTTAGTGTAACCTCTCAGGACTTTTCCGTTTACCACAAACCCGCAGCCTACCGTACCTTCACTCTCAGACGGAAAAAATACAGCCGCCATATTGGCAGATCCATTGTAAATCGTATGATAGGCTCCATACGCAATAAAATCCATGTCATTGCGCACTTCCACATCGATATGAAACTTTCTGCGCAGCTGCCCCTCCAGATCCACTCCGACAATCGTAGAAATATCACACCGTTCCACGACTCCGCTGCTTGTGATTCCGGGTATTCCAATAGACAGACTCCTGATCAGGGGATCAGCAGTCAGCATTTCATCTACAATCTTCTCGATCACCTCATACGTGATAACTTCGGTCTCGAGAGATTCATGTATGTTCTCATTTCCAAGCGCGTCCGCGACAGCATATTCAATCAGATTACATCTGTGCTCTCCGCTTAAGTACATTCCCATCACATGGAAATAATCTTTATTGTAACAGAATCTGTCCGCAGGGCGCCCCATGATCAGTTCTTCCTGATCGACCTTAATGATCTCATTGTCTCTCAGCATTTCGTTGATCGCCGTGTTGCACGTCCCGATGCTCAGTGAGGTCAGCTGTGCAATCTGTGATTTCCTGCATGTTTCGTTATTCTGAATTTCTTTCCGAATCAGCTCTTTATTGTAAAGTTTAAGATCCGGTGTGCTCCAAGATACCATTTTCTTTTCCTTCACCTACATTTCATCAATTAATAATAACACTATTTATATGTGTTATTATAACTTACTTTTTTCTGATTATCAATCTTAAACTTCAGAAACCGGAAACAGAAGCCTGTTCAGCGCTGATTTGATCAGTCCACTGCTGTAGGTTTCTTTATATTTATCATCTATGCTGATATTGACCATATGCTTCTCCGGTATGATACCGGCACAATAGTTTTTGATCCATGACAGCTCCCCGTCCTGCACATTACTTCCCATGATAATGATTTCCTCCGGATTAATGCTGGCGACAACCGTCAGTATCATAGCCGCTGCATATTTCAGGAAATCATCTCTGCACTTCCACGCATTTGCCTGCTGCTGTCTGGAAATCCCAAATGCCTCCGGAATCGCATACAGTTCTCCCGCAAAATTAGAAAAGCCTTTCAAAACCCTGCCGTCAATGACAAATCCGCAGCCAACGATCCCCTTACTGTCGTGCGGAAAATAAAGTGCTGCCAGGTTGCCCCTCTTTTCAGATTTCGTATGGTATGCGCCGTATGCCATGTAATCCATATCGTTCTTCACCTGCACCGTGACATGCAATTCCTCTTCAATCATGCGTCCCAGTTTGAGCCCTGCCAAAGACTGGATATCACACTTTTCGAGCATGTCCCCATTTATGACCCCCGGGACACCGATTTCAATCCCTTTAATAAGCGGATCCATCTGCAGCTCTTCTGATAAAAGCTGCAGCAGGTCCTCATAATTAAATTCCTCATAATCACAGCATCTATGATTCAGGGTGTCCCCAAGTGCATCAGTGATCACGATCTTTGCGGTGTATTTATGATTTTCGGTAAAAACCGATGCACCCATAACATGCAGATAATCCCTGTTGTAGGTAAACCGTGCGACCGGACGTCCCATCTGCAGCTCTTCCCGGTCTACCTGTATGACTTCTCCGTTCTCAATCATATCATTGATCGTATTGCCGCAGGTTGCCATACTGAGTGATGTATCTCGGAAGATCATTGATTTTGTAAATATCTTCTTTCCCTGTATTGCTTCACGAATTCGTTCTGTATTAAAATTCTTTAGTTCTGATATGCTTTTCAATCTCATGTTTCGAACTCCTTTTTAATTCATGGGACCAATTCGCCTGGTTTTTTATTATGACACTTATACTTTATATTTTTATTATATATATTAATACCTGTTTGTCAATATTTTTCATGTGCATTTTATAGCGGGATACCGGGACAGAGAGCGAAGGTGCTGCCCGGTAGCTCAGCTAACAGGCAGCACCCCCTTTTAGAAGTATATAAGGAGTATATGGATCAGGAGATTGTTATTACATCAACATTTTACATCTGTCTTTGGCGTAATCTGTTGCTTTGCAATATGTAATAAGTTCTCCATTGTTGTCGAACTCAAGTCTCGACTCCTCAAAGAATCCAATTCCTACAAAAGACTGAAAGTATTCCTCAATCAGTTTTTTGTTGAAAAGACGCTCGCCTTTGTACTCATTTTCAATACCCTTCATGATATCATCTACAGTAAAATCTTCTTCCTTCAGAAGCGCATACTGAAGAATCCTTGTCTTTAATGGCAGCTGCATAATCGTTCCTCCTTTTCTGTTTCTACTCTACATTTCTCAGATTGACCAGTTCCGATGGCTTGCCGATCACAAGGAACAATCCTACCACTACGATCACCGCGCCTGCAACGGCAAGGGCTGTTACAGAGTAGTCCTGTACTCCGAGGATCGCAAACAGGTACCCAAAAATAATACTCCATACGGGTCTTGAGCTGTCGATCGCCAGTGTTCTGGACGGACCTGTTCTGTTGAAGGCGAGATAAGCGGAATTGTAGTTAATCGCCCCAAGGAGTCCCATCATCGCTACGAAGAGGAGTGTCATCGGGCTTGTGAATACGATTTTAAAAATCAGACCGTACGCCGCGATATTCCCTGTAGCTGCAGCCAATACTGCCATACAGATCAGTCCGATGACACCAGAGCCGAAGCAGCGGAAGAATCCGCAGCCCACATTCGGATCAATGATGTCTCCCACAAATGTGGAGAACTGTCCCTCAGCGGCGAATCCAATGGGTGCCATGAATGCCAGGATGATACCGAGTATGAAATTACTCCCTGCGCCCGTTGCCCCTGAATATCCCGCAACGATCGCGCCTGCAATTACGATGATAATGCCAAGGTAAATACGTGCATTCAGCTTTTCGTGAAGGAAAAACCGTCCAAAAATTGCCGTCAGGATCGGACCCAGGCTGGTCACGATTGCTACCGTCGTCAGTCCGCAGAACGGCGTCGCCGCCATCCAGCAGCCTGTGGCAAGGGGGCCTGCAAATGCCGCTGCCAGAAGCATCATCCATGAAACCTTCATAGACGCGGTTCTCTTATATTCTTTCAGTCCTTTGCCCTTCACCATATTATAAATAAAGGTAAATATACCTGCGAAGATATCTCCGATTCCCAGCAGTACAATGGATATCATAATGCTGATAATGACCTTATCAGAGAGTCGCCCCGATACGGTATCCGTAACAGATGAGTTGAAAATGTTCTGGATGATCGCTGATATTGGCAGCAGAAGTGCTATTTTCATTCCGCTGAGTGCCATTTTAATTTTTCTGGCGTTGTACGCCTCCTGCGGCGTCTGGCTTTTTACATTATATGATGCCATTTTATTCTCTCCCTTGCTTTTTCTTATTTTTCTGCAATGTAGTTAATCTGTTTTTCAAAATCATTGGTTGCAAAAACTCCGATTTCATTGATCAGATCAGCTACGTCAACCGGCTCTGTGTAACCGGGAAGCATGGCATTCAACACGCCACCCATCACGACGTTGTATTTTTTATTCCGCTTTTTGGATATCTCAGCGACAAGTTTCGCATAATCGAGGCTCTGTCCGCAGTGTACACTTACAATGACGACATCCGCATCCTCCTCATCCGCAAGGTCCAGTACAAAGGATGCCTCCATGTTGGTTCCTGCATTGACAACATCCGCATTCATCTCACGCCATACGGTATCGATCAGCTGCAGTCCATAGCTATGTCCGTCCGCGGATGCGCAGATGATCTTCTTGCCTTTGACCGCGTTTTCATAGCCCTTTTCCTTCAGCTCTGCAACGATTTCTTTTTCTTTCTCTACCGTTTCACGCCCCAGCACCGTCGGAACATACGGCACAAAGTAACCATACCGCTCCATGCTGGGATGAAAAACCTGTTCAAATTTTGCCGGGTCAAAATGCCTCAGAACCATGACCATCTCCAGTGGATCCTCCACATTGACACCTGACTCCCGGAACCCTTCCATTACATTATGATAGAAAATGGACCCCTGTTCAATCAGAAGATCTCTTAATTCTTCAAATTTCGAGAAATCGATAATCGACAGCCACTCCTTCGCCTTGCGCTCTGCACCGATTCCGCATTTTACAATGTTGAACAGCTCTTCCAGAGTCGGAACGCGCTGCGCCTCAGTGACAGAGACCGGATTGATGACAACCGGCATATTGTATTTCAGGTTGATCACCGACTGAATCAGCATCTCCGAGGCACCAAGTCCGTAGTTTGCTTCCAGATCATGATCCCACTGTTCATTTGTAGAACCGTTATAGTACGTCACGAACGGGTGATCCGGCGTTCCATACAGTTTCTCCATCGCGAGTGCAAATGACATTCTTGGAAGAATCTCTGAGAGTAATCCCCCGTAGGAGAAGGACATTCTTGCACCGCACAGGTCCTCTATGATATAATGCTCCACCATCTCATAGCCAACGTAAGATACAATGTCCATAAAGTAGCCCGGCAAACCATCCTCGGGATAGGTAATGCAGTCCATTCCCTCATCTTTCTTTGCCGCAAGGATGCCCATTGTGCGCATCATATCAGAAAACCTCTGTTTCTCATCGTGATAGCCCGGATAGTCCCAGGTAAAGGTCGAAAAACAGCCCAGCCTGGATGTGCCCGCCTTTAATGCGTATCTGGTCTCATTCAGATTATTGGGGCTTGCCAGGTGCCAGTCCTGCCAGCAGATATCAACCGGTGCCGCATCTGTATGGGCGATCCAGTCTTCCTCTTTCTCCATCATGTAACTGGTTGGTTTTGGCGCTCCCTCCCAGTATTCAGGTGCAAGGCCCACCAGTGAACTGGGGATGGACTGCATGGAGCGCACTTCAAACCCGGTCCTTTTGGCAAACTCATCAATTTTCTTAATTCCCTCAAGTTCTTCCTCCAGCGTCGAAAGCCCCATCAACAGCTGGTATGTCTGTTTTCCGTCTGCCAGATTTCTTTTTCTGTACTCCAGATGGCTCTCATAGCCGTATTCTTTCAAAAATCTGGATTTGTTCCACGGAATGTCCTTCGCCATCTCCATTCCTTCTTTTACAAGCGCATTTCCATCCGGAAATCCTTCCGGCTTCAGACTGGCAATATACTCTTTTAACGCCTGATCCATATGCATACCTCCTTTTTCGTCAAGTGGTTTCTCCTTTACGCGCCTCCAGGTCTCTCATGATCCCCGGCATTTCCACATCCAGTTTATAAAACAGCATGAATACTGCAATTACGCCAAAACACAGAATCGGAGTGAGCAGATAAATATTGGTTATCATGCCCTCCGCCATCGGACCTTGCACAGCCAGTGTGCCGTCGTACCCTGCCCCGTTCAGAAGGCCGCCGACAATGGCGCTGGCAACCCCCTGGCCAAATTTCTGTCCAACGGTCGCGGCACAGAAGATGATTCCTTCTGTTCTAAGTGAGGTCTTCCACTGTCCATACTCCACGCAATCCGCGATCATTGCAAAAAGAACGGCAAAGCAGAGTGCGATACCTGAACCTCTTAACACCGCAGCTGCAACTGCCAGCGTCAGGTTCAGCGGAGCAATAAATGCCAGTGCATGTCCTGCCGCCACCACACAGGAACCGATCAGCATCATATTTCGCTTGCCTGTCCGCCTCAGCAGGAGGGGAACTGCCACCGCTGTCAGTATAATGGTCGCAAGTTTTTCTGCCGTTGTCAGAATACTCATATATTCCACATTTCCCATGAGATACTGGCAATAATATGAGAGATTTGTGCCCGAGATCGTCAGGTAAAAGGTGCACATAATCCAAACGATCAGGCAGATGAACCAGTATTTATTCTTAAGTACCGCCTGAAAAGCTTTTCCCACCGGAACAGCTTCTCCGGAAACTCCCCGTTCCTCCGGTGCGGTTTCCTTCGACCAGAGGAAACACAACAGATAACACAGCGTGGCAATTACAGAAAAGCAGGTGATAACGATGATCCACGCCTTCTGGTCCCCGCCCAGATAATTGGCTGCCGGGATTGTAACCGCCGAGATTGCCAGCTCCATGACCGGTGCGCCAAACTGGCGAAACGCATTTAACTGTCCGCGTTCATTGCTGTCACGGGTCATCAGGGAATTCAGGGAACTGAGCGCCAGTCCTGCCATCGTATTTACCACAGTGTTGGCAAAGTTGTACGCGACAAATATGTATACCAGCTGAAACAGTTCCGAAGAAGGAGGAACGGTAAACATGGCGATAAGACCGATCAGATGAGGGAGCGCCATGCGCAGCAGCCACGGACGTGCCTTCCCGTATTTGGACCGGGTTCTGTCAATGATGGCACCTGCGACAACATCGCTGGCGCCGTCAAAGAACCGGCTGATCAACATAATAAGGGCTACTTTTGCAATATTGAGTCCCATGACATTCGTATAGAAATAGGTCAGCACTACATTGATCAGCGTGACGATCGTGGTCTGTGCCGCGCCTCCGAACATATACCCGGCTTTGGATTTCAGGGAGAGCTTTGCTTTTATTGTTTCCATCGTCTCCTCCTATGTTCTGTCTTTTTTCGGCACCGTCGTAAACTTTTTGTGTCCCAGCAGGACCTCGATATCGATATCTGCGCTCGGATATCCTGCAATCAGGACAGCCTGTGCATGAATCCCTGCATCACCCGTCTGAATCACCGCTTTACATCGGTTCCTCAAATCATAGTAATCCGGCGCATAATTGATTTCCCTTACCTTTTCTTTTCCAAAGAGTTCGACCAGCACTCCATAATCCGCCGGGTTCTGATCCGGCATATCCTCGGCAATGATCGCCCCCTCAAAGTCTCCCGCCTCCGCAAGAGTCCTCACAATATCCTCAAAGCGGGGGGAACCGGTAACCACTTCCACATCCAGATATTCGACATCCGGAGCAAGCGGATACAGTGCCTTTTGACAGGTCCCGCTTCCTGAATCGGCGATAAACAACATTTCTCCGTGACGGATACTCGCTACAATTGCTGCTAATCTCTCATTTAAAATTCTTCTTTTCATCATTTCCTCCTTTGACGGCTGATTATGGACAGTTGCTAAAAAATGTATGTACTGCATCGGCTGTACGCCTGGGTGCCTCCGTCGGAATATCATGGGACACCCCCTCAAAGGTCTCAAACTCTGCTTCCGGCAGATAACAAAGCATCTCATCCTGATATTCTTTCGTAAAAATATCGTCTTTGCTTCCCCAGCAGATCAGAACCGGTGCTTTGATGAACTGCAGGAAATTCCGGTTGTCCGCAAGGGACATTCCAAACCATGCCGCAGTCAGCCCCCTCCCCCTGATCCCCCGCAGTGTCGACAGATATCCCGGCAAAAAAGATACATCCGCCAGCTTGCCGGGATCCGGCACAAATATTTTCTGAAGTTCATCGTCTGACGCATGCTGGATATCCAGGCTGTCGTATAATTCCCTGACTTCCCTCACCTGCTCAGGTGTCTCGTGCATATGGGAAAACGTTGACAGAAGCACGAGGCAGCGTATCCGTTCGGGGCAAAACGCAGCTACTGTCTGCGCCACAATGGAACCCATGGAATGCCCCATCAGCAGCACCGGACCAAGTCCCATCTGTTCCATCCAGGCTGCAATGTCAGAAGCATGCTCCGTTATGGTATAGACCATCTGTTCGGGTTTGTCGCTTAATCCGAACCCCCGCAGGTCCACGGCATAAAAGTGGTAATCGTTTCCCATCTCCTGCATCACAGAGCGCCAGATCCTGCTGGAATCCGAGAATCCATGAATCATGACGAGCGGTTCTCCCTGCAAATTTCCGCATTCCATATAGGCCATTCGGATACCCGTTGGCAGCAGAACCATTTTGGTTGACTCATGCCAGTTTTCGTGTGTTGGAATTAAAATATTGTTCGCCATTTGTCGCCTCCCTCTTAGTTATGATATATGAAATAAATCTGTTCCTTAAATTTATCCGCAGTTGTGAAAATTAGCCCTGACCGTTACAACTCTCTCTACAAACGTCCTGCTGCCATTGGTTACATCCTCAATTTCTGTATCCTCTTCCTGAACACTGACATCATAGTTTCTGCTCTCTGCCAGTCTCTCGATACATTCATTTCCACTTCTCCTGGCATACCTGGCCGCATCAGCCAGTGTTTTGAAACATCGCCTGTTAACCGGTGAATAAACGATATAATCGCCGCTTACACTGTCCTGGCGAATCAGGATTTCAATTTTTTCTATTGATTTTCCGACCGCTGCCCCCACAGCATTTGCCACTTCCGCATGCTCCGGGATGATAACCTCAGTATCCATCTTCCCGGAAAGGTCCTTCGTCCATGCAGCTGCGGAAGCTCCGATCGCAACAACAGGTTTTTCCAGCTGGTAAGAAGCTGTGAGTACGGCAGATTTATGCTCGAAATACAGGTAATTGATAAAATAGTCTGCCGCAGGATCATTCTGTATATCAAATCCCTGATGATCAAAGTACATCGCTGCCTGAATTGCATCGCAGTTGAGCATCTGCGTTATTGTTTTGTGAACGACACGGATATACTTGTCCAGTGTCATTCCCATCTGATCTGCTGCTATCGCTGTCGCCAGTTCAGATATTCTTGAAGGCCATTTTCGATACGCACCGGAACAGTGCAGCACATCCGTCGGTGTAAGAGAGATACGTCCGATCACACCTTCCCGCAGTAACTCGGAGATCAGCCCTCTGAGATTTTTTACCTGTATGTTATGTTCCAGATAGTAGAGCGTGTGCGGTGAAGACCTCAGAATTTCAATAATAATCTCTTCATCCTTCGTGTAGGCAAGCTTCCGGTATTTCCGGATCAGTACATATGCCTCTTCGTCGTGATGCCGGAAATAGCGGTAGGCATCGCTGACGTAGATTTCTCCCAGTTCACACAGCAATTCCGGATATTTTTCCGATGCCATGCAGTAGGGAATCGACTTTTCCGGTCCGATCTGAATCCGCTTATTTCCGTCAGCAAAGATCCGGCTGTCTCCTCCCAGACCTGCCGTAAATACTTCCGCCGCCCTGACATGTGTATACCATCTGCCGACTTTTGCCCCTTCATTGCGAATTGCCAGCTGTCCCTGCACTACATTGGCAATATCTGTAGTCGTACCTCCGATATCCATCACAAACGCATCCTGTACCCCGGAGAGATATACGCCTCCCATGACACTGGCAGCCGGCCCGGAAAGAATGGTCTCGATCGGCTTGCTTCTGGCACATGCATCCGTCATCAGACTCCCATCCCCCTTGACGATCATAAGCGGTGCATCGATCATGAGACGTTCCATGACATGTTTTACAGAATCTATCAGAGTACATACCAGCGGAATCAGCCGCGCGTTCAGATCGGCTGTGACGGTACGCTCATAATAGCCAAGTGTAGAGGTCAGCTCGTGTGCACAGACAACCGGAATATCCAGCCGTTCCCTTACCATCTCTGCAATATAGATTTCATGTGCAGGATTCCGGATACTTGCATATCCTGATATCGCAATGGCATCGACCTTATCACGGAACTTCTCAATGGTTCGTATGATCTCCTCTTGATTGAGCGGGCGCCTCATTCTCCCCATGATATCGTAAAGGCCCTCAACAATCGCATAGCGGTCTGTGGGCATCATGCCCTTCGGTCTCTTTCCAACCAGGATCAGTCCTTCTTTACATCCATGATTTTCAACAATCGCGTTGGTCGCAAGCGTCGTAGACAGGCAGACCATTGAGATATCCTGTAAGAACTCCGAGGGGATCTGCTCAAAACATGTCTCAATACATTGCCTGAGATTATGCTTTGTAGTGAGCGTCTTTGACTTATAGCGTAAATTTTTTGTCCCGGCCTCAAGTACTACAGAATCTGTATATGTACCGCCTGTATCAATACCCAGAATTTTTTTCATAGCTTACAGTGTCCTGAATATATGATCCATTCTGTCCAGTGTATCGTCCATATCCTGCATGGAATGTGCGGACATCAGCGCACGGTGTGCAGGCGTGATTTTTGTAGATGTGTCATGGAACCACAGACCATTTTTGACCGCTTCTGTGACGAATCTCCGGTCCGCATCACGGTCAAATTCTGCTGCGACCTTACGGAAATCATAGTCATCATCCGGATTCTCAATGCCAAAGTAAATGGCAAACCGGGCACCGACACCGCGTACATGGCCTTTCAGTCCGTGTTTCCTGAACAGCTCATCAATTCCATTGAACAGTCTGTCGCCCAGCGCCTCGATGTGATCATAGAATCCCGGCTCCATAGCCGTTTTAATGCAGGCAACAGATGCCATAACGGACATGAGTGCCCCTGTATACGTTCCGGACATCACTACCGGTCCCTTCGGACTGAAATGATCCATGATCTCAGCTTTTCCTCCTACAATTGCAATCGGAATACCACCGCCGATTGCTTTTGCCGTCGTAGTCAGATCCGGGAGCACATTGTAACGCTTCTGGGCCGAGCCCGGTCTCATTCTCAGTCCGCAGATGACTTCGTCAAAGATAAGCAGGATATCCTCCCGTGTACAGATATCCCGTACGCTCCTGAGGAATCCCGGGCGTGCCTCAAGGCAGCCACAGTTGAAACTGATCGGCTCCATGATCAGACATGCAATCTGATCTTTGTACTTTATAACAGCTGCCTCAAGCGCATCCAGATCATTGAATTTCACAACCACAACACTGTCTTTTGCATTCAGCTGAAATCCCTGGGAGTCCGGAACAGTCTCCACAATCCCATCCCCCAGCTCAGCTCTCACGTCGTTGTGGTTGAACCAGATGTTCTCGTGCATTCCGTGGAAATGGCCTTCGAATTTCAGCACAAGGTTTCTGCCTGTGTAGCCTCTCGCCAGACGAATCGCACCCTGTGTAGCCTCAGAACCAGTGTTGGCAAGTCGGATCTTTTCACAGCCCGGGAAGACTTCACGGACCAGTTTTGCCAGCTCAACCGTCTCCTCCGTGTCGTAATTCATGAAAAATCCTCTCTCAACAGATTTTTCAACCGCCTCTTTGATCCTCGGATGATTATGTCCGAACAGCGCAGCACCCGAACCGCCATGGTAATCTATGTATTGATTCCCATCCACGTCGTAGAGGTAGGCTCCGTCTGCATGATCCATGTAGAGCGGCATTTTAAGCACACCATTGTATCTCTGGCCTGCAGATGCCCCGTTTACAAGATATTGTTCAGCCTCTTTAAAGATTTCCTCGTTTCTGCTCATAGTCTTCTCCTTCTCAATTTAATCGCACCTATTATCCAAGTATTATTATATGTGTTATATTATGTTTTGTTGTAATGATAATAACACTTTACCTCTATTTGTGTCAACACTTATTATAACTATTTCAATATGTGTTTTTTTGTGCATATTTACCAAAAACAAAAAACATCTCACGCCTTACCTCAATGAATCACCAACTTTTTAGGGATTTTCCCAATCAAAAAAGACGGATTTTGAATCAAATTCAAATCCGTCCTTTACCATGTATCCCATATTCTGTTTTGATGTCGTCCCACCTTATGCTCCAATAGACAGTCCCAGCTTTTCCGCCTGAGCAAGCACATCATTTCCGTTGATATCCCCCTTCATGTTGACACCCGGAACCGCGATAATATCACGCACCTTCATCCCATTGAAGTCAGAGAGCATATTAAAAAATGTCTTGATCATCATAAAGTCCTCGGCATTATCTGTCTCCCCACACGTCAGAAGAATCGCTTCCTTGATATGTAAATGCCTGCCGCCATGGACAGGATCATACTCATAAAGCCGGTCAATCGGCGCTTTCACCTGCGCTGGAAGCATAGACCAGTAGATCGGTGTCGCGATCACAAGTACATCTGCGCTTTCCAGAAGGGGTTCCAGTTCCTTCATGTCATCGTCTACAACGCAGTTTCCTCTGCTGACCCAACAGCCGTTACATGCCCTGCATCCGCTGATCTTCTTTTCTGCAAGATTAACCTTTGTTACCCTGTTTTTGTTCTTTTCGGCTCCTCTGATAAAAGCATCAGCCAGTGTATCGCTGTTGCCGCCCCTCCTGGGACTGCCCGTTAGTACAAGAATGTTTTCGCTCATTTTTTACTCCTCCTTATGGATTCTTTATTTATATACTATTTATTTTAACTATTATATTAAGTATTGTCAAGACCTGTGTGAAAATAGATTTTTCGCCGTTCTTTTTATGCGCTGCATGCCTTCATTCATGATTTGATATTTTAAATTTTAATGAATTGAAATATTTGGCCGAACGGCCATAGATACCGGCATCCAATGCCGATCATAACTTGTGTATATACATCTTATCACATCACCGGAAAGTACACAAAAATATACTGCCTGAGATTTATATCCCTGAATTATAAGATGGAGATGCAGACCGGTTTCCTCTCCCGTTATACCATGGCATTACAGAAAATGACCGTGAACTTCTGAACCTGAATGGTCCGGCTGTTCACGGTCAAATGCCGCAGACCGGAATCGAACCGGTACGAAGTTTAACCCTCGCAGGATTTTAAGTCCTGTGCGTCTGCCAGTTCCGCCACTGCGGCTTGAATAAACGAAAGCATAGGATGTTCGCTCAACTAAATTCGCGCTCTGCGCTCATTAAGGTTCGCGAACCGCCTCGCACTAAGTTCACGCTTCGCCTGAGGCTCGCGTTCACTAAGTTGCTTTTTACAAGGTATGTTCGCTCAGCTAAATTCGCGCTCTGCGCTCATTAAGGTTCGCGAACCGCCTCGCACTAAGTTCGCGCTTCGCCTGAGGCTCGCGTTCACTAAGTTGCTTTTTACAAGGTATGTTCGCTCAACTAAATTCGCGCTCTGCGCTCATTAAGGTTCGCGAACCGCCTCGCACTAAGTTCACGCTTCGCCTGGGGCTCGCGTTCACTAAGTTGCTTTCGGCGTGGATGGAGAAGGATTCGAACCTTCGAAGGCGTTGCCAACAGATTTACAGTCTGCCCCCTTTGGCCACTCGGGAATCCATCCATTTTTTCTGTCAGAGCGCACCATACGCTCTGACAAGATATTTTATACCACATTTCGGCATGAAATGCAAGGTCTTCTTTCTGACCATTGTCATTCTTTTCGGTAAAGTACGACAGCTCCGCGAGGGGGCATCGTGATACTCAGAATACCGGCAACCACCGGATAAGATTTCTTTTCATTACGGTATCCCCCGGCGTCTGAATAAAAGACCTGTTCCATCACCTTATCATGGATGCAGTCCATCCCCAGTTCCCATACCGGCACTTCCACATCCGTCTCTTCGTCACGGTTATTTATGATGACTGCAATCTGCTCATCCGGCGAGAAACGGCCATATGCCATAATATTATATCCATACATCAGCTGACGCAGAGAACCTTTTCTGAGGACTGGATACTGCTTATGCATTGCAATTGCCTGCCTGTAGAACTCCAACAGTTCCGTATCCTCAGCTCCCCATGGATATGTTCTGCGGTTATCCGGATCTGTAAAGCCACAGACACCTGCCTCATCCCCATAATACAGTGTCGGAGCTCCCGGCCATGTCATCTGTATGACAACAGCCTCCCTCAGCACCGCTTTGTTAACACCTTCTTCAGCCGCAGCTGAACCAAGGTGTGCAACTCTTCCGACTTTTTGATTCGTTCTGGTCAGGAAACGCGAATGATCATGGTTATCCAGCTCATTCATTGCCACATGCAGTGACGGTCCATAAAAACGCGACATGTGGTATTTCATCGCCAGAGTAAAAGATTCCCCGTTTCCTAGCAGGTCAGGCCTGAACTGATCGCTGTGTTTTTCCATCCCTGTCAGAAACCAGGATACCGGTTCCATAAACGCATCGTAGTTCATGACAGTATCCCATTCGTCGCCCTCCAGCCATTCTTTTGCGTCACCGTAATGTTCAGCCAGGATCAGGGCTTCCGGATTGGCTTCCTTGACAGCCCTGCGGAACTTCTTCCAGAACTGATGGTTATATTCCGCACTGTGTCCCAGATCAGCCGCCACATCAAGTCTCCAGCCATCCGCATTATAAGGCGGTGATACCCATTTTTTAGCGATATACATGATATACGCCTCGAGCATGGGAGATCTCTCATAATTCAGCTTCGGCAGCGTATCGTGTCCCCACCAGCCGTCATAGAACTCATTGTACGGCCATGCGTGTTCATTATTAAATTTAAAAAATGTTTGATATGGACTGTTATAGTCAACATAAGCGCCTTTCTGATAATGCTCATCATTTTCATAAATGCGTTCGCGGTCCAGCCATTTATTAAATGAACCACAGTGATTGAACACACCGTCAAGAATCAGCTTCATCCCGCGCTTATGTAACTCTTCAACCAGTTTGATAAACAGCTTATTGCTGGCTTCCAGATTGTCAAGCCCTGTCACGCGGTTGATATACCTCGTCGCATGAGTGTTCTCAAGATCTCCCGGTCCCAGCAAATCACCGTTATCCGATACGATTTTTCCATAATGAGGATCAACATAATCATAGTCCTGAATATCGTACTTGTGATTTGACGGCGACACAAAAATAGGATTCAGGTACAACACCTCGATTCCCAGATCCTGAAGATAATCCAGCTTGTCGATCACCCCCTGCAGGTCCCCTCCGTAAAATGTTCTGACATCCATTGCCTGAGGCGGCTTTCCCCACTCTGTCTCCTGGAATACCTGTTCGCCGATGTAGGAGTATTCTCCGCTCAAAACATCATTGGACTTATCTCCATTATAAAAACGGTCCACAAAGATCTGATACATCACTGCACCTTTTGCCCATTCCGGTGTCTTAAATCCAGGAACAATTCCAAACGAATACAGTTCGTTCAAATCTTTTGTCACACCCAGTTCATTATAATAACAGGTCAGTTTTCCCGCTTGGATTTCAAAATAGTAATGCATGGTTTCCTCGCCCAGCACTACCTGTGTTTCGTAATAGTCGAATCCGTCTTTTGTCATTGCAACAAACATTTCTTTGCGAAGTGAACCACTGATCAGATACACCGCATCCGCATTGCTCTTTTTGGTGCGAAGGCGTATGGTGACTCTGTCGCCGGCAGAGGCACCGCTTGGGAACTGATAATACTCAGACTCATCACTGTGCAGCGCCTCCTTGCTCAATAGCGGTTTCATCTTATGAATATAATTCAGGCGGTTCTCCAGCTCACGATAAAATTGTAAATCCATAAAATAACTACCCTTCTATTTTTAGTCTTATTCTTATTTTATCCTATCCCAGACTGTAATTCAACAAACTTGTGCTTTTTGTTCAAATTTGTTCAGTTTTTCGACACCATATAACCATATCTCCCATTTTTCTCCTAAAGCAAAAAAGACAGCTTTCCGATCGCTGTCTTTTAAGAGAAGGTATTTCTTCTTTTGGGGTGTAGCAAAAACTATATAATGTATTGGGGGGTTGTTACATTTTGTATTATAGCGCATGTCTGCAAAAAAGTGTGCACAAACCTCACAAATTTTTCAATTATTTTTTATGCAAATTATACAGTTTCCGCCTTTTCAAATAAGGACTCAAACTCCTCACGTCCTATTTTTTCTTTTTCAAGCAATAATTTTGTACAGCTGTGAAGCACCTCTTCATGTTCCAGTATGATCTGTTTTGCCTTCTCATAACAGGTATCAATCAGCCGTTTTACCTCTTTATCAATCGTGGAAGCTACACTCTCGCTGAAACCGCGGGCATGTGCCAGATCACGTCCGATAAAGACCTCATCCTGGTCATCTCCGTATGCAACCAGACCGACCTCAGATGACATTCCGTATTTCGTCACCATCGCTTTAGCAATGGAGGTCGCCTGTTTAATATCCTGAGATGCCCCTGTTGTGATATCGTCGAATATAATTTCTTCCGCAATACGCCCTCCCAGGCATACCTGAATATTCTCCATCATCTCACCACGGGTATTAAAAAGCTCATCTTTCTCCGGAAGCCGCATGGTGTATCCGGCCGCCCCCATTCCCGTCGGTATAATGGAAATAGTATAGACAGGATCAATATCCGGCAGCACATAACATAGAATCGCATGGCCCGCCTCATGATAGGCCGTAATCCGTTTTTCCTTATCTGAGATGACTTTACTTTTCTTTTCTGTCCCGATTCCCACCTTGATAAATGCGTCCTTGATATCTTTCTGCATCAGGTAAGACCGGTCTTCTTTCGCTGCCAGGATCGCCGCTTCATTCAGCAGATTCTCAAGTTCTGCTCCTGTAAATCCGGCTGTTGTCTGTGCGATCTGCCTGAAATCCACATCTTCACCGAGTGGTTTTCCATTTGCATGTACTTTCAGGATTTCTTCACGCCCTTTGACATCCGGAGCGCCAACTACAACACGGCGGTCAAATCGTCCGGGGCGCAGGATCGCCGGGTCCAGAATATCCACACGGTTTGTTGCCGCCATCACAATGATACCTTCATTGACACCAAATCCGTCCATCTCCACCAGCAGCTGATTCAGCGTCTGCTCACGCTCATCGTGGCCTCCGCCCATTCCGGTTCCTCTTCTTCTTGCAACGGCATCGATCTCGTCAATAAAAATAATGCACGGACTGTGCTTCTTTCCCTCTTCAAACAGGTCACGAACACGTGATGCACCGACTCCGACGAACATCTCAACAAAATCCGAACCGGAAATGCTGAAAAAAGGAACCCCCGCTTCCCCCGCAACGGCCTTAGCCATCAGTGTTTTACCGGTTCCGGGCGGTCCAACAAGCAGCACACCTTTGGGAATCCTTGCACCTACCTTCACGTATTTCTGAGGCTCCTTCAGGAAATCCACAATTTCTACCAGATCCTCCTTTTCTTCCTCCAGGCCCGCTACTTCTTTAAAAGTTATCTTTTTATCACTCTCAGTGGACATCCTGGCACGGCTCTTTCCAAAATTCATCATCTTGGCATTGCTTCCCCCGCCACCGTTCATAGAGCGTGTCATAAACATCATCAGTACCAGCACCAGTCCGACCGATACCAGAATCGGAAGGATCGTCGTCAGGAACGTATTGTCCTTCGGCACATCGTATACGTGATATTCTACATTCTTTTCCTTCAGCTGTTCCTGAATCTCATTGACATCACTTACATTCAGCTGTCTCCTGCTCCCGTCTTTCAGCACCACGTCCAGCTGTCCTGTCGGGATCTGTTTGTTCTGGACAATGCCCACAGAAGAGATCTGACCGCCATCAAGCGCTGCCTCGTACTCTTTATTAGTATATTCCTCGGATTGCTGCATTCTTCCCGACAGATACATAAAACTGCCGACCAGTATGACTGCCACTATAAAATACAGCAGTAATCCTCTTGATTGTCTGTTCACTGCTAGAATCTCCTTTCAGCCTTTAATCCCGCGAGCAACGAGCCAAAGTCAAGCTTGCTTTACCTTGGCGACTGTCGCGAGGGTCAGATACCCCGCAGCTCGCTGTGCTACAAATTTGATGCCCCGTATCTTGCTGCGGGGTATCTGACTTTTCAGGTTCCAGAACACCGATATAGGGAAGATTCCTGTACATCTGTGCAGAATCAAGCCCAAATCCTACTACGAATTCATCCGGAATTTCAAAGCATACATAATCCACTGTCACATCCGTCACCCGCCGCTCGGGTTTATCAAGAAGCGTACACAGACGCAGACTTTTGGGATTTCGTGTTTCCAGCTCTGCCGCGAGAAGACTCAGGGTCCTTCCGGAATCAACAATGTCCTCTATGATCAATACATCTCTGCCTTCAATCGATTCATCCAGATCTTTCTTAATGTTTACCACACCGCTTGACACCGTAGCATCCCCATAACTGGACACGGTCATGAAATCCATCGTCACTGGTATCGTAAGATGTTTCGCAAGTTCACAGGTAAAAAACACACTGCCTTTCAAAACGCAGATTAAATGAATGCTTCTTCCGGCATAATCACGATTAATCTGTTCCGCCGCTTTTAGAATTCCTGTCAGCACCTGCTCCTCACTCAGGAGCACGCTGATCTTATCACTCATGAATACTTCCTCCTTTTATCTGAATCCGTAAAATGCATTCCGTCGAATCACGGACCATGCATGCCTGGCTGATCCGGTGACCCACCACCCATAAGACCTCTGACCCTGCTGCCAGCAGAAGGATTTTATCCCGCTCCTCCCGCGGAATCTTGAGGTCGATAAAATAATCTTTGATCTTCTTTCTGCCGCCTTCCTCATTGATCCTGATATAATCTCCCGGAAGCCTGGTCCGAATCACCAAAGTATCTTTTATTCTATCATAATCCAACCATTTCGTATATGTTTTTTGTGGAATTCTTTGCATGGAATTTCTCAATAATTCACATTGTACCGTCCATTTTTCAATCTGTGTATCTCCGGGAATCTTCAGCTGCTCGCAGAAAAATGCCGGAAGCGTCCCATACTGTTCACGGATATCAGCTCTTCGAAATGCCAGTCCCCGGTATGTCCTTGTAACGACAAGGCTGTACGGAAGATGCAGGCATTTTCCGGTTTCCCTGGCGAACAATGCACAGATTTCTTCCAGATGTACTCTGGTAAAATCTTTTTTTGTCCCTGCGGACTGCTCCAGGCATTTTTGCAGCACACACTTCTGAAGAAGAAGCGGTTCACGGGCCAGCTGATTATCTGCAAGAAGACTGTCACCTGACTCCTGTACATATTTCTCCATCAGAATCTCCGTCATTTCATCAAGATAATCCTGAACTTCTTCCAGACTCTGTGCAGTTGCAGCCATGTGCTCCACTGCACGTGGATTGATCTCTTCTGTCAGATACGGCATCATCCGATGCCGGATTTTATTTCTCGTATATTCCTCATCCATATTCGTACTGTCTGTACGGTATTCTATCTTCTCTTCCTTTAAATACTGCTCAATTTCCGAGCGGTTCATACACAAAAGAGGACGAATCACAGAATTTCGGACCGGACGCAGGCTGCAGAGCCCCCGAAGTCCCGTTCCACGTGCCAGATGATACAGCATGGTCTCCGCACAGTCATTCTGGTGATGAGCCAGTGCCGTTTTATCTGCCCCCCACTCACGTGAAAATCTTTCAAATGCCTGGTAGCGTACACGGCGGCCGGCCTCTTCGAGTGAAAGCTTTTCCCGCTCAGCGATCCCGGCAACGTTTTCCCTGAAGATCCTGCATGTGATGTCATGCCTCCGGCACAGTTCGTGTACAAATCTTTCATCTGCTTTCGCTTCTTCGCCTCTGAGCATGTGGTTGACATGCACCACAGCAAACGTAAACGGTATCTGTTCCTGCAGTCTGCGCAGTATAGAAAACAGGCAGACGGAATCTGCGCCGCCGGATACCCCTGCCACAATCCTGTCCCCGTCGCTGATCATATGATGCTGCCGTATGAAATCCAGAACCCTCTTTTGCATACTCTTTCTCCTATTTTCTCCAGACACCTGCCACAAGCACTGTCATATCGTCTCCCGCGCGGTAACCGCAGTATCCCATGACTTTTTCCATGATATTGCGCCCAACTTCCCTGGGCTGCGTGCTATGTACCTGCAGAATGATCTCTTTCATCGTCTCCTCTTCCCTCTCTTTCGGAAGTGCATCCAGCACCCCGTCTGTTACCATGATCAGATAATCCCCGTCATACATTTTTTTGGTCGTCGTCTCAAAATCCATCTGCTGAAGCAGACCCGCCGCAAGTGTCGTCGACGAGATCGCCTCCACCCACTGGTCACGTTTGATAAAGGTGGTGGCGGCCCCCGCTTTTAAAAATTCGCATACTCCGGTGTAGAGATTCAATGCACAGATATCAACGGTCGAGTACATACCATCCCTGCGCTGCAGTACAAGCGCTGAATTCAGCATACGTGCCGCCGTCTCCCGCGAGAACCCGGTTGTGAGAAACTGTTCCAGAATCTCTACCACTGCCTCACTCTCCTGACACGCCTCCAGACCTGAACCCATTCCATCCGACAGACACATGACAAACTGCTCCTCTCCCTGTGTGCAGACATAATTATCACCGGATACGGTTTCATTTTCTTTCGTGACTTTTGCAACACCATAGAGCACTTTATAATTTGTGTCCTCCACAAACAATACCGTACGCACATCGCTGTTCACGATAGCCCGGCTGTCCCTTGCAGGAACGAGTCTGCGGTCGTACATTTCGGACAGTATGGAAGCCACTTCACTGACTGCAATGCACTGTCCGCCTCTGACCCGCATCGTCAGAAAAAGTTTCATCTTCTCATCCGGCTTTTCCATCATCCATATCTGTTTCACGAGAACGTGGCGCTTCTGCATGATCTTTTTGACCCGCTGCTCCATATCTCCGGAAACCGCTGCAATATCATACAAATCTGCCGCAACCTTCTGAATCGTATGTGCGACTTCATTTAACTGCTCCGCAACTGCAACTCTGTTTTCTATCTGTCGATTGTTCCAGATCAGATTTTGCCTTGCATTCTGGAATTCATCCTGCAGGTATTCCACGAATTTACCTGCGTTCAGGCAGTCTGCATACCAGTCTCCCTGTGCCCTTAAAATTTTTTCCGCATTGCCCTCCTCAATCAGGCAGAGCATGTCACACACCTTCTGACACGTCATAATGCTTTGCTGCCTCCAGCAGATTTCCTTTTTCGGACATCTGCTGCAGAGTTTATCCTGCATCTTCGCGAAGATCCCTTCTATCTCGCTGTTGCTCAGGCGCTCCCTCCGGCACGGCATCTGATAAAACGTGTCTGCCAGTTTCTGCAATGACTGTGCATACTGTTCCATCCGTTCCTTCTGCGGATGACAGTCGTAGACGGGATCTTCCTTTTTTCTCCCCCAAAAGACAATTTTTGCCATGTCCCGAAGTATCAGTATCGCACTGATCGCGAGCATGGCAATGATTAAATCCTGCATCTGGCATAAACCCCCTTATCTTATATATACTCTCAGAGATTTATTATAGATGCTTTATTATAAGAAACTTGTCAAATACACACTGGCAGTCCAAAGAAATTTTAGACAAAAAACCCCTAATCCGCCTCTTTGAAAATAATCTCGTTTTCTTTCACCAGGCCAATTTTTTCCTTGGCTATCTTTTCGATATACTCATCACTCTGCATGTATTCCTGCATGTTCTCAATATCTTCTGTACGTTTGTTCTCGTCTTCTATCTGTTGAGCAAGTTCATCCTGTTTCTGATTATTTGCCGAGATCCGCTCCCTGACGGACTGCCCCTGGACGAATAACACAACTAACAGCATGCATACCACGATGCTGATGCCAACCATAGCCATTTTATTATATCTCTGGTTGCGTTTTGCTCTCATTTTTGCTGAATTTTTTTTTGAACTCATATGACCTCACGACTTTCGCAATAATCTACATAATAACCTAGATAAGGAAATTTTACATCGTAATACCAAAAATTTCAACCTTTTTATCAAAAATATTATCTTCTTTGTCAGCATTCGAAAAAATTCTTTTATTTTATTCAAAAAGAGCGCTGTAAAACGCACCAGACAGCTGCTGAGCGTATAATGATATAACACCATGCCGAGCAGGATCCCTACAAAGAAATATCCACGCAGAACTCCATTATTTTCCTGATATATCCTGGAAAATAAAAAGAATCCGCTGCCAATCCAATAGCAGAGATCCTCTGTAATGACCCAAACCGGCCGGTGATGTATGACGCGACGTATAATACGAAAGAAATCATACCCTAACAGCATAACAGCTCCGTACCAGAGGGATTTTGCAAACAGCAGCAGCTCGCTGCTCATATATGCGCTCATGCTTTATTTAAACAGTCTTTTGACCAGACTGCCCTTCTGCCTGCGCCCATAATTCCCGTCATCCGAATAAACCATGCTCTGGAAAAGACCCTCTACGTCTACTTCTCCCTTTTCCAGATACAGGCGGCTCACATGCAGCTCCTGACCTTTGATCGTCAGCATCCCCTGAGATGTCTCCAGCAGGATCATCTCCGGATCAAAAGATACCACATCCACGACACCGGTAATCTTACCGGCTCTCCGGCCATCCAGCGTAAGCCCGTGTTCCTTGCGTGTTGCCTCCTCCATATCATTCTCCCCATACACGTCTCTTTTTCATTATATGGGGGTTTCCTTCCCGATATGCCTCCGGCTGAAAACATCGCCGGTTTACACGGGTGTCCTACAGATAACGGTAAAGACTTTCCGCCTCTTCTTTTTTAACAGTTTCCTTTACATCCAGCACCTCCACCTTTACGGTTTTGGTACCAAACTGTATTTCCAGGATATCTCCCGCTTTTACCTTAACCGATGCTTTTGCCGGATTCCCATTCACGAGAACCCTGCCCGCATCACATGCCTCATTTGCAACTGTACGCCGTTTGATCAGACGTGACACTTTCAGAAACTTATCCAGTCTCATAAACCTTACCTCCGTATTTCTCATTGCGAAAAAAAGGAGAGACAATTGCTTGTCCCTCCGATGGTTACTAAAATTATTTCTCATTCACCATATCTTTTAAAGCTTTTCCTGCTTTAAATTTCGGTGCCTTCGAAGCTTCAATCTTCATTGTTTTACCTGTCTGAGGATTTCTGCCTTCTCTTGCAGCTCTTTCAGCCACTTCAAAAGTGCCGAAACCAACCAGCTGAACTTTTTCACCCTTCTTTAACTCTGCTGCGATCACATCTACGAATGCTTTAAGCGCAGCTTCTGCATCTTTTTTGGATAATTCTGCCTGGTCAGCCATAGCTGCAATTAATTCTGTCTTGTTCATGAGTATTCCTCCTCTGAAATCTTCTATTTTCATTTCTTACGGTTTTATGATCCTTTTGTATCAATCAAACAAAATCGGATAAACCCTACTCAATATTTATATAACGTTTACATGGGTTTGTCAAGGAATTCTGCTTTTTTAATCGTCTCTTCCAGATAATCTCCAAGCGCCTCCTCCGCGTGGACTCTGCGCTTTCTGGAGAGATTACAGATATGGGCGAGCAGCGCACCGATCACTTCGGAATCCTCCTCGCTGCTGCCATCCTCCAGTTTTTCCAGACATTCACGTGCACTGCGTATACTGTCACTTTCACTGGAAAATTCGCCGGTTAAGTTTTCGATCTTTTTCAGGACCTTTGATGTGCGGATCAGGGCAGGAAGACTGTGCGGAACAGCTTCCAGTTCTGATACCCCGGGCTGATCCTTTTTTTCCTGCTTTTTAATCTGCTCCCAGTTTACCAGAACCTGTCCGGAATCATCCGCCTTCTGGTCCCCAAACACATGAGGGTGCCTGCGGATCATCTTTTCACTGATTCCCTGGATCACATCATCAAGCCCAAACAGCCCTTCCTCCTCGGCAATCCGGCTGTGCATCAGCACCTGCAGAAGTACATCCCCCAGCTCCTCACACAGGTTGTCCCACGCCCCGGTCTCAGAGAGGATGCGTATCCCGTCAACTGCCTCATAGGCCTCCTCGACCATACAGGCTCTGAGACTCTCGTGCGTCTGCTCGCGGTCCCAGGGGCATCCGTCCGGGCTTCTCAGTTTCGCGATGATCTCTTTCAGTTCTTCAAATGAGTATGTCTTTTCCATGGGGTCCTCCAAATTCATCCGGTATTACATCATACGGTCGATCATGGCAAGCACTTCTTTACCCAGGGCTTCCGATTTCGAGTCAGCATCTTTAAGAGATGTACCTTTGATACCGTAATAGAATTTAACCTTAGGCTCTGTTCCTGACGGACGTACACATACCCATGCATCATCTGTCAGGTCATAGTACAGAACATTGGATTTTGGCAGTCCAGTCGGCTTCACATCGCCGGTTGCCGTCTCAGTGATCGTGTCTTTCTGATAATCCCTCACGGACAGAACATCGTAGGCTCCGATCTTCGCAGGCGGATTCTCCCGCAGTCCGCTTAAGATTTCCTGAATCTTTTCCAGACCTTCGATCCCTTTCAGAGTGATGGCCTTAATGTCATCCTTATAATAACCATAGCGTTCATACATATCGATCATTGCATCCCAAAGCGTTTTGTCCTGGGTCCTGTAGTAGGCTGCTGCTTCACAGAGTGCCATTGTCGCCACGATGGCATCTTTATCTCTCGCATGAGTTCCGATCAGGCATCCGTAGCTCTCCTCAAATCCGAAGAGATAGGTTCCCTTCTTATTCTGTTCAAAGCCCAGAATCTGCTGTCCGATAAATTTAAATCCTGTCAGCACCTCGATTAATTTCACACCATAGTATTTGGCGATCGCGTCCGCCATATTCGTCGTTACGATAGTTTTAATCAGTGCTCCGTCATCCGGCAGGCCTTTCAGGGCTTTTTTCTGTCCGATCTCATAATCTGCAAGAAGGCAGCCCGACATATTTCCGGTCAACGTATGATATTTACCTTCACGGTCTTTCACGTACACGCCAAGCCGGTCAGCATCCGGATCCGTTGCAAGCACCAGATCTGCATCCACTTCCTTCGCCAGCTTTAAACCAAGTGTAAAAGCCTCTTCAGCCTCAGGATTCGGATAGCTGACAGTAGGGAATTCCCCGTCCGGAAGTTCCTGCTCTTTTACAACGTACACATTTTCAAATCCCAGCTCCTGAAGCACGCGGCGCGCGGGAATATTTCCGGTTCCATGCAGCGGGCTGTAGACGATCTTCAGATCTTTTGCGGTCTCCCTGATAGCATCCATATGGAGCACCTGGCTTTTCAGTTCTTCCATATATGCATCGTCAACTTCCCGGCCGATAACAACGTACATTCCTGCATTTTGGGCGGCATCTTTGTCCATTGTTTTCACGTCATTGTAATCTGTAACCTTCTGAACTTCATCCATGATTCCGGAATCATGAGGCGGTGTGATCTGGGCACCGTCCTCCCAGTATACTTTATATCCATTATATTCCGGCGGATTATGGCTGGCTGTGATATTGATGCCGGCGATACATCCAAGCTTACGAACTGCATAGGAGAGTTCCGGTGTCGGACGCAGTGATTCAAAAATATAAGCTTTAATCCCGTTCGCTGCCAGACACAGCGCTGCTTCATTCGCAAATTCCGGAGACATCCTTCTGGAGTCAAATGCAATGGCCACGCCCTGATCTTTTGCATTCAGCCCGGCAATATAGTTTGCAAGACCCTGTGTGGTCTTTCTCACTACGTAAATATTCATACGATTGGTCCCTGCACCGATCACACCGCGGAGACCGGCAGTACCAAATTCAAGGTCCTTATAAAAACGTTCTTTGATTTCCTGTTCATCATTTGCAATACTTTTAAGCTCTGCCTTGGTTTCTTCGTCAAAGTAAGGTGAATTCACCCACAATTCATATGTTTCCTTATAGTTCATAAAGGTACCTCCTACCAGCTTCTTTTCTCTTATTATAGCGTATCTGACGGAAAAAGGAAATCAGAAAAACAGGTTTTTAGAAATTCCGACCACGCCTTCTGCTGCCTCATGACCAGCTGAAGTTTTTCCGAGTTGCGCCCCGAAATCCAGGCTTTGTGATTGTTTGCATAATAGTTGACCAGTTTCCAGAATTTCCAGGGATAAGAAAGCCTGATCTTCAGATTGAGTACTTCCTCCTCAGAAAGTGGTTTAACGCTGTGATATCCTGTGAGCATGCTTTTTCCAAGTCCGATATCCCAGTTATGTTTTTCCAGTATCTTTCTCATAAACTGATACAGGTCAGCTACCTGAACATCATAGTTCCATTTTTCATAATTGATCAGTGTCGGGCGACCGCCCGTCCATATTATATTGTGCTGATTACACTCACCATGGCAGACACTGCCCGTTTCCATCGCCGTTTGGTACAGCTCCTGATAACCGGAACGTTCAAGCTGTTCCACAGCCGTCTCGCCCTGTTTCAGAAAGCTGTCCATACAGCGAAGAAGCTGCATTTCAAAATCTGTTCTGGAATTTTTCTTTCGGATGAAATTTCCTATTTTCCTGATTTCCCGGTTATGCCGTGTACATTCATCCAGGAGAGACTCCTTCCGGTAATTCTCCTCCAGCGGCATTTGCATGACATTATGTAACCGGGCAAGCGCTTTCACCCCTTCAAGAACATCACTTGCGGACTTTGTATCGCATTCTCTCCCCGTAAACCATTCTCTTACCACATACGGAATACCATCTCTGTCATTGGAGACCAGCTTTCCTTCTTCATTTTCCAGCACACAGTCCACTCTGGTCTCTCCGCTCTCCAGAATATGAAGCTGCAGTTTCCTCTGAAGCTCCAGTTTCTTCTCCGATCCCCGGTACTCTTTTACTATCTTAAGTCCGCGCTGAGTTTCACAGATCAGCGCTCCGCGTCCCCGGTACGATGACTTTACTGTCAGTCCATACTGTTCCATTACACTTAACCCATAATCGTACATAACAAACCCCCTCACCATAAGCTCTTTCTATCTTATGTTGAAGGGGTAAAAAATATACAATTTATGGACGGAGCAGTCTGATGCATTCTCACACTGTCTGTTTCCCTGCCGTTTTTTTCCCGGCAAATGCCAGCAGGTACTCCCTGGTATTCCGTGCCGGATCATCGAGAACCTCTTCCAGTGCTTCCTGCAGCACGATTCCGATCTTAGGTCCCGGCTTCATCCCCAGCGCCATGAGGTCACCGCCCGACAGTTTCAGGGTCTTCAGGGATACACATTGTTTCTCTGAAACAATCTTATCGAACAGCACACTGACACCCTCCAGGCGTCTGAGCTTCTCCTGCCTGTACCAGCCGCTCTGTGCCATCGTATCCGCATACTGCAGCTTCAAAAGACGCGGAAACAGGTCCTCTCCGATACGGTGCACCGCACGTCTGACGAGACGCTCTTCCGCCTGCGTCTTCGTATCATGCCAGTATACCAGATTCTTAACCTGTTCAATGGTATCGTTGTCGAATTTCAGACGTTTTAAGATACTTCTGGCGCGATCAGCCCCTGCTTTATGATGCCCGTTAAAGTGATCGACACCATTTTCATCCGTCGTCCTCACCGCCGGCTTTCCGACATCATGCAGCAGTGCAGCGATTCTCAGCACCTTGTCTTTCTCAATGTGGCGCAGCACTTCCAGTGTATGTTCCCCCACTGAGTACACGTGATCCGGGTTATTCTGCGGCGTGCACATCATCTCGTCGAATTCCGGCAGCACTGCGGCCGTGATGCCCGTCTCATATGCCTCGCGGATCATCGTGGGCCGCGGTGACATCAACAACTTCACGAGCTCCGTCTGAATTCTCTCTGCACTGATTTTGGACAGGGTGGGAGCCAGTTTCCGAATTGCTTTTCTCGTATTCTCCTCGATTGTAAAGCCCAGCTGGGCAGAGAATCGGACAGCCCGCAGAATGCGCAGGGCATCTTCTGAAAAACGCTGTGCGGGTTCCCCCACACAGCGAATTCTGTGTCTCTGCAGATCCTGCATGCCGCCGAATATATCGATCAGCCCGGCAGCCGGACTGTATGCCATCGCATTGATCGTAAAATCCCGCCGTTTTAAATCCTCTGACAAATTCGGTGTAAATGTCACATCTTTGGGATGTCGTCCGTCCTCATACTTTCCGTCAATACGGTACGTAGTCACCTCAAATCCTTCCCCGGAGACGAGGACGGTTACCGTACCGTGCGCCAGCCCGGTATCCACAGTATGACGAAACAATTCTTTCACCTGTCCGGGGGTCGCAGACGTAGTGATATCCCAGTCATCCGGTGAGCGGTCCAGTACACTGTCCCTCACACACCCCCCGACAGCATATGCCTCATATCCACTCTGTGTAAGCTTGTCAATGATCATCCAAACCGCCGGCGGCAGTCTCAGTCTCATACGCACTCTCCTTAAGATTAATATGCTTTACCCCAGTACACCATCTTCACTGCCGGTTTTCCACAGCAGACACAGGTATCAGCGATCTGTTCCTGCTCAAACGGTATGCATCTGGACGTTGCCTGTGTCTCCTCTTTGATCTTTTCCTCACATTCCTGGCAGCCGCACCACATAGCCTTAACAAACCCCGGTTTCTCTTCAATTGTTTTCCGGAAGCTTTCATAATCCTGTGCCACGTAGGTATGGGAATCACGGTGTTCCCTCGCTCTGTCCAGCATATCCTTCTGAATCGTCACGAGCAGTTCCTGTGCTTTTGCTGCAGCCTCGTCAAGTGCCACAACAGTCTTTTCTCTTGTATCACGGCGAACCAGCACAGCCTGACCATTTTCTATATCCTTCGGTCCCAGCTCGATACGCACTGGTATTCCTCTCATTTCCTGCTCTGAGAATTTCCAGCCCGGGCTCTTATCCGAATCATCCAGTCGTGCTCGAACACCCGATGCCCTCAGACTGCTGCAGACTTTGTCCGCCATATCCAGAACGCCTTCTTTTTTCTGCTGGATCGGAATGACCATTACCTGCACGGGTGCAATGCGCGGAGGCAATACCAGTCCGCTGTTGTCTCCATGTACCATAATGATAGCTCCGATCATACGAGTCGTCATGCCCCATGAGGTCTGATGTACGTATTTCAACTGGTTATCTTTATCGGCATACTGGATACCGAATGCCTGTGCAAACCCATCCCCAAAGTTATGACTGGTTCCGGACTGGAGTGCCTTACCATCATGCATCAGGGATTCAATTGTATACGTTGCCTCTGCCCCGGCAAACTTTTCCTTATCCGTCTTTCTTCCTTTGATCACAGGAATAGCCAGCACTTCCTCGCAGAAATCTGCATACACATTCAGCATCATGATCGTACGTTCTTCTGCCTCTTTTGCCGTTGCATGTGCAGTATGGCCTTCCTGCCATAAGAATTCTCTGGAGCGGAGGAACGGTCTCGTCGTCTTTTCCCAGCGCACAACAGAGCACCACTGATTGTACAGCTTCGGAAGATCCCTGTGAGAATGGACATCCTTGGCGTACAGGTCACAGAACAATGTCTCGGAAGTCGGCCTGACACAGAGACGCTCCTGAAGCGGTTCCAGTCCGCCGTGTGTCACCCATGCAACCTCAGGCGCAAAGCCTTCCACATGGTCCTTTTCTTTTTGCAGAAGGCTTTCAGGAATAAACATCGGAAGATATACATTCTCAACTCCCGTCTCTTTAAACCGTCTGTCAAGCTCATGCTGAATATTTTCCCAGATCGCATATCCAGCCGGTTTGATTACCATACAGCCTTTTACGCTTGTATAGTCAATCAGCTCTGCCTTTTTTACAATATCCGTATACCACTGCGCAAAATCTTCCTCCATGGAAGTAATCGCTTCAACCAGTTTCTTTTCCTTAGCCATAATTTCTCCTTTTTACCTGAATATATTTTAAACACGGAATGTGATTTCCCGGTTTGTCCTGTTGTATTGATAATAACGCACCCCCGCAGCGTCCAGCATTCTCTTGGAAGCAACAACGGAATCTGAACCCGAATATTTATCACAGTCATAGATAATCGTCTTGATACCTGCCTGAATGATAGCCTTCGCACACTCGTTGCACGGAAACAGTGAGACGTAAAGCTTTGACCCCTCCAGACTGCCGCCGCGATAATTCAGAATCGCATTCAGCTCGCTGTGCGTGCTATAAAAATATTTGTTATCAAGCGGTGCTCCCTCCCTTGTCCACGGAAATTCATCGTCCGAACATCCGGTGGGAAAACCGTTATATCCCATCGACAGGATTTTATTATCTGCGCTTACGATACAGGCTCCAACCTGTGTGTTGGGATCTTTTGACCTCATTCCGGATAAGATTGCAACACCCATAAAATATTCATCCCAGGTTATATAGTCTTCTCTTTTTGTCCCCATTATGTTTCCTCTCCTATTGCTCCTGCTGTTCCTCTTCGTTAAGGCGGATTACGATGCCTCCGATCAGAGCTTCCAGCGTCTCATAACATTTTCCGTATTCCTTTAACGGTTCCCCGTAAAGAGGAGGGAGTTCACCCCGCAGGCTGATATATTCAGTCAGCGTATAAACGTGATGTGCATGCTCATAGTTTTCCCAGATTTTTTCCTTCTGTGCATCCTCCATCGTAAGTACCAGAACATCTTCCCCCAGATCTTCCTGCTGCAGCTGTCTGGCCTCATGGGTCGTCACACTGTAGCCGTTGCTGATCAGCACCGCCTCCGCCTTCTGATTCATCGGTTCCGGAAACAGCACAACGAGACCTCTGGATTCAATATCCAGCGGTCCGAGAAGGAATTTGCTTTTCATAATGATCTTTGCCATCGGTGCTCTGCTGTTATCATCTTCATCTACGAAGATCAGTTTGTTATAATACTTCACTGTGGTGCTCCTCAAACCTCTATAATCTGGTGTCCTGCCGCCTTCAGCAGACGGTTCATGATAGCCTGTCCCATTTTAGGAGTGTGGAAAGACTCCGAATAAATATATGCAACTTCGCTGTCATCAAATTCCCGCAGCACCCGGTAAAGATGCCGCGCGATCCCGGCTTCATCTTCGCGTGCCCCGATGCTCTTGACAACTCCTGATTTATAGGCGTCAACCGTCTCATCCGTACCGATGATGCCAACACAGTATCCCTGGCCGATTTTTTCATCCGCCATTTTCTGGATTGCAGCCGTCACATTTTCCTGCCTGCCTTCTACGATCACAAGCGATCCCTTCGGCGCATAATGTCTGTATTTCATACCGGGAGCCTTTGGGTGAATATCCATATCTTCCGCGATCAGTCCCTGATCCATCCTGACTTCCCCCAGAATCTCCCGAAGCATATCTTCATTGATATAACCCGGCCGCAGTATCGTGGGTATATCCTCTGTAAAATCCACAATCGTGGACTCCAGCCCGATTCCTACACTACCCCCGTCAATGATCATATCAATCTTCCCATTCAAATCTTCGATCACGTGCTCCGCCAGCGTGGGGCTGGGCCTCCCGGATGTGTTAGCGCTTGGTGCAGCCACGTATCCGCCAGCCTCCCTGATCAGAATCTGTGCAATACTGTGACTGGGCATTCTGACTGCAACACTCTCAAGTCCTCCTGTCGTCTCATACGGCACACATTCGCTCTTGGGAAATATCATAGTCAGGGGACCGGGCCAGTATGTGCCCGCAAGGTGTTTTGCCGCAGGCGGTATCTCAGTCACTAACGCGTCCATGTCTTCCAGGTTCGCTATATGAATGATCAGCGGGTTATCCGACGGTCGTCCCTTGGCCGCATAGATCTTATGAGATGCGTTCACGTCAAGTGCATTGCCTCCCAGACCGTACACGGTCTCCGTCGGAAACGCCACCAGGCCGCCGTCCTTTAAAATCTGTCCGGCCTCCCTCATGATGTCCTCCTGTGGATGTTTCCGGTCCACCTTTACAATTTTCGTTTCCATAGTCATCCTCTTGTAATAAATCTTTACACAATCCATTTTATTATAGCATTGAATTTTGTAAAATGGAACTCTCTTTTTGGGAAAACTCAGGAATCCCCCAGATATTCCCTGACACCTGCGGTTACTGCGGCCGCAACCTTATCCTGATATGCTTCTGTCTTTAACTTTCCAGCCTCCTCTGAATTGCTCAGAAATCCACATTCAACGATCACGATTGGAACCTCTGTCTTCTTCAGCAGGTAGTATGTGATGTTCCCCTTCTCTTTTCTGTGGTTTTGAGGGTCGAGTCCATCCACAAGTGCATTCTGGAGCATGGACGCCAGCTGTTTTCCGTCCTCGGAATGTTCAAAATAGAAAACCTGAGCACCCTTCACGGCTTCATCAGAATAGCTGTTCTGATGAATACTGACTGCACAGTCTGCGGAACTTTCGTTGATGATCTGACACCGTTTCTTTAGATCCTCCGCCTTTTTATTCTGGCTTCCCCTGCCGCAGAGCATCTCATCCTTCGTGCGAGTCATAATCACCTGGTATCCCGACTCCTGAAGCAGTTTCTCTACTTTTTTGGCAATTTCCAGATTCAGATCCTTTTCCAGTTCGTTATTGATCCCCACTTTTCCCGGATCATCACCGCCGTGACCGGCATCGATCACTACAGTCTGACGGCCCTGCAGTTCCTGCGTGACCAGACGCGCTCCTTCCCGCGATAAATAGTACACGCCCACCAGCAGCAGACATCCCAACATAATGTCTACAACGGGTTTCCATTTTTTTCGATCCATAGACACCTGCCATCATATCTTCCTCTTAATATATGACTCATCCACTTCCAATCATTCTACCTGAGCTTAAAGTTTCCCAAATGCCAAAAATAACTTGACAAAAGCATTCTTTCTGCAGATGATAGAATTAACGTAACAGTTCAGGACGGCGGGGAAATTGGTGCAGAAAGCTGCGTCAAGCTTTGCTTGTAAGTCGCTTTCTACACCAATTTCCACATCGGATGAACATTTGATGCTTCTTGACCGGCTTTTTCGGTCAGGAAGATGTGCCGTCCTGAACAGTTACGGATTAATATTTATTACCATAAAGGGGGGATCTGCCATGAACCACTCAGAGGAGAACAGCTTATTTTCCGGTATTCTGGCCGCACTGACCGCAGCCGTGTTTTTTACCGCCTGTCTGAAGATACCGGCACTTTCAGCTTTTATCTCATCCGCAGGCAACATCAATTTAATTGTCTTTGCGGGAACCGTCATTTTATTTTGTCTTTCGTTCCTGCTTTTTTACCGCATATTCTGCTTTCGGGCATGCAGCTTTTTACAGCACCGTGCAGTGCGCTTTCTATGTTTCACACTGTTTTCAATTGGAACACTGCTCTTTTTAACCGTTTCTTTTTTAATGGAGGGAAACCTCACCGGAGGGGTGTCATACAAATACATCTGGCATAATCTGCCGCTGCTGCTTGTCATTGTCCTGGCCCTGATCGCATGTCTCGTGTTTTTCAGCGTATGGCATTTCCAGGATGTACCTGTCAGAACCTGGATTATGGTTTTATTTTACAGCGGGCTGACCATGCTGATGACCTATACCTTCTACACGCCAAATATCTTCGGACGAAGTCAGGCCGCCGATACCGCCCACGGCCATGCATATTTCAATTCTGTCTACAATGTATTTCACGGAAGTGCATACACAGAGTCCACGACCAGCATTTACGGTCATTACGCTCTTTTTTATAAAATTCCACTGAAGATTCTGGGCGGAAACTTCCTGGATTTCATGCTGATCACAGCATTGATAGGAGGGTTATGTTTTCTGTGTTCATTTTTAACGCTGCACCTGATGGTCGAAAACACCGTCATCCGTATTTTAGGATGTATCGCAATGACTCTCCCCATCTTATCTATGAGAGGTGGATATTACTGGCAGGTGTGGCCGCACCGTATCCTGTTTCCGGCTGTCCTGCTGTTGTTTGGCGCTTTCTGCCTGCGTATGAACAGGCTGAACCGACCGACCTGTGTTCTGGGGTATGTGTTATGCCTGGCGGGGGTCGTCTGGAACACAGAAAGCGGTATGATCTGTGCCGTTGCGTGGGCAGGTCTTTGGATACTCCGATATTTTGTATTGAAAACGCAGAGTACGTTGTCGCTCATAAAGACTGCGGTGTTTCACTGTGCAGCAGTCGGGGGTGTATTCCTCGGAGCTTATGGTCTCGTAAACCTGTATAATATCCTGCAGCATTCTCCGGCAAATTCACTTCGGGAATTTTTATTTCCGCTGATGTCATCATCCTATATGACGGATCTTCTACACCTGGATCTTCCCCTGTATCCTGCTGCTTACATGGGCGTCCTGCTGCTCTTTTTTATTGCAGCTGCCTGGGGCATTTCTTCCATGAGATGCTTTCAGATCTGTGCCCCTTCTTCTATTCCGGTGCTCCCGGTATTCAGCTTTTTTCTGTCCGTAATCTCACTTGGACAGATTACATATTTTATGAACAGACCTGCCTATCACAATCTGGATATCTGTCATATTCAGGCCGTACTTTGTCTGTGTATGCTGGCTGACCACACACTGCCACAGCTGCAGGTTTTTTCTCTCAGAAGGCTTATGAAGAACTCTTTTGCACAGCTTGGGAAAATCAGTTTCTGTGCTTTATCCCTGTCCGTCCTGCTGATGCTGACGCTTGGTACAATGATACAATACGCTTACAACAGTGATATCAGGAAGAACTATCATGATATGACAGAATTCCAGGGATTTGCCGATACAATTGCCGCTGAGATTCCCCCTCACACCTACGGATTCGGCGTCTCCGTCTCGGAGATATACAGCCTGCTCGGCTGGTCAACGAACTGCTTTACTCTGGATTTTACCGACTTATCGGTGCGTCCTCAGGTTGCAGATTACGTAATACAGGATATTCAGGATAAGAAGGTCACACAGGTCTTTACCGGACAGGCCACCATCGAAAAAATGGAGTCCTTTGCTCCCGGAGCCGCCTCCTGGTTTCATGATCATTTCATACTGGAAAAAGAATATAATTTCGGCGGTTCAACCTTCCGGTACTTTGTTGCAAGAGGAGCATCCACGGGCTGAAATGCCAAAAGCAGGTCATCGTCCTTCCCTCAACTTAACGTTAAGGGTATGGACAATGACCTGCTTTTTATTCATCGTCTTTATCCTTACGGATAATCCCATGTTTATAAAGAAATTTTTCAAGATCTTCTTCTGTCAGGTCGTCTGCATCATCCAGACTATCCTCGAGATCAAGATCTTTTCTGATCTTACGCTCAATCTCACGCATGGATTTGCCTGCCGCCTCCAGCTCCGGATCCTGTTCACTGATATCGGCATCAAAGTCATTCGTAATGTCCTCATCAAAATTCCTGAGCGATTCAGGCATTGTACTGATAATACTGTGAACCTCTTTATAAGAGGCCATAAACCGCTGCTGTGCCTGGTTGATCAATTCAACAATCGCATTCATCTCTTCCTGTACAGCTATGTATTTACGCTGCCCGTCTGTGAGTCTCCTGTCTACTTCTGACTGTACCGTGTCGATGCGCTTCTGCGCTTCCTTCTCAGCCTGACGCACAATATCATCGGCCTTCTTCTGTGCATCCTTGATAATGTTCTCGGCCCGGATCTGTGATTCCAGTACCAGCCTCGATATACTTTCATAATGATCGATATACTTTTGATATTTATTTTTTATATTGCGTTCCAGCTGTTCTTTCTGTTCTTCTTTGGCAACCAGACGTTCTGTCAGCTCCTCAATCCTGCTGTTTTTCTTCTGAATCTCCTTGGCAAGACGGGTAATTTCTCCTGTGTGGGTTTCTTTCATTTTCCTCATCTGTTCCATCACATCATCCTTGTCATATCCCCCCATTAATGTTGTCTTAAACAATTCATTCTCACTCATGTGTTTCCCCTTTCTGTCTACTGCAGGTATTTGCCGATCACGGCCCACACACTGTTGTTCTGGTATCCGAGCTGCCAGGATGCCACTCCTGCCAGGTCATATGACTGAATCAATTTCATTTTCTCTTCAATTGACTGGTCGTCTTCCAGCCAGATTTGATACAACGCATCATCTCCCTGGAGTTCAGCCACATTCTGTCCGGCCTCTCCGTCCCAGTATGTTTCCATCTGGTGTTCACTCACATAAGCTGCAGCCGTATCCATTCCCATCGCCTCGCTGGTAATATTGCTGGATCCATATGGCTGGGTCCACAGTCTGGTGTAAAATGGTATCGCATTGATCACCTTTTCTTTCGGTACTTCTTTCAATGTCTGTTCAATTCCGTCTTTCACAAAAGGCAGGGAAGCAACAGATCCCGCTTCTTCCGAACCGGAATAATGTTCATCGTAACCCATTATAATCACGTAATCCGCCATGATCCCCTGTTCTTTCCGGTTATAAAATTCATTATATGGCTGCGGAACAGGGTTGTCCACAGACAGTACAAGCTGTGCTTTTCGGCACGCAACAGAAAGCTCTCTGATAAACTGTACATAGTGCGGTGCGCAGTCTTCCGTTATGTTTTCAAAATCTACGTTGATGCCGTCCATTCCTGTCCATTTTGCAGATTTCATCAGCTGCTGTATGATTTTAGTCCTGTTTTCCGTGACAGAGAGCAGGTCGAGCGTACTGACTTCAGTATTAATGTTTTCGATCAGTCCCCAGACCTCAATTCCAGCCTCATGTGCCTGTTTCACATATGCCGGACTCGCCAGAGACTGCAGTTTTCCTTTATCATCCGCAAAAGTATACCACGTCGGTGAAATTGTATTAAGGCCGGTACATCCTTCGATCTTAGAGGTAAGCTCTTGATTGCCTTCCCGGTTCATCATCATGTGCCATGTCAGATTAATTTTGTAATCTTTCCGGATATTTGTATATTCCAGTCCATGAGTTTCCACCGCAGACTCAACTTCCCTCACTCCGGAAATATCCTCATTGCGAATATAGCCGGTATATCCATCGCCGGTAGACACTTTCGTCCAGTTCTCCATCGCCTCAAGGAAATACAGGGCATCCCCTTTCTTCCCTTCTGTCAATATTGGACTTTTTATGCCACCCTTCTGCCGTATTTCATAATCAGCAGACGCATCAACCATCTGCACTGTCCCAGCTTCTGTGCTGATCACGACCCGTGCTGGCTCCTTATATTCTTGGCAGGACATATCACTGTACTTTTTCAAAAATTCAAGGGATACATAAAAAACGTCACCCTCCGACCTGATCATTGGAACATCTTCCCTCAGTGTTTCCCCGCCAACCAGATATTCAGTACTGTCCGGTGTCAGCGTGATAACTTCTTCCGGAAGCGTATAAAGCATGACCTTGTTATTTGCATCCCAGTAAAACCTCTGGTTTATATACTGGCTCACCACAGCATCCTGTATATAGATATTTCCGTCAATAAATTTCCCTACATCTTCCAGCACTTCCCCGTTTACCACAAGTGCCACGTCTGTATCCTGTTCCAGTCCAAAGTATTGACTGCCGTCCATCTTCTCATTGCTCGGTGTAAACCTCTTGATGACAAATGACAACACACCGGCCGCCGCTACCAAAATTATCAACAGAATGACAACCAGTATCGGAGCTGCCTTTTTTTTCATCCTGTCATACCTCCTGATGTTTTATTTTTTGTCCCCTCGTGCAGGTTCTGATGAGGCCTCTCTGCGTTCGGCTTCCCTTTCCTGCTCTCCCCTTTCACCTCAGGAACCCTGTTCCTTCGTGAAAGATCTCAAGAGCTTCGCTCTTTCGATAACTTATATTATAGCAATATATCTTTTGTTCGTCATTACCTATTTCGACATTTTAAGATTAATTTCATAAGTATTGCACCCGAAGCGGCAGCTGTGCAGAGAGGGGACTCATCACTTTACTTCGGGTGCAGCATCTTACTTCTTTATAATCAAGTCAAATTGTAAGGTTTCCACTCTCCCTTCTTCGTTCTGTACATAATCGCGCATATACGCCCCATCTTCAGCGATGCAGTGCGCCTTCATAATTGCCTTTGGCGTACTGGGTCTTCCGTTCAGCATCAGCAAAACTCCCTGGGCCTGATATGCTTTCAGCTCATTAAGCAGGGTTTCATCTTTCTTTTTCTTTTTTTTTCCCATTTTCCATGGTATGGCGCTTCCTTCTTTTCGTGATATATTATTTTAATTTGAAGCCGGCCACGTCTCCTTTCCTGCTAATCTGCAAACCAATCCCTGGTTCTGGAAAAGATGACATCAAAAAAATAACGGTGCCTGCTGACGGGGTTTTTATGTTCATAAAGTTATAGTATATTTGGGTAATACGGCGACACGCCTTTGAAATTAATTGATATAAAATATGAGTTTGTTTAGATTGGGATGTAATGTCATCTTTTCTTAATTATCATTATACTAAAAACGGGGGACATTGCAAGAAATATTTTTTACAGAATCGACAGGTAACGACACGGCATGCTGTTTTTTGTCGTTTCAATATCCTTTCTGACCAGACATCTACTTAAATTTGTATAAATTATTTACAAATAGATATTTTTAGTCATAAATAACGAGTATATTGAATAATATAAACTCGTAACTGCCATTTTCCTTTCATGTTTTTGTACAACCATCGGTTTCCTTATAAGGTATTCTCTGCCTGATTTGGTATTATATAAATTTTAATGTAGAATCTGAAAGTTTTCTTAAGCACTTTACATATTCTAATAGGGTGGTATATAATATAGTAGGAGCAGAATATATCAATGCAGGGTTTTCCTTCCTTGATATAGGATTCATCATGAATGGATAGGATGTGATAGTATGAAGATTGAAAAGATCAACGACAACCAGATACGTTGTACGCTTACCAGTGATGATTTAGCCAACCGTGAAATTAAACTTAGTGAATTGGCTTACGGTACCGATAAAGCCAAGAATCTATTTCGAGATATGATGCTGAAAGCTCAGAATGAGCTTGGATTTGAAGCAGATAATATTCCTCTTATGATTGAGGCAATTCCGGTTACTCCGGACAGCATTGTCCTGATTATAACGAAAGTCGAAGATCCCGAAGAGCTGGATACACGCTTTTCCAAATTCACACCAACATCTGAGATTTCTCTGGATGTTTCAGAGACGCCTCAGGTATCAGGTGCTGATGACATCATTGACATTTTCCAAAAACTTTGTGAGGCGAAGTTAAAAGGACGAGCCGCAAAAAAAGAGACAAAGGAAGAGACAGCTCCCGCTTCCGAACCTGCAGTAAATCTGGTTCGCCTGTTCAGTTTTCAGTCACTCGACGATGTAATTGAAGCAGCACATGCCTTAAACGGATTTTTTGAAGGTACGAATTCACTTTACAAGAACCTGCAGCAGAAAACATATGCGCTGGTTCTTCACCAGTCAGACCGTACACCGGAGGAATTCAATAAGATCTGCAACATGCTTTCAGAATACGGTATCGGGAAAGCATTTTCTGCAGCCGGTGAGGCATATCTGCTGGAACACGGCGAAGCGATCATTAAAAATATAGCATTACAACAACTGGTTCAGCTTTAAAAGAGATAAAAAGCGGTATAGCTATGTGCTATGCCGTTTTTTTCTTGAGAAATATTTGAGATTTTTATCAGAAAATGAAATTAAGAGAAAGGGGATGAATGTTTTGTGTAAAAAACTTTTACTGGTTGACGATGAGAGAGGTGTTGTCGATATGCTCAGAAGTTATTTTGAGATGTCATCTTATCAGGTTTATACGGCGTACAACGGCGCGGAAGCTCTGCAGAAGGTATCATGTCAGCCCGATCTGATCCTTCTTGACATCACAATGCCCGAACTGGATGGCCTTACAGTCTGCGAACGCCTCCGCACATACGTTTCCTGTCCGATCCTGTTTCTGACTGCCCGCATTGAGACGACTGACAAGATAAGAGGATTTCAGGCGGGCGCTGACGATTATATCGTTAAGCCTTTTGATATTGATGAATTAGGTGCAAGAGTTGCAGCACATCTCCGGCGCGAAAGCAGAAAGCCAGAACATTCTGCGCTCCGTTTTTTTAGTGATATGACCATCGATTATACGAAACGGGAGCTTACAATAAACGGAACTTCTGTCTCATTATCGAAAAGGGAATTCGAGATTGTAGAATTATTGTCCCTGAATGCAGGTCAGATTTTTGACCGTGAACGTATCTATGATCGTATCTGGGGGTTGGATGGGGATGGCAGCAGTGATACGATTATGGAACACATTCGGAAAATACGGGCCAAATTTGCTTCCGTTTCTTTTCACAGCTACATTGAAACTGTATGGGGGGTTGGATATAAATGGATCGGTTAAAACAGATGAATCTCAGAAAATCATTATTTACCTTAACATTCATTAACGTTCTGGCTGCCTTCACACTCTCCGCCTTCACCTTTTGGGGATGTATAAGACTCCGCGGCATCATCGCACCTCAGGGCATTGTGATCGATCCACATACAACACCTGCCAAAATGACAGAGCTTCCCCAGCCTTCTGAATATGCCCTGCAGTTTGCCAATGCGCTGGAAGTCCTTCAGATAGTTCTGCCTGTTATATTTTTTATCCTTGCGCTGATTCTCACCTCCTCAATATTCTACCATCTGAAGCTGAAAGGACCCATAGCGGTTCTCACAGAGAGTGCAGACCGGATCATGGCAAATGATCTGGATTTCACCATTGACGGTTCCTCACCCGATGAGCTTGGGCAGCTCTGTCGTGCTTTTGAGTCTATGAGACAGGCCCTTCTGTTGAGCACCCGGGAACTCTGGCGTCAAAATGAAGAGCGCAGACGGCTGAATGCCGCTTTTTCGCACGATCTGAGAAACCCGGTTACAGTATTAAAAGGTTCATTAAAGATAGCCCGGCAATGTGTGCCGAAAGACCGGTTGTCCAAAGATCAGCTTATGGAAACTCTGGCACGCATGGAAGATTACACCGACCGGATCGCACACTATGTAGAAGTGATGGGCAATATCCCACAGCTGGAACAGCTGCCTCTCCATATGGAAACTTTCAGTTGGTCTATTCTATCTTCTGAACTTGAACAGACAGTAAATCTCCTTGCGTTCAACGATAATATAAAGATACAGTTCAAAAGCACCACGTACAACGGACATATATGTCTCGACAAGTCCATATTATTTCAGACGGCAGAAAATCTTACCGCAAATGCCGTTCGTTTTGCCTCCTCAAAAATCTGCATATCCTGTTCTGTCAGTAAAACACACCTGGTTTTTTTGGTGCTAGATGACGGCGACGGTTTCCCGGATGACATTCTGATACGTGGTATTCGCCCCTTTCAAAAAGGAAGAACCGGACCGGAGCACTTCGGAATGGGACTTTACATCTGCAGTGTGTTATGCCAAAAACACGGCGGAAATTTAACAATTGAAAACACACCACACGGAGCTCTCGTAACTGCAAAATTTAAAATCACACAGGTTTGAGAGTTTCTTGAGATTGCTCCTGTATACTCTCCTTATCAAAACAATAAGGAGAGTTTTTTATGGATATCAAGGTTCAAAACATTACTAAAATCTATGGCAGCGGCGAAAACCGTGTGACTGCACTCGACCACGCAGACATGAATGTCAGCACCGGTGACTTTATTTCTATAATGGGGCCATCCGGCAGCGGAAAAAGTACTTTGCTTCATATCATCAGCGGACTGGACCGCCCGACCTCAGGAAGTGTTTTTTACGACAATACGGATATTCACCGGGGAAGCGACAAAAAGCTTTCCGCATTTCGCCGTCAAAAAATGGGCTTTATATTTCAGCAGTTTAATCTGCTCCCGGTATTGACGGCTCGTGAAAATATAATAATGCCTCTGTTGCTCGATAAAAAGCAACCGGACGAAACATACCTGCAGCAGCTGTCTGAACTTCTGAGAATTCAAGACCGGCTTTCTCATCTGCCTCACGAACTTTCCGGCGGTCAGCAGCAGCGCGTGGCGATCGCCCGCGCCCTGATCGCACGGCCAGATATTATTTTTGCAGATGAACCGACCGGCAACCTCGACAGCAGCAGCGGTGCGGAGGCAATGGACATGCTCTGCAAGCTTCGGCAATCATTAAACAAAACGCTGGTCATTATCACTCACGATTTACGTGTCGCTGCCATGGCAGACCGCAGGTTCACAATGAATGACGGAATCCTTTCGGAGGTGATGCCCTCATGAAATCATACTTTGGATTTGCACTTAAAGAACTAAGGGCACAAAAGCTTACCTCCATCCTTATTTTAATTGCCGTCATTCTCTCGACCACAATGACAACAGCCGTGGGGCAGTCTGTCGGCACTCTTCAGGCAATGCGTATCAGTCAGGCCTCCTCCCTGAACGGTGACCGTTATGTTTCTTTTCACCAGATGACCAGAAAACAGATGCTGAAATTATCTGATGACAGCCGCATTTATGATGTCGGCAGTGTCATCAATACGGGAAACACCCGACTGAAAAACAGCGGTCTTACGCTCTTTTTGCGCGAATTCCTGGACGGAGCTACAAGCGTATATTCTGCCACCTGTGATATAAGTGAGGGGAGACTCCCGACTTCTGCGTATGAGATCGCCCTTCCGGAAAACGCACTCCCTTATATAGACGAGAACCTCACAGTCGGAGACCGCATCACGCTCAATCTGAGTATTTCTCTGATGAAAGATACAAAGCCTCCCTACGAATATTCCGCAGACTTCACTGTGTCTGGAATACTCAAGAGTAACTATACAGGATACGCAACCGGAATTGTCAATGCAGTCGTAGGCAAAGGGACTTCTCAGTCTCTGCTGCCAGCACGTTATCATCTGTACTCAACTGATTTCAAAACCCGCAGCATCGATAATTTTCAGACACTTGTCGATCAGCTCGCAGGTGAGGTCGATGTTTCCAAAGAAAACATTCAATACAACTGGGTGCTGCTGGACGCCCTGGGTGTCTCCTATGAAGAGTCGGGAAGCTCCGATACGGACTCCGGTTTTGCCTTTATGACGGCGTCCTGTATTCTTGTCGGTATACTTGTTCTGCTGGCCGCCGGTCTGGTCATCTATAATATTATGAAAATTTCCGTTGCCAAACGTATTCGTGAATATGGTACGCTCCGCGCCATCGGCAGTGACCGCAGACAGCTGTATATTATGGTATTTCTGGAAATCATTCTGTTATGTGTGATCGGTATACCCTGCGGTCTTCTCGCAGGACTTTACTCCGCAAAAGGCATCCTGGTCGCCGCAACAGGAATCCTGAATCCGGATCTGTTCATGGTAAACAGCACGCAGCAACTCAATGCAGTAATCGCCGCAAACAGTTTCGCGAAAATATTCCCTCTCGTCTTAAGCGCAGTGATTACGCTCCTGTTTACCGCTGCCGCTGCATACCCCGCCGCCAGATACGCCTCCCGTGTATCGCCCACTGTAGCAATGGCAGGCCAGGCAGTTAGAATCAGAAGGCACGTTCGAAAAGTAAAAAAAATCCGACATTTTGAGGCATACCATGCCAGAATAAATCTCAGACGAAGCCTGGGGCGCACATGCATAACCATCCTTTCGCTGATAATGAGCATTACTGTCTTCGTAGCTCTCCAAAGCTTTCGGGGGCTGCTGGATACGAGCCGTAAAGTACAGGAAATTCACCTCGGTGATTATGCGGTCACGAATGAAACGACAGGTATCTCCGTCTCGTCTGTGGAAGAAATGCATAGCCAGGAACTAGTGAAAAGTCTGTCCACGACAAAGCTGAAACTTTATACCCAGGACAAGTCAGGCGGGCTCCCCATTGAAACCAGCCTCTCCCTGAATCCCGGTGAAACGCTGCAGATTGCCGGACTGGATGATGACCGTCTGGGAGACAGCACAGGCGATCTTACAGAACAGGAAGTCTCTGAATTGTTAGCCGGAACCGCCTGCCTTATAAAAAATCCGATTCCTGTTTCATTTGAGGGACAGGAAGCAAAACTCACAGAGCTGCATACAGGGGATACGATAACTGTTGCCGGAAAAGAGCTTCGCGTGATCAGTGTTGTTGAGCATCCGGTCACTGTCAATAACGAAGGCTTTACAAACGGCGTCCAGATCATTGTCTGCGATAGTCTGTACAACGAACTGACAGGACAGGACAGTTACGCTGAAATTTACCCCGTCCTGCACGATAATTCAGATGCCGAAGTGTTCGAAGCATGGCTGGATGACTGGTGCGGCGAGAACCCAGGAAGTCACTGGCTATCTTATCGGCAGGCAGATGCTCAGATGGCAGAAAGTTTTGAACAGATCAACTTTCTCTGCTGGGGGTTAATTCTTTTCATCGGCCTCATAGGAATTTTAAATATTATTAATACTGTTTACATTAATATTCACACCCGGGTGGCAGAGATCGGCGTACAGAGAGCTATCGGCATGAGTGCAGGCAGCCTATACAAAACTTTCTTATGGGAAGGCGCCTATTATGGGATCATCGCTTCTTTTGCCGGAGCGGTTTTGGGTTATATCTGCACGCTTTTTGTGGAGGCCGCCGCATCCGATTCCCTGCACCTTTCCGCGATTCCTTTTCCTTCCATTTTGGCAGCATCTGCAATTTCCATACTCTCCTGTCTGCTTGCCACTCTGATACCTCTGCGCTTTATTTCGAAAATGGACATCGTAGACTCTATTGAAGCACCGGAATAAGCTCTTTGCAACAGCAAAACGAAAGACCAACTTATACAGTCCTGTACTAAATTGGTCTTTCTGTCTTACGAAAAAAGTCTTTCGTTAACCTTCCCGGGGAAACTCTTTCAGGAATTCCTCTAAACCATCAGCAGTCTGGCTGTTTCCTATTCCCTTTTTTCTTATATACTGTTTCGCCCTCGCAATTTCACCAGTTGAAAAACACCATTTCCCCTGCAATATCTTCCATTCACCCTCATCACTTTTCGTATTGGAAAATACTTCTGTGATTTGGTCGACATAATCTCTCTGTGTATACCACCTGGAATCTTCATGAAGCCCCCCCTCCTCCTGTCCCATTCTGTAATACTTTTCTGAGATAAACCGTACTTCGCCTTCTGTATCAGGCAGTGATTCAATTCCACCATCTATCACTGAGATGATAATGCTGTGAAATGTCTCCTTTCCAAACCTGTCAGCAACATGATAAGTGACTAGTATTTCACCCGGTGTTTTAAAAACTTCACTGTCAAATCCAACAATACTGAGATTGTCATTAATATCCACCAGTTTTCCGCCAGCCATCAGTCCCAGATCCCTTGCCTCATCGTCTTCCACATCAGTAGCAGAGGCAAAATTCAGAACCAGTTCCTCTGTCAGCATTCCATCACGAACCTCCTCTAAAAGATAGGTACGGTCTGTGGCCTCAATTACCGGAGGATGATTGTATCGAATCTGTATCTTAAGTTCTTTATTGGTTTCGTTTCCTGCACTGTCTGTCGTATGATACGTCACCCACAATATCTGATCACCGTCTTCCTCTGTCTTTCCCAACTCCCCAAACGACACCTGAAAATCGTCTTCGCTCTGCATGCCTTCAGGATATTCCCTGCTTAACGTTTCATCATCACTGCGGATTTTCCTGATGTCCAGCGGAAGTTCAATGCCCTGTCGGTTATCTTCCAGATCCTGGACGACCACTTCTTTCATCAGCATTTCTTTTGTGATAAGTTCACCTTCATAGTATACCGGCACCTCTTCTCTGCGGATATCAGGCGCATAATCCCAAATGGCATATAAGTCCGGCTGTCCCAGAGCTTTCGTTACATCCTCCACTTTCATTGGCAGCTTCGTGTTCGGGAATCTTACGTTCTCGGCAAATGCTTCCGGTATTTGATCCCAACCGGCAAATACTGCTGTCCCGCCTTCCTTAAAATGAATGTTTTCATCATTTTTTCTTACAATGTAAGGGAAGTTACGATAAGTCTTTTCCGTAAACTGCTCCTGCTCTTTTTTCCGAAAATTAGAGTGGTAATTGATCAAAACCTCTTCTCTGAACCTCGTTTTCACAGTATTACTTTTTTTTGATGAGGAACCGCCTCCTCTGATCAACGTTGAAACTGACTGATTTTCAACTTCATAGTAACCCGTCTCAGTGTTCAGCCACACTGCATAATTCAGCGGCCGACGGATACGGACCTGAACCTTAAAATGATAGGTCACCCCATAAAATATTGCTGAGTCAGGTGTTTTTACCTGAAAAATCACATTCTGATTGTTATGTGATACCAGGAAACGGAATGTTACATCTTTCCCAGTATCATCCTCTACTTTTGCGCTGACAAATTCAAGGCATTTAGGCAGAAGGTCCTTAACCGTGAAATCACTGTAATAATAAGCAGCCTCCTCTCTGGGAATATTTTGTGAGATCGTATAAAAATATTCTTCCCCCGGAGAGTCCAGCGTGTTCTCCTGCACAGCTTTCTCATCTTTATCTGTAACCGTCATGGCTGGCACTGGAAGTGACGTTTTAGCCATTCTTCTGGCCGAAAAACCCTGATAACCGGGATTCAGATTATCAACAAAATATGGTTCTCTGCTTTTCCAGTAAGCATTCCAGGATCCTGCTTTTGTATAAGCAGCCGGATCAATATAAGCGTTGGCAAGACCATCTCTGTAAAAATAACGGTCGTTATGATACTTGTATTCAAATACGTTTGAATCAAACTCCACCTGCAGTGCAAACGGATAGTAATCGGTATTATTGGCACCGCTTTTATCAATCAGAACGGGCGAAGTCATCACATGATTCTTATAGACCGCAAATGTTGATTCATCCAACACATAAATATTATCGTATGCACTTTCTACTTTAACCCCCTGGCCATAATCGACGTCATCCAGAAGCGCAAATCCCTTCACATTAACCTTTTTTGTCGAACTGCCGTGCTCATAAAATTCGATGCGCAGCGTGACATTACTGATATTTTTCGCGAAAATTCCTATGCGGTCTTCCGACAGCCCCAGTATTCCAAGCCCCTGTCTGGCTCCCTCCTTATATAAGGTATAATTTGAAATGACAGCCTTTGCATCGATAATTTTCCCTTTATAGGTGCCCACATTCCGGTACCAAGCACCAAATTTTCCTTTCCCGCTGTCATCAGTAATGCGTGCCGTATGGAGTATTCCGCTGCTTTTATATGAATTTTGCAGCTGTGAATCACCAACCGCAATTCTCTTCGCCCAGTCTCCCATCTCCTTATTGTCCCAGGGCCCGAACGCAGTGACCTTTGTAATATAATTCTGTTTTTCATATGCTTTTCCAGAATAAAGGACCCGCGCGCAAAATTCATACTCCCCATTCAGTGTAAACTTGTCAGGTCTGATAACCGTAAAGCGGCTGTCTGTCTTTGCATATGCGGCAGGCGTCATTGTCGGATAAGCGATCGTGTTGTCTGCTGCGGCTCTGGCCGCCAATCCCGTCAGAACAAAATACGGATCTGCCACCTCATCGAAAATTGCCTTTTCTGTAACTTCTGATTTTTCTGTTTTTACATCAGTTTGAATCACTACAATCTGAATGCCTTTTCCGGAAAACATCTCATTTGCCGCCATTTTATTTTCATCATAACAGTATACTGTCAGCAAGCCTTTCTCCCCATACGCTTTTAAGTCAAACGCCTTTTTATTGAGTCCGGAGTTTTCTGTAAACAGAACGGCTTTCAGATTTTCGCATCCATAAAAGGCTCCGTCTCCTATTGTCACACGATTAAATGGAATGTCGCCAACGACTGCCTCTCGATCTTTTACCCGTATAAAGTCCATATTTTTTTCTACAACCACGGCATTCTCGAAATCCACCGTATTTTTCAGTGTTTTGCATCCATAAAAGGCTCTGGAACCGATGAAATCAACATTGCCTCTCAAATCCATTGTTTCAAGTGATGTACACTCCTGAAATGCCCCTTCCGGAATTTCATGAATGGCTTCCGGCAATTCCACACGCTGAAGCTTCTGGCACCCCTCAAACACATAACTGCCTATGGATTCCAGTGTTTCCGGCAGCGTCACTTCCTCCAGGTCCGGCATACCGGCAAACAGGTAAGATGCCAGTTCTGTAATACCCTCTTCCACAGCAACAGCCCTGATAGCTCCCTCCCATCCACTCCATTCTCCGTCAGGAACAGCAGCTCCATGCCCGGACAATGTCAGCACACCGTCTTTACAATACGCTGTTACAGAGTCTGACAGTCTCCACTCTGTCACCGATCCTTTACCCTCATCTGAATTTTCTGCCGTGTCTTCTGTCTCCCCAACCGTCTGGTCTCTCCCGCCGTGCACGGTGCCGGTATCTGTCTCAGCATCCGCACAGATTGCATACGGTACAGGCGGCAGAATTGTCAGCGTAACCGCCAGAAATAGTGCAGAAATCTTCTTCTTCATAGCAGTCCTCCTCATTCCCGTTATACTTTGTCAGATGAAAACCGCTGTAAGTGTTAAATTCTGTGTTACAGGACAGTCCTCCAGCTCACCATCAATTTCGATATTCGGTTTCCACTGTACAAATATCATTCCCTCCTTTTCCGGTATGGCTGTCACTGCCAATACACTTCCCAGCAAGTCTCCGCTGTGAACATTTACACTCCTCACCACTTTTTCATCCACCACAAAATCCACCTTATGATAAGTCTTATTTATATTCTTCCATTCGTCAAACAACACCGTCCTTCTGCAGTTGATTTCTTTACTGTTGCCCGAAATACTCCGATATTTTGTTTTCGTCTCTACATCCAGCAGTCCCCTCACAGGATCCGCATTTAATATGTTTACCGTAACATCAGAATCACTGTCTGTCATCAGCAGAAAATTCTGGACAAAGTCAGCACACAGTTCCTCTGACAAGCTCTGCGCCCCTTCCCCGTTGCCATAACCATACGTCTGGTTCACTTTCAGGTTATACATTGTCTGCTCCAGCGCTGTATCCGTATTCCGTTCCAGTTCATTCGCCCTCACTGTCTGGCTGCCAATCCCGAGAACTGCAACTCCAGTAAGCAGAAGCAGTATAACTGCCGTCACCGATATTACTACCGTCCGCAATATATCCTCCTTTCATCTGGCATACCCTGTGATTTCATAATCCTTTGACAGCTGAAGCAGCGGAACTGAGTAAGTATATGACAAGGTCACTTCGGCTATCCGGTTATTTCCGTTTACTTCATATATCTTTACATCAAGGCAGTCCTTCAAACCTCCGCCATATTTCTTCCTGGCATCCGCTTCCAAAGCCTGAATCACTTTTGGTGCGTAATTTGATGCCTCAATTTCACTGATACACGAAGCATGAAAATTTCTGGCACCAGTGATATACAGATTGCTTCCTATGTAACCGGCAGCCATCACCGCCATTAGCGAGAGCAATGCTGTCATAATATAAAATTCAACACTTGTCCGCATCATTCACCCCGCTCCGTGTGCCGTCACCAGTACGGTAGCTCTTTCTTTTGCTTTCCTGCAGTAACTGTCCCTGTAATCAATGCTGACAGAGTATGTCTGTTCTCTGTCTGATTCCAGGATGCCTTCTGTACTCATCTTTTCACACTCTATGACAATTCTGCTCTCTCCTTTTCGATATACACACCGCCCCTGACTCATCTGATATTCTTCAAAGTCCAGATCTTCAGCTTTTCCTTCTGAATTTATCAGCGAGTCCAGGAATGAAAATGCTTTTTTCCTTTCTCCCTGTTTCAGATGTATGGGCCGTATTATTATCACAGGCTGCTGCATAGACGCCAGTTCTTCAAACATCGGTCCGCTGATATTCGATGCGGTCTCTTTTTGAGGTGCTGCCGACTTCAGCTGAGGGAGCACGGCAGCATATAAGCCAAAGAAACTTAAACCTGCAATTAATAACATAACAGTCAGCATGCCATACTCTTTTATGATGCTTTTCATACTCAGCCTCCAAGCAGCCCGTCTGCAAAAGCACCCAGCCACTCTTTCAGTACCCCTTCTGCTCCGAGCAGGTTCCTCAGCACGAATACCGTCACGCATAATGCTACTGCTGCCGTAAGGAGCAGCATGCCGTATTCACCTAGTATCTCCTTCATCCTGCTTCCTCCTCACGCGAACCACTGCACGGCTCCATAAAAAAACTTAACGATCACCACGCCGATTATTGCCGCGGATGCCATGCTTCCATACTCTTCCAGCATTTCTCTCATTAATTTTCCTCCTTCATTTTCCCCTGTTATGTCAAAGTTCCGGCTTTCACTGTCAGGACAACAATCAGCAGAATCATATCCGCCATCATTTTCACCGTTCCTGTTATCATGGGCAGATATACAAGCATTTCCGTCCCGGCAAGCCTGTCCTCATTCTGAATCCTCTCCGCTTTGTCCAGGAGCATATTATTCCTTTTGATCAGTGCATTCATCTGGATTTCCGCATTTCCTGTCCCGGTCTCGTCCATTGCATAGAGCATACGCATCGCCGTCTTTACGTCAGGCAGATCAAAATCATCCAGAAAGCGCAGATATGGATAAACGGAACCCGGTTCAGCCTGCATGTCTGACAGCAGCTGCCGGATGGAATCCCGTAAAACAGCAGGCGCATTACCTCTGGTCGCTTCAATTGACGTAAATACATTATTTGTCTGCAGTAAAAGGATCAGTTCCATCACCCATCCCGGAAAAACCTTTTGTATCTCCCGGACTGTACGCCGCCTTGCACCAGTCGTCATTCGCCCGGGACTTGTCAGCAGCAGGATTGCCGTACCAAAGAATGCAGCCGGCACAACAGCCTGTTTTGTAATGCGCCACCCGACTATGCCAAGAATCAGCACACAGACAGTCTTATGGACCGCTCTGCTTTGCAGAAGCTTTAAATCCGGATTTAATGCCGCCTGATAATCAGCCCAGACCTTCTCCGGATCGCTTTCTTTGATATCGGTGAACCATGTTCCGCTAAGTGCACTCTGGGCCGATGCACCGATCAGAATGCCCGAAACCAGAAAAATACACGTTACGATCTGACTGATCATCATCCCCTTAATGTCAAAGTTCTCGGGTACAATGAGGGTAATCAGAGAACATATGGCTGACGCGAAAATAATAGATATGAAAATCTTATTTTTCAAACGTTTTTTATCCTGCTGCAATGCATAGATACGTTCTATCCACATTCTTCTGTCCTCAAGCAGAATATCAAGCGTCATCTCATAATTTCCGCCGTATAATTCTACTTTCATCAGAAACCTGTGCAGCGTATTCACCCTGCCGCACCCATATCCATCTTCAATGATTCCCAATGCCTCCTCATACATCCTCGCCGACTCTCCTTTGTGAATGCAGGCGATAGCTCTCTGTATCCGTTCGCCCATATCTCCTTTCGGAAAGACAAGCGCTGTCTCTTTTAAGCAAAACAGAATATTTGGTCTTTTCTGAAAGGAAAACATCATTTGTTCCAGATAATTGTTGGCATCAGCAAACCTCTTCTGTTCATAAAGACTGTGATATACGGAAAGTATCACTTTCGGCATGCACATCAGCACACTCAGCAGGACCACAGCTGTCAATGCGGGGTGAAGTCCAAACAATAAGCAGATCCCGCACGTAGCTGCAAATGCCAACAGGATGAGTCTCCAGAATCTGGCGAGCGAAAACCTGTATCCATACCGGTTGATTTCAGCAACCATTTCTTTTGGCCGCCGCACCGTGCGGTGCGGCTCCTTCTCTTTCAATCTCTTTCCTCCTCTCATCTAAAACGCAGAAAATGGGTCCTGAATCTTTGCACGGAGAAATTTTCTGCAGAAACTGTTCGGAATCATACGCTTCAGAATGATTCCGTCATCTACAAGCATCTGAATTTCATTGTTTTGGGACTCTCTGTTGAATAAACAGATTTGAGAAATGTAACGATGGATTTTTCCATCTTCTTTTGCCTTTTTGCTAATCAAAACACCTACGTTGATGAAGTTATAGATATCATTTTCCATTCGCGCTGCAGCCAGAGCGTCCTGCATCATATTCTCAATGCGGTCGGGAATATGCCTGACATCATCTGTATGCAGTGTTGTCAGCCCATAATGGCCTGTGGAAAAGGCTTCGAGCAGATATTTCACCTCCACAGAACGTGCCTCCGATAACAATATCCACTGTGGGAATTGCCTCAAACACGCCTTAATGGCTTTTGTATATGAAAATAATTCCTCGTGTACTTTGAGCTCTACACAGTCTTTTCCGGGATTAATTGCACGATAATGTATTTCCAGATTATCTTCGATCGTAATCACCCGTTCATGTGCCGGTATCGAACGTGTAAGCCATTTGAGCAGTTCCGTTTTTCCCGAACCTGTCAGGCCGCAGACAACAACGTTGCAATGTGCTGCAATGCAGTTTTTTAAGAAGTTCATAATATCCACAGAACAGTACCCTTCTTTTACCATCCGTTCATCCGTCAGCCGCTGAACCGGCGGTGACTTTCTGATAGAGATTGCAGTTCCGGTATGGGCAATACTTTCATGGATAACAGAGACTCTAAGATCCTCAGTCTCCGCCTCCAGAATGTTATCCTGAGGATTAAAGTTTGCTGAAACAGCATTCTTTATCCTCATTACAAATTGCTTCTCGAAGTCCTTGTCAACCACTATATCCGCCCGGTAACGTCCCCTGGTGACATCATCTACCCATACCTCCTTACCATTATAATTAATATCCGTTACATTATCATCCCGGATATACGGCAGCAGTACTCCGTAGGACTCATCCGGCAAATGCCAGTTACTGATTCTTGCCATCTCTTAACCCCTTCACAGTTGGTTATAAAGGACATCCTGTACCATCCCTTTGCTTACTTCAGCTCTGAAATCCATTTTGCCGGTCAGAACCCAGGCGGAACCGTAACACCGGTCACTCCGGATTTCTCGATAAAGTTAGCGATTGTCGCTTTTACCGCACCGAGAATATATTCTCCCACTGGTGTGGCTGCCGTTGCAAACAGCAGTATGATGATAGCCGCTACAATAATCAAACCGTATTCTCCTAAAAAATCTTTCATGTTTATCGTCCTCCTTGTATTTTTTGAAGCCTTGTTCCCGGCTTCTGGATTCAGTATATCCGTTTCGCGCACATTCAGCCAGAGGTTAACTGAGGTCTTTTAGGGTAGCTCAGGGTCGTTCCGAATGATATTGGTCTTCCCCCTGTTCCATCGCTTCTCTGATAATTCCCAGCGCTTCCTTTCTTTTAGCCTTCACATATTCGTGGCTGACATGAAGCTCACTTTCCACGGTATACCATGTTTCTTTCTTTACATACAACCGGTTCATCAGTTCGAACATGGCATGATCCAGCTGATAAAAAGATTCCCAGACGAGCAGGATCCGGCACTCTTCAAGTTTTAATCCCCTCAGGGTATTCTGCATCCGGCTGATTTGCCGTTCGATCAAATAACCATACGTTTCCTTCTCCTCTTTTTCATTTGCTGACGAAAGCTGCTCATCAAGAAACTTAAGGTCCTCGTAAATATGACGGCGCTTTTCGGCAATGTTCTGTATCATCTGCTTTTTATTTTTTAATATGTCCGTAATTGTCCTCTCCTGCATAATGCACACTCCGTTCCTGTCTCAGCACGTTATCATTTTTTTGCGCACAAATACCCGCAAGCATATTCATCACCTGCCTTTTTAAATTGTTTCATTATCGATTGGAAATATCCGGCTGAACAGCCGATTTGAGATTTGTATTAAAAATTATAAGTGTATATCCCATGTTTGTCAATGGCCTCGAGGGAGAGACAAAATCTTCTGTTATATGGGAAATTTAAATTAATAAAAATGATGTTGGGACTTTGGCATCATAAAAATTAAAACGGGCCGATATCAATCGACCCGCTGTGATTTATGCATTTGCAAGAAAATCATTGATCTGTTTTTCCAGAACTTCTGCATCCATGCCATGAACCATAGCTGCCTCTGCCAGGCTTTCTCCCTGTGCAGACGGACATCCAACACAATGCATACCTGCTCTCATTAAAATTGCCGCAATATTCGGATTCATCTGAAGAAGTTCGCCGATCAGCATATCTTTATTAATCTGTGCCATGATAAATTTCCTCCTTATCATTCAACCATATAGGTTATCATCTGTCTGTACAGCTCATTATAATACCTTTTAACCCGAAAAACAACCAAAACCTTCAGAAAAACGCTGGTAAATTGTTTCGAGAATTGTTTCGAAATTAATACTTGTATTCTTTCAGAAGATATATTAAAATGTGCTTAGACCCAGAGATGGGGAATCGTAAAATAAGAGGAGGATGAATGTTATGGCATATGTAATTACTGATGCATGCGTAAGCTGCGGATCATGTGAAAGTGAATGTCCGGTAGGCGCTATCGCGCAGGGCGATTCTCAGTATGAAATCGATCCTAATACATGTGTGGATTGCGGAACATGTGTAGGCGCATGTCCTACAGACGCTATCACAAACGAATAATCACATATAAAAAACTGCTCGGCCTTCCGGTCTGGGCAGTTTTTTATTTTGTCAGCTTTTTCCTGGTTTTAAAAACTTCTTTTTTCGCTTTTTTCCCTGCTCTTTCGTAGCAGCGACCATTCGCCTTGAATACTGATGATGGCGAATCGCCGCATCCAGTCTCTTGTAACGATCTTCCTGATGATCCATATCCTTGATCTGCGTCAGGAGGCGGTCCAAAATCTGGTAGAACTCCTGCTTTTTATCAGGCGTTTTTTCCTCTTTCCGTTCAGAAATCACTTTCTTCTTCTCAACTGCCGGTTCTTTTTTCTGCGATTTTTTTTCAATAACCCCTTTTTCTGCATCTGCATCAGACTTCCTGGACGTATTTGCATATAGTTCGCGCCGAAGTCCCGGTACCAGTTCTTTAATCGTCTTTAACTGAAACCCTTTTTTCTTAAGTTCTTTAATACTCAGAAAAATCTGAATATCTTCTCTGGTGTAGTAACGATGTCCCATTTCATTCCTTGCGATCGGAAGTGCAAGCTCTTCCTCCCAGTAACGCAGTACGTGGGTCTCCACATCCACCATCCTGGCCGCTTCAGAAATCAGAAATCTGGTTTCACTCATATACTTACCCCTTTATGCTTAAGCTTCAACTTTATTATAGCATTCAGGGCTACAATTGCAATGAAAAGACATCGACGGATTCCGACATGCCTGTCCCGGGATCACCCTACTTCTTCCAGTTAACAAAACGTGTGTACTCCGGCATCCACACCAGATTCACAGTCCCGATGGGGCCATTCCTCTGCTTGGCGATAATAATTTCCGCCACATTCGGGTTTTCCGTGTCCTTATTATAATAGTCATCACGATAGATAAACATTACGACATCGGCATCCTGTTCTATCGCCCCTGATTCACGGAGATCTGACAGCATTGGTCGTTTATCATCACGTTTCTCAACTGCACGGCTCAGCTGTGACAGAGCCACTACAGGAACGCTCAGTTCACGGGCTAGCGATTTGAGGGAGCGGGAAATATCTGATATCTCCTGCTGTCTGGAATCACTCCTCCCGCTGCCGCTCATCAGCTGCAGGTAGTCGATGATGATAATCCCCAGATTATGTTCAAGCTTAAACTTTCTGCATTTAGAACGCATCTCAGAGATTGAAATACCGGGCGTATCCTCGATAATCAGATTGGAATTCCCAATGACACCGGCGCCTTCTATCAGTTTTGCCCAGTCCTCATCCTTAAGATTACCCGTACGGATACTTTGAGAGTCCACCCTTGATTCCAAAGAAAACAGACGGTTCACCAGCTGTTCTCTGGACATCTCCAGACTGAAAATGGCTACCGTCAGATCTTTTTTAAATGCCATATACTGTGCGATATTCAACACAAATGCCGTCTTCCCCATGGATGGACGCGCCGCAACCAGAATAAAGTCAGACGGCTGGAATCCGGAGGTCTTGTAGTCAAGATCCACAAAACCCGTCGGAAGCCCTGTTACACTTCCCTTAGTCCTGGATGCCTTCTCAATCGTATCAAGTGCGTTTAGTACAACCTGGCGGATCGGCACAAATTCTCCGCTGTTTCTCTTCTGAAGAAGCTCAAACATACGCTTCTCCGCATCCTCCATAATATCCTCAACCTTATCATTATTCAGATAGCATGCATTGGAAATTTCCTCATTGACTTTGATCAGCCTGCGAAGCATTGCCTTATCCCTCACAATCCCGGCATAATACTTCACATTTGCAGACGTCGGGACAGCCGAAATCACATCGCGTACGAATTCCATACTGCTGATCTCCGGCGGCACATCCTTTTCCTGCAGCCTGTTCTGAAGCGTCACAGGGTCTACCGGCTTGCCTTCATTAAACAGCTCCAGCATAGCTTCGTATACCACCTTATACTGATGCTGATAAAAATCGTCTCCGGTCAGTATCTCAGACGCTACCAAAATAGCTTCCCGGTCCATCAGCATGGAACCGATGACAGACTGCTCCGCCTCAGTACTGTGAGGCAGTATTCTTTTGATAAGCGCTTCTTCCACGCAAATTCCTCCTAAGCTTCTTTCACAATGACTTTAAGTTCTGCTGTCACCTTGGGGTGCAGGCGCAGCGGAACCATGGTGGTTCCCAGTTCACGGATTGGATTGTTAAGCTGCATCTTTTTCTTATCCAGCTCATACCCCAGCTGCTCCCTGGCCGCTTCAGCAATTTCTTTTGCAGATACAGAACCAAATGTTTTTCCGCCCTCACCGACTTTGATCGAGACCGTCACTTCCTTTGTCTCCAGTTCTGCCTTAAACTGACGTGCGGCTTCCAGATTTTCTTTTGCGATCTTATCATCGTGTGCTTTCGCAAGCTTCAGGTCATTCATATTCCTGGACGTCGCTTCCAGTCCCAGTTTCTTTGGAAGCAGCATATTTCTTGCATATCCATCACTCACGTTAACAACTTCTCCCTTTTTCCCCAAAGCTTTTACATCTTCCAGTAATATTACTTTCATCAGATATCTCCTCCGTCTATCATTTCCTGTAAAGTCTGTTTCAGGTAGTCAATGGCTTCCCTGACCGTATATCCCTTCAGCTGCGAACCGGCGATGTTCAGATGGCCGCCGCCGCCCATGCGTTCCATGATAATCTGAACGTTAACTTCATCAATTGCACGGGCACTGATATAGATCATATCTTTATAATCTGTCATCACAAAAGACGCCTTAACACCGACGATATTCAGCAGTTCATTTGCTGCCTGTGCACCGACGACTGTCGGGCTTTCCAGCCCCTCCGCCGGGCACACGGAAATCGCATAACATTTCCTGAAGAGCTCCGCATTACGAATCGCTTCTCCTCTTGCACGGTAATCCTCTGCGTTCTCGCGGAACAGCTTACGAACACGCGTCACATCAGCACCGCACCTCCGCAGAAAAGCCGCAGCCTCAAATGTACGCACACCTGTCTTAGTCATAAAATTATTTGTATCGATCATGATTCCCGCATAAATACTGTCTGCCTCTATATTACGGATCCGTATACCATCCGCAAAATACTGAAGCACTTCTGCAACCATTTCACACGCCGAAGATGCATAAGGCTCAATATAAGAAAGGACTGCATTCTTAATGACCTCACTGCTCTGGCGGTGATGGTCAAGTACTACAATCGTCTTCGTCATGGACAACAGTTCTTCGCATTCTGAATAGCTCGGACGGTTGGTGTCAACAACGACCAGTACCGTATTATCATCGGTGATGTCTTTTGCCTCATGGCTGTTCACAAACATATGCGGATCGTAATCCGGATTATTTATAAATTCGTCCATCAGCGGCCTTATGGAAGAGGTCGCATTATTGATAACGATATAAGCTTTCTTGTTCAGAGTTTTTGCCGCGCGGTATATACCGATAGCAGCGCCAAATGTATCGACATCCGTGATCTTATGCCCCATCACGACCACATTGTCTTTCTGACTCATGAACTCTTTAAGTGCATGCGCTTTAACACGGGCCTTGACGCGTGTGGTCTTTTCCACCATCTGTGACTTTCCGCCATAATAGGAAATCTGGTCTCCGTCTTTTATGACAACCTGATCTCCGCCCCGGCCGAGTGCCAGTTCAATCGCAACGCGCGCGTACTCCGCAGTCTGTGCATACGTATCTGCATGTGCCCCAAGTCCCATACTGATCGTGACAGACATCTCATTTCCAATATTGACGTTTTTAATATCTTCCAGGATATTAAACTTCTGTTCTTTCAGCTGTTCCATGGAACCTCTGCGCATAACCAGAAAATATTTATCTTTCTCAAGGCGCTTGACAACTCCGTCGACAGCTGAGAAATATTTCGTGATCTTACGTTCGATCAGCGCTGTCAAAAGTGATCTGCGGACTTCCTCCACACTGTCAGTAGCTTCTTCGTAATTGTCCAGATACAACAGACCAGACACCAGCTTTTCTTCTTCATTTTTTCTAATATATTCATTTAATTCCGTCACATCGTACATGTAAAGACCGATCAGGCAATTATCCTGTACCTCTTCCACGTCGACAAGTTTGGAATTCTGAAGAAGTCCGTCAATACTGATGCGCTGCAGTTTTACCCGAAAATTCTGGCTTCCGTAACTGATTTCTACTTCTTTGATCTCATTTTCTTCCCCTGGAAGGATATCCTGTGTGATCTCCGACATCACATTCGTTATGGATTTATGATACTTCTTATCTTTTCCCGTCAGTTTTGAAAATGACTTGTTCAGCCACATGACTTTTCCATCCGCATCCAGAACGGCAAACGGAATCGCAAAATCACGCATCAGGTTCTTCTGAATCTGACCGTACTGCGTAGCAAATGTGATCAGCTCATTCAGAATAATCGGGCGGTTATGAAAATATAATATCACCACGATCGCAATATAGGCTGCCACAAAAAAACTGACGAGAGTCCCAGCCTTTACGTTGATAAAATACACTGCGATATTCATAATAATCATCAAAACGCTGAGAGTTATCGGCCAGTTCAGATAAGATTTCAGCGGCCCTGAAAGTTTTATTCTTCCATTCATACCTTTTACCTACTGTAATTTTTCCTATAGATTTAGAATTTTGTAGTAGCGTTTCTGTCTCATTATATCATTTTTCTGCCAAATAAAAAAGCCTTTTTTCTCGCCATCTCTGCTCCTATAATAAAGTAAACGAAAATGACAGCTTCAGATAAGGAGGAATGATTTATGAACAGCGTTATTGAAAACCTGCTGACCCGCCGGAGTATCAGAGCATTTCTGGAGAAAAGAATCCCGGAAGAGGATCTGAATCTGATCTTAACATCAGCAGCTTATGCTCCAAGCGCCATGAACAGGCAGAGCTGGAAATTCACAGCAGTAACAGACAGATCAAAAATTCAAAAACTTGCGGCCGTCGTGGCAAAAGAGCTTAATAATGAAGGTTACGACATGTACGATCCTGAAGTCCTGATCATCCCGTCCAACTCCAGGGACTTTATCTGGGGACGCGAGGATAATGCCTGCGCCCTGGAAAACATTTTTCTTGCCGCCCATTCTCTTGGAATCGGCTCCGTCTGGATCAACCAGCTTCAGAACATCTGCGACGTTCCTTCTGTAAGAAGTATTCTGGATGAATTTCAGATTCCGTCAGACCATGTAGTGTATGGCATGGCGGCCCTGGGCTATCCGGCTTCTCCCGATAAAAACAGGCCTTCCAAAACCGGAGAGATCAACATCATCCGATAGTATAATTTTCTCGTATATACTAACAGGACCGCAGAAGTCTCTGCGGTCCTGTATACTTCTATTTCGTATAAATTTTTTCCCCTTCGGGGCTGAACACACTGTATCCTTTTTTGCACGCTTTCTTCGCCTGAACAAGATCCAGATATGCTCCCTGCTGGCTGTCTTCATCCTCCCAGGTCTTTCTTATCCTGTAGAACTGCACATCCTCAAGCAGTTCATCATTACTCTTTGTATCCGGCACGACATCATACTGCGTCAAATTGAATTTTTCTATGATATTGCAGATTTTAGACACGTATGCGCTGTCCGTTGCGTAGCCGCCGTCTTTGATGATCTGAATTGCTGTTCTGTAATCTGTTTCGCCTTTCAGACCCTCGTAACGGAGCCCCTCACCGTCTGTGGCTCCCAGAAGATATGCTGAATGGTCTGCAACAGAGTCCTCCACACAATCATATTTTCGAAAAGCTGCCGTGATCGTAACCTTACGTCCGCCATACTCCTCACCAGTCTGTTTCGTATAGGACGAGATCCCATCCCAGGAACTGTTCTCCCATGTATTTCCGGAAAGCGTCACCTTCATTCCGAAACAATTATTTGCCTCCTGTGCAAGGTCCGTCCCCATATATCCGGATTCCAGAATACACTGAGCCGCACTGATACTGGCAAGTATTCCAGATTTAGCATAGTCCTGCTGACACATCCTGCCGATGATCGACACCCGGTCCGTCTCTGCCAGATTCGCTACATCGGCTGCATTCGTAATTGTCCCAGTAAGTACCGCAGTCTCCTGCGTGTCCTCACTGCTGTCTGATTCTTCTCTTGCTTTCTGACGTTCTTCCACCCTGTTGTAGTTCTGCTCCTGCGGTTCTGCAAACACAGGAACTGCACTCGTTACCGCCAGCATTCCCGCAAGAAGATACGCCACCACTCGTTTTTGCTTCATATCCACCTCTCAGCTGTCCACGTACATACTATCTTTACAATTAATGTATTCATTATACAGAAGAATGGAAAAAAATACAAGCAGTTATATTTTCATCAAATTCGACATCATACAGGCTCCTGACGCCCTTGTCTCCCTGACCAGATTCAGATTTTTTTCTGTGATTCCTCCAATCGCATAGACCGGAATATCAACCGCACTGCAGACTTTTTCCAGAAAATCAAGCCCGCGGGGAGGCAGTCCGGGTTTGCAGCCTGTTGGAAATATATGGCCTGCGGTCACATAAGCCGCGTTATGCTCCTGTGCCCATACGGCGTCCTCCACCGAATGCACCGATGTGCCGCATGCGTTAAATTCTTTTACCTCCATCCATTGTTCCTGAAACAGTGTAAATGGAAGATGAATCGCCGGCCACGCAAGCCTCCGTGCGACTTTGGCGTATGTGTGAAGTACACACGGAATCCCCAGCCGCATACAGCAGGCAGTTACCTTTTCTGCCAGGTCCTGATACGCTTCTTCTGATAAATCCTTCTCTCTTAACATAACCAGATCTGGTCTGATTACGCTGGCAATGCGTTCCAGCTGTTCCGTCAGCGGGCGGTGACAGAGTCGGCGGTTTGTCACGGCGATTATTTTAAACGTACACATAATCATTCATGACAGGCTGCAGGCCCTGCGCTAAAATACTTGCATAGACCTCTTCCACATTGCGCCCGTCCGCAATTTCAAACTGGTCGTCCCCCAGTTCCTCCGCATCTGACTCATGACTTCCAACTCCTGTGCTGACGCCGGCTGAAATTTTAGTCGCTGTCATCCCGATCACGTGGTCCCGGAATCCGGCCCTCTCTCTTGTGGAAATTGTCATCCCCGCATAGGGCATGAAAATACGATATGCGCACATAACCTGCAACAGTTGTTTTTCGTGCACATCTTTTGGATTAATCTTGTCATTATTGATGATCGGACGCAGTCTCGGACAGGAAAATGAAATTTCCGCCCACGGATATTTTCGCTGCAGCAGCCAGGCATGCAGTCCGGTTGCAAACGCATCCTTTCTGAAATCGGCAAGGCCAAGCAGTGCCGCAAAGGCTACACCGCGCATACCTCCCATAAGGGCACGCTCCTGTGCATTTACACGATAAGGAAAAATCCGTTTATGCCCCGCAAGATGAAGAGTCTCGTACTTATCGGAATTATACGTCTCCTGGAAAACTGTGACATAATCCGCGCCGCATTTGTGCAGATACGCATATTCGTCGGAATTCATGGGATAAACTTCCAGCCCCACCATTTTAAAATACTTACGTGCGATCCTGCAAGCCTCTCCTATGTACGTCACATCGGAATTTTTTCTGCTCTCCCCTGTCAGGATCAGAATTTCCTCCAGACCTGTTCCTGCGATCGCCTTCATCTCCCTCTCGATCCCTGCAGCATCCAGCTTCGCACGTCGTATTTTATTGTGGCAGTTAAAACCACAGTATATGCAGTAATTTTCACAATAATTTGAAATATAAAGCGGAGTAAACATATAAACGGTATTACCAAAATGCCTGCGTGTCTCCTGCTGTGCACGCTGCGCCATCTGTTCCAGAAACGGAAGTGCCGCAGGTGAGAGCAATGCTTTAAAATCTTCCACGGAACAATTTTCATGGATCAATGCCACCCTGACATCCTCTGCCGTATAAGCGTGATAGTCATATGCCTCCATCCTGCTCACAACCTCATCCATGACATCAGAGGGAATGATCTCCATTCCCTCCATATACTCCATATGGTCAGTTCTTTTTTCCAATGTCCCTTCCCTCCCCTTACTCTTCCAGGAAACCGGTCAGAGGTGAAGATGCCGAACCGCCCTTTGCAAGTACTCTGCCAAGCCCTGCAAGGTATGCCCCGCGCCCCGCCTCGATCGCCTGTTTAAAAGCCTTTGCCATCGCCGGAATGTCACCTGCCGTTGCAATCGCTGTATTTGCCATGACAGCGGCAACTCCCATCTCCATGGCTTCGCATGCCTGTGACGGCCTTCCTATCCCCGCATCAACGATGACCGGAAGTTCTGTTTCATCCACCAGAATCTGAATAAATTCCCGGGTGGCAAGTCCTTTGTTGGAGCCGATCGGGGCCGCGAGCGGCATGATGGACGCTGCACCGGCATTCACAAGATCTCTGGCTGCATTCAGATCCGGATACATATACGGCATCACCACGAATCCTTCCCTCGCCAGTATCTCTGTAGCCCTGATTGTCTCGTAGTTGTCCGGAAGCAGATATTTTGAATCATGGATAACTTCGATCTTCACGAAATCACCGCACCCGAGTTCTCTTGCCAGGCGTGCGATGCGCACCGCTTCTTCAGCGTTTCTTGCTCCGGATGTATTGGGAAGCAGTGTCACACCCTCAGGTATATAATCCAGAATATTTTCTTTTCCGTCCGAATTTGCTCTTCTGAGTGCCAGTGTGATCATCTGCGCACCCGCGTCCGATACAGCCGCACGGATCAGGTTCAGATCATATTTTCCCGAACCCAGTATAAAACGGGAGGTAAAGGCATGTCCCCCGATCATCAGTACATCCTCTTTTACATCTTCTCTCTTCATGGTATTCTCTTCTCCTTCTTTTTATCATAGATATCAGACATCCTTCTCACCCAGGAGCAGCCGGAGCACCATATTTGCCTGATGTCCGGCACAGATTGCCACACGCGGCGCCATCAGTCCTGTCCCGTCGTTTACATCCGCCTGACCATCGCCGCAGATATACAGACGGTTCATGGCACGCCGGGTAATGATTGCATTGCTGCTCCCATATCCCGCCATACCGGAGCCCGCCACCACCGTCGTATGGGGACAGTTTTCCAGCAGCGTATTGACAAGCATCGCTTTATTCTCCGGCCGGTCAAAAGCTTCACAGACAATCGGATACCTTCCAAACAATTCCGCCGCATTTCTTTCCGTCACATACGCTGTCTTCGTTGTTATCCTGAGGTATGGATTGATCTCCCGAAGGATCTGTGCCAGCGCCGCAGTCTTTTTCATCCCCAGATGACTCGTCATATACGCCTGACGATTGAGATTTGTCACATCTACAGAATCGAAATCCACCAGATGAAGATGGCCGATTCCGCTTCTGGTCAGCATAACCGCAATATTTGATCCAAGACCACCGAGTCCCGCTACCGCTACCTGTGAATCTTTCAGTCTTTTATGTACTTCCGGTGAAAATCGCTGATCTTTCGCCCGGTCAAGTTCTTCCCTGGACGGGAATGTACAGCTTTCTCCCTGCTGCATAGCCTCATCCTCCCCCGACAAATCTCACAACTTCCAGATAATCCCCATCGTTCACTGTCACTGAGCCATACCTGGCTCTGGGAATAATATTCTGGTTCAATTCCACTGCGACGCGCCCAGTATCATACCCCAGTTCTTTCAAAAGTCTGTCAAGCTGCATGCTCTCACCACACTTTTTCTCTTCTCCGTTAACAAATATCAATCCTTTCACCTCCCGACGTTTTTCAAAAAGACATATGAAAAAGGCCACACGAAAGAATACACCCGCGGTGGTGTACCCCTTCGTGTGACCTTTTACACACTCTAAAAATGATTATATAAATTTTTCAGCTTTTGTCAACTGTTTTTTTGCTTCTTTTTATAATTCATAAAGAAATCTTTCAGCTGAGTGAGCGAAGTGACCAGGATTTCCTTCTCGTCCTCAGCAAGCCCCTTTACCACAGCCTCAATCATTTCCCTGTGGAAAGCTTCATGATGGTAATATGCCCGCTTCCCTTTTTCTGTCAGGCGGATAAATACCACACGCCGGTCTTCTTCACTGCGTTCCCTCAGCACATATCCCTTTTTTACAAGGCTGTTCATAGAAATTGTCAGTGTGCCCATGGTAACCAGCATCTTTTTGGCAATCGATGACATATTCATCGGCTGTTCCACGCCAACCGCTTCGATAATATGCATATCATTGTTTGTAATGTCGCAGAATTCCCCGGTAATGATGGCATCCTGCTCAATATCCATAATATCATGAAACAGATTCACCAGAACATCATTCAGGGCGCGATAGCTCTTTTCCATGGGTACCTCCTTCATTCAAATTGCAGCTTTCGTACATGTTAATGATACATGGTTTTATGCCGGATTACAAGCGATTCCGAACAAATCTGAAATCACCCGCGGCACCGTCTCAATCTGATTACTGCGATACGCGTTGCTGCCGCAGAAAAGCAGTGCCAGTTCTGTTTTTTCCGTGACCGCGTTTACAAGCGCCTGTGTGATACAGTACGGAATCTGTGCAGGATTACATTTTTCCAGGCATTGAAGGCAGCCCTGGGGGCGCTTCTCCTGCGTATGATCCGCTGTTAAGAATGAATTCCTGATCGCACGTCCCGGCATCCCCACCGGACTTTTCGTGATCACAATATCTGCCTCCCTGGCTCTCAGATACCGCTCTTTATAGGACATCGGAGCGTCACACTCTTTGGTCGTAACAAATCTGGTTCCAACCTGTACCCCATCTGCCCCTACTTCCCCGATCATATGCTGTACATCCTGTCCGTCATAGATTCCGCCCGCCACAACGACCGGTATGTTCTTCTGGTATTTGTCACCGCATTCCCTGACCGCGCAGATAATCTTTTTAATCTCTTCCTCATAACTCTCGTCCGTATATGTCTTAAGTTCTTCCTCTGAAAATCCCAGATGACCTCCCGCCTTTGGTCCCTCGATCACAATGAGATCCGGTGTCGTCTGATAACGGCGGTCCCAGAGTTTGCAGATCAGTTTCGCCGCTTTCAGCGAAGATACGATCGGTGCCAGCTTCGTCTTAAAACCTTTTGCATATTTCGGCAGATCCACCGGAAGCCCGGCACCTGATACGATGATATCAGCCCCCGCCTTCAGTGCCGCTTTCACATAATCTTCATATCGTCTCGTGGCGACCATGATATTGAATCCCAGTATCCCTCCGGGCGCAATCGCACGGGCTTTATCCAGTTCTTCCTTCATCACCCGCAGATTTGTCTCAATTGGGTTTTTACGAAATTCGGGATCCCGGAAACCGATCTGTGCCGTGGAGATCAGGCCGATGCCGCCGTTTTTCGCCACAGCTCCCGCCAGTCCCGAAAGACTGACTCCGACTCCCATCCCACCCTGGATCAGCGGAAGGGGTACCGTCAGCTCCCCGATTCTCAAAGGTTTTTGCTCTGTCATTAATTTTTCCCTCTCTATTCCTGCACTCGTTACATTTTGCGGAAACGCTGGTAACGGTGATCCCGAAGCTCACTGTCTGTCTTTCCCTGGAAACGCACCAGAAAACTTCGGATCTCTGCACGCAGCATTCTGCAGATCTGACGCTGATTCTCCTGGCATGCCGGTTTTTCTTCCGGAATCACTTTCTCAATGATACCAAGGCCCAGCAGATCGTCTGCGGTGATTTTCATGACCCCGGCCGCTTCATTTGCTTTTTTGCTGTCCTTCCACAAAATGGAAGCAAATCCCTCCGGGGACAGAATCGAGTAGACTGCATTTTCCATCATCCAGACTTCGTCTGCCACAGCCATGGCAAGAGCACCGCCGCTTCCGCCTTCTCCGATTACCATGGAGAGGATGGGCGTCTTCAGATCCGACATCTCGAACAGATTATCCGCGATCGCTCTTCCCTGACCGCGCTCCTCGGCTTCCAGTCCGCAGAACGCCCCCGGTGTATCCACCAGACAGATCACCGGGCGGTGAAATTTCTCCGCCTGTTTCATAAGTCTCAGTGCCTTCCGGTAGCCATCCGGAGACGGCATCCCAAAGTTCCGGACCAGATTATCCTTCAGGTTTTTTCCCTTCTGCTGTCCGATGACCGTGACGGGTGTCGCCCCCAGCATCGCAATTCCCCCGACGACCGCTCCGTCATCCTGGCAGTAACGGTCACCATGAAATTCTATGAAGTCCGTAAAAATATTTTCAATATAGTCGAGTGCCGTCAGACGGTCTGCCCGTCTGGAGGTCTCCACTACACTCCAGGCATCCCGGTTTTCCTTCCGTTTGCGTGATTTTGCCAGATCTGCCTCAGCCGGCGCAGATGCTTTTTCTGAAAGCGTATGCATACGTATGATGTCTGCAAGCGTTTTCCTCATATCTGCACGCTCCACGATCTTGTCGACAAACCCATGTTCAAGCAAAAATTCGGAACGCTGAAATCCTTCCGGGAGCTTCTGCCGAATCGTCTGCTCAATGACACGCGGACCTGCAAATCCAATCAGTGCTTTCGGCTCTGCCAGAATCACATCTCCAAGCATTGCAAAACTCGCCGTCACCCCGCCCGTCGTAGGATCCGTCAGAACAGATATATACAGCTGTCCTTCATTACTGTGTCTTTTTAATGCTGCGGAAGTCTTCGCCATCTGCATCAGAGAGACCATGCCTTCCTGCATTCTGGCTCCTCCTGAACAGCAGAACATAACGATCGGAAGCCTAAGCGCCGTAGCACGTTCTATCATGCGTGTAATTTTTTCTCCGACGACATAGCCCATGCTTCCCATCAGAAACCGGGCATCAATGACGCCGACTGCACAGGTAAGTCCTTCAATGGCAGCTTTACCTGTCACAACACCTTCCGCGAGTGATGTTTTTTCCTGTGCCGCCTTGATCTTCTCTTCATAGCCCTCAAACTGCAGCGGATTGCCGGTCTCAAGATCTGCATCCCATTCCTCAAAACTGCCGCCGTCCACTGTCATTTTCAGCCGGCGCTTTATATTCAGACGGAAATATCCGCCGCATTTTGGGCAAATATAATAATTCGCACGCACATCATCCCTGTAAACCAGTTCACCGCACTTGCTGCATTTTGCCCAGAGAGTTTTCAGCACATCCGGTGCCTCTTCTCCCTTTTTCATATTCATATTGGACGGAGATTTCCGTAATAAATTCTTTAACATCACTACCTCCACGGCTACAGATATTTCTCAATAAATGAAGTGTCCTGTTTTCCCTCCCGGAAAACCTGGTGTTCAATAATCTGCATCTGATATTCCTTGTTCGTATCCACACCTTCTATGACCATCTCATCAAGTGCCGAGCGCATTTTCTGCAATGCCTCCTCACGGTTTGCGCCGTGAACAATCACTTTGGCGATCATGGAATCATAGTTCGGCGGAATCTGATACCCGTTATATACCGCACTGTCGATCCGAACGCCGTTTCCTCCCGGGAAATGGCTGTCCTGGATCGTCCCCGGACATGGCATAAAGTTTTTATCCGGATTTTCAGCATTGATCCTGCATTCCATCGCATGACCCCTCAGACAGATGTCATCCTGTGAAAATGGAAGTTTTTCCCCTGATGCGATCCTGATCTGTTCCTTGATCAGGTCCAGCCCTGTCACAGCCTCCGTCACCGGATGCTCCACCTGAATTCTTGTATTCATCTCTATAAAAAAGAATTCTCTGTTCTTATCCACCAGAAATTCGATCGTACCTGCATTTTCATAACCCGCCGCAAGAGCCGCTTTCACCGCAGCCCTTCCCATTTCGGCGCGGAGGTCTTCGGAGATGGCGGGACTCGGTGATTCTTCGATCATTTTCTGATGGCGGCGCTGTACGGAGCAGTCACGTTCCCCGAGATGTACCACATTTCCATAACGATCCGCCAGGATCTGGAATTCAATATGCCGCGGTTCCTGCACAAAACGCTCGATATACATCGTCGGATCGGAGAATCCCTGCTCCGCCTCCCGCTGTGCCGTCTGGAACTGTGCATCGAATTCCTCCGGTGACATGGCAACCCGCATACCTCGGCCTCCACCTCCGGAAGCCGCCTTGATCATCACGGGATATCCGATATCCGCCGCAGCTTTCTTCCCTTTTTTTACATCCAGGATTGACTCTGTGCTCCCCGGTACCACCGGAACATGTGCCGCGATCATGGTATTCCTGGCTTCCGCCTTATTTCCCATACGGGCGATCACATCACTTTTCGGCCCGATAAAGGTGATGCCGCATTTTTCGCACATCTGAGCAAATTTACTGTTCTCCGAGAGGAATCCAAATCCCGGATGAACGGCATCCGCCTCCATGGTGATCGTTGCACTTAAGATACGTTCCATATTCAGATAACTTTCCTTTGACGGAGCCGGACCGATGCAGATGGCTTCGTCAGCCAGCAGGGTATGCAGGGCATCCCGGTCTGCCTCCGAGTATACGGCAACCGTAGCAATCCCCATCTCACGACACGCTCTGATAATACGCACCGCGATCTCACCCCGGTTTGCGATCAATACTTTCTTTATCATGCAATCACCTATCCTACCACAAATGTCATATCGGCAGTAACTGCCGTCTTACCGTCAACGGTCGCCGTTGCACGGCCGACACCGATCGGTCCTTTTTGTTTCACAATCTCACATTCCAGGCGAAGCGTGTCTCCCGGCACTACTTTTCTGCGGAATTTAACTTTGTCCATTCCTCCAAAAAATGCTGTCTTCCCTTTGTTCTCGTCCACACTTAAGATGGCAACAGCCCCCACCTGTGCAAGCGCTTCCACGATCAGTACACCCGGCATCACCGGTTCTTCCGGAAAATGACCTGCGAAAAAGTCTTCCTTAAAAGTTACATTCTTGATTCCTTCTGCGCGCACACCGGGTTCCAGTTCATCGATGCGGTCGATCAGCAGAAACGGATGACGGTGTGGTATAATCGCTTCAATCTCTTTGATTCCAAGTGCCATACTGCCCCTCCTTATCCAATCCGAAACAGCGGTTGCCCGTATTCAACCACCTGCTCATTTTCAATCAGTATCCCGGTGATCACGCCGTCCCTGTCACATTCGATCTCATTCATCAGCTTCATCGTCTCAATGATTCCGATTACCTGCCCTTTTTTCACAGTATCCCCCACCTGAACGAACGCCTGCGCATCCTCCGACGGTGCACTGTAGAACGTTCCCACAAGCGGGGATTTGATCAGTGTTCCATCGTCAATGATCTCTGTCTCCTCGATGGACTCCGGTACTGCAACCGGCGCTGCTGCTGCCGGAACTGCTGCGACTACCTGCTTCTCCGCTTTTAAAACGAGCTTGACATCGCCTTCCTGATATTCAAATTCCGAGAGTGATGAGGCTGAGACAGTCTCTATCAAACGTATAATCTGTTCTGCTTCCACTTATGCTTCCTCCTGCCCGCGATATTTTCTGACACAGAGTGTCGCGTTATGTCCGCCGAATCCCAGAGAATTCGTGAGACAACAGTCAACCTCCTGCTCCACAGGGCCTCCTGTGATATAATCCAGATCACATTCTTCATCCGGCACCTGATACCCGACGGTCGGGTGAAGATAACCGTCCTGTATAGATTTTACACAGGTAATAAATTCCACACCCCCGGCTGCACCAAGCAGATGCCCAATCATGGACTTTGTAGAACTGATCTTTACCTTTTCTGCTTCTTTGCCAAGCGCCAGCCTGATTGCCTTCGTCTCAAACAGGTCATTATGATGCGTACTCGTTCCATGGGCGTTGATATAATCCACGTCCTCCGCCCTGATTCCGGCATCATTCATCGCCTTTTCCATGGCTTTTGCAGCTCCGCTGCCGTCTTCTATGGGAGAAGTAATGTGGTAGGCATCGCTCGTGGCACCGTATCCTACGATTTCCGCATAAATTCTGGCATTTCTCTTCTTTGCATGCTCCAGTTCTTCCAGTACTACAACTCCTGCTCCTTCGCCTATCACAAAACCGCTTCGCTCCTTGTCAAACGGAATCGATGCGCGCATCGGGTCAGATGCTGATGTCAGAGCCGTCAGCGATGAAAATCCGGAAACACCGATCGGCGTGATCGAGCTCTCGGCCCCCCCCGCCAGCATCACATCCGCATCACCATACTGGATCGTCCGGAATGCTTCGCCGATGGAATGCGTTCCCGTCGCACATGCCGTCACCACATTGATGCTTTTTCCTTTGCATCCAAGCTGGATGCTGACGTTCCCTGCTGCCATATTGCTGATCATCATCGGCACCATCATAGGGCTGACTTTTCTCGGACCGCCCTTCAGCAGTTTCTGAAATTCACGCTCCACGGTCTGCAGGCTCCCAATTCCCGATCCTATACTGATTCCTACCATATACGGGTCTTCTTCCTCCATATCGATGCCGGAATCACTTACTGCTTCTCTCGATGCCGCAACCGCATACTGACAGAATGCCTCCATACGCTTTGCCGCTTTGGCGTCCATATATTCTTTCGCGTCGAAGTCTTTGACTTCCGCTGCAATTTTCACTTTATAATCTGATATATCAAACTTTGTAATCTCTCCGATGCCCACGGTCTGACTCTTTACAGCCTCCCAGAATGCATCCACACTGTTTCCGATCGGGGTGATGGCTCCCATCCCCGTAACAACAACTCTTCTCATGGATTTTCTCCTTTATATCATTATGTGCAGTGTTCAGGCGAGTTCCCATTACATTACCATTCCACCGTCCACGTGCAGCACCTGTCCGGTAATATACCGGCTTTTCTCTGATACCAGAAATACAACTGCATCTGCCACATCCTCCGGTCTCCCGAAATCTTTCAGCGGGATCTGAGCCTTTGCCCCTTCTTTTACTTTCTCTGACAGAACCTCTGTCATATCTGTCTCAATAAATCCCGGAGCCACCGCATTCACGGTAATTCCTCTGGAAGCCACTTCCCTTGCAACAGACTTTGTCAATCCAATCAGTCCCGCCTTGGAAGCGCTGTAATTGGCCTGTCCTGCATTTCCTGACACGCCGGATACGGAAGAAATATTTACGATTTTCCCGCTCCGCTGGCGTATCATGGACTTCACCGCCCATTTACAGCAGTGAAAGGCGCCTGTCAGATTTGTATCCAGCACCCTGGTAAAATCTTCTTCACTCATGCGCATAAGAAGTCCGTCTTTTGTAATGCCCGCATTATTTACCAGAATATCAATCCGCCCCAGGCGAGCCATAATGTCGGCAAACCATGATGCTACCGCTGCGCCGTCCGCGACGTTACAGGGACCCGCTTCCGCCTGTCCGCCTCTTTCCTGGATTTCCTTCACCACTTCCTGCGCCCTCTGGGAGGAACTCGCATAATTCACTACGACATACGCTCCCTCAGCTGCCAGTGCGAGTGCGATCGCACGTCCGATTCCCCTGGCACCCCCTGTTACGATAGCTACCTGATTCTCCAACATAGTCATTCTCCTTTATTTTCCTGCCTGCCGGTAAAAATCCTGTAATCCGTCAAGCTGCTCCCATTTTTCCACATTGTAGACGGCTGCATCTCTGTAAATCTTTTTTACAAATGATGCGAGCGTCCGTCCAGGACCAATCTCCACAAAATGAGTCACTCCATCTGCAATCATCGCTTCCACGCTCTGCTGCCAGCGCACGGAACTGCTGACCTGACGAATCAGAAGCTCTTTGATCTTATCTGTGCCGCCGACGTAAGACGCGGTCACGTTCGTCACATACGGAATCTCATGTTCGAAGACCGCCACAGACGCAAGCGTCTGTCCCAGCCTGCTCCCCGCCTCCTTCAGCATCTCTGAATGAAACGGACCGCTGACATTTAACGGCACTACCCTTTTTGCTTTGGCATCCTTTAAGGCTGCCGCTGCAGTATCCACCGCTTTTTTTTCTCCGGATATCACGATCTGTCCAGGGCAATTATAATTGGCTATCTGAACACCCGGGATATGATTCAGTACCTGTTCGATGGCTTCAGCAGACAGCCCCATCACAGCAGCCATGCCGCCCTGCCCTGCCGGGACAGCCTCCTGCATCAGAATTCCTCTCTGACGAACCACCTGCACGGCATCCTCAAAGCTCATCGCACCGCAGCAGACAAGCGCACAGTACTCCCCAAGGCTTAATCCCGCCGTCACATCCGGTACAAACCCCCGCTTCTGAAGTTCACGCAGCATCGCAGTGCTGGTTGTGACCATAGCTGCCTGCGTATACTCGGTGATGTCCAGCCGGTCATTTTCCTCAAAGCAAAGTGCTTCCATGGAAAATCCCAGCAGCTCTCCTGCCTTCTCGAAAACTGCCTTTGAGATGGGGGAATTTTCATAAAAATCTTGACCCATACCGGCTTTCTGTGCTCCCTGACCCGGGAAGATATATGCTATTTTTCCCATTTTTCCGCTCCTTTTAACAGCGTCTCGGTCTCATTTACAAGTTCTTCGATGATTTCCTTACAGGTCTGACGCCGTTTGATCAGTCCTGCAATCTGCCCTGCCATCACACTTCCATTTTTCGTATCCCCCTCCAGCACCGCTCTGCGCAGTGAACCGAGTGTCAGAAGCTCCAGTTCTTCAAAGGAAGCTCCTTCCTGCTCTTTTTTCAGATACTCTTTCGTGTTCTGGTTCCTTAGCGAACGGACCGGATGTCCTGTAGAGCGGCCTGTCACGACGCTGTCGATATCCTTTGACTTTACAATCCGTTCTTTATAATTTTCATGCACGATAGACTCATCAGATACCACAAAACGTGTACCGATCTGAACACCCTCCGCACCCAGCAAAAACATGGCCGCCATCCCTCTGCCGTCGCCGACTCCTCCGGCTCCGATCACTGGTATCTCAACCGCATCCGCGACCTGCGGAATCAGTGTCATCGTCGTCTGTTCCCCAATATGTCCGCCCGCCTCGCAGCCTTCTGCCACAACGGCATCTGCTCCGTATCGTTCCATACGCTTTGCCAGTGCAACACTCGCCACAACAGGAATTACTTTCATGCCGGATTCTTTCCATGTTTTCATAAATTTCTCCGGGTTGCCTGCTCCTGTCGTGATGACCGGAACCTTTTCCTCTGTCACAAGCTGCGCTACCTCTTCTGCACTCGGACTGATCAGCATAATATTCACTCCAAATGGCCTGTCCGTCAGCTCCCTGACTTTTCGTATTTCTTCGCGTACTACCTCAGCCGGTGCATTTGCCGCACCGATCAGTCCCAGTCCGCCTGCATTGGAAACTGCCGCCGCCAGATGATGTTCTGCCACCCAGGCCATCCCGCCCTGGATGATAGGATATTCTGTACCCAGTATGTCCGTCACTCTTGTTTTCATGGCCTACCTGCCTTTCGCAATCTTATTCTTCGTCAATGCCTTTATTTTTCAGGTAATCAATAACATCCTGAACTGTTATCATACTTTCCAGATCCTCAGCCGGAATTTCGATTTCATAAGTATCTTCCAGATTTGTCACCAGTTCAAACAGATCAAGTGAATCCGCATTCAGATCATCTTTTAAGGATTTTTCCGGTGTAATGCTGCCTGCATCGATACCCAGCTGCTCTGCAATTAATTCTTTCATTTTTTCTAACATTTTTTTGTTCTCCTTTTATCTTTCATAAATTATTTATTGTAATGCTGACCTTCCGGCCGCTTACTACCATGTCATGAGCGTACTGCCCCAGCTCAATCCCCCGCCGAACGCACACAGGATTAATTTATCCCCTTTTTTAATCTTTCCCGACCTGCTGTACTCGTCCAGTAAGATTGGAATACTTGCCGCAGCAATATTGCCGCACCCATCCATATTCATCGGCATCTTCTCATTCGGGATCTTCAGTGCTTTTGCTGCGGAAGCCAGAATCCTCCGGTTTGCCTGGTGCATGATAAAATGATCGATCTCTTTTATATCAGTTCCGCTCTTTTCGAGCACCCTGCGAATCGTCTCAGGCACTTTGCGGATCGCAAATTTGAAGACCGCCTGTCCATCCATATGCATTTTCCGGCCGTCAGGCGTATGGCTCACCAGCGGGTTCTGCAGCGGATTGCCTTCACAGTAAAGCACCATGCCTTTCGATCCGTCGCACCCCATGTCCATGCATTCTATTCCCGTCTCATCAGCGCCCACAACAGCTGCCCCGGCGCCGTCACCAAAAAGAATGCAGGTGCTTCTGTCTTCCCAGTCAACTATTTTTGAAAGAGTCTCCGCTCCCACTACCAGAATCTTCCCGTAAATCCCGGACTGTATATAGGATGCTGCCGTATTCAGAGCAAACACAAACCCGGAACACGCCGCATTGATGTCCATGCAGACTGCGTTCTCCGCACCGATCGAATCCTGCAGCTGACATGCCGCACTCGGAAACAGATAATCCGGCGTAACGGTCGCAAACAGTATCATATCCAGCTCCTCAACGGACGTTGCCGCAGCCTCTAAAGCTTTTTTTACGGCTTCAGCCGCCATGGATACCGTCCCCTGATCGGTAAGATGCCTCTTTTTGATCCCGGTTCTCTCTCTGATCCATTCGTCACTGGTATCCACCAGCTGTGCGATATCATCGTTTGTCATAATATGCTCCGGCAGATAGCTTCCGGTACCCAAAATTCTCGCTCTCATATTTTTACTCTCTCTTTGTCATGAAATTATACTAAAGTAAATATCCTGTCGTAATTTGAACTTATGAATATTTTATTTTAAAATATTTCGTATATCAAACTATTTAGGCATAAAAGTATTATAGCAGGTTCCAAACGTATGTCAACCCTGAATTTACAAAGATTAAGCGGACCGGTTTGAAACCGGTCCGCCATTGATATACTGCCTGTCATTCATTGTGATCTTTATTTACGGTTTCTTTTAATCCTGACTGCCAGTACCGCTATAATGATACCTGCTGCCGCAAGGAGGGCAATCCACAGCATAATATTCGTCTCATCACCCGTCTTCGCATTCGCGGCACGCGTACTCTTGGTGCTGAGTGTACGTTTCGTCGTACTTGCCTTTGTGGTAGACGCCTTCACCGCAATCTTTGCTGCACGGCTGGTAATGGATACCGTCTGATCGCCGTTTGCCGACTTATTGGTATTCGTGACTACACAGTAGTAATACATCGTTCCCACAGAAGCGGTGGACGGTGTATAGGTGCTCTTCGTCGCTCCCTTGATCGCACTTCCGTCTTTTGTACTGTTCTTTGTGCTGGAGTACCACTGATAGCTTAATGTTCCGCCGTCTTTTACACTGGCTTTCACTTCCATCGCCTTTGCGGCTTTACCTTTATAGTATGTCGCATTGCTCGGTCCGCTTACAGAAGGCGTCTCCGCATTCGTCCTGGTGCTCACCGCGATTTTCGCCGTATCACTGACAGCCGTCGCAGTCTGATTACCAGTCACATCTTTATTCGTATTTGTCACCACACAGTAATAATATACTGTTCCGTTTTTCTTCGTGGACGGTGTATAGGTGCTCTTTGTCGCATCCTCGATCACCGTTCCGTTTTTGGTGCTGTTCTTAGTGTTGGAGTACCACTGATATGTGAGTTTTCCCCCATCCGGAGACTCAGCCTTTACCTGCAGCTCTTTGGCAGATGTACCAGTAAAGTACGATGCCCCTTTGGGATTTCCTGTGATCTTCGGTGCTCTGGCATCCGTCTTCTGCGTATCCGTCACAACGACCTTAGCTGCATTACTGGACGCAGATGCTGTTTTCCCGTCCTTCGTATTCGTTACGATACAGTAGTAATATGTCTCTCCGGCCTTATCCGTCTTCGGCGTATACTCACTGGTTGTTGCGCCGTCAATTCTGGTTCCGGTTGCAATATTGTTGGTATTATTCTGATACCACTGATAGCTCAATGTTCCGCCATCCGTAACTTCCGCCGTCACACTGAGCGGATCTGCCTTGCCGTCTTTTTTATATGTGCCGCCTTTTGGGTCTTTCTTGACAGCCGGAGTCTGTACGTCAGCCGGGGGTGTGGAATCATTGACAGTTATCGCTGCCGTGTTGCTGGCTGCCGCCGCTGTATTCCCGTCCTTCGTATTCGTTACGATACAATAATAATATACTGTTCCCGCCGCATTCGCTGGGGGAGTAAAGGTGCTGTTTGTTTCTCCCGTGATCTCAGTTCCGCTTGTGGTATCATTTTTGGTGTTCTGGTACCACTGATACGTTAAAGTTCCGCCGTCCGTCACTTCCGCTGTTACCCCAAGCGCCGTCGCTGTCTCGCCTTTATCATACTCTGCGGACTGTGGATGAGCCGTGAACTGTGGTGTCTGTGCTGCTGCCGGCTGGTTGTCATTCACTGTGACAGCCGCTCTTTCACTCGTCGCCGCTGCCGTCTGAGTACCTGTCACTGCGGTATTGGTATTCGTCACCACACAGTAATAATACGTGGTTCCTGCTGTCCCTGTTCCCGGTGTATAGCTGTCTGTGCCGTCCCCAACAGGTGTTCCGTCAGAAGCTGCATCCGTGCTCTGGTACCACTGATAACTCAGTGTGCCTTCGTCATTTACCGACGCCGTGACACTGAGGGCTGCTGCAGGTGCGTCCTTATCGTATGTGGCATCTGCTGGATTTCCCGTAATCACCGGGGTCTCGGCATCTACCACCGGCGGTGCCGGTTCATTTACCGTAACCGTTGCTCTGGCGCTGACAGCAGTCGCCGTCTTTTCACCTGTCGCCGCATTGTTCGTATTCGTCACCACACAGTAATAATACGTGGTTCCTGCTGTCCCTGTTCCCGGTGTATAGCTGTTTGTGCCGTCCCCAACAGGTGTTCCGTCAGAAGCTGCATCCGTGCTCTGGTACCACTGATAACTCAGTGTGCCTTCGTCATTTACCGACGCCGTGACACTGAGGGCTGCTGCAGGTGCGTCCTTATCGTATGTACCATCTGCTGGATTTCCCGTAATCACCGGGGTCTCGGCATCTACCGACGCTTTCACAGCCGGAGCCTGTAGTTCCTCTTTCGGCTGTTCCTTTGATTCTGACGTCTGTTCCAGTGTTATCACATACGCCCCCTGGCGCATTTTGGCATTCGCCTCGTCATAAAACCAGTCCTTATTCTGTGCAGCAGTCGCTTTCCAGATCTTTCCGGATTCTGCTGCCGGCAAAGTGTAGGAACCCTTTCCGTATGATCTGCCGCTTTCCTTCGTCTGCTCCTCATCCAGGTAACCTTTGATCGCTCCGTCAGAAGGATAAACTACCTTCCCACTTTGAACAACCTGGAATACACTGTCGGAACCAGCTGTAATCTTATCGCCGGACTGCAGCTGTTTCGAATCTCCCGCCTTAATACCAGTATTTAATGAATAATCGGCTGCCAGCACCGCTGACATATTGCCGAAGATCATACCCAGCGTCAAGATCACTGACATGAATACTTTTCCAAACCTTTTCGTTTTTCCTTTCATACTGCACACCTCTTTTCCATTTTTTCAGCTCTTTCATACGCCCCTTTTTAACCCATTTCTTACTTACAGCATACGGTAACAATGCCCCAAAATCAATAGTGTACACACATATTTAAGTTATTCTTAAGAATGTTCACGAAAAAGAAATATTCGTTTATAATTATCAGAGTTCTATCGACATTTTATTGTACAAAAAACAGGATGCCAAAGCATCCTGTTTATCTCTCCGTCTATCAGGAAAATTCCGGTTCTATCAGTCCGTACGTATTCCCTTTCCTCTTGTACACTACATTTACTTCTTCTGTCTCTGCATTGCAGAACACGAAGAAATTGTGACCGAGCAGTTCCATCTGCACACATGCGTCTTCCGGATACATCGGTTTGATCCCGAATCGTTTCGTGCGGATGATCTTTACCTCTTCATCATCGTCTGCTTCTTTCTCTATAAAAGCCTTCTGGAGATTACCTCCGTCCTGATGTTTATCAACGATTTTATTTTTATACTTTCTTAACTGTCTTTCGATAACCTCCTCTACCAGATCGATCGATACGTACATATCATTGCTGACCTGCTCTGAACGGATGATATTTCCTTTTACCGGGATTGTCACTTCAATTTTCTGACGCTCTTTCTCTACGCTTAATGTAACAACGATTTCCGTCTCCGGTGTAAAGTACCTCTCCAGCTTACCCAGTTTTTCTGTGATCGCCGATTTCAGTCCTGAAGTAACCTCAATATTCTTTCCACTAATTATAAAATTCATGATGTCAACCCCTTTGGCTCGTATTTTACAGTGAGGGCAACGCCGATTGACAGGAACGTCTGCCGTCATCTGTAATTATTCATATTATAATACATGTCTAATTTGTTCGCAATAGAATTTAGAAAACTTCTTATTATTCTACATTAAAACTGTTAATTATCGCATATTCTCAAAATTTGTTCGTACTCCATAGGCCCGCCGAACAGATCAAGTGCACTGCCCACCGTCACGTCAATTTTGTTCCCCCCGGTCTCACGCAGCCGATATAAGTCTTCATAGCAGCCAACCCCCCCCGCATACGTGATCGGATTCCTGCGGTGTCCTGCCAGAATGCGCACAAGGTCCGTCTCAATACCGGAGGCTTTTCCTTCTACATCGACCGCATGTATCAGGAATTCATCGCAGTATTCTGCCAGCTCATCCATAACCTCCTGCGTCACGGTCACTTCGGTAAACTTCTGCCACCGATCTGTTACAATATAGTAACTTCTGCCCTTCAGTCTGCAGCTCAGGTCGAGAACCAGATGCTCACGTCCGACTGCTTTCGTAATGCGGTTCAGATTATCCCAGGAAATATTACCATCCCGGAATACATATGATGTCACGATCACATGACTTGCCCCTGCCTCCAGAAACTCAGCTGCATTCCCGGCGTGAATTCCTCCTCCCGCCATCAGGCCCCCCGGATAAGCTTTCAGGGCATTCAATGCCTGCTGCTTTGTCTGCCTGTAATATGGGGAGGATTCGGGATTCAGCAGAATCACATGTCCCCCGCCGATTCCCCGGCTGCGGTAAAGCTCCGCATAAAACACAGCATCCTGCGCGGAAACAAAATTCTCCTGAGCCAGGTCTCCCAGGTCTTTCAGGCTTCCTCCCACGATCTGTTTTACTTTTCCATTATGTATATCAATGCAAGGCCGAAACCGCATACATCGTATCCTCCATCCAAAAGAGCTCATACCAGCGTTAAAATGCTGCCATCGCCATCCGGCAACGGCAGCATGCAATTACATCACAGCGGGTTATGGATTAGTACGCGCATCGTTGGATGCATCTTTTCCGAGATCTTCCACACCCTGTCCCAGGTCTTCAATTCCTTCGCCGGCGTCCTCGACAAGATTATCGCCATTGTTGTTATTGTTATCTGTTGTGCCGTTCGTATTCGTGCCGTCAGAATTCAGTCCGCCGGTTCCTGCTTCATTGCCGGTATTGTCATTTCCGGTAGTCGCGTTGTCCGTGGTATTGTTTGTTGTACCGTCTGTAGCATCGTTCACGTTGCCGGTGTTATTATTATCATCAACACCGTTGTCTGTCCCGTCGGTATTTTCCTCTGTGGCTGCATTGTTTTTATCAGTATTATCAGCGTTACCACATCCCGCCATGAAACATACCATCGCTGCCAGCATCAATCCCAACATCCACTTCTTCATACACTTCATAATATCGTCTCCTTTTCTTTCTCTTATCAGATTTCGATGTTATTAATATACACGTGTCTGTCGGAATTTATTCAATTTTTTTATTTTTTAAGCTTCATTGATTACGTCGCTCATATCAAAACGCCCCGGTCCTTTTCCCTTCAGGAATTTAGCAGCCTGAACAGCGCCTTTCCCAAATATGGCTTTTGAATAAGCTGTATGCCTGAACTCGATCACTTCATCAGCTCCCGCAAAGATCACCTCGTGATCTCCTACAATTGTTCCGCCGCGAACTGCAGAGATACCGATTTCATTTTTTTCTCTTTTTTTACGTTCCTGACTTCTGTCATATTTATATTCATAGGAATTATCCAGTGCTTCATTGATACTGTCTGCCAGCGCCAGCGCAGTTCCGCTTGGTGCATCGACTTTCAGTCTGTGATGTCTCTCCACAATCTCCATATCAAAGCCAGCAGGTGCAAGGAGCTGTGCTGCCTCTTTGAGAAGTTTCAGCAGCATGTTGATACCGAGTGACATATTGGCAGATTTGAGAACCGCAACTTTTTTTGCAGTTTCTTCCACCTTATGAAGCTGTTCCTCTGATAACCCGGTTGTACACAGTACGATAGGGATTTGTCTCCTGGCGCTGTAATCCAAAATTGCATCTGCTGCTTTGGCCGTGGAAAAGTCAATGATTGCATCCGCTTCAATTTCACACTCATTCATGTCCGTAAACACGGGATATCCGTTGTCCCGATTGTCCACTACGTCAATACCGGCCACGATCTCGGCTCCCTCATCCTCTTTTACAAGGCCAGAGATCACCTGTCCCATATGGCCGTTGCATCCGTGCATTATAATTCTAACCATGTCGTTCCTTTCTATTTTACCACATTCAGTCCAAAGTCTCTCATTGCAGCTGCCAGCCTTGCCTGATTAGCCGGTTCCATCTCTGTCAGCGGAAGACGGAGCGGTCCTACATCCTTGCCCATAAGATTCATCGCAGCCTTCACCGGAATCGGATTCACTTCACAGAACAGCTCATCAATCAGTGAGATTGCCCTGATCTGAAGATCGCGGCTGCCTGCAACATCCCCCTCGAGATACTTCATGACAATATCGTGGGTTTCCTTTGGAGCAATGTTTGACAGCACAGAAATCACACCGATACCGCCGAGTGACAGCAGCGGAACAATCTGATCATCATTACCCGAATAAAGATCAATCTTACCGTCTGTCAGTTCCATCACTTTTGCAACCTGCGAAATATTTCCGGTCGCTTCCTTGATGCCGACAATGTTCTCCGCATTTTTAAACAGAGACGCTACCGTGGGGGGCAGTATATTGCATCCTGTTCTGCTCGGCACGTTATACATGATGATCGGTTTCTTAACCGCTTCAGCAATTGTAGTATAATGTCTGATCAATCCGTTCTGAGTCCCTTTATTATAGTACGGTGTCACGATGAGCAGTCCGTCCGCACCGTATTCTGCGGCATCTTTTGACATGTTGACCGCTGTATGTGTACTGTTGGAACCTGTCCCTGCGATTACAGGAATCCGTTTCGCCACCTTATCAATCGTAAATTTAATGGCTTCCAGATGTTCCTCCTCACTCAATGTCGCGGATTCACCCGTCGTACCGCAGATGATGATCGCATCTGTGCCCGCCGTAATCTGTTCTTCCAGCAGCTCCTCCAGCTTGTTGTAGTTGATCGATAAATCTTCGTGCATAGGTGTAACGATGGCTACACCGGCTCCTTTAAAAATTGCCATTTTTATTCCTCCTTATTGTGAGCAAAGAAAGAGGCGATCCCTTCGTCAGGCCGCCTCCAAAGAATACATATAGTCCATGAACTTCAGATAGCACTCCATCAGAAATGATGACAGTCATATGGTTATTCACCATATGCCCAAGGATAAAATCCCGGTATCCTACCCTTTCGGCACTCTTCCCTTTTGCTTATCTTCCTCTGTTCCCGAAACATCCAATAAGCTACTGATTAAGAATGCGACCTCTATCAAAATTATTTGATTATTTTAACTATATCATTATTCATTTTTTTTGTCAATCCACGTACTCCAGTTTACTCACAGACACTTCATAAGCTATCCTGCGTTCTGTCTCGTCCTCGCTGATTTTCTTCATGTATTCTCTGCTTTGAATCCTTCCCCAGATGAGAACGTGTCCTCCTACCTGGAATGCTGACGCATATCGGGCATTTCTCCCCCAGCATATGCAGGGAATGTAATCCGATTTTCCATATGGACGGTTTACCGCGATCAGCAAGTCTGCGATTTCGCGGCCCAGTGGTGTTTTTCGGTAAACCGGCGGTTTACATATGTAACCGTCCAGGAAGATCTGATTCGATTTCATCGATTCATCTTCTTCGTCAACAAAACTGATTTCTCTGGCAAAAACAGAAAGCACCAGCCGGTTCTTTTTCTCCTCGTGCCGGTTGTAGGACCTGAACTGCCCTGCCACCTGGATATACTCTCCCTCATAATCCTGTGTGACATCGATGAGCCGTTCGGAAACCATGACGGGAATCCGGTCCTCTGAATCGCTTAATCGTTTAACCAGCACGTCGACAAGATAAAAGCCCTCGCCAAATACCTGATGGCTGAACGTAAACTGTGATGCGATCCTCCCCATAATTGCTACCTGATTGTTTTCAATAATCTTATCTGCCATGAATGATAGTACCCCTTCCTCTTCGTTGTATTTTGTCTATATCATATCTATTCCATTTTTTCCCACATTAGAACCAAAAAATAATTTTTTTCATAATTACTTGTATTCCGAACAAAATGTGGTAGACTTGTATAGTCAGGAAATCCACGTAATTTCGCGGGTTAAGCCCAAAACCCACAGAAAATATATAAATTCAGGAAGGAAATACCATGAAGACCAAGAGAGAAGATGTAAGAAATGTCGCCATTATCGCTCATGTAGACCACGGCAAGACGACACTGGTGGATGAATTGTTAAAGCAAAGCGGAGTATTCCGTGAAAATCAGGAGGTCCAGGAACGTGTCATGGACTCCAACGATATTGAACGTGAGCGCGGTATCACAATTCTTTCTAAAAATACAGCAGTATCATATAAAGATGTAAAAATCAATATCATCGACACCCCCGGCCATGCCGATTTCGGCGGAGAAGTAGAACGTGTACTGAAAATGGTCAACGGTGTTATCCTCGTCGTTGACGCATTTGAGGGGGCTATGCCGCAGACAAAATTTGTACTCCGCAAAGCACTCGAACTGGACCTGGATGTTATCGTCTGCGTGAATAAAATCGACCGGTCTGAGGCTCGCCCCCACGAAGTGGTCGATGAGGTGCTGGAACTGCTGATGGACCTTGAAGCCTCTGACAGGCAGCTGGACTGCCCGTTTTTGTTTGCTTCTGCTAAATCGGGATATGCGCTTCGGGATCTGGATGATACTCCGCAGGATATGCAGCCCCTGTTTGACACAATCCTCACACATATCCCCGCACCGGAGGGTGATCCGGATGCCGGAACCCAGCTCCTGATCAGCACCATTGACTATAACGAATATGTGGGGCGTATCGGTGTGGGTAAAGTTGACAACGGCAGTATAACTGTCAATCAGGATGTAATGCTTGTCAATGACCATGACCTCACCAAAAAGAAAAAAGTAAAGATCAGCAAACTGTACGAGTTTGACGGTCTCAATAAAATAGAAGTAAGAGAGGCCGGCATCGGCTCCATTGTTGCCATATCCGGTATCTCTGATATCCACATCGGAGACACTCTGTGTGACCCGGAAAATCCGCAGCCGATTCCGTTCCAGAAAATCTCAGAACCGACTATTGCCATGCAGTTTATGGTTAATGACAGTCCTCTGGCGGGTCAGGAAGGGAAATTTATTACTTCACGGCATATCCGTGAACGTCTCATGCGTGAGCTGAATACTGACGTGAGCCTTCGGGTGGAAGATACGGAATCACCGGACTGCTTTAAAGTTTCCGGCCGCGGTGAGCTGCATCTGTCGGTACTGATCGAAAACATGCGGCGTGAAGGGTACGAATTCGCCGTCAGCAAAGCCGAGGTACTATACAAGGAAAATGAGCGGGGCCAGCTTCTGGAACCTATGGAGATTGCCTTCATAGACGTCCCGGAAGAATTCTCCGGATCCGTAATCCAGAAACTGAGCGAGCGCAGGGGAGAACTTCAGGGCATGAGTCTCGCGAGTGACGGATCCACACGCCTGGAATTTTCAATCCCTGCCCGCGGCCTGATCGGGTACCGCGGTGAGTTCATGACGGCGACCAAAGGAAATGGTATCATGAATACCGTCTTCGACGAATACGGTCCGTACAAGGGAGACATCCAGTACCGCAAACAGGGTTCTCTGATCGCGTTTGAATCAGGTGAATCCGTGACTTATGGACTGTTCTCCGCTCAGGACCGCGGAACACTCTTCATCGGTCCCGGCGAAAAGGTGTACGCCGGAATGGTCATCGGACAGAACGGCAAGGCTGAGGATATTGAACTCAACGTCTGTAAGACTAAACACCTCACCAATACAAGGTCTTCTTCTGCTGATGAAGCGCTGAAACTGACGCCTCCGCGTGTGTTGAGTCTCGAACAGGCCCTGGAGTTCATCGATAAAGATGAGCTGCTGGAAGTCACACCGGACAGCCTGCGCATCCGTAAAAAAATACTGGACGCAAGACTGCGCAAACGCGCTTCCAAATAATCCGTAACATCGCAAAAAACACCCCATGTTTCTGATTGTTCATTCATCAGAAACATGGGGTGCTTTTATGCTGCAGGTTCGCTCTCGTCGGTGACTTCCTCATCAGAATCCGCACCGCCTGCGGTCGCATCTTTTCCCGGATAAAAATCATAATATGTAACGCCGTCTTCCATACTGACACCCTTCGCAGCAGCCAGCTCACTGACCGTCACGAGCTGATATCCTTCTTCCACAAGCTTCGGAATGATCGTCTTGCAGGACTCCACTGTCGTAGGCCAGATATCATGCATCAGCACGATTTCACCATCCGATACATTATCGAGAACTGCCGATATATTGGAATCGACATTTTTCGTCTCCCAGTCAAGCGTATCCAGACTCCAGTAGACGCACGGCTTACCGATCGCTCCGGTGATCATCTCGTCCTGAGAACCGAACGGCGTCCTTGCCAGGGTCGCCACATCACCGCCTGCGTACTGTGCGATTGCCTGATCTGTCCGGTCAAACTGGTCTTTAATACCAGCTGCATCAAGACTCTTAAGGTTTGGATGATCGAAGGAGTGATTGCCGAGCTCACATCCCAGCTCCTTCATCCTCGGAATTGTATCCGCTCCGTATTCACTGACACACTCTCCCAGCATAAAGAAAGTCGCCCTGGCTCCGTTTGCCTCCAGGATGTCCAGCAGTTCACTCGTATATTTTCCCGGACCGTCATCAAACGTCAGCGCAATCATCTTGGACTCTTTATCCGGCTCGTACACCCCGTTTTCATTGAAGTAACAGCCCTGGTCTCCGATAACAGCCCAACCGGTCTGCATATATCCATCAGCATTGAAATAATACTCCTGACCATCAATTTCCAGCCAGCCATTCTTATAATATGTACGGTCCTCATTGGCATACCACCAGCCGTTATCATCAACCTGCCAGCCCGGCACCGCGTAACTGGTCACGGTATCCGCGGCCATTTCCGCTTTGACAGCCTGTGTATCAGCGCCTTCAGCCGTCTCGCCTGAAGTGCCTTCACCGGACTGGTCACTACCTTCGGCATTACCGTTATCTGCCGCATTGCCATCTTCAGTTTCGCCGGTTTCCGCCCCTTCGCCGGTCCCCGCCTCAACTTCCATAACAGCCTTATCCGTCTTCCCCGAGGTATCCGAATTCTTTACCATGGGTTTGACGACTGCCCACACTGCGCTGATGCACAGAAGGACTACCGCCACACAGGCTGCAACAGCCACACAGCGTTTGATCAGCATTTTCTGACGCCGTCTTCGCCGCAGCTGTTTTTCTTTCTCGCGCCTCATGCGCTCTATTCGCTCTCTTCTTTGTCTCTCATCCATTGTAATGATATCTTCCCGCCTATTAATCTATACTTCCCCTTTATATCTAAACCTCTGTCCCCAAGAGGTTTGTTGTGTCTACCCACTATGACTATTATCATACCCCTCATTGGGCCAAGATACAATTACATTTTTATTAAATTTCCATGATTCGACAAATAGTCCGGCTTCGTGTTCTAAAACTTACGAATCTTCTGCTCTACCTCGGATTCCCTGCGTGGACGGAATAAAAGAAGCCAAGCAATCAGGGGGATCAGGAACGTCAGCACGCAGAAAGCTTTACCCAGAACCCATTCAGGAAGCCCAAAAGAAGAAAACTTCTCCTGGATCGCAGGAATAAAGAGGAGCACAATATCCAGCACAAATGTCAGGACACACAACGTTTTGATCACAGGCCTGCCGTTCGCATTCACAATACACAACAGAGCCAGAACCAGCTGCAGCGCTCCCAGCCAGTACGGGTACAGTTCAACCATCGAAAAGCTTTTATTAAAACCTGTAATCCCCAGAATCACGATAACAATGCCAACAGCTGCCGTAAACGTCGCACAGATTCTGAGCTTATGATAAGCTATCCGCTCGCTGGATCTGCTCCATACCCAGTAGATAATCCCTGCAAGGATCGGTGCTGTCATGGAGATCAGTCCCGGTACATAGAACGAGGTCAGAGGGATCCCATATTTATCCAACAGGCTTCTTAAAATCAGTGAATACAGGATAACAAACAGTGAATCCAGAGTTGTCAAAATCCACAGGAACTTCAGGATTCCCCGTTTTACCGTCGGCTGCAGTCCGGGATTATCCGGATCTGTACTCGAGCATAGTGCACAGAGTACGATCTGTACCCCGCAGAATATGTATCCCTTAAGTCCAGTGAGCCCGGATAACACACCTGCCCGCACCAGTATAAAAAATACAGCTGCTGCAAGCGCTGACAGTGTTACCCATAACTGCAGAAGACCCAAACGCGGCATTGGCATGCTAAACCCGCCTTTCGAAGATGACCGTCTGGTTTTTTTCCTGATCTTCTTCTCTTTTTTGCCATTGTCTTTTTCCTGTATGACCACCTCTTTTTGTTTTCTGTCCGGTTTTTCAGGTTCTTTTGCCGCAGGCTGAACAGTCTTTGTCTCCTTCTTCACCGGCTCTTCTTCCCGCATTGTACGTTCCGTACTTTCTCGAACCTCTCCGTTGGGCATCGTTGCCGCAGTTACTACACTTTCCAGTGCCAGCTTTAATTCACCTGCCGTCAGATAACGCTCCTCCGGCCGGATATGACACGTTTTCCGCAGTACCTCTGCAATCGCGCTTCCACCCATGACCGGATCCGGAAACGGATCTCCCGCCATGCAGCGCTGCATGGCATTCTGCTTATCCTGTGCCGTCGCTTTCTGCGGGTACTCCGGCATAAAAGGCATTCTGCCTTTGTTCAGAAGCCGGTACATCAGAAGCCCCAGCGCATAAAGATCCGCTGTCTGCTCAGAATGAGCGCTGTCACCTGGCTGTGCCAGTTTAAATTTTCCGGACTCTGTCACCAGAATATTTGACGTTTTTATATCACAGTGAGGCTCCTGCGTCTGCCTGTACTGTTCCAGTTCTTCACAGAGATCCATTCCCATATTGATGACTGCCTGCACATCCATGGGGCGGCTCTTCCGGTATTCATCCAGATTCTGTAATGTATTCTCCATAATCTGTATCCTCCTTTACTCTACAATTGCCAATCCGTTTCATCGCTTATGTTCTTACTCGGCTCGAAAACACCTCGCCAAGTGTTCACATTATACCATACTTTTTCCATATTTCCTATTTTTCATATCCGGCATATGGCAGGAAAGATAATCCAATCATAATAAACTCCGTGCAAAAAGTCCGATTTCCCGGGGCTTAAGGCCTTAAAGGATATCGGACTTTCTAAATAAAAACATAACATTTACTCTTCAAATAGTATCTGCTCTGCCAGTGAAGCTGCGTCCTTGATGCAGTCCGGACAGCTGCAGAGTGCCTTTCCCGTGGCAACGCCCTTCAGCTCTTTGCATAGAACAGAGCCATTCTTCACCTTGAACTTTTCCATCACCGCTTTAGACAGTTTGTAGGAGTCCGCCTTACTGTTGGGCGCAGTCAGATTGGCTGTGCTGCTCTTCAGCCCGGCAAGAACGCATGCGGCGGAAACAGCCCCGCAGGTTCCTTCCATATTTCCCATTCCGGAGCCAAGTGCCTCTGTGACCTTAAACATTGTCTCTTCGTCCAGGCCCACAAGGTCACAATACGTACAGGCAACCGCCTGTGCACAGTTATAGCCTTTACTGTGCTTCGTTATCGTTTCTTCCACCCGTGTCTTCATCTTCATTTCCTCCTGTTTTCGAATCATCGAGCGTTTCTCCGCCCCTGCATTCCATTTCCTTCAGTGATGCCATATAATAATTCACTTTATTCCGACCGGACCCCGCTTTTTTATAAGCGGTATTCAGTCGGTTAATAATGTCCACGCAGTTATCTTTCCCTGCCGCCGGAAGTAAGATAAGAAACTGATTGGCACTGTAGCGCGTATAGAGATCACCTCTCCTAAGCGAACTGCATACAGCCTCCATAAATAACGAGCACATCCCCTCAAGCGTATCCTCTTTTTCCAGAGGCCACCCCTGGTAATCTGTGAGGGTGCACAAAATCATATATCCTTCAATACCAAGTCGTTCATAACCGCGTGCAAGAAACCGGTAGTTATCAATAAACCCCGGAAATGTACAGTAATACGGCCCTCTGATCCGATTGGTCTCCTGCACCGCCTGACGGACATCTTCCATAGCTCCCTGTGCAAACTGAACCTGGCTGCTCATGGTGTGAAAACGCTGCAGCATCTGTTCTGAAGGGGGTTTTTTTAAGTCCGTAAAATACATCCGGGTCACTTCCTGATACACCCTCATCGCCTCTTTATACCGATTGGCGGCCAGCAGACTGTCGATCACCCACAGCTGCCATTCCTCATACGGATAAAGATCAGCAGCACGTCTTGACAGATGCAGCATCTGTTCATAGTCCTGACACCGTTTGAAATATTGCAGGCACTCCCTCAGACTTTTAAAATACAGCTCGCGCAGATGTTCAGCTTCCTGCTTTATCCATTTCGGTGAGTCATCTCCTGCTCCCAGAAATTCACCCTTGTACATCTCACATGCCTCCAGATACAGTCTGGCCCTCTCCTCCTCATCCGCTTCCGTCTGTGCACGCTCTGCCAGAATTTCAAATTCCCGCACATCCACGCATGCTGAAACCTCCATATTCCAGATACACGTACCGCGCCGTACTTCAATATACTGATTCTGCGGAAGCCCTGCCTTTACCAGTTGTTTCCGCAGCCGGAAAATCGTATTGTTCAGCGTAAGATTTGTATTCTCAATCCGTTCATCTCCATACAGAGTTTCAATGATCTCCGTTTTGGCGATCTGTCTTCTCGGATGAATCATCAGAAGCTGAAGAAGCTGAATAAACTTAGAATTCCCGCTTCGCGCAAACGAGATATCCTGCATCCCATACCTCATGGAAAATCCGCCCAGCATATTCATATAAAAAATATCCTGTTCCCGTCGTTCCTCCATACTGTTGTCCCTTTCCTGTTGTCCATCATATTGCTCCGTACTTTTATTTTATCAGATAATTCATCATACAACAACCTTTAACGTATTTTTTATTGTTCGGAATTGTGTTATAATAGGAATATCTTGTAACTTAAAACAGGAGGATTTCAATTGAATCTTATAAATAAATGTTGGTTTTTCCTGTTTCTTCTTTCCGTTGTCCTTCTTGCAGGATGCAGTCAGACTTCTTCTGCCGCACCCAATGCAAAAACCGAACAGACAAAACAGAAACAGGAACCCGGGACAATACGCCCCGTGTACTGCTCCCATCCGCAGACGGAACGACGGTCTACGGAAATGACAGTGTCATCATAGACGCCTCGCATCCTGAGGATGGATATATCATGATATCCTGTACCGGAAATGACGCCAGAATCAAGGCACAGATCACAGGGCCCGATGCCATCACTTATACGTATGATCTGGAATCGGACTCGGGCTATGATACCTTTCCCCTGAGCGCGGGCAGCGGTTCTTACCGCGTACAGGTATTTGAAAATATTGCCGGCGATAAGTATGCCGTTTTGTTTTCGCAGGATCTGGACGTGGCATTAAAAAATGAATTCACCCCATTTTTATACCCCAACCAGTTTGTAAATTATAATGCAGATACAAAAGCTGTCGAAAAAGGTGCCGAACTTGTAAAGTCCGCCAGTACTGATCTGGATGCAGTCACAGGCGTCTACCGTTTTGCAGTGGATAATATCGCATATGATCACGCAAAAGCAAAGAGCGTAAAGTCGGGATATTTGCCGGATATTGACGAAACACTTGAGACAAAGACCGGTATCTGTTTTGATTATGCCGCACTGATGACCTGCATGCTGCGCACCCAGGGTATCCCCACAAAGCTTCAGATCGGTTATGCAGGTGATATCTACCATGCCTGGATCAGCTGCTATCTCGCAGAAACAGGCTGGGTCGATGACATGATTCATTTCGACGGTGAAAAGTGGACGATGATGGATCCTACCTTTGCGGTGGATGCCAAAAAAGATAAAAAAACAAAAAAATTTATAGAAAACGAAAAAAATTATACGGTCAAATATTCCCGCTGATCGGGGAGGTTTGCCCGGAAAGGAGCACCATGTCCGAAACCAACAGAATAAAAAAACTTAATACCGCGGAGCTGATCACATTTTTCCGCCAGATGTCGTATACGCTGCAGGCCGGTATCTCACCGGCAGAAGGCCTTGCGATCATGGCTGAAGACACCGCTTCGGAGCAATCAGGACAAATTTTTACACTTTTTCAAAAAAACCTGGATGAATCCGGATCTTTTTGCCGTGCCTTAAAAGAAAGCGGGCTTTTCCCCGCGTATGCCATTCATATGCTTCAGATAGGCGAATATGCAGGCTGCCTGGATGAGACAACCGCTTCTCTTGCCGATTACTATGAACGCGAAGAGGCGACCCGCCAGTCGCTGAAAAATGCAGTCACTTATCCATGCGTGATGATCATCATCATGCTGGCTGTCAGCGGCATTCTGGTCGCCAAAGTCCTCCCCGTTTTTCAGGAGGTCTATCATCAGCTCGGAAGTGAACTTACCGGTATTCCCCTCCGGCTGATGACACTCGGAAACGTGATCAGCCGTTTTGGATTTCCACTGATACTTCTGCTGATCATTCTCTGCTGCGTTTACGCTGTTTTAATATCCCGGGGCCGTGCTACCCTCCCATTTTCCAAAAAACTTTACCGCGACATTCATGCAGCGCGGTTTGCTCACAGTTTTTCCCTGCTTCTGAGAAGCGGTATGGGTACCGATGAATGTCTGGAAATGATTTATGCGCTGACGGACCATGAGCCCATGAAGCAAAAGATACAGCATTGTATGCAGCTCGCATCAGACGGCATGGAATTCACCAGTGCGCTTAAGGAGTCACATATTTTTTCTTCGATGGAAGCACATATGATTTCCGTGGGATTTCGGTCCGGCGTTCCGGACACAGTGATGAAGCAGCTTGCTGACACGTATCAGCAGCGTGCAGATGAACGTCTTGGACGGATGATCGCTGTTCTGGAACCTGCTCTGGTAGGCATGCTTTCCATAATCGTCGGATTTATCCTGCTGTCCGTCATGCTTCCGCTTATCGGTGTCCTCTCGGGCATCAACACTTACTGATTGTGAGGTGCCATCACTTTATGAACCGTTTTTTATCCCGCCAGCCGGCACGCGTCAATATATTTAAACCACTGGTTTCACTTTTACTTACAGCTGCTGTACTGCTGCTGTTCTATTTAGGGGTTGATTCCGCAATGGAGAGTACCGTCAGCGAACAGCGCCGGACTCTCGAAGATGCCGTCTACCGGAACATCATTCAATGTTATACAACGGAAGGAACTTATCCGGAGGATCTGGATTATCTTCAGATGCACTACCCTCTGATGTACGACCGGGACAGATATTTTATTGACTACCGGCCTGTCGGAGAAAATATCATGCCCGAAGTCACCATTATCACACGCACGCCTTAGGAGGCATTCTCATGGAACGTGAAAATAAATTATATCATGCGATTGATTTCTTTTTTATCCTGTCTCTGCTCGGTATTTTTGTCACTACCGCCACACTGGTCATCGTGATCGGAGCAGACATCTATCAGTCCGCCGTCTCGTCAACAACGTCAGACGCAAATGTGAGAACTGCACTTTCTTATGTGACAGAAAAAATTCATCAGAATGACAGAAGCCAGGGAATCTCTGTCAGCTCCGATGAAGACCGGGACCTGCTCCTTCTGCATGATACCTATCAGGGTTCGGATTATACAACATATATCTATGAATATGAAGGAACTCTGCGTGAACTGACGATCCGTGCATCGGACACTCCTGACTACGGCTCAGGACAGATTATCACAGAAATCTCAGATTTTTCAATCCTCCAGGATGAGCAGGGACGTTTTGTGCTCTCCGCTTCCGGAGACGAGGGAAAGGAGTTATCAGCTTATGTCTTTTCCAAAAGCGAATAAATCCGGCATCTTTCTTCTGGAACTGCTTTTATCCATACTTCTGTTTGCGGTGGCAAGCACCATCTGCATCCAGATATTTGCAAAATCACATACACTTTCCACCGATGCCGAACGGCTGGATCATTCCGTGAATCTGGCCCAGAGTATCGCCTCCTGTATCCAGTCCGGTATCACTACACCGGAAGAACTTCAGAAATTATATCCGGAGGGAACCTGCAGTGATAACAGCCTGCTGATCGGTCTTGACGATATCGGTGAAATTTTGCCCGCCGACGCGGATCCTTCCTGCCTGCTGACTGTCACATTTGAGAATCATAATCCGGTAACGGCAGACATTATCATCACACAGATCAGGGATGATCGGAAAGTCTTCACCCTCACGGCTTCTGTGTATGAACCATACCGGCTCAATGAGAATTCGGAGGTGATGCCATGAAAAAGAGTCTTCCTTCCGTATTAAATGTGGGACTTCCTTCTATACTTACCATTTTTCTGATTCTTTCACTCGTTACATTTGCGACGCTCTCACTTGTCACATCCCGCTCCCAAAATCAGCGCGCACAGCAGAATGCACAGCGGGCAGAATCTTATGGCGAGGCATCTGCGGCAGCAGAGGAAAAGCTGGCAGTGATTGACCGGATTCTCTATGACAGCTATCACAGTCTATCCGTTCCTGAAGAAGAGACATATTTTCTGAATGCCATGCAGACACTTGCCGGCATTTCCGATATCACAGCAAACAGAAGCAGTGAAGGACTGCTCATCACTTACAGCATAGCAGTAAGCGATACCCAGCAGCTGCAGGCTGAGCTTCTTGCAGTATTCCCCGCAGAAACGGGAACGGCCTTTTACCGGGTCTTAAAATGGTCCACTTCCCCTGCTGATACCTGGAATGCAGATGACACACTCCCTGTATATGGAAATAATGAATGAGGAGAATAAATTATGACGACTACAGAACTTTTACATCTCGCCTCTTCGGAAGGGGCGTCCGATATTTTTATCGTGGCCGGCCTCCCGCTGACCCTGAAGACTCATGAAGTCTTCAAGACAGTATCTGAGACAAAACTGACCCCTGCAGATACTGAAACAATGATACGTGAAATTTATAAGACCGCCAGCAACAGAGAACTTGACAAACTGTTTCTGAATGGTGACGATGATTTTTCCTTTTCCGTCGTAGGGCTGTCGCGTTTCCGCGTAAACGCTTACCGGCAGCGTGGTTCCTATGCTGCTGTCATCCGCGTTATCGCTTTCTACCTGCCGCGGCCCGAAGATCTGCATATACCGGAAAATATTATCCGGCTCGCCGACGTTTCCAAGGGAATGGTTCTTCTGACCGGACCTGCCGGCTGTGGAAAATCGACGACCCTTTCCTGCATGGTGGACCATATCAACAACACAAAAGCATATCACATTATAACCCTGGAAGACCCTCTGGAATTCCTGCACAGCCACAAAAAAAGTATTGTCAGCCAGCGTGAGATAAATACAGACACACAGAACTATCTGGGTGCGCTCCGGGCAGCACTGCGGCAGAATCCAAATGTGATCCTCCTGGGCGAAATGAGAGATTACGAGACGATACACACTGCAATGACAGCTGCGGAAACCGGCCATCTTGTACTGTCAAGCCTCCATACCATCGGAGCCTCCAATACCATCGATCGTATCATTGATGTCTTTCCTTCCAACCAGCAGCAGCAGATCGCCGTACAGCTTTCCATGGTGCTGCAGGCAGTGGTTTCACAGCAGCTCGTACCCGCTGTAAGCGGGGGCTATGTTCCTGCATTTGAAATCATGACTCTTACCCCTGCCATCCATAACCTGATCAGAAGCGGCAAAGTACATCAAATAGAAGGAACTCTTTACTCTTCAGCGACGGATCAGATGATCTCGATGGACAACAGTCTTTTAAAACTTTACCAGGAAGGTACGATTTCCTCCGAGACTGCGCTGCACTATGCAACTAATCCAGAAATGTTACAAAAAAAATTATAAAAATCACGGTATGCTTTTCTCCGAACCCGGCATACTAATCCTGTAACTTTTAAGCCATTTATAACAGGAGGTATGTTATGACAGACATTTCCGTTTTGGATCTTCAGAACCTGCGCCACTTGATTGGCGGATATGAGACAAGTCACTGCAAAATGACAGACTATGCCAATCAGGCTCAGTCACCGGATGTAAAACAGCTGTTTCAGGAAGCCGCTGACTCTGCTATGAAAAACAAGCAGGAACTCATGAAATTCTTATAGGAGGAAACGTATAATGAACGAAAAAGCTATGGTGACAGACACTCTCGTAGGTATTAACGGAGAACTCACTTCTTTCGAAGGTTATATCGTACAGACGGAAAACCCTCAGCTGAAACAAACTTTGAAACAGCTGCGGAATGAATGTGAGATGGCTCAGGAAAAGATGTACCAGGCGGCACGCCAGCACAATTATTACGTGCCTGCACAGAAAGCGACACAGGAAGAAGTACAACACGTAAAATCTATTTTGACACAGCCTGCATCTCAGTCAGCTACACATTTAATGTAAGCTTAATTTTTATGGGGCTGTCTGTCTTAAGACAGTCCCATAAAACTATATTACACGGCAAGGGTTCTAAACAAAGGAGTTTAATTATGAACAAACATGTAAATCTCGAATATTTAAATACATTTGTTATTGCCGCTGAAACCGGAAAGCTCAACATCACTTCTGAGCTGGTCTTTCGCTCGCCTTCTGCAGTCAGCACACAGATTAAAATCCTTGAAGAACAATTTGAGACCAAACTGTTTATACGAAGTAAAAACTCTCTGATATTAACCAGCGATGGAGAAACCCTCTTAAAATATGCACAGGATATTCTAAGTCTGAACAATACTGCCTTCAATTCATTAAAGAGTGCATCCTGGGCTGGTAATATATCTCTGGGGGTCCCCACCGACTATGCAAAAATGTTTCTTACATATATCTATCCCGAGTTTTTAAAAGAATTTCCATCCTATCATTTTAATATCGTATGTTCCCGAAGCAGAGCAATACGGCATTCAATTGAAAGGGGCAATATTTCTGCTGCAATCGTCGCAATGGAGCCCCAGTTCCGTGACGACCGGCTTCTCTGGGAGGAACCGCTGTACTGGGCATGCGCCAAAGGCTATTCCATTTCAGAGAATAAAGCTTTACCAATCGCCCTTTTTTCCGATGACTGCATTATCAACACCTATACCCTCTATTCTCTGAAACATCTGGAAATCGATTACGATATAGTTTTCACCAGTACGATGTCGGAAAATATCGAGGAAGCTGTCCGCAAAGGAATTGCTGTATCGCTTCTTCCCGCCTCCTCGATTACAAATGATATGGACTTAATCTCAGGTTCCTTTTCAACTGCCCCGCTTACGTTAAAAGTTGGATTCACTCACGGCAACGCGCTTGACAGCGCTCTTTGTGACTCCATGTTTTCGATAATAAAAAACAAGCTTCATCAGTCCGGATTGATAAACTCAGGCATAAACTGACACATCACAGTTCTACCAGATATCGCCCACTGTAAATCCATTAGGAAATGGATCTGTTTCATCCAGCACATATTTACAGAAAGCACTGATCCATGCCTGACCGCCAATCGTAGGTTTAATGCCCTTATAACCGTGAATATCAATTTCTTCCAGAGCATGTCCCGTAAAAATAATACCGATTAAACCTTCGCGCCGAAATGCTTCATTTAACTTTAACTCTCCTCTGGCATATTTTACTGACATTAATGCACATGTTCCCGTACCACACGCACAACGATCCAGCGCGCCCGTCCATGTTTCCGGTTTATTCAAATCAACCTCCCCCGTATATACGGTATCTACACTCTGCCAGTCTGCATTCGGATTGTCTGTCGGTCCGTGAATTTCTGAACCAGTGATACCAATTCCCGGGTAATCAGGATGATGCACCGGCAGTTGTTCTCTTGCCGACTGATAACAAAGAGCACTGATTCTTGCAATTTCTTTCCCCTGTTCCGGAACCAGTTTAAGCCAGGAGAACTGGCGTGAGTCAATCAAACAATAGAACATTCCTCCCCATGCCACATCTACTCTGACTTTCCCAAGTACAGGTACATCAATCTCTGCATCCAGGTACACAGGAAATGCCGGGACGTTCGTGAATGTAACCTGCGTAACCTTGCCATGACTACATTCTGCGTTAATCTTAATTAATCCGGCTGCTGCCTCCAGGTAAAACTCTGTAACTGGCTCTTTCATGGGAATCATGCCTGTTTCAAGCAGTACTGTTGCGACAGCGATAGTGTTTCCACCGCTCATGACGCAGTATTCGTTCTGCTCCATAATAATATAGCCGGCTGCCGCTTTTGGGTCTTTCGCCGGAACAATCAGATTACAGTTTACCGGTGGATATCCTCTCGGCTCTTTTAATACAAGGTTCCGTACCTGATCATCATTTTCCCTCATCCATTTTAACTGGTCATAAACAGTATTCCCGGGAATTGTTGGTACTCCGCTTGTTATAACATGCATCGGCTCTCCACAATGTGCCTGAACAACATCAAAACTTCGTTTAAATCCCATCTGATTTTCTCCTTTCTTATTCACCATTTACCTTAAGCACGATCTTACCAACATGCTTCTTTGCAAGAAATGCCTTCTGAGCTTCCACAATGTCTTTCAGCGGATAACTTTTGGAAATAATCGGACGGATTTTACCCTGCTCTATAAATTCAATCAACTCAGACATGGAATCCCGCGTCTGATAGGTTGTCCCGAAGAAGCTTAAGTCCTTCAGGTACATGTCTCTGACATCAAATTCAACAATTGGTCCTGCAATCGCCCCACACATTCCAAGCTTACCGCCCTTTTTCAAAACTTTCAAAATCTGTCTCCATGATTCTCCTGCTACCATATCAAGTACCACGTCAACAGACATTTCACCCAGCTTCTCTATGTAATCTTCCCCCCTGTGAATGATTTCATCTGCTCCATATCCTTTGACCGCCTCTTCCTTCCCTGTGTCACACACTCCGATCACATGTGCCCCCCGTGCTTTAGCGATCTGTACTAAAGCAGAGCCGACCCCCCCTGAAGAACCGGTTACAAGGACGCGGTCACTTTCATTGACCTTTACTCTGCATACCAGATTGTTCGCTGTTGCATATGCACAGGGAAATACGGCCAGTTCTTCATCGGAAAGATTGCTGTTAATCTGAAATACTTCCTCAGAACGGGCAGTGGTATATTCACAAAATGTACCGTCACACTCAGAACCATAAGTAAGACACTCAATCCCCCGGTCGCTCAGAGGCATTTCCTGTACATTGCGAATCAAAACTCTCTCTCCAATGCGCCTCCCGTCTACACCTTCTCCCACAGCCACAATTTTACCACAGCCGTCTGCCCCCTGTATCCTCGGAAATTCAAGCGGTCGGCCAAGCCAGGAGCCATCTTCCTTCACATCACTGCCATATCCTGCAGTACCGCCAACACCTGTGGCTGTTTTTACATGTTTTGAATACCATCCGATGCGGGTATTAATATCCGTATTATTTACCGCTGCTGCCCCGATTTTCACCAATACTTCTCCTGCTTTTGGTGTTGGAACCGGAATATCTTCCCTGTACTCCAGTTTGTCGTATCCCCCAAAACCGGTAAGATAAACGCCTTTCATTTTTTCCGGAATATCCGCCATTTTTCATGTCCCCCTTTAAAATAATGTTATTTTTTAATTGTCTTTATCATATCTCTGCCCTTATTAAAAATACATCAGATTAAATCGAATTTAACATTCAGTATTTTTGGCCCTTTGATTCATGGGAATCCGTCCATAAAAAAATCCCCACAGGGAAGTGCAGCGCCTAAAAAACACTGTTCCCTGTGGGAATGCTCCTAATTTTTTTATTCAAATAATTAATATCAGGGATTTGACTGTCATCTACGGCTGCACATCCAGCCGTACATACGTCTCGTCACCGGAATCACCGGAAAACAACATATAGAGATCATCAAGTTCATCTTCCGGCACCGCATATCCAAAATGGAGTTCCCTTACTTCACCCGGTGCAAAATCCGTAAAGAAATAATGCTTCGGGTCATCCAGATAAGAGCTGCCGTCAAACAGAAACTGTCTGGAGTCATAAGTAATTCCGTAAGTTTCTTCACTCCGGTAGCCTTCCATGTCCGCATATCTGCTTCCCAGGTAAGCCTCTTTAAATGTACCGTCCTCCTGTTCGTATAAATGTCTCAGAGTGTTGTACTGGCCAATATCCTCAGCCGCTTCACTGCTCAGATTTTCAGCCTTTACCGTCACTTCCACGTATTTTACCAAAACAGTTTCCATCTCCCGCGTGACAAGCCGGTTGTCCTCCCAGAGCGTTACTGTTCTGGTAAATGGCTTCAGGGTCCCATCCTCATCCAGGAAAGACATGACACGGTCATAATCTTCCTGTGTGCTGCCGGTTGTCTCCTGTGTCACCCGGTCAAGGGGTACCGTATCGGAAACCGTAACATTTTCCACCGTATACTGCAGATCTCTCTCCTCAAAAGCCGCAAAACCGTCCGCAAACGTATCACCCGCCTGGCAGATCTGCTCTGCTGCTACAGGATCTTCTTCAGCTTCCTCAATCATATCATCAGATTCCGCTGAGAAAGCCGCTGTTGCGTTCTGACCGGAGCCTTCGACCTCCGTGATCACAATGTTGGCTGCCACCTCTTTTACCTCTTCCAGAGAAAGCTTATCACACGCCATGATCTCAACGATATGTCCGGTATCCTCATACAGCAGAAATACATCATACGGATATGCTGCCCCCTCCGTCACTGCGATCACTGCTTTTACCCCGCCCAATGTCGTCTCCTCAAGATCGCTGGTATCTCCCAGTGCAACATAGCTGGCATAATTGGCCTGGATGATCGTGATCCCATCCGCCGCGTATTCCCCGCCTTCGGAATACTTCCCTTCTTCCCATTCCTGATAACCTGCAGGCAGGTATTCCGGCGTGATCTCAATCGGAGGAATATCGGAATTGGCAAGCGTTTCAAAACTTAAAGATGCCTGTCCCTGTTCTTCGTCAAACGTCACCTTCGTACTGAATACGGAGACTGCTGCATAGACCCCCGCTGACAGGGAAAGTACTGCCGCCACGCACGCCGCCGCGAGCAGGCGTTTTTTCTTTATCGTTGTCTTTTTGTTTCCCTGCTGCGTATTCTGCAGGAGCTGCAGTTTTTTCTTTTTATAATTCAGTGAAAAATTGTGGCCGGGTGTATCTTTCTCCCACTGTTCCAATATCGCTTCTTCACCCAAATTTTTCAAAACTTTTTCGATGTTTACATCCTTCATATTCCTCATCTCCCATCTTATCCTGCACATATTTTCTTGCCCGCTCCAGACGTTTTGCCGCCGCGTCCTCACTGATCTCCAGTATCTGCGCCGCCTCCCTGTTGCTGACCTCAAAATAGCAGCGCAGCTTGATGATCTCAAGATAATCCTGCGGTACTTTCTGCAGCAGCCTGCGGATCATCTGGCGGTCCTCTGCCTGCATCATCTCATCCATCGATATCATTTTTCCACTCGCGAGTGCATCCTCCGACGTCAGCCGCTTTGCGTCTCTTTGATTCCTCCTGTACTGATCGATCGAGGTTGTCCGTATGATGCGGATCAGCAGTCTCTTCGTCTTGTCACTCTCCACGTCCTTTATCCGCTTCAGGTATTTTGTCAGTTTCACGAACGCATCCTGCACTGCATCTTCAGCCTGCTGTTCCTGTCCCAGCACTGCAAATGCAACCTGATACATCTTTTGTTCATAGCGCGAATACAACTGCTCAAGCAGTTCATTTTCACTGTCCAATCCCTTTCACCTCCCCACCGTATTCTCACTTTAAGAGCTCTTATACAATATAACGATATAATCATGCAATTCATGACGATTCCGTTGATAAAAAAATAATACATGCTATAATGATACTATAATACCCTGCAAAGGACAAAGATAAGGATTAAAAGACATGAATATTATCATAGCAGGCTGCGGCAAAGTGGGCACTGTACTGACCGCACAGCTGAGCAAAGAAGACAACAATATCTGCATCATTGACAAAGACAGCGCCGTCGTAAACAGGCTCGCATCCGCTTACGATGTCATGGGAATTACCGGAAACGGCGCCAGTTACAGTATACTGGCAGAAGCCGGCATTGAAGACGCAGATCTCATGATCGCCGTCACAGAATCCGATGAACTTAATCTTCTGTGCTGCGTCATTGCAAAAAAAGCCGGACAGTGCCAGACCATAGCCAGAGTCAGGAACCCGATCTACAGCCAGGAGCGGCAGTTTATCAAAGATGAGCTGGGACTTTCCATGATCATCAATCCGGAATTTACCGCCGCAGTGGAAATATCACAGCTTCTGTGCTTCCCGAATGCCATGGCGATCGATGTCTTTTCCAAAGGACGTTCTGAAATGCTGCGTTTCCGCATCCCGGAAAATTCGATCCTGGACCAGATGCAGCTGAAAGATATGCCGGCACGGCTCGGTAATGATATTCTGGTCTGCGCCGTGGAACGGAACCACGAGATCATCATACCATCCGGGTCCTTTACACTGCAGGCATCGGATATTGTCTCTCTGATCGCTTCGCGTAAGAATGCGGTTGAATTTTTCAAAAAAATCCGTATGAAAACAAACCATGTTAAAAACACCATGCTCATAGGCGGAGGAAAGATCGCCGTATATCTGGCAAATATGCTTCTGCGGCTCGGCATCTCTGTTAAAATCATTGAGCTTGATCCAAAACGCTGCGAGGAGCTCAGCGAAATGCTTCCCGAAGCAACGATCATCAACGGCGACGGCAGTGATGAAGATTTACTTTATGAAGAGCGCATCGATCTGATGGATTCATTCGTTGCAATGACCAATTTTGACGAGGAAAATATTCTGTTGTCGCTGTTCGCAAAGAAAAAAGTCAGATCCAAAGTCATCACCAAGATCAACCGCCTTCAGTTAAATGAAGTGATCCACAATCTGGATCTCGACAGTGTGGTGTATCCGAAGCACCTGACAGCCGAGAAGATTCTGCAGTACGTGCGTGCCACCCAGAATTCCATCGGCAGTAATATCGAAACGTTATATCGTCTCTTTGACGACCGCGTGGAAGCTCTGGAATTTAATATTCAGGAGAATGCAAAGATTACAGGAATCCCGCTTATGGAGCTTAATCTGAAGAAAAACCTGCTGATCGGCTGTATTACACGCGGCGACCAGATCATTATACCCGGCGGTCAGGATATGATTCTGCCCGGAGATTCTGTGATCGTTGTGACCACCATCCTGGGACTGCAGGACGCTCAGGACATTTTGCAGGAATAGGACGGTTAAAGAAAAATGAATTATTCAATGATACGCTATATATTGGGAATTGTGCTGAAAGTGGAAGGGCTCTTTATGTTGCTCCCTTGTCTGGTGGCAGTAATTTACCGGGAAAAGAGCGGTTTTTCATTTGTCGCGGTCGTCCTTTTGTGCATGGCAGCCGGATTTCTTTTAAGCCATAAAAAACCGTCAAATACTGTATTTTACGCCAAAGAAGGTTTTCTCTGTGTATCTTTAAGCTGGGTCTTTCTGAGTGTGTTCGGGGCGCTGCCTTTTATCCTGAGCGGAGAAATCCCCTCAGTGACAGATGCCCTGTTTGAAGCAATTTCCGGTTTCACGACAACAGGTGCCAGCATTCTGACGGACGTGGAGGCATTATCCCACTGTATACTGTTCTGGAGAAGCTTTACACACTGGATCGGCGGTATGGGGGTTCTGGTATTCATTCTGGCGATCATACCGATGGCCGGCGGACATCGCATGTATCTGATGAAGGCAGAGAGCCCGGGACCTACTGTAGAAAAACTGGTCCCCCGTGTAAAGAATACCGCGATGATTCTTTACGGGATCTATACCCTTATGACGATCGCAGAAATCATAATCCTGATCATCTGCGGTATGCCGGTATTTGACTCGTTTTGCATCTCATTCGGGGCAGCGGGTACCGGAGGTTTCGGTATCCGGAATGACAGTCTTGCCAGTTACGCACCGCATCTGCAGGTTCTTGTGACCCTGTTCATGATTGCTTTTGGTGTAAATTTTAATATCTATTATCTGATATTGTGCAAGAAATTCCGTCAGGCGTTTCGTTCAGAAGAATTGAGAGCATACCTCGGCGTGATCCTTGCAACCATATTGATCATCACATGGAATATTCATACTCGTTTCGGCAATATCTGGGAAGCTTTACGTCATTCTGCATTCCAGGTAGGATCCATTATCACGACTACCGGATTTTCTACCGATAACTTTGATATCTGGCCCCAGCTGTCCAAGACGCTGCTGATCATGCTGATGTTCCTGGGAGCCTGTGCCGGCAGTACCGGCGGCGGAATTAAGGTTTCCCGTTTTCTGATCATGCTGAAAACCGTACGCAAGGAACTGTTTTCCTTCTGTCATCCCCACGGTATCCGCAAGATTAAGATGGACGGACATCTCGTAGCACACGAGACCGTACGCGCAGTAAATATTTTCTTAATCGCTTACATGCTGATCATGGCATTTTCCATTTTGCTGATCGGATTTGACAATTATGACTTTACAACCAATTTCACCGCTGTCACAGCAACGCTCAATAATATTGGCCCTGGTCTTGAGCTTGTTGGACCGATGGAAAACTTTAATCTTTTTTCACCCTTTTCCAAATTTATTTTAATGTTTGATATGCTGGCAGGGCGGCTGGAAATCTTTCCGATTCTGATGCTGATGAATCCATCTACCTGGAGACGCAGCTAGAATGCCGAGACACACCGACCAGCTTCAAAAAAGATAAAGCACAGGGAGGTGTTGTTATGAGTTCAGGAATTATTGAAATTGATCTCAAAGGAATGCGTACAGAAGAGGCAAAGAAAGCTATCGATCAAGAGCTTTCCAGAATGTCAGACAGTGATTACCGTCTCCGCATTTTTCACGGCCTTGACGGGGGGATTAATATCCGTGACATGATCTACGACGAATACACCTACGGCCAGCATCCCCGCATCATACGGGTGGAGCACGGCTGGAACGGCGGCATAACAGAACTTGTTCTGAAAGATTATTGACGCTGCAGTGCGAACGGCACATCCGGTTTTCCGGATGTGCCGTTATCTTATTTACAGTGGCAGGCGGAACGAAAACACAGCGCCCTTTCCCTTCTGGCTGGTTACCTCTATACTGCCGTGATGCGCCTCCACGATCCACTTTACCATCGAGAGACCTAGTCCCGAATGGCTTTCGTCTGTCCCTTTTCTCGTTTTATCTTCCCTGTAAAACCGTTTCCATATGTCCTTGTGATGTTCACGAGCGATTCCAATGCCATTATCGCGCACACATCCTTCCACATGATTACCCGTTTTACGGAGAGTGATCCACGTTGTCCCCCCCTGTCTTCCATATTGAATGCTGTTTTCGATCAGATTGACCATCATCCTCATCAGCAGGTTCTGATCACCGCTCATTGTCAGATTTTCCTGAAGGTCAGTTTCAAGACTGATATCTTTTCTGGCGGCTCTGTCTTTAAGCTCCCTGACTACCAGCTCTGTCAGCATGCCAATATCCACCGTCTCCAGCTGCAGCTTTTCTTTTCCCGCATCCTGCCTGGCAAGCATCAAAAGCTGTGAGATCAAAGACGACATTTTCCTGCTCTGCCCCAGGATGACTTTCACACACTCGTCCACCTCTTCTCTGTCAGTCTCCGGAAGGAGTGCATATTCGCACTGTGCCATAATGACCGCAGCAGGTGTGCGCAGTTCATGAGATGCATCTGCAGTAAACCGCTTCTCATTTTCCAGCGCCTCCTCCACCGGCTTTAAAGCCTTACCCGTCACAAAGTAACCGCTGACAATGGCCAGCACCGCCAAAAGGGGGCACATGATAAACAACAGGCGAATCAAAATGGTATTCATCTGTGAAAGTGTTCGCAGTGAGGTTACCCCCCGTATCCAGCAGACGACGTCTGTTCCCGATGTCAAAGCCAGATCATAAGTCATCCAGTGATTGCCTTCTGAACTGATGTTTTGAATTTTCGTATTTCTCAGGGTCGTATCCAGCGGAAACCCTGCCGGGACACTCCCCCCCGTCAGCCTCCCTCCGGTATCATAGATGCTGAAATAGATTCCGTTATCATAATATTCTGAAATATCATCGTCGTCATCTGCATCTTCTGCAAAATCCCGGACACTCTCAATGAGCTCCGACTCTGCATCGGAACGCAGCAGGCTTTCTGAGAGCAGCGCCACGACCCCCAGTGCAAAAACAGCGATGGCAGTTACAAAGCAAGCATACCACAGCGTTATCTTCATTTTAACCGACATTTTTTTTAAGATTTTCATGAGTCACTCCTCAGCACATAGCCACTCCCCCGAACTGTATGAATCAGCTTCTGATCAAATCCGTCATCGAGCTTCTTTCTCAGATATCTGATATAGACATCGATCATATTGGAACCTCCCATATAATCATAATTCCACACATGCTCTTCAATATTTCTCCTCGAAAGAACGGTGCCCTGATTCCTCATCATATATTCCAGAACCGCATACTCCCTGGATGAAAGCTCAATCAGTCTGCCCGCACGCCGCACCTGATGGCTCTTAGTATCCACTTTCAGGTCCGCAGCTTCCAGCACGTTGATCTCTCCGAAAGCTTCGCCTGCAGTTTTGTGCCGTATCATCACCCTTATCCTCGCCAGCAGTTCCTCAAAAGCAAACGGTTTCACCAGATAATCATCCGCACCGGTATCCAGTCCGCTCACCCGGTCCTCGATACTGTCTCTCGCCGTCAGCAAAAGTACAGGTGTACTGTTGCCTGCAGCACGCATGTTTTTTAAAATCTCCAGTCCCGATATTCCTGGCAGCATAATATCCAGAACAATCGCGTCGTACGCTGTCACTTCTATATATTCCAGGGCCTCCTGTCCGTCTGTGCACGCATCCACGCTGTAATGTTCTTTCTGCAGCCTCTTTCTTATAATATCCAGCAGATGAATCTCGTCTTCAACGACCAACAGTCTCATGTGTATCCTCCCCTTTCGTGCTGTTTTTATTTTACCACAGTATCTCATACTTTTATATTAACAGAAAAAAATGAAATTAAAATTAAAATTAAACCTTTAATGATACTTTAATGTTTATCCTTTATGATAACAGTACAAACTAATACGGACAGCGTCATCACTTTAAATGAATGCCGATTGTCCGGGACTTTCATAGTAAATGATACAAAAAGTAATTGCACTTAAAGGAGGAGCATATTATGAAGACAGGAAAAGTATTCACCGTAACAGCAGTCACTGTTCTTTTATCCATGACCCTGCTGACAGGCTGCGGGGACAACAGCCGTGAAAAAGCTCTGGAGGACCAGGTTTCACAGCTGGAACAACAGGTCACCGATCTGCAGAACTCACAGAATACAAAAAACGATACCGAAGATGGTAAGAATTCCGCAGATAACAGTGCCACGGATAATACCGATGACGGGAATGCCACAGCAGGCGATGTGGCAAAAACCGGGGATGACCCGGCGAACAGCGTCTCACAGGATACAAAAACAGTTCCGTCGCTGGAAGAACTTTCACAATCTGTATCAGCCGTAACAGATAAAGTAAATGGCACAACACCGACCGGTACTTCCGACGAACAGCTGGCTCAGTACCGGACCCTCAAAAGGGAGATTGACTCTGTGGACCGTGACCTGGATTACCGGGATGACGACATCGAGGATCAGTTTGAACAGGGCACGATTACCCGTGAGGAATACCGTGCAGCAGACCGCCAGATCGACGCCCTTGAAGATCAGCTGGATGAAGCGGAAGATAACCTGGAACATCTCTTTGGTATAGACGATTAATAACAAAAAACTGCAGTGTCAGGTAACACTGCAGTTTTTTGTTATTTAATGATCAGATCCATCAGCCCATCCATCCCGCAGCCGGCGAGCAGACTGCGAAGACCGTCTGCAATCTCTTCCCGTGAATAGTTGTGTTCCTCCAGGTAATCCTCCGTATAGTCATTGACATGCTCGTAAAAGGTAAGCGCCCGTTTAAGATAATCCGGACTCGTCTTGTCATCTTCCGACAGTAGTATATTCTCCGCATCATTGATACGGCCCTGATCCGCCATTTTTAAAAGCTCTCCGGTCTGCTTCTCTTCTGCACTCTCATCTTCTGATGATTCACTTTTATTAAAGAGAATTTCTGCCAGTGCATGGACCATCTCCTTAATCATGCGCATGATATAATCCTGTTCAAACTTCATTCTGCTCCTCCTTTATGTCGCTTCCCTATGCTGAAATGGCGTTTCCGGTATACAGCTGATAGTATTTCCCTTTTTCTTCCAACAGCTGCTCATGTGTCCCTCGCTCGATGATCCGTCCCTGTTCGAGTACCATGATGCAATCTGAATTGCGGACTGTGGAAAGCCGATGTGCGATCACAAATGTGGTCCTTCCCTGCATGAGCTTATCCATTCCATCCTGCACGATACGTTCTGTACGGGTATCAATGGAGCTCGTAGCCTCATCCAGAATCAGCACAGGTGGATCTGCGATCGCTGCTCTTGCAATCGCGATCAGCTGCCGCTGTCCCTGACTTAAATTTGCCCCGTCGCCTGTCAGCATGGTCTCATATCCGCCCGGAAGTCTGCGGATAAAGCTATCTGCATTCGCCAGCTTCGCCGCAGCTATCACCTCGTCTTCTGACGCATTCAGTTTGCCGTACCGGATATTATCCATAACCGTACCCGTAAACAGATGGGTATCCTGCAGCACGATTCCCAGTGAATGACGCAGGTCAGATTTTTTTATCTTGTTAATATTGATCCCGTCATAGCGGATCTTTCCGTCCTGGATATCATAAAAACGGTTGATCAGATTCGTAATCGTGGTCTTTCCTGCCCCTGTGGAACCGACAAATGCAATCTTCTGTCCCGGGGTGGCAAAAAGATTAACACCATGCAGCACTGTCTTTCCTTTTTCATAACCGAAATCAACATCATCAAAGACGACATCACCCTTCAGTTCCACATAATCCACGGAACCATCCGCCTGATGTACATGCTTCCAGGCCCAGATCCCCGTGCGCTCCCCGGATTCCTCCAGCCCTTTTGCTGTCCGCTTTGCATTGACAAGGGTGACGTAACCGTCATCCACTTCCGGGGTCTCATCCATCATCTGAAATACGCGGTTAGCCCCCGCCATGGCCATGACGATCGCGTTGAGCTGCTGGCTCACCTGATTGATCGGCATATTAAAGCTCTTGTTAAATGTCAGAAAGCTGGCAAGACCTCCAAGGGTGAACCCGCCAATACCGCCAAGAGCCAGTACGCCGCCCAGAATCGCACACGCCACATAACTGATGTTTCCCAGCTGGGCAGTTGCCGGTGCCAGCATATTCGCATACGCATTCGCCTTGTCGGCACTGTCAAACAGCTGATCATTTAACGAACGGAACTGTCCGATATTTTCTTCCTCATGGCAGAAGACCTTTACGACTTTCTGGCCTTCCATCATCTCTTCAATATATCCGTTCACTGCTCCGAGGTCTTTCTGCTGCTGTGCAAAATACTTTCCGCTGTTGCCGGCAAGTTTCTTCGTCGCAAACAACATAATTCCCACCATAAAAACAGTGACGGCAGTCAGCGGTATGTTCAGGATTACCATGCTGACAAACACGCTTACAATCGTGATCGCACTGTTCAGCACCTGCGGCATACTCTGGCTGATCATCTGACGCAGAGTATCAACGTCATTTGTATACACCGACATGATATCTCCGTGGGCATGTGTATCAAAATACTGTATGGGAAGACGCTCCATATGCGCAAACAGGTCATCCCTGAAATTCTGCAGTGAGGACTGCGTGACGTAAACCATAATCCGATTATAGATGTACGTAGCCATAATTCCGATTCCATAAAAGCCCGCAACTTTTCCAATTGCCATTGCAAGAGGCCCGAAGTCCGGGTGCTCCGCCTTTAACAGCGGCGTAATATAATCATCGATCAGATTTTTGATAAACATCGTCCCCTGTACATTGGCAAGGACACTGACCAGGATCAGTACAAAAACTGCAATGAAATAGAACAGATATCTTTTCATCAAATAGTTTATCAGCCGTCTGAATATCCTTCCGGGATTTTCCACCTGCGGCTTCATTCCCCGACCCAGATTTTTATTCCCCATTGCCATTACAACTCACCTGCACTTTCATCAAAATCGCCGCCTCCGCCTGTCTGAGATTCATAAACCTCACGGTAGATCTTATTTGACCGGAGCAGCTCTTCATGTGTTCCAAAACCACAGATCTTTCCATCGTTCATCACAATGATACGGTCAGCCTTTTCAACACTGGCGATCCGCTGTGCAATGATCAGTTTTGTCGTATCCGGAATCTCTTCTGCAAATGCCCTGCGTATTTTGGCATCCGTTGCGGTATCCACCGCGCTGGTGCTGTCATCCAGGATCAATATTTTTGGTTTCTTCAGCAGCGCTCTGGCAATGCAGAGACGCTGCTTCTGTCCGCCGGATACATTCGTACCGCCCTGTTCGATATACGTCTTGTATTTATCCGGCATTTTCTGGATAAACTCATCTGCACACGCAAGGACGCAGGCTCTTTTGCACATCTCCTCATCGGCATCTTTATCGCCCCAGCGAAGATTATCCAAAATGGTTCCGGAAAACAGGACATTTTTCTGCAGCACTACGGATACCTCATTTCTAAGGGTTTCCATATCATAACTTCTGACATCTTTACCGCCCACCAGCACCTGACCGGAAGTCACATCATAAAGTCGGCTGATCAGATTGACAAGGCTGGTTTTTGCGCTTCCCGTACCTCCGATGATCCCTACCGTCTCACCTGAAGCAATGAAAAGATTAATGTCCTTCAGCACGGCATCCCCACTGCCCTCCCGGTAAGCAAAATCCACATTTTTAAATTCAATACTGCCATCAGGTATCTCATAATCGGGATCTTCGGGGTTGACAAGGCTGCTTTTTTCGTTCAGCACCTCTGCGATACGCCTCGCACTGGCAAGACTCATCGAAATCATGACAAACACCATGGAAAGCATCATAAGGCTCATCAGTATATTCATACAGTAGGCGAGAAGACTCATGAGCTCTCCTGTCGTCAGTGTCGTCCCCACGATCATTTTGGCCCCTATCCAGCTGAGCAGCAGGATACATCCGTACACGGTAAACTGCATCAGGGGAGGCGTCACCATCAGCCTGTTCTCTGCTTTCATAAACAGATCATATATATGCCTGCTGGCCCTTTTAAATTTAACAGTCTCCTCTTCTTCCCTGACATACGCCTTAACCACACGAATGGCGGATACGTTTTCCTGTACCGAGGCATTCATATCATCATATTTCGGGAATGCCTGCTGGTAGTATCTGGATGCACTGCTCATAATGAAGAACAGGCAGATTCCAAGCAGGATGACGGCTCCGAGATAGATACTTGCCAGCTTCACATTGATGGTAAATGCCATCACCATCGCACAGATCAGGCTCGCCGGTGCACGCGTACACATCCGCAGGACCATCTGATAGGAGTTCTGCATATTTGTCACATCAGTCGTCATCCTTGTCACCAGTCCCGCTGTGCTGAATCTGTCAATATTGGCAAATGAGAATGACTGAATATTTGTAAACATGGCCTCCCGCAGATTGCGCGCGAACCCGGCTGACGCCCGTGCCCCATATCTGCCGCCAAGCACTCCGGCGATCAGACCCCCGGCCGCTGCAAGGACCATATAGCCTCCCACCACATAAATATGACGGATATTTCCGGCATTTACGCCTTCGTCGATAATAGAAGCCATTAAAAGCGGGATCACCGTCTCCATGATAACTTCCAGAATCATAAATACAGGCGTCAGTATCGATGCCTTTTTGAATTCTTTGATTTGTGCTCCCAATGTTCTAAGCATGATGAATACTCTTCTCCTTCACAGAATTGCATTAATAATCACATAAACTAAGTTGTCTGTCAATAAAAGAATCAACGTTTCTTTCCCCTGTTGTATCCCTCTCTCATTTATGCCGCCAGACAATAATGGGGATTTTGAATCAGGTTTCCGCCAGTTGTTATTCACAATTAAATTTTCCGCATTTGCATGGCAGTATAAACATATCCTATTTTACCATAATTCATTTTTAATTCCCAGTCTGTATCTTTACCCACACTTCTGCAAACCAGAAAAAACGCTGAAAACGGAAACCCATTTTCAGCGGCGAATTTTTTTCAGCAGCACGGCGGCCACAAAACACAGTACCCCGATCAGTACAATTGTCCCTCCCGGTTTCAGGCCTGTATAATAGGAAAGCGTCAGACCAACAACTGTAGAAAAAAGTGCAAAGCCAACGGCCCACATCAGTACTGACCGGTAACTTTTCCCCACCTGCATACCACACGCCACGGGCACGACCAGCATCGAAGAGACGATCAGCGTTCCTACTGTTCTGGATGCGATGGAAATCGTAAGCGCTGTCAGAACAGTGAAGATAAAGTTCACTGTCTTGACAGGGACCCCGGAGATTCTCGCTGCATTTTCATCAAACCCAATGTAAAACAATTCCTTGTACAGCAGTAACACAGCTGCCAGTACGACAGCGCTTACGAGGCAGACCATTGCCATCTCTCCTGTGCTGATGGATACTATGCTGCCGAACAGAAAACTGTTGAAATTAGCGGTGTTTTTCACAAAACCCGATAATACCCCTGCCATGCCGATACCTGCAGACATGACAATCGCGATCGCCATTTCTGAGTAACGCGGCAGTTTTTTCCGGATCGCCTCTATGCTCAGCGCTGCGATGATACACAGTACGCCTGCTCCCAATACCGGATTGATGCCCAGCAGAAGCCCCGCCGCAACACCCGCAAGAGATGAATGCGACAGCGCATCACCGATCATGGACATTCGTTTTAAGACGATCGTAATTCCGATGCAGGGTGTAATGACAGCGAGAAGAATGCCCACGATAAATGCCCGCTGCATAAATCCATACTCAAGCATACTCATCGTTCCACCACCTGTCCTTCCTCCATATGATAAATCCGGCTGATGCCGGCGCACTCCTTCACAGAAGCATGTGTCACCATCAGAATGGTTACACCTTCCTCCCGGTTTAATTTCTCCAGTTTTCGATACAATTCTCTTACAGACGCCGCATCGACACCTGTTGTCGGCTCATCCAGCACCAGAAGCTCAGGATTTGCAGCCAGAGCCCTCGCCAGCATGACACGCTGCTGCTGTCCTCCGGACAGCTCTCCTATCCTGCTTTTGCTGTATTCTTCCATACCTGCCCATCGCAGTGCATTTGTCGCCTGCTGTCTCTGCTTTTTCCCGGGCAGCCGAAACCTTCCGATCTGAGAATACAGGTTGGTAAGTACGATCTCCTCCACAGTTGCGGGAAAAAATGGGTTTAAAGAAATACTGTTCTGCGGAACGTATCCGATCTTATCCGCATGGAACACCTTTTTCGTATCGCTGCCAAACAGGTAGATTTTCCCCTGCTGGGGGTTCAGTTCTCCCAGCAGAAGTTTTAAAAAAGTACTCTTACCCGTCCCGTTCTCCCCCAGCAGTACCGCATAATCTCCCCGCGCTACCTGAAGAGTAACCCCATGCAGTACCATCTCATCTCCGTAGGCAAATGAGAGGTCGCTGATATCAATCACATTCATCTTGTTCCTTCTTTCCTATCTCAATGCATTTTGCAGCACTTCGAGATTATTTCTCATAACGGACATATAGTCTTCCCCCGCCTCCAGCTGCTCTTCGCTGAGTCCCTCCAGCGGATTTAAAACCTGCGTTTTAGCTCCAATCTCGCGGGCGATCGTGTCGGCCACTTTAGGACTTACCAGCTCTTCAAAAAACACTGTGCGTACGCGGTTTTCCTTTGCGAACCGCACAATCTCCTCCATTCTCGCCGGATCCGGTTCCGAATCCGGTGAGAGACCTTCGATTCCGATCTGATTCAGGCTGTAGGCATTGCAGAGATAACCGAATGCCTCATGAGCCACGATCACGTTCCGGTCTGTCACCTGAGACAATCCCTCCGTAAATTCCCGGTCCAGTTCGTCAAGCCCCGCAGCGTACGTCTCATACCGTTTTTTATAGTAATCTGCATTTTCGGGATCTGCTGCTGTAAACGCATCCAGAATATTACTCATCTCGGCTTTGGCATTCATGGGGTCCAGCCATACGTGAGGATCGCACATGTCTTTTTCAACGTCCGAATGTGAATGATCACTTTCCAGCAGGGTGATGCCCGACGATGCTTCCACCTGAATAAGCTCCGCATTTTCAAGCGCCTGCGCCACATCCTCCACCCAGTGTTCCATTCCCGCACCGTTATAGACAAATATTTCTGCCTGTTCGAGGCCTGCGATATCAGCGGGAGCAGGTTCCCAGTCGTGCGGCTCGGTCCCCGCCGGGACCAGATTAACCACTCTTGCCTTCTCTCCTCCTATCTTAACGGCAAAATCATACATCGGATAGAAACTCGTCACGACTGCGAGCTTCCCTTCCTGTTTCGCCTGTCTGATCTCATCAGCACTGTTCTGACATCCTGTCAGGCACAGAATGAGAGTGGCAACAGTCAAAACCGACATTCTTATTTTATTCATTATAACTCCTTGTCTTTCTCACTGCATGTTTTACAATAACCGAAGATTTCTATTTTATGTCCCGTAATACTGAATCCTTCCTCATTCAGCCGGATAAGATTCTGTTCAAATGGGCATTTGGATATCAGAATACGCCTGTGGCAGCTCAGGCAAATAGCATAATGCTCATGTTCCCCGTGATTCCACTGGTAATAAGCAACGTCTCCACCTATCAGAAATGTTTTCATCACAAGACTCCGTTCCTCCAGCGCAGCCATAATTCTATATACGGTAGAGAGCGCGTGCCCTTCCTGCTGTGAGTACTGTTCCATTTTTTTATAAATCTGTACCGCGCTCAGCGGCATATCGGCCTCCATCAGGATCCGGCATACCTCTTCCCTCTGCTTCGTCTTTCGAAAACCATTGGACCATATCAGCTGTTCATTATCTTTGTGATTTTTTCCGCACATGAGAATTCCTTTCAGCAAAATGCACATGCTAATCATTTGCATCTATACTATATAAAATTATAACCCTTCTGTCAATATCTATACCGGCAGAGGGGTTTGCAAATCAAGGAATACCGATTATAATGAAAGATATTTTTCATAATATCCGGAGGAAACTGTAATGAAAACTTATCACAGACTAGAAAATGGCAGACAAAAAGATATGATTTACAGGAAGGCCCATCAGATCTTCAGCAAAAAAGTATCATATTACAGCCGCATCATGGGTGTGACTTGCAACCGCATTACGGTCAGAGAGCAAAAAACAAGATGGGGAAGCTGCAGCTCCAAACACAATCTTAATTTCAACTGGCGCCTTTTGCTCGCACCGGAAGAGATCATGGATTACGTTATCGTTCATGAACTTGCCCATCTCAGGGAAATGAACCATTCAGCAAAGTTTTATGCCGTTATCGAGTCCATTTTACCCGATTACAAAAACCGGCAGAACTGGCTGAAAGAGAACGGATATCGTCTGTTTTTAATGGAGCCGGACAGCATCTTCTCTCCGGCAGACCACTCCTCCATACCAGCACAGCCGCCGTCAGGAGTGGAATGAGACAGACCCAGGATGCTCTGATTCCCAGGCTGATACCCGTCAGATATCCTGCCCCGGCCCCGGCATGAAAGGCGAGCAGCACAGCGCCGTAAAATTTTGTCTTTCCCAGATGTGACCGGTCCTTGTCATACAGATATTCCACTATGGATTCTGTAAACTGGCGCAGATTGTTCGTGGAAAACACACAGGAGCTCTGATATCCTTCCGCCCCCTGAAACGCATTCCACTGAACCGCCGTCATAAAGAACAGCGGATACAGTGCCACAAAGTGGTTGATATTTTCCGGAAGAAAACCGATTCCGAGAGCACATACTGCATCCACCCCCAGACTAAACCATTTAATGTTTATCCCCTTATGCCTGACAACGGCAGCACAGATCAGACCAGCCATATAGATCACCAGCCCGAGTATGCGCAGCAGCACTTCACGAAAGTTACTTCCAATCATACCGGTGACAATTCCAATCATATTGGCAGTCTGTGCCGATCCAAAAAGATCACAGTGGTTCATAAGCGCATAAATTCCCACAAATCCCCCGATAAAAGTCATGATAAACTGTGCCCATTTTTCCAGTTTCTGATTCATAACCCTGTTCATGCTCCCTTCCATTTGCTTTTTATTTATTATAATCATGGAATTAAATATTGTAAATTCGGTATTTTATCCATATAATATAAATAAAATTTATATTATAGGAGGTACAAGATGAACTATCAGGATATCCAGGTATTTTTGACGATCACATCCTGCGAATCACTGTCCAAAGCAGCGGAGCAGCTCTACACCTCACAGCCCGCACTGAGCCACCGTCTGTCCCGTCTGGAGGAGGAACTCGGCACAACTCTTATCATCCGGCGCAAAGGGGTCCGCAGCACCACGCTGACGGAAGCGGGGAGACGTTTTATTCCTGTAGCTCAGAAATGGATGCAGCTGTGGCAGGAAACCCAGAACATCAGCAGCTTGGATCCGCTGACAACGTTTCGTCTCTCGAATGTAGACAGCCTTAATGTCTGCTTCATGCCCCAGGTATGCGCAAATTTCCTGGACAGACATGCCTCCTGCAGCCTCGACGTCGTCACCCTCCGCTCCAACGCTGCCTACCGTGCAGTTGAAAATCATGAGGTAGACCTCGCGTTCATCGCAAACCCTCACTTTTTCCGCAAAGTACAGACTGTCCCGCTGTTTAAAGAACGCATGACATTCATCTGTTCAGACACAGCCCCCTACGGTGAATCACTCTCCCCATCGGATCTTCGCGCAGAAAATGAGATCTATATTCCCTGGAGCAATGCATTTCTCATGTGGCATGATTACTGGTTTGGCACCAACGCACGGGTAAGGGTATCGCTTGACAATATGTCACTGTTTGCACACCTTCTGCGGCTGAGAAACGCATGGGCGATCGTACCTTCCACGATCGCTCATGCATTGATGGAGAAAAACTGCTTTAAAACATTTCCTATTGAGGATATGCCGGAATCCAGAATGTGCTACGCCGTCATGGAAGACGGCCGGCAGACAAACGATCTCACAAATGCATTTATTCAGGAGCTTCTCGATATTGCCAGTGGATTTCCCGACGTTGAGATCACAAAACCGCATTAAAATCTGCCTGCACACACATGATTTTCTGTCACTTGATCCCACTTCTGCATATGATAACATGCAGGAAAGTATCAAACTGCCATCAGGAATACTGCCTGCGTAAAATGTCAGAAAAGCGAGGAAATAATATGCGTACTCAGGCATCGCCATTCCGGCGCAACGTTACATCAAATGACGGAACACGTATTGCAGTTTATGACTATAATCCGCGCTGTTCCAGAACGATTCTTCTTGTACACGGATGGCCGCTTTCCCATAAGATTTATGAATATCAGACAGAACGACTGGTCTGTATGGGCTACCGCGTTGTCACGCTGGATCTGCGTGGATTTGGAAATTCTGATACGCCGGTCTGCGGCTACTGTTACGATCAAATGGCGCGCGATATCTATCATGTCGTAAATGCTCTGGGACTTCAGCATTTTATCCTGACCGGCTTTTCCATGGGCGGAGCTGTCGTTCTAAGGTACATGCGTCTGTTTCGGGGTTACGGGGTCAAAAAACTGATTTTGCTGGCGGCCGCAGCACCGAGCTGGACCAGGCGTCCTGGTTTTCCCTACGGACTGACTCGATCTTATGTTGACCATCTGATCGAGCAGGCAATGACCGACCGGCCGCAGCTCGCCTATGATTTCAGCCACAATCAGCTGTTCGCCTCAGATCATTCTGCCCCCGTAAAAGACTGGTTTCAGAATATCGCAATGAGCGCCTCCGGTATCGGTACCGTCCAGTCAGCGATTGCGCTGCGTGACGAAGACGGCCGTGAAGATCTCCGGTATGTACATGTCCCGACCTGGATCATACACGGCGCAAAAGACACCGTAGTCTCCAGTGACCTTGTCCGGATTCAGCATGAAAGCATCCAGGGTTCAACACTGATCACCCTGCCGGACAGCGCGCACGGCATTATGTACGATGAACTTGAACTGTTTAACCACTTCTTTTTTGAAGCTATCCGTCAGTAAATAGTCCCCGTACAGAAATGCACCGCAAATGTCATACATTTGCGGTGCATCCCGGTATAAAAAACTCTATACAATTCTCTGGGTCCTATCCTGCGATCAGCTATTTGCTCCGGCTGTTATGCGTAGTATTTTGCAACAAATGCTTTTGTCACTTCAGCCGCTTTCCTGATATTCTCCTCGTGATTCATCGCGTAGTATTCCGGACGGAACTCTTCGATCGTACAAACGCCGTCAAATCCGATCTCATTCAGTGCAGCTGCGATAGACTCGTGATCCACAACACCCTCACCCGGCCACAGACGTTTGTCATCGCCGCAGGATCCGATCGGCAGGTCTTCACAGTCATTCAGATGGTATACGAAGATCTTCTTCGGATCAGCCTTTTTCAGCGCTTCCAGGCTGGATCCCATTTCATGGAAATGGAAGGTATCCAGCGTTACCCCTACATTGGGAAGTCCTGCTTCTTCCACCACATCGTATGCTGTCTGGAACTGATTGACCGAACATGTCGGCACACCGCAGAACTCCAGGGATACGCGGATGTCCGGACCCATTTTCTCAGCGATGTAACGCAGTCTCGCTGCTGCTTCTTTTTTGATATCATTTACGCTCTTGTCCAGTCCTACGTTGAAGGACGGAACAGCGATCAGCATCTTCATCCCGATTGCTTCACACACTTCCTTGATCCAGTCAAGGTGCCAGTCCATGGCCAGAGTCTGGAATGGATCCAGCTGGTTAAAGAATTCCAGTGTATTGTAAGCCCATGGTTTGATGTTATGGTTTTTAAACCACTCTCCCAGCTCTTCCAGTGTATGGCCTTCCTGAATATATTTTGCGATGCAGTCGTAGCGGATTTCAAAGTAATCAAATCCGTATTTTTCACACATCTCCAGGTCTGCCATCAGAGACTGTCCTTCGCATTTCAGTGCAGTTGCTTCATTAAATCCAATTTTCATCTTTTCATGTCCTTTCTAAGAAAAATAGTGCATGTGTTCGGGCACATCTATTTGTTGAGTACATTATACCATAATGTGTTCGGGCACACAATAGTTAATAGCCTCTAAATTTTGCTTGTTTTTTTGTGCATTTTTACGGCGGGCCTCAACTGTTGTTGTCCTAGATATTATATTTTGTTTTGATCACGATGTCTGTATAGTGGTATTCCTGCTTCGGCGGCTCACCGTTGAAGAGCAGTCGATAGAGAATCATAACGGGCTCATAACCCTGGCCTGCCGCCTCCTGCCCGATCAGCAGATTGAGAAACCCCTTATTCAGCAGTTCATAATTCTTCCCCATCAGGTCACTTGCAACCATGACAATATCCTGATCTCTGTGAGTTTTTTTCAGGCACTGGCAGACCCCAACCTCACCGTAGCATGTCATATATACTCCGCCAAGGTCAGGGTGTTCCCGAAGGATCTCCTCCATCAGTTTCTCCGCCTTCTCATCATTTTCTTCACAGTAGACAGTATCCAGCAGCTGAATCTTCGGAAACTGTTTTCTCATGACTTCACGAAAACCGCGCACACGGTTACTCAGTGATGTATTAGAGGCAAATCCAGAGATAACCGCAATTTTCCCGCCATTTTCTCTGAAAAACTCTCCCATCAGAGCTGCAGCCGTTTTCCCGCACATGACTGCGTTCTGACCCACAAAACAAATCCTGTCAGTTCCATCGATATCCGAATTAAATGTTACAATCGGTATTTTATATTCCCTGGAAAACAGATTGATCTGCTCCCTGATCCGCTCATCCTCAACCGGCATCATCGCGATGGCATTCACCTCCTGCCTGAGCATATCATCCATTGCCTTCAGAGTCTTTTCGGCACTGATTCCTGTAATTTTCTGCTGTATCACACTCCCCCCAAAATTTTCCACCTCGAGAGTGGCGGCTTCTACGCCTCTCAGTGCAGCCTTTATAAAGGGAGTATCCGCCGCCTGCGATATCACCCCGATCTTAATATTGTTTTTGCTCATTCCCAGCGCGCGGCCCAGAAGATTGGGCCGATATCCCAGTTCATCTGCGATCTGCCTTACCTTTTCCTCCACTTCTGGCCGCACCTTGCCGCGGTTGTTCAGTACCCGGTCTACTGTCCCTCTGGATACCCCTGCCTTTTCCGCAATCTGCCTGATCGTAATTCTCATCGCTACCGTTCCTTTACCTTTCTTTATGAAGGTATTATAGTTTTCTTTAGAAAAAAAAGCAACTAATTCATTCTAATGCCAGGCCTTTTTAAAATAAGCCTGCTCATCCCATTTCTTTTGTGTGCTGCATTGCCGAGAGGATTTCACTGTAGCGTCCTGTGATCTTTTCATAATTTTCCCGTAAATGCGGGTATAGACATTTACTGCAGTCCTTGTACCCGTTTGGCAGATAAGAAAAATCCCCTCCGCAGCGATCCCCCAGTACATACAAGGGGCAATAACAAAACAGGCAGTTGAAATTATCCCGATCCCCCTTGTTGTGGCAGGGGAAATACTCGCATTTCTCGTGTGAATAATAAGAATATTTTTTTGCCATTTTTTACTCCTCCTTTTGGCAAAAGAAAAAGCGCATCCCCCGAAGAGAACACGCATCCAAAATGGTAACGCTAAAACAGCCGTCCCATAGAAGCGTGCTTCCGGTTCCGGCAGAAGCACCGTTTTCTTCTCGCGTGTCTGACTTATCCTTATAAAAGGCTTCACAGTGACCGACTCGCCGGGATTTTCACCCAATTCCGCGTTCCATGGCAATGGATAGAAGAAAATCATTTTTTCAATTGTCCTTAGGTTTTTCATTATAGCACAGGTATGATTCAGGTGTACATAAAAAATTCTCAGTTTATAAGCTCTAAGATTTTCATCATCGGTGCGGCAGCACGATACCATGAACCCTTCTAATTGATCAGTATATTATAAGGCACCTCCTGGTCCCCCAGGACAAAGAACAGCCTGTAGGTTCCTGATTCCAAATCCTGTGGCACCGTAACTGTCAGTTCCTGTGTTCCATCCCCCGTCTGAATCGTATTTCCATTTGCCGTCCAGTACCCGGCATCCTCATAATCTTCACCGTTCTTCTTCTGTACACGGACATCGATCACAGCCGAATCCGCTCCGGTACCCAGAACGGCATATTCTGCAGTAAACAGAAGCGCCTGACCAGCCTGCGCCACCCGCTCTTTATTTTTCAGGGTGACTAAAAGACCGTAAGCAGGATTATCCGTCACCCGGCAGACCGCAGAGGAGATCCTGACAGCCCCGGGAATGTTTCCTGCATTCCATCCGCATGGAAACAGTTCTGCCTTAATGCTGTATTCACCAGTTTCCAGGCCGGCGGAATACTCCGTATTCATCGACACGGTATGTGCACCGCTGCCCTCAAGCGGAACATAAACTTTACCTCCGCTCGGGTAATACGTCTTATCCCCGTAAGTAAAAACTGTACCGACGGGAAATGCATTGCCGTTTTCCGGGGAGAGCACTGCCACAGCACCGTCCGTAAAACGTGTATCCGAATCAGGTGCGATTGTCAGTGTAACCGCATGTTCTCCCCTGGAGAGTCCGTCGCTGACAGACAGGGCGAGTTTTGCCCCGCTGTTGTTCACGGTAAAGTCAGCCCCCTTGGAATCCGCCCCGGTATTGTTGCGGAGCCGCAGACTGTAATCGCCGTTTGCCAATGTTTCTACAGCGCCAAAGTCCATGATTACGGTCAGCTGCGTTCCTTTTGCAATATTGCCTGCCGGACGGCTGCTGTTCCACATTTCTGTGAAATCATTCAGCCCGATTTTTGTCTCTGTCCCCGTCGTTTTATAACTATAAAAATCGTTAAGTCCAAGCAGGGTCAGGCTTGTTCCGGCAGGAAGCACTGCTTCCCCCCCACCCCTTCTAAGCTCCAGCCAAAGATCACCGGCTGTCGTTGCACTGCTCAGCGTAAACACAGCGGTGGCAGCACTCTTTTGAGAAATGTTCACCTCTCCCTGTGAAGTTTGGCCATTGTATTGTCTTCCTCTCATCGTACATACGTCGGATACCACCGATTCCTGCCAGTGTATATTCAGAGTGATCCTGGCGCTGCCGGTGCCGTCCTCAAATGTAAGTGTCACCTGATCAATATCAGGCTTCGCCTGAAAATCCGATACGTTGTTAAGTGTAAATTCTACAGGCGCCTGATACCGGCTGTCCGTATTTCCGATCGGAACTGCTGAACCGTAGCCTTCCAGATCGAACGGCTCCGTCATCAGCCCCGATGTTTTCCAGCCCTGAGACTTTACCGGCTGCATGGTCACAGAAAACTGATGACCTGTAAGTGCGCCCCCTGCAGGTGTAAGGCCGGTTCCAGTTTTTTCAACTCCGGTTAACCGCAGGCTGCGGCTCTCCCCGGAGGGAATGACCAGCCTGCCGGTATAACTCCCGGTCTGCGTTGCATAGAGATCCACCGTCTGATCCGCAAGTCTGCTTGCCTTCGTAACGATTTCCACATTCAGTGAAATTTTTGCTCCGTTTTCGTTCTGCAGCACGATAACAATTGTCCCCAGGCTTCTGCTGACTGTGATTCCATCGTTTTGATAAGTCAGATAAAACGATATCGAGGGTGCGCCATCACCCGTATCAGCCGTCACTGTCTGTCCGATGACAGTATTCGCACCCGTCACACTCGCAGATGCAGCAGAAATCACCTTGCCTCCAGTCTCCATGAATAACCCGAATGTGGTCTGAGGGTTTTCGGATATTTTCTGTTGTTCCCCCGCCAGATCGACCGTTTCGCCTCCTGATGGTTTGTTGCCCCCGGAAGTCTTCCATGATCCGCCCAGACCGTCTTTTGCAGCCTCCACCAGAGATAATCCCGTGTCCGTAGGGAGCGTGATGCTCTGGATGGTGTAAGAGCTGTTCCCTTCAGCCGGAGGCAGCTCGATGGCTCCTGCAGCCACGGAATAGCCGTCGCTTCCATATCCGCTTTCATCAGTCTTAAGTGTCTGGGCAGTCAACACCGAATAACGGTCGGCGGTGGCATCATTTCCCCTGATCTGCCAATAACGGTATTCCTCGCTGACATTGTGGTAAGCCAGCTCCTCCGTCCCTTCCGGCGCACAAAATCCCCCATCTGATGAGTTTATCGTATCTGTCTTTGCCCGCGCATAGGCATATGCATCCGCCCGGTCTTCCGCCATCATGTAAGCATAACCCCATACTGCCCCATAATGTATTTCCCCTTTTTCCAGATCTGTATAGGAAACCCTGAACACGATACCCGAGCCAAAAAGGACTGTATTCGGGACCGTACTGAGCTCCGTCAGAGTCACTTCATTGCCATCCTGGTCTACACTTTTCAGATTCGCTGTCTCGATGGCTGCTGAATCCAGGATCACCGTACTTCCGCTCTGGAGTACCAGACCATTTCCAAGATTCCCCAGAGTATCCAGATCTCCGTGGTCACCGATACGATTCAGTGAGTAGAGTGCCGTCTGATTGGAGTTTGCCACATCCGACTCACCCGCCAGCTGAATGTGGGCGTTTTTTAACAGTACGCGGTCCGCCCGCTGGATGGCACTCAGAATACGGGTGGCACCGCTGATGATGCCGTTTTCATCCTTTACAGGCTTTCCATAATTTTTCAGCGTGACCAGACGGGTAGATCCCGCATCGCAGGAGGCACCGCTTCCAAACACACCCCCTGAGATCGTCATGCCGATACCCTTTCCGCCTTCTGTATCGTACTCTGTCCCGTCAATATAGACATGAGAAGTCCCGGTTACCGTGATGGCAGAATAATCCACCGTGCTTCCGCCTCCATAATCTCCGCCCGCATAAACCGAACCGTCCACTGTCAGTTCAGAAAATGTAAGTTCCGGTTTCTCCTCCTGGTGAGCCATGTAATACGCACATTCGCCCAGAGCATCTCTGCCGATATGCAGATGCGTGGACCCATGAATGACTCCCTGATAACCGCCCCCAAAGACATTACCGCTCACCCAGCCCCCTGTCAGGTTGACAAATATCAGATCGTCCTGTTTATCTGTTTCCGGTCCGTCATTGCTCAGCTCACTGCCGCCGTAGACGTTGCCTCTCACCCAGCCTCCCGTCATATTCACCGTGGAGCCGCCGTAGACCAGCCGCTCACCCGGAATTCCAAGTGCGCCTCCATAGACTGAGCCGGTTACGGTTCCGCCGCTTAAAAAGATCGTTGTCTTTCCAAGTACCAGTCCGTTTTCTCCTCCTCCGTAGACATTGCCCTGCACACTTCCCGCGGACATTGTAACCGATGTAAATCCCTCCGTCTCCGCAGTCTGACCGCCCCCAAAGACACTGCCCTGTACTGTACCGCCCGCAACACGTACCTCGACCTGTGACTGCTCCGTTATCCTTGCACACTTCTCATATCCGCTCTCGCTGATGCCCTTTCCGCCGCCATAGATATTTCCTTTTACCGTGCTGTTCCCCTCCACGGTGACGGTAGCTTTTCCTTCCAGATAGGCGTTCGATTTGGTATCCGTGCTTTTATAGCCTTCCCCGCTGGCATAGATATTTCCAGTAAGCAGAGCATTGCCGCCAACCGTGATGTTGGCTTCTCCGGTCAGGCTTCCGAACTTTTCCGGAGGCATTTCAGGCTTATATGACGGGTATGCAGTATTGGTTCCAACACTCGCATCCCCGCCTTTCCCCGCAGCAAAAATATTGTCCACCTCACCGCCTGTCACTGAGATATTAACGGTGGAAGTGACATCTTCTGTGCTGACAACAAACGCTGCAGAACCAGCGCCATAGATATTCCCTACTTTTCCGCCTGTGACATTAATATCCAGCTGACCGCAATAGGTGGGGATGCTCACACTCCTTCCGGTTCCCGCACCCAGAAGATTTGCCACATAACCACCCGAAATGTTGATTCTGGTACTTCCTGTATACGATGATATACCATTGTTATATCCCTGATTACCTCCAGTCAGATTCTGAGCGACCGTTCCTCCTGTAATATCAATCGTCACATCTGCGTTTTTAATTTCCCCGCTGGCACTGCCCGCTATGATAGTACCTACGTAAGCTGTCCCACCTATTGTAATGTGCGCAGACAGACCGGCCACATCAATAGACGGGTTACTCCTCACATACCCGACGATTCTTGTGATGCTGCCGCTGTAAACTGCTATTTCACCCACTCCCGCTGCTGTCAGTGCATTTTGACCCGAACCATATAGATAAAACCCGGAAGTTGTATTGGATACCCCGTCGCCTATCGTAATGTCATAACCATTCCCATAAATATGGTTCAACAGCTGTACAGAAATCGATTCCAGGCGAAACGCTTCGTGCAGCCATAATGCATAGTCACTATTAGTTTCTACTCCAATCAGAATGCCGCCGGTAATTGTAACCGGAACCGGTCTTGACTTAAGAAACTCAGCTTCCTCTTTTCCCAGCTGATACGTCCCGATAATGATAATTTTGTTATTGTCTACCGTACCGCCATCAGCTGAAGTCAGCAGTTTTTCTGCTGCCCCGTCAACCGTCTTGACAGGATTCTCTTCCGTTCCGGCATTGCTGTCGTCTCCCTTCGTCTGATCCACATAGATCGCTTCGTTTTCACCGGTACCTGCCGCGGCTTTCTGATGCGGCGGAGCAGATGGACCCTCTTTCTGAATCTCCGGTTTTTCACCTGTCTCCATTGGTTCCGCATCCGGAAGCTGCTGTTCCTCCGTCTGTGCATCTTCCGGTGCCTGTTCTTCCCCCTGCACTTCTGCCGCGTCATAAAGCAGCTGATATCCCGCTGCCATTGCCGCGTCGAGAAATGTCCGGTTATTCCCGGAACAGATCACGCTGCCTGACTGCCCTGAAAAAAACAGAGAGGAAGGATCCCGTATCTCCTGCGGACTATCGGTTTCCGCCTCAGGTGCAAACAGGTTCCGGACTGCAGTAAAGCACGGGGCCTGATCTTTGCTGTCCCCCGAAAAAGCATAATCCCCAAATCCGGCAATGCTCTGCGGAAGCACCAGCTCACCGGACAGCTGTCCCAGCCCATAGAAAAGGTACGCACCAATATACGTTACCCCCTCTTCGATGACAAGCCTGACAATCTCTCCCGCGTGCTCCCGGAAAGGAACAGTATCCGGGCTGAAATCATTTGTTTCACCCTCACCCGATACAGTCAGCACCCCATCCTCCAGCACGGCAGTTACATTTTCACCCACCACAAAGGAAGCCGGCTCATATTCTTCGGCATACGCAACCAAAAATCCGGGATACACAGAGCCGAGTGCAAGGCAGAATGTCATCAACACTGCCAGTACACGGCGCCAGCTGCTTCCCGGTATATAGTTTTTCGACTGAATCTTTGTCCCCATGGCAACGCCTCCATTCAGTTCACCAATCATTTATTTCTTTCCGTTAAATCAATCGTATCAGAAAATGCAGTATCTCCCCGGGTCATGTCTTTTCCGGGATCGGATTTTAACAACACGAGAGAATATACACCCTTTCCCTGCAATTCGAACGTATAGTCACTGCCATTTGCCGTTACCCGATCATCCGTGGCATCCGGTATCACACCGCCTGGAAGGCTGAGTTTAATTCCTTTGGATGTATCGGTACCGGTCAACGTAACCGTGAGCACAGCCGCTGTGTTTCCCCCGCTGTCCGTCACTGTATACCGGTCTCCGGGTGCAGGAGTAAACGTGGCCGTCAATGTCTTTTCATAAGGTTTTGTTGTGGCGGCCGTCACCGTGACACGTTCCGCGTTTGTATCCGGTGTCACGGTGACCTGCACACTGTCTTTTACCCCTCCTGTTAACGTCCCTGACACAGGGGACGCAGTTCCGCCCGTCACGGAAACAGTATAGGAAAGTGGTTCTGCAGTAATTCTCCTGGCATCGGCATGATTGTATAAGATAACTGTAAACGTTTCTGTCTGCGGGTCGATCTCATAAACTGCGTTTTGTTCCTTTTCTTTAATCAGATCGCTGGTGAAGTAAAAATTCTGTGGCTCTGCCACTGCGCTCTGTTCCTGCCGGCGAATATACCGTGCAACAGTGGCACCCACCAGGGTCAGCAGAAGCACTGCCGCCAACGCCGCCAGTGCCGTGAACCTTCTCTTTTTCCTGTCGTTTTCCAAATGTCGTTGGTTCATTTCTGTGCCTCCTGTCCAATCAGATACTTTCCGGTTCCTGCTGCTTTGCATCCACCGTCAGTGTCACCAGATCAATCTCGCCGGCAAAACGTTCATCGGCATTTTCCACGGGCCATATCACCGTCAGCCTGTATTGATGCACCGTCTCTGCGGCGGGAAGAAATCCTCCGGTCCATACCTGTGAATCCCCCTCACTGCTGGCTGAAGCTTCTGCAAAACTTCCCTTTCCTTTATCCCCCGCGGAAGCCAGCTGATATATCAGCGGGAGATTACCGGTTGTGACAATAGTGATCGTGTAATCCTGTGCCACCTCACTGACATCCGCATTCTTTTTGTTGCTGACCTCAAATTGAATCTCTTTCGTTTCACCCGGCTTCAGCCCCCGCAGTGCCGACGACATATCAATCGTCGTATTCATTTCCATGGCAGCCGTCCTGGCAGTGCCCGTACCCGTGACGACTGACTGGTATCGGGCATAGGTGACACCGAGTAACACTGTACATGCCATGGCAAGATAGAGCAGATAGGCGATAATCCGCCCTTTTGTCAGATGTTTTCTCAATATCAGCCCACCTCCTCCGCATGAATCTTCAGTTGCAGCGTATATGTCCCCCCCTGATCACCGGCAGAAGTGTCCGCCTCATCTCTGCCTTCAAAGGGCCATTCCCAGTCCAGTCGGTAAACTGCACTGGTATTTCCAGCTATTTCAGCACCCAGTTTCAATTTCTCTTTGCTCTCCAGCGTACCGGAAGTGCCGCCCTTTATCTGTCCTGACGTCCGCAGGGTAAACTGAAGCGGCAGGTAAGGGCTGCCCGCCCGCCTGGAAATATCAAGCGTGACGTTCAGCTTTTTATCTCTGCTGTTTTCCAGCCGGAACAAATAATAGCCGCTGGAACCAGGGGCTATCGTCTGCTGCTTATTAGTTTCGCGATTATAAAACAGATTGATGACCCGCAGCTGTTCCCATGCGGTAAATGTTCCCGTTCGATTTTCCGCATATATAGTAAGCTCTCCCTGCTCCTCTTTGGTATCCTTATTTCCCTTGTCATCCTCCCCGCTGTCTGTCGCGCCGGGAGTGGGAATCACTGTCACTTCCGGCTGGGGTGTCTGCCGGGGAGTGGTGACTGTAGACTCTTCCCGCCCCCCTCCGGGTGTCTGACGGGGAGTCACAGCGGCCGGGGTCACGGAAACATCGGGCTGTTCCCGGCTCTCACTGCCAATAGGCCTGACGGTCTGATGTTTGATAATCACACCTGTATCTCCCGGTGTGTTAACTGTTCCGTCCGGCATCCGGATCTCACCGCCGGGGGCGATAACCGTCCCATCCGCCAAAGTTACGGTCCCGTCAGAAGCAACTTCAATTCCTCCCGCGGAAAACGACTGGTCGACCAGCACGGTGTCATCTTTCTGAACAATATAAGTAGGGTCTGCTGAGGAACCGCCCGGAAATACGATGGTTCCGTCCGGCAGATGTACATTACCGCAGGGAGTCACGACAACCCCGTCTTTGATTGAGGCGGTCCCCCCCGGTGTGATGACAATCCCGTCTCTTGTGGCATACGAAAACCTTTCGGCATCTATATACAGTTCACCGTCGTCCAGGTTGATATCAATTTCGAGAACACGCAGTTCGGCATTGACCGCAATCAGGTATTCACCGTTGTCCAGACGTTCAATGGATGCACCCTCCCCGGCGCTGTCACTGACAATCCTGATGCTGCGCTGTGCCGCCACCGTACTGTCTTTGTTCAATACGGAAAGGGTATGCTCTCCTGTGGTCACGTTTGGAAAGAGAAATCCTCCATTGGCAGCGGAAACTGTTCTCAGCGGATCACTGTGCAGCTCCAGTGTGTGCCCTGCTGCCGGCGAACCATCAGAATACATCACCCTGCCGGACAGGTGGAGAACTGTCTGCAAAGGCTCATCCTCCGGAGACAGCAGTACAGTATCTATGACCTGCCCAAGAGGCGCCTCGACCGTGTTTCGTCCCAGGATAAAACCCACGATACTGGAAGTAATAAATGTCAAAACGAGCAGAAGAAGAATCAGCGGCAGCAAACGCCGCCCGTTCTGTCTTTTATCGCTCTTTCTATAATCACTGCCTGGATGTTCCATGGCGTTTCCTCCTTCTCGGGAAGCTGGTATTTCAGCCTATGGCAAAAGGCGCGGTGTTCCACTCCCCTTTGCCGAGGGCTGAAAGCCCTCAAAGAGTCCGTCCCGGCACAGGGGGCGGCATAAATGGCTGGTCAGGTTGTTGGTGTTTCAGGTGTTGCCTGTTTTCCGGTTACAGTGATCTCCAGTGTCCAGTCCTCATTGGCAAATTCGTTGTCATTTGTATCCTTTGTATTATCCGCATCAAACGCCCATGACCAATAAACTTCAATGGTCTTTTTCATAGCGTCAGCAGTATCACTATATGGAATATTTCCACCATCAATTTTAAATTCAGCTAATTTTTGTCCTGCATTATCAGCTGTAATTTCCTCTGTAGAAAATACCATGTCGTCTGGAAGTGTTGTTCCAGCGGCAGCTGCAATCGCTACACTGTAATCAATCCCCACCTCACTTCCGGTACCGTCAATCGCAATATCAAATTTCCCAGTGGTTCCAGGGGCAATAACCTTATCTTTAATGTCCTCTGTTTGGTATGCTGTTCGGGTATCCCCTAAATCCAGCATAAAATTTTCTGTTCCATCTTTCCCGTTCGCCTTAAAGCTCCAGGCGGCAACCGCAGCCGTCGCGCTGCCGCTCACTTCTGTGACATACCGGGCCATCGTTCCGCCCAGCAGACAGGCGGTCACCAGGGTCAGTGTCAGTGCCATGGCACCGAAACGCGCTGCATAAGATCTTTTTTTCATAACTTATTCCTCTCTTTCTGTGCTTGTTAAGAACCCTCCGGCGTCAGTGGCTGAGCCTGCTCAGGGTTCCCGTGTGCCTGTGGCACTTGATATCCCAGGCACACTTTCGTACCCGGTTCTGTATGGCCCGCTGTCCCCCGGCTGTGCCCCGGAAGCCTGGGCCAATGCATACATAATAGACTGCTTTATGGTTCTTTGGTATCCGCCGTGCAGTCATTACCTTCTTTCCCGGACTTCAGGGCAGCCAGTTCTGCCTCCAGCTCAGCGGTCCGTGCAGACTCCTCCTTATCCATGCGGTGCCTGCGCCAGATGTCCCACAGGAAAAAGAGCAGCAGCGGACAGATGATAAAGAGAATCATACCGATGGTGGACTGCATAAAGAGAATAACATCACCCATTCCTCCGACGCGCCCGCCTTTCCAGACGCCCTGAACCTGCTGTTCGTCGACAGCCGCCTGGTCTACTGCATTGTTTGCATCTCCCTGTGTGATATATTGAATTTTCCCGTTCTCACCCGTGGTGATATCCACAATGCGGTGAGTGACCGCCTTGCCCGACAGCAGATAACAGATAACGTCATCCTTTTTCAGATCTTCTGCACCGATGTCATGAATAAAAATCAGATCGCCGGGCTTTATGTCCGGCTCCATTGAACCGGAAAGCACCACCGCAGGCTTTATCCCAAACACTCCAGGAAGTTCTCCCGGATTTATGTAACTGCTGATGATCAGCACAAGATTTATGATGATAATTGGAATGAAGATCACGCACAGAACGATACCTGCCACCGCGGCCGGCGTGATTTTTTTCTTTTTCTTCTCCATTGGATTTACCCCTGCCTTTCTTTTTTTCTGTGCACCCATTCTGAATTACATTGTATAAATTATAAAACCGGCCTTGCCATACAAAGCCGGTTTTACTAAATGCAACTGGCTGGCTTTCCTGCGGACCTCATCCGCAGGGGAAACCCCTGTAGCTTTGCGACACTGCCTCTCGACAGCTGTGCTCCTCATATAAATATATACAACTCTGAATATACCTCTCCAATATGGCAACGATAATGACAGTTCCTGCTCTTTTTACTAAATAACGTTTTGTTGACCTGATCCCTCAGGTAAATCACTCACCTTGCATCTGCATGATCTGCTGCACCTAATCAGGATATTATATTTCTCATTTTAGGATACTTCATCTCCTATTTATTATCAATGCAAATAGGTAATTTGGCATTGACACTTTTGTGTCATTAACAATGACATTGCTATTGAGGATTTTAAATTTTTCGTGTATACTGGATGTAAAAGGTGGTGATTATATGCAGCTGTATGAAAAACTGACATTTATGATGAACCTGACACAAACATCGAACCGGATGCTGGCACGTGAACTGCAGGTCGATCCCTCCCTTATCAGCCGTCTGCGCACAGGAACCAGAGGAGTCCCACGCAACCGGGAATATCTGAAAATCATGGCACTCTATTTCACAAAACGCTGTACCACAAAATATCAGAGGCAGGCGCTCTCGGAAATGCTGGGCATCAGTCTGTCCCACACCGTTAAAAGTGATCAGCTTACGGACCTGCTCTATTACTGGCTTCTGGGCGATTCAGATGAAGTGGGGCATTTCCTGCGCACCTTTGAAACGCTTACCCTGGAGAACAGAAGCACAGATTCTCTTCCCGAATCCTGCGACATCAATACTGACAATGCACTCTACTTCGGCAGCGAAGGAAAACGCGCGGCAGCGCGTACACTCATAAGGCACCTTCTTTCTCTGGATAAGCCGTGCACCGTCTTTTTATTCGCCGATCAATCGGATGAATGGATTTCGGAAGACCCGGAGTTTCTTTGCAGCCTCCAGGACTGGGGTCTGAAACTCGTACAGCAGGGTTTTCAATTCTGTCACATCACACCCCCTGTAAGCTCTGCTGATCATGCTTTTGATTCCCTCCTGCGGTGGATCCCTGTTTATCTCACAGGACGGGCAAACGCATATTATTATCCGCGGATCCGCGACCAGGTTCACCGGCGTACACTGGTGCTGGTGCCAGGAGAGGTTGCCATGACTTCAAACTCCATTGCGGGCCGGCAGTCCGGATACGCAACCATGCTGACCACCGACCTGCGCCTGATTCAGACATATGAAACAGAATTCCAGGATTATCTGTCCCTCTGCCGTCCGATGATGGACATCTATACAATGCCGGAGAAGTTAAAACAATGTTTTACAAAATTTCTCACTTCCACCGGAACGCGTATCCAGAAGCTGCCTGCTTTGTCCGCAGAAACAGCTCCTCCCGAACTGATGGATTACTGTATTGAAAAGACAAAATATGTGGATTTAAAAAGGCTTGGCAGACTGTTTATAGATGAGATGAGGCTGATTGAAAAAGAACGGGATAAATACGAGCTGATTGATATTGTGAGCCTGGCAACTGCAGAGGAAGTCCGCGCCGGAATGGTTCCCATTATACTATCCTGCGGAATGAACAAAGAACCTCTACGTTATACGCCGGAGACCTATGTCCTTCACCTGAAAAATATCCTGCGTATCATGGAGCGCTGCGACAATTACCATTTTGTTCCTCAGAGAGAGCCATCTTATAAAGAAGGAGGACTGATGGTAAAAGAGGGGCAGCATGCGCTGCTGCTCCGTATGACGTCATCCTTTACTGTATTTGAAATTTCCCAGCCGGATATCGTATTGGTCTGCCGGGAGCATCTGTTCCGAATCGCCGACAGGTCCGGCTATATGGGAATCCACCGGATTAAAATCATATCACAGATCAGGGAATTGATACGGGAACTGCAGGTTTAACAGGAGCAAACCTGTTTTATAACAGCCGGTCAAAGCGCTTACCTGGTAAGGAGAATTCTATGATAAACCACCAATACCCCAATATCCTACCGTCTGACCTTTCCCGGCTGCCGCATATATCCGGATGAGGTTTGACTGTTCCAGTAACTCTGGTGTATCATCTCTGATTCCAGATAGGATCTGCGGTGTTTCTTCTGTAATCCAGGTTTTTGTTACAATAACAGCAAGTGATAAACATCGAAAGGTAGCAATGACCAGCTTCGCCGCAGAGGGACAGACACATGGGCATAACTGCAGGGCAAAGGAAAGTCTGACGGGTACACCTGTTCAGAAACCGAATAACATAATTCAACAGCGTCATTTTTGAAATGACGCAGAAGGGAGCTGTACCATGAACGAGATGATGAAATTTTCCAGCAGAGAGGACTTCAGAAAATGGCTGAATGAAAATTGTCTGTCAGAAGCAGGGATCTGGCTGCTGTTCGGTAAAGCAGGCGGACCCAAAACATTAAAAGCCAGTGAGGCTCTCGAAGAGGCCCTATGTTTTGGGTGGATTGACGGACAAATGCAGCGGATCGATGATGTATCCTATAAAAAATACTTTTCCCTGCGCAGAGAGAACAGTAAGTGGTCTGAGAAGAACAAAGCATTGACCGAAAAGCTGGAAAAGCAGGGCATCATGACAGATTATGGCAGACGTAAGATGGAAGAAGCTAAAAAAAATGGTCAGTGGAACGCCTCAAAACCTCCGGCAATCACAGAAGACCAGATTGCTTCTGTGTCCGAGCTGCTGAAAGAGTATGAACCGGCTTATACCAATTTCCTGTCTATGTCACCGTCAGTCAAAAAAACATATACCCGGGGGTATTTCGATGCTAAGACAGATGCGGGACGAAGCAGCCGCTTATCATGGATGGTTGAGAGGCTTAATAAAAACTTGAAACCGATGTAATTGTATTCGGTCCTTCTCCTTTAGAAAACTGATCACCTGGTTATTTCGCAGCCTGGCGACACCGCCGGGCTCCCGCCTGACCGATTTTTTATTTATATGTATTTTGAATCCGCTCTGCATGTCTCCGCTTCGTTTCTTCGGATACCTTTGTGTAAGGAATCAGCCTTTCATACATGTCATTTACTTCCTGTTCCGTATAAACATCTGCCTGACTTCTGCAACGGTTAAGAAATCCCTTCACCTGATCTGAAGTGATCACAAATACGTTTTCACTGTCAATGCTGACCTTTCTCAACCGCGAGCGATTAAAAACAATAAGAGATTTCAATTTGGATTTATCCTGTTTGAGTATCTTGTTAAGATTCTTAATATGGCTGCTGTTCTGCTTTACCGGATTATAAAAAAATGATTTCTTCCCGTTCAATGCCTGGCACCAGTTTCTGCTCTGCTCATCTCCAAAAATCCATCCCCCATAATTTTTATTTTCAACCACAAAGATCCCTTTGGTGGTCAACATGATAATATCTATTTCCGTGAGATCATTTCTATAGTTTGGCACATAACAGTTAAAGATGAATTTTTTATAATATTTTGCCTGCTTCAGTATGACTGACACCCGATATTCTCCTCTCATCCCTGTATCAGACATTACTTTCCAAAATGAAAGGCTGCTCTGCCTGCCATATTGCGAATTTTTATATTTTATGTTTTGGTACACATATGTAACTGCGATAAAAACTGTCGTTCCGATGATAATCATAATACTCAGTTTATTGATTAAATCCACCATTTCCTTATCCTCCGCATATCCTGTTCCTATTTAGTTGCCATGTTCAACTCAAGGGCAACTTGTCTAAAGAACAACGAAGAAATTGAATACATAATTACTAAATATTTCAAAACATGCCTTCTTTACGACGCAAAAAAACACCGTCCCCGGGGCTTCGCGTCCCCAAAAACAGTGCCTTTAAGTGCGCGATCAGGGGTTCGAACCCTGGACACCCTGATTAAGAGTCTGATAATTCTATGAGATATCTGTCTTTATCATTACTTAAGGTACTGATCGTAAGCTATCAAATGCTTATTGTTTGAATATTAATACAATTACTTTTTATATGTATTTTTTATCCTTTCAATATGTTTTTGTTTATCTTCCTCAGATACTTGCGTATATGGGATTAGTTTATTATGTAAATCATTTACCTCTTCTTCGGTGTAAATATTCTCTTGCTTATTACATTTACTTATGAATTTTTTGATTTGATTAATATTCATCACATGTATGTTGTCTGATTCAACAGCAATTTTTTTCAATTCCGAACGATTGAATGTAATAAGTGATTGTAAATTTGCGATATCCTGTTCAAGAACTCTATTCAAATTTTTAATATGACTTTTGTTCTGCTTTATAGGATTGTAGAAAAAGGATTTTTTCCCGTTCAGAGTCTGACACCAATTTTTACTATTTTCATCTCCGAATATCCAACCTGCATAATTTTTATTTTCTACAACAAAGATACCTTTTGTAGATAGCATTATAATATCTATTTCTGTAAGCTCATTTTTGTAATTCGGTACATAACAGTTAAATATAAATTTCTTATAAAAATTTGCTTTTTCCAGTTCATAAGAAGTTCTATATTCCCCTCTTGCACCTTTGTCTTCTATGATTTTAAAAAAGGATATTTTGCTTTGTTTACCATAAGATGAATTTTTGTATCTTTTGTTCTGGATGTAAACTTGTATACCAACAACAATAGTTACTATAAAAACAACAATTACAAAAAACTCCGTTGCCAAGTTAGCTAATTGATCCATATGAAATCTCCCTCATTTGTGTACTTTAAATTATCTTTTTAACCAATTTTTGAATTCGATGATTTCCCCGTATCTGGTATATCTAATATTTTTTTTGTTGCTTGTTGAATCCCTTCAGGTGCTAATCTGTATGCTTTTATTATTTTGCTCTCTTCATCTGTTAACTCCGATTCATTTTTTCCCGTCAATAAATATTCCATTGTTGTCCCTAGTATTTGGGAAATTTTATATAATATTGATGCGTTTGGAATTTGATTATTTTTATAATTACCTATGGCATTTTTTGATAAATTCAATTCTTTTGTAATCTGACTGTTCGTATACCCTGCCTTTTTTATGCATTCCTCCAGCCTTCTTCCAAAATAATTTTCATCAATCATTTTTTCTCCTCCTCCATCCCATTTATTTGGGATATTTTTATTGACAATCCCATTTTTTTGGGATATACTCAAAGAGTAAAACTTATCAAATAAGTATTAAATGTATAGTGTTTAATTATATCATGCTTTTATGCATGAAGGGAAGAGGGAGGATTTTATATGACAAGAATGGAGCGTTTAAAACTGGAAAATGAAGTACTGAAAAACATTATAGCCTGTGTACGGGAATGATTGGATCATGAGGATACTAATCCATATCTGACCATCGGTTCGATCAGTAGCACAATAAATTTTAATGAAAAAATGGAATGGACGTTGGAACTCGGATATGCAATTGATTTACGGGAATACAAAGAAAATGCGGTGACACGGACGGCGGGAGTTCCGGCTCCCTCCTCCCTCAAATAAAGGATTGGGCGAAATGTACAGGTTAGAGCTATTTACAAACAATTATGTCTTTCTGCTCCGGTTTGCTTATGAGACTGGCGCACTGATTCAGGTTCTCGATTCCACTGATGGCTTGAATCACTTTACTCTCAACTATTATGATTTGTTAAGTTTCAATACTGCTCAAAAATGTATGAATGAGCTGGTCAAAAAGGAGCGGTTGGATGTTTGAAAGAACGTATGTAGTTAAGATGCCTCTGCCTGTATTGCTCGATTATCATAAATACCTTACGATGCAGGTCCGGTATTATCAGGAATGCCAGGGATCAGGCTGTAAGGTGACGGCTGCCCAGTATCGGCGTTACTGCAAGATGCTGGACAGTGTCATGTCCATTCTGCAAAGTGCAGATGATTATATTCAAAGATAGAGAAGAGAGGTAAATGCTTATGAAAATGTATGGAAATTATGTTCTTGCCGGAGCGATCATGAAACCGAATTACCGCGACCCGTCCCAGACAACCCCGAAGGTACTCCTGCGTGAGATTGACGGTCTGGACACGGTGGAATGTTCCACAAATGAAGATATCTACAAGAAAGCAACTTCCCTGCCGGAATTCAGCAAAGTACAATGCTATCTCGACTACAACACGACCTTTAAGAGCCTTCGGGTACTCGATGTCAACGTTGATAAGCCACTTCCGGCGAATAAGTCGTGAGCAGAAAAGAATGCCGTCAAGGGGACGTAGTCCGAAGGCTTGCCCCTTGACGGCATGGTGTAGAACCCGGTAATCCCCCAAACTAATGATTGGTGGCAGGGTGGCGCATTTCCTACCCTGCCGCTTGTCTGCCCAACGTGAGGTGATGGCATGAATGAAACGTTAGTACAAGACTACCTGAATGCACAGGCAGCCGATACACAGACGGAAACGTCTGTATCCGGTGAGACACAGCTTTCTGATATCTATGAACTGCTGGTACGCATGGATGGTAAGATGACAGCTGATGAAGTAAAACTTCTGACGGATGAAACGTATCTGGCACAGAGTAAGGAGCTTGCTAAAACATTGACAGCGATTCAGGAAAAAACAGAGACACACCTTCAGAACCTTGAAAATATCCAGATACCGATGCTTTGCGGAATTGCCATGATCTTCGGTGCGATCTGTACCGTGATTCTCTCCCGCTTCCTGCATCATTAAGGAGGATTTTATGGATACCGTCAAAATGATTGCCCTTACTGTTTCGGATACCTCACAACTCATGGTTTCATTTATCCCGGTCGGCTTCCTTGCCAGTGCTATCCCCTTAGCCGTTGGTCTTGTCGTATCCGGTTTAGTGAAAATATTCAAACAGGCGTAAGCCGGAAAGGAGAAACCTTATGGAATCTATCGTAACAAGCTTGACATCTTCTTTTACGGAAATTGGCTCTTCCATTACCGGAGTTATCGGCTCTGTCCTCCCGATCGCACTCCCGATTATCGGCGGTATTCTGGTTGTAACAGTCAGTATTAAGGTATTTAAGAAGGTTACCGGAAAAGCCTAAGGAATTAGGTACGTAGGCAGATATGCCGAAGGGTTGGCGATTGCCAGCCCTTTTTTCATAAAAAGAAGGAGAATAAGATGCTGTCATATTTATTGTTATTTGTTGCGTTTTTATCATTTTTTTATTGTGGTCTTTATTTTGGTCTATATTACTTGGTTTTGATGCTTTTCAACATTTTTAATTTTTAGGAGGGGGAAAACAATGAAAAAGAAATGGATGAAAGTGATTACTACTCTTCTGCTCTGCCTGACACTGGTAGTTAGTTCGGCGTATATAGCTTATAAAACACCACAAGAAGTAGAAGCGATTGCAATTGTGGATGATGTTGCGATTTTATTGATGTTCTTGGCGTCGGCTGGAATTACCTATACCGGGTATGTGGATGTTGACCAAAATGTTGACAACTGGGCGCAAGATCTGCAAGGGGTTGCTGATGATGTTGCTGGTTTGATGGATGGGATTAGCTTTGATCTGGCTTATGAGGAATCAGGTATGACGAATCCAGAAACTGACCCTGACCAAGACCCGAATAATAAGCCTTCGAAGTGGGAGCAATTTAAGAACCTTGTTAAGAAGAATCTGGATAAACATGGAGGTCTTTACCTGAAAGGTGCCATTGCTACTATTTTCCTTCAAGCGAATGAAAAGCTTGTGGATATGTTGCCGAAAGGTGATTATATGGATTTTGCAACACAGGAATTGGCTAAACAAGAAAACATTACAGACCTGATACCTTATGATGAATTTTTACGTAGGTTAGAAGATAAACCGTATTATTTTATGCTTGTCGGCACTGCTAAAGGGGGTACCGAAAAGACGGTTACAATTATGATGCAGAAAGACCCGTTTGCTCTTATGCGTGCGGATAAGGGTCCGTATTATGGTGCGTATACCCAATCTCGTGGTAGCAATCGTTATACATATTCTGATGGTGCGTGGAAAACTACAAATACGCCTCTAATGACTTATTATGAAATTAACCCTAATTATGCTTACTCTATATCTTCCAATGTTCCTGTTTTTCCTTGGGGTGACAGTGGATTTACAGATTATTATAATGCACATTGTATTGAGCAGGAGCCTTATGTGGCAAAACCCGCAAGTAAGTTAAATAATTCCAATATTGCTCTTACTTCTAAGGCGCAGGAATCGCCGGAAGTACAGGAATTGCCGAAACAAGTTTATATGCCTTCAAAGTCGCAATTGCAGGATTATATTAACCAGCTTCAGAACGCGCAGTCAACTGCTGAACGACAGTCTGCTGTTGATAACTTTGTTAATACGATCACGACACCTGTTACGGATCCGGGCACAGATCCGGGAAATCCTGACAATCCAGATATAACACCAACTCCCCCGCCGGAACAACCAGATAATCCAGATAATGAATCATTCACAGCTGATCTTAAGACACTCTTTCCTTTTTGCATTCCATTTGATTTGATGCACACCTTTGAACTTCTGGATGCAGAACCACAAGTCCCGACTTTTACACTTCCGTTTCATGTTGAGTTTCGGGGGAAAGTCTTAGCAGATGAAAAATGGATTATTGACTTTCAAGACTATGATTCGGTTGTAAAGATATTTCGGATACTGGAAACATTAGGTTTCTGTGTGGCTTTAATACTTTCTACACGTACACTGATTAAAGGATAGGGAGGATTTGATGGAGATTGTTACAAAGTTCTTGGACTGGGTATTAAAGTTACTGCCTACAAGTCCGTTTTCGGCATTTCTGGACAGTTTAGAAGCACTTCCCTATCTTGGCTACCTGAATTATTTTATTCCTGTAGGAATGTTCCTGAAGATTGGCTCGGCTTGGTTGGTTGCGATTGGATTCTTCTATCTTTACAGTATTATTTTAAGGTGGATACGGGCGATTGAATAGCGTATGCAACCGAAGAAGGAGGTAAACATGATTATGTTATACAGCGGGACTCCCAGAAGTGGGAAGTCCTTGCATATCGCAAGAAATATCAGAAACTGGCTGACGTATGGTTTTCCGGTGATCTGCAACTTTCCGATCGCGACGGAAAAGATACCGCATAAACGTGCAGATTTTCAGTATTTGCCGAATCTGAAATTGACACCTCGGATGCTGATTAATTACTCGAATACCTATTTTAAAGACAAGAAGTTCTCCATCGCGAAAAAGGAAGGGCATATCAAAATTGTGATTGATGAAGCCCAACGGATATTCAACGCCCGGGACTGGGGCCGTCAAGGTCGGAGTGACTGGCTTGAGTTTTTCACATTGCATGGGCATTTGGGCTTTGATATCATCCTGATTGCACAGTTTGACCGGATGCTTGACCGCCAGATACGCGCCCTAATTGAGTATGAATATATTCACCGGAAGATGTCCAACTTTGGCTATAAAGGTAAGATTATCACGGCATTGGCACTTGGCGAACTGTTTATTGCTGTCAAAGTCTGGTATCCCATGCATGAGAAAGTAGGAAGTGAGTGTTTTCGGAAGCATAAGAAATATTACTCGATCTATGATACTCATGCAAGTATTGAGGAGTTCGATAAAAGAGTTGTTGTAGTCAATGACTGCTCTCCTGCCCCATCACCTCTGTCACTTGAGGATGGGGGTCAGGGGGACCCGTCCGATGGTGGCGGGGGTGCTGGGGCAGCAGGGGCTTATACTTGACTATAGCAACACTTAAGTGTATTTTTTAAATTTTGAGGTGAGGATATGTATAATCTGAGGGTGAAAGATTATGGCAATGGACAGATTCAGACGTCAATTTACTCCCATCTGGTCTACACTGGTGAGAAGAAAATAGAGAATGTACCAGAGTATAAAGAGACTCCGTTCGGTGAAAAAGCACGTGTGGTTAACGACTTTGAATCAATTGCTGATGAGCACGAAAGAAGCGTTCAAAATTCGATGAAACGGGCAAAGAATAAAATCTATGACTTGAGTCGTTCCAATGAATGGGACTGGTTCGTCACAATTACCTTTGATGCAAAAAAAGTCGACCGTTATGATTATTCTGTGTGTACCAAAAAATTGTCAGATTGGTTAAAAAACTTGAAAAGGGATTGTGGGGATGACTTTAAATATTTGATCGTGCCGGAACGTCACAAAGATGGGGCGTTTCACTTCCATGGATTGATGAGTGATTCTGAACATCTACGGATGGAATTTTCCGGTCATTATACCAAAGATAAAGAACCGATCTATAATATCGGGCGATACAAGTTTGGTTTTACCACTGCAACCCGCGTAAAGAATAACGAAGCTGCAACGAAATACATAACAAAATATACAACAAAAGATTTAATGGAACATACAAAGAACAAACGGAAGTACTGGCATAGCAGGAACCTGAATACCCCAAAAGAGTATACTGCCATTCTGGATGCATCAGACCTTTATGCCCTGCATGATGAACTTGTCCAGGACGATGTCCGGAACTTTAAGCAGCTTTATTATGAAATTGGCGTAGAAGCGCGTACTGTTTTTTACTATGAGCATATTGTCAAAGATGGGATTGGTTATGATCTGTCACTGTTCGCCCAGGGGGATACTTATGACACTGCAAACAGCGTTTGAAAGTTTTATGTTTGAGAAACATCTGCATGGCTTGTCTGACAAGTCTTTGTACAATTATCGGTGCTTTATTACACCTTTTGTATTAGTGTGTGATAAATCGGTGGAAACACTGACCTATCAGGATGTGCAGCGTTATATTCTACAGTTAATGGAACGTGAACTTGCACGGGCTACACTTTCCACGTATATCAGGAACCTTAAGATATTTGTCCGCTGGCTCTGTGATAATTATGGATGCCCGGCTGATTATCGGCGTATCAAGGTGCCAAAGTCACCAAAAAAGACTTTAGATATTTATTCTGAGGAAGATATCCGCCTGATCTTCGATTCTGTCCAGACTTCCGTTTCTTGGGTTACCATACGGAACCGGGCGATAATCTCCTTGATGCTGGATGCCGGAGTGCGGCAAAATGAAGTCTGTACCTTATTACGCAAAAATGTCCATGTACGTGAACAATATGTAAAAGTCTTTGGAAAAGGTCAGAAAGAACGGATTGTCTCGATCGGGAAAGTGACCATTGCATTTTTCCGGAAATACTGGTCGAAATGTCCTTTTGAAAGCTCATATGCATTCGTGTCCCACCGTGGTGAACAGGTTACTACGGATTCGGTGAAGCATATGATGTATAAGATGTCGAAGAGGCTGCCCTTTGAGTTCTCATCCCACAAGCTCCGGCACAATTTTGCAACAAACTACTGTCTCGATCAGTATGAACGTTATGGGCGCATTGATATTTATCGGCTAATGGTTCTGATGGGTCATGAAGAGATTAACACGACTCGGCGTTACCTGCATGTTGCCAATCAGGTGATCGCGACACGTGAAAACTTATCGCATATGGATAAAATATTTTGGAAATCCCATAACACCTGATTCGCATATTTTCACATACAAAAAAACACCGTCCCCGGGGCTTCGCGTCCCCAAAAACAGTGCCTTTAAGTGCGCGATCAGGGGTTCGAACCCTGGACACCCTGATTAAGAGTCAGGTGCTCTGCCAGCTGAGCTAATCGCGCTTATTTATTCAATTTTTTATTTTTCGACGCAAAAGTTATTATAATAGATAGGGGTTGAAAAATCAACCCCTATTTTTATATTTTTTTAATTTTTTTGTCAGATATATGATCTACAGCACAGATTCCAATTCTGCCTCAATCTCTTCTTTTGCCCGCATCCCCACTATTTTGGCTGCAAGCTCTCCGTTTTTAAACACAATGAGTGTCGGTATGGACATAACCTTATAGCGCTCAGCCAGCGCCGGGGCTGTATCAATGTTGACCTTTGCCACTTTCAATCTGCCACTGTATTCTCCGGCAATCTCTTCTATGACTGGAGCCATCATTTTGCAGGGACCGCACCAGTCTGCATACATATCAACCAGTACCGGTTCACTGCCTTCTTTCAGCTGTTCATCAAAATTTTCCTGATTCCATTCGTATACCATAAAAACCTCCTTTGTCGCCGCGGGGGAACAGTGTGACTATTTCCCCGGCTTACCGCTGTTTTTTTGTTTTTTGTTCATTAGCTGACTCAGCTGATCGACAGACTGCTGAAGATGACACAGTGTATCGTCCAGCTTCTTATTTTTATATGCCCACTGCATCATTGATGCACGCATACCACGGTTACGGGCCATAAACCTCATTCCTTAATACTCTTTCTATAGTATATGAATTTTTTTCAAAAGCTATCCGGCTATAACCGGTTTTGCCATAACCATTTTGTAAATAGGGTTTCCCAGGGATGAAAATTTTTCTTCATATTCTGTCATGATATTGCCAGCGCACATATCCGGAGTGTGATGCAGGTCAAATGTATGCTCCTGAAGTTCCCAGCCTGCTTCTTTTACCTCTTCCAGAGAAAACGCAAAGAGATCACGGTTGTCCGTTTTAAACTCTATTCTCCCCTCAGGTTTCAGAATTTTTTCATACCGTTCAAGAAACTGGCGCGAAGTCAGACGGCGCTTTGCATGTCTGTCCTTTGGCCACGGATCTGAAAAATTCAAGTAGATCCTGTCCACTTCTCCCGCCGCAAATATTTCCGGCAGTTCTCTCGCGTCCATTCTCAGGAAATAGAGATTAGATAATTCATCTGCTGTCTCTTCGCGCTTCTGAATAGCTCTCAGCAGCACGCTGTCATACATTTCAATTCCTATATAATTAATATCGGGATGAGCACGGGCCATATCCATTATGAAGCGTCCTTTTCCCATTCCAACTTCAAGATGCAGCGGCTGTGCTATGGGAAACAGACCGTTCCATCTGCCCTTTTGCATCTGTGCATCGTGCACTACGTAACTACTGTTTTCGATGATTTCTTTTGAGCCCGGTATATTTCTTAATCTCATATTCTGTTCCCTCTATATTCTTTATGTGTCTCAATACTACTACAAAAACGGGTCAAAAAAAAGACATATACTCCATTTTTGTGCAAATTGTACAGGACCGCCGGTCAGATGACATTTTTTCTAATTAGGTATAGTAATTTTTCTAAAAAGGTGTATTATAAAGTGAAGAAGAAAATGATTACCTATTTAAGGAGGCACTCATGGAAACAGTCATTAAAAAGTTATCTGAAATTGAAGTTGCCGCTAAGAAAATAATGGATAACGCAAATGCGGAGTTGAAGGTTCTGGATGCCAGGATGCAGGAAAATTCCGATGCTTTTGATGCTCAGGTTGAAGCTGATACCAGGCGCCGTCTCGGAGAACTTCGTGATAACCTGGAAAAGGAAAATAATGCGGCCTTAAAAAAACTGAAAGATGATACAGAAAAGGGGCTATCCTATTTAAATCAGTACTATGAGGAGCATCACGAAGCACTTGCTGATGAAATAGTCAAAAAAATAATCGGGGTGTAGTCTTATGAAAAAAATGCTGTCATACAGCGGCCTCGTAACAAAGATACGTGCCATGCAGAGCAACCTGCTGACGGATGACCAGTATCGGGAGCTTGCGGAGATATCTTCTGTCCCTCTGGCCGTCGCCTATCTGAAGCAGCGGCCCGCGTACAGTCAGATCTGGGCGTCGCTCGACGAAAACGATCTGCACCGGGGTCAGATTGAGAAACTGCTGATCAACGCAGTCTATAATGATTTTGCCCGGCTGTACCGCTTTGCGAATATGGAACAGCGTAAATTTCTGGATCTTTATTTTAAACGTTATGAGATCTCTCTTCTGAAAAACTGCCTGAACAAAATATTTGACCACCGTGAGGTAGATCTGGACCTGTCCATGTTCAAATCATTTTTTGACAGGCATTCAGAGCTTGATATCAGCCTGCTGGCTGCATCAGGCTCAATAGAGGAGTTCATTGCAAACCTAAAGGGCACGGAATATTACGAGCCGCTCAATCATCTGCGGGAAATCGAATCCCCGACACTGTTCGACTACGAGACAGCGCTGGATTTATATTATTTCCGCATCATATGGAAAATAAAAGACAAGATTTTTGCCGGAACAGATTTAGAGCAGGTCAGAGCCGCATACGGCAACAAATTTGACCTGCTGAACCTGCAGTGGATCCACCGTTCCCGAAAGTTTTATAACATGTCATCTACCGATATCTATGCACTGATCATACCGATCCACTATAAGCTGAAGAAAGAAGAGATCGCCGCTTTAGTGGAAGCTGAGAATGATGCTGCTTTTGAAGATATTTTAAGCAAAACATATTACGGAAAGCATTACGAGATGCTTTCACCAGACACCATCGAAGATATGTATATCTACATCATGAAGCATGTACTTACGAAAGAATCCCGCCGGGATCCCTATTCGGTTGCTTCCATGTACTATTATCTTTACTTTAAGGATCATGAGATCCGACGTCTGACTGTGGCCCTGGAGTGTATCCGATACAGCATTCCTCCAGAAACTACGGTACAGCATATATTCAAATTTTAACGAACCCGGAGGTGTACTTCATTGATTGAAAAAATGAAATTCATAAGCATCACCGGTCCAAAAACGGATATTGACCGTGTCGTAAAAGAATATCTGTCAAAGTATGAAATCCATCTTGAAAATGCCCTCACAGAACTGCAGGGTGTACAGAATCTGGACCCCTTCATTCAGATCAATCCATATAAGGATTCCCTGAATAAGGTCAATGAATTCTGCAATCTGTTCGATGCACAGTCCACAGCAGCCGGCAGTCAGCTATCACTTGAGGATTCTCTTAAACTGGTAACAGAAACAGACAGAAACTATACGGAATACAATACCGGCCTTTTGGATCTGGAACAGCAGCGTACGCAGCTGGAAGAATCCATGAAACGGATACAGCCGTTTCGTGACCTTCACTATAACCTGTCTTCACTTTTAAATTTTGAATTTATCCGTTTCCGTTTCGGGCGGATAGAGAAGGAATACTACAGTAAATTTCGGGATTATGTATATGCAAATTTTGATACATTTTTCCATCCCTGCGGCGAAGATGATACTTATATCTGGGGTGCTTATTTCTGTCCGAGAGCACAGCTTCAGAAAATTGACGCAGTATACGCGTCCATGCATTTTGAAAGAATTTATCTTCCCGATGAATATTCCGGAACCCCGGATGAGGCATTCAACTCGATCGAAAAAGATCTTGAAGAGGTTAACTCCAGGATCAAAAACCTGAAGAACAAAATGAAAAGCCTCATGCATGACAACGCTTCCGGTCTCCTTGCCGCACAGAGCACGCTTTCGTCCTATTCAACCAATTTTGATGTGCGCAAACTTGCCGCGTGTACCAAAGACGAATACGAGGTGTTTTATATTCTCTGCGGCTGGATGACAGAAAAAGACTCCATCGCGTTCCGTCATGATATCAGGAACGATGAAAATATCTACTGCTTCATGGAAGATGAAAACGGCCATGATCTGGGAACTCCGCCTACCAAACTGAAAAATCCAAAACTGATCCGTCCTTTTGAAATGTTCATACGGATGTACGGACTTCCTGCCTATAATGAGATTGACCCGACGATTTTCGTATCCATTACGTATGCCTTTATCTTTGGATGGATGTTCGGCGATGTCGGTCAGGGACTGTGCCTGTTTATCGGCGGTCTGATTCTTTACAGGCTTAAAAAAATGGATCTGGCAGCGATCATCAGTACGGCGGGTATCTTCTCAACATTTTTCGGCTTTCTGTTCGGCAGTTTCTTCGGCTTTGAATCGGATCACCCGTTATGGTTGAAACCCAAGGAAGCGACGATGACACTGCCATTTATCGGCACACTGAATACTGTGTTTGTCGTTGCGATAGCATTTGGAATGTTCCTTATTATCGTAGCAATGATCTTCCACATTATCAATGCCGTTAAGGCAAAGGACACAGAAAATATCTGGTTTGACCACAATGCCGTAGCAGGCCTGATCTTCTACGGGGCAGTCGTAGCAGTCGCTGTACTGTTCATGACCGGTCATACACTTCCGGCAGCCATTGTTCTGATCATCATGTTTGTGGCACCGCTGCTTTTGATTCTATTCAAGGAGCCTCTGACAAACCTGGTAAAGAAAAAATCAGAGATCATGCCGGGTTCAAAAGGGATGTTTTTTGTACAGGGCTTTTTCGAGCTCTTTGAAGTTTTGCTGAGTTACTTCTCCAATACACTCTCATTTGTGCGTATCGGTGCGTTTGCAGTCAGCCACGCCGCAATGATGGAAGTAGTTTTAAGTCTGGCAGGCGCTGAATCTGCTGGCGGCACTAACTGGATTGTAATCATACTCGGAAATATATTTGTCTGCGGACTGGAAGGACTGATCGTTGGCATCCAGGTTCTTCGTCTTGAATACTATGAACTATTCAGCCGTTTCTATAAAGGTAATGGACGTGAATTCTGTCCCTTCATTAAACGGCAACATAAATAAAAAAAAGAACATATCAAAGGAGGTCATCCATTATGACAACATTAGTACAAATTCTCGTAGCTGCTGCATTGGTGTTAAGCATCATCATTCCATTCGGTGTATACCTGATCGGTGAGAAGAACAGGGGGCGCTATAAGACTGCCATAGGCGTCAATTCCTTCTTCTTTTTCGGAACCATGATCGTAGCCGCAGGAGTTATCCTGGCAGGCAAGGTAAATGTCCTGGCTGCTGCCGGTGATTCCATGACTGTCGGTGCCGGCATGGCATATCTTGCCGCAGCGCTCGTAACCGGATTATCCTGTATCGGCGGCGGTATCGCAGTAGCCAGTGCTGCTTCGGCTGCCCTCGGAGCGATCAGCGAAGACTCCAGCATCCTCGGTAAATCCCTGATTTTCGTAGGTCTTGCCGAAGGTGTCGCTCTCTACGGCCTGATCATTTCCTTTATGATCTTAGGTAAACTTTAATGAAAATGTATTTGATCAGCGACAATGTTGATACCCAGACCGGAATGCGGCTGGCAGGCGTTGAAGGTGTCGTAGTGCATGAACGGGAGGAACTGCGCCATGCACTGGAAAACGCACTCGCAGACAAGGATATCGGGATCATCCTGCTGACAGAAAAATTCGGCCGGGAGTTTCCGGAGATTATCGATGAGGTGAAGCTTTCCCATAAGCTGCCTCTTCTCATTGAGATCCCGGACCGTCACGGCACGGGAAGAAAACCGGATTTCATTACTTCTTACATTAATGAATCCATCGGATTAAAACTATAACCATCCAGTAAAGAAGGTGATTAATTTGACTACAGAGGAAAAGCTGCAGCATTTTTATGATCTCTCTATCGAGGGAGCGCAGGCCGATGCGCAGAAGCTCATCGACACTCATAAAGCTGCTTTAGATAAAATGTTCATAGAACATAAAGAAGTGAAAAACCGTCAGGCGGAATCCGAACTGAAGGCAGAATCTGACAAACTGAAACGCGATTTCAACAAGGAAATCTCCAAAGAACAGCTCCTCATCAAGCGTCAACTCTCTGCCGTGACTTCAGAACTCCGCGAAAAACTTTTTGCCGAGGTGGAACAAAAACTGCTTGAATTTAAGAGAACCCCGGCCTACCAGGAGATGCTCTGCCGTCAGGTAAAAGAGGCGCTGGATTTTGCGGCCGGAGATGAGATGACTGTGTATCTGGATCCTTCCGATACCCATCTTGCAGATGCCATCGCAGAGAAACTCGATATTACAGGATTTGCCCCTACTATCTCAAAGGAAAGCTTTCTGGGAGGAATGCGGGCCGTCATCCGTTCCAAAAACATCCTGATCGACAATTCTTTTACAACATTGATGAATGACGAAAAAGAGAAATTTACCTTGGAGGTATAGCACATGAACAACACAGGAATCATCTACGGAATTAATGGTCCTGTTGTCTATCTGAAAGGAAACACCGGTTTTAAAATGTCTGAAATGGTGCATGTCGGAGACGATCATCTTGTCGGAGAAGTCATTGCCCTGACCAGGGACACCACCACAGTGCAGGTGTTTGAGGAGACGACAGGGCTGAAACCGGGTGCCGAGGTAACTGCAACCGGCGATGCGATCTCCGTAACACTCGGACCGGGAATCCTCAGCAATATATTTGACGGCATCCAGCGTCCTTTAAGCGAGATAGCAGCCCAATCCGGTAAATACATCAGCCGTGGTGTCAGTGTCGAGTCCCTGAACACGCAGAAAAAATGGGATGTACACGTAACTGTGAAACCCGGTGACGAGGTAATCGGCGGTATGATATTCGCTGAAACCCAGGAGACCAGATCCATCCTTCACAAGTCCATGATCCCGCCTTTCCTTGGCGGTACGATCAAAGAGGTAGTGCCGGATGGAGCTTATACCATTCAGGATAAGATCGCCGTACTGGAGCTCGCAGACGGTACCACGCGTGACCTCACGCTGTGCCAGAAATGGCCGATCCGTATCCCCAGGCCAACGTTAAAACGTTACCCGGCATCCCGTCCTCTGATCACTGGCCAGCGTATTCTGGATACCATGTTCCCCATCGCAAAAGGCGGCACTGCAGCCGTACCGGGCGGATTCGGAACCGGAAAGACCATGACGCAGCATCAGATTGCCAAATGGTCTGACGCTGATATTATCATCTATATCGGCTGTGGTGAACGTGGCAATGAAATGACACAGGTACTGGAAGAATTCCAGGAACTTGTCGACCCAAAAAGCGGTAATCCGCTGATGGACAGAACCTCACTGATCGCCAACACATCCAACATGCCTGTGGCTGCCCGCGAGGCCTCTATTTACACCGGTCTTACCCTGGCTGAATATTACCGCGATATGGGCTATGACGTCGCTATCATGGCAGATTCGACGTCACGCTGGGCGGAAGCACTCAGGGAACTCTCCGGACGTCTGGAGGAGATGCCTGCCGAGGAAGGTTTCCCGGCTTACCTGGCATCCCGGCTGTCCGCATTTTATGAGCGTGCGGGTATGATGCAGAATCTGAACGGCACCGAAGGGTCTGTCACCATTATCGGAGCCGTCTCCCCGCAGGGCGGCGATTTCTCAGAACCTGTCACGATGAACACCAAACGTTTTGTCCGCTGTTTCTGGGGACTTGATAAAGCTCTGGCATATGCCCGCCATTTCCCCGCTATCCACTGGCTGACCAGCTACAGTGAATATCTCACAGATCTGGCGCCGTGGTATAAGGACAACGTGAACAAAAACTTTGCGGACCTTCGCAACCAGCTGATGGCCCTTCTGAACCAGGAGAGCTCCCTGATGGAGATCGTAAAACTCATCGGAAGCGATGTGCTTCCCGATGATCAGAAACTCGTGCTTGAGATCGCGCGTGTGATCCGTCTCGGTTTTCTCCAGCAGAACGCCTTCCACAAAGAGGATACCAGCGTGCCTCTGTCGAAACAGTATCTGATGATGGAGGTCATCCTGTACCTGTATAAGAAATCAAGAGCCCTTGTGGCGCTGGGTATGCCAATCTCCGTGCTGAAAGAAGAGAATATATTTGAACGCATCATCGCCATTAAATATGATGTGCCGAACGACAAACCGGAACTTTTTGACCAGTATATGAAAGATATTGACGCGTTCTACGACCGCGTTCTTGAAAAGAATGGATAAGGAGGGTACCACTCATGGCAATTGAATATTTAGGTCTGAATGAGATCAACGGCCCTCTGGCAGTATTGGAAGGCGTAAAAAACGCTTCCTATGAGGAAATTGTTGAATTTATCATAGACGGAAGCGAAAAGAAACTGGGACGTATCGTGGAAATCTACGAAGACAAAGCCGTCATTCAGGTTTTTGAGGGTACAGAGAATATGTCCCTTGTCAATACACATACCCGTCTTACCGGGCATCCGATGGAGATCGCACTTTCACCGGATATCCTGGGACGTACTTTTGACGGTATCGGGAAACCGATCGACGGCCTGGGACCCATTGTTTCCGATACCAAACTGAATATCAACGGTCTTCCGCTCAACCCGGTTACCCGTGAATATCCGCGTAACTATATCCGCACGGGTATCTCTGCGATCGACGGCCTGACCACCCTGATCAGAGGTCAGAAACTTCCTATCTTTTCCGGGAACGGTCTGCCCCATGACCAGCTTGCAGCCCAGATCGTACAGCAGGCTTCCCTCGGTGACAACTCTGATGAAGAATTTGCCATCGTCTTTGCCGCGATGGGCGTCAAATACGATGTCGCTGAATTCTTCCGCAGGACCTTTGAAGAAAGCGGTGTTTCTGACCACGTTGTCATGTTCCTGAATCTGGCAAACGACCCGGTGGTAGAACGTCTGATCACACCGAAGGTGGCGCTCACAGCAGCTGAATACCTGGCGTTTGAGCAGGGTATGCATATCCTTGTCATTATGACGGATATCACCTCCTTCTGTGAAGCCATGCGTGAGGTTTCCTCATCGAAGGGTGAGATCCCATCCCGTAAGGGTTATCCGGGCTATCTGTACAGCGAACTTGCCACGCTGTATGAACGCGCGGGCATTGTGCGCGGCGGAACAGGGTCTGTCACACAAATCCCGATTCTGACCATGCCAAACGACGACATCACACATCCGATCCCCGACCTCACCGGCTATATCACAGAAGGCCAGATTGTTCTGGACCGTCAGCTGCACGGACAGTCGGTCTATCCTCCGATCAATGTGCTGCCCTCGCTTTCCCGTCTTATGAAAGATGGAATTGGTGAAGGTTATACGCGCGGTGATCATCAGGATGTCGCCAACCAGCTGTTCTCCTGCTACGCAAAAGTGGGGGACGCACGTGCGCTTGCATCCGTTATCGGAGAAGACGAACTTTCCCCGATCGATAAAAAATACCTGGTCTTCGGCAGGGAATTTGAAGAACAGTTCGTCGGCCAGGGGCCGTTTGAAAACCGAACGATAGAGCAGACACTGGAAAAAGGCTGGGAACTGCTGGGCATTCTTCCACGCGAAGAACTCGACCGTATCGATACAAAGGTTCTGGACCGGTATTATCGTCCGACCGAAGTTGACCTTGCAGCTAAGGCAAAGGCTGAAGCCAAACAGATGACAGAATAGAGGTGATTGTTCATGGATCCAAATACCTTCCCCACCAAGGGAAATCTGATTCTGGCAAAAAACTCTCTGGCACTCGCTAATCAGGGATTTGACCTGATGGACAAAAAGCGGAACATCCTGATCCGGGAACTGATGGAACTGATCGACGAAGCAAAGGATATTCAGTCACAGATCGATATCACATTTCGTGAGGCTTACGCTGCGCTTCAGACTGCCAACATGGAAATCGGTATCAATCACGTGCAGACGATCTCCTATTCCATTCCTGTCGAGGATTCCATCCGGATTAAGACGCGAAGCATCATGGGAACGGAAATCCCCCTGGTGGAGGCGGATCCGATCGCCCCGCTGCCCACCTACGCTTACTACAGCACGCGGGAATCCCTGGACGAAGCCAGGCAGGCATTTGAACGCGTGAAAGAACTGACCATCAAATTGTCCATGGTGGAAAATTCCGCGTACCGGCTGGCTGCCAATATTAAAAAGACACAGAAGCGCGCCAACGCGTTGAAGAACATTACGATTCCTCACTATCAGCAGCTGTCAAAGGATATCTCCAATGCCCTGGAAGAAAAAGAACGTGAGGAATTTACACGGCTTAAGGTAATTAAAAAAATGCATTCCGGAAGATAACCGGAATGCATTTCTATTTCTCACAGTTTCATCAGATACTCCTGTACCGCTGTGATCGCATTGGCTCCATCCGCCGTCGCTGTGATGATCTGGCGGAGCATCTTGGTCCTGACATCTCCTGCCGCGAAGATTCCTGCATGTGTCGTCTTCGTGTCTTCCCCTGCAATCATGTAACCCGCCTCATCTACATCCGCCAGATCACGGAATGCCTCCGAATTCGGCTGAATTCCCACCGCTACAAAGACTCCGTCAACTTCACACATTTCTTCTTTTCCAGTCTTCACGTTATGCAGCTTCACAGCTTCCACCTGCTCCTCACCAACGATTTCATCCACGACACTGTCCCATTTCATCACAACATTGTCAAGTTCCATCAGACGTTTCTGCAGGATACCCGCAGCGCGCAGCTGGTCACGGCGGTGCACAACATAGACTTTCTTACAGCCGCGTGCGAGAAAGATTGCATCTTCCACCGCGACATCTCCGCCGCCTATTACGGCTACTGTCTTATTTCTGAAAAAAGCTCCGTCACACGTTGCACAGTAGGATACGCCCATGCCTGCAAGTTTCGCCTCTCCCGGCACACCCAGCATGCGGTGGGTGGCCCCCGGTGCCAGAATGACTGCTTTTGTCCTGTAATTTCCGTCTTTCGTGTGAACGGTCTTGACACCTCCGTCCTCCGTGATTCCCGTCACCTCAGCCCTCACAAACTCTGTGCCCATGTTCTCGGCATGTGCCCTGAATTTCTCAGCCAGTTCCATTCCGCTGACACCCGGCAGGCCCGGATAGTTGTCAACCTCATACGTATTCTGCACCTGCCCTCCGCTCACATAGGAAGCTTCCATGACAATCATAGACAGCCCTGCTCTCTGTCCGTATATAGCTGCACTCAAGCCGGCAGGACCGCTTCCTACCACAATCACGTCATACACCTGATTCATCTTTAAACCCCTTTCTGAATTGCTTCCACATCTTCCATCGCCTGGATAATCTGCACCTGATTCTTTTCACCTTCCTGATAATGTACCACTTTAATTCCGCTTACCATGGAGAGAGCGCTGTCAACGGTAACCGACGTATAATCCAGCTTCTCCTCGTCCAGATAGAAAAAGTACGTACTGGTCTTCGTCAGTTCATCGTCACTCTTTTCATAGGTCAGATCTTCGATTGCCGCCAGAAATGCACTCTCCCGCATCCCCAGCATAATATCATGCGCCACGCGGATCGGAACCTTGGTAACCGTCAGATCTCCATATACGGAAGTCACAAAACAATTCTGTATTACCGTGGCGTCGCTTCCATAATTATAAACCACCACATAAAGATTCTGCCCCTCTTTCACAAGTGTCACATATCCGTATTGACCGCTTTTGACCACTTCATCCGATCTTTCTTCATCGACCTCCCAGCCATTGTCGATAAACGCCTGTACCGGTGCCGGAAGCTGATAAAGACTGCCTCCGTACTCGACGGTAAAGTCCATGATATTATTGGACACCATAAGCGGTGCCTGGTAATCTTTTACTTCCTGCGTGGCACCTTTTTTGACTGCCTTATATAATTCCGCATCCTCCGGATTGGTCTGATTACACAGTTCTGCGGTATTCAAAATCTCCGTATCAGCGTCAAACGTGAGAACGGCTTTCCGGTAAACTCCATACTCATATGTCAATGTAATAGATTCCTGATCCTCGTACCGGTCCCTCGGCGTCCCGTATGCATCCGTCACCTGTACGACAGTCGCCTCCTGCATCACGATATTTCCCGGCAATGTGATCTTCTCCCCCGCGTCCTGAGTTTTCAGGGTCACTTTCCCTATATGGCATTCACTGATTGGCATTGGGTCAACCGAAAAATTCGTAATGTCCGCACTCAGTGATGCGCCTTCCATCTGAAATTTTTTATCTTCCAGATAGGATTCCCCGGAAATCTCTTCCGTATCCTCCCCTTTATACTCCCATCCATTATCCGTCAGTTCCTGATATGTCACGGGAAGCCGATAATTCACGCCTTTAATAGAAAATTCAAAGCTCTGCAGTTCCGATTCAATGCTTACTTCTTCGTCCTCCTGCTCACTCTCTTCCTGAGAAGCCAGAGGGACGCTCTTTTCTTCCTGTTTGCTGCAGCCGCCCAGCGCGAACACCGCGATCAACAGACAAAAAAGTACTGCTCTCTTCATATTCGTCCTCCTATCTACTATGCAAATTGTATCACAAAGACTAGTGTTTTCCAATGAATTTGTTTGTGATCTTCATCATAAACTGTTACCAACGGACGTATGCGGACCACTTATCCGGTCCCGAAAGGAATCCCATGTTTCATTTAAAAATTAAAAAGCCGGCGAAAAGCATTGTTGTACTGTTTCTGGCGGCAGTCTTTGTCCTCGGCCTCGTACTCGGTATATGGCGGGGTATCTCCTCCCCCGCCAACCGGAAGTTCGAAACGTATACAAATGACCTTTTCGAAGACCAGGTATCCCAAAATACACTCAATCTGCATTATACACTTGCAAATCCCAAAGAATACGGAATTGACGACTACACTGTTACACTTGGTGCCGCAGCCATCGAAGATGCCGATGAATATTACGCTGCCCTTGAAAACAGCAGAAATATCCTGTCTGATTTCTCGTATGACAGTCTGTCCAGGGAGAACCAGCTGACATTTGATATCCTGGATCTTTATTTCGAAACAGAACTGTCCCTCGGCGATCATTACATACTTTCAGAAATGTTGAGTCCTTCTCTCGGCATCCAGGCGCAGCTTCCTCTTCTCCTCGCCGAATACAATTTCCAAACCCGCCAGGATGTCACAGACTATCTAAAACTGCTCATGGATATTCCTTCCTATTTTGAAGATGTTCTGCGATTTGAAAATAATAAGGCAAAAAATGGCTGTTTTATGAGTGATACTACCGTTGACCGGATTATCGCCCAGTGCAGTTCCTTTATTTCCTCCGGCGAATCCAACTATCTGAATACGGTCTTTCAACAAAAAATAGAAGAAAACACGTTTCTGTCTGACAGGGAGAAGGAAGCCTGTCTGACAAAACATGCAGAGATCGTTCAAAAATATGTACTTCCCGCCTACGAGAATCTGATCAGCGGCCTGACACAGTTAAAGGGGAGCGGTTCCAATGACAACGGCCTGTATTATCTGGACGGCGGTCAGGACTATTACGAATACCTTCTGAAGAGCAACTGCGGCATATACAGCTCCGTCGAAGAGCTTCAGACACGCCTGGGCAAACAGCTGCTCAGTGATTACCGCGAGATCCAGTCCCTGCTCGAGAGCAATCCGTCTCTTACAACGTCCGTATTCAACCCCGTCATGACGGATATGACTCCTCAGCAGATGCTGACGGACCTTCAGACGGAAATCACCCGTGATTTTCCGGATCCTCCCTCTGTTACCTATGATATCAAATACATACACGAAGACCTGAAAGAATACTTAAGTCCTGCATTTTACCTGACCCCTCCGATCGACACGCATACCCCTAATATGATCTACCTGAATCCCGCATCCAGCCTCACAGGAGTCGAACTCTACACAACACTGGCCCATGAAGGTTTTCCCGGTCATCTCTATCAGACGAACTATTTTGCTCAGAGCAGCCACGCTCCCATACGCCACCTGCTGAATATGGGCGGGTATATCGAGGGCTGGGCAACCTATACAGAATCTTATGCCTACAATTACGCAGGGCTGGAGTCAGGCCTGGGACGCCTGCTGTGGCTGAACCGCTCCATGAATCTCTGTCTGTACTCCCTTCTCGATATCGGCATCCACTATTACGGCTGGACTCTGACCGACACCACCGAATATCTTCAGAGTTTTGGTATCTCTGACACTTCGGTCATCCGGGAAATCTTCCAGTGTATTGTGGAAGACCCCTCCAATTACATCCGGTATTATGGCGGCTGCCTTTCTTTCATGGATCTCCGTGAGGAAGTTGCTGCACTCGATGAAGACATCCAGCCGGTGGATTTTCACCGGGAAGTTCTGGAGATCGGTCCCTGTCAGTTCCCGATACTTGAAGAATACGTACTGGACGCATTTTAACCAATACAAAGAACCCGGATCGGATGCGTCAGCTCTGACAAATCCGAACCGGGTTCTTTTTTTACATTCTGCCTGCCAGAAAAACACTCGCCGCAATGCCGGCAGCCGTGGCAATGAGCGCACCCGCCAGCGTATACCGGCTTTTCTTTACTTTTGCAGCGATAAAGTATACACTCATCGTATAAAAAATAGTCTCCGTGCAGCTCATCATGATAGAGGCGGTTCTGCCCAGCATGGAATCTGTGCCGAATTCTTTATAGATATCCAGCAGAAGTCCGGAAGCCGCACTGGATGAAAACATTTTCACGACAGCCAGAGGCACAAGTTCGGCCGGAAAACCCAGCCCTCTCAGCAGATGCCCCATTCCAGCTCCCAGAAGCTCCAGCAGTCCGCTTGCCCTCAGAACCCCGACCGCCGTCATCAGCCCTATGAGCGTCGGTACAATCTGATAAACTGTGATCAGACCGTCCTTTGCCCCTTTTACAAAGGATTCATACACGTTCTGTTTCATCAGCAGACCGAAGCCGACGATATAAAAAATCACCAGCGGAATTATCATATCAGAAAAGAACAGAAGGAATTTCATTCAAACCTCTTTATCATATTCACTCTTTTCATTATATGTGCCGATAAATTTTTATATCCGGCTACCAGTAGACTTTTCCATATCGAAAGTACAACTTTTTAAGTCCCCACAGACTCTGGCAGACATGGCGGCAGGTCTTTTCATATATGATAAGCACTGCATCCGTATCTTTCCGCGATATGCGTTCCGGACCGAAAGCCTCCCTGAACACCGTCTGAACAGCAGTATATGCCTCCGCCGGAGAGATATCCGGTACCACCTCTGCAAGCGCATCCGGAAATCCCTTTTCTGTTCCATCATATTCCCTCAGGTGTCCGCCAAAATGCAGCACTTCCAGGACACGGGCATACAGCCGGTCCGCCCTGTACCTCCGGTACAGGTGCTTTCTCCGCCTTCTGCGGAGCACCAGGTACTTCCACATGCAGACTGCCGCTGTGCTCACAGCCGCCAGCACTCCCAGCATAAAGACTGCCGTTTCCCATCCTTCACGTATCGCCGTGCTCTCACGGTCGGCATCCTGCTCCTCACCGGAACGCTCCGGTTCTTCCGCCGCCCCGGGAGTACTTTGAACCTGCTGCTGTTCCTGCGCCGCATTTGCCTGCACCGGAGCAGATTCAGGAGACACGACACTGCCTGGGGGTGTGGTCTCCACCGGAATCCATCCCCTTCCATCCAGATAAACTTCCGCCCATGCATGTGCTCTTCCATCATCCAGTACCGCCCGATAAGTTCCGTCTTCCTGCTGTGCGAACGCATCTGCCTTCGCCAGGTATCCCGTCACATAACGTGCCGGAACATTATAATACCGATACATCAGCACCGCCGCCGAAGCAAAATGCTGGCAGTATCCGCTGCCCTTTTCCAGCAGAAAATATTCAACCGGGTCCTGTCCGTACGGTGCGACTCCAGGTGTAAGGGTATACGTTGCCGTAGAATGGAGCGTCCCGAGAATAAACTCCGTAATGCCCTCATAATCTGTCATCGGGTGTTCCTCGCACAGAGCTTTCAGCCGGGACAGACTATTGTCCGGTACCTGCAGATACGTCTCGGCGACATATTGCCGGTACCTCCCCTCCAGCATCTGATACTCAGGCCAGGCATCCACGGGCATCCCCGAGACGGTATCCTGGAATTCCTTCTCGCCATAAATCTGTGCGGTATACCCCTCTCCTGAATGCTCCTGAAGCTTTGACACCGTAGGCAGATATATCTCTGTTCTATTTTGATTTACATAACGTGCGGATAAGGTCTGTCCCTGACCGCCTGCGGCGGACTGCATCAGATAAAATTTTCCATTCTCAAATCTGTCCCGAACCTCCTGAAGGTCCTGCCCGCTCTCCTGCGCCGCCTCCTCAAGAAATGGAGTCTCATCCGCCGAAGTCCAGCTGCCATCCGCATACGCACCGCCTGTGAATCCCTTCAGATACAGATTTTCCTCCGGTTTGGCGGTGAGCACGAGTTCCAGCTGGTCTTTGCCGGTCGGGTAACTGTTGGAACGGCTGATCTGACCATTACTCTCAGAATCCGCGAACAATTCCGACACGGTCTGCCTGATATATCCCTCTGCTCTCGCAGGTATCGTCAGCATTTTCTCCATCTGATCCACAGTCAGCAACTGTGCCAGCAGCAGAAAAGCCAGCATGAATACGCCGAGCAGCGCCGTACACCTGCCCGCAGCGGCCGTCTGACTGCCCGGGGTCGTCAGCGGCGACTGTCTTCTGTCACGGGCTATACTGCCCATCACACTTGTTCCCATATGAAAGAAGGCGAACAGACAGAGCTCCGTCACATCCAGTACCTGTCCAAGCAGCGGTCCTGCGAAGACAATCGGAATGCTGAAAAAATAAAATATCCAGGCTTTCCTGACGATAAATACCAACCAGAAAATCAAAATGCCACAGAGAATCCCAAGCAATACCAGGGTCTCTGTAAGATCGATACGCTCCGGCACCGCTGCCTCTCCCTGGCTGATCTGAATCAGCAGCTTCAGCTGATGATGTACATCCCTGACATAATACGCTGCTGCGCATGCAGCTGTGATGCCGAGAATCCGTGTCAGTACGGGATGCCTGTTTCTCCCGAAATATGATAACCAGATAACACCGCAGACCGCAGTGACCACGAGTGCTCCCTCCACCTGCCGGCATGTCAGGATCAAAATAAAAGTCAGTGCGTAGAGAATACCCAGAACACCGCATACATAACAGAAAAATGTGATTACAGACCACAGGATACCCGTTTGGGTCAGCGGTGCACGATACCTGTCCTCCCATATCTCGGCTCCCGGATCCGTAATGTTTCTGTTCTTATGTTTTTTCTCAGCCAGAAAACCACCCCTTTTCAAGCTCCTGTTCATAATCCTCTTCTGAAAAATGAGCCAGCTGCTGCTGGTCCAAAAAGAGCTGGAGTTTCATATTCAGGCACAAAATCGTTTCATCCGGTCTTAAAAACTGAGACACTTCAGGCATCTCCTTCAGGTTCTCACCGGCACCTCCGGAATATGAGGCACATAAGATGATCTCTTTTAACATTCCCCGGTAATCCTCTTCATTTCGAATCATTTTCTCTTCGCCGCTTTTTTTCTCCATATCATGCCAGCACACACGGAATTCTCTCCCCGCATCCAGGAATCCGTGCAGTACGGAGGCTGACAGCTCACAGAAGGCATCCAGACGGCGGATATCCTCATCCCCGCTTTTTCGGAAGTCCAGATAAATGGTCGCTGTACACTGTGATTCCGCCGCAAACTGCCTGCTCATCATCTGGTCCATCTTGGCGCTCAGCTTCCAGTGAATGTCTCTCATGGAATCACCATCCTGATACTGCCGGATCTGGTACAGTTCAGGAGGCTGGCTCCCTGGCATGTCCGGTCTGGGCTCTCCCCCGGAGGGATAGATGACAGCAGCATTCCAGTCAGCCTCAATCTTCACAGGCCGTCCTGAAGGAAATACCAGGACCCTGAGATCCTCCACTTTTTTGCTGCGGCCTCTGAACAGCATGAGGTAATCATACACTCTTACCCTCCTGATCCCCACATGCAGAATCCCGCAGTATCTGGAAGCCGCCTGGAATTCCATCTTCACAGGCTGCCTGTGCCCCGCCATATATCCGTACAGTTTCTTTGTTCCCCGGACTGCAATTTCCGGATTATAGTATTCCAGCTCCACTTCAAACTGTGCCGCCGGCAGCCGGGATCTGTTCGAAACCCATACCCTCCCGGTCACCGACTCTCCTTTTGGCACGGTGTCACTTTCCAGCTCCAGCCTCACGTCCAGTCTGCCTGAGAGATACCTGGACAGCAGAAACATCCCCACCAGAAAAAAAAGCTCCGCCACAAACAGCATCATCAGGGCATTAGACCGGTATACTCCCGCCAGATAAAATGTAAGTGCCGAAAAGATCACATAACAGTTTCTTCTCATCCGCTATTTCCTCTTTAGTAATGGTTTGGGAACACTCTCCAGAATATCTTCCATGATATCTTCCCGGCTGATTCCGTCCATGCGTCCACGCACATTCATCTGAATCCTGTGCCGGACTACCGCCGGAAACTGGCTGATCACATCCGCCGGGGATACGAATTCATTTCCCTGCAGCCAGGCGATCGCACGCGCCATCTTTACCAGTGCGATGGTTCCCCTCGGACTCGCCCCTGTTTCAAGATACTTGCTCTCTCTGGTCGCAGTAATCAGTCTTACAATATATTCATAGATCGAATCATGAATATATACTCTGGAAACTTCGCTCTGCATATCCAGCAGCTGCTCCATCGTGACTCTCGCTCTCAGATTCTCCGTTCTTGTCCCTTCCTCGACCTCTTTCGCCATGGCGAGTTCACTTTTAAAATCCGGATACCCCATTGTCATACATACCATAAAGCGGTCCATCTGCGCCGGCGGCAGCATCTGCGTGCCCGCCGACCCATAGGGATTCTGCGTCGCAATGACGAAAAACGGAAACGGTACTGTCCTCGTCACCCCATCCACCGTCACCTGCCTCTCCTCCATCACTTCCAAAAGTGCTGACTGTGTCTTCGGGGACGTGCGATTGATCTCATCTGCCAGCAGCAGGTTGCAAAAGACTGCTCCCGGCAGATAAACAAATTTCTGCACGTCTTTTTTGTATACGGAAAACCCCGTAAGGTCAGACGGCAGGACGTCCGGTGTGAACTGCACACGTTTCCATTTCAGTCCCATCATTTTCGAAAATGCCAGAGCCAGCGTCGTCTTTCCAACTCCCGGAATATCCTCCAGCAAAATATGCCCGCCGGCGAGCAGTGCCGCCAATGCCTCCAGGGTAAATATTTCTTTTCCCAGGATCACCTGATTGGCGCCCGCCAATATATCCCAGGCTATATCTCTGTTCTTGTTCATTTTATATTCCCTCCAAATTATGATCTCCCTTGTCTTTCTATTGTATCATACTACCGGGACTTAACTGGAGGTCAAGTCATAATATATGAAATTTTTGTTAAACCGTTACTATTTACAGCTGATATGGATATATAGACAGACTCGTCATGCTTGCATGTAAGAGGATGACTGTACATCCATATCAAGCCTGCGAAGCAGGAACTCCACCCACATAAGCAGTCTTAGCTCCGTAAGGAGCGAGACTGGAGCCTCAAAGAGGCGACGAATGCGCATGTGGGTGGTGGGCTGTGAATAGTAACATTAAACCAACCCAATACCCCATTATGCCCTGCCCAGCCCTCTTGTATACCGCGCAATCAGCCAGATCACTGGAACTGCTAATAAAAGTTCTGTAAGCGGCATTGCAAACCACATCGCATTCGCTCCCGCCGCCGCAGGCAGGACATAGATCAGAATCCCGCTGATCAGAGTACCTCTGGCAAACGACACCAGAAAGGACGCCGCCGGTTTCATGAGCGCCTGAAAATAATAGGTGGAGAAAATATTCAGCGGAAGCAGCAGAAATGAAATCCCGTAGCATCTGATGATGAAAGGCGCGATTTCCAGCACCGCCTCCGTGGGTGCCATAAATATCCGCACAAAAACGTTGGGAAAGCCAATAATCGCTGCCGTCCACACAACACTGAAAAATCCCGCAGACAGCAGTGCATATTTCAGCGTTTCTCTGATCCTTCCCCATTTTCCGGCTCCGAAGTTCATGGAGATGACCGGCTGAGCCGCCTGACCAACACTGTATGCACAGCACTGCACGATCGTACTGATATTCACGATAATTCCGTAGACAGCGAGCGCGTCCGAACCCAAATACCTCATGATCTGGCGGTTAAACAGCATTGTCAGGATTCCCATCGCAATATCGATGAAAAAAGTGGAAAACCCGGTCACAATCACACGCCGCAGTTTTCCCGCCGCCTGCACCGGCCAGACCAGTCTGAGGGAACATTTCTTTGTGAGAAAATGCGTCCCCATCACCAGAAAGGTGATCAGCGCCCCCAGTGCCGTCGCAAGCCCCGCACCGAAAATCCCCATATCCAGAGAGAACACAAAAATATAGTCCCCGGCAATGTTAAAAATCCCTCCTGCAAGGACACCTGCGGTGGCAAGGCCCGGATTCCCATCATTTCTCAAAAAAGCTGCAAGCATCTGGTTGAATAGAAACAGCGGTACGGCAAATTTGACCGGAAGCAGATACTGCCTGGCGAGTGGAAGCAGTGTTTCTTCTGCTCCGAACAGCGTCAGAAGCTGCCTGTCAAAAAAAATAATGCCAAGCCAGCTAACCGCTGCAAAGACCACGGTTCCGACCAGTGCGACTGTAAAATACGCATTTGCACTGTCTGTGCCTGATCTGTTCCGCCCTTTCTCCGTGGCAAACAAAACGGACCCGCCGATGCCTGTCAGCAGCCCAAGGCTGTATATGATGTTCCATACCGGAGCAACCACCGCGAGCGCCGCGGTACCATTGGGACCCTGGTACTGTCCCACCATCGCCATATCCACCAGACCATAAATGGAACTTATCATGGCACTCCCAAAAGCCGCCGCCAGATACTTAAAATAAACCGTCCTGATTTTCCCCTGCAACAGATTCATAATAACCTCCTCCACACGTTCTCTTCAAAATATAAAAACCGGATAAAATAACAGACATCTCAGCCTGTCACCTTATCCGGCTTACCATTTCCACTGAATGATTCACCCTCCGAGTGAGCAAGAAAATTATAGTATAAACATTATAATATGTCAAGATTTGTATTAATACCATCCGCACATTTTTTCACTTCTCTATCAGTCTCTCGGTTTCATTACCGGAAGATCACAATTGTCCAGCACTCCTTTGGACAGCAGAAAACATACTGCTCCGGCGATCAGCTCCCATGCTGACAAGACAAAAAATCCAAGCGCCATTCCAGGCGTTCCCCCTATCGCAACTGCCGTTATCACCGATGCCGCCACCCCGGGCGCAATGATGATCATAACCGCAAAGCAATAGATCATGATCAGCAGACCGCTGCTTATATTCGCACCGGTAAAACGCATCGACAGATAATTAACCCCAAGTAAAAGAACGGAAAACAGCGTGTACGCCACAATACTGCCCAGAATGACCACTGCACCGGTCCCTGCCAGCAGTCCGCCGATTCCGAAAATCAGAACACTCTCCAGCAGCGTCTTCACCACAGACTCCATATTGCTCCAGACGATCTTCTTAAACGAAGATTCCGGAATCATGTAGATATAATGCGTATACGTCTCCCTCAGTCCCCGTCCTGTACCGATCAGGAAGATCTGCATCCACATCAGTATCTGCAGAACCATCATGAGCTCTTTCGTCATATACATCACGGTGATTGCTGAAATGACAACGATCACAGAAGTGAACGACAAAAATCCCAGCCGGCTCTGCCGAAAACTTTCTCTCACATGTTTTCCAAATAATGCCGCGGCCCCGCTGCCGGAGATCCCCGTCTTCGATACGTTTATCCGCTTTCCGGTATTCTGCGCTTCGTTGATATTGCCAGATGCAGCTGCTCTCTTTTTCTCAAACACCGTCTCGGTTGCCACCAGTGTATCTTCGTAGTAGTCCATCCTGCTCATTAATATATAGACGATCATGCAAAGGCCAAACACCAGATTTGCACTCAGGTACAAGAACCCCTGCAGCAGCTGTCCCTGAAAGAGATATGTCACTCCAGCCGCCGTCCATCCCGCAATCGGTACAAGCTTCATAAACGGCGAACGGACAGCCAGTTCAAGTGCGTGCGGAAACTCCTGCGTCTCTATCATTTTTACTGCCATATACGCAGCCAGCGGCACAAACATAAGGACCGCAATGATCCTGACCGCCATCTTTCTGTGCGGCCTGCTGTTGGTCACATTGTAAAGAAGCAGCGATACGATGGAGAGAACGACAACATCCATCATAAAACAGATCCAGACGAGAAGCAGTCCGCCAAAATCAATGCCGAACATGGCAAATGTACTTGCCTGAAACAGAAGAAAAAAACCTGCAAAAAATGCAACCTTCGCCAGACGCAGGATCCCGTACAGCAGGATTTTCCGAGGGCTGACAGGTGATACAAACAACAGGTTGACATCATTCATCTCAAAGATCTGGTCACCGCCGGAAACACCCTTTGACACACCAATGCCAACAAAAAATGTAATAAATGCAAACAGGACCCCCGTGAACACAAACATCGGCGCCTGCTCTTTGGCACCTGGTTCCGTAAAAAACGACATCACTGCAACTCCCGCTATCATCGCAATGATAAACAGGTACATGATAAGTTTTCCCGGTTTTTTCAGGAGCTCCTTCAGACTGTTTCTGGTGCTTTTCAGGACGATATAGATGAGACTGTTCATTTGCCTTTTTCTTCCCCCTCTGTGATTGAAAAGTAGATATCCTCCAGCGTCTGTCCGTCCGATAGTTCACCCCTGCGGCACAGTGCGGCAATCTTTCCATCTTTCATGATGCAGGTCGTATCCCAGTCCTCCTCCACACTGTCGATCATATGAGTACTGACCAGAAGTGCGCAGCCGCTCTTCTTAAGGTCCGCTATCATATGTTTGATCTCGCGAATCCCGTGCGGATCCAGTCCCACCAGAGGTTCATCCAGTATCACAACATCCGGACGCGGCAATACGGCACAGCAGACACTCACTTTCTGCTGCATGCCCTTGGAAAGCTCCTTCCCCAGCTTGTTTTTCTTGTCCGTCAGCTCGAATCGCCCGAGCAGCTCTTCGGCGTAATTCTCCCAGTCTTTCAGCCGGTAGGCTCTGGAGATGAATTCCAGATGTTCATAGACTGTAAGCATCGGATAAAGAGCGGGTACTTCCGGTACATATCCCAGCCTGCGTTTTGCCTGGGCAGAATGGTTGTCAAACCCATCCACGGTAATCGCCCCTTTAAATCGGAGTAGCCCGCAGATCGATTTAATCAGCGTAGATTTCCCGGCACCGTTTGGTCCGAGCAGTACTGTCAGCTCTCCGGGGCCAATACTGAGCGATACATTGTCATTTGCCAGAAACTTTCCGTATTTTTTTGATACTCCCTCAATCTTTATCACACATGTACTCCTTTAAACTGTATTATGCTATTTTTTTTTCGATTCTTTGATCAGCTGTTTCAGGTCTTCAAGCGCAGACTGATATCTGCTTGACACCATTGTGGGATTTCCGAGAATTCGTCCTCTGTGTTTTCTTCTCGGAGGATTTTTGAGGCTTCGCAGTTTTTCCATCGCCTCATTGACGGCTGATTTCAGCTCGTCCAGTTTCTGCATGGGAACTGACTGCTCCTCCACACTCTTCTCTTCCGGTCTCACATCTGCGAATGCCACCAGGGCGTCCAGACGCCGCTGCATGACTGCCAGATCTTCCTTTGCCCTGTCGATTTTATCCAGCAGGCTGCGCAGATTCAGTGCTCCTATGAAAGAAATCGTAAAATCTGTTGCTATATACGAACTCAGTGCCAGCACGGCTATCAGTGTTGCAAACGGCGGAAGCCAGCTCAGAAAAGTATCGATCGGCTTATGCACAAACCGTGTCATGAGTATAGTAAAAACCCCCCAGGCAAGCGAAGAACCCAGACAGATATATCCTTTGTAATTAAATTTTTTGTAACTGTAATCCCAGTACCTGACCTTAAACAGAGCTTCCATCAATATCCCTGTGACCAGTTCCAAAAGCGTGGCCCCGATCATACCGGAGATGAACGTCAGTACCAGATTGTCCTGGTATGGCGCCGACGCAACCAGCATCATAACTGCACCGCTGCCGTAAATTGGCAGGAACGGCCCATGCATAAATCCCCTGTTGATCCACTGTCTTTTCTTGGCTGATACGTATGCACTCTCCCAGCACCATCCGATAAAACAGTAAATATAAAAACACAGTATCCACTGAAGCATTGAATATTGATACATTACCAGATATCCTCCTTTATAGCCATACGCTGCACTCTCCTCTCTCTGTCAGACGATTTTCCAGATCCTCCCTGTGAAACAGAAAGTTTTTATCTGTATAGTATCTGGCTTTCTGCGGACATTTTTTAACACACGCTCCGCACTTGATGCAGATGCCCGTATATTCCCGGACATCTGCCCTGGAAATGGAACCCATAGGACAAACCTCCGCACATATCCCGCAGTTATCACAATTTTCATTTACATAAGATTTTACTCTGCGAATGTCGATGGGATTTCCATCCGGTCCCTTTGGTTTAAAGTACTCTGACTGAGGACTTTCCCCCGGCACTTCAATTCTGTTCTTCGCCGTCCCATTACAGACCATAGCTGCAAGTTTCAGCGCAAACTGATCAGCAAATGCAAGATCATCCTCATCCGGCCGGCCTTTTGCGAGCACATCTGAAAAGGCATGTTCTCCAACAAATGCAGCAGCGGCGGTACAGACAAACCCGTCTTCCGATAAAATGTCCCTCAGTTCTGCAAGTGCATCATCAAAATTCCTGTTTCCGAACAGAACAACCGGAATCGCCAGGGCATTGTTTCCACACACCGTTCTCAAAAACGGAAGCAGTACATTCGGAACCCGTCCCGCATACACCGGAGTCCCAAACACCACAAGGTCATGCTCTGAAAACGAGTATACCTTTTCCCTTGCCTCCGGATAAGTAAAGTCACACTCTCCCTTCTCACATGCAAACACCTCTGTCAGCTTATCCGCAATACGGCACACTGTTGTTTTCGTTGTATCCGTAGCGCTGAAATACATTGCCCATACTTTCTCTATCATACCCAATCCTCCAGAAACTGACCCGTATCGCCTGAATCAATAAGCCAGTCCTTTCCCTTTTTTACCATATGTAGTGTTGCGCTTCCGCTGTCTTCATTTCCCATAAATGAAATTTTGTAGTCTATCAGAACAGTACAGCCCTTATCCTCGTCATAATGTGTGTCCGTCACCTTAAATGCCACATCCGGACCAATGCCCAGGCTTCCGGCAAGACTGAGAACTCCCGTTGCCTCCAAATGCATTTCCTCACGATATTTATCCTGCAGGTCCTTATCAAAACATGCCAGCATCCCGTCTGTGTCCAGTCCGCTGACAGCCTTCTCCAGCTTCCTCACAGTGTCCTGAGGCGTTTGGGGCTTCAGCAGAAATGTATAAAGAAGCAGGATCAGCACTGCGATCCCCGCCGTAACAGCCGCAATGATCACTCCACTTTTTATTCCCCCTGAAAACTTGTCTTTTACAGATTCCCGGCAGGCCTCCGGCGTCTGTTCCTGCCGGGAACTTCCGCCTTTTTCCAGGTCTCTCAGGTTTCTTGTGGGCGCCCCACATTCCGAACAATACACAGCATCCTCCGCGAGCGGCGTCCCGCACTGACTGCAAAACATGGTCTGTTTCCTCCCTTATTTCAATATCCCGTTTATTATAACACAAAGGACGGTGTTTTCACACCGTCCTTTGGCTGAAACAGGGTTTACGGTTAAACCAGTTTCATCGTATTGATTTTTACGCCCGGTCCCATTGTCGGAGCGATTGTAACGCTCTTTAAAAAGGTTCCCTTCAATGCGCTTGGTTTTGCTTTGTTGATAGCATCTATAAGCGTCTGGAAGTTGTCCGCTAACTGCTCCTCTGAGAAAGAAGCTTTTCCAATTGGCACGTGAATGATATTTGTTTTATCAAGACGATATTCAATCTTACCGGCTTTGATATCCTGAACAGCTTTTGTAACATCCATTGTTACCGTTCCGGCCTTCGGGTTCGGCATCAGACCTTTCGGTCCAAGTACACGTCCCAGGCGGCCTACAACGCCCATCATATCCGGTGTAGCAACAACTACATCGAAATCAAACCAGTTTTCGTTCTGGATCTTCGGAATCAGCTCCTCTGCTCCTACGAATTCAGCGCCTGCTGCTTTCGCCTCCTCTGCCTTTGCATCTTTTGCAAATACAAGGACACGAACCTGTTTACCGGTTCCGTGAGGAAGAACAACAGCACCACGAATCTGCTGATCTGCATGACGTCCGTCACATCCTGTTCTGATATGTGCTTCGATTGTCTCGTCAAATTTTGCAACAGCTGTTTTTTTAGCTAAAGAAATGGCATCTGCCGGATCATACAGTACTGCACGATCTACTGCTTTTGCAGCTTCTAAATATTTTTTTCCATGTTTCATTTAAAATAACCTCCTGTGGTAATTGCGGGTTTTTCCCTCCCACTTATTGTTTGTCAGTTTCAATGGAAGTTTGCTTAAGATATATTTGTCTAAGCCTTATTCCTCAACAGTGATTCCCATACTTCTTGCAGTTCCTGCAACCATACTCATAGCCGCTTCAAGAGAACCAGCATTTAAGTCCGGCATCTTCATTTCTGCAATTTCCTGGATTTTGGCTTTGGAAATTGTAGCAACTTTCGTCTTGTTCGGTACACCGGAACCAGATTTGATGTTGCAGGCTTTTTTCAGCAGAACCGCTGCCGGCGGAGTTTTTGTAATGAAGCTGAAACTTCTGTCTGCATATACAGTGATAACAACAGGGATCAGCAGATCGCCTTTATCAGCTGTTCTTGCATTAAACTCTTTTGTGAACTGTACGATATTTACACCGTGCTGTCCGAGTGCAGGACCAACTGGTGGTGCTGGTGTTGCCTTACCAGCAGGAATCTGTAATTTGATATAACCTTCTACTTTCTTTGCCATTTTTGGCACCTCCTATAATGTGGTAATTACGGGGATTTCCCTCCCACGAGCCGGAACAGTCCGACTCTTTTTACGTTACAATTTCTTGATTTCTGCGAAACTGATTTCTACCGGCGTTTCGCGGCCGAACAGCTCAACATTGATCGTCACAACCTGCTTCTGCGGATTGATACTCTGGATCATACCTGTTGTATCCTTCCATGCACCGCCTGTAACAACAACACTGTCTCCTTCTTCGAAATCGACCATGACATTTTCAGCCTGAATACCCAGGGGCTTCATCTCTTCCTCTGTCAGCGGTACCGGTTTTGATCCCGGACCGACAAATCCTGTGACACCGCGGGTGTTTCTCACAACATACCATGTGTCATCGTTCATGACCATATTCAACAGAACATAGCCGGGAAACATTTTCTTCTGAACCTGCTTTTTAGCGCCGTTCTTCATTTCCACAACATCCTGCATGGGAACACGAACTTCCAGAATCTGATCTTCCAGGTGACGGTTTTCAATTGTTTTTTCAATATTGGCCTTCACTTTGTTTTCGTAGCCCGAATACGTATGAACTACATACCAGTTTGCTTCTGACATTTAACCACCCTTGTCCTTATTTAATCACCAGATTCATAAATTGCAGTACGAGACTGTCCAAAATCACGATAATTACTCCAAGGATCACTGTAATGGACACAACCGCTGCCATTTGCTTTCCAAGTGTCGTTTTATCGGTCCAGATGATCTTTTTAAATTCAGACTTAAGCCCTTTGAACCAGCTCTTTTTCTGAGCCTTTCCAGATTCTGCCATTCTCTCACCTCTTGCCAATTACTTGGTCTCTTTGTGCATTGTGTGTGCTTTACAGAATTTACAGTACTTCTTGGTCTCCATTCTTTCAGGATGGTTCTTTTTCTCTTTTGTCATGTTGTAATTACGCTGTTTACATTCTGTACATGCCAATGTGATTTTTACGCGCACGACTTCCACCTCCATGTGTTCTTTTGCGTTTTACGACAGTCAATTTTTTAGACATAAAAAAAAGACCTACTTCCACGTCGTTACATAAACATACCATGTAAAGTCCTGTTTTGTCAAGTATTTTCAGGAAATATACCGCCCTATATTCAGATTACAGATTTGCAGGAAACAAGCCTGCCGGGCGGACAGGCTTGTTTCCCAAAACTTTTATTATATATGTGACTGCATGCTTTGGATATAATATAATATGAAATCCACCGTCTGTTCTATACCCAGTCTGCCCGTATCCAGTGTCAGATGATACTCATCTGCACTTTTCCAGTTTCCTTTCATATAATACTGATAAAATTTCTCTTTTCTTTTGTCCTCCTGATCAATCAGCTTTTTTGCTTTGGATGCTTTAAGACCACACATTTCCATAACCTTCTGTATCCTTTTTTCTTTATCCGAATGAAGAAAAATGCTGACAAGATCTTTTCTTTCCCGCAGTATACAGTTTGCACCCATTCCGAGTATGATACAGGGCTGACGGCCGGCAATCTTTCTCATCTGCGAAAATGGAATTTCCCCTATCTGAGTACAGCTGTAATTTTCCGCTATCGCATACAGCAGACTGTCATAATATTCCTCTGTCAGAAACATCTTCATGTCCTCATAGAGACCACTTTTTTCAGCCTCTTCCTTCAGCCCTTCTTTTTCATACAGCCTTATTCCGAGCTTTCTTGCGAGCTGTTCGCCGATCTCCGGCGCTCCGCTTGCATATTCCTGCGAGATCGTAAGAATCATATGCTATCCTTTCCCTGTTCCTGTTGTTATCAGTTGCGGCTGGTTTTTAAATCCTGCGGCTCAACTACGACTGCTACAATAACACCGATCAGCAGAGACCAGAATGCAGAGCCTATCCCTAAAAAGGATAGCTGAGACAGTGCAACTATAAATGCAATCACCGCAGAAAGCTGAAATCTTCCCGCCTTAAAGGCATCCTGAAGTGATCCGAGAATGACTCCGATCAGAGACAAACCGCCAATGATATAAATCAAGTTAATCGGCATTGTATCCAAAAACGGTACAACAATACTGGCGAATATCGCCACAAAGGACGTAAAAATCATACATATGACAGCTGCCGCATAGCGGTCTTCCTTTGGACCTGATTCCGGTGATGCTGTCATCGCCGTCATTGGTCCTGCAATATTGGCATTGTGTCCCCCAAACAGAGAAGCAAGCACACCTCCAATTCCGGATATTACTGTCATTGCCTTAACCGGAGGCTCATACCCCTGTCCCTTCAAAACACCTACAGCCTGTGTATTTTCTGCACCAATGACAAGCAGGGTCAGCGGAATTGTAATAGAAATAAAGACCTTTCCCAGGCTTTTAAATGAATAACCCACAAACTTCGGACCGCTCCATTTCAGACCTGCCAGTGCGCTGGTATCATAAAGTCCACAGACCAGTACACCCACCACCACGATCACCAGCGCCGCCAGTACCGGTGGAATTGCGGGGATCTTCAGTCGTGTGAATGCAACCCACGCCGCAATCGCCAGAAGTCCAATCAGCAGCAGCTGAACATTTGTAGTCTGCGAGAGATCTGATGACCAGTTAAACAAATACTGTACGATATTGGTCCCAAACTTAAACAGGCAGCCTGCCGTCATTCCCATAACAATCGGCATGGGTATAAATTTCATCACCCTGCTGACAACTCCGCTTATGCCGAGCAGAAATACAATGATCCCGGACAGCAGATATCCTGTGCACAGCTGCGGAAGCGTCAGTCCGGCAGTCACACCGGACACCGCAATCGCCGCGCCGGAGATTGACCAGGCCCCGGGTATCGGCGTTTTATATTTCAACGAAAGTATTAGTCCGTTCAGGCATCCAAGCCCCCAGCACGCGAATATCCAGGAAACAACCGTCTCTCTTGACCACCCGCAATCATTGCCATAGGCATACAGCAGCAACGCAAAACACCATCCCGCAACTCCAGTTACAATACCCTGAGTGACACTCTTTATATGCACATGCTTTGGAAAATCTTTGATACCATCTATGATCCGATGTTGATTATCCATAACTTACGCCCCCTTTAACAAACCCCTTTTAGCTGTTGATCTCTTCAACACTGCGTCCCTTGGTCTCTGTACCGAATATCAGAGTAGAAACCGCACCAATTACAAAGACAACAGATGCCAGAATGAAAATATAGATCTGCGGCATATTCGCCTGCATCATAGCCCCGAACAGTGTCGGCGCAATCAGCGACGCCATTCGTCCGGCAGAAGAGGTTGTGCCCGTACCGATACCACGGATACGTGTCGGGAACACTTCCGAAGCGTAGGTGTAGATCAGCGACCAGATACCGAAGCTGAACATCTGCAGCAGCCCGCCGAAGATAATGATCTGCGTCATGCTTGTGGCTCCGCCATACATATAGGAAAAGACGGCAGCCAAAATTAAATACGAAAAGATCATCTTTTTACGCCCGACAATTTCCACCAGATAAGTAGCAATCAGGTAACCGGGAATTGCCGGCAGATACATCAATATTACAAAACCGTTGGACTTCACCACATCAAAGCCTTTTCCAACCAGCAGATCAGAGATCCATGTATTGAGACCATAGTGGCCGAACAATACACAGAACCACAAGATCCACATGGTCAGCGTTTTCCTGGTCTGATCTTTGGATTCAAACAGCTGGGCAAATTTTGATTTTCCTGAATTATCAACAACCTCTGCAACCGGATCCGGAATCGGAGCCAACGCTTTTCCTGTACATGCCTTTACCCGATCCTCATAATTGGTTACGATACGCTTTGCTTCCTCTATGTTTCCTTTCATCTCATGCCATCTGGCCGATTCAGGGATCAGGAAGATGACGATGAAAATGCACAGGCCGCCGAGCCCCTGCGCCAGAAATACGGCGCGCCACGGGAAGAACATCTGAAGTATCCATCCATACAGGCCGGCAACGATACACGCAAGCGGATAACCGCCTTCCAGCAGACAGATGCAGCGACCGCGGCTTTTTGCCGGAAACAGCTCTGCCAGCATGGACTGCGTGCACGGAAAATGAGCACCCATGCCGAAGCCAAGAATCAGGCGCAGCGGCCAGAACAAAGTTACACTGCTCGTTATCGCTATAAGCAGACTGGAGATGGACCACAGGCAGATTGCCGTGATCAGCATTTTTTTACGGCCGATTTTGTCTGCCAGTAAACCGGAGATCGTTGCGCCTAAAAACATACCGATATAAACGATCGTTGCAACCAGACCTTTTGTCGTCGAGTCAAAACCATATTCTGCTGCTATGTTTGTCATACAGAAAGTTGTAGTACCCAGGCCAACGGAACCCAGGATCCAGCAGATTTCATGGCATAACCACTGTTTCCACTGCACCGAGCACGTAGGAAGCCTCTCAAGCCGCCCGGAGATATTATTCATATTTTTTTCCATGTTGTCCCCCTTGTTTAAGCCCCGTTAATATTTGCAGTTATCCTGGAATGTCTCCCACATTGCCATGAAGTTTTCAACAGGTACGTCATCCTGAATATTATGTACCGGTGAGAATACAAAACCGCCCCCAGGTGCAAAGAGTTCTATATTTCTCTTGGTCTCCTCGCGCACTTCCTCAGGAGTTCCGTTTGGAAGCGTCGCCTGCGTATTGATGCCGCCGCCCCAGAATACGATATCATTGCCGAACTCTCTCTTCAGGCGTTCCGGCTCCATATTGGCCGCTGCGATCTGAACAGGGTTCAGACAGTCATAGCCTGCCTCTATAATATCCGGTATGACAGCCGTCACAGAACCGCATGTATGCAGTGTCGTCTTGATTCCAGGCTGGCGTTTCTTAATAAATTCATTGAGTTTCTTATGGAAGGGGAATACCAGCTCACGCAGAATCTCCGGTGAACAGAAGGTTCCCCTCTGTGTGCCGAAATCATCCGCCTCCGCTGTGACATCCAGCAGCCCGTCATACTCATCAAACAGATATCCGTACCACTCAACCTTTTTGTCATACAGTTCCTGAATAAACGGTTCGCATCTCTCCGGCTCTGCCAGCATCATTGCCAGCCAGTCTTCATATCCCCATACCAGGGGTCCCGTCTGCATAAATCCGTTTCCAAATACCTGACACGTTGTGGTCGCATATCCCGCAGCACGGTAATCCTCCATTTCCTTTCTGATACCCGGCACCAGTCGATTTGGTTTTGGGAATATATACCTGGCGTCTTCCTCCGCACTCTCTGACCCTCTCAGTGCACAGTCATACAGGTCATAGTACAGGCCATTCTTTTTCGGCATCCTGTACGTGGTGCCGAAGTCATTAGTAAAATAGGTATACTTATCATCTTCCCAGTTTTTCACATAAGGACTCACGTAATCTTTCTGATATCTGATCCGCGCATTCCTGACATCACACTTCAAAAGATCCATAACTTTATCGGATGCGTATACTAACTGGTAGGGTGTCTGGCAGATTTCGAGCTGCTCCTCTTTTAATCCAAAATAGTCAAGCAGCTTCACATAAAAATATTTGGTGAATTTGCAGGCATGCCCTGATCCCAGGTCAAGCGGAATGCGGTCAGGTTCTTTGTGGTCCAGTGCCATTTTTAATCTTTCGCGTGAATTCATATACGTATCCTCCCGTCTGTAATGTATTCCCGATACAACTAAAACCTGCATCTTGTATTGTTCCTCTGTTCAATACAACAAACAACTCAAAAATAAAGATGTATATTTTGCAAGATTTTAGAATTTTTAATCTACATACCTATAATATCTTACTTTTATGTTTTTGTATATATTATTATGTTTCAAAATTTCACAAGAAAGATTGTATCATTGATACATTGTTATTTAGGACGATATTCTATTTTTTTGTAGATTTTTTTGTATTCTTGTAACAATGTGGGGGATTTGATTGCATTCCTTGTTTCAATAGACTAAAATGTAAGTCATACAGGACAACCTTCATATATTAACGGAGAATTTACATCATGCTGGAAAAGGAATTTGCGCAGCGCTTTATTGAAAAGATCAGCGAGTACACGGATTTAAAATTTATGGTTTTTAACACCGAGGGTATTATCATTGCCGCAACAGAGAAAGAACGGGTTGGCGTCTTCCACGAGGCGTCCTATAATATGATCACACAGGGACTTCCCTATATCGTGGTACATCCTCAGGATGTCAAAAAATATCTCGGCGTCAAAAACGGGGTTGATATGACCATCATGAACAATAACAGAATCGTAGGAGGGATCGGTATCACCGGGATTCCTGAAGAAGTAATGGATATTATCACTATGGCAAAGATTACCATAGAAGCCATGCTGGAGCACGAGGTATATAAAGAAGAAATGGATCAGAAAAATAATGAAAGAGACGAATTCTGCAGCCTGCTTTTAAAGTCTGATTCCAAGGATACGGATAAAATCCACCTGATGGCACGTCATCAGATGATCGATCCCGGCATTCCACGTTTTGCTGTCATTTTTGAGGTGATCGACGAGGACTGCAGCCGCCAGAATGTCCTGGATATTCTTTACAGCAGCCCGGGATTTACCCAGCAGGATATTGCCTTTATCAGCAAGAGACAGGAGATTGTACTCTTTAAAAGCATGGACCGGCCACTGAATCAGATCTTCACTGAGTATAAAAATCATATCCGGGATTTTCTGATCCCGGTATACGAAAAACTCCTGAAAAAACAGATTCCGTGTCAGTATTACATTGGCAGCATGCAGAACAAACTGGAGAATTATAAGTTTTCCTACCGGCACTGCACCTGGCTTCGGGACTATGAAAATCCACGATGTTATTTTTATGATTATATGAACGAATACATACAGTCCCAGATCCCCGCTCTTGAGATGTATGGAGTCTTTAATTCGCTGGGTGATCTTATGTCTGACTCGCTGCGGCAGGATTTTGTTGAGATCATAACTGCACTGAACTGCTGCAACTATAACCTGGTGGAAAGCAGCAGATCTCTGCATATCCATAAAAACACCCTGATTTTCCATCTCAATAAGATCAAGGAACTGTACAACATCAATCCCCTGCAGGACGGAGAAGACCGTGCTTTTACAGATTATCTGTGCCGGTATCTGAAGTCCAGAAAATAACAGCAAGATTGACTTTCCCGAAAATCAAATGCTATACTTAATGGAGTGTGGGGAGGTGGAAAATATATTGAAAATTATAGTATCAGGCTCTGATATGCTACAGCATGTCATCTGTAACGGGGATGGCTTTGCACCCGATATCTCTCTTGACAGAATACCCCTTACCGATCGTTACTCCTCAGAAAACCTGTCAAATGTATGCCCTGATAAAAAAACGTGGCTCATCCTGGAGCTGGCAGATTTTATTCATGACGCTGTTCTGACAGAAACTGTGTCAGATGTCCGTGACCGCCTGTCTGAATACGTTCAGTTTATGAAAAATACCCTTGATCCGTCAAGAGTCATTCTCGTCAGGACTTTTTATCCGCAGAAGGCTGTCGACCGGAACCGCGTCAGTACGCTGTACCGCAAAAACAGGGAACTCATTAACCGTACCCTTACAGAAACTGAAGAGTGGATAATACAACAGCTCAAACCAGTCGTCATTGATATTGCCCGGTTCTATTATCTGGATCTCCAGAACAAAGATTACGGTCCGATCATTTCCTACGAGCCATCTTTTTTCGTTCATCTGGAGGCAATCCTTCGAAAAATCATACTGCATAATGTTCATCAGCCCGTATGGAATGCACATGACTGCGGGCTGATGCTTGATCGATGGCTTTCATACTATACCTATCACAGCTTCGACTATCATGATTCCCTGTATACAAACACTGTCATTGACCAGATCGTCCCTTCTTTAAGTAAAGATGTTGTCAGAAGATATCAGCATGAAATATTAAAAATGGCCGCTCATAATGCAGAATCCCTGCATGACCTGCTGGAAACTTTTGATTTTTCAAAGTGCCGGGGATTAAAAACGCTGCTCTCATTGACAGAACTTATTCACTCTGATGGATTCGCGCGGGAATTGAATGATCTGTCATTGATTTTCCGGGAGAATCTCGGTATCCGAACTGTACTGCTGATGAAATTGAAAAAGCTTTATCGCGAGGAAGGCCTTATCACACCGGAATACATCAACCTGCAGAATCTTGAGAATTTCTGGAATGCATGGGTGCTGTATCAGAAGGAAAACTACCGAGGCGCCGCGAAATGTCTGCTCCCGCCCCGTCAGTTTTATCGTATTGCAAGGTGTAATTCTGAATTTTCACTGAAAAAAACATTGGGGAAATACAGCTTTTATCATTCCATTGCCCCTGTGGATGTATGGGGGAGCTATCTGTCCAGAAATCTGGCATTTGCCAACCCGGATGCTTACCGTGTACAAACACATGTCAAAATCAAATACTCCAGTGCTTTACACACGGACCCGGACCGCACCGACAGGCTCCTCAGACGCCATATGGGCTGGATCATCGTGGATATGTTCGCCTTCGGCGAAAATGTTGATATTTTAACTTCAAAGGCCCTGCATAATATAAAGCAACTGGCTGTATCATTTTTCCAGATACTTCGTTCTTTTTACGGGGAACACATTATATTTAACCGGATAACAGTAGCCGGAAGTGATGCCATGGCATTCCAGGATCATCTGATCAAAACGTATCATTTACTCACAGTCCACTCCTCTCTGGATGAATTTATCCCCGGAAAGAAAGTAGAAAACAGCCAGCTTTCACAGATCATCAAACGCGATCAGATGATCTATGCGGACGTGCTGGTCTATTTCTACGGCAATGGTAACGTAGGTGACGATCTTTTTTTCGATATCCTTGTAAACAGATATAAAGATAAAGAATTTACCGTACTTTTACAGTCCGCCTCCGCGAAAAGCTTTTGCAGCCAGTATAAAAATGTGAAAATTTACAGCCAGGACAGCATTCTGAGGGTCAAATCCTGCAACACATTTATTTTGATCGGCGGCTCCATGTTCACGCAGCCTTTGAACTGGTACCGTAAAATTGCCGAAACGAGAGATTTTTTAAAAGTTTCCCGAAAGAAATTTATGCTTGGCATCAATTTCGGACCTTACACCGACGAAAACTATCTGCAGGAATATCGTAAAATTTTCAGACTCTGCAGCGACGTATGCTTCAGAGAACAGTACTCTTTCCACCTGTTCAGGGATTTAAAAAATGTGCGCTGTGAAGCCGACATTGTATTTTCCCAGCGCTACAGGGCCTGTGGAAACACCGGTGCTGCAATCTCTTTGATCTCCCTCTCCCACAGGAAAGAGCTGGAGCAATACCAGGATACGTATATCAGAAGCATGACTATGATGTGCCGGGACATCATCCGGGAAGGCCTGACCGTCCGGCTCCTGTGCTTCTGCGTAAATGAGAAGGACAATGTCGCCGCAGAAGCCATCTGGGAGAACCTGGATGAATCAGAAAAGGCAATGACTGAAAAGGTCTTTTACCATGGGAACCTGAATGAGTTCCTGCACATCCTGGGCAGTGTTAAATATCTGATCGGCACCCGATTCCACGCCAATGTCCTTGGGTTTTTAATGCAGAAAACCGTCTATCCGATCGTCTATTCCCAGAAGACGGTTCACATGCTGGAAGATGCCGGATTCAATGGTGCCTGTGGTGACATCCGGGCTTCCGAACTGATCACCTGGGATAAGGTAAAACAAAATGAAGGGAGTTGTTTAAAGAACCTGGACTTATTAAGAACAAGTGCCGGGCGTCAGTTTGCTGCCCTGGACAGGCATTTTTCCAAAAAGCATTAACGATTCTGCTCGCCCAGTTCCAGCCGTAAAAATGCATGTTTTGAATACAGGGAGAGCAGAATTGCTATGAAAGCTGCTCCGAACATGACGACCTGGGGTATGTTTTTACATGCTTCAAACAACACCCCGTAAGCGGCCTGCCCCAGCGGAGATGCACAGTTGACGACCGCCATTATGGAAGCCATAATTTTGCCGAGCAGATGGGAAGGTGTCTGGCGCTGCACGGCAGCACACATCTGGATTGTGAATAATGTAGACACTGCCATTGAGAAAAAACTCATGACACTGATCAGTATATAACCCCAGAGCTGCGGAACAAATGAACACAGGCCAAGTCCCATAAAGGCTGCAGCGACGGAGCAGATCACAAGAAGCCAGTGACTGTTGCCGAGTTTCCATCTGCTGCCAAGTATCCCTGTCAGACAACCGCCCGCCAGTCCTCCCAGCCCAAGAGCGCCCTGCGTGATTCCCAGCATGACGTCGCTCATCCCCAGAATATTTACAACCATCACGGGAATCCCTACGATGATCACCGCAGACAATACCATATTAAACAGTGCAAGGATGACGACTACCGGTATGAACACCGGTTTCTCATCATGCACGAATCTCCAGCTTTCCCGCAGATCGCCCCGGATGATCGAAAATATCCCTTCCCTGATCTGCTGTCTCTCAACCGGAATCCGGATAAAAATCTCCATTACCGCAGAGCTTATAAAACAGCCAATGCTGACCAGCAATATGGGAGTCAGTCCCCATGTTCCGAATAAAACACCGCCTATGACCGGTCCAAGCAGACTGGACAGCGTGCTGACCATGTTGATCACTGCATTAGCCTGCATCAGCTGTTCCCGTTCCACGAGGACGGGAATGCTGGCCTGCACGGACGGCTGGTAAGTCCCCGAAATACCATACAGTATCATCAGGCAGACGATCATCAGCGGCACAATGGGTACCGAGCCGTGAAGCAGATAAAAGACGAGGATCAGTCCCGCGGTCCCGAAATCCAGTCCAACCATGATATTACGTTTGTTTACCCTGTCTGCCAGCACCCCTCCAACCAGTGAAAAAAGAATCATCGGAATAAACGAACAGGCTGTCACCGCGCCAAACAGAGATGAAGATCCCGTCTCCCTCAGCAGATACAGCGGAAGCGCAAAGCGTAAGATTGCATTGCCAAAAAGGGAGACGATCTGACCGATCACAACAAGCGTAAAATCCTTTCTGAACAATGTCTGTTTATTTGTTTTCATAGTGTTCCTCCTTTTAATTAAACCGACCGTCGGTTTGTATTTATGTAAAAGTAAACTGCCTACATCAGGGCAGTTTACTCTGTGTTTTTAATTTTCTCTCTCTGGTCCTGCAGTATCTGACTGTAAGTTATCATAGCAGTAATCATATCTTCATCAAGCAGTTCAAATCCGATAAAAGCCCTGGTCATCTGATTATATACCTCGCAGCGGGCTCTCATCTCCTTTGGAGTTGTCGGCTTCAGCAGAGGATGCAGCCAGACATCAGCCATCATCATCAACACTTCCGCAACTTCCCTCGTATGTTCTATACGAATGGATCCGTCCGCAATCCCCTCCTCCAAAATGGGCTGGATAAAATACGGTACAACCTCTTCGTAAATCTCCCGGATATTCATCACCAAAAACTTTGGACTGTCCAACAGATAGGGAACCATACAAAGCATCGTCTCCTGATTGGTGTGCAGAAGTGACGTGCGAAAAATCTTTTTCAGCTTTTCAATGCCATTCAGCCTGCTGTCATCTCTGATTTCGCTCAGAATCGCACTATTTTCATCCCCAATACGGGTACAGATCTTTATAAAAATTTCTTCCTTGGATGAAAAGTGATGATAAATAGCACCCTTTGATAATTTTGTAACATTAATAATATCCTGTAATGTGGTTTTATCATAACCCTTCTCTGCAAACAGCCTTGCGGATGTATCCAGAATCCGTTTTACCGTCTCCTCAGGGTATTTATTTCTTGCCATGCCATCCTCCATACAGACTGTTGGTCTGTAAAAATAGTAGCATGAATTTTATGCTATGTCAATGGTCGGAAAAATTTATTCCCCTTCTGTTTTCTGTTCCTCGGCTCTGCAGCATTTGCCATAACTGCAATTACATCATACGCATCCTCACGTTGTTACAAAATCGCATTGACATTAGCAATGTTAAGTTGTATAATAACCGATAGTTAGTTGAAACTAACTTATTAAAACAAATTGAGGAGGAAAGGTATGAGTACCAAAACCAACAAGCTAAAAACCAAAGACCTGATCGTTGCCGGAGCCTTCGCCGCCCTTTATGTGGTCGTGCTGTTTGCGGTAGTTTCCATCATGGGGTTTGTCCCTGTCCTGTATCTTATCGCACCGTTTGTAAACTCAATCATTTTAGGATGCATTTATATGATGTATGTTACAAAGGTGCCTAAATTCGGGGCAATTCTGATTCTTGCGGCTGCCGTAGGGCTTCTCACTTCCACCGGTGGCGTATGGGTATCTCTGATTTGGTGCCTGGCTCTGGGGATCACAGCGGAACTGATTGTCCGGGCAGGAAGGCGTAAATCCAAAAAATCCTACATACTCAGCTATGTTGTTTTTGCCTGCTCCAGTATGTCTCCTTTCTGGATGCTGGCCTACGCCAAGCCAGCCTTTATCCAGTCCTGCGAAGCTTACTATGGCGCTGATTATGCCGCAACGCTGGATAAGTTCACCCCGAGCTGGATTATTGTGGTTCTGATTGGAATTGCCATGTTAGGCGGACTGATTGGCGGGCTGGTCGGATCCAAACTTTTGAAAAAACATTTCCAGAAGGCAGGGGTGGTTTAATGCAGCTTATTGAAGCTACCCAGCAGCCCCTCCTTCGAATTGACGCCCGCACAAAATTTGCGCTGCTCTTTGGGGTGGGCATATCATCTTTAATGTTCCCGCCCTTTTGGCTGGAGGCAACAACCTTTGTACTGATAGCGCTACTTTTGGCTCTAAACAGACGGCTAAAAACCTCAGGGAAGTTTACTGTCGCATTCCTTATTATGCTCCTTTTGGACTGGGCGGTATCTTTAAAAGTAAGCGGTGGCTTTGCGGCGCTGTTTTTCTCTCTTGTAAGGTTAGGGAGACTCATGATCCCGATTTTTATGGCGGGTATATTGCTGATGAAAACCACTTCCGTCAGCGAGTTTATGCTTTCCTTTGAACGGATGCATCTGCCCAGCAAACTAACTATTCCATTGTCGGTTATGTTCCGCTTTATCCCAACGATTTCTGAGGAATGGCACAGTGTTCGGGATGCCATGCGCTTTCGTGGAATCGGTATTTCTGTGCGTTCTGTGCTGACAAAACCGATGATGACGCTGGAATATACCATGGTGCCGCTACTGATGTCAACTGCTACGATCGCTGATGAGTTGGCTGCGGCTTCCCTTTCCCGTGGGCTGGACGCTGATATCAAGCGTACCTGTATTGAGGATGTGAGGCTACGGGTGCAGGATTATCTGTTAATTTTGTTTTCCTTTGTAATCGCCTTGACGGGAGGAATGTTATGATTGAATTGAAGCATGTCACCTTCTGGTACGAAAATGTTCCGGAAAATGTCTACAGTATCCGCGATATCAATTTAACCATACAGAAGGGAGAATGCGTTGTCCTTTGCGGCAGAAGCGGCTGCGGAAAAACAACGATCACCCGATTGATCAACGGTCTTATTCCTCATTATTACGAAGGAAATTTGTCGGGTCATGTCTCCATCAATAGAGTAGAAATAAAAAACCAGCAGCTTTCTAAAATCTCACAGCATGTTGGTTCCGTATTTCAAAATCCCCGCAGCCAGTTTTTTAACGTGGATACGACAGCGGAACTGGCATTCGGATGTGAAAATCAGGGACTGCCCAAAGAAAACGTACTGGATCGAATTGAGGAAGCAGCGAACCGCTTTTCTCTGAACGGTTTGCTGAACCGAAGTATTTTCGAACTTTCGGGCGGTGAGAAACAACGGATTGCGTGTGCCAGCGTTTATGCGGTCCATCCGGATATTTTTGTTTTAGATGAACCGTCTTCCAATTTGGATCCTGTTTCTATCCTACAGCTAAAAGATGTTTTACTAAAGCTGAAAGCGGAAGGAAAAACGCTGGTAATTTCCGAACACCGCCTGTACTACCTTATGGATATAGCTGACCATTTTGTTTGTCTTGATCAAGGCGAGATCCGTTCGGTATACAAAAGGGAAGAAATTGCTGCTTTCAACCCGGCACAGATCTCTGCGATGGGATTGCGGGCACTGAACCTGAACCAAGTGGATTTACGGACTGAACCAAAGAGTTCGGAATACTCAGGGCATGAATTTGCGTTTCAAAATCTGAACTGTAAAATATCCGGCCGCAGCGTACTACATATCGAATCCCTGCGGATTCCCGCAGGAGAGATCATTGCGGTGATCGGGCACAATGGGGCTGGAAAATCAACGCTTGCCGGATGTCTTTGCGGTATCCGGAAACATACGGGCAGAGTGCTTTATGACAAAACGGAACGGACTCCCCAAAAGCGCCTGAAAGAAAGTTACATGGTCATGCAGGACGTGAATCACCAGCTGTTTACGGAGAGCGTGCGTGACGAAGTGATGCTGAATATTCCGGAGGAACAGGCTGAACAAGCGGAAAGTATCCTGAGCGATATGGGAATTGACGAGCTTGCGGACTGCCATCCGCTGGCACTATCCGGAGGGCAGAAACAACGTGTTGCCATTGCAAGCGCCCTGTGCGCAGGGAAAAAAATCCTGATTTATGACGAACCAACTAGCGGACTGGACTATGAAAGCATGCGCAGTGCCTGTACTTTGATCCAGGAGGTTTCCCAACGGACGGAGTTGTCGCTTGTGATTACTCACGATTTGGAATTCATCATGTCCTGCTGTACTTTCGTACTGCATATTGACCATGGGACAGTCAAAGCATTTTATCCACTTGACAGCAAGGGTAAAGCAAGGGTAAAAGAAGAATTTTTATTATGCAGAGAAAGTGAGGAGGAATTATGAGCAAGCAGAAAACTAAAACGGGGATGGCCAGGATGATGCAGCTGGCAATGACCAAAAAGCCTTTGGTGATTGCCTCTGTTATTTTGTCCTCGCTGGCGGCGGTAGCCAGTTTTATTCCCTATATTGCGATTTATTTTATTATTCGGCAGATCTTATCTGTATATCCAGACCTGAGCGCATTGGGGCAGACCAGTATGTTTTCCTATGGCTGGATGGCGCTTGGAGGAGTTGCAGCGAATATCATCCTGTATTTTGTAGCCCTCATGTGTTCACATTTGGCGGCCTTTGGTACGCTGTATGAACTGAAAGTGAATTTTCTTTCCCACCTGGCAAAGGTGCCTCTTGGATTTCATGTAATGATTGGAAGTGGCAAACTCCGGAAAATTACAGATGAAAATATTGAAAATGTTGAAAAATTTATTGCCCATCAGCTTCCGGATATTGTGGCCGCATCTGTTTCTCCGGTTGTGATGGCTGTGATTCTGTTAAGCGTAGACTGGCGGCTTGGCCTGGCAGCTATCATTGGCGTAATTCTTGGTTTCGTAATCCAGAGCATCGCCTACGGTCGGGAAGGCGCCAAAAAAATGATGGACCAGTATCAAAATTCTTTGGAGAACATGAATAACGCAGCGGTGGAATACATCCGTGGGATTTCGGTCGTCAAAGCTTTTAAGCAGACAGTCTACTCTTTCCACCGTCTGCACGAAACTATCAAGGAATACACTTCCATGGTTATTCCCTACACGCTGAGCTGGGAAAATCTAATGTCTGCTTTTATGACGATTATTAACCATATTTATCTTTTTCTTTTGCCGGTGGGCATTCTGATTGGCATGAATACTGGAGATTTTAAGGACTTTGCATCCCGATTTATTTTTTACTTAGTCTTCGTGCCTTCCATTGCGGGCGTTCTTTCAAAAATCATGTATGTAAATTCGGATGCCATGCGCATTGCCAACGGCATAGAAGCGATGGATCAGATTCTGGCAGAGCCAGAACTTGGACAACCGCCAGTTCCTAAAACAACTGGCAGCTATGATATCAAGTTCGAAAACGTGTCCTTCTCTTATGAAAAGGACACGGGAAAACAGGCGATTTCCAATGTAAATTTTCATGCACGGCAAGGTGAGGTAACAGCAATTGTGGGTCCTTCCGGTGGTGGAAAGAGTACGATTGCTCATCTGATCCCGCGCTTTTTCGATGTGGATCAGGGCACTGTTTTCATCGGATCGGTGGACATTCGACAGATGGAAAGCCGTTATCTGATGGAACAGGTCAGCTTTGTATTTCAGGATGTTTACTTATTCAAACAGAGTATCCGGGATAATATTCGGCTTGGGAACCAGAATGCCAGCGATGAGCAAATTCAGGCGGCAGCTAAAGCCGCCCAATGCCATGATTTTATCATGGCGCTGCCGAACGGTTACGATACTGTCATTGGAGAGCAAGGTATCCATTTAAGTGGCGGTGAACAGCAGCGGATTGCGATTGCCCGTGCCATTGTAAAGGATGCGCCTGTGGTAGTGCTGGATGAGGCCACAGCCTTTGCTGATCCCGAGAATGAACATTTGATTCAAAAGGCTTTTGAAAAGCTGATGCGCGGAAAAACGGTGATTATCATTGCGCACCGTCTTTCCACTGTCCGTAACGCCGATCATATCATTGTGATGGACAATGGATGTGTAGCCGAAGAAGGGAGCCATGGTGACCTCCTGCAAAAAGGCGGACGGTATGCATCCATGTGGAAGACCTACAACGAAACAGCCAGTTGGACTATGGAAAAGGGGGTGCCGGTCAATGGCTAAGAAAAAATCAAGCTTTCAGGACGCGCTGATGCTGACAGACAAGGGCTATCGGGATTTGAAAAAAGCGATTGTTGCCTGCACGTTGACGAATTTCTCTATGTTTATCCCGGCCATGGTGATGCTTCAGGTTGTCATGGAAGTTCTGAAGCCGTTTACAGGAGGAAGCATCTCATGGACAAATATGTGGGTTTATTTTGGACTCGGCATCATTGGCGCAGTGATCGTATACCTCTGCAATAAGAACGACTACAAAAAGACTTATGTGGCCTCTTACATGGAGAGCGAAAACACAAGAATTGCTTTGGCGGAACACATCCGAAAGTTGCCTATGAGCGTGTTCAACTCCAAAAACCTTTCGGAACTTACTACAAATCTTATGGGTGATGTAGCGACTTCCGAACATGTGTTGAGTCATATTTATCCGCAGATCATCTCTAATGTGATAACCATTACTGTTGTCTGCATCATGTTTGCCTTTTATGATTGGCGTATGGCACTCGCCATTTTCATTTCTGTACCTGTCGCCTTTTTCATTATTTTTGCAAGCAGACGGCTTCAGGAACGGCTTGGGAAAAAACACGCCCAGGCGAAGCTGGAAGCTTCCGAACAGGTTCAGGAATATATAGAAGGAATCAAGGTGATTAAAGCCTGCAATCTGGACAGCCAGCAGTTTCAAGCATTGGAAAAAGCACTGCGCACTATGAAAAATCTCGCGATCAAATTTGAATTTGGTTCCGGAGTTTTTGTGACAGGGGCACAGATGATTGTCCAGTCTGGTATCGGAATTACAGTATTTGCAGGGACCTCCCTGCTGTTAAGCGGCAAAATAGAACTTGTCCCGATGTTGCTTTGCCTTCTGATTGTCACCAGAATTTATGGACCCATCATTACAGAACTTACGCTATTACCAGAACTATTCTATCACCAGATTGCTATCCGAAGGATGAGAACCCTGATGAACATTAAGCCAATGGAAGGAGACACCGAAAAACCGATAAAAGAGTATGAAATCGAACTGAAAAATGTCAGCTTCCGGTACAACACGCAGGGTGAGGAAACTATTAAGAATGTGAACGTTACCATTCCTGCGGGAGCAATTACGGCGTTGGTTGGTCCAAGCGGAAGCGGTAAAAGTACTCTTTCCCGTCTAATCGCACGTTTCTGGGATGTCAATAAAGGTCAGATGGAAATTGGCGGGATGGATGTAAAGGAGCTTGATCCGGAACACTTGATGGAATACATGTCCTTTGTATTCCAGGATGTGGTTCTTTTTAACGACACAGTTTACAATAACATCAAAATTGGAAATATGGATGCCACCGAAGAACAGGTGCTTGCGGCAGCAAAAGCTGCACGCTGCGACGAATTCATCGACAAAATGCCCGATGGTTATAATACCATTTTGGGAGAAAACGGTAGTACCCTTTCCGGCGGAGAACGGCAGCGCCTGTCTATTGCAAGAGCTTTACTAAAGGACGCCCCGATTGTTCTTTTAGACGAGGCAACAGCCAGCCTTGATCCGGAAAGCGAAGCCAGCATCCAGCATGCAATTGGGCGGTTAATACAAGGAAAAACGGTTCTTGTCATCGCCCACAGGCTTCGTACCATTGCAAACGCCGATAAGATTATTGTACTTGATGATGGTGAAGTTGTAGAGCAAGGAACACACAGCGAACTGATATTACAGGAAGGACTTTACAAAAAACTGTATACTATTCAGCAGGAGAGCCTTGGCTGGAGTGTATAGATGGTATACAAACAGCAGTAACCTAAAATATTTCAGAACACCCTTGACAAATCGCTTTCATTCCGTTTCCACACTGATCGTCAAGGAACTCCCCCGTCTATAACGTCCGGTTTATCGCCATCGACGATGATGTAGACAGCGCAAAGGGCGAAAATGACTTCGCTGTGTTTAAAAATGTATTTAATGACTATTACGCCAAGAATGCAGGTCACGATTAAAGTTTTTTTACTTATGTCGGAAAAATCCGAATTCCGCTTGCAAAACCGGAACTACTGACAGATACGAAAAAACTGGCGTGACCTCTTCTTGTCTGTGTTTCTATTTTATTCTTCCTGTCCCAGCTTCTTTTTCTCTTCCTCCGACAGCCCATCCAGCAGATAGTTTCTGCCCGCCCGCTGCTTCTTAAGATACTGCTCCTGAATCGCGGCATTGGCTTCCCGTATTTCCTCCTGCAGATCCCGCGCCGAGAGCAGCCCACAGCCCTGACCCCGGATGATGATCTGTTCCAGCCCGTCTGAGGTTGCCACCACGACCTGATATTTCTCCCGGTTTTCATGAGCAAATCTTTCTATATACTGATCTGCCGTCTCCGCCTCTTTCGTATATACCACATGTATATTGTGATACTCCATAATCTCCGTAGTATGGCCCCCAACGCGGTAAGCGTCAAACACAACGATCAGGTGACATCTGCGGATGGCCTGATAATTTGACAGAATATCCAGCAGCTTTCCTCTGGCACCGTCGATATTGACCTGTGCCAGCTCTTTCAAATCCTCCCAGGCAAAGATGATATTATATCCGTCTACCAGAAGATATTCCTCCAGCTTTCGCCTGACACTGTGTTTTCCGGGCACAGGCACCTCCACCGTACGTGCACTTCGCCGCTGCTTCCAGCCCCCGGCAGTTTTCCTGCCCTTTTGATTTGCGCCATATGCCTTCGCCAGAATGGCGTCCACTTCCTCAGTATCAATCCACGGTTCCTCAGTCTGGGCTCCAACAGGATACTGTCTGGGCGCCTCCCGGGACTCCCCCGCCTGCTTCTCCCCCTCAGGAATCAGCTGAGGTTCCAGGTGCATATACTCCTCCACCTGATCCCAGTTTACCACGAACCCGGCACCATGTGCGCAGAATACGGATCCCGTGGGGTTCTCCAGGTCGTGCTCCGAATCATAGCCTGTTCGCAGGATGACCTCCTCAGCATTGTGGCATGGACCGTATCCCTGCAGACTGCAGAAAAGTCTCCCGTGCCCCTTTGTGTAGGATACTACCTCCTGCGAATAGCCCCGCATCGCAGACACCGGCGCGCTTCCGGTCAGCACGGATAGTCCCCCCTCAGATACCGGCTGCCGAAAAGTGCCGTGCATGCGCTCCAGATCAGCCATCGCACGGCCTGTCATCTGCGACGGAACTTCCAGGCGGTATTCATAAAATGGTTCCAGCAGCACGGATACTGCCCGTTTCAGCCCGTGCCGCACCGCACGGTACGTCGCCTGCCTGAAATCTCCGCCTTCCGTATGCTTCTTATGCGCCCGGCCCGCCGCCAGTGTGATTTTCATATCGGTGATCGCCGACCCCGTCAGCACTCCCCGGTGTTCTTTCTCTTCCAGATGTGTCAGTATCAGCCGCTGCCAGTTTCTGTCCAGTACATCCTCACTGCAGCTCGACTCAAAGACAAGACCGCTGCCGGCTTCCCCCGGCTCCAGGATCAAATGTACCTCTGCGTAGTGCCGCAGAGGCTCAAAGTGTCCGACACCTTCCACCTTATCGGCGATTGTCTCCTTATAGACAATATTTCCGGCACCGAATTTCACATCTGCGCCAAACCGCTCCTTAATCAGACTCTGCAGCACCTCTGTCTGCACCTCACCCATCACCTGAGCCTGGATCTCCTGCAGATTTTCATCCCAGACAATGTGAAGCTGGGGCTCTTCCTCTTCCAGCTGCCGTAGTCTTGGAAGCATCGTGCTGACGCTGTCTGACGGATCCAGTATCATCTGATATGTCAGAACGGGTTCCAGTATCGGCATGATAGATTCCTCCTCGATCCCAAAGCCCATGCCCGGCCGGGTCACTGTAAGTCCCGTCACAGCACATATCATACCCGCCGCAGCCTCGCTGACAGTCTCATATTTTTCTCCTGAGTAAATACGGATCTGGTTGATCTTTTCTTCCCAGACAGTATCTCTGTCCATTCCTTCCCTGCGGTTTGTAAGTGATGTTTTTGTCTTCAGGCTCCCGCCGGTAACCTTGAGGTATGTCAGACGGCTGCCCTGATCATCCCTGGCGATCTTAAAAACCCGTGCACCAAATGCCTCAGGATAACATGGCGTTTCTGTATACTGCACGAGACCCGTAAGAAATTCTTCCACGCCCGTAAGCTTCAGCGCCGAACCAAAAAAGCAGGGAAATACCCTGCGTGCCGAGATCAGGCTTCGAATGTCTTCAGATTCTAGCGTCTCATGTTCCAGAAAATGCTCCAGTGCCCTTTCATCGCACATCGCAAGACTCTCATAAAAGTCATATTCATGAGGTCCGCCAAAATCAATACAGCCATCATCCAGCCGGCTTTTCAGCTCTGCAAGAAGCTTCTGACTGTCCGTCCCTTCCTGATCCATCTTGTTGATAAACAGAAATACTGGTATCTGATACCTCGCCAGCAGCCTCCACAGTGTCTGCGTATGCCCCTGTACACCGTCCGCTCCGCTTATCACCAGGATCGCATAGTCCAGCACCTGCAGCGTGCGCTCCATTTCCGCAGAAAAGTCCACATGACCCGGAGTATCCAGCAGTGTCACCTGCAGATCCCCCAGGCTCATCTGTGCCTGTTTGGAAAAAATAGTGATTCCGCGGGTTCTCTCAAGGGCATACGTGTCCAAAAACGCATCCTGATTGTCGACTCTTCCCATCTTTCGGATACTGCCGCTCTTAAAAAGCATCGCCTCCGATAATGTTGTTTTGCCCGCATCCACGTGGGCCAGAATACCAATTACTGTCCTTCTCATCCGTATACTCTCTTATTCTTTATTTTTCATTCTTCCATTTATGAATCTGTTCCAGCCGCTCCCTCACCTGCTTTTCCTGCCCTTCCTCTGTGGGCAGGTAATATCTTCGGTCTGCAAGCGCATCCGGCAGGCATTGCATACGGCTCAGCTTCTCCTCAGTGTCGTGGGCGTAGATATAATCCTGCCCATACTTCATATCCTTCATCAGGCTGGTCGGTGCATTCCGGATCGGAAGAGGCACCGGCTCGGCAGGCAGCTCCCGCACGTCTTTTTTACAGGACTCACACGCCCTGTAAAGTGCATTGGATTTGGGTGCCATTGCCAGACAGACCACCGCATGTGTCAGATGAACATCGCACTCCGGCATCCCGAGAAAATGACACGCCTGATATACGGCCACAGCAGTCTGAAGCGCTTCCGGTTCCGCCATTCCAACATCTTCGCTGGCAAACCTCACCAGGCGCCTGGCAATATACAGCGGGTCCTCCCCTCCGTCCAGCATACGGCACAGCCAGTACACTGCTGCATCCGGATCACTGTTTCTCATGGACTTGTGCAGCGCCGAGATCAGATTATAATGTTCTTCCCCGGTCTTATCATACAACAGAGAACGCCGATTCATACACTGTGCCAGAGTATCCTCATCCACACAGATCTTTGCCTTCTCATCCATCCGGCCGTTTAGTACTGCCATTTCAAGCGTATTCAGTGCAGTCCTCGCATCGCCGTTGGAAAAACGTGCAATCGCGGACAGCATGTCATCATCAATTGCGATATCCTGATTTCCGAATCCCTTCGTACTTTTCAGGGCGTACAGCAGCAGCTCCTTCAGGTCCTCCTCCCCGAGCGCTTTTAAAATAAATACCTTACACCGCGACAGAAGCGCTGAATTGATCTCAAAAGAAGGATTCTCAGTCGTCGCACCCACCAGAATAATGCTTCCTTTTTCCACGTACGGCAAAAAGGCATCCTGCTGAGCCTTATTAAACCGATGAATTTCATCAGCGAACAACAAAGTCCTGACGCCTGACCTGCGGTTAAACTCCGCCTGGCTCATAACTTCCTTTATCTCTTTGATCCCGCTGGTCACCGCGCTGAACTCCACGAATTTGGCCCTGGTCTGATTCGCGATAATCCTCGCCAGTGTCGTCTTACCCACACCGGGAGGCCCCCAGAATATCATGGAAGATACCTGATCTTTTTCAATGAGCTGCCGCAGGATCTTCCCCTCTCCGATCAGATGCCGCTGGCCCACATATTCATTCAGCGTTTCCGGACGCAGGCGGCTGGCCAGGGGTGCACTCGTCCTGCGGTCATCAAACAGGCTTAACTGCTCCATCATGATCTAAACACCTCTTATCCTCCCTTTTATGCTCTTTTTTCTCCTGATACATTCGTTGATCCGCAAGTTTGAGCAGTTCCCGATAATCAGTACCGTCCTCCGGATAGTATGCACATCCGGCGGAAAACCGCACTGTAACAGCCACATCCGAACTCAGTTTCACCGTGTAGCCCTGCATCGCCTCACGTATGATCCCGATCCTCTCCGTCAGTTCTTCCCTGTCATCAGCACAGATGATCAGTGCAAATTCATCACCGCCCAGCCTCGCGACGATTCTGTTCTCTGAAGGTCCGGTGCATAAAATCCGGGCAACTCCACACAGATAACGGTCACCGCTTTCATGTCCATACTGGTCATTGACTCGTTTCAGCTGATCCGAATCAGCGAGCAGGATCACAGCATATTTAAATTCCGGTGCGGGCACAAAAAACGCTTCCAGACGACGATAAAACGCCCTCCGGTTGTATAATTCAGTTAAAAGATCAATATCCCGTTCACGTTCAATATGCTGGCGTTCCATCACATCATTCGTTACATCCATGAGAATACCCAGCATATTCTTTTCATACGTGATCGACTCCATACGGATAAAACGTTTAATTTTCCCGGGAAGCTGATAAATTTCTTTTCTCCCATCCACCATATGCCCGCGGATTTCTTCCAGCTTCCTCTCAAACAGCATACAGTCCGACAATATCAGCCTTGCCTCATCCTGCGACAGTTTTAAAATCTCCGCAATCCGCCTGGTCGCCATCACACGTTTCATATTCTGCCTGTACTCATAGACTCCCACCGGTATACTGACAACATCCAGAACTGTCGAGAGCTTATTGGTGGTGTCCAGCAGACTCCCTATCATTTCATTGATCTGTTCACTCAGCTCCGCGAACTCCGGCGTGGTATCCACATCAACCTTCGTATCAAGATCTCCTCCCGTTATCACTCTCATCTTTTGGTTCACGGCAGAAATGCCTTTTAATATATAGCGGTCCAGATACCGGGATATTGCAGCTATCATAATAATGCCGAGAAGCAGCAGGTAGCCGCCGAGCATAAGACAGTTTCTGTTGACATTCTGATACATGCTGTCATGGGGAACGATACGTCCAAGAATCACCGATCCGTTTCTTTCAAATACACAATAACTTTTCTCACCGTCCACAACCGCATGGAACCCGTTTCCACCGGCGTTTACTTCCTGGGGATCAATCCCCAGCTCCTCTATATTTTTATCAATATAACCGGAACCTGTAGCGCCGAGTACCTGATATGTCTCAGGGTCCAGCGCACAGATGACCGCCCCTTTATCCGCCGTAACGATGGAAAAAATATAAGACAGCTCATTGCGCTTCATTGCCTCAAGAACTCTGTGCGGTTCCATACCTATCTGTACAATCCCTTCACCGTCTTCTCTCCAGACCGCCGCATACTGCATCAGTTTCTGCTCCGCTGTATTCGGGGTTATCTCCTGGCATAATTCCAGCGACCGGTCTTTCAGCATCGGCAAAAAAAACCGCATCTGTTCTCCGGAGTTGAAATTCAGGCCAAAGTACTTTGGCTGTGAACCCGCATACAGATTCCCCTGTGTATCAAAAATGTGAAATTCATCGATCTGGAGAAATTCTGCAATCTTTTCGAGTTCATCCTGATCGTTAATGATGTCCGGATTGTTCTGAACAATATAGGCTGCCGCCTTGGCGTTTACCAGACAGCTCTTTGCAAAATCTTCCTTAATCTGTTCTACCTCTTTTTCATTCTGGACCAATATCTGATTGATCTGCCAAAATAACTCCTGGGAGTTCACGCGCATGGTATCCTGAGCCTGGAAAATTTGAAGCAGATAGTTCAGCAGAAGCGAAACCAGCATGGCCGCAAAAATAATAATACACAGCCTCTTATTTATCTGTTTTTTCATCGCTTACTCCTTTTCACAATTTCACATGTGTCAGATATACTGTTTGCTCCACTCCTCAAATGCCGATATGGGAAGAGGCTTTGAAAATATATATCCCTGTACCATATCACAATGTACAGACCTCAGATACTCCAGCTGCTCCGGGGTTTCGATCCCCTCTGCAACCGTCTGCACCTCCAGCTTGCCGGCAAGCTCGATCAGACAGCTAATAATCTCCTGTCCTCTTTCGTCGGAAATATTCATGAAAAATGAACGATCCAGTTTCAGCGTATCCACGTCAAATTCTTTCAGAAGCCCCAGCGAAGAAAAGCCGGAGCCAAAGTCATCAAGAGAACACAGAAATCCCATTCTGTGCATATGGCGGATGCTTTCCTGTACCGTTTTAATTCTTTGAGTATCAAAAAAAATAGACTCTGTCAGTTCAAATTCAATCATTCCGGGCAAAATCTCATACTCATGCGCAATTTCAGCAAATTCTTCCAGAAAACCGGCATTCAAAAAGTGCAGCCTGGAAAGATTGACGGATATGGGCACAGGCTTTTTCCCTTCCTTTATCCAACTGTTCAGAAGCATACAGACCTCTTTAAACACATAGAAGTCCAATGTGCATATTTTATCGCTGCGTTCAAAAATCGGAATAAACTCTGCCGGGGAAATCATGCCTCTCTGCGGATGATTCCACCGAACCAGTGCCTCGGCACCTTCCAGCCGATTCTCCCCCAAGCCTATTTTAGGCTGAAGGTATATCTCAAAATGGTGTTCTGAAACAGAACGCTCAAACAACTCGTTGAGTTCATGTTCTTTCCTCAGTTTATCCGTAAAGCTGTTGTCATAGAAAGAACATTCCTGCTGCATTCCCGGACTCTGATTCTGATAAGCGGTCCTTGCCCGATCCTGGAGAAGCATGATCTCCATTCCAGGATCCTCCACAAGACAGGCTCCCTGTTTAAATGAGAACTGATAACAGGGCAGATCAACGCCGTGAAAAGAATTAATATCCTCAATGATCACACCCAGTTTTGCTTTGATCGCCTCGGGGGCGTGTTCTTTTATGCAGAGAAAAAAATGATCCGACTCGCTGCGCGCTGCAAACTCATTCTTCTCCGCTCTCATATGATGTTCCAGTACCCGGCAGACATAGCGCAGGATATCATTGCCGACACTGATTCCAAACCGTTCGTTGATCATCTTGAACCCCTTCACATTGAGCAGGACGATCGTATAAGTACAGGGTTTTATTTCATGCGATATTTCCCGGAATTTCATTTGAAAAGCTGCGTTGTTCATTCCTCCCGTTACAGGGTCAGTAAATGCAGCCCGTTCAAGCTTTTTCCGGTAATCGTTATAAAAGCGAAAAACCGCAAATAAAAACATGGAGAAAAAGGCTATCGTAACTCCCACGATGATGAACGACTGGTAGATATATCTGTCAGCACCTCCGGATATGATATCGGCCGGAATAATGGTAAGCAGTATCCAGTCATTGATCCCAAGCCCATTATACGCTAAAAAAAGCTCCTCATGTGTGACAGCTGTGAACTTCAGCATACCATCCTGCCCGGCACGCATTTTCTCCTGCATCTCCCGGATCCCGGCAGCCACTTTCTCATCTGATTCGAAAATATCTTCCAGTTGCATAAATGGATTTAAATCTTCGGGTGAAATCACAACCTGACCATCACTGTCGATAATACAGCTCAATGCATTTCCATTAAAACTTTTCGATGCGATCATCCGCTGCATATTTTCCTTACTGCGGCCACCAATCAATACTCCTGTCACCTGACCATTTTCATAGACCGGAACAGAGTAAACGATAATTTCGCCGCCCAGGTAGCTGGCACAGACTTCTCCCTCAAATGAAGACTGCACGCTCTCCATCTGTAATAGCATCTCTTGTTCCCGCTTGCCAGAGAATAATTCAGATTCCGAGGAAACGGTATTACCGTTGCGGTCCAGCACTACCAGAGGGTCAAACTCCTGAATATGCGCTTTTCTGTTCAGAAATTCCTTCAGCTCTTCTCTGTCCTGTCCACTGTCAAACCGTGAAACCGAATCAGACAACTCTTCAAGATCTGTCATCTTATGCTGTATGGTGCCCTGTATATCCCCTGACATCTGTGTAGTTACGTCATTCAGATATTCCTTTGTACTGTCGTTCAGTACAATACGAAGCTGCGCCGCATTCCAGATCGAGGCAGTAAAAACCATAATTAAAATTATGGACAATAATCCGATCTGTGCGCCCCGGACAATAAATGCCTTTTGCTTTTTCATAGTCTAACAATCTCCATTTTATATGAAATTCAGTCTCTTTGCACTACCTTTTATTACGATAACTATATTTTAATTTATAAAAATCGAAAAAACAATTATATATTTGTGTACGTTTGCATATAGCTTGCCCCATTTTATGATATAATGAGCGTCAGTGAGGAAAGCGTGTCCGCACGTTTGACGAAGGGAGGATCTGTATCTTGGAAAAAAAGAGAACCTTATTTCATTATCTGTACCAAAATCTTAGTTATCAGATCACAACCGGGTATCTGCCGCATGGTGCAGCTCTGCCCTCGATCAATCAGCTCTGTCAGATTTATCATGTAGGAATCCGTACGGTAAAAGATGTGCTCGCCGCCCTGAAATCTGAAGGCCTCATTTGTTCCCAAGAGCGGAAGCCTACCGTTGTTATTTACAGACCTCCTGACGGAGATTCTGCTTTGAGCCCCACCAGGAATATTTTGGAGCAGAAAGATTCTATCCTGGATGTCTACGAAACGATCACTCTTTTAATGCCCCGCCTTTTTTCTTTTTCAGCCCTCTCCTGCGGGGATGAAGTACTCAGTCCACACTTTCATTCGCTCACCCGGTGTAAGCCTGAATGCAGTGCGCAGAGATGGCACATATGTTCATCGCTGCTTCACGATATGCTGGATTCCACGGGAAACCTGTTATTCCGCGACATTTTTACAAGTCTCGAACTGCACGCACGGGTCCCGTTCTTCCTGAACAGCAAGGAAGCAATGTCTGTCATCGCAGATTATACGGACGGCGCACGCACGCAGTGGGTAATGGATTCATTAAAAGAAAAAGACCCGGGTGAAATCCAGGCACGTTTTAGCTCCATTTACTGCGGAATGCAAAATGCCATAGCCCGGTACTTGAACACGCTGTCACAAACTCCGGACATAAAACCATCACAAAAAAACAATTGCTTTTTCTGGAATGCAGAAACCGGGCGGGACCATTATTACATGCAGATCACACGGGATCTGATCGACAAGATCGGAATTGGCCTATACAAAGACGGGGAATTCCTGCCGCCGCAAGCTGAGCTTGCCCTGCAGTACAATGTCTCTGTCTCGACGATACGCAAAGCCATGTCAACATTGAATGAACTCGGTTTTGCGGAAACCTTTAACGCAAAAGGGACACAGGTCACGCTGTTCAACGGCCAGGCAACCTGTTCCTGCATGAAAAACAGGACCTACAAAAATGACACCCTTCTGTATCTTAGTGCACTGCAGTTTATGGCGATCGCCATACAACCGGCCGTGCGACTTGCATTTCCTCATATCGAGAGGAGCACATGGGATGCCATGCGGCAGAGGTTTGGACAGCCTGACATCATCCCCCTTGATCACATCCTTCAGTGTATAACAGAACAACTGCCCCTTCAGCCTTTATGCCTCCTCCTCCAGGAGACGAATAAATTACTGCATTGGGGATATTATTATTCCTTTTATCTGGATGGAAATCGTTCTTCCAATACATTGAATCAGATGTGCCTGCAGGCGTTAGACCTGCTGAATACAAAGGGTGCCGAAGCCTTTTCCAGGCAGCTTTCTTTATGTTACTGCCACGTTTTTGAATTTGTACGCGATTTTATGGTTGGCCGGGGCCTCCCTGAAGCCAGGTCTCTGGTCACGCCGGACCCCGGATTATAGAAGCCGCACCGGCCTCACATCTGAATGTTTGTGACCGCTGATGACCACAATTAATTGAAAAATTACAGTATTTTAGTTATTCTATGTCATAATGGGCAGGAGGAAAAGTAGTGAAGAATAAAGACACTCGTTTTTCTTATGTATACAACGATCTGAAGGGCAGAATCAAAAGCGGACAATTGCAGCAGGGAAAACATCTGCCTTCAGGCAGGCAGCTCTGTAAAAACTACCAGGTCAGCATCCGCACTGTCTCGGAGGTCTTAAATGCATTGAAGCAGGATGGGTTTATCCGTATTGAGCCCCGCACTGCACCATTGGTGTGCTACGAGCACCCGGACAGAAGTTCTTCTGCCATGATAAAATCTGTACTGTCACAGCGCGACGGGATTTTGCAGATCTACCAGACAATGGTATTGCTGATTCCTCCGCTGATCGCTTTTTCAGCGGAGGGATGTGCCGTCAAAGAACAGCCCCATTACAGGCAGCTTTTAAAATCAGGACTCTTGCAGCCGACTATCAGCGAATGGCGCACCGTCTCTGACCTGTTCAAGGACGTTCTCTGCTCCAGCGGCAATTCACTGTTTGGCGATGTCTATGCAGCATTTGAACTGTACAGCCAGATGAGCTTTTTCACAGAAGAACAGCAGGCTTTCACAGACATCTCCTTCTCAGGACTTGCCCCCCGCATGATCCCGCTGATTAATTTATTGTGCACAAACGATCCGGACCAGATCCACGGCCCATTCAACCAGCTGTACGAGGACACGGCCAGATTAACCGCCAGATGCCTGAAACAGCTGGAAACCCGGTTTCCGGACTGTCCCAAGCAGGATACTCCGGTCTTTGCCTGGAGCGCACTGCGCGGTCAGGATTACTATTACACGCGTATCGTCCGCGATCTGATAAATAAAATCGGAACCGGCTTTTATCCGGCAAATGCCTATATTCCACATGAAGCAGAACTTGCACGCCAATATGGGGTGTCCGTCTTTACGATTCGCAAAGCCCTTACCGAGACTGCACGTTTAGGCTTCAGCAAGACGTTGAACTCCAGGGGAACCGTCGCCCTGATTCCGAACGATTCCGTTGTATTCCGTCCTCTGCAGAATCAAACAAGCAAGCGGACCACCCTTCTGTATCTGTACGCACTTCAGTTCCTTGTATTTGCCATACGTCCGGCTGCCACATGCGCCGCACCTCATATTACACCCCAGGACCTGGAGGCGGTCGCTCACAGGTTTAAAGAACCTGATAACATTCCTCTCGCAGATATTCTGCAGCTCATTCTGGACCGGCTGAATCTGCATCCCTTAAAAGTAATTCTGGGAGAGCTGGGAAATCTCTCACACTTCGGATTCTATTTTGCATTTTACCGCAGCAAACATGACAGTACCAGCCTGATAAATGAAAAAAGTCTCCGCGCGTTTGACTGCCTGCATACGGGTGACGTGGAGGGCTTTGCGAACGGCCTTTCTGAATGTTACAGTCATATACTGCGTGTTGTCCGGCGTTTTGTTATAGAAAAATACAGCCTTTATGAGGCGAAATATCTGAGAATCCCGGATATTTCTTTTATAACATCTTTAAATGATACTATAGAATAACGTTTTTTCACAGAAAATACATATAAATTTCTGTTTCAGGTGCTATAATATAGAGGTGCATACAGAACTTTGCTTTAAAGAGCTCATAACTACACCTGTAGAGAGAGTTCTTTTTGTTTTTTGTTATGTGCGGTAACATATCACATGATTACAGGAGGTATCAGATATGACTACATTGAAAGCAGAAAAAAGAAACCCGGAAATAAAAGCAAAGAAATTAAGACGTGAAGGCTTCGCTCCTGGCGTACTGTTCGGAAAGGGAATGGATGAATCCGTTCCGCTTCAGTTTGCCGAAGCAGACGTACTGCAGTTTATCAAAAAAAATGGGGAGGGTTCTCAGGTAATTCTGGACCTTGGAAGTGAAAAGACGAATGCTGTCGTCAAAAGTATTGATTATAATTCAATGAAAAAACAGGTCATGGCATTTGACCTTCAGGCATTAGTCCACGGTGAGGTGATTTCTACTTCCGTGCAGGTGAAACTGGAAAATTCAGACTGTGTACAGGGTATAGTGGAACAGGATCTTTCCGAAATCAGCTACAAGGCTGACCCGTCCAATCTTCTGGATACGATCATTATTGATTTTGAAAAACTCGCACCTGAGATAAAAGTCATGCATGTAAAAGACCTGGTATTGCCGGAAAATAAAGATGTTCAGTTCATAACACCGGAAGACGCCATGATTTTCCATATTTCAGATTATGTTAAGAACACAGAAGCTGAAGAGAGCGAAGTTAACGAAGCTGAAGACTGACCATAACATTTTACAGAGCAGTGATATAAAAAAGACCAGAGACAGATAGATACTGTCTCTGGTCTTTTTATGTTCAGACCCTGAACCGGTCATAAGAATCATAACAATCCAGACACAGGATCTGATCTCCTTCGAGACGCATCATATTCTCAGACGCCGTCTCACCGCAGCAGCTGCAGGTCAGAGACCTGAAGATTCTCGCTTTTTCCGGGAGTGGGATCGCAGTCTCTTTTACATCAAACAGTTCTTCCGGCCCATGCCCCTGATAATATGCAAAAGATTCCTCCCTGGTCATCCCTTCCGGGCGGGGTTTCAGCACAAGGCGGACGGATTTTCCGGTGTTTCTGTTGTAGAAGGAAAATGCCTGTTTCCCCCTCATGTGAAACAGCAGATTACCCTTGCCGGCACTGCAGCCCAGTATTACCTGAATCGCATCAATGCCGCAGGCATCATTTTCAGCTATACATACTACCTGCTCATCCTCAGAGATGCAGCATGATTTCTCACCGTTGCCAGGAGCAAGCTCTAATAGCCTGATCGCATACATTGCCGCCTTGTATCCGATCGTCAGTCCGCCGCATTCGTGGCCGTGAAATGCCACGCAGGTTTCCCATATTTTTTTGTCCATATCACGTTTCCCCTAAGTCTTTCATTTTCAAACTTGTTTTTTATTATACCACGTCAGTTCATAAATGCTATTAAGTTTTAATATTTTCTACAAATCTCTTCCCTCATAATCTGCGTCCAGCGGATCAGATTATCGGGATTATTCCCAATGGTGTGGTTATCCTTCATAACAAATTCACAGATACCGCCAAATGTTTCCTCGACTGCTCTGCGGCACTCATTTCTTACATGCTCCTCATTCATGGTTGACATGGCAAGCGGTGTCGGTTTTAATTTCACACTGGCCACATATTGTTTACCAAGAAGCTCTGGGACCAGGTGGTACTTTGCCCACGGAGATACGGATACATGACGCAGATTTGGAATCTGTTTTAAATATTCCCATCTCACATCGAAAGGTTCGCAGCAACCATAATGGGCAAGCCCAAAGCGTTCAGCCAGACGAATAAAATGTGGCAGTACGTACTCCCCAAACATATCCGGATTTACAGATACCGTTTCCTGTGCCTGGAGTGTCAGCCACATATCTGTGGTCCGCACTTTTCCGGCAAAATCTGAAGCAGGCAGATCAGTGGTATAACCCTGTCCCCCAGTCCCCAGGTATGTATCATCGTTATTCAAAGATAATAAGCCCTGTTCCTTCAGCCAGTCAAATCTTTTGATAACTCCATCCGTCAAAAATTGCATCATGCGGTTCACCCATTCCGGGTCTGTCACAAAATCACACATAAAATCTTCCATACCACGCAGTTCAACATAATTGCACAGGAACGAATCATCCCAGTGCCACTTCATGGAAAATCTGCAGTTTAAAATATCCCCGAATACATCTTTCGCACATTCCATGATCTGAAAACTTTTTTCTCTGTCAATTGTCAATTTTGGAAAATGCAGCTTTTCAAAATCCTCTTCATAATTTTCAATTGCAGCCAGGACATGATAGGCTCCGCCCTTCATATCCGCATATTCAATGACAGGGTTGATACCAAAGCCATCATCCGTCCAATACCACGGTACATTAAAATCCTTTGTGATAACCGTATCATCCTTAATAACTTCCGCCGAATATATTTTTTTCCTGAGCAGATTTTCCCAGGTTCTCGCAAGTGGATCCCTGCAAAAAATAACCTCATCCGTCATGATTTCATTCCAGCCATTTTCCGGATCCACAAATATAACGGGGGTACTGCTCTTCAAATCATGATTCTCAGTCCACAATTTTTTTTTCAGTTTCATGGCATCCGTTTCCGCTATATACGCCACTTTTTCAGCCAACTGCCGCAGAATTGACTTTTCCTCGTCAGAAAACTTTAACTCCGTCTGCATTTTTGCCACTTCCGGATGCTTGTAAAGGAACTGCTCTCTGAAAAGTTCTTCTCCTCTTTTAGACGTTTCTGTACCGTTGCTCATTTTTTAACTTCCTTTCTTTACTTTTACTCAAAAATATAACATTTTTATCTTTTTCCAAATTGCAAGTCAGAAGCAGATAATGACTGTACATTTTTGATTTTCATGATAAAATACTCTTATACCTGTGTTTTAAAACAGTATAAAATATTTGGAAGCCTAATTCATCATACGCTACTTACTATTTATATACATTTTTTGACCTTTCAGGAGGTACTATGCCAACTTATAAACTTCAACCAATTGCTAAGGAAGCCGGAATCATCGAAAAAAAAGGGATTTATTTTCATGATCCTTCTGATTTTGCAAGAATGCACCTGTTTTATCCTTTTTTCGGAGCGGTCTATACCTGTGTTCCCCCTTACCGGGTCAGCAGACCAAACGATTATCCTCAGTTTTATTTAATACTGTACGTCCTCGAAGGAGAACTTCATGTACAGTATGACGGCAGGCACCAGACAGCCAGAACCGACGACGTTGTTTTTTTTGACTGCAGCCGCCCCCACCAATATTGGGCAGAAAAGCAGGTAACGTTCCAGTGGCTTCACTTTGAAGGTGGTCTTACCCCTCTTTATTGCGATCTTCTATCACAGGATGGAGTCTGTCATTCCGGAAAATCTGAGATTTCATTGCTGCTTGGAGATATTTTGAATCACATTAAAAATAAAGAAATCAGCGAACACCGCCTGTCCTCTTATATCTATGATATCCTGACCAGATTAACTGTACAAAATCCGTCCAGAGAATCATCTTCCATCCGGTCTGCTGTCCGCTACATGTCACAGTATTACCGGAAGGCTCCTTCCATTGAGGAAATAGCGAATCATGTTTCTCTGAATCCACAGTATTTTTCCAGGCTTTTTAAACGGCAGATGGGTTCTTCCCCACACAGCTATCTTTTATCACTTCAGCTGCAGAATGCCAAAACACTGCTCATCGAATCCACACTCAATATACAGCAAATCTCCGAAGAATGCGGATTTACGAGCAGCACGCACTTTATACGGGCATTTAAGTCTAAAAATTTAGTCACACCGATGGTATTTCGCAAATATTATAATGTTGCAGGATTTGAAAACTAAAAAGGCTCTTTATCAACCTGTCGTTTAGTAATTACGCCCATATTAAAGAGACAGGGCTCGCACCCTGTCTCTTCACTATCTTTTGAACTAAAGTAATAACTGCTCTTCAACAGTCTTAACTACGCATTTGTAATAATCCGAAGCACTCTCCTAAGCTTCAAAATAAGCAGGAAAATTTTTCTGTATCATCTCATAATCAACTCCCGTATGATCATGATGAACATCTAATATTTCAAGCAGTTTCTTTTCATCTCCGGAAGCGATGGAATCCAGGATTTCGCAGTGCTGCTGATAGGAGTTTTCCAGTTTCCCATCCAGCTGAAGATCCAGGATCACGAAGCGGTTGTAATGTGCCCTGGATGTAGAGATAATGTCCCATATCAGTTCGTGTTTTCCATAGGCAAACAATGCCTTATGAAATTCCTGATCCTTTTTCAGATACTCTATCACATTTTTTTTCTTGACCGCAGCACGCATAAAATATAATATCTCATCCACCGCGTCGTGCAGGTCCACCTTCTCCCTGCACAGCGTCAGACAAATCTCCGTATCCAGAATGTGTCTCATATATGCCACTTCATTTGCAAATGCAAAGTCAATCCTGGAGACATACGTCCCCTTCTGAGGATAAATATCAATGAGTGTCTCACTAGACAGACGGATCAGTGCCTCCCGGATAGGAGTTCTGCTTACCCCCAGTTCAGATGCCAGCTCCTGCTCATTGATCGTTGAACCGGGCATTAACGACAGATACTGTATTGCATTTTTTAATGTTTGGTAGACATCGACCTTATTTCCCGTATATATTTTTTCTAATTCCATTTTGTACGCCTTTCTTCATTTTGATTCATAAACCAAAATTTTCCCGCCCCACGCCTTATATACTAATATAATAGATTAATTCATTTCTGTCAACCATATATTCCAGAATACTACATAAGCAATACAAACTCAATATCGAAAGTCATTCATTTGATGTCCTTGTCTCCGGCCGTATGACTGCCCTCCAGCAGCGTGCCGACCGAGTCTGTCAAAAAGACAGAGAAAGCGATGGCACCCGCTATCAGCAGCGCTTCCAGGAGATATTCTTTGGCGAGCAGGTCGTTATCCGTCATCAGGTAATATACCGACCGGTACATTGCCACTCCCGGTACGATGGGAAGAATGCCTGGAATGAAAAACACCGTCACCGGCGCTCTCCTGAACCGTGCCATGATTCTGGAATAGACAGAGACCACGCACGCAGACAGAAAGCTGGAAAATACGGTGCTCCCTGTAAGGTTCCATACGAACAGGTATGAAGCCCAGCAGATAGCTCCTGCAATGCCTGCCGGCATGACCTGCTTTTTCGGTACTTCCAGAAGAACGCAGAATGCAGTAACTGCCGCCAGTGCATATATACTCTGCAGTAACATTTACAAACCTCCGCCATTTAAGGCTCTGTATAGAAAAATTATGATGCCTACCCCGAGAGCCGCTGAAAACGCTTTGACAAATGCCTCCAGAATGCGGGCACACCCCGAGACGAAGTCACCCTGCAGTGTATCTCTCGCAGCATTCGTAATGGCGACACCCGGTACAAGAGGCATCATGGTCCCGATGATAATAAGATTCGCATCGCGGACCGCGGGCAGAAAGTGGAAAAAGCTGACGGCAACTGCCGATGAAGCCATCGCTGCACACATTTCCACAATGAACGCATGCAGCGGCGTACACCTGCCGGCCCGCAGACAGAGTTCCAGCACGGCGCCGCACAGACCCGCGGCAGCGGCATCCAATGCCGTCCCGCCAAGAAGCGCCGTGAAGGATGCTGTTATGATGATCATACACAGAAAATTAAGTTTTCCGGAATACAGCTTCTCACCCCGGATGTGCTGCAGCAATATCCATACCTGTTCCAGAGAGATCTTTTCTTCGCAGTAGTCTCTCGACACCTGATTAACACGGCAGATCTTATTCAGGTTTGTCCCCTTGCTTTTTATTCTCCGGGCTGCCGTCACAGGATCCATGCCGACTGCTGCAGCTGTCGCCACAAAACTGGTGCTCAAGACGACCGTCTCTGCATGTGATATGGAAGCTGCAGTATAGAGCATGCGGTTGATGGTGTCTTCTACCCGGCAGGCCTCGGCTCCGTTTTCGAGCATGATCTCTCCTGCCAGCGCCGCCGTCTCCATTAACATTCGGTAATCTATACGCATTACAGACTCATTTGTATCATTCATCATATTATTTTTCATTTTATTTTAAAGGATACCCACGCGCTCCCCGGGTTTAGCACAGCCGTCCAGATATGTTTTAATTACATTACAGGTATTCATTCCCAGCAGACTGCTGTCCACACACAGCTGATAGTTTTCCGCTTTTCCCCATTCACGCCCTGTATAATGCTGATAATACAGGCTTCGGCGTTTGTCCATCTCACTTACCATCTGCCACTGCTTGATCTGATCCGTATCCTTTCCCGCCGGTGCATTCTCTCGCAGAGCCTTCTTGACAGCTGAACTGCTGATAAACACATTTACCACATTGTCAAAATCGCGCAGCACATAGTCTGCACACCGGCCTACAATGACAAACGGGCCCTGAAGTGCCAGGTTGCGGATCGTCTGCGACTGAAGCAGAAACAGCCTGTCATTCTGATTGCCTGGATCAAGCAGGGTAAGTGAAAGCTGATAAGCGCTCAGTTCCGCATTGAGCTGCTCAAAGGTAGCTTCGTCCAGTCCGCTCTCCTTAGCTGCCAGGGATATCAGCTGCTTATCATAAAACGGAATGCCCAGTTCCCTGGCAAGACGTTTGCCGATATCATGGCCGCCGCTTCCATATTCCCGGCTGATCGTGATAATAGCGTTTGTTTTTGCCGTATCTGAAGATGCGGCAAAGACCGGTTCCTTCTGACCTGCCTGCGGCGTTTTTTGCTTAACCACCGCTTTTTCAGAATATTTTCCAATCTGCAGTTCTCCGATAATGCCTGAATACTCCTTGTCCAGTTTATAACGCCACAGCAGAACTGCCAGCAGCCCCCAGGCCACAAAGGGCAGCAGGAGGTACAGAGAAGAAATGGCACTGTGTGCGGAAGCCGTCTGATATACTGCTGATTTCCCGTCAAACCCTGCGGCTTCCAGTACAAAGCCGATCCCCGCACTTGTCAGACCTCCTCCTATCTTATATCCAACAGTTGCCGCACTGAACAGGAGACCTTCTGTACGCACTCCCGTACGCCAGTGACCGTACTCGATCGCATCCGCCATCATGGCGTAGACTGTTGCCCCGATCGGTCCCACACCCGCCCCCTTCAACGCTGCCCCGATCAGCACAAAGGTCAGATTCTGCGGGCTGATCAGCATGATCGCCGCACCGCTCAATGAGACGATCGCCCCGGCCAGAGACAGGTTGCGTTTTCCAAATTTCTTGATAAAGGGAGCGATGGCAATCGTCACAAGAATGGAAGGCAGTTTTTCCACAATTGAAATAATACTCATCAGTTCATTATTGCCCAGCTGATACTGAGAATAGTAAGTCAGCATCGTACCGTTTAATGTTGTATACACCGACCATCCGAAAAACATCAGGGTTACCATCCACCAGTACTTATTGCTCAGCATACAGCGGAAGCTCATTCCCATCGATACCTTTTCATCGTCCGGTACTGCCGGTATATGTACGCGCTCCTTACATCCGAAAAAGCAGACCATCAGTAAGATCATTGCAATCACCGCATAAATGACAGTGACTGTAACCCATGCCTTCTGGTCCCCGCCCAGGCGGTTGATAAGCGGCAGTGTCAGGGCTGTTACAACCAGATTGCCGGCCGGCGCCATGGACATCCTGAACACATTCAGCAGTGAACGTTCATTCTGGTCACGGGTCATCAGGGCTGCCAGGGTACCGTAAGGCAGATTGAGCGCGGTATAGACGATGGTGACCGCAAAGTTATAGGTGATAAATACATAGATAGCCTGTACTACCGTAGTCGCATCAGCCGGAACCATAAACATAAGTACTGCCGACAGCCCGTAAGGAACCGTCATCCAGAGTACCCACGCCCTCGCTTTTCCAAACCGGGATTTTGTCTTATCTACCAGAAGGCCGATGATAACGTCAGAAGCTCCGTCAAAGAGCCTTGAAAGCATCAGGATTGTTCCCACCAGGGCCGCTGACATGCCGATGACATTTGTATAAAAATAAGTAGCCAGTGACATCGTCAGCGCAAATACAACGTTACATGCAACGTCTCCGGAACCATATGCCACTTTCTCGCCTATGCGAATCTTAACCGCATCATTCTGCCGGTTTTCCACTGTGTTTTTCATGTATTGCTCCTCCATATCTTTTTAATTTTTGTCATTTTACATCAGCTGTCCCTTAAGGAATTCTATTGCCTCCGCAATATTCTCCTGTTGGCAGACCAGAAAACTGTGGTTTTCATTTTGCACCGTACGTACAGCCAACCCGGGAATTGACAGTGCTTCCATGCGCGGTCCAAATCCCGGATCAATGACCGGATCTGCAGTCCCCAGGCACAGCAGCACCGGTTTAGCGCTTTCTCTGATCGCCTGCTCCACAGAAAGATTCTCTGCATCCCGAAGAAAATGGGGACCCATGTCAAATTCCACGCCCGCATATTCATGATGAACTGTTTCCCCGTCTCTGAGTTTTTCCCAGTTCTCATCTCCCATGATTCTGCTGAATACCTCAACCGGATACAGAACGGGCGCCCAGCCTACCGCTGTTTTTACTCTGTTTTCTTTAAGCGACAGCAGTGCGGCTCCCGCACCCATGCTGATCCCCATAGCTGCCATCCTCCCGGCATCTACCTCCGGCTGCTTTGCAGCAAAGTCAAACGCTGCCAGCATATCATCCCGCCATCCTCCGAGACACGTATGTTCTGCAAAATCACCGTCACTTTCACCGGACCCGACACAGTCAGTCCGCAGAACATAGAATCCGGCTTCACTGGCCTTTTTGCCAAACGACTCAAACAAACCATGTTCACTGCAGTTTCCCGTAAACCCATGGCATAACACAATTGCAGGTGCTCTGTCGGGCGTCTTTGGTATATGTGCCCAGCCGTGTACTTTATGATGTCTGCTGATAAAAGATATTTGTCGTTCCATCATCAAACTCCTTCCTTCATGTCTTTATTAATATATTAGTATATTATTATATCAGCGTCAAGGATACGAATGAGAATAAAATAATTTAGGCATTATAACCAATTTGATCCGGGTATTTTTAATGAAATCGCCAAAGCAAAACAGCAGGCATCAGGAAGCCTTAACGCCTGATACCCGCCGCAGTTTTTTATATCTGCATTATTTCTTTTTATTCGATGTAGAATCAATAACCACAGCCGCAAGTATGATAAGTCCCTTAAATATAAGCTGCATGTTAGATGAGACATTCAGCAGCGACAGCATATTGTTCAGGACACCGATCAGCAGTACGCCTATGATCGTTCCCGTTAATTTACCGCTGCCGCCTGACATACTGGTACCTCCGATGACAACCGCTGCGATCGCATCCAGTTCATAGTTCGTCCCGATCAGCGGCGAACCCGTTCCAAGACGCGCAGCTGTCATAATCCCGCCGAGGGATGCCATCACTGCACAGATCACGTAGCTGAAGATTACCGTCTTATTGACATTGATACCGGAAAGCCTCGCGGCCAGAATATTGCCGCCGGAAGCATATACATTTTTGCCGAACACAGTAGCCCTCAGGACGAAGATAAACGCCATAAGCAAAACCGCTGTGATCGCCACCAGAATTGACAGGCCTTCCACCTGACCCGTGATGCAGGCAGCATATCCAAGAATTGCAAATGCAAAGACTTTGAGGACGGCACTCATGCCCTTTTTCTTTTTGATATCCCGAATGAGGGAGTACGCGATATAAACACCCATCAGTGCAAAAATCACGACGCATACAGGAAACGGAATATTCCCGCTTCCGAGTTTTGTAACAGCTTTGCTGCTGATGGACACAGCGGTGCTGCCTGTAACTGTCAGCGCAATGCCACGGCAGATCGTCTGTCCCGCCAGTGTGACAATAAACGCCGGTATTCCCAGTTTCGTGATAAACCATCCATAGAGGCTGCCAAGAACACACCCGAATAACAGGATAATGAACGCAGCCGGAAAAAAGCCGAGTGTCGGTATCAGATAAGCAAACAGCACACCCGTCAGTGCGACAACAGCACCAGGGGACAGATCGATCCCCCCTAAAAGAATGACAAACTGCATACCGATGGCGAGAACTCCCTGAACGGCTATCTGCTTGGCAACATTCATAATGTTGATCGGATATAAGAATGTACTGCTCAGTACCGCTGATACGATCAACAGAATAATAAGTCCAATTGCTGAGGCATAATTCTGCCATTTGAATTTGTTTTCTTTTACCATCACCTTATCCATTACATTTTCCCTCCATCGCATACCTTACTAAGATTTCTTCTGTGGCGTCACGGACGAATATTTCACCCGCAATCTGTCCTTCTCTCATGACCATGACCCGGTCACTGATTCCCAAAACCTCCGGGAGTTCTGAGGAGACGACTATGATACCGACTCCCTTGTCCGCCAGCTCCTGCAAAATGTGGTAAATCTCTTTTTTAGCACCGACGTCTATGCCTCTCGTAGGCTCATCCAGAATCAGGATTCTTGGATTCGTCAGCAGCCACTTGCTGAGGACTACTTTCTGCTGATTCCCTCCGGATAAGCTGCTCACAGCTGTATCCAGGCTGCTGAGTTTGATCCTCAGCTTATGTACCATACTCTGCGCGGCTTCTCTTTCCTTTTCCGAATCCCTTTTGAAAAATTTCCCGACATAACTCTTGATAGAGGCCAATATAATATTATCCAAAATGCTGTGTATCGTAATCAGGCCTGAATTTCTTCTGTCCTCCGTAAGGAGCGCAATGCCTGTACGAATCGCATCACTTGTTGTATTTATCTTAATTTTTTTTCCATCCAGATATATTTCTCCTTCGCTGGGGACATAATTCCCTTCAAATATTGAAGTCACCAGCTCCGTTCTTCCTGCTCCCATCAGACCGTATATTCCCAGGATTTCACCTGATCTCAAAGTCAGGTTTGCATTATCCACAACCTTTTTGGCACTGCCCTTTTCTTTATACACGGACCAGTTTTTTATCTCCAGGACCGGCTTCTCAGAGAGGTATTCCATGTTTGTCTTCGGCGCAAACATATCTTCCAGTTTTCTTCCGATCATCCAGCTGATCAATGTATCTTTGGTAACCTCAGAAGTGTTGCCCTCATTCACATATTTGCCGTCTTTTAGAATAACAACGCGGTTACAGATCTGATATATTTCATCCATCTTGTGCGTCACATAAATCATCGTTATCTCTTCTTTTTTCAGCCTTCTCATCACCTCAAACAAAGTTTCAACCTCACTGTTGGTCAGGGAACTCGTCGCTTCATCAAAAATGATCGTATGCGGATTCCTGGAAATAGCTTTTGCTATCTCCACCATCTGCTGCATGCTGATTGATAAATCCCCCAGCTTCTTCCCGGGTTCTATCTCAACCCCCAGGCGCTGCATCGCGTTTCTTGCTACTTTTTCCATCGTCTCGAAATCAATCCTGCCCCCTCTGTGGGGCATATTTCCAAGACTGATATTTTCTGCCACTGTCATCTCGTCCACGAGATTCAGTTCCTGATGCACCATTACCACACCAGATTTCTCCGCATCCAGCGTATTAGAAAATTTAACTTCTTTTCCCTCTATTTTTATAACACCATCATATGACCCATGAGGGTAGACACCCACAAACACCTTACCCAGAGTAGATTTACCGGCACCGTTTTCACCGCACAGGGCAACAATGTCTCCTTTGTTGATTGCAAGACTGACAGAATCAAGAGCAACTGTGCCGGGAAATTTTTTTGTAATGCCTTCAAATTCGATAAACGACATATCTTTATCATCCTCTCTTATCAACCACTTAGTGTATTTTGGAGATGTATCTGATCCCGACACATCTCCAATCTGTAAATATCACTATTCAAATAAATCCGGATAGCGGCCGGCACTGAACGCTTTCACATTATCGGCATTCACCATAGTGGTCGGGGCATACCACACGTTAATCCCGTCTATCTCCTTTGTGTCCGGAATTGTCTCGCCGTCTGCCAGCATCCGGGCAGCCTCAACCAGAAATCTTCCCTGCGCCTCCGTACCTTTATCGACCGTCATGACATTATAACCATCCAGAATATATTTTACCATTTCCTCTTCATGGTCTCCGCCTATAAACCACATGTTATCAACTAATCCGGCGTTTTCAGCTGCTTTGAGAGCCCCCATGGTAATCTGGTCATTGTTTCCGAACACCGCCTGAATATTTCCGTTATTTGTGGAGATTGCATCCTCCATATAGGACATACCTTTATCACGCGCCCAGTCCATGCATGACTGTTCATAGACAAGTGTCAGATTCTCATATTCTGCAACCTGATCCCTCACGCCTGCAGAGATGGATTCTGCTACTTCGTCTCCCTGTGTACCGCTTAACAGTACGACATTTGCAGGTTCTGTCGTTCCCCATTTTTTAATAAATTCATCGACCTGCTGGACACCTACCTGATAGGAGTCGGCCGTCACCCATAAGTCGGGAGTAAAATTATCGATTCGTGCCTCAATAATGATGACCGGTATCCCCTGATTCTGAGCATCTGTAACCGTCTCTGACATGGATTTCTGATCCGCTGCTTCTACAATCAGCACGTCCGTCCCCGATGCGATCATATTCTCAATCTGACTTTTCTGTACACTTACATCGATATTACAATCCTGCCAGGAAAGGTCAATCCCCAGCTTATCCGCCTCCTCCTGCGCATTGTCCCTCATAACAATATATACGGAATCCCGAAGAGTTCTGGTGGCAGCGCCTACTTTTAGAGCTCCGCCTTCTGACGCTCCCCCCTCTTTTGGCTTCCTGGCATCTTCTGTTGTGCCTGCATCCGCTGCTGCACCTGCCTTGTCATCTGCTGCTCCACACCCTGCCAGTGTTGTGAGGATCATTGACGCCGCCAGCAGACCTGCTATCAGAGTTCTTTTTTTCATATTGCTTCCTCCCTTGCTCCATCCGGTATACGACCAGATTGATATATTAGTATTTTACCTGATGCTTACATTATAGTAATATTAACTAATTATTACAAGGTGACTGTATTCACTTTAGGGTAGACCGTATTTATACATCACTCCTTCTTCCGAAAAAGGATCTCCCTTCCGCAGATCGCGGTTAGTACGACCATCCCTCCGGCAACAGTGAAAATACTGGGTCTTTCTCCGTAAAAGATCATTACCCAGACCGGGCTCAGGATGGGTTCCAGGACTGTAATGACCGTTGCCTCCAGCGCTGCAACCCGGGGAATTGCCATCGTATAGAGTACATACGCCAGACCCAGCTGAAAAAATCCCAGAAACAGGATCAGCCCCGTGTTCACAGGTGAAAATTCAAGCTGCCCCATAAACGGCAGCATCAGCAGAAAGGTAAGAATATTCCCCCAGAACACATTTTCGGCAGGTGCACGGTTTCCTCCTTTACGCATAAATACATTCATCGCCCCATAGCATACACCGGACAGCAGTGCCAGCAGATTCCCAACCATCCGTCCGCCCGTCAGCCCATCATATAAAAAAAGGACAAGTCCCGATAAGACCAGTAAGATCGTAATGATATCTTTCCTGCGCACCGGTTCCTTCAATACCAGATACCCCAGGACTGCAGAGTAGACGGGAGCTGTATATTGCAGCAGTATTGCATTGGCCGCAGTCGTCAGCTTGGTGGAAGTCACAATCAGGGTAACCAGCCCTGCATAACACAGGACAGCAGCCATCTGATGTGGACTGCGCGGCAAATGCGGACGCCTGACAACCGCCAGCATGACTGCCGCCGCGAGCAGGCTGCGCAGCCCGGCAATTGCGCATCCATTCCATGACATCAGCTTAATTCCGATGCCAGAAAAGCTCCATAATATGGAAGTGATGACCAGCAGCAGTACGGCCCGTCTATGGTTTATCGTTTTATTCATCGCATTATTCCTTTTCTTTCACGGTCGACTGCGTGCCAACCCCTGAAACACTGTTTATCTCATGAGCTGTCCGCCGTTGACATCCAGTGTCACTCCTGTCAGATAGGAGGCTCTGTCGCAGGCGAGAAAGCAGACTGCATGGGCAACTTCCTCTGGAGAAGCGGCACGTCCCAGCGGAATATTGTCTGATGGTATCCCCTCTTCACGTGACATGGGTGTGTCTACCGTTCCGGGCGAAACAGCATTGACGGTAATACCATGTGCAGCGCCCCGCAGAGCAAATGATTTGGTCAGCGCCAGCAGTCCGCCTTTCGATGCCGCATAGTGAATGCCGGAGTACAGCGCACCGCGCTCCCCCGCTATCGAAGAGATATTGACAATACGGCCATATCCCCTGCTTTTCATAAGCCCGAATGCATCACGGCACAATAAAAACGGGCCTTTCAGATTAACATCCATCATCCGATCCCATTCATCCATATTTATCTCATCCATCGTATGGGTATTTGAGATCCCTGCATTGTTGACCAGCACATCCAGCCGGCCATAATCTCGTATGATCTTCTCCATCATGGCATCTACCTGCGTGGCGTCCCCGACATCACAGCTGATAAAATCTCCCGTTTGATCAGACGCCTTAATCAACCCGAGAGTCTTTTCAGCACCTGAACGTGACCGGCAGACCACGATGACATGATCTCCCCCCCGGGCGAGTTCAACCGCAACAGCCTGTCCGATGCCCCCTCCCGCCCCTGTCACCAGCGCGATCCTCTTGTTTTCTTTCATAATCCTCTCCTCTCCATCGGTGCCGGGCGCTCACACGTCGTTGTAAGTGTTACGGTTCTTTTCAGCGTACTGCTGTCCAGGAAAGCGTGCATGATCTCCAATACATGAACCGCAACCGTATCCGCGGCGCGATGTGGTTTATTCTGCTCTATGCTCTGTGCCATCTCTGCCAGACCGATTCCGCGGTTGTTCTCAGTATAAGCAAAGTTTACGGGTACTTTGTTAAAATTCTCCTCTCCCGCCTTCAGCACCTCAATCTCGCCGCCGAACCCGTCCGGGTCCGGCGCCCGCAGTGTCCCTTCCGTGCCGTAAATCTCGATGAACGGATGTCCGTGTCCCCATATGTCAAAGCTGATTGTCACAGTCACAAGAACTCCACTCTGAAATTTCAACACACCGGTCACATGTGTGGGTGTGCCTACTTCAAAGGACTCATTAACATGCGGCCCCGGACAGGTACAGGTCCGCCTCTCAAATCCCTTTCCAGCCATTGCAGTAACCGAATCAGCCGGTCCAAACAGAGTGACAAGTGCCGTAAAATAGTATGGCCCGTAATCGAAGACCGGTCCTGCTCCATACTGGTAAAGAAATTCGGGATTCGGATGCTCATGCTCCGGACCGTGCCATCCGAAAAACACATGAGCTGAGAGTGGTTTCCCGATGATTCCGCTGTCCAGGAGCTGCCTGCTGGTCTGCACAGCGCCGCCCAGTACCGTGTCAGGTGCACATCCCAGACGGACCCCCTGCTTTTCGGCGAGCAATTGCAGTTCCTTTGCCTGCTCAGTCTCCAGGCAGATCGGTTTCTCCGAGTAAACATGTTTGCCTGCGAGAAGCGCCCTCCGGGTGATCTCATAATGTGCATCCGGAGTTGTCAGATTTAAAATCAGCTGAATCTCCGGGTTTTGCAGCAGTTCATCCACAGAGCAGGCCAGAATGCCATACCGCCTGGCAGCTTCCCGTGCACTCTTCCTATGACGCGATGCACACGCTATAATATCCGTCTGGGGAAACAGTGTCGTTAAGTTTCTGATATAAATATCACTGACATTGCCGCACCCTATAATGCCTACACCAGTCCGTTCCATAAAAGTTACCCCCTTTAGAATGTGATGACGCCCTTAATATAGTCATCTGTATGATTATGTGCGATCATCAGCATATCCTGAATTTTATGGTAATCCATAATATGTGTGACCAGTTTTCGCTGATCGAAGACACCGGCTTTTACGAGGTTTGCGGTTTTTGCCGCCTGAAGAGGAAAATGCGGGTCTCTCGCATCCGAAGTATTAACAATTTCTATCCCGCGCAGATGCCACGGCGTACAGTTGATTGTGCGTTCTCCGCGATGCCACGCAAAATTTGAGATCGTGCCGCATGTTCTGACCAGATCGCAGGCCAGCTGCAGACCGGGCTGTGAACCGGAACATTCCACCACGAGATCAATGCCGCCCTTCTTTATCATGTCTTCTATAGCCGCCTTGCCCTCAGGGGAATCTGACAGATAACATTCATCCGCTCCGCATTCCCGGGCAATCTCCAGTTTCTTCGGATCAATATCAAAACAAATCAGCCTTCCAATCAGGCTCCGCCTGAATGCCTGTACGTTCAGGAGCCCCATATAGCCGCAGCCGATCACCGCCACATCGTCCCCGGGATGAACATCAATGCAGTTGATTCCGCTGATGACACACGCTGCAGGTTCACAGACATAATACGGGAAATCTTTCTCTTCAATCAGAGGCAGATGTGCCGCTTTTTCTGAAGAGATATTAATCATCTGGGCAAGTTCAGGTCCGCCTTCAATGCAAAAAACCTGGTCGCCTGCCTTAAATCCCGTAACTCCCTCACCGACCGCTGCAACCACGCCCACGGCCTCATGTCCGAACCGAAAAGGGAACGGCTCTGTCATATCTCTGCCTAGAAATAAATATGAATCCCAGGCACAGATACCGCAGGCCTTAACTTCAATCTGCAGTTCGCCAAGCCCGGGGGCATCCAACTCTACTTTTCTGATGTCTGTCTGCTTTTCCGAAACGATATAACATGCATCCACTGTCCTCATTTAATATCCTCCTTCTTTCCATCCGGCAATATAAATTGCTCTTAGTATATTAATATATCTTTACTTTTACATTGTATTAAGATTTTTCACCTTTAACAAGAAGGCTGTATTCACTTTAGGGTAGGCTGTCTTTTCCTGTTTCTGCAGAGATCATAACCAAATGCCATAATCAGCAGGAAACCACTGACGATATTTCTGTAATGTACGCCCGAAGAAGTCATCAGAATCATATACGACAGCCACGACAACGACAGTGTACTGAGAAACACTTGTGAAACCCTCCCCGTCCCGCCTTTTACACTGATTCCGCCCAGCAAGGCCGCCGTGACCGCCGTGATTTCTATTCCGTTTCCCATCCCTGTCTGGGCAGAGCCCATCCTGGATATATGAATCAAAGTGGCACTTCCGATAGAAATCCCATAAAATACAGAAGCCATGGCTTTAATGACCGTTACATTGATCCCGGACAATTCGGCAGCGGTATTATTACTCCCCACGGCATACATATATCTTCCGGGATACGTTTTGTGCAGAAGAAGAAATGCTGTCACAAATACCGCACATGCCAGTATAAACTGGACGGAAACCGGTCCCAGGTACCCCCTCCCGATATAGCGGAATGCATCATTGTATATCAGGATTGCCCTCGAGGTTCCTGTCAGGTCTACAATTCCCTGGTATAACGTCATCGTCCCTATACTTACGATAATCAATGGCAGTTTCAAAAAGATTGACAGGGAGATATTGATCAGGTTAAGAAGGATGCCCAGCAGCAGCGCTGTTACAACGACCAGGACAACCGGCATTCCATCCAGAGTCAGCATTCTTGCACACACGATCCCGATCAGGGATATCTGGGAACCGACAGAGATATCGACAGAACCGGAGATCATCAGCACTGCCATTCCCATAGTCACTGTGATGATATATGAGTTCTGTGTCAGAATATTCATAATATTTTTAACTGAAAATGAATATCTGGAATTCAGGGCAAAGGTCAGGAATATGACAATAAAAATGATCAGATTCATGTTGTTTTTCATAAAACCATAGATTCTACTCGTATCTTTCACTCGGCATCCCCCTCAGACATTTTATTATCACTCCCTCTTTAACCATGTATACACAGTCACACACGGCAAACATCTCTTCCGTATTGGAGGAGCTGTAAATAATGGGTATTCCCTCCTGGCGCATCTGAGTCACGTAATTCCAGATATGTTTTCTGAGGACCACGTCGGCAGACATGGCAGGGGAGTTCAGCAAAAGTAATGCCGTGTCTGCCAATTTCCATCGATTCAAGGCGATCATGGTGCGTTCATTGCGGTCCAGTTTACTGACTTCCGTCTTTAGTTTACGCCTGCTTAAGAATAACCCGGTTTTCCTTTTCATTGCGTACTGGCACAGGCGCTTATTGATTCCGATACCTTTATTCTTATAAACTTTATACATTTCCAGCTGCAGGTTTTCCTCGACGGTCAGATCTAAAAAAACATTGTCCAGAGAACTGTCTCTGTCTATATACCGGATACCCCGTCTTGCAATCTCCAGTCTGCGAAACGGCGCTACTTCTGTATTGTTTAAATACAGCTTTCCCCCTGCCAGACCGTACTCGCCTTTTATTAACAACAGTATTTTTTCATAAGTGGAATATTTTTCGTCTATAAATCCGATCACCTCACCTTTGTTAATACGAAATGTAATATCCTCTGCGATTTCCGGAACTTTTAAATGCATCGCCTCAAGTACAACCTCCGGCTGTATGAAACTTTCCTTATGTTCCTGCTCGAACTTTTCCACTCCGGTCAGTATCTTATGGAGGTATTTGGGTTTTACCTGGTCCGAATAAAATATCCCCGCCTTTTCTCCCTTTCTCATCACCATAATACGGTCACTCAGAGACTGTGCCCGGATTATATCTGTATGGATCATAAAAAAACTGATTCCCTTTCTCTGCATCATACGGATTTTATTTTCATAATCAAGGTATTCGTTCTCTGAATATGAAGCATCCACCTGATTTAAAACTATAATTTTGGCGCCTGAGTACGCAGCGACCGCCAGCTCCAGCATATGTTTCTGATAAAGACTCAGATCTTCAACCCGGCGTTCAGGTTCTGCCTGAATACCATATTCAAGCGATATTTCGTTTAACTGCAGCAGAACATTCTGATGATTCAGAACCAGTTTTCTATGCTGTTTATGCAGTATTGTAAAGTTCTCAGCAATGTTCTGTCCGGGAATCAGCTTACTCTCATACTGGATCAGATAGATTCCGCTTCTCTGCCCCTCACGGATTGAGTTGAATACCGTCCTTTTCCCATCCACCCACATTGCGCCGCTGTATATGCGTTCCAGACCGGCAAGCATACGGGCCAGCGAAGACCTTCCCGCCCCTCCAAGTCCCAGCACGCCCAGTACTTCCCCCTTAAAGATGCTGAAAGAAAGATTATGTATATGGTTTTCGGCGGGAGAATGAATGCACAGCCTGTCTGCGCGAAGGATTTCGTACATTCAGATTCCCTCCTTAAAGTCATATATCTTCGGAAGATGTATCTCCGCCGTAGTCCCACACCCTTCCGTGCTGGTGATCTCCAGGCCGTACTCTTCGCCATAGTAAAATTTGATACGCTGATGAACATTCTGAAGTGCAATTCCGGCTTTATGAGGCTTTTTCTGTTTCACTGCCATGTCGGGCATTCCATTCGTGGCATCCAGTTTTTCTCTCATATCCCTCAGCTGATCTTCGGGTATACCTACGCCGTCATCACTGATGATAATGATCAGGCGGTCCTGTGTAGTAAATACTCGAATCATAATCTCCCCCTGCCCTACTTTATTTTCCAGCCCGTGATGTATGGCATTTTCCACAATTGGCTGTATTGTCAGAATCGGCATCATATAGGACATCAGATAGCCGTCTGTCTCATCAAGTAATTTCACGACCTTAAACTTATCGCGAAAACGGTACTGCTGTATGACCAGATAGCTCTCTACATTTTCCATTTCATCTGCCAGCGTCGCCATCTCCCCGGGTCTGCTGATGTTGTAACGAAACAGCGTGGCAAGCGCTTCATTCATTTTTGCAATCTCTTCATTTCCCTGAAGGATCGCCTTGCTTCTTATCGTTTCCAGCGTGTTGTAAAGAAAATGTGGATTAATCTGACTCTGCAGTGCATGGATCGTCGCTTCCGTAGACAATATCTGTGCTTTCTGTTCCCGGTTGATCAGCTCTGTGATCCCGGAAAATAGACGGTCCGGATATTCTGTTTCAGTCGGCTTATCAAGTTCATGGATAAGCACCTCTATATCCTCGCTTTCTTTTGCGTAGCTTAGAATACGGTTCATTTTAATTACCGGTATGACCCATTTTCTTACCATATAAGCAAAAACACCGATAATCCCCAGACTGGATATAAGATAATAAAATCCCATATCACCTAATATCTGTTCGTGCATGCACATCACAGTAACGCAGACCTGCGCTCCCAGCAGCAGAACAGCAATCACTGCTGCTGTGATATCTTTTATTTTTAACGGCAACTTATCTTCAGCTTTCATACACAGTTCTCCACTATCTGCTCTCGAATTTCCGGTACTCCATGGGTTTTACACCAACATGTTTTGTGAATATTTTGCTGAAATACCTGGTATCTGTGTATCCAACCCTGTCAGCAACAGTGCTCACACTCATATGCGTTTCTCTTAACAGCTTCTTTGCGGCTTCCATACGCACCCTGATCAGATAATTCGTAATATTCATTCCTGTCTGATTCTTAAACAGTGTACTCAGATAAACCGGATCAGGCATACCATTTTTCCAATATCATCCAGTGAGATTCCTTTATCATAGTTTTTTTCAATATATTCCTTTACTTCCCTGATCGGCCTTGCCTCATGACTTTTCTGCATGTCATTACAGAGTTCCATAATCTTCATCATATAATCCGTCAGATAGCCTTTACAGGCCTGCATCGAAGTGCAGCTGTTAATTCGCATTCCCCATACCTCTTTTGGGGGAAGATCTGTTTTATCCAAAAGCTTATTGCCAAGCACTGCATCTTCCAGCAATTCAATCCACCTCTCGGAAAACTTATAGATCGTCTGAACCGCCGTTTCTTTCCCATAATAATAACTTCGCAAAACCTCATCAAGACAGCTGAAAACTTCCTCTTTGTTTAACTCAAATAAGCCTTTCCTGACGCGCATCTCTATCTGCTGCGGTACCGTAACCTGATAATTCAGTTGTCCCTGCGTCAGTTTTGAAGCATCAATGATACCCCCGCTGCCGAGCTCAATCCGGTTATCAATGGCCGCCTGCGCGCTGATAAATGAATCGTGGAGATTCTCACGGCTCCTTACCTGCAGTCCAATCCCCAGTGTTACATTAAAGAATTCATACTTTTCATTGTCCTCCCTTAAGAGCTCCGTCAGGTATTTTTTCTTCTTATCCATCGGCAGATGTACATCCGGTTTATAGTTAAAAGCAATATGTCCTTTCGTGCCTTCATAAAAATATTCCGCATCGAAACTGTCACTCTTTATTTTCGTCGTGTATTTTTCACACATATTTTCCAGCACGGAAACATACGCTGAGAAATCCACGTTTTCATGCTCAATGTAGTCCAGCTTGATGGTAACAACGCTGTAAATACAGTCTTCCACGGGATGCAGCGGATCATTTTCTCCTGTCAGGATACGGTCATTTTCATCGATCTCTGCTTCATACAGGATTTTTCTTAAATAATCTCTGCGGATTCTGGAAATCTGCTCAACAAATCTTTGCTGCCTGTCCTGGTCAGCCTGCTCCTTTTCATCATTGATATGTTTCTTGCGATTCAGCCGGTTCAGTAGCAGTGCCAGTTCCTCTTCTTTGATCGGTTTTAACAGATAATCCTGCACACCATACTGCAGGGCTGTCTTTGCATACTCAAAATCGCGATACCCGCTTATGATAATAAACTCTGTTTTTCTCTCAGACTGTTTAACTTTTTCAATCAGTTTCAGCCCCGTCATACCGGGCATCCGGATATCCGAAATCACAACATCCGGATTCTTCTCAAGGATGATCCGGTAAGCCTCCAGACCATTTGAGGCCAGGCCTACAATTTCCACATCCAGATCTTTGATCAAGTAGGCAATTAAATCGACGATATCCTTCTCATCATCTGCAATCAGTACTTTTATCATATATTCACCTCATCTTTACCTGCAGCAGCGTCACATAATATATACTAATATATTTTACTATCTATCTCCGATGACGGCAAGCAGAACCCGCATATAATAGTTAACAAAATTCAGTTCCAAAATTTATTAAAATGGTGCCGGCCAAAGCTGGCGCAAAGATGCAGGAACATGAAATGCGTAGCACTCTGTAACATCAATGGGCCAAAATACTTATTGACCCCAACATTTTTAAAATTCATTTATATATGTCTTGACAAATCTTTCTTATATGTTAATATATTAGTATATAAATTGTCAATAAAAAAATAAGGAGGCTGACTATGTATATTTCAAAAGATCCGGTCCGCGGTTATAACGAATACATTAACCTGGCGGAGGGCGAGGGAAAAAAAGCAATGATGGACGTGGCACTTTTATTAATGGACGCAGGCGATACATACACATTTGCTGAGACAGAAAAGGAAATGGCCTGGATCATGTTCGAGGGGAGAGCTAAGGTTGAATTTGACGGCAGGACTGTTGAGATGGACCGTCCGAATCCTTTCGATTATAACCCGTACTGCCTTCATCTCTGCGCAGGGGACACCTGCACGATCACGGCATATGACAGTTCTGTTTTCTATGTACAAAAAACTCTGAATGACCGCAAATTCGATGCCAAAATGTATCTGCCGGAGGATACCCACACATGGGCGCGCGGAGCCAATGGAGAGCTGCAGGGCACAATCAGAAGAAACGTAAGAACATGCTTTGACTATGAAAACGCACCGTACTCGAACATGGTGCTGGGTGAAGTTGTCAATCTTCCGGGACGCTGGTCGAGCTATCCGCCGCACTGGCATCCACAGCCGGAAGTTTATCTCTTCCGTTTTGATAAACCACAGGGCTATGGAGCAGGCTGGGTAAACGATGAAGTGGTTGAACTTGGCCACAACGGTCTCGCCGTTATCACAGAAAAATCCCATCCGATGGTTGCCTGCCCGGGTTACGCCATGTGCTACGCATGGGGCATCCGGCACTTCGATGACAATCCGTGGGAGAAGACACGTATCGACGACAAAGAACACGAGTGGACGCTCGACCCGGATGCAAAGATCTGGGGAGACTCACTATAAATCCTAATTCCTTAAGAAAAAAGAGAAGCCATCGCGGCATGCTGCGGTGGCTTCTCTTTATAAATAACAAATGATCTACAATATTCTGACGAACGGGTGCGGAAGTTTCGGTAAATTCCAGCCAGCTATTCAGCGAAACCGGCATATTGGTACTTTCACATTTTTCCATATGAACGGAATGTGAGGTAAACAGCCTCGGCAGTTCCTGTGCATCACCAGTCACAAAGGTCAGGTTATGAATATTCTGTTTCTCCGCTTTACTCTTACCTGCTGAAAGCATTGCAGGGGTCATATCAAGACATACTTCTAACACAGCAATGGTAAATGACGGTCTTATGACAGTTGCATTTGACGATTTCACTACAATGCCGTTCCTTTTTTCGGTACAAAAAAAGCAGACATATCCGCTTTTTCCATCTTAAGTAACTGTACCTTTTTCTCAATTCCTCCCGCGTAGCCGGTCAGACTTCCGCTTGCTCCGACGACTCTGTGGCAGGGGATGATCAGAGATATGGAATTGTGCCCTACCGCACCGCCCACCGCCTGAGCCGACATGTTTTCAAGACCCTTTTGTTCTGCAATTTTGTCTGCAATCTCACCGTAGGTCATCGTCTGTCCATAGGGTATTGTAATCATGATTTCCCAGACGGCTTTACGGAATAAAGTTGTTTCCATTGACAAAGGTGGCGTGAAATCGGGCGCTTTACCACTGAAATAAATGTCAAGCCAGCGTTTCGCATCTTCAAAAACGTGCAGGGCCTTTTCTTCACACCTTTCCGGAAGTGTATCGCCAAAATACTTTTGACCGTCAAACCACAGTCCTGTAATCTCCGACCCGTTGCTTGAAACTGTAATGCCCCCCAAAGGAGAATTGTAATGATAAATATAAGTCATGGTATCACACCTCCAAATATGAATTAGAATCCTCAAAATCGTGTGTTCTGCCGCGCTGCTGTGCCATACGGTGTTCAGACAGATTACGCCCTTTTGTTACGCTTTCCTTATTTTCCCATACCGACATACTAAGCAGCTTCCCGTCTGCGGTACGTTTCAAACCGTTTGCGGTCTATATCGCGATGATGATCTACCATTCTGATGCCGTGCAGAATCGCCAGATCTCCAAAACTAAATATGTTCGGGCGCTGCAGGCAAGACATCCTTTTTCTTCAGGTACGCAATTTCATCGTCACCGTATTCGAAATACATTCGACTTTCACCTCCTTGACTTCTGGCGTGGTGTTTATTATGATATTATCATAATTTATCACGATAAAACATTGAAATGTAGCCAAATACTATCAAAATATATCCAAGCTCAGGTGATCACCATGTCAGAGACACAAAATCCGTTTATCAATTCAATCAATCTGAATGCAGACACAGATTTTCCCTATCTTGTCCTGGATGTTGTAAACGAGCAGAGTTATCCTCGTAATCCGGGATTTCAGGTTATGCATTGGCATGAAGATCTGCAGTTTATCTATGTGCTTGAAGGCGAGATAGAAGTAAAAACATTAGATATAACTGTTCGGGTGGGCGCAGGAAGCGGAATATTCATAAATAAAAGTGTCGTTCATCTTATACGGAAAAACAGATCGTGTCACTATAACAGTTTTATCTTTCCAGATTATTTTCTCAAATTCTATTTTGGCAGTCCCGCAAAGGATTACGTAGAAAGCATCGTGGAAAAAGAGCAATTGCCCATATATTCTTTTTCAAAGGAAACCGAATCCTGCAGGACAGTTTTAGCTACGCTGAAAAGGTTGTCAAAACTCGAACAAAACAAAACGCAGTTTTATGTTTATGAGGTTCTTGTTCTACTAGTGACTCTCTGGCTCGAGGTGCGGAAAAACATTAAGTCTCCGACAGTAAAACAAGATACCGTCATCTATGCCCGAATGCAGAAATTTTTGCAATATATCGAACGGCACTGCGGTGAGGATATTTCTTTAGACCTTTTGGCAGGCAGTGCAAATGTCAGTAAATCAGAGTGTTTGCGCTGTTTTAAGTCGACTCTGCAAACCACGCCATATAGATATCTGACAGAGTATCGCCTGTCAAAAGCGGCGGAACTGTTGAAACATACCGACGAGCCCGTCGGCAGCATTGCTGAATGTGTAGGATTTCATCAAATCAGTTATTTCGGAAAATGTTTTAAAGAAAAAACAGGATTTTCCCCCAGGGATTACAGAAATCAGAAATATCAGCCAGATGATAGCTTTGTTGGAAAATGAGCTCGATATGAACTGCTCTTGGCGTGAGCATTTTAGCAGAGCTTATGCTCACGCGGACAGACTCTCAATTGCAGGTAAGTATTTTGTTGATTACCTTATGGAGCATAAAAACGAATTGCCGTAGCGCAAAAATATAAAAGCCGGTGTACATATTGAACCTGATACAATATGACACCGGCTTATTCGTTTCTGTTAATCCTCAATTAGTTTCTTAAGTTCAGCATACACATATTTCGTAAACTCATAGACATCCGCTTCCGCTTCCCTTTTTGAAAAAGTTTCGTATGCCCACCAGCCGTCAAATCCGGTAGACTTCACTGCATGAACCCAGTCCCTGATGGGGACGGCTCCATCATAAAATGCAGCATCCCGGAAAATTTCTTCACAGGGCACCCGTTCATCCGGTTCACGTGAATTGCAGACGTGCACACCAAGGATTATATTTTTGTTGATCTGTGAAAGAAATTCAGCATCCACTCCGGAGATGAAGTTATGGTAAAAATCCACCACAATTTTCAGATTGTCCCGCCCCGCCTGTTCCACAAGCGGAATTCCTTCTTTCAGAGACGGGATCGGTGTCCAGCATAATGGTTCAAAAAACAGGGTTAGTTTAAACTGCGCTGCCAGATCAGCAAGTGCCTGCAGATTTTTAATCATCAGACTCCGTTGTTCTTCCACGGGAAGTCCCTGGAGTCCCATATATCCGTTAAAAGGGATCCCCCGTCGATAGCAGTCTGCTGCGTGCCAGTCTACCGGACCATTGATGATCTCAACGGCCTGGCTTCCGACGGATGACGCCGTCTCAAAAAGTCTTTCCGCTTCCCGCATCATCGCCACAAACTCATAACCCTGGCGTTCGATATCGGACAACCAGCCCACAGCGGACACTTCCATATCACCTAACAGCATTCTGGCATCTCCAGGCGTATATCCAGCATTGAAGAAATACTCCAGCTGGACTTTTGTAGGTTCAATACAGTCGAATCCTGCAGCCTGAGCCGCATGAATATATGTGCACAGATTAGCTCTGCCGACCGCTGAACTTTGAAGTGATATTGCGTTTTTTCTCATAAAAGCCATCCTTCCTTTTTGCCTGAATGCATATTATTTTTCTGAAGCAGGCAGAGGGTACCGGAACAAAGCGTTCCCGATTAAAATTTATGGCACAGCCATGAATTTATCTAAATGCACCCTTCAGCACATAATTCTTCAGCTGGCTGAATTCTTCGAGGCTGGTACTGATTCCTTCTCTTCCCAGACCACTCATTTTAACACCCCCGTGCCCCTGGTCGATGTGGCGGTATGCGCTGTGACCGTTTACAACTACAGTGCCTGATTCAATCTGGTTTGCAATATGAAACGCTCTCATGATGTCTTTTGACAGCACGCCGCCATTCAGTCCATAAGAAGAGTTATTCGCAATCTCAACAGCTTCTTCCTCTGTATCAAATGCGATCATGGGGAATACCGGGCCGAAAATCTCATCGTCTTTGGCAATCGACATATCCTTCGTGACACCGGTCAGCACTGTCGGGGCATAATAAGCACCTTCACGTACCCCGCCGAAAGCAATGACAGCACCTTCGGACACCGCATTCTGAACCTGTTTTTCAACGGTTATGGCAGCACTCTCTGAAATAAGCGTACTGATCTCTGTCCTGGGATCCAGCACGTCGCCCCTGACAACGGTGCGAAGGCGGGCAACCAGTTTCTCGGTAAGCTCTCCGACAACCGGACGTTCCACGATAAACCTTTTTGGTGCACAGCAGGTCTGGCCCGTATTAAACAGCCGGCCTCCGATCATCTCCTCAACCGCTTCATCCAGATCCGCATCTGCAAAGATCACAAACGGATCGTTTCCTCCCAGTTCCAGGAACATCGGCTTCAAACAGTCCGCAGCATCCTTCATCATCTGAATACCGGCCTGCGTACTGCCCGTAAGTCCTATCGCATCTACTTTCGGATTCTTAACCACCGCTTCCGTGCATGCTTCCCGGCTGCATACAATAAACGGTGCAAGATCTGCAGGCACGCCTGCCTCGGTCAGAATTCCCCCCATCCTGAGAATCGCCAGTGGATTGGATGAAGGTGCCTTCACGATCGCGGCATTTCCCATGATCAGTGCGGGAATCAACTTCAGAAGCGTCAGCTCGATCGGATAATTAAACGGAATAATACAGCCTACCACTCCGAGCGGAACTCTCCTGGTAAAGATGAGGTCTCCTTTTGCGTCTGAATCATTGTCCGGCATAACCTCACCGTACATGTGATTGGCATATTCGATGGTCCCTCTGATATTCTGTGGAACTTTTGCAACCTCTTCCCGGCTCTGGCTGTATGGTTTCCCCATCTCCAGGGAAGACAGTCTGGTCAGAGCTTCTATATTTTCTTCATATAAGTCCGCAAAATGGTATAAAATCTGTGAGCGCTCATACAGGCTTTTCTGTGCCCACGCTTTCTGAGCCTCTTTTGCTTTATCAACCAATACAAATAGTTCTTCCTTTGAGGTCAGCTGCAATTCGTCCAGCACCTCATTATTCTGTGGATTTGTAACTACTAATTTCATTTTTTACCTCCAGGTTATATCAGATTTTCCTTACCAGCCGGGGCTTCCGATCCCGGTCGCCTTCATTCTGACTTCTACAAGTTCAGACCGGCATTCTTTTATATTTGTGGTATAAACCTCTTTTTCATTTATGATGATCTGGCTGTCCGCTGCCCCGGCGCTTTCAAGCATCTCCCGCACGAAATTTTTCAGCAGGGGTCTCACGTATTCCTTCGCCTCATCCAGCGTATCTTTCACTGTTCTGTCCCATGGACTGTGTACAATATAACATTCATTTTGGCGATCAACCCTTATCAGGACCTCGGCATCATACATGACCTGACCCACCGCTGCACCTACCGCATTTGCCACCTCGGAATGTTCCGGAATAATCAGATTTCTTCCAAGTTCATGACAGACTTTCGGCATCCATGCGCCAACCGGATTACCGATTGCCACCACCGGTCTTTCGGTTTCATGACCCGCACTTGAAGTCCTGCATGCAGACATGAGCTTTTTTGTCATCAGCTCCAGCACATCCTCTGTCAGCTCCTCACGGGTTTTGTCCATCTGCCTGCCAAGCAGCAGGGAACCCAGCTGAGAAGCCTCCGTGTTCCATTTGCGGAAAGAACCTGTCACGTGCAGAATATCCGTAGGTGTCACCGCAATACGGGCAAGAATACCTTTTTCTTCCATACTCCAAACGATACGGGTGTCTCCATTTTGGGTTTGGCTGATAATATATGGCAGGCCGTGAGGACCATCCTGTAAAATATCCAGTATCCTGGCCTCCGCAGCAGACAAGCTCTTGTCCGGCTGGTCCCGCCGCGCCATAAAGCATTCCGGAATCTGTATATCGGATAAACTTCCTGTCCGGTTTCTGGCAGCTTCCATAAGCTCGTCCACCAGCCATGGGTAAAAACCGGCTGCCACACACAGCGGCGTTGCCCGCTTTGGACCGATCAATAATTTCTTCTCCCCGTCAGACCGTATATAAGAATCCCCGCCGATGCCAAATGTCAATATCTCTGCAGCCCGCACTCTGGTCTTAAATCCCCCGATCACAGCGCCGTCATCGTTCAGCTTAACTTTTCCATCACATAGAGCAGCGATGTCTGTCGTTGTTCCGCCCATATCCAGGATGAGCGCATCTTTTTCTTTTGACAGAAATGCTCCGCCTATCACACTGGCTGCGGGACCTGAAAGAATCGTTTCCACTGGTCTTGCCAGTGCAAATTCTTCTCCCATAAGACTTCCGTCACCTTTTACGGTCATGACAGGGGCATTGATCCCTCTGCTGCTCAAAACTGTTTTAACGGCCTGAATCAACCGGCGGATGACCGGTATCAGCCTTGCGTTAAAGACGACCGTGGCAGTGCGCTCCTCAAATCCAAGATTTCCGCTCAGCTCATGGGCACAGACAACCGGAACCTTAAGTTCTTCCTTTACAATCTGTTTTACCATCAATTCATGGCGGGGGTTCCTGACACTTGCATAACCCGAAACAGCCACGGCATCCGCCCGGCTGCGCAGTCTTCTGATCATCTGGCGTGCCTGCATTTCGTCAAACGGCACGATTTCTCTCCCTTTGATGTCCAGGCATCCTTCCAATACAGATTGAACTTCGACGGGCAGTTTTAAACCGGGATCCTTTCCGATCAGCAGCAGTCCGACTTTCCCTCCCTGACCTTCCACGATCGCATTCGTAGCCAATGTAGTTGACAGACATACCATATCGATTGGAATCTCTGCAATGCCATCCAGCTGATCGATGCTGTTTGTAATACCCTCCGTCAGATTTTCCCTGGTCGTAATTGCTTTCGATTTCCTTACTACCCTCTGCTCTTTCGTACAGATAATGACACTGTCAGTATAAGTGCCTCCCGTATCTATTCCCAGTATATAAGCCATGCGTTAACCTCTGTTATTTCAATTCTCCGATCTGCCGAACAGTCTTTTTGATATCATTTTCCGCATGAATTCCCATCTCCATCAGCCTGTCGGCGATCTCTGTAGGTTCCGCATCTCCCGGAAGGATCGCATTTAGCTTTCCGCCCATAAAGATCCAGTACTCTTTCCCCCGTTCTCTGGCAAGTTCCAGCAGCTGACGCGCATAATCCAGAGCCTGCCCGTTATGGCAACTGATTCCTATAATTGCGGTATTCTCCTCATCTGCCAGATCCAGCATATCCACCGGCGCCATATCCACACCGCCGTTTACAACTTCAGCGCCTGCAGCATTCAACACACCCTCAACCAGTACCAGACCGTAGGTATGCGCATCACCAGACGCAACAACTATTTTTTTACCCGCTAAGCTTCCCGTACAGTTGTCGGCATCCAGCTCATCGATAATTTCCTGCATCATATCCATTGTCTGCCTCCCGAGTACGGTCGGATAGAACGGTTCTACCTGTGTTTTGTCTGTCCCGTATGTACTTGAATGGAACATCTGCTCAAAGCGGATGGGGTTCATGTTCTTTAACACCATCAACATTTCCAGGGGATCTTCCGTATCGATACCTGCATGTTGAAACCCTTCGATCACATTGTCAAATAAAATCCTGCCTTCTCTGACCATGACATCCCGCATCTCTTCCAGCGGTTCAAAGTTAAAGTAAGGCAGCCATTCCTCAGCTTTTTCCTCTGTACGTTTTGCTGCAGTCAATATATTGATCAGCTCATCCAGCGTTGGTACCTTAATCTTTTCCGTAATAGACACCGGATTAACACCCAGGCTCATATGATATTTCTTTTCAACCAGCATCTCGAACAGGAACTCCGGAACACTGATTCCATAGTTACCGTGAATGTGATGGTCCCACTGTAAATTTGTAGAACTGTTCAGGTAGGTTAATACCGGTTGCTCCTCTGTAGACATCAGCGCATCCAGCGCCATTGCCACACCGGCACGCGTATCATTTTCACTCAGGAGACCGCCAAAACTGATCGTATAACGGGCGCCACAAAGCTCTGTACAGATATAATGCTCCAGCAGTGCATACCCGACATAAGACGCACAATCCAGAAAATAACCCGGATATCCGTCATCCAGATATGTCTCTGCCGCAAACATTTCATCGCGCTTGGACGCCATGATGCCCAGCGCCTTTACTACATCACCAAGCCGCTTCTCTTCATCGTCAAATCCATTATAGCTCCAGAAAAACTGAGTCATATCTCCGACACGCGGGGATCCTGACTGGATTGCGTAGATCGTATTTTCCAGTGCATTTGGGCTAAACAGATGGTAATCGTTAAACGTGATATCGATCGGTGCGGCCGATGCCTGTCTTTCATAGTCTTCCATCTCGAACATCTCAAAACTTGTTGTGGCGGGCGCCTTTTCCCGGTATTCTCTGGGCAGTGCAACCAGACCGCTTGGAATGGCCTGAATACAGTTTACTTTAAGCCCCGTCTCCACGGTGAAGTCATATATCTTTTTAATTGCATCTATCTGATCGTCCAGCGTAGCCAGCCCAAGCAGTATATTATAGTAAATCTTTCCCTGTTTCGCCAGGTCTTTCTTATACTCCATATGATTGGAATATTTGCTCTGGGAACGGATAAAACCGCTTCTTCCTGCTTTTATGGTTTTCCCCAGCTCCACGCCTTCCTGCACGAGTTCCTTACCCGGTCTGTGGCGCTTTGGCTTTAAATGTCTAATATATTCCAGGTTAACTTCATTCATAAGCATTCTCCTCGCATATTGGTTTCCACTGTAATATAAGAAAGTCTTATAGAACCGGTTTGTATCCACTTATTTTATGATATCCATCTTATCACACTATTAACGGCGTTTACAAGCATACGGCTTTCCTGGTTCTATAAGACTCTCCAAATGGCTGTCCTCTATTTATAACCAAATTTCTCCTCTATTTTTGTAATCTCAGCATCAAAAATATCGAATATGTCGTCAACATCACTGTCTGATACGTTGATCGGGGGGATGAAAGAAATTCTGTTGTTATAGTAGCCGTTCAGCTGAGCAAGGAGACCTGCATCTTTCATATTATCTACCAGCTCTGCGGTCTCTTTGATCGCCGGTTCTTTAGCATCTCTGTCTTTTACGAATTCAACGCCGAAGAAAATACCGCGGATAGAATAAGAGCCTACCAGTGTATGTTTTTCTATCAATGCCGCCAGCTTTTCTTCCACATATCTGCCTGCAGCCGCACAGCGCTCAACCAGCTGGTCCTCCTCAAAGATGTCAAGTACTTTATTGGCAACGGCACATCCCAGAGAGTATCCTGCGTATGTACTGCAGATGAATCCAGGACCACAGTCCTCGAAAATCTCCGCTCTTCCGACAACCGCGCTCATAGGAACGCCCGCACCCAGAGCTTTTCCAATCAACAGCAGATCCGGTGCTACACCCGAATGCTCGCACGCAAACATCTTTCCGGTTCTGCCCATCCCTGTCTGAATCTCATCAAAGATCAGAAGGAATCCATATTTATCAGCCAGTTTTCTAAGTTCAGCCAGGAACTCTGTCGGAGGTACGATATATCCTGCGGAACTCTGGCATGGTTCTACGATCATTGCGGCAACGTTCTGTACGCCCGACATCGGATTTCCCATGCTGGTCTGTCCGGATGCCATCAGGTTATCGATCGCTTTTACACATTCCATATTACAGCTGCCTTCTTCCCTGCCGTACGGACAGCGGTAGCAGTATGGATACGGAAAGCGTTCAATGTTGTGATCAGCCGACGGCATCGGGTTATACCAGCGGTGCATGCTGCCGGCTCCGGTAAGCCCCATGGTAGCCGTGCTCTGTCCGTGGTATCCTCCGTAGAAACATACGATGGTCTGTTTCTTTGTATGATAACGTGCAAGACGGATCGCATTTTCTACAGCATCCGACCCGCTCAGAGCCAGGCGCACTTTCTTTCTGTAGTCACCGGGGGTGATATCGATCAGTCTCTGTACCAATTTTAATCTCTGCGGTGTCGGGAAATCAAACCAGTTATCAAGGCTGTTCAGATACTGGTCTTTCATGGTCTCTGCGATTCTCGGATCGCAATGACCAATATTCATAGCTGACATGCCCGCGATACAGTCGATATATTCTTTTCCATCCACATCATAGACTTTATTTCCTTTTGCGTTCTCTATAATAGGAGGATTCGTCCATTTTGTAAAAAGTACATCTCCCGGATGCTCATTTTCCAGGAATTCGATGAGACCTGCCTTGTTGTTTGGTGTGATGTCGCTCTCTTTTACTCTTTCCAATAATACTTCATACGGTTTCTTTGTCATAGTAGTCACCCTTCTTTCTTAAATTTTTATCATGTCTGATAAATATCCTTTTTGGCTTCTTTGAAAAGCCATGTAATATATTAATATATCTTTATTTGCATACTAATATATTAGAATACTTTTGTCAATAACCCCGTCATTAAAATATTTTATTTGTCTATGTTGAATAAAATAATTTTATTTTTTCTGGTGATTTTTTCTATTGATTTATATACTAATATACTAGTATAATGTGGGCAGGTAATAAATTACATGAGCAGCACCGATGACTCGCAGGACACTGCTTATGCAATCGAAAGCAAAACCATATTATAATAAAGAAAAAGGAGTGTATCAAAGATGATTGTAGGATTGGTAAAAGAAATTAAAAACAACGAATTTCGTGTTGGGCTGACTCCAAACTGCGTGAAGGCTTATGTGCAGGACGGAAATCAGGTAATCGTCGAAACAAATGCAGGGACGGGTTCCGGGTTCACTGATGAAGAATATCGCACAGCCGGTGCGAAGATTTATCCTGATGCTGCTTCCGTATGGAATTCTGCGGACATGATCATAAAAGTAAAAGAACCGATCAGCAGTGAATATCAGTATCTTCGCAAAGATTTGATCCTCTATACGTATCTGCATCTGGCTGCAGATGCCCCATTGACAGAAGCATTATTGAAAAATGAAGTGAAGTCTATTGCATATGAAACAATCGTGGGACCGAAGGGTGGATTACCATGCCTCCAGCCGATGAGTGAAATCGCAGGACGTCTTTCTATTCAGGAAGGTGCAAAATATCTTGAAAAAACTTTCGGCGGATGCGGTATTTTATTATCCGGCGTTCCGGGCGTAAAAAAGGGAAAGATCGTAATCCTGGGGGGCGGTAATGTAGGAACAAATGCCTGCAAAATTGCAGTAGGCATGGGCGCGGATGTCTCCATTCTGGATGTCAGCCCGTCCCGTCTGGCTTACCTTGATGATATTTTTGGAAGCAGAGTTCAGACATTATACAGCACAGCCCCTAATATTCAGACAGAAATTGCTGATGCTGACCTTGTCATCGGCGCTGTCCTTCTTCCGGGCCGTGCTGCTCCTAAACTGGTCAGAAAAGAAGATCTGAAGTTGATGAAAAAGGGGGCCGTGGTGGTAGATGTGGCTGTAGATCAGGGGGGATGCATTGAGACAACACACGCAACCACCCATGAAGATCCGATATTTGAAGTAGATGGAATCGTTCACTACTGTGTGGCGAACATGCCGGGAGCTGTACCCAGAACTTCCACGCTGGCTCTGACAAGCACGACACTTAACCATGGTCTGTCGATCGCCAGAAACGGCTGCGAAAAAGCGGCACTCCTGGATCCCTGCTTATATCAGGGAGTCAATACCTACGCCGGAAAATGTACGTATGCCGGAGTAGCTGAAGCATTGAACCTGGACTTCTCCGAAGCCAGAGAACTTATGGATAAAGCCTCTTATACTTCTTTAAAAGTTTCCTGATATAGCTTGAACAGGGAGCCCCAAAAGCCAAAATGGCCTGAGGGGCTCCCTGTCTGTCTATACCATGATATTTTTCTTTTTTAAACGGCTGATGATGAACCCCCGGAACAGTGAGTAGATCACCGACGCGGCGGGAATAAAGATCAGCATACCCGCAATTCCCATCAGGCTTCCGCCCAGAGATACAGCCACCAGGACCCAGATCGAGGGAAGTCCGACTGAATTCCCAACTACATGAGGATAAATGAAGTTTCCTTCAATCTGCTGGAGAACCAGGAACATGATCACAAAGGCCAGTGCCTTGACCGGACTGACCATAAGAATCAAAAATGCGCCGATCACGCATCCGATAAATGCCCCGAAGATCGGTATCAGCGCGGTAAATGCTATAAGAATTCCAACCAGCAGTGCGTAGGGGAACTGCAGAACACTCATAACAACAAAGAACATGCTCCCCAGGATCACAGCTTCCACGCACTGACCCGTAAGGAAGTTTAAAAATGTCCGGTAACACAGGCCTGACACCTGCAAAACCCGGTTAACTGTCTTTTCCTTCAGCAGTGCATAGAGCACCTTTTGAACCTGAACGCTCAGTTTCTCCTTCTGCAGTACAATATAACATGCAAACACAAAGCCGATAAAGAACGTAGCCAGGCCACTGATCAGTGATTTTGCGATAGAGTACGTAGAGTTCAGCACATCACCGGCGCCGCTCTTCAGGAAATCAACAGCGGTGGAAATTATTTTATTCCAGTCAAATTTCAGTTCCTGCACCCATGATACTACGGCTGGATTTCCGTTAAACAATTCCTCTACCCAATCCTGCATTTCCGGAATGAAATCGGATATCGTTTTCCCAAGACTCACAAAAGTCTTGCCAAGCTCAGGTGCCACGATGAAAATAACTACCAGTATGACAGCCACAACAAGCAGCAGCGAGGTCAGCAGGCTGACCGGACGGGCCACTTTCCTTGCCCACTTTCTGTCTTTCATTTTTTTATTGCCAAAAAGATGGCGTTCAAAAAACTGCATGGGTGCATTGATGATGAATGCCATGCCTCCTCCCAGGATAAACGGAAACAGGATATTAAAGCCCAGTCCGATCAGGCGGAATGCCGCTTTATAGTTGACCAGCACTACCACAAGAAGTGCAGTAAACAGTATTAACCCCCTCAGTTTCTTAAGCGTCTCTTTGTTTAGCTCCATACTCTACCTCGTTTTTCTTTTTTTAATGATATAAATCATTATCACAATTATAAAGCAGAACGGTATAAAAGACAACATTCAAAAAGCATGCTTATAATTCTGCTTCCAGACACCTAAAGCCTCCTGCTCTGTCAGAAGATACGAAAAGGTATCTTTAAAACAGGTCAGATCAGCAATTCGTTCAAAAATACCATTCTGGATAACAAAATATGTAAACCAATCGCTGCACAGGGATCAGTCAATTTTCCCAATGAAACGATAGTATATCCCGATTTCCTGTGTCTTCTCGCCGTTCTCGTCTATCTCTGGTGCGTGAATGAAGATTTTCTTAATCATGGTATTTAACTGCGTCAGTTCCTTTGATACGGCATTTTCCTTGATTCAGTCTATCCACTTCTCCGCACCAGTCATTTCCTGCTTTAATTCTTTAACATTTATCTACGAACATAAATCAAATCAGTTATACCGTTATAAGTCTGAGTTTTATAAAGTTTTAGTTTTATTTCGTTTTCCATGTTGCCAAAAAGGCGAATTCCATTTCCCAACAGAGTAGGAATAACCGAAATGTAATATTTATCAATTAGGTTTTTGCTTGCTAACTGCTGCACAACATTTGCTCCGCCACAAATCCAAATGTCTTTTCCTGCTTCTTTTTTCAGCCGTTCCAACAATACAACAGGATTTTCACTTGTGAAACGAATTTGTTTAGAAGAATGATACTCTTTATGTGTCAATACATAAGTTGTAAATTCATGATACACCCATTCTTTTGGAGAAAGCTCGGTAACAATCTGATGATAAGTATTCCACCCCATTAAAACGGTATCTATATCTTTTGTAAATTCTGCATAGGTGTCAATATTTTCATGGTCATTTCCATGACCGTTTAGCCAAGCCACTCCGCCATTACTGTCTGCGATATATCCATCAAGGCTCATAGCAATAAATAAAATTATTTTTCTCATTATTTCCTCATCTCTTGTTTTCTTATGATGTTACAAACTGGAAGTTATAGTTATTATTTTTTCCTTTAATTAGATCTTCTGGTATCTCATAAATAATTTTATCAATAGAGTAATCAGTTTCACCATCACTGCTTTGGAAAGGTGTTTATACTGCCATTCGATACCGATCCGGTCAGTGCCCCCGGATCCCAAAACTCAAAATACAGGCTTAACATCACTGCGTTAAGCCTGTATCCGGGATTTTCTACATTTTATCCATCTGACAGTAGCGTTCAAGAGATACGGGTCCCTCCAGAACCTCCCGTTCTACCTTCAGTATCCGGTCTTCCCCTGCCCGTACGGACCATTTGACCAGAGAAATCTCATTGTTTTCAATTTCTATACAAGTAATGCATCGCGGATGTACACAGCTTCCAGAGTTAAAATAAAGCCCGTTTTCCGGCCGTGAAAACACCGGCCTGTGTGTATGGCCTGCGATTAATATCCTGCCTCTTTCTCTCGTATATGACACCAGTCTCTTCTCCACCCGTTCTTTTGCCTTTCTGGGCCGGCCGGAACCTGTGGGATCTAAAAATCCGATCAGTTCCATTCGCCTCCAGAAATACCGCACTAAAAACCGTGCAAGCGGCCAGAGCGTATCATTGAGGAAATCTCCCTGATGCCCGTGCGCCAGGAACAGTTCCTCTTTGCCATCCTCACTGCGCAGGATTAATCCTTCTAAAGCGTTAATTCCCGGCAGAAGCGGCAGCTCTCTGTGTGATGATTCACAGTAGTAGCAATTGCAATGCTGGTTCATATAACCTTTCCGGCGTTTTACAATATCATGGTTTCCATAGAGCATATAAAGTCTATTTTGTTCATAGAATCTAGATAATATCCAAAAAATATCACTGTGAACTTCAGTAATGACTTTTAACCGTCTGTTTTCCCACAATTCATCTCCGTCTCCCAGTTCAATATAGGTGAACATATTTTGAAAATAGTACTCCAGTGCCCCAAAGCATACCGCCTGATTGGCCAGGAAATTATCCGCTGCATTTCCTTGTCCCCTGTGACAGTCACTCATAATGACGAGCTTTGAATGAGAATCAAACGGTACGACTTTTGCATTTTCATAGACTTTGTCAAGTTTTAGCCTCACCGATTTTGTCGACGCACACTGCAGGGAAGTCATTTGTCATTACCGTCGCAGCATGAGTTTTCCCGTGTCTGTTCTTCAAGCACTTGCCGCTCCGGGATATCATCATGGGAATCTACCGACATGTGCCTGCAATCATTGTGCTCGCGCCTTGGCGGGCAGGGCTCACAGGAGTGACACGGCCTGCAGTGATGGGTCGGCCTGCAAGGTTCGCATTCAGGCTCTGGCGGGCACAGGGGTTTTGGCGGACACGGCGGGCACGGCGGACACGGCGAACACGGCGGTTCTGGCGGGCATGGCGGACACGGCAAACACGGCGGTTCTGGCGGCTCGGGTGGACGCGGTGGTTTCGGGCCCGGATGCGGTTTTTTATCACCCAGCCAGTCTTTTATCCAGCCAAATGCTTCATATATACCTTTTGCATACAGCGAATCCATAAACAGCGTGTATAGTTCCGGCACCATAGCCTTAATATATTCCAGCTTATCAAGTGTATGACTGTATTCCCTGGTCGCCGTCTCATAAAGATAACAGTTACTGTGGTTTGTCTTCTGTACAATTGCCGCCCTCACCTTATTTCTGGATTCAGTCTGAGGGGAATGTGGTTTTGTATAATGAATAGAAACTGTTTTCATACGTACCGAAAACTCATGTCTGCCGTAACCAATTCTCATTAAACTGTCTGTAAACGCATCTCTCATCTGACGATCGGGAAACGTTATCGCTGCATCCATTGTAAGCGCATTTGGTTCCGAAAATTCTCCCAGTTTAAATCCAGTAAGCCACCAGTGCAGATCTTTACGGCGCAATATTGCTTTTCCGTTTTTTTTCAGGACAAAAGAAAGACCAAGTCTTTCGTCATCTCCAATATTTTCATAAAAGGTTCCTTTGAATTTATTATCTTCAATGTCCTCACGTTCTGTATTATATACGCCAATCTCACCTCCGGTTGTAATACCGTATTGTCCCTTCCATAATTCAATCAGCCATCGTTTTCCCCCGTAAGAAAATGTAACAGGTTCACAGTCCATGATCATGTTAAACAGAGGCGCTGCCTCATCATAGAGACGGCAGTATCCAACTTCCCTCTGCCAGCAGTTCATCAGTGAATAAAAATAGTCACCGTTCATTTCATATGCAAATCCTGCTTCTTCAAGATCTGCATTCAGATCCATCTGCTTTTTCAGCAGGTCAGTACCAGGGCGGAAACGCCGGGATCTGATCCGCCATACTGTAAAAACTATTGCCAATATAATTAAAATAGCAAAAATTATTATAATAATCGCCAACACAATAAATGTTCCTTTCTCATTATTAATACATTTTATTCGACCATTTTTGTTTGGTTACATTTCCGGTCCGGTTGGCTTAGAATATCAGCAAAAGCTTATTTTTTAATGCTCATCCTGTAATCTCTCGGTGTAGCATTCATGGTTTCACGGAATACTTTTCCAAAGTAACTGTCAGAACTGAAACCACATTTTTCACAGATTTCCGTCACCGTGTCGTTAGTCCGCAGCAACATCTGGGCAGCCATATAAATCCTGAAATCACACAGATAATTACCAGGAGACCTTCGGATACAACGCTGAAAACAACGCGAACATTCTCTTTTACTGATACTTGCGGCACGTGCAATATCATCCACGCTGATCCTGTCCATATAATGCCGGTGGATAAAGCTGATCATTGTTTTAATTCGCTCGCCGTCCAGGTCATTTTTTTCACTGCTTCGGCTTCTGATTTCTCTGGTCTCCTCCAGAAGCATGCACCAAAACTGGCTCAGCACATTTCTGATCTCAAACTCATAGCCAAACCCCTCCTCTTTTACGAAATCGATAGCCTGAATCATTTTGTCCACCATACTGATACCTCTTGGATTATCAGGATGAATTTTCACCATCTGAAGATCTCTGCACTTCAATATGGGATGGAAATATTTCTGTTCCAATACGCTGTTATACATCCCTGATAAAAAATGCATATCAAACAAATACGTGTAGATCTTGACATCATCACTGACCTTACTTGTATGCATGACATCCGAATTAACAAATATCACATCCCCTTTGACAATATGTGCCACGGCCTCCGGTGTCTGCAGTTCAATCTCACCTTCTGCGGCATATGAGATCTCAAAAGCATTATGCCAGTGCCAGGGTGCCCCTTCATTTATAAAATAATCTCTTTCCGCATATTTACAGACAAAGGGGGATTCATCCGTACTGATAGGCAGAATTTCTTTGTCGTTTTCATTAATATCAAACCTGTCAATCAAAAGCATGTTTTCACCCCGTTCGTTACATGATTACTTCTTATATATCACTAATTCTCTTTTGCTGCAACACATATAATGGTCTTTTTTGCACATGTTTTCGTCTCAATTTTTATACTTTTTTTACCTGTATTACGATTTACCCGATTATTTTTTATTATGCAAAGTCCTGATCTTAATATTTTTCGTCGCAAAACCCTCTAATGGAGCTGCACAATCTGAATTATAATAACTTCATAAAAAATAAATTCACGGAGGTGATCGTATGTTCCAAAATAAAACTTTTAAAATCCATATCACCAGTCTGGCAGACGGCTGGAACTATCTGAAACTGATACACACTTTTGGCTTCTACGGAACGATGAGCACTGATACATTTACGACAGATGCCCACAACTTTATCCGTATCATCTTACACAGTCCAAAAAAGGAGTGGCGTCTTTGTCCCCGAATCCTGGATCCCATAGAAATGCGTCTGTTCAGTGACTCTTTGGCTCGTTACGGTTTGCTGGAAACAGACTGCTGATATACAGAGGGTTTTACTATAGGAGTTGTATGAAAAAAATTTTTATATTGACGTGTGGAATACTGATTGTAGCATTTGGAACTTCATTATGTAATAATACCGCTCTGGGAATCGACCCTTTTAATGCCTTTTGTGCGGGTTTATCGGTCAGTTTTTGTATTTCTCTGGGAACTGTAACTTTATGCATCCAGTTGGCAATCGCGGTATTCATCTATCTTATGAATAAACAGTATCTGGGAATCGGAACCATTATTCCAATGGTATTTTACGGATATTTTCTTCAGTTCTTTAACTGGTTTCTGTCCGATATCCGGGCATTTGATTTTTCCCCCTGGATGATCAGAATCCTCATATTTATAGCCGGAATGCTAATCTATGCTTTTGGTCTGTCCCTTTATATGGGATGCAATCTGGGCATGGTTCCTTACGACTGTTTTTCCTTCATAATCAGCGACCGTCTGAAGAAAAACGCATTTATGCTGAGAGTGTTATCAGATATCCCCGTGACAGTCTTGGCTGTACTGTTTCACGGTCCAGTCAATATCGGGACCATCTTGCTCGCCTTCGGAATCGGTCCTCTGGTGCAGTTATTTACCCAGACGGTCACCTGGAGACTGTTTGCTGTTTCTCATTAATTGTTCCTGATTTCTGCATACAAAAAGACACCGTCACATATATTGAGGTTCCGTAACGAAGGTCATCATGGCAAAGACAATCGGAAGTGTTACGTGTATTTTACTTAATTTTTTTGAAGCATTTTCCGAACTGCCTGCGGCGTTTCCCCAAACTTTTGCCGAAAGGTATGGTAAAAGTTCGATATGCTTTGACAGCCGACAGCTTTGGCGATCTCCTGCATGGTCATATCGCTCTTTTCCAAAAGGTCCAAGGAAAGTTCCATCCGCAGTGCCCGAATATATTCCCCAATACTTTTCCCTTCCGTCAACTGAAATGCTTTCTGGAGCTTGTTTTTATTCAGGGCAACCCTTTTGCAGAGCTCCAGGATGGTGGGAATGCCGACAATGTTGTCCTGGATGATCTGCTTGGCTTTTGCGACGGCAGCGATGTCCTCCTCACTTAGATAAACAGGAGGAGCAGCAGTGCAGCGCTGTACCAAATCCAAAAGATGCCCGGTAGCAGCCATTCCCTGGCCCCGCATCCAAATCCGGAAGGCTTCGCTTGTCAGGGAACATTTTTCAATCCGTTGAAAAATAGAAAGAAGCTCCGGGGAATGGATTGCATTACAAGTGATGGATCGCTTCGCATCTTCCCAAAAGCTATCGTATAACCGGATGCCGTTCTCCCTAAAAAAGGATTCCTGAAAGTACATCCCGCGAAACCGGAGACGCTGGCCGCCGGATATTTTCATAAACAGCGGCGACGGAGAATTAAACACATAGCAGTCCGCGCCTGTACGGGACTCCCGGATTTCTGTTTTCCGGTTATAGGTTATGACGCTGCCTTCTTCTGTGAAGCTGACCCCAATATACCGCTCATGGAACTGAGACCTGGTAATCATATCCTCTGGAAAAGTAAAATCGACAGACGCCACGCAAAAGCCGTGCAGATCCCCCCAAAACCGAACATAGGAAGTTCGATCCGGAAAAGTAAACCAGGAGCCGTTTCCCGTTTCTCTCTGTGTTGCGCCGAGGGACGCATAGAACATAAGGGTTTCATCTACATTGTGTATCGTAACCATGCTATCATTCGTGTGCTGAATTGGCACACGCCTTTCTATTTTGGCACAAAATTTTATTAGTCAAAACTAACTGACAAGATGAACTATACCAGATAAACAGCAAGAAATCAAGGTGTGTGACTTCCTGGAAACTCTTTTTAAGGCACTTGAGAGCAGCTTGACGGCAAAGACTTTCTCTTTCATAATAAACGGTGGTTAGCGTTTACTAACTATGTGAATTTATATCTGTCTCTCGCTGCTTTCTATCGGCGGGGCAGAGAAAGGAGAACTATGAAAGAGACAACGAAAAATGCCGTCTTCCGGGTGTTTCACACTGCCCGTTGCGGTTCCGCCCGATATGTTTTGGGTGTGGCATGTTCTTCTGTCAGTGTTTTGCTATCAGGCGTTCCCTATTACGCGGTCTACCGGATTGTGAAAATTTTCCTGGAAGCGTCTTTGAACGGTATGGAGGCTGATTTGTCCACTGTGTGGCTTTGGGCTGGTATCATCCTAATCAGTATCACAGTTGGCATCGCGCTTTCCATCATCGGAAGCTTTGTGTGTCATGCCTGTGCATTTCATGCACTGTATGGCCTGCGGATGCGCATTCTGAATCATATGGGAAAGCTGAATCTCGGCTTTTTCACGGGCGGCCAGGCGGGAGCAGTGCAAAAGACCATGAACGACAACATTGAAAAAATGGAAAACATCATTGCTCACGACGTGTCCAATCTTGTGGGGGCTGGCGCACTGCTGTCTGCTTTGGGGGTACTGCTGTTTTCCATCAACATACCGCTTACACTTACCATTATCATCGCCCTGGCTGTTGCTTTTGTTATTCAGTTTTCAGCATTTGGCGGGAAACGGGGACAGAAAGTCTGGACGGATTTGAACCGTTCCTCTACCGAATTGGACGCAGCCTTTTCGGAGTATGTATCCGGTATGGAGGAGGAAAAAATATTTGGTCGTCCGGAGACCGCCGCACAGCGTTTGACCGGGGTTGTAGAGAAAAACCGCAGGCATTGGCTGGCGTATTTGAAAAGGGTCACGCCAATTTATGGAGCATATAAGACCATCACACTCTCTGTGCTGGCATTCATCCTTGCTATTGGCTGCTTACTGCTGTATCTGAATCCGGGAGACCACAATTTAATCATGGAACTTTTGATGTTCCTGATCGTAGGCCCTGCCGTCATCAATCCCCTGATGGAGCTGGTGGAATTTGGGGCTGATCTGCGGAATCTTGCGGTGCGGATGGATCAGATCGACGATATCATGAAGATGGAACCTGTGGCAGAGGGAACTTGCGAAATCGTACCCGTTCGTACAGACCTTTCGTTCCATGATGTGAGCTTTTCCTATCAGAAGGCGGCGGATCCCCTGCGCCGTATGGCGCTTCAACATATCAATATGCAGATCCCTGCAGGCAGCTTTGTCGCCCTTGTAGGCCCTTCCGGCGGCGGCAAATCTACGGCGGGACAGCTTTTAGCCCGGTTTTGGGATGTGGAGAGCGGCAGCATTTCCATTGGTGGAAAAGACATTCGGGATTATACCACAAAGGCGCTGATGGAAACGGTATCCTTTGTGTTCCAGGACACCTACATCTTCGCAGAAACCGCTTACGACAATATCGCCATGCATCGAAATGTGAGCCGTGAAGAAGTAGAGCGCGCCGCAAAGGCCGCCCGGTGCCACAAATTTATCCAGAGCTTCCCGGAGGGTTACGACACAAAGCTGGGCGATGGCGGGCACAAGCTATCCGGCGGCGAGGCACAGCGCATCGCCATCGCTCGCGCCATCTTAAAGGATGCCCCCATTGTTGTGCTGGATGAAGCCATGGCCTTCGCCGACGCTGAGAACGAGCTGGCTCTCCGGGAAGGCATGGCAGAGCTGCTTCGCGGCAAGACTGTGCTGATGATTGCCCACCGCCTGTACTCCATCCAGGATGCGGACTGCATTTTTGTGCTGGACAGCGGGCATCTCGTAGAAAGCGGTACGCACAAAGAACTCTTGAAAAAGAAGGGATCGTACGCTCACCTGTGGGCCATCCAAAATGAGACCGAGTCCTGGCAGATGAAAGGAGGAATGGCACATGCTTAACATGATCCGGCAGTTTACCTTTCACAAGCCCAGAGAGATTCTCCAGCCGACGCTGTGGCTCTTTCTTTCCCAGGCATGCAGTATGATTCCCGCAGTGCTTGCCTATATGGCGATTTACACGCTGGGTCAGGTGTTTTTTCCGCCCTATACGCTTGATTTATCCCTGCTCATCAGGCTGGCGGCTGTCAGTCTTGGATATGTACTTGTGCAATACGCTGTGGAAATCATCTCCTATTACTTTACATATGGCCGTGCTTACCGGGACACTGCTGATAAACGCATCGCCTATATCCAAAAGCTGCGCCGGCAGCCGCTGGGCTTTTTCTCGTCGAAGGAGTCCGGGGAACTCATCAGTTCTTTTGCCAGTGATTTTGCCAATGTGGAATATACCCTGTGTTACTGGTTGCCCTATCCTCTTGGTGTAGGGCTGCTGCTGGTGGTTTCCATTGTGTGGATCTGTGTTTATGACTGGCGCATGGGGCTTGCCATGTTTGCCATGCTGCCCATCTGTGCGCTGCTCATGCTGGTTATTGCACGGGTAAAAGAAAAACACAGCCGTCGAGTGATGGCTGCAAAAACGAAGGCGGCAACACAGCTCAATGAATACCTCCATGGCATGAAGGATTTGAAGGCATACCACCGCACGGGCAGCGGCTTTGAATCTCTGGAAGCCTCCATGCGCAACCTGCGAGACGAATCGCTGAAGGATGAGGCCGTAGCAGGCAGCCTGTCCACCCTGTGCGCTTCACTGGTGAAATTTATAGTCCCGGTGACTGCAGCGGTTGGATTTTACCTGTTGATGAGGGGGACCTTATCTGTACTGGATTTTGCGGGATTTTTAATTCTTGCAACAAAGCTTACCGAGCCGGTGCTGATGGTTGTCACCAGCATCTCTGCCCTGCGGGGAATGACACCATCTGGAGAACGGCTGGATAAGGTGATGACCGCCGCTGAGCCTCCTGGTGAGGAAAACATCAAAAAAGCGACAGCTTATCAGTTTGAGAATGTATCCTTCCGCTACGGAGAGGGTGCGAATGTCATTCAAGATGTATCTTTCAACACGCCACCCGGCTTTCTCACCGCCCTGGTAGGACCTTCTGGCAGCGGGAAATCCACACTACTGCGGTTGATGGCCCGTTTTTGGGATAACCAGGGCGGCCATATCCGAATGAATGGCAGGGACATGAAAGAAATCCAGCCAGACAGCCTGCTTACTCATATTTCCATGGTGATGCAGAACGCCTATCTGTTTCGGGGAAGCATCCGGGAAAACCTCTGCTTCGGCAATGAGGCCATTACGGAAGAACTGATGGTGGAAGCCTGCAAAAAAGCGCATTGCCACGAATTCATCTCCGTCCTGCCAGAAGGGTACGACACCATGGTAGGAGAAGGAGGCGCCACGCTTTCCGGTGGAGAACGGCAGCGGATTTCTTTGGCCAGAGCTTTTTTGAAGGACGTACCGATTCTGCTCCTGGATGAACCCACTGCCTCCCTGGACGCCGACAATGAGGCCATGGTGCAGAAGGCGCTGGATGAAATCTCAAAAGAACGCACCGTCGTCATGATCGCACACCGTTTGAAAACTGTACGGGGTGCGAAGCAGATTCTTGTCCTTCAGGATGGGAAAATCTTGCAGAAAGGAACCCATGACCAGCTTGCCGGACAGGATGGCCTTTATGCCCGGCTGTGGGGATTGCAGAATCAAGCTGGAAACTATACATTCAAACAATCCTAGGAGGGTATTCAATGAAACAGTCAAAATTTTTAAGTCTCAGGGAATTTGTCATCGTACTGCTTCTGGCCTGTGTGGAAACCGCCATTGCCGTTGTAATCGCCATGCCGTTTGCAGCGAATTTGCAACTGGTCTATTTTCTCGTGCCTGGGCTTGCCGGCTTAATTAACGGCATTATCTACGTTCTGTTGATTAAAAAGTGTCAGAAGATTGGCACGCAGTTCATCATTCCGTTTATGTATGGATTGTATTTCCTGTTCTCCGGCAGCGTCTACGTCTTTTTGTTCTTCGCCATTCTGGCCGTGAGCAATGAGCTGATCATGATCGGCGGATACGGAAAAAAAGTCCGGCAGGCGATCCCCCATGTTCTTACCTGGATGCTCAATTCCATGGGCAGCACACTGACCCTGCTTTTGTTCCGCGACAGCATGGTGCAGGCTTATGTGAATATGGGGATGGATACAGCGTCGGCAGATGCGGCAATTGCATCCATTGAGGGCTTTTGGCTGGCTCCCCAAAATATTGCAATTGCATTGGTGGCAGCGGCAATCCTGTCCATTACCGGCTACTTATTGGGAATGAAGATGCTGGACAAACACTTTAAGCCTGCCGGAGTTGCATAATGGCTGATGAAAAACAGGAGCACTGTGGACAGGATCCCCGTACATGGCTGCTGCTTTGTCTGACAGGAATTGTTTCCATTATTCTGATTCATTCTGAGCTTGGCGGGTTGTGTGTATTCCTGTGCTGCATTCTCATTCACCTTTTTACAGGAAAAGCCGTCCGCGCTTTCTCTTATCTCACAGGTTATCTCATTTTTACCGGGATTGCCTGGGCCGGTGTGAAGCTTGTGGAAAACGATATCCTCTTTTCTGTCAGTTCCATGCTGACCAGCATTGGCATACTGGGGCGCAAGGCGATCATCCCACTTGCGTTTGCAGCTCGTCTTGCACAGGAACCGACGGGATCCTTAATGGCAGCTTTTCAGAAGCTGCGTTTGCCTAAAACAATGGGAATCGCGACGGCCATTTTGCTGCGCTTTTTTCCAACCATATCCGGGGAGTATCAGGCGATTCGTTCCTCACAGCGGTTTCGGGGAATTGGGGCAGGCGTGTTTCGCACGCTTATCCATCTTCCCTCTACAGTGGAATATATTCTTATCCCACTGATCCTGCGCACTACAAAGGTGGCGGAGGAACTCTCCGCCTCTATGACCGTGCGGGGCGTGCGTTTTTCCGGAGAAACGGTGAGCTACCGTGCGATTCGCTTTACATGGAGGGATGCCATCTGCTGTGTGCTGATGCTCCTTGTTTCCGGGCTTGTTTTTACCCTTGAGCGAGGAGGTTTCCTATGATTGAATTAAACGAACTCTCATTTACCTACGAGAATAGTCGTGAAGGAGTCAGCCAGCTGCGCCGGATCAACCTGCATGTCAAGAAAGGGGAACTAATCCTTCTGGCAGGCAAAAGCGGATGCGGAAAAACAACCCTGACACGGGTGCTCAATGGGCTGTGCCCGCAGTTCTATCCGGGGAAGCTTACGGGAAACTACCGTTTAGACGGGCAGGACGCCCTCAAAATGCCGGTTCATCAGCTGGGCACGATGGCAGGCAGCGTGTTCCAGGATCCGCGCAGCCAGTTTTTTGCCACCAATACGACGGACGAAATTGCTTTAGGTATGGAAAATATCCCGTTGGAACGCACAGTTATACATGAACGTGTAAAAACGGTGTGTGCGCAAATGAACATTGCAAGATTGCTGGACCGGCGGATTTTTCCCCTGTCCAGCGGGGAAAAGCAGCTACTTGCCATTGCTTCGGTCTGTGCTATGGAGCCAAAGGTAATTGTGATGGATGAACCCTCCGCCAATCTGGACAGCAACGCTATGGTGCGGCTGGGCATATTGCTTTACCGGCTGAAGGAGGCTGGACATACGATTGTCCTGTCGGAACACCGCTTCCATTACGTCCGGGATTCCTTTGACCGGCTTGTTTTAATGGAGAACGGAGAGCTCTCAACAATCTACAGCCATGATGAGGCGTTAAAGCTTTCGGAAGATCAGCTTACCGGCATGGGGCTGCGTCCTTTTGACGCACCGGCCTTTCAGGTGGGCGGAGCCTTCCAGTCAGAGCCGGACGATACCCTGCAAGTTTCAGAAATATCCTGCATGCTGGACGGACGGCAAATTTTAGATGAGATCTCCTTTTCCGCACGAAGCGGTAAAATACTTGCCATCGCCGGACCTAACGGCGCGGGAAAATCCACCCTTTGCAGAACCATCACCGGCCTGTACCGGGCAATGGGAACCGTTCAGATCGACGGTGAATACCTGAAGCGCAAACAGCGTACAAGAAATTCCTTTTTCGTGCAGCAGGACTCTGACTATCAGCTCTATGCACCTACCGTTCTGGACGAATTTTTCATCGGGAAAAAGGAAACGTCCTCTCTCAAAGAAGACGCTTTGGGCAGGCTGCGGGAAATGGGAATGGATGAATTTCAAAACCGGCATCCAGCCTCACTTTCCGGCGGGCAGAAGCAGCGGCTTTTACTAACCATCGCAGCGGCAAGCAGGAAAAATCTATTGGTATTCGACGAACCTACCAGTGGACTGGACGGATACAATATGCGCCTGACGGTGAAACTGTTTAAGCAACTTGCCAGGGAAGGGCGGTGCATTCTGCTAATTACGCATGATATGGATTTGATCGCAGAGGCAGCAGACTGTGTGATCTATATCGAACAGGGAACATTACGTTACTGCCGCAATATAATGCGGAAGATATAAAGTGAAAGGAGATTTGCCATTTGCCTCTGACATCATCCATCAGCCGAGCGGTCAAAGAGCTGTATAAAAAAGAGTATCTGATGAAAAAGGACGATGGCACAATCCCCCTCACAGAGCAGGGCCAGCGGATTGCACAACAACTTTATGAGAAGCATCAATTTTTCACTAGCAGCTCATTGGGGCTGGAAAAGGGCCATATGGGATTCCCCGGACAAAAAGACCCTGAAAAGATTTTCATCCTTTCAAGGCCTGATACACACATTATAAAATTTTTTATCTCTGCATGAAATTATGCATCGCTTGAAATTTTCCCCACCTTATTTGTCAATTTGAATCAATACAGTTTAGCACCTGCCGGGATCCGGTCATCCACCATCAGCAGATTCAGCCCTTCATGACCATCCACTTCGTGAACCGCAGAGATGAGCATTCCACAGGAATCAATTCCCATCATCGGTCTTGGCGGCAGGTTTGTGATTGCGATACAAGTCTTTCCAACCAGCTCTTCCGGCTCGTAATACTCGTGAATACCGCTTAAAATCACGCGTTCTACGTCTGTTCCGTCATCAAGAATAAACTTCAGAAGCTTCTTGCTCTTCGGTACAGCTTCACAGGCTTTTACCTTAACAGCTCTGAAATCAGACTTACTGAATGTCTCAAAATCTACCATCTCTTCAAAAAGCGGCTCAATTTTTACATTAGAAAAATCAATCTTTTCCGGTGCTGCTTCGACTGCCTTTTCAGCTGGCTTTTCTGTTTTTTTAGAAGTTTCAGAACCTCCAATGCTCTTCATCGTCGGGAACAGCAAAACATCCCTGATCGCCGCGGAATCCGTCAACAACATTACCATACGGTCAATGCCGAAGCCGATACCGCCTGTCGGGGGCATGCCGACCATCAGCGCATTCAGAAAGTCTTCATCTGTCGTATTAGCTTCCTCATCGCCCTGTGCAAGAAGCTCTTCCTGAGCTTTAAAACGTTCTTTCTGATCGATCGGGTCATTCAGCTCGGAATAGGCATTCGCCATCTCCCACCCGTTCATAAAGAATTCGAAGCGTTCTACGTATTCCGGATTTTCCGGTTTCTTCTTGGTAAGAGGCGAGATCTCAATCGGATGATCCATGACAAATGTCGGCTGAACCAGGTGCTCTTCCGCAAATTCCTCGAAAAAGAGGCTTAAGATATCACCCTTTTTATGTCTGTCCTCATATTCTACATGATGCTCATCCGCTGCTGCTCTTGCCTCTTCAAGCGTATGAATTTCATTAAAGTCAACGCCCGCATACTTCTTTACGGCATCCACCATTGTGATCCGCTCAAATGGTTTGCCGAGATCCATCTCAATTCCATTGTAGGTGATGGTCGTGGTCCCCAGAACCTCCTGTGCCACGTAACGGTATAGATTCTCCGTAAGATCCATCATCCCGTTATAGTCTGTATATGCCTGGTACAGCTCCATCAGCGTAAATTCCGGATTGTGTCTCGTATCAAGACCCTCATTCCTGAATACACGTCCAATCTCATAGACGCGCTCCATGCCGCCCACGATCAGACGTTTCAGATAAAGCTCCAGTGAAATGCGCATCTTTAAATCTTCATCCAGCGCATTGAAATGCGTCTCAAACGGACGCGCAGCCGCCCCGCCTGCGTTTGCCACAAGCATCGGCGTTTCCACTTCCATGAAACCTTCCCCTGCCAGATATTTACGGATGCTGGCAATGATCTGGGAGCGCTTGACAAAGGTATCTTTTACTTCCGGGTTCATGATCAGATCCACATATCTCTGGCGGTAGCGAAGATCTGTGTTTGTCAGCCCATGAAATTTTTCCGGAAGAATCTGAAGGCTCTTGGAGAGTAACGTCACACTGGAAGCGTGGATGGAGATTTCTCCCGTCTTCGTTTTAAATACTTCGCCCCTGATGCCGACGATATCGCCGATATCCATCTTTTTAAAATCCTTGTAGAAGTCTTCACCGATACTGTCTCTCGCCACGTAAGACTGAATGGTACCCTGAAGATCCTGAACGTTGCAAAAAGAAGCTTTCCCCATTACACGCTTCTGCATGACGCGGCCTGCAACGGAAACTTCTTTCCCTTCCAGCGCCTCAAACTGATCTTTAATATCCATGCTGTGATGTGTCACATCATATTTTGTAATTTCAAACGGATCTTTACCATTTTCCTGCAGTGCCTGTAATTTTTCCCGGCGAACTTTTAATAACTGGTTAACATCCTGTTCCTGTGCCTGCTTTTGCTGTTCAGCCATACCTTTTTCCCCTCTGTTATCTTAGATATTTCTTTCTATATTTAATACTTCATACTGCATAACGCCAGCAGGAAGTTCAACGTCTACGATCTGTCCCTGTTTCGCCCCGATCAGAGCCTTGCCAACCGGTGATTCATTTGAGATTTTTCCCTGAAGGCTGTTTGCTTCTGTAGATCCTACGATCTGGAACTCCATATCCTCATCATACTCCATATCATGAACCGTCACTTTGCAGCCAACACTGATCATCGTATAATCTACCTCATCCTCAACGACAACCTCTGCATTTTTCAGGATTTTTTCAATTTCCTCAATACGGGCTTCAATATCTCTCTGCTCATCTTTTGCTGCATCATACTCCGCATTTTCAGACAGGTCACCCTGCTCTCTCGCTTCTTTGATCTTCCCGGCTACTTCTTTACGTTTCACCACCTTCAGGTCATGAAGCTCGTCCTCTAACTTTTTCAACCCCGCATATGTTAATATGTTTTTCTTTTCTTCCATTTTCCTGCACCCTTTCATTACCATCTTAACAATCATAGTATTATATAAGAATACCCTGTAAATGTCAAGAATTTAAAGTTTTATTTTTTAGTATATGAATCTGCTAAACGCAGCATACCTGTATATATTTAACAATCCGTTAAAACTTATTCATCAGCATGTCTTCCAGCTCTTCCAATGTTGATATTTCGTTGACCATACCGCGCAGCCTGGCGGAATGTGGAAATCCTGCCGTATACCAGGCGACATGTTTTCTCATCTCACGCATCCCCGTATCCTCTCCCTTCACCTCGATCTGGAGTCTTGCGTGCCTCAGGATCATATCCCTGACTTCTTCTTTTGTTGGTTTGGAAATAACGGTTCCATGCTGCAGATATTCATTCACCTGCCGGAAAATCCATGGATTTCCTCTCGCAGCCCGTCCGATCATAATGCCGTCACAGCCGGTCTCCGCCACCAGCCTTCCCGCACTTTCGGCATCGCTTACATCGCCGTTTCCGATGACCGGAATGGATACTGCGTTCTTCACCTGGCGGATGACATCCCAGTCGGCATTTCCGGAATAATACTGCTCTCGTGTGCGCCCGTGTACTGCGATGGCTGCCGCCCCGCAGTCCTCTATAATTCTGGCAATGTCAACCGCATTTACATGAGACTCATCAAAGCCTTTGCGGATTTTCACTGTAACAGGCTTTTTTACCGCTTTCACCACTGCAGAAACAATCTCTCTGACTCTGGCAGGGTCCTTCATAAGCGCTGACCCTTCGCCATTATTTACCACCTTGGGAACCGGACAACCCATATTGATATCCAGGATATCGAAAGGATGATCTTCAATCTGCCGTGCGATCAGCCCCATCACAGACGGTTCCGATCCAAACAGCTGAAGCGACACCGGCCGCTCTTTCGGATCGATCTCCATCAGTGCCTTAGTATTCTTATTTTTATACATAATGGCTTTTGCACTGATCATTTCTGTACAGAGAAGTCCGGCGCCCTGTTCTTTGCAGAGCAGACGAAATGGCAGGTCTGTTACGCCTGCCATCGGGGCCAGGATCAGTGGATTTTCAAAAACCAGCTTACCTATCCGAAGTGTCATGGCCGTCCATCCCACTCCTCTCCCAGAAAGAACACCCTGTAGTATGTCTCCAGTGATTCCAGCAGTTCCTGTTTCGTCCTTTGAATCTCCTTGATCTTCAAGGTACTGCCAATCTCGTCAAACATGGCATCGCCCGCGGCAGATTCCACCTTAAAATTCAATGACCCGTTTTCATCAAAGATTAACATCAGTATGCCGCCGACATCCTCCGTATAAAGTACGCAGAGAATATGAAGCTCATTTTTGATATCTTCCGGCAAAGACTGAAAGTCTTCATTAAAATAATATTTCTGTTCGTAGGCACTCGCTCCGCAGAGCACCACTTCCTCTGAACCCACGTCAATTCCTCCTTCGGTTTTATACGTATCCGTAAAGCCCCCGCACCGATACTTCGCCGCCTGAAACTGCTGTGACACTTCCGTCCTTCCGTTCAACCAGAAGTTCCCCCGACGGGCTAATCCCCTTCGCCACACCTTCAAACACTTCGCCCGGTCCCATAACCTTAACCTCACGGTTATAATTTATCATTTTTTCCCGATAGGCTTCCATCAGTCCTTCCAGGCTGCAGCTGTCAAGATAAACTTTATAATTCTTTTCAAAACAACGTATCACGGAGGCAGCAAGTTCAGCCCTTGATACGATATGTCCGAGCTGATCCGCCGCCGAAGTAGCCATATCCTTTATCTCATCGGGAAACACCTGAGTGTTGACATTAATTCCGGTTCCGATTACCAGATAGTCCACATAGTCCATCTGGGCACTCATCTCTGTTAATATACCGCAGATCTTCTTCCCGGAAACCACAACATCATTCGGCCATTTGATCCCGGCCGAAAGTCCCAGGGTGTCATCCAATGCCTGGGCTACGGAAAGTCCCATCACAAGTGTCAGAGGTGCCGCATACTGCGGAAGAATTTCCGGCCGCAGCAGCAGTGTCATATATACTGAGGTGCCTTCCGGCGAACTCCACACCTTCCCCCTGCGCCCTTTTCCCTGTGTCTGGCGGTCAGCCACAGCCAGTGTTCCGGAGGGGCTTCCCCCCTCCGCAAGACGTTTAGCCCAGGTATTTGTAGAGTCCGTCTCCGCTCTGTAAAGTACTTCCTGGATCAGACTGCTCTCCCCGAGCCGGCTCTTGATCTCACTGGCGTTGAACACATCTGCAGGCGCCTGGACCATACGGTAGCCTTTGTTTCTGACGGCTTCTATCTGATATCCTTCTTCCTGCAGCTGCCGGATATTTTTCCAGACTGCAGTTCTGGATACTCCCAGCCGTTCACACAGTTCCTGACCGGACACATGCGAACTGCTCTGCCTGAGCACCTTTAAAATTTCTGATTTCATTTTATTCTCCGAGTGTTGCCACGATCACCGCTTTGATTGTATGCATACGGTTCTCCGCCTCATCAAACACTACAGACTGCGCGGATTCAAAGACTTCGTCCGTCACTTCCAGCTCCGTCAGGCCGTATTTTTCAAAAACCTGCTTCCCGATTATAGTATTCAGATCATGGAATGCCGGCAGACAGTGCATAAAGATTGCCTCTTTCGATGCAAGATCCATTACGTGTTTATTTACCTGGTACGGTTTCAGTGCATTAATTCTCTCTTCCCACACTGCCTCCGGTTCACCCATGGATACCCATACATCGGTGTAGATCACGTCGGCATCCCTGACTCCCTTTTCAACATCCTCGGTCAGCGTAATCGTAGCCCCGCTTTCTTTGGCGTATTCTTCGCACTGAGCCACCAGTTCCGGATTGGGAAAATACTCTTTCGCCGTACAAGCCGTAAAATGCATCCCCATCTTTGCACAGGCGATCATCAGAGAGTTGCCCATGTTGTAGCGGGCATCTCCCATGTAGACCAGTCTTACCCCTTCCAGACGTCCCAGATGCTCTCTTATGGTCAGTAAATCTGCCAGCATCTGTGTTGGATGATATTCATTTGTCAGTCCGTTCCACACGGGAACCCCCGCATGTCTGCCCAGTTCTTCCACGATATCCTGTCCAAAACCACGATATTCGATTCCTTCATACATGCGCCCCAGAACCCGCGCTGTATCCGCAATACTTTCTTTCTTTCCAATCTGGGATCCGGAGGGGTCCAGATATGTGACGCCCATCCCCAGATCGTGTGCTGCCACCTCAAAGGAACAGCGTGTTCTGGTACTTGTCTTTTCAAAAATCAGTGCAATATTTTTCCCTTCATAAAAGCGTACAGACTGCCCCTGCTTTTTGTATGTTTTGAGCCTTGCGGCAAGATCAAGGAAATATTCAATCTCTTTTTTTGAAAAGTCCTTCAGCGTCAGGAAATTCCGGCCCACAAGCCCCCTGCCCGTAGAAAACTTTTCTGTCATCTGCTGTCTCTTTTCTTCATTTGCCATTGTAATTCTCCTCCACTATGTCTCTGTCCAGGAAACGTATGAATGCCGGCATCATATCTTTTTCTTCACTCCCCAGCATTCGAAGTCTCTGAACGACTTTTTCTCTTAACTCATCCACCGTATAGATACAGTATTTTGGAATCTTGCACAATTTTGCCGTGGCTTCCAGCACCGCCAGATACAATTCGCGGTATGTCCAGTATTTCCCCAGCTTAAATTCCAGTGCCAATGCCGGAAAAAACATTTCCGTCAGCGTCCGCAGAGAATCCCTGGGTTTCGGTGCCAGATGATAGGATACTGTCAGCCCTTCGTAAGAAGCCTGCGGAATTTCCAGCAGTTGCTTTAAATAATAGCACTCTTCATGATTTTCTTCAATATAATATATCTTTCCGGCAAGCCCGTAAATCACCCGTTTCGCATCGTAGTATCCGATTTTCATATTTCTTCGGCTCTTCTCAGCATCGAAGTCCAGCATATTGCCCAGATGGACTCTCGGTGCAATGGTAACGACAGTGGTATCCCCGGGAATTTTAACAGGTTTTTCCCGTCCGATCCCAAAAATACGAATTACAATAATATCCTTATAATCCCGTTCGATCAGCGAACCCAGCGGCACATTATTGATGGCACCGCCGTCAATAAACCGCTTGCCGTCAATCTTTTCATTTTTGAACAGCGGAAAGATGTAGGCACTGGCCAGCAGATAATCCTGCATCATGCCTTCTCCAACCTCCTTCAGGTTGAGGTCCAGCTCCTTCATATGATCAACATTGAACGTCAGTATAAACAGCTCGATGGGTGACTTTTTGATATCTTCTTCACGGATGTATGTACGGATCAGCTCTTTCAGCGGCTCCACATCCACACCACCGTCTCCGAATGTCTTAAAAAAAATGGACATCGCCTCTCCCAGCGTTGCCTCATTCTTCATCAGACGGCGCATTTCCTCATCGTCCACCTTCATGACGCTGGAATTTGCGATATGCTCCCAGACATACTCTGCCTTCTCAATGTCATCCATACAGATAAATGCGCCATTCAGCGCACCAACACTTGTGCCCGCAACACCCTTAATCCTCACGCCGGCTTCCTTCAGAGCTTTCCATGCACCTATCTGATACGCACCTTTCGCTCCGCCGCCCTCCAGAACTATACCGTATTCTTTCGATAAATCAATAACAGGTTTCAAAAAATCCCTCCTTATGAAACCAGAGAGAGGGTGCTGCGGCGGTGATGCACCACCTTTGCAGCATCCTCTCTGTTCCGAAATTCAAAACGAATTTCCTACTCTTTCATAATCTCTTTCAGCGAAGTAGCAAGACTTGCCAGCCCCTGAATGTCAGACGGAACGATGATCTTGGTCGCATTGCCCTCCGCAAGTGTGCCGAGTGCTTCCAGACTCTTCAGCGTCAGAACAGACTCATCCGCACCTGCTTCTTTCAGGAACCGGATACCATCTGCATTTGCCTGCTGTACCTTCAGGATCGCTTCCGCTTCACCTTCTGCTTCACGGATCATTTTTTCTTTCTGTGCCTCTGCTCTCAGGATAGCAGCCTGCTTTTCAGCTTCAGCATCCAGAATTGCAGATTCTTTCTTACCTTCTGCTACAAGAACTGTAGACTTTTTCTCACCCTCTGCGATCAGTATCGCTTCACGGCGCTCACGTTCCGCCTTCATCTGTTTCTCCATCGCTTCCTGGATGGCAGCAGGCGGCATGATATTCTTCAGCTCCACACGGTTAACCTTAATGCCCCACGGATCGGTTGCGATGTCCAGTGCAGCGCGCATTTTTGTGTTGATGGTTTCACGTGAAGTCAGGGTCTCATCCAGCTCCATATCTCCGATGATATTTCGCAGAGTCGTCGCCGTAAGGTTTTCGATCGCCATGATCGGGCTTTCCACTCCGTATGCAAACAATTTCGGGTCTGTGATCTGGAAAAATACAACCGTATCGATCTGCATCGTTACATTATCTTTTGTTATGACCGGCTGCGGCGGAAAATCAACAACCTGCTCTTTCAGATTAACTTTCTTCGCCACCCGCTCAATAAACGGCAGTTTCATGTGGAGACCGGTTGACCAGGTTGCCTGATATGCCCCGAGACGCTCGAGCACGTACGCTTTCGCCTGCGGCACGATTTTGATGCACGATGAAACAACCAGTAAGATCAGTATTAAAAATATAACTAAAATCAGTACTCCGCCCATTTTAATTCTCTCCTTCTCTCTCTACAATTAGTTTAACACCATCTACGCGGACGATGCATACAATTTCATCTTTTTCAATTACTATATCATCATTCAGGCTTCTTGCCGTCCATTCCAGACCGTTTACCTGTACCTGGCCGTGACCTTGAATATTTTCAATCCGCTCAGTCACTACTGCCTTTTTGCCAATCAGGCTTTCCACATTCGTTCTGACACGCGTGCGGTTCAGATACCGCATGGCGACCGGACGTGTGGACACGAGCAGCAGAATGGATATCACCAGAAATAAAACAACCTGAATCACTACATTCACATTCAGAAGAGACGCAACAAATGCCACCAGCGCGCCGCCTGCGAACCAGATGGTAGACAGCCCCATCGTAATGATTTCTATGATGATCAGAACAACCAGTAAAATCAACCAGACTATCGGATCCATATCGCTTTTTCACTCCTTTTTTATAATTACAAAGTATACGCTATTTCCAAAAAAAAAGCAATGGGAACCGCATTGCGAAATGCGAATTCCCATTTGCCAGTTTTATGTTCTGTGATTAATAAAAATGCTGATTTCCAATCTGTATACCCCTGCCGCTTCCGCTGTTGAAGTACAGGCTGTTTCCTACCGGATTGACCCCATTGAGTGCCTCCTGGGCAGCGGCGTAACAGTCGCTTCTCGCCCCCTCCTGAAGAACAGATGACAGCTTTCCGCTTGCAACCGGTGAAAACTGTCCGCTCTGATAAACGACATCACTGATGCTGTCCGGAAAATCACTGCTCTGGATACGGTTCATAATGACTGCTCCTACTGCTACTTTTCCCTCGTGGCTCTCCCCGCCGGCTTCGCACTGGATAATGGCCGCAAGCAGATCAAGTTCTCCGCCGGATACTCCGACGCCTGCGGTTTCCTCCGTTTCCTCTTCTTCAGGTACCGGCTGAGCCTGGGCTTCCGGAGCAGCCTCTTCAGGAGTGCTCTCTGCCTGAGGAATTTCCTGCTGAGCTGCCTCCTCCTGAACGGTCTCCTCTTCCGCAGTTTCTTCTGTTACGGTTTCCTCAGAAGTTTCCTCTGAGCCCTGGCCGCCTGCTGAATCAACAGTATTCTCTGCGGGAAGCGCCGCCGCAACAGAACTTCCATAAAGAGCTTCATAGATCGCTCTCGCCTCTTCCCCGAAAGCGAGAAGGTCGTTTCTTATGTAACCTTCTATACCTCCTGAAGAAATCAGTGTCCAGGCTTCTCCTTTTTCTACTACATCAGCCATGGCTCCCGACGGCAGGATACCCACACGGGCCGATTCAATTGTTCCCTCACTTCTGATATTCGCACATGAGATCACATTGGCAACAGCCCGCGTATCCCACACATTTTCTTCCGAAGCCTCCACCTGCTGCACAGCTTCTGTCTCTGTGCCGTCTGCAAATACCGGTACTGCCATCAGTAATGACAGCGCTGCTGCTCCACCGAGTGTCCGTATGATCTGTATTAACCTGTTTTTCATATAATAACCTCCTGAACATCATTTATTACAAAATTGTTAAGTTTTATTACGAAGTTATTCTAACAAGTTTACATTTTTAAGTCAAGGAAAACCGGTCGCCAATATTTTACAGTAGAAACTAGGTTTGGTACGCTTTCATCAAAAAAGCGTTTACCCGCTGTCGGATAAACGCTTTTTTCCTCAATATCTCTTGTACTATTCTAAATGAAGCTCCAGCAGATCTCTGGACGGAATCTTCCGTGTTGAAGCCGCCTGAAGTTTTTTCAGTTCCCCCGCCGCAGTTTTCACAGAAACATTCGTGCCTGCCCCGGCCATACATCCGCCCGGACATCCCATTCCTTCGATCAGACAGCCGTTAAGTTTCCCTGCTTTCGCCATCATAAGAGCTTTCCTGCAGTCAGCAAGTCCCTCTGCATGTTCTATATGAACCGGTACATCCGGATAATATTCTTCCAGACATTGACGGATCGCTTCCGCCACGCCTCCGGCAACAGCGTACCCGCGTCCCGCAGCAGTAGCATCATTCATGGCAAAATTGCCTCCTGAAGGCTCCATCTCCTCCAGATCGATACCTTTTGCCTCGAACATGCCAACCAGCTCTTCAAATGTGATGACAAAATCCACATCACTCCGAACCGTGCGTCTGGAAGCCTCCAGTTTCTTGGAAGCGCAGGGGCCGACAAACACCACCCGTGCGTCCGGATGCTTCTGTTTGATACTGCGGGCCGTTGCCACCATAGGAGTCAGCTCCTGAGACACACTGTCTACCAGATCAGGAAAATGTTTCTTTGCCAGCAGCGACCAGGATGGACAGCAGGAAGTCAAAAGAAACGGAAGTTCACCCGTAGCAACTTTCTGCGCATAATGATGGGCCTCCGCCACGGCTCCGATATCAGCCCCCAGTGCTACCTCATAGACTTCCCTGAAACCCAGAAGCAGCAGAGCCGCCTTTAATTTCTCCGGTGTCACATTTTTTCCAAATTGTCCAATATAAGCCGGTGCAACCTCAGCTACAATAAACTGTTCTTCCCGCAGCGCCTTGCACAGCTGAAAGATCTGAGACTTGTCAGAAATGGCGCCAAACGGGCAGCTCACCATGCACATACCACAGGATACACACTTTTTGTGATTGATCGTAGCACGTCCCTGCTCATCACTGTCAATGGCATTGACCCCGCAGGCTCTTGCGCAGGGGCGCTCCATCCTGGAAATTGCATCGTAAGGACAAACCTGCTTACATTTGCCGCAGCGAATACACTTTTCCTGGTCAATGATCGATTTTCCCTTTTTTACTATAATAGCTCCTTTGGGACAGACCTGGCGGCAGGGATGTGCCACGCAGCCTCTGCACATATCGCTCACCATATAACTGTTGGGTTCACAGGCATCACAGGCAGACGGGATAACCTGCATCAGCGGCGGTTCATAGTATTTTTCATCGATGTTACTCTTATCCACACCGGCAGTGATATGTACAGCACGGTTTTCCGGTCTCAGGGACATACCCATGGCAAGACGCACACGCTCACTGGCAACAGCCCGTTCGCGGTAGATACTGTCACGGTATTTTGCGCGTTCCTCAACAATATGATACGGTATCGCTTCAATCTCACCCTTAAAATGCTCCTGATCCGATTCAAATGCTATCCTTGCAATTTCCCTGAAAATCTCTTTACGGATCTTCTTAATCGGAGTGTCCAAACCTCTCATCGCTTCTCCTTTTCCCTTTCCATAAAATCCAAACAATCTGCGTCAATGATATGGTTTGATATTACCATTTTTCAAAGTATTTTACCATCCATTTTTTATGTGTTTGTAAATTAATGCATCAGAAAAGGACGGTCGCCCGTCCTTTTTTACTGCACTCCATTCTGATGCCCATGTCTTCTGATGATCACAGAAACCCCATCCGGTATCACCGTAATACCCGCATTCTTTTTCCCCAGGTATACATCCGCCAGCCCAAGCGCCTCTTCAAAATCCGCGGCATACGTCATATGCATTGCCTCTATCATCTCCCGGGGCGCCTGTGTCACCATGATCACATGATAGTTCATCAGGATGCGGCACAGAATCTGTGCTTCCCACTGATCCGGGACAGTTTCATTCCGGTCTGTTTCCAGAATACGTTTCATGATCACATTTTCAGATTTCTCATTCGCAAAGAGATCATAGAAATTCTGCCCCCCATGCCCGTCGCTGCAGCTGGAGCACATGATAATTACACCGCCTGGCCGGCATGAAGCCTCTGCGGCAGTCATTCCCTTAACTGTCTGGTAAATATTCTGGTCCAGAGGATATCCGCCGTTCGTGGTTACCACGATATCGGACATAATGGCATCAGTACCGAAAAGTTTATCAGCAAATGCACAGCCCGCCTGATGCGCCTTCTCAAAATGTCCGGCAAAAGCCCGGATCACCTTTTTATTCGCATCCAGAACGACGTTTACGATAAATGCAAGCTTCGCACGCCCGGCTGCCCAGACCATATCCCTGTGAACAGGATTCCCCTCCAGGATACCGGTCCGGGCATTCGCATCCGCAATAAATTCTGAACAGTGATTTGCCAGTACTGTCCTCCTGCTTGAAACCCCCGGCAGAACACTTTTGCGCCCTCCGGAAAAGCCGGCAAAAAAGTGCGGTTCAATAAAACCTTCTGACATCAAAAGGTCAGCGTCAGCAGCAACGCGGTTGATCAGCAGTTCTCCCCCCGAAGGCAGCGTGCCGAGCTTCACCATGTCTTCTTCCTTATCACTTTGATGTACTACAAACCGGATAGCGGGATCATTCACAATACCGTCTCCAAATTTGTCGATCAGTTCCTGCCGGGTTGTGGGACGGTGGAATCCCGTGGCGATCAAAATGGTGAGTACCGCCTTCGGGCTGCCTTTTTTTATCTCTTCCAGTACCGGCGGCAGAATGACCCTGCTGGGCACTGGCCTGGTATGATCACTGGCTATCAGTACAATATTACGTTTTCCCCTTACCAGTTCGGACAGAGGCTGTGAGCCCACCGGTGCAATCAGTGCCTCTTTTACAAGTTCTTCTTCTGATTTCTGTTCACTGTATGCATGGGTCCCTGACTGAAGGATTCCATTCAGCCGCTCCCCGGGCACTGTGATATCCATCGCTCCCCTTCCGAATGGCAGATTAATTTTAACCATTGTCATCTCCTCTTTTTACTCCTCGCATACTTTATGTGGATTCAGGATATTTTTTGGATCAAAAGCATACTTGATGCCTCTCATGAGGTTCATGACCTCTGGATCCTCAGCCTCAAACAGATACGGCTTCTTGGCATATCCAATTCCGTGTTCGCCTGAAACTTTTCCATTAAGCTCTCTGGATTTCTTATAGATAAGTTCCATCGCCCTTTTCATCCGGCATTCCCACTCTTCATCTGAAAGCTGGTCTTTCAGAATATAAACATGCAGATTTCCGTCACCTGCATGGCCGAAGCTCTTGACCCGGACTCCCGCCTCTTCTTCAATACTGTGAATATATTCCACCAGTGTATTAACCTGGCTGCGGGGAACTACAACATCAACTTCATCCATATATGTGGTCGAACCCTTGATCGCTTCCAGAAAAGCCCCTCTCGCTTTCCATATAGAATCATTTCGTTCCTCGGTATCGGAGATCAGCACGTCATATGCTCCCTGTTCCAGACAGATCTGAGCTACCCCATGATAATCTTTCTCTATCTCCTCTGTGGATGCCCCGTCAAATTTCAGCAGCAGGTAGGCATCCGCCTGATGATCCGGAAATTTCCTGCCCAGATATTCTTCAGAATCCATGATAACTTCACGCTGCATAAATTCAACCGCGGTTGGAATAGATTTTGATTTAATAATAAGGGGGACCGTGCCGATGGCCTGTTTCAGTGAGGGAAACGGTACGAGCAGGCTGATGGATTTTTTAGGAAGAGGCAGCAGCTTGAGCACTGCTTTTGTTACAATACCAAGTGTGCCTTCTGACCCCACGATCAAATCCTTTAATGCGTATCCGGAACTGTTTTTTACGACCTTTCCACCAAACTCCACAATCTTTCCATTCGGAAGCACGACTTCAAGTCCCCTTACATAATCCCGCGTTACCCCATACTTCACCGCACGCATCCCGCCTGCGTTTGTACTGATATTTCCGCCTATTGTTGCAGATTTTTCCCCCGGATCCGGCGGATAGAAAAAATCATGGTCTTCTGCAAAAGAGGCAAGCTCCATCAAAAGGACACCCGGCTGTGCCGTCACTGTCAGGTTATCCTCATCCAACTCCAGAATGCGGTTCATCAATGTCGTCTCTATTACAATACCGCGTTCCATGGGAACACACGATCCCACCAGCCCTGTTCCCGCTCCCCTCGGTGTCACAGGGATTTCCTGTTCATATGCATAACGCATCACATCCGAGATTTCCTGCGCAGTCAAAGCCCGTATGACAACATCCGGAGTACTGAAAGTACCGCTCAGTTCATCATGGCAGTATTCTTCATTTATGTGTTCTCCCACGAGCACCCTGTCATCATCACCGATCATTCTGCAAAGGGTCTGAATATCATTGTTATCGATCTTCTTATATGCCATTATGATACCTCCTTGTTTTCCCTGATGCGTGCAGTCAGTCTCGGAACTACCTTATAAATATCACCCACGATACAGTAGTGTGCAGTCTTAAAAATACTGGCCTTTTCATCTGTATTGATCGCAACTATACAGTCTGAATTGTTCATTCCGGCAGCAAACTGAACGGATCCGGATACTCCGCAGGTAATAATCAGTTTCGGCCGCACTGTCCTCCCGCTCAGACCCACCTGCTTCTTCGCATCCATCCAGCCTGCTTCAACAATGGGTCTTGTACAGGCAAGCTGTCCCTCCAGCAATTCTGCCAGTTCCCGGAGCATGCCAAGGTCTTCTTCCTTTTTGACCCCCCTGCCAGCTATCACAAGCACATCGGCTGTCTCGATCGTTTTCTCCGGCTCTTTTGCTCTCACATTGAGAACTTCAATCCCTGTGGCAAGCTTTTCCTCCGGAATCATGCAGCTGACGACCTCTCCTGATTCTGATACCTCCCTGACAGGCGCATTCATCACCTTATAACGAACGGTTGCCATCTGGGGACGGTTGTCCGGTGTACAGATTTCTGCCATAATATTGCCGCCGAATGCCGGCCTGATCTGGATCAGGTCTGTATCTTCTCTGATATCCAGTACCGTACAGTCAGCAGTCAGACCGGTCTTAAGCCTTGCCGCAACGCGCGGTGCCAGCTGACGCCCCACCGCAGTCGCCCCCACCAGGATCACTGACGGCATCATTGTTTTGATATGGTCTTCAAATGCGTTTGTATATGTCTCAATATTAAAATCCTTCAGCTTCGGCTGATCATAGACGTATACTTTATCCACACCGTAATGCAGCAGCCGGCGGCTGCATTTTTCCACTCTGTTCCCCATCATGACCGCGTAGACCGGATGATGAATTTTAGCTGCCAGTTCTCTTGCTTTTCCAAGCAGTTCATAAGTGACTGGATGTATTTCGCCATCCACATGATCAACGTAAACCGTGATCCCTGTCCACATACTTTTGTCAATCTGCTGTTTAACTTTGTCATCTATGTAAGTAACGGCGCCCTCCGGTCCCTTTTTCACACAAAGTTTACATAATTTACAAGCGGCATTAACACCGAGCTTTCCGTCCTTTTCTTCTAACGCACCAAACGGACAAATGTCAATCAGCGCCTGTATGTTCTTAATCTTACTTTGATCAATGATTAATTCTGCCATATTTCCTCCTAGATAAATTTTTGTTCCTTCAGCATGTCAAACAGCCGCTCAGCCACCGACTCACCTTCCCAGTATTCATGCCGTACATCCGATGATGGCGGGAATATACGCTGTACCTGTGTCGGAGATCCATTCAGCCCATAATGTTTTTCATCTGTGTCATCCATATCCGTAAGAGACAGTACCGTAATCTCCCTGTCTGCAGTAGCCATCTTTTTCAGATAAGAAGGAAGGCGCGGCTGAAAGATATCTTTGTCTACCGCGAGCAGACATGGAAATCTTACTTTAACGGTCTCCACATCCCTCGGCATATCCATCTCCACAGTAATGCTGTCCTCTTCCGCCATTATAATTTTCCGTACGTTGGATACACTGGGAATGCCAAGCCATTCACTGATCTCCGCGCCTACCTGCGCCGTATCGCCGTCTGTCGTCTGTTTTCCGCATAGGATCAGATCAAAATGCCCCGCCTTTTTGATTCCCTGTGAAAGAGTATAGCTGGTGGCAAGTACATCCGCCCCGCCAAATTTCCGGTCAGACAGCAGGATCCCTGCATCTGCCCCCATTGCAAATGCTTCTCTGACTACCGCTTCCGCCTGAGGCGGTCCCATGGTTATGACTGTGATCCTTCCCCCTTTTTCCTCCCGCAGCTTTAACGCTGTCTCAAGGGCATATAAGTCATACGGATTCATCTTGGAATCCACGCCGTCCCGCATGAGAACTCCCGTTACAGGGTCTACATTAACCCTGTTCGTCTCCGGCACCTGCTTGATACACACTAAAATCTTCATAATTTCCTCCCAGATATTTTATTCGCCCTTAATTGGTAGGACCAATTGTTTTTCATTATATACCTAAATCGCCCGTATGTCCAGATGTTATATGAATAAAAATAGAGTGACCGTGTACATCCGAACCAGGTTCAGATGTACACGGTCACTCTAATCGTATCTGTCACCTCAATGCAAGTTGTTCATCCACCGTTTCAAAGTGAAACTTTATTGCCTGCTCCGCTTTCTCACTATCGTGCTCTTCCAGTGCCTGCACAACCTGTTCATGTGCTTCCTGCAGCTGTTTTTTAGCTTCTGCCGACACCATGATATCACTGTGCATGTCACTGATAAAGGATTCCGTTACCGAACTTAAAGCCTGCAGAATCTGTATTATAGGCTTGTTCTTTGACGTAGCAGCAAGAACGGAATGGAATCGGGCATCCAGTCCTGCATTTATACTCTCATCGTCTTTACGCATTTCCTTTACGATGGCACCCAGTTCTTCCAGTTCCTCTTCTGTTCTGTTCAGCGCCCCGAGCTCCACAGCCTTCTGCTCCAGTCCCGCACGCAGCTTGCTGATCTGAGGATATTCAATCCGCTGCAGCATAAACATCATGGATAGAAACTCGATCAGATTTTTCTCAAAGTTCCCGGATATATAATTTCCTGCTCCCTGCTGGCTTTCAACGACTCCCATCATCCCCAGCGTCCGGAATGCTTCTCTGACCGTGTTGCGGCTGACTGAAAGCCTGGCTGCCAGTTCACGTTCAGGCGGAAGTTTTTCTCCCAGCTGATAGTCTTCGTTCATGATACCGTTTTTGATATAACGGAACACTTTTTCATATGCTTTCTCATTCATCTCTTGTTTTTCTTCCATTTCTTCCTCCCTGTGGAATAACAAATGCTGCCCCCGCCTTAAGATATCTGCAGGGTGCAGCATTTAACATTGTTATAATGTAACTGTTCGTGAAAGCGTATCTCCGCCGTCTTGAACAGTTACGTTCTATTACAGTTCCGGTACGTTCGGCCTGCTGGTATCATAAACCTCCGCTGCGTCAAACAGATCAGCCGTCTTGCGCTGTGTCGGATCTTCCATAATCTTATCCTGATACAGACGATACCCATCCAGGTTCCTTCTTCCCTGCCGTACATAGTTGTCACGGACCTGTACAAAGTATTGTGTAGAATCTACATTACAGAAGAAATTATATCCTTCAGATTTCAGGTAATTAAATTTCTCATTATCCGCCGCATAATCATGCCAGTCTCCCAAATCCTCGCCATGGGCAAATATGATCGTATCCGTTCCACCGACGAGCGGCGACACATACGTCTCCCATTTCTCCGTATCCGCTTTCAGATCGTCCAGTGAGATCTGTGCGATATGGCGATGGCCCCAGGTATGACTCGCAAATTCCCAGCCATCCTCTTTCATGGCATCTGCCACTTTCTTGGCCTGGGCACATTCTTCATCGTAGTTAAAGTCAGGATGTGCATCCAGCCATGCCTTCTGGTCCTGTCCGAGGTGCTCCGGATCACGACTCTCATATACGCCGTCTGTGCGGTATCCCAGAATGCCGTTGTAGCCTGTCAGTGCAATGATCCCTTTCGCCCCGCGGTATGAGGCGTCAGGATGTTCTGCGATAAACTGGTCCATCAGCGGTACGACGTCATACGCACCCGTCGTCACCGTCCCGTCGTCCTCAATGTATTCGCATGTCGGCTTTCCATTATCGTCGAGTACTACCCTGGATGCGATCCCCCTTCCATCATAGCTGTGATAATAGGAAAGATCGTCAAGGGATAGTACAAATGCTTTTTTACCCGGAGGCAGCATGATCTCAGCTTTTGTAAAATGAACCGTTCCATCTGCATCCGTGGTCTGATTCACCAGATCACGCAGACGAACCATCACATAGCCATTGTCATACATTGACTGCGTAATCTTGTTAAATTCGCTGACAGTTGTCATCCATTGATTAAATCCGGCAGTAAGCGGGTCGTCAGGATTACCGAAACATTTATCAGGATCGACTACGAGTGAGTGGTAAAATATATGAGTTACCTGATCGATATTCACCGGCACACAGCTGGCTTTTGTCGCCTCATATTCCTCCGTCTTTGCCGCCACGTCAGAATCATTTGCCGCATCCGGAACTTCCTGGAGCTTTGCGATGGCAGCATCATAATCATACTGCGCTGCCAGCAGTTCAGCTTCTGCAAGTATACTTTCCTTGTCCCCCTGTCCGGCCTCTGTCGTTGTCTCCTTTGCTTCTTCTGTCGGTTCCGGTGTGTCTCCCTCCGCCACTTCCGGTCCATTGCCGGCCTCCTCCTGTCCCTTCTGGCTGTTCCCCTTCATCTGTTCAGCCAGAACCCAGATAGATCCGCCAAGAATCACAAGCAATACGAGTAGAATGACGCTCTTCACCATCAAACGTTTTTTCTGTTTCCGACGTTTTTGTTCCTTCCTGCTTAAATTTTCTCCCATTTAATAACCCCTTTCTCTGACAAGAACTTTGTATGGCTCCATTGTAAACGAAAATCTGACGAAAGTCGAGCCTTTTTGCAGCACATTAACTTCTCTGCCGGTGCACCTCATACATTAGAAGCGCTGCTGCCACAGCTGCATTCAGGGACTCCAGCTTTCCCTCCATTGGTATTCTTATCCTGCGCTGGGCTCCCACTGTCAGTTCACTGCTCAGCCCATTACCCTCATTTCCAATTAAAAATGCCGTTCCTCCCCGGTAATCTTCCCTGTCATACGTATTTTGCCCATCCAGATGTGCCGCATACGTACAGATGCCTTCTTTTTTCAACATTTTCAAGATCTTCTGCAGATCATCCGCATACAGAAACGGCATCCGGTAGACTGAACCCATCGTTGATCGTATTGTCTTTGGATTGTAGATGTCTACGCTGTTATGGCTCAGAATGATGCCGTCCACACCTGCTCCTTCTGCCGTGCGGAAAATAGTCCCCACGTTGCCTGGATCCTGAAGGTCCTCCAGCACCAGGAGCAGTGGACTCTCTTTCTTCAGCAGCTCTTCCAGCGTATAATGAAACTGCCGGATCAGGCATAGTATCCCCTGTGGTGTGATAGTATCCGACATCTGTTCAAAGATCCTGTCCTCCACCACCTCGCATGGCAGATTCTCCAGCTGTTCGGGTAGTCCCTTTTCACGTTCAAAAGACTCCGACATATAAACCTGCAGAACATGTTCCGTGGGTGCCTCCAGTGCCATTTTAACGCCTTCTGCGATAAAACAGTCCTCTTCCCTGCGCAGTCTCCCTTTCTTCTGCAGTTGTATCACTCGTTTCACCTGACGATTTGCTGTACTTGTTATCATATTACTTTAATTTGCCCTTCATTCTTTCTAAATCAATATTATTGCCGATCAGTACCATTGTCGCTCTGCCGTCCACCTCTTCATCAGGATTCAGATTAACTCTTATATCCTCATCCTTCTTCAGTGCCACTACATTAATGTGACAGCGGCCCCTTAAGTCCAGTTCACGTAGTGTTTTGCCGGCCCACTGCTCCGGCACTTTCATCTCCACCATGCTGAATGTATCGGAAAGGGAAAACAAATCTTCAAATCCCCCTGATACCAGATTTCTTGCCACCCGGACGCCTGAATCCTGTTCCGGAAATACGACCTCATCGGCTCCTATCTTTTTCAGTATTGTCGCATGCAGCGCACTGACAGCCTTTGCCAGCACATACGGAACATTCGCCTCTTTTACAAGTATGGTGCCCATAATACTTGTCTCCATGTCCTCAGCCAGCGCAATCACCGCCACATCGATGCCGTCAAGACCAAGGCTGTGAACCGCTTTCGGGTTGGTCATATCTGCATGCACTGCACAAGTCACTTCATCGGCTATCGCCTCGACAATCTCCCTGTTCTTGTCGACTGCGAGAACCTCACACCCGCTCTGTGCAAGCGTCATTGCGACACTCCAGCCAAACTTTCCAAGCCCAAATACGGCATACTGTTTTTTTCCCATACTTCTCACCTATCCTATCATAATCTGTTGTTCCGGATACTGAATCTGCTGCTTTTTCCGTCTCTTTCTTACGAGTGCCAGCATCAGGGTGATCGGACCGATCCTCCCTATATACATGATCACCATTATAATAATTTTGCCGGCCCACGGCAGATGAGGCGTCAGCCCCCTGGTCAGTCCCACAGTGCCGAGTGCCGACACCACTTCGTACGCCGCATCCAGAAATGGCGCGTCTGCTGCCAGTGTAAGCAGCAGGGTCCCCGTAATCGCCACAGTCAGTCCGACCGATACGACAACCACTGCCGTTCGGACATTGTTCATGGAAATCCTGCGTTTAAACAGCACAATATTCTCTTCCCCCTGAATAAACATGCAGACCAGCAGCACCACAAGCGCTGCCGAAGTTGTCTTCATCCCCCCTGCAGTTCCGAGCGGTGAACCTCCGATAAACATCAGCACCATTGAAAGCAGTGCCGTCGCATCTGAAAAACTGGCCTGTGAGATCGTCTCAAAGCCTGCCGTCCTTGTTGTTACCGACTGAAATACGGCAGCCATCAGCTTGTCAGGAACCGACAGGTTCCCAAGAGTCCTGGAATTGCTCCATTCAAACATCAGGATCAGCAGTGCTCCCCCGGCGATCAGGATCGCAGTCACAGTCAGCACCAGCTTCGTATGCAGCCCCAGCTGACGGTTGCGCTTTCTGCCTGCTCCCCGTCTGCTTTTAATAAAATTCAGGATATCCCACCACACGATGAAACCAATACCGCCAAGTATGATCAGCAGCATGGTTGTGATGTTCATCAGGGGATTGCTGAAAAACGGCTTCAGGCTGTCCGGACCGATAATATCCATCCCCGCATTGCAGAAGCAGGAAACGGCATTAAACACAGACATAAAAACACCTTTGCGCAGGCCGTATTCAGGAACGAGACTGCATGCATACAGCACCGCCCCCGCGCCTTCTACGGTGAGTGTGCCCAGGATGATTTTTTTTACCATCCCCACCACCCCCTCCATCTGTCCGAGGTTATAACTCTCTTTCAACAGCTTCTGGTTTCCCAGTGATATCCTCCTTCGCAGAGCCAGAAAGAATACGGTCATGATACTCATAATCCCAAGACCACCGATCTGGATCAGTATCAGAATCACAACCTTGCCGAAAACACTCCAGTGCAGAGCTGTCGTGACTGTCACAAGTCCGGTCACACAGACAGAAGTGACTGCCGTAAACAGAGCGTCTATATACGGTGTCGTCTGGCCGTCAGCCGCGCTAATCGGAAGGGCAAGCAGAACACTTCCCAGTAAGATACTCAGGAAGAATCCTACAGCCACCGCCTGTTCCGCCTTTATTCTTTTTTGTTTAATGTGTAATCTGGTATCCATAATCACCTGTAAAAAATGGGGCTGCTGACGCAGCCCCATTACCTAACTGTTATTTTGCGTAATTTGCTGACAATGATCTCGCAACTTCATACTGGTATTCCGGAATTCCTTTTTCCATAGCCAGTGCTTCGTTGATATCAAAGTCCACATATTCACCATTCTTGTAAGCGACAACACGTTTCGTCTTTCCCGCTACAAGCAGATCAACTGCATACGCCCCCATTATAGATGCATAAACACGGTCTTTGCATGTAGGGCTCCCGCCCCGCTGCATGTGTCCGAGAATTGTCGCACGCGTTCCGATACCTGTCGCCGCCTCAATACGTTTTGCCATACTGGTAGAGTGACCGATTCCTTCCGCATTGATGATGATATGATGTTTTTTACCTCTTTTACGGTTTTCAATGATATTGTTGATGATCTTTTCCTCATCATAATCATATTTTTCAGGAAGAAGGATATCCTCCGCACCATTTGCAATTCCGCACCAAAGGGCTATGTATCCTGCATTTCTTCCCATAACCTCGATGATACTGCATCGTTCATGAGAGGTTGAGGTATCACGGACTTTATCGATCGCTTCCATCGCAGTATTGACTGCCGTGTCAAAACCAATCGTATAATCCGTACAGGCGATATCAAGGTCAATACTTCCCGGCACTCCAACGACATTCACTCCAAGATTTGCCAGTCTCTGTGCACCGGCAAAAGAACCATCTCCGCCGATCACTACCAGGCCGTCAATCCCATGACGTCCGCAGATCTCCACTGCCTTTTTCTGGCCGTCCTCCGTACGCATCTCCGCACAGCGGGCAGTATAAAGAACTGTTCCCCCCCGTTCTATCGTATCTGACACGTCTTTGGCTTCCATATCTATGATTTCTTCATTCAGCAGTCCGTCGTATCCTTTTAATATGCCCTTCATATGACATCCCTTGGACAGTCCGCGCCTCACAACCGCACGGATTGCGGCATTCATACCGGGAGCATCCCCCCCGCTGGTTAAAACTCCGATGGTATTTACCTTATTATTCGCCATATTTCTTCCTCCAAAAGGGTTTAACACTTTGGTTTTTTGTATCCAATTCTGGTAATATCTTATATTTTAATGCATTTTTCCATGTTTTTCAATACTCATTTCTTTAACTTTCACATTCTGCTCTCCATATTTGCGTGAAAGTGTGTCGATCAGCCGATCGTCAATACCGACACTCCTGGACGGCGGAAGCTTTTTCATCGTCTTATCCGACCGGATAAACAGGATAACCTCATCCCTTCCATCCGACTCTCTCAGTGTCTCATATAACCCGGCCACGTTGTTCTCATACTCTTTTTTGTCCGCAAACTGGATCCACAGCTGACGCGGAATCTCTCCAAACGGCGTGATGGATTCACAGATAAGCTTACTGGGCTTGTCATCTTCCGCGGAAACCCGTCCTTTTATGAATACTTTCGAGTCTTCATTCATTAAATGGGCATTTGTCTCATAATCCCGTGGGAATACGACGACTTCCACAGTCCCCACAAGGTCCTCCACTGTCAGGAAAGCCATGGTCTTATTATTTTTCGTGTATTTTATGGTTTTTTCCGTGATCATGCCGCCGACAATCTGCTTCGAACCGTCCGCAATCCTGGGATACCCGGTCTCCTCATCGGGATAAAAATCTGATGTCACAGCAGAAATCTGGGCCCGCCACTGCGCTTCATATTCCTCCAGCGGATGACCGCTGATGTAGACGCCCAGCACCTCTTTTTCAAACGAAAGCAGAAGTTCCCGGTCAAATTCACCGACATCCGGAAGCTGAATCTCATACGCCTGTTTTTCTTCTTCCCCCATCATGTCAAACAGTGACATCTGGCCGGTCATTGAATTTTTCTTTTCCTGGCTTACACCATCCAGAACCTGTGCATAGACCATCATGTACTGCTTCCTGCTCCCGCCCAGTCCGTCAAATGCACCGGCTTTAATGAAGTTCTCGAGTGTGCGTTTATTTACTTCTTTGCCTGTCAGCCGCTCAATAAAATTTTTCAGTGATGTATAAGGCCCCTGCTTGTCTCTCTCTTCAACGATCGCCTCCTGAACAGGCTGTCCGATTCCCTTAATGGCGGCCAGTCCGTAACGAATCGCTCCCCCCTCTACAGAAAACACACCCACACTCTGATTGATATCCGGCGGAAGAATATCGATTTTCATCTGCCTGCACGTTAAGATATATTCTGAGACCTTGGAAGGGTTATCTACACAGGAAGTCATCAGTGCCGCCATGAATTCAACCGGAAAATAATATTTCAGATACGCTGTCTGATAGGAAACTACAGCATATGCAGCCGCATGTGATTTATTAAATGCATACTTTGCAAAATCCGTCATGTCGTCATAGATCTTATTTGCGACCTGTTCAGAAATTCCTCTGCTGACACATCCCGGCACATCTTCCTCCACGTTTCCATAGACAAAATTCTGTCGCTCTTTGGCCATAACAGCCGCCTTTTTTTTCGACATGGCACGGCGTACCAGATCACTTCTGCCCAGTGTATAGCCTGCCAGGTCACGCACGATCTGCATAACCTGCTCCTGATACACAATGCATCCGTACGTCGCCTCCAGGATAGGCTTCAGCTGCGGGCAGTCATAAGTCGTTGTCTCTGGGTGGTTTTTTCCTTTAATATACTGCGGAATAAAATCCATGGGTCCCGGACGGTAAAGCGAGATACCCGCTATGATATCCTCAAGACTCTGGGGCTTTAGTTCCTTCATAAAGTTTTTCATCCCTGCACTTTCAAGCTGAAAGACGCCCTCGGTCTTCCCTGCACCGATCATCGCAAGCACACTGGGATCATTATAATCAACAGCATCAATATTCAACGGCTTTCCCGTACTGTGCTCTGCCAGCTTCACCGCATTCTGTATCACCGTAAGGGTGCGCAAACCCAGGAAATCCATTTTCAGCAGCCCCAGTTCTTCCAGCGTGGTCATCGTAAACTGTGTGGTGACGGAGCCATCCGACGCCTTGGACAGGGGCACATACTCATCCACGGCCTTCTGGCTGATGACGACCCCCGCCGCATGCATGGATGTATGACGCGGCAGTCCTTCCAGACGTTTTGACATATCGATCAGGTATTTCATCTGAGGATCTTCCTCATAGAGTTTCCTGAGTTCCCGGTTCATATTCAATGCTTTATCAATTGTAATGTTTAATTCATTAGGAATCATCTTGGCGATGGAATCCACCATCGCATACGGCAGATCGAGCGCCCGCCCGACATCGCGGATCACACCCCGCGCCGCCATGGTACCAAATGTTACGATCTGTACCACGCGGTCCTTACCGTATTTCTCAACCACGTAGTCTATGACTTCCTGTCTGCGCTCAAAGCAGAAATCAATATCGATATCCGGCATGGATACACGCTCAGGGTTCAGAAATCGTTCGAACAGCAGCTGATATTTCATGGGATCCAGTTTTGTTATGCCAAGCGTATACGATACCAGGCTGCCCGCCGCAGAGCCGCGCCCCGGGCCAACGATAATATCATGATCACGTGCATATTTGATAAAGTCCCATACGATCAGAAAGTAATCCACGTACCCCATGGTCCGGATTGTCTCCAGTTCATACGTCAGGCGTTCTCTTTGCTCCTCAGTAACCGGCCGATACAGTTCCTCCAGACCATCAAAACACAGTTTGTTGAGGTATTCCCAGGAAGTGTAGCCATCAGGCACATCGTATTTTGGAAGCTTTGTGACTCCGAATTCAATCTCCACATTACAGCGCATGGCTATTTTATGAGTGTTTTTTAACGCCTGCGGTGCATATGGGAAGAGTTCCTCCATTTCTTCCGGTGACTTTACATAATACTGTCCGCCCTCATAGCGCATCCGGTCTTCATCCTGTACCTTTTTATTCGTCTGAATACACAGCAGGATATCGTGGGATGTCTCATCCTCCGCATACGTATAGTGGATATCATTTGTACACACCAGTTCGATCCCTGTTTCCTGGCTCATGCGCACAAGCTGCTGATTGACCATCTTCTGGTTCGGAATTCCGTGATCCTGGAGTTCCAGGAAGAAAGAATCCTCCCCGAAAATATCCCGGTAACGAAGCGCACTTTTTTTCGCCTCATCGTACAGCCCTTTCTGAAGGCAGCGTGCTACTTCACCTGCAAGGCAGGCACTCAATGCTATGATCCCTTCATGATACTCCTCAAGCACCTCCAGATCAACTCTCGGCTTATAATAGAAGCCTTCCACGAATCCCTTGGAAACGATCTTCATCAGATTTTGATATCCCTGATTGTTCTCTGCGAGCAGGACCAGGTGGTAATATCTGTCATCCCCGCCCCCTGCTTCTCTGTCATATCTGGAATTCGGAGCAACATAAACCTCACAGCCCAGAATCGGGCGTATCCCTGCTTCCCTGGCCGCGCGATAGAAATCGATCACCCCATACATGACCCCGTGGTCCGTGATGGCAGCACTGTCCATCCCGAGTTCCTTCACTCTCGCCACGTATTCTTTTATCTTATTGGAACCGTCCAGAAGACTGTATTCCGTATGAACATGCAAATGTGTAAATTCCACGTAATTTCTCCTTCGTTCAATATTTTTCCACGGTTATCTCTGTTGATATTATACTATATGACCAGTCAAAGTTACAAGGTGCCTGCGAACATTTGTGCCCCTCATATTTGCATGTAAAAAACGGTCTGCAGGAGTCAATGTCCTGCAAACCGTCCTTTATCTGCTGTTTACCGCTCTGATATAACTTATTTTAAGATATAAATTTTGCCGTCTCTGATCGCAGCTTTCTTTTCTTTCAGCAGATGGCCGACCGCCCGTTTAAACGCCGCTTTACTAAGGCCAAACTCCCTTTTTATGACCTCAGGGGAAGCTTTATCATCGAATGGCAGTACCCCTGCGAATTCCTCGATCACACGGAAGACTGCTTCCGCATCCTCATCCATCTGAAGATACGCTTTTTTCTGAGCAGTCAGATTCAGTTTCCCGTCTTCTTTCACTGCTGTCACGCGCAGTTTCAGAGTATCTCCGACACGGTAAGTTCCCTGTGCTTCCTGTTTCGGGATCAGTCCTGAGTACTGGTCATCCACCGCCACGAACACACCGAAATTATCGCTGATCTCGTATACCCGTCCTTCCGCTTCATCTCCTATCACATATGGAGAATTTGTCTTCAGATAATGGTAGACTTTCATGGTTGCACAAAGTCTGCTGCTTTTATCAAGATAGACCGCGGCCAGCACTTCCTCTCCGGGCCGGACCTTTTTCGTCTGCTCACGAAATGGAAGCAGCAGGTCCTTTTCCAGTCCCCAGTCCAGGAAGGCGCCGATCTTACCCACATCTGACACCTTGAACACCGCTGTTTTATTGAGCTGTGCTACCGGCTCATTTACCGTAGCGATAGGGCGGTCACTGGAATCCCGGTAGATAAATACCTCCAGCTCGTCTCCTGTTTTTGCACCTTGCGGAACCTGCTTTTTAGGAAGCAGCACACGCTCCGCCTCTTTTTCTTCCCTGTTTTCTGCCAGATACACACCAAAATCTACCGTCTTCACAATTATAAGCTTCTGCTTTTTTCCTATCTGAATCATATATTCTCCTATTGAAATTCCACCACTGCGTAAGGATCTTCATCCTCTGCACACAGGGCCACTGTAAAACTGTTCTCCTCTTTGTGTACCACAGGTATCACAACACTGTCAAGCACTGCCTGCTTTTTATATTCCGCACGCATCTGGCTTATTTTAAAATCTTCCGGAAGGAACTCACGCGCCATCTGAATGTACTGCCCGTTATTTACGTGATGATAAACATCCAGGTGATGATGTTTCACTGTGAATCCTTCCATTTTATCGCCCGCCTCAGGAACCGGTACTTTTCGCGGTGCATACTCCATCGGAAACTTTTCTTCTGTCACGTACCCTTCTGCCTCCTCCGAATCAATTCTGGCCGGACTCCCCGTTTCCGTATTGATAAAGATCCACAGGGAATTGGCATACGATAAAAGTTCTCCCTCTTCTGTTTTCAGCAGAAAATTCCTATAGCCGTAAAAGCCTTTAAAGTCATACGCCCAGGTACTGACAACCAGAGGTTCCCCCATCACCGGATAACGATCTACACGGATTTGCCAGGAAGAAAGCATCCATGCCCGCTTTTTCGCTTCAAGATGCGAAAGCCCCAGCCCCACTTCTTCCGAATGAAAATTGCTGCAGTCCTGATAATAATTTAAAATGCTGTTCAGTGACATCTTCCTGTCTTCACCAATCTCGCTGAAGCGCACTCTGCTTTTGAATGAATATGGCATCTGTCTCTCCTTCTTGAGTATCAGTTTTTAACTGTCTCATTATACACCACTCACAAACGTAAATACAATCACTCTTTCTTTTCAGTATCGCAAAATAAAAAGAGCACCTCTTACGAGATGCTCTCAGCTGGGCTACAAGGATTCGAACCTTGAAATGACGGAGTCAGAGTCCGTTGCCTTACCATTTGGCGATAGCCCAATTTCGCGACAAAATGAATTATATAGCATTCAGAAAAAAAATGCAAGTACTTTTTACAACTTTTTTAAATTTTTTCCCCCAGATTTATCCGCCTTGTTTTTTCGATATTTTTCAACTGAATGTTTGCTTTGGAATTATGATATAAAAAACAATCGCTAAAGCATCTGGATATTTAGAGGAAAATTTGAGAATTAATAACTTTGGGACCATTCTCAGCTGATCGTAGTAAGAGATTTAACCGTCTAAAATCACCTGCAGCCGGCTATAAAACGACGTTTTTATTTACATTACATTTTCGCAGTGCTATAATATTTTCGTAACCGTTCAGGACGGCGGAAAGATAGCTATAAAAAACAGCATCAAGCTTGCTTGTAAGCAGTTTTTTATAGCTATCTTCCCATCGGAGGAACCTCCGATGCTTCTTGCCCGGCATCAGGTCATGCAAGAAGATGTGCGGTCGTGTACAGTTACATATTTTCATACTTTCTGACGTTTTTCAGTAAGAATTTACTTAAGGAGAAATCAAATATTATGCGTGCTTTAAACCTTACCCTGCTTACAGATCTTTATGAGCTGACCATGATGCAGGGTTATTTTAAAAATCCCACAGATCAAATGGTCGTTTTCGATGCCTTTTACCGCCGCAATCCATGCGAAGGCGGTTATGCGATCGCAGCAGGGCTTGAGCAGATCATTGAATATGTCCGGGACCTTCATTTCACACCGGACGATATTGAATATTTAAAAAGCCTGAATATCTTTGACCGTGACTTTCTGGAATATTTAAGAGGTTTTCATTTTACAGGAGACATCTATGCCATTCCTGAAGGGACGGTCGTATTTCCAAGAGAGCCTCTGCTGAAGGTAATCGCCCCGGTGATGGAAGCGCAGCTTCTCGAAACCGCGATCTTAAACATCGTCAACCACCAGAGCCTGATCGCCACCAAGGCTGCCCGCGTTGTATATGCAGCTCAGGGCGACGGTGTGATGGAATTCGGTCTTCGCCGGGCCCAGGGACCGGATGCCGGCATCTACGGTGCACGTGCCGCGGTGATCGCCGGATGTGTGGGAACTTCCAACGTACTGACAGGACAGATGTTCGATGTCCCTGTAAAAGGCACACATGCTCACAGCTGGATCATGAGCTTCCCGGATGAGTACACAGCATTTAAGACGTACGCCAACCTCTATCCTGACGCATGTATCCTGCTGGTGGATACTTATGATGTGTTGAAGTCAGGGGTTCCAAATGCAATTCGTGTCTTCCAGGAAATGAAAGAAAAACACTCTGATTTTAAGGGATACGGAATCCGTATTGACAGCGGAGACCTCGCTTACCTTTCCAAGAAAGCCCATACACTGCTGGAACGTGCCGGTTTTGGTGATGCCATTATCTCTGCCTCAAGTGATCTGGATGAGCATCTGATTGACAGCCTGAAAGCCCAGGGCGCCAAAATCAACTCCTGGGGTGTGGGTACAAATCTTATCACATCGAAAGACTGCCCGGCATTCGGGGGTGTTTATAAACTGGCTGCGATCAGAGAATCCGGAGATGATGATTTCATTCCGAAGATTAAACTTTCTGAGAATTCGGAGAAGGTGACCAATCCCGGAAACAAAACGATTTATCGGATTTATGATAAAGAAAACGGAAAAATCCGGGCAGACCTGATCTGCCTGGCAGACGAAACATTTGACGATTCCAGGGATATGATTATTTTTGATCCGCTTGAGACATGGAAGAAGACAAAAATTGAGGGAGGTACCTATACCCTGCGGGAGCTTCTGGTTCCGGTGTTCCTGAAGGGTGAATGTGTCTATCAGTCCCCGAGTGTAATGGAAATCCAGGGGATCTGCAGGAAGGAGCAGGAGACACTGTGGGATGAGACACGGCGTCTTGTCAATCCACATGAGGTATACGTCGATCTGTCAGACAAGCTTTTTAAGATTAAAAGTGAATTGTTGGAAGAGATGGGAACCGAAGCTTTAAAATATCAATAACATACTTTGCCTCCGGTCGTCATACGCTGTAAAAAGCTAAGATACCGGAGGTTTTTTATGAATTCCTATGCCCGTCTCATCAATCGCGAACACCGTTTATCAGAAACCTACGTACCAAAAGACCTGACGGAAGCCGTCTTCCCATTCTGCGCTCCCCGCGGGGACAGCAAAAAGCTGATGCGCAAAGAGGCCGCCGATTGGGCTGCCCTTCTCTTCGCCCAGGCGAGGTGGGAAGGGATTCAGCTGTACGGGGTTTCCGGCTACCGGTCGTATGCACGCCAGAAAGAAATCTACGACGAAAGAATCGCAATACTTGAAGATCCGGAAGATAACCTGTTTATCGCACCGCCGGGTGCCAGTGAACATCAGAGCGGACTGGCCCTTGATGTCTCGTGCAAAAGCATTGACTATGATCTGACCGACGAGTTTGCACGCACCAGAGAAGGTAAATGGCTCGCCAAAAATGCTGCTCTTTTTGGTTTTATCCTGCGTTATCCGGCCTGCAAGACGGAAATAACCGGATATGCCTGGGAACCCTGGCATATCCGGTATGTGACACGTTCACTGGCTCTTTACCTCACACTGACTGGTCTGACACTCGAAGAGTTTTATCTGATGTAGACAGATGCCAGCTCAGCATACGCGATGAATTCAGCACTACAAATATAGAAGAAGCATTGTGGATCAGTGCGCCGACAACCGGGTTCAGAAAGCCCAGCCCAGACAGCAGTACACCGCATATATTGACAATACAGGCAAATACAATGATGTTCTGCCGGATAACATGCGCGGTCCGTCTTGAAAGCGCGAGCGTAAACGGAAACGCCTCTATATTATCAGCCATAAAAGCGATATCGGCCGTTTCCACCGCCACATCTGTTCCGGCAGCTCCCATTGCAATCCCCACATCTGCAAGTGCCAGCGCCGGCGCATCATTGACTCCATCCCCCACCATCGCCACTTTCTCGCCTTGTTTTTTCAGTTCTTCCAGATACTTCAGCTTCTCATCCGGTAAAAGTCCTGCATGATATTCTGTGATGCCCGCCTGGCTGCATATTTCCTTAGCGGTGGCTTCATTGTCCCCCGTCAGCATCACAATCCGGTCAATCCCCATCTCCCGCAGTGACTGTATCGTCTCCGGGACAGATTCCCTCAGCGTATCTGCCACGGAAATCCCGCCCAGTATTCTCCGTCCGCTGACAATCAGCATGGCTGTCCTTCCAAGCTTTTCTTCACGGTCCAGAAATTCCTCTGCCTTTCCATCATCAGGCTCACAGTTCTCGAGAATTTTCCTATTGGACACCTCATAAACTGCGCCCTGCACACTCACCCGGACTCCCCTGCCAAAAAGCATTTCAAATTCGCCGTCAGCAACCCCGGACATATCCATCTTCTTTACATTTTTTAAATAGTCTATGACGGCACCCGCTATCGGATGCTGCGAATTTTTCTCGGCAATTCCAAGCGCCTCCAGCGTCTCTGGCTCAGAACCCCACGAGACAAAGGATACCACTCTCGGTCTGCCCTTTGTCAGCGTACCCGTCTTGTCAAGGCAGACCGCCGTAATTTCAGCGCATCGTTCAATCGAACTGCCGCCCTTCAGGATAATTCCGCGTTTTGCCGCGTTTCCTACACTGGCGATCACTGCCGTGGGCGTCGCAAGGACCAGTGCACACGGACATGCAATCACAAGAATTGTCATCACCCGCATAATGTCTCTGGTGGCAATCCCTACGATTGCACAGATAATAAGTATCACCGGCAGAAAATAATTTGCAAATGTATCTGCGATTCTCTGTGTACTTCCCTTATTCTCCTGTGCTTCCCGAACAGTACCGATGATCTTACCCAGAACTGTATCGCTTCCGATCTTAACAGTTTTTATTTCGATAACACCGTTTTCATTCAGCGCACCCACAAATACCGTATCATCGACCGTTTTATCTACAGGCAGACTCTCCCCGGTTATAGAAGCTTCATTGACAGAAGCCTGCCCCTTTATTATGACACCGTCTACGGGTATCCGTTCTCCCGGAATGACCTTCAGGATATCTCCGGGGCGGACTGTCCTGATAGATACTTCCCTGAACTCCTCATCTATGTACTTTCTGCATACAGGCGGAACCAGGGATATCAGATCCCTGACTGCATTTTTTGTGCGTTCCATCGTAAGCTCTTCCAGCGCTTCCCCAAAGATCATCATAAATGATACGATCGCTCCCGACAGATATTCACCTACATACGTAGTCCCGACAAGTGCAAAAACTACCAGAACACCTGCGGTAACCTTCTTTAAAGAAATTACCGCGGACACTGTCGACCAGCAGACATATCCCCCTGCCAGGGTTAGTGGAATAACCGAAAACGGTATGGTAAACGGTATGTGCAGACCAAAATCCAATAGTGCAGCAACAACAATCAGAATCGCTATAAGCGCCGGGAACCTCATGGTCTTCCATAACATTTTTTTCATCATCAGGACTCCCCGCGGCGATGTCTCCTGAAAATGGAATCTTTCTTTTTCCCTTTATTTTCGCCGCTTTCCTCATGGCGATGGCGGTGATGGCGTTCCTCATCCGGGACGCCAAAGATATCGTCCATATCCTCCACCCCATCCAGTACTCCGTGTTTTCCTTCATGCAAAATAAGTGTATCCGGCACTACGGTTTCATTCATTTTGTTCATCTGTACTAACATAACAGTCCCTCCTTCTCATATCCCCCCTGGGGGGATATTTTACTAGTATTATAACACTTCTGAAGAAGGTGTCAAGAAGGAGTCCGCACATTATTAGTTTTCCATCTGCTTACCGAGAAAAACAGCCGCCATCTGTGCCATTTTCTTCTCCGCTTCGCCTATCTCTTTTTTCCCGCTTGCAATGATAACGGACCCGATGGCGTCACCGGCACTGATGATCGGCTGAATAACTGCTGACATATGATTCTCATCCTGTGATTCCACGAAACGAATGTGTTTATCGCTGTTTGCTGCAATCTGCGCACTTTCCCTGTTTGCGATCATTTTTTCCAGTTCAGGGCTGATCGCTTTCTGATTATATTCCTTCTGTTCCGGACCCGCCGCTGCCACGATCTGATCATGGTCAGAGATACAGGCAAGACATCCCGTAACAAAAGAAATTGCATCTGCAAATTCTCTGGCATATTTACTCAGTTCTCCTATAGGTGAATACTTTTTCAGAACGATCTCGCCTTCCCGTCCGGTGAAAATTTCCATCGGCTCACCTTCCCGGATGCGAAGTGTCCTTCGGATTTCTTTCGGCACCACCACACGTCCCAAGTCATCAATACGGCGTACAATTCCCGTTGCTTTCATATTCCGATTCCTCCGTTGTCTTTATCTGTTAATCCGTTTATACGATTTGATACTATTATCTGTTATAAAATGGATTAATATACACATAACGACATAGGAAAAGGAAGATTTTCCTTGCTTTTATTTTTTAATCTGATTATTCAGTTTTCGCATTTCAGGAACAATAAAAAGCGCAACGATGACTGCAGACGCGACATCCGCAACAGGCGCGGAGTAGAGTATTCCATCCAGTCCCATGAAAAGCGGCAGAATGAGGATCAGTGGTATCAGCAGGAGCAGCTGGCGGAGCATGGAAAGCAGTGAAGCCTTTAATGGCTGTCCCGTTGCCTGAAAATAATTCGTGGATACAATTTGAAAACCGGCACAGAAAATGCTGAACAGATAAGTCCGCAGGCATTTTACTGCAAAATCAGTAAACTCCTGGTTTTCTTTTCCAAAAAGCCCGATTATCGCCTCCGGCCGGGTCTGGCATACGATCCACCCAAGAAAGATCAAAACCGTAGCCGATACTGCCGCCCATATGTATGTCTCTTTGATCCTGCGGTATTTTCCGGCTCCCCGGTTATATCCCAGGATGGGCTGTGCTCCGATTCCAACTCCTATACCAACCGCCCCCATAATCATGGCTATTTTCATTACGATACCCATTGCGCTCAAAGCAACATCTCCGCCAATCGGACTTTTATCGCCATAGTACACAAGGGAATTATTCATCACCACCTGCATGATACAGGCGACGGACTGTGTGATCCCGGAAGATATGCCAAGTGTCAGAAAACTTCCGATAAGTTTTCCTTTCAGCCTCATCTGCTTTCTTCTGATCCTCATATGGAGAGGATTCTTCGACGAACGCATAAAGTAAACGCTCAGGACGATCGCTGAGATGATCTGCGAGGTAATGGTCGCAACCGCAGCTCCCTTTACACCCCAGTGAAATACAAAGATATATATGGGGTCAAGAATTGTATTTAAACCAGCTCCAATGAGCATGCCATACATGGAAAGCCTGGGATGGCCATCAGTTCTTGCCAGATTTGAAAGCACAATGCTGACCATGTTGAACGGGGTTCCCAGCAGTATGATTGATGTATAATCAACAGCATAGGGCATCACTGTCTCTGTTGCCCCAAATACCTTTAATATCGGACGGAGAAATGTAAGCCCGAGCGCCATTAAAACAACGCTTATTAAAATGGTAAAGACAAAGGCATTGTTTAAAGTTTTTTCTGCCTCATCTTCTTTTTTCTCGCCCAGCCTTATCGCCGCGTGGGCGCTGCTTCCGGAACCAATCAGTGTTCCAAATGCAAGCAGAAGCGTCATAATCGGGAATGCTACTGTTGTCGCAGCATTTCCCAGGTAACCGATGCCCTGCCCGATAAAAATCTGGTCAACAATATTATAGATAGAATTGATCAGACATGAGATGATAGCCGGCACCGAAAAGGTAATCAACAGCTTCCCTATCGGCTGTGTCCCCAGCGGATTTTCTGTTTTTGTTAATCCATTATTGTTTTCCTGTATCTGTTTTACATGTGTCATATTTTTCGTTCTGCTCCTTTCCTGTCAAATTATCCAGCGCCATGCAGGATCTCTCTGCCATCCCCTTAAGCGCCTCATAGACCATACTCTCTTCCTCTTTAGAAAAGCCGTCAAACAGCAGCTCCTGCCAATGTTCTCTGATTTTATATATTTCCTGAATATACTTCATCGCCCCGTCCTCAACGAACAGATGCCGGATACGCCGGTCTCGGCTGTCTGTTTCTATACGGATGCATCCCATATCCAGGAGCTTCTGCACTGCTTTTGTCACCGTTCCCTTGTCAAAATTCCCCAGTCTGGCAAGATCATACATCGTGATCCCCTGGTTTTCATATATCCTCAGCAAAAAAAAATGCTGACCGCTACCGACAAGATCCTCCTCCATTGCCATATCAAAATATCTGCGGGAATTTCGGTATAAAATTGAAATATATTTTGCGATTGTGACTTTCTGTTGCTTCATACACTCCCCTCCATCTGTCAAATTTACTTTTTAAGGCACAAAAAAAGTTGACTCCGCAACTTTTTATATGCATATTATATCCCACCATAGTTGAAGAGTCAACTTTTTATTTTTTCTGTTATACGGCTCCGCCGTTCTCAAAGGTCATTTCTGTCAGTTGAATCCCCTGGGACAGCCATGTTATAATGAATCCATCACAAAAAAGGAGAAACAACAATGGAAAAATCCCCGCTTCGAAAGAGAATGTATGACATCGTCTTTTCAATCGCACGTTACACGGAATTGATCATTTCCATTATCATCATGGCAGTCATCGCCATCCTGATTCTGGACCTGGTATACGACCTGACACAGATTCGTACCTTCCAAGCCGAAACCGAATATTTTTCAACATTTCTGGCTAAAGCACTGAATCTGGTAGTCGGCATAGAATTTGTCAAAATGCTCTGTAAGCATACCCCTGAAACACTCGTTGAGGTGCTGATGTTCGCTACCGCCAGACAGATGGTCGTTGAACATCTCGATACCTGGCAGACTCTTATCGGAGTCCTGTCCATCACGATTCTGTTTGCAACCAGAAAATATCTGTTCCTGCGCTCCGGGGAAAGTGACAGGCTTACAGATAAGTTTTAAATAAACCGCTTAGGATAGCTGTTATAAAAAGTTCCTGTGCACAGCCTCGGACCGGTCAGCCGAACTGCAGACTTTGATTTCAGCACCATGTGCTGAAAGCTGAATAACCGAAACAAAAAGAGAACCTGCTGCGGGTGATATTGTCCCGCAGCAGGTTCTCTTTGCCTGTTCATAAAAGTTCTTTTTTTAATTCCGCAATATAGGCGGGTGTCGTCCCGCAGCATCCTCCGATGATCCCTGCTCCTGCTGCAACCAGCTTCTTCATGTGCTGCGTGAAGGATACTTCATCCATGCTGTAGCTGACTTTTCCATCACTATCCGTCCTGGGAAGTCCTGCGTTTGGCTTTGCGATAACCGGAACAGATGCCTTATCTTTTAACCGGATAATAACATCTTCCAGCTGATCCGGCCCCAGTGAACAGTTCACACCGACGGCGTCTGCCCCGTGTTCTTCCAGCTTTGAGACGGCTTCCACAACGTCTGTTCCATACAGCGTCATTCCGTTTTCATTCACAGTAAAGGAACACAGCATCGGAAGGTCGCAGACTTCATTTGCCGCATCGAGTGCTGTCAATGTCTCATCCAGGCTCAGCATGGTCTCAATACCGAGCAGATCCACGCCTCCCCTGACCAGTGCCCTGATCTGTTCTGAATATACAGCAAACAATTCATCACGCGTCATATCGCCCAGCGGTTCCAGCAGTTCTCCCGTCATTGTAAGATCTCCCGCCACATAGGCTTTCCCCCGGACCGCTTCTTTCGTAAGCCCGGCAAGACGGATATTCAATTCCTCCACCCGGTCCATCAGACCATGTTTTTTCAGACCGATCCCATTGGCAGTAAAGGTGCATGCATATACGATCCGGCTGCCAGCCTCAGCATATTCTGACTGAAGCTTTTTAACAATCTCAGAATTCTCTAAAATCCACAGTTCTGCAGATTCCCGCTGCGACATACCCGCCGCCATCAGATTAGATCCCGTCGCTCCATCCATCAGTATCAGTTCCCGGCCTGTCCACCGCGCAAACTCCTGTTTCGTCATTTTGTCACCCTTTATTCCGCGTCCGTTCCCCCATCTGTTCCCTGGTCAGCCGCGTTCCCTGCACCGTCTTCGGTTCCTGTTTCTGTCTCATCACCAGTAGTTCCGTCATCTGATGTACCCGCCGCCTCCGGAGTCATCATACTAAACGACTCTTTATCTGTCAGCGTGACTTTTTTCCAGACTTTTTTATTCAGTGTAATATCCGCCTCATCATACCATCCCTGTACGATCTCATCGAATGCTTCCTGCTGCTTTTCTTTCTTTATAGATTCCTTTTTGGAATCAGTAGCTTCCTGATCCAGTTTCTTATCCATCCTTACCAGAAAATAACTGGATTCACCTTCTACAACACCATCGTACAGCTGACCGTCTTCCAGATCTGCCGCTTTCTCTTTCAGTGTCTCATCAAGTGAAGTATCATCCTCTCCATATGAATATGTTGTCACGATGAAAGAATCATCCAGCTCCTTAGCCATGGTCTCTATATCAGCCGATGCCGGATCCGCTTCCGCCTTAAGGTTTTCCAGAAGTGTTTCCATTTTGCTGTAGGCTTCCTTCTTGGCATCTTCCTCGAGATTGCTCATCGTCAGAGCCGCATAAGTCAATGTGGACTGTGCCGCCTCCTCATCTGTCACCTCGATTTCAACATCTGCTATTACCGGCTCATACGCTTTTTTGTAGTAAGTGCTGAGTTCAAGATATTCTCTGACATCACTTTCCGTAACTCCGATTTTTTTCAGGGTCTCTGCGTCATTAGCCTCAATAAATGTTTTTGCGGCTTCGTCCATTGCTGTCTTCTCTTCATCAGTTATGGTAAGGTTATACTCTTCCGCTTTTGCACGCGTCAGATACATTTTTTCCAGGGTCGCTAGACACTCATTCTTTGTCTGCTCCCCATAAGTAATTCCATCCTCTGTCTCCTGGTCCCACATTCCCTGGCTGGAATCCATGCCATACATGGAGTAAATCGATTTATAATAGTATTCCGTCTGGGCCTGCTGATATCTGAGCGCGAAGCTTGCGACTCCAAGTGGTACCTCTTCCTGATCCACCGACGCCACAGTCTGTGTGCCGTCCAGATCTTTGGATCCGCATCCGGCCATCATCGTTATTCCCAGTGCCGCTGTCATCACTGCACACACTGCTTTTATGCTGAATTTTTTCATTTCTTCCTCCTGTACCTTCATGTACTAATTCATTTCAGTATTATACCCTATCCTTCCGAAAAACTCAATATTTGACGCAGCAATTCTTCCGTATGCTCCATCATTGGCAACACTTCTTTTGACTTCCGCTTTGCAGGGCGGTAGATGAAATACGGGTTATTTTCGACCTTAAAATTAAGATCTCCTTTAAACCGCTCCAGCAGCTGCGGGATTTCAGCAGGATTCAGCCTCGCACGTTCGTGCATGGTGAGCCTTACTTCCTCTCCGCGCTGCTTCACCTCAACCACATAAGCCTGATGGGCAAGCGCTTTCATGTTCGCAATGGCTAGAAGATTCTGCACACATTTTGGCGGATCTCCGAAACGGTCCACAAGTTCCTCCAGAATATCCTCATACTCCTCCTGAGACTCAATTCCCGCAATCCGCTTATAGATATCAAGCTTCTGTATTTCATTCATAATATATTTGTCCGGAATAAACGCATCAATGTTCATATCGATCGTAGTCTCAAAATCCTCCTGCTGCGGAATGCCTTTCTCCTCTTTAACAGCTTCGTTCAGCATTTTGCAGTACAGATCATAGCCGACCGCCTCCATATGTCCATGCTGCTCTGCACCCAGAAGATTTCCTGCACCCCTGATTTCGAGATCCCGCATGGCTATCTTGAAGCCACTTCCGAGTTCCGTAAATTCCCTTATGGCATGCAGACGTTTTTCCGCAATCTCTTTAAGCACCTTATCACGTTTATACATCAGAAATGCATACGCTGTACGGCTGGAACGGCCAACCCGCCCCCTCAACTGGTACAGCTGCGATAATCCAAGCTGATCAGCATCATGGATGATCATCGTATTGACGTTGGAGATATCAAGACCAGTCTCAATGATCGTAGTCGAGACAAGCACATCGATCTCTCCGCTGATAAATCCATACATGATCTTTTCCAGTTCGCGTTCATTCATCTGTCCATGTGCAAATGCCACATTTGCCTCCGGTACAAGTTTGGCAATTTTCCCTGTAATATCAGCAATCGTCCGGACACGGTTATACACGTAGTATACCTGGCCGCCGCGCGCCATTTCCCTGCTGACCGCCTCCCTCACCATCTCATCATTATATTCCATTACATATGTCTGTATTGGCATCCGGTCCATCGGAGGCTCTTCCAGCACACTCATATCCCGAATCCCGATCAGGCTCATATGAAGTGTACGGGGAATCGGTGTCGCTGTCAGCGTCAGTACATCTACATTCTGTTTCAGCTTTTTGATCTTTTCCTTGTGTGTGACGCCAAAGCGCTGTTCCTCATCAATGATCAGTAATCCCAGATCCTTATACTGCACATCGGCAGAGAGCACGCGATGCGTACCAATGACGATATCCACCCATCCCTTTTTCAGATCTTCCACCGTCTTTTTCTGTTCCGCTGAAGTTCGAAATCTGCACAGCAAGTCAACACGGACCGGAAAATCTTTCATTCTCTGCAGGAATGTATTATAATGCTGCTGCGCCAGTATGGTTGTCGGAACCAGATAAACAACCTGTTTTCCTTCCTGAATCGCTTTAAATGCAGCCCGGATTGCAATCTCCGTCTTTCCGTAACCGACGTCTCCGCAGATCAGGCGGTCCATGATCTTTCTGCTTTCCATATCCCTCTTGGTCGCCTCAATGGCAAGAAGCTGATCCTCAGTCTCCTCAAACGGAAACATCTCCTCAAATTCCTTCTGCCATACGGTATCCTCCCCGTACATATGCCCGTCTTTCTCCTGCCTGGCTGCATAGAGCGCCACCAGGTCTTTCGCGATATTTTTTACCGCACCGCGCACACGTGTCTTTGTCTTATTCCATTCCTGACCGCCCAGTTTATTTAGCTTCGGCTTTTTGGCATCGGCTCCCGCATACTTCTGCAGCATATCCAGCTGTGTCGCCAGGATATAGAGGTTGCTTTTGCCTGCGTATTCGATCTTGATATAGTCTTTCATGACTTTATCAATCTCTACTTTTTCAATCCCCCGGTATACGCCGAGACCGTGATTCTCATGAACAACGTAATCCCCGATTGACAGCTCTGTAAAACTGCTGATTTTTTTCCCGCTGTACTCAGTCTTACGTTTTCGCTTCTTCTTTTCTTTTCCAAATATATCAGTCTCAGTTATAATGACAAACTTGATCATCGGATACAGAAATCCCCGGTGGGCATGACCATAAGTCACCATAATTTCTCCAGGCTGCACCTGGCGGTTCAGATCTTCTCCATAAAAACTTCCCAGCCCTTCATTCTGAAGGTCCTGTGCCAGCCTCTGTGCCCGAGTCCTTGACCCGCACAGCAGGATCACACGATAACCTCCGCGTTTCCATCCCGCCAGATCTTTGACCAGTAATTCGAAACTGTTATTATATGAATTTACCGATTTTGCAGTAATCTGATACTTATCACCGACATCCCACTCGCCTTTTCGGGGTTCAATAGATGCGAGTGTGATACACTTACACAGATTCAGCATGCCGACGACACTTTGGCAGGATTTCAGCAGTTCCACCTGACCCGGGAGCACATATCCTTTTTCCAGCCGGTTTGCCATGCTCTGGCGAAATTCCTCCTCCACTGCATCTGCATTTTCCACGACACGGTTTGGTTCGTCAACACAGAACAGCGTGTTTTCTCTGTCAAAATAGTCCAGAAAACAAACCGTATCCCTGTAAAAATAATGCAGATAATTTTCCGCACCGGACATATCATACAATTCATTGAACTTCTCGCTGATCTCCTCGACCGCTGCTGAAAGTCTGGCCGCTTCCTCGGTTTTCATATCTGCACGGAATTTTTTGATCAGCTGTGATGCCTCTTTTTGAATCTCTTTGACTCCGGCCGCTGCGCACTCCGAAGATAATACCATCTCGGAAGCCGGGTAAAGACGGATCTCTTCCAGATTCTCAATAGACCGCTGACTCTCTGCATCAAAGCTGCGGATCGAATCAATCTCATCTCCCCACAATTCTATTCGCCAGGGATTTTCCTCCGTCAGCGGAAATACATCGATAATACCACCGCGAACAGAGAACTGCCCCGATGTCTCCACCTGTGCACTTCTCTCATATCCCATAAACACGAGCTGCTTTTTTAATTGTTCTACGTCAATGGCACTGTCATTTTTAAAAACCAGAATCTGTTTCTCGATCACAGAAAGCGGCAGCAGATAATCCATACAGCCCGGCATACTCGTTACAACTGTAACCTCATCCTCCTCGAGAAGCGCTTTGATAACCTGCATACGCTGTTTTGTGAGCAGGTTCCCATGGATATCAGCCTGGAAAAAAATCAAATCTTTTGCCGGGTATAAAAGGGCCTTAGGCTCATAAAACCTCAGGTCCTCATAAAATTCTTTCGCTTTTATATCGTTTTCTGCAATGACCAGCCGGCGGCCAAACACCCGCCCAAGCCCGTGTGCTATATGTGCCTTCTGTGATTCGATACAGCCGGCTATCTGCCGCACTCCGGCCTTCCCTTTTTTCAGACTGTCCGCAATCTCCTGGAACTCAGCTAATTCCTCCAGCGGTTTTTGCAATGCATCCATCTTTATTCCTTTACTGTCTGTTTTATACAGTTATACTCATTCATAGCCTTATCAACTTCACCCTGAAGCATCAGCTCTACGGCTTTAGCCGTACGTTCGATCGCCTCATCGACCATCTTTCTCTCGTCATCCGGAAAATGACCGAGCACATACCGGGCAAGATCCCAGCCCTCAGGCTTTTCACCGACCCCAATCTTCACACGCATAAAATTCTGCGTTCCAAGCTGTGCAATGATGTTTTTGATCCCGTTATGCCCGCCCGCACTTCCTTTTTTTCTGATGCGGATCTGCCCTGGTGCAAGGCTGACATCGTCGTAAATAACGATCAGTTCATGTTCCGGGTCTATCTTATAATAATTCGTCAGTTCCCGCACGGATTCACCGCTTAAGTTCATATACGTTACAGGTTTTGCTACGATCACTTTCTGTGAACCGATCATACCTCTCCCGTACATCGCCTTATGCCCGACGCCAGAATAAGGGATCCGATAAGTATCGATCAGATAATCGATCACATCAAATCCAACATTATGGCGGGTGTGTTCATACTGCCTGGTGGGATTTCCAAGACCTACAATTATATACATGGTAGTTTTCCTCGCCTTATCAATTGAAATAAACCAGTTCTTCCTTCGGCTTTTCTGCCGGTCTGATCTCTTTTGCATAGAGCACAGGTCCTTCATCGTGGTATACCTGCATATATTCCCGGTGAATAGATGCAGTGACCAAAACCCAGCTCCCCATCTCAAGAGACGGTGCTTCCTGGTATTTGCACACGTATCCAATAAAGCTGGTATCATCTGCGCAGCACGTCATCGCCATCCTTCCGGCCACAAAATAATCCGCATCCAGATCTTCACTTTTCAGCACCATTCCTTTATAACGGACTGTTTTTCCTTCGTAGTCCTCAGGATTATCCATCATATCCACATACCAGATGCCGTAATCCTCTTCCAAAATGTCAATGACATCCGCATCCAGATCAAAAGGCATGCAGTCTTCGAAAATATCTTCCACTTCTCCATCTTCGTTTTCAAAAATGATCTCCGCCGCCGGATTGACAACTTTGACGCTGCGCCTGAAAGATGCCAGCGGCTGCTCTTTATTGCAGCGGTTAAACAGGACAAGCTCAGCATCCCTGACCATCTCCACAAACAGGGACTTCAGATTCTTCATATAGATTTCAAAGCAGCTTGCATCCACAGTCACAATCTGTTGAATGATCCCCCACCCTTCCGGGAGTTCCATCTGCAGAAGCTTTGACACAGACCACAGCGGATTGAATTCCAGAAGTACGCGCTCCGGCCGATGCTTTTTTGCAAGATAGCGCAGCGTATCTTCGGTAAAGTCTTCCGCCTCCTCGATCACTTCAATGACCGTTCTCCGGCGTCTTCTGAGCTCCGCTTCATCATATTCTATTTCGCCCTCTTCACACAGGATCAATAGCGTTGTCTCAGGTATATTAAAATAATTCTGATGGATCGTTCCATCCAGAAACGTCGTTTTTCCACTCTCCAAAAATCCGGTCACGAGATATACCGGCACGTCAATATCATTATATGCCATACTCTTTCACACCACCTGTCTTTAAGAAAGCGCGAACAGCTCTTCCAGTTTTGTTTCGTTGAGCCGGGATCCGATCACACAGAGTCTGCCCGTAAATTCAGGACTTCCGTCTCGAATCTCATACTCTTCCGGAACCATATCAAAGTAATGCCAGGTCCCGGCTGCATCAGGGACCATTCCCTTGGCACGCAGTACTGTTCCATACGCTCCGTCGTCTGAAAGTGTCTTTAAGATTCTGTCAATCTCATCCTTCTCGTACGTTCTGGCTGTTTCTGTTCCCCAGCTGGTGAAGACTTCATCCGCATCATGATGGTGATGGTCATGCCCACAGCTGCATGTCTCTCCGTGTTCGTGGTGATGGTCATGGTCGTTCCCGCAGCTGCATGTCTCTCCGTGTTCGTGGTGATGATCATGGTCGTGGTCATGGCCATGCCCGCAGCTGCATGTCTCTCCATGCTCATGATGATGATCTTCTTCCAGTTTCCTCACCTCATCTTCCATCACTTCCAAAACCTTTTTCCCGCCAAGCTGTGCGATCGGCGTGGTGATAATATGTGCATGGCTGTTAATCCCCCGGATAGAATCAACTGCCTTCTTTACTTTCTCTGCAGAGGCCTTGTCTGTCCGGCTCAAAATTACAGTCCCTGCATATTCTACCTGATTCTCATAAAACTCACCGAAATTGCGCAGGTACATTTTACACTTATTCACATCCACTACCGTAATATGACTGTTAAGACGGATATCACACTCTTTTTCCACTTTTTCTACTGCTTTCATTACATCTGAGAGGAGTCCGACTCCAGAAGGCTCGATTACAATGCGGTCCGGATGATACTTCTCAATGACCTCTTTCAGGGATGCCCCAAAATCCCCTACAAGTGAGCAGCAGATGCATCCGGAATTCATCTCGCGGATCTCGATGCCTGCATCTTTTAAAAACCCTCCGTCAATGCCGATTTCTCCAAATTCATTTTCAATCAGCACCACCTGTTCATCCTTCAGCGCATCTGTAAGCAGCTGTTTTATCAGTGTTGTCTTTCCGGCTCCCAAAAATCCGGAGATAATATCTACTTTTGTCATGTCTTTTCCCGTCCTCTCTTTTAAAATTCATTTAATCAAAAGAAAGAGGCTGTTATTCAACAGCCCCTGCACTTTGCTTAATTAAATCATTAACCATTAATCATAAAGTTAAACAGTTTATCGATATCTTCTTTCTCAGAAGCAATGATTTCCAGTTCCGGAATCTCCCCACCTGAAAAAATATTCGCCAGGGATACATACTGGCAAAGCTTTGATTTCAGGTTCAGTCTGTCACCTTCTCCTGTTACCAGTTCCACTTTTCCTTTACAGCTGTCTACTACTTCAAAAAATTTGTCAACATCATTAATATTCTTAATTTTCATGATGATTACTCCTTTCTAAACCCAATCTGTTATTTGTCTTGCTTAGCCATATTATATACCACAATCCCGCTAAATGCAAAGCTTTTTACAGAAAATTAATTGCCGCATTCGATACTGATTTCGTTAAATTTGCCCAAAATCTCATCGATTTTTATGTCGTTTCGTGCGGTCCCTGACGCATCGATTATATTTTCCCCCTGATGCATCATAATCAGCCTGTTTCCATACTCAACGGCATATCGAAGATTGTGTGTCACCATGATTGTCGTAAGTTTTTTTTCTTTTACGATTTGGTCCGTCAGCTCCATGATGATCTCAGCTGTCTTCGGGTCAAGAGCCGCCGTGTGTTCATCCAGGATTAAAAATTCAATCGGAGTCATAGTTGACATAAGAAGGGATAACGCCTGGCGCTGGCCACCCGAGAGCGCACCGACTTTCGTATCAAGCTTGCTTTCCAGACCTAAATTCAGAGGACGGAGCATATCAGCATACCGGTCTTTCTGCTTACGGTTCAAGCCTCTGCCCAAATTATACGGTTTTCCTTTATTATCCGCAATCGACATGTTTTCCAGTATGGTCATGCTGGGACACGTTCCCTTTGCAGGATTCTGATATACCCTTCCTATGCTGCGCAGGCGTGTGAATTCTCTCTGGTTTGTAATATCCACACCGTTCATGATCACCTGCCCCTGATCCACATCAATACTCCCACAGATAATATTCAGCATAGAGGTCTTTCCTGATCCGTTGCTGCCTACCACAGAGACAAACTCACCCTCATCCACGGTCAGATCATATCCTCGGAACAGACACATCTCATTGACAGAACCCGGATTAAAATATTTGTGTATATTTTTAAGCTGCAGCATCTGTCTTCACCTTCCTTTTGCGCTCCATTCCCAAGACCAGAATAATCAGGAACAGCACTGCCGTTATAAATTTTAAATCGCTGGCTGCAAATCCTCTGCTGATCGCTATTGCCACGCATCCTTTGTAGAGGATCGATCCGATAATCACACTTGAAGTCACTCGCAGCAGCGTGACTTTTCTAAACAGGCTCGTTCCGATAATCACGCTGGCGAGCCCGATGACCACCGTTCCCGTCCCCATAGAGGCGTCAAAGTAACGCTGCTGCTGTGCGTAGATACAGCCACCAAGTGATACCAGTGCATTGGAAACTGCCAGCCCCACAATTTTGACGATTCCTTTATCGACACCAAGCGATGTGATGATTGTTGGGTTATCTCCGACTGCCCGAAGCAGAAACCCCGATTTTGTACTCATATACCAGTCAAGCGCGTATTTGGCGACAAGTGTAATCACCAAAATAATAATAACTGTTTTAAATGGCGCCAGACCACCAGTAAAAATTTTATTTACAATCTGATTGTCAAAAATTGTCTCGTTATTATAGATAGGAAGATTTGCTTTACCCCCGGCAATTCTCAGATTAACCGTATATAATGCAGTCATCATGATGATTCCGGATAATAAATCCCTGACTTTAAGTTTTACATGGATCAATCCTGTCAGAACACCGATCAGCGCGCCTGCCAGCAAAGATACCGGCAAAGTCAGCAGCGGATTGACCCCCTTGCTGATCAAAACCGCAGTAACCGCAACTCCCATCGGAAAGCTGCCGTCTACCGTAAGGTCCGGAAAATCCAGAATCTTATACGTGATATATACCCCCAGCGCCATGATACCGTATATCATGCCCTGTTCCAATACACTAATCAGTAATGCCACAATACTCCCCCATTTCTGCTTTCATTTATTCTGCGCCGACGCTGTCAAATACTTCCGCCGCTTCTTTTACTTTTGTATCATCCAGCTGAAATCCAATGTTCTCTGCCACAGCCGTATTAACATAGAATTCCGCCCCAGAACAGATTTCATACTTCAATTCTTCGGCCTTTGCCTCGCCTGTCAGGACTTTTGCAGCCATCGCACCGGTCTGTTTGCCAAGTTCGATATAATCGATTCCCATAGAAGCCAGACAGCCGTTTTTCACCTGCTCTATTTCACTTCCAAAAACCGGAATTTTAACCTCATTTGCATAGGAAAGAACAGTCTGCAGTCCTTGAACTACTGTATTATCTGTGAGGTTTGTAATACAGTCTACTTTTTTAACCATATCAGCGGCGGCAAGATCTATATCCGCCAGGGCACTGATACCTGTTTCGACAATCTCAAATCCATAGTCCCCGGAAAGCTTCTTGTACTCAGCGATCGTGCTCACCGAATTCGCCTCACTTGTCGTGTAAATGATGCCGATTTTTTTTGCATCCGGCATCAGTTCCCTGATCATCTGCAGCTGTTCGGAGACCGGCAGCGCATCCGAGGTTCCCGTAATGTTTCCCACGGAATTCCCTTCCTCATCTGCAAGCCCCGCTTCCACAGGGTCAGACACTGCTGTATAAATTACAGGAATATCAGAATTCATACAAGCGTTATACGCACTTCCTGCACTTGGAGTAGCGATCGCGCAGATCATATCTACCTTCTTGGACACGTAGTTGCTGGCAATCGTACTGGCAGTTCCCGTGTCCGCCTGTGCATTGTCATACAACACCTCCAGATTCTTATCTTCTTCAATACCCGCTTCTTTCAAACCCAACAGAAAACCTTCCCTGCAGTTGTCAAGAGATCCGTGTTCTGCAAACTGTGAGATTCCGATCGTATAAGCCTCTTCATCGCCTGATGCACTGCCGCCTTTGCTGCTCCCGCATCCTGCCATCGCTATTGTCATCGCTGTTGCCATCATTACCGCTAATACTTTTTTCTTCATAATTCTTCTCCTTTTTTCTCCGCCGGAAAAGTTTTCGTCCATCTCGGTCGCGGCTGTCGTCTCCCTTTGCCCCGCCAGGCACCTCGATTCCGCTTCGCTACCTCTCGGTCGCGGCTGTCGCCTCCCTCTGCCCCGCCAGGCACCTCGATTCCGCTTCGCTACCTCTCGGTCGCGGCTGTCGCCGCATACCCGTAAGCACAGAACTTGCGGGATATGCAAGCACCTCCCGCAAGTTCTGTGCCTACGGGTGCCCGGCTCATAGATAACGCGCAAAAAACCGCCTCAAGCTGTTTAGCCTGAGACGGTAATAATCAACATTATTATCGCGGTACCACTCAAATTGACGAAATGTCCACTTTCTCACGTACTAACATACGCTCCTGATTGATAACGGGTTCGGTTCCCGGCAGCGCCTACTTTTTTCATTTCAGACTGCCCTCAAAAGTCCATTCAGTTAAAAACTCCATATGGCAATCCCACCACCTGCCACTCTCTGAAATTTCGTTTGAAACCTACTCTTCTTTCTCGACGGTTTTATAATTTATGTATACACTCTAGTACAGAATTTTGTGAATGTCAAGAAATATTTTCTGTTTTTTTACTATGATCCGACTCTGCATTATATCTTTCTGGCAAATTCTTTATACCACACTGTGACCGTTTCTATATTTTCTTCTATTATGGACGCTGCCTCCTCAGCTGAAAAACCCTTTGCAAACAGATTATTTGCTGTTATACGTCTTTCCTCCTGTCTTCCTTCTTGTCTCCCTTCCTCGATCATTTCCTTAATAGCCTGACACATATTAATTCCTCCATTCTCATTTTTATATACCATCTTTTGTTCTGTCAATTCCTTTGCGTTTGTCATAACGCTGATCACATCATAGGCGTCCTCCCTGAGGTCAGCGAACTCTTCGCTGTGTTTTTCTATGAATTCTTTCAGCCCTTCCCGCTTTTTTGCATTTTGCAGGAATCCGAAGACCAGCCTCAAATCCGTCTGGAATTGCTCTGTATTCGGGTACTTCAACACTTCCAGGACATGTAGCGGGTAATCTGCTACCGCAATTTTAAACTGATCAGACAGCCCTGTAAAATCAAGCATCTCGTGCAGGCTTCGCGCTCCGTCCCACTCCCCGCCGAAATAAAGTACCAGTGTCATAGTCGGCAGCAGCCGGTCATCACGGGATATTCCAGAGATAAATGCTGCCCCGCCAAGATCTTTTTTTACCCTGTGCCGCTTCCTCTTCTCCCGAATCTGACGTCCATACTCTGCAGCATCATATTCCAGTATCCGCACAGGCATCGCGTAATGAACCTCGCTTTGTTCCTCAAGTCCCACAACGGCAAACTGCGTTCCAAATGCCACCTTTCGCAGAATATCACGGAACCCGGAAGACGTTAACAGATCATCTGCATGTCTCCTGATAGTATTTGATTCGCTGTCCATCTCCCGTACATCCTCCTGACAGATAACTGGTTGTCCCCCAAAGTAAAATACATTCAGTAAATCCGCAAATCGGCTTCTGTCACTTAAATATTCTTTTGTCAACACATCTTTTTTTCGCACGCACACTCCATTTCTTCAAATGCACATTATTACTTTGCATAATTATATCAGATACGCCGCTGCATTGGCAATCCCCACATGCATTTGATGTTCTTTAATTTTAATCAACTGGAATACTTGGCCGAATGGCCATTGATACCGACAATCACATCGGTCATAATTTAAGTATACTTATTCTATCACAGCATGCAAAAATAAGCAACACTGACTAAAACCCAAGTATTTGACACCTGTTATAATTCCAAACTTTATCATCTTTATGCTATACTGATTACAACATCAAACAAGGAGGACTGCCGCTGTGAAGTACCGGAACATCATGAACATTTCCCTCCAGCAGATTCAGATATTTCTGAAATGCTGCAGGTATCTGAACTTCTCCCGTGTTGCAGAGGAATATAATTTTACCCCTTCCATGATCAGCAAGACTATTAAAAATCTGGAGGATCTTCTGGGGATTCCGCTTTTTGTTCGAAAATACCACCGTCTGGAACTCACCCCGGCGGGAAGGGAGCTGGAAAAGGGCTGGGAATCCATCTGTCAGACACTGGTAGAAGCTGTTACCAGAGCCTTTGATATCCAGGAACAGCTGTCTGCCCGTCTCCGGATCGGAATACTGGAAACCACCAGATTCTGTGCAGATTATATCACCATGAAGCTGGAAGACAATCTGTCTGACAGTATCATGAAAAATATTCAGTGGGAGCGAAGAGATATGCACCATCTGCCTCAGGCGCTGGAGGATGGGCAGGTAGATCTGATCATTACGTGGTCCGGTGAGGTCCCGTATCTGGATGCCCGGATCAGCAGCTGGAAAAAAATTTTTGACTCGCCTGACGCAGTATTTATTCCCCGCGGGCATCCGCTGTTCGATAAGCCGCTGACATCCCTTGCAGCGTGCCGGCCCTACCCGTTTATCACGCTCTCCCCTGCGAGCTACCCTCACTATTATGAATATCTGGAAACACTCTGTAACGCATATGGGTTCTCACCTCTTCTCTCCACCCTTTGCGGCAGCACAGACTCCGCCCGCTATAACCTTTCCATGGGAAAAGGTATCTACGTAGCCCCCAGCCTGCTCTGTGCAGACTGGGAAACCGAGGATATTCGCAAGCTGGAACTTCAGGGGGAGGCCCAGTCCGGGCTGATCGTGGCGTGGAAAAAAGGAACTTTGACTCCGGTCATGGAACAGATCATCAGCCTGATCGCCAGCTGATCCGTCCGCTATACTCTCACTGTGCCATTTTGGAATCGTGTATTGCTTACCTTTCGTTTTACGGCAACTCCTTCCACCGTTACAATAAAAACAGTTATTAAATCAGTGACATACTTGGGAGGTAATCAACATGACAGACGAGAGAAATTTTTTAAGCTACTCCGCAGCAACCTTTGAAAATCTGGCCAACTGGCCCAATGCAGAGGTCCCGCTGATGGCGCTTGTGACTGAGCTGATTCCGGAACTGTGTCAGGTTCCGTATGACTATCTTTTACGGGACGACCCTGAGGCTATGGCGGAGTGTACACTGCTGGTTCAGGAATATCTGAATCTGGACACCATCATTGCCAACCTGGATATCTACAATTTTGAGGCGGAAGCTATGGGTGCCAGGCTCCGTTTTTACCCTGACCACTGTTCCGATATTGACCGAAGCGAATACTTCATCCAGACCCCCGCAGATCTGAATAAGATCAAATTCCGCGGATTAGATACCGGGCGGTTTCCTTATCTGCTCCGCTACTGTGAAGCCTATAAGAAATATACCGGTACGGACACCTTCCCCATGTTTTCCGCTCCCTGGACTTTAGCCGGTAATCTGTACGGAGTTGACAACCTGATTATGGATACCGTAGAGGACCCTGAATTTGTAACAGAATTTCTGAATAAGATTGTAGATGATTTTCATGTTCCCATGTTCCATGCGCTGGCTAAAGTTCTCCCCGGTTTTCATCAGGTATCTCTGGCAGACGCTTTCGCCTCAATTCCTGTAGTCACCCCGGAAATCGTACGCAAATTCATCAAGCCCTCACTGGAGCGCCTGATGGAACGGCTGAATATGCCCGGCATATCCATGCAGGACACCGCCTTTTTCGGAACGGCCCAGCTGTCCGGCGAAGAGCGGAAGGAATACGAGGAATTTATTATCTGGTCCAACGATATGTTTTTCTGCATTGACCCGGATCTGACTGAGCTGACGCCGGAATATGCCCGGCAGGTGGCCACGGACCATCTGGTTCCCCTGATGGCGGGAATTTCCGCTAAACAGGTGGAATTCGGCGCCATCAAGGAGACCGTAGAGATCATCAAAAATTTTGTCCTGAAGGGCAAAAACGGCCCCACACCGCTGTTTTTCTTCTTCAACAACCTTTCACCAAAAACAGCGATTGATCAATTACTGGCCGCGACCAGAGCAGTGCGTATCTACGGTGCCCCCGGAGCCGATGAAAACACCCCTTATGAGCTTCCTTCCGTCATCCCGTTTGAGGAATTTCTGAGGGATAAGATCAGACACAATCAGGCTGGTTATGCATTTCACTGGCTCAAAGTCTCTTCCATATCCCTGTAAAGATACTTCAGAGGGAGACCGGTTAACCGGTCTCCCTCTGCTTTTACATCATCTCCTGATTACGGTCTGTGCTTCACCCGTCCCCTGAAAACACATATCATACTGTCATATTTCCGAATAGATTCGTAGGTTTCTGCTGGTCAGCTGATATACATCTCCCCTTACGTTGCCAAGCGACGGTATCTGCTGTCTTGCATTCGCAACCTCATCCGGGGCGATCCAAGCCATAACCAGGGTTTCTTCATCCCCGCCTTCTGCCAGGACCTCACCCATGGGACTAATGATCATAGAATGACCGTGTGCCGTAAACGAAGGTTTATCTCCGCACTGACAACACGCCAGCACATAGCAGGTGTTTTCAATCGCACGCGCACGCAGCAGCGTTTTCCAGTGTTTTTGTCCGGTCGCCCTCGTAAAATTTGCAGCCACGATCATTACTTCTGCTCCATTTCCCGCCATGATCCGGTACAGCTCCGGAAACCGTACATCATAGCAGATCGACAGCCCAAAGCATGCAAGTGCAGTATCCGCCAGCACAATTTCGTTTCCCGGCTCTATACCGTCCGACTCCCGATACGCCGGCCCGCCTGCCACCTCAACATCAAACATATGTAATTTCTTATAATCACAGATACAGGATCCGTCGGGTCCAAATATCAGGCTTGTATTATACGGATTCCCGCGATCATTTCCCTGCGTGATGCTTCCCCCGTGAATATAGATACCGTAATCTTTGGATTTCGAGGAAAAGAACTGATCCCACTGTCCGGGAACCGTCTTTGCGTGCTCCCTCATCTCTGTTCCGATATAGTCGACTGTCTCAGGAAATACCACAAGAGAAGCACCTGCTGTGGCTGCTTTATCCAGCAGCGCTTCAGCACGCCACATATTCCTCCGTTCATCCGCCCCGGAATCCATCTGGACCAGGGCAGCTTTAAATGAATTCTTTCTCATAAGACACTCTCCTGCCTGCTGCATCCCTTGCAAAACAATTAAAACAGAAAAACCGCTACTCCATATGGAGGAAGTTTATACTCAAAAGAATACGGTCTTCTGTCACACGGTTTTGCCTGTGCAGTGTACTCCACTTTACGAATCACGGTTTCGCCTCCGAATTTCGGATCAGCGCTGTTTAAGATCAGACGGTACTTTTTCTTTTTCGGTACACCCACGCGGTAATCCCTGCGTTCAATCGGCGTAAAATTGCAGACAAACAGCAGATTATTCCTTCCCGTAGGAGAATGTCTGACAAAACTAAAGATGCTCCGGTCCCCGTCATCAGCATTGATCCACTCAAAGCCCTCCGGATTTCTATCCATCGCATACATTGCCGGATATTTCTTATACAGGTTTAAAAGCTCCGCCACAAATGCCTGCAGTTTTTTATGCTTATCCTCCCGCAGAAGATACCAGTCGAGCTCCCGTTCCTCACTCCACTCACGAAGCTGGCCGAATTCCTGACCCATGAACAGCAGTTTCTTGCCGGGATGCCCGAACATGAAGGAATATCCTACCTTCAGATTCTCAAACTTGCTCTCCAGAAGTCCCGGCATCTTATTGATCATGGAGCATTTTAAATGAACCACCTCATCATGTGAAAGCACCAGTACATAGTTCTCGCTGTAGGCATATGTCATGGAAAAAGTCATCCTGGTATGGTTGTATTTTCGAAAATACGGATCCAGCTTCATATATTCCAGAAAATCATGCATCCATCCCATGTTCCATTTCAGGCTGAAGTTCAAACCATCTTCCTCAACCGGACCGGTCACTTTCGGCCACGCGGTCGATTCCTCCGCGATCATCACCGCCCCCTTATTGCGTCCCAGGATTACGGTATTAAGATGTTTAAAGAATTCGATAGCCTCAAGATTTTCATTCCCGCCATACTTATTAGGCACCCACTGCCCGTAATCCTTTCCGTAATCCAGATACAGCATGGAAGCCACCGCATCCACGCGCAGTCCGTCTATATGGAAGTATTCAATCCAGAACAATGCACTGCCGATCAGGAAGTTTTTGACCTCATTTTTTCCATAATCAAAGATCTTTGTCCCCCAGTCCGGATGCTCACCCTTTCTCGGATCTGCATATTCATAAACCGCCGTACCGTCAAAATCGGCAAGACCGTGCGCATCCCTTGGAAAATGTGCCGGCACCCAGTCCAGAATAACACCAATTTTATTTTTATGAAGATAATTAATTAAATATTGAAATTCTGCCGGCGATCCGTAACGCGAAGTCGGAGCATAATAGCCTGTCACCTGATATCCCCAGGAACCGTCAAATGGATACTCAGCGATCCCCATCAGCTCCACATGTGTATACCCCATCTGTTTCACATAATCTGTCAGCGCGTGCGCAAACTGTTTATAGTCGTAAAATCCATCTTCATTTTCATCTGCGACCGGATGTTTCATCCAGCTGCCCGGATGTACCTCATAGATCGACATAGCTTCATCTCTTGGTTCACTCTCCGCACGTTTTTTCATCCATGCACTGTCACCCCATTTAAGATTTGAAACATCCGCAATCCTGGATGCCGTACCCGGACGCTTTTCAGCCCAGTTAGCAAACGGATCTGCTTTGTACAGACCTTTCCCATTCTTAGAAGTGATATAAAACTTATACAGATCACCGACTTTTGCTTCCGGAATAAAACACTCAAACACACCGATGTCACCTGCTTTTATCATCGGATTAGCCTCTTCCACCCAATCATTGAATTCTCCGATCACAGAAACAGCTTTAGCCTTTGGCGCCCACACGGCAAAGTAAACGCCTTTCTGACCGTCAAATGTCATTGGGTGCGCACCCAGCTTTTTATAAATCTCATAATGCGTTCCCTGGCCAAATAAATACTGATCCAATTCCCCAAAATACGTCTTTTCCATACCTATTCTCCTTCCTTGGCGGATGTATATAAAATAACCGATCCGCTTTCTTCCAGCTGGACAGCCAGGCGGCCCTCCTCCACCGGACAGATCTCACCGGAAACGGCATTGATATATGTTTTTTCCGGCAGTGGTACCGGCACCTGTATCTCTGCGGGAACTTCGTCGTTGTTCACCGCGATAACAACCGCTTCTTCCTCTGAGGTTCTTGCAAACGCATACTGCCTGTTTGTCAGAAATATTTCCCTGTATTCTCCATATATGGAAACAGGATGGGTGCTCCTGACTTCCCCAAGCTTTATGATCCATTCCATCAGATCCGGGTGTGGGTTATCATCCAGAACCTCCTGGAGATTGACAGCCGGCCGCAGGTAATCATCATTCGGTCCTTCCTTACGACCGTCAATGCCCCATTCTGATCCATAATATATGGATGGAATGCCGGGCAGCATATAAAGAAGTGTGTACACCACAAAGCAGTGCGAGAACACATTCAGTTTGCTCGCAATACGATCCACATCATGGTTATCAACAAAAGAATACAGCTTTAATCCTCTGTAAACTCCCCCGCTGCTGTCAAATTCACGCCGGATGGTATGAGCGATTTCAAAATAATTGTGATCGTTATGTCCGGAATACAGCCCCTTATGAAGCTCATAATTGGTAACACTGTGCAACATATTTGTTCCATCGCCAATGTAACGCGAATAATCCCCATGAATCACTTCGCCCATCAGCCAGAAATCGTCTTTCCACTGTGAAGTCCGGCGCCTCATCTCCTCCATGAAATAAAAGTCCAGGCAGTCGGCACAGTCCAGACGAATACCGTCTATATCAAATTCCGTGATCCAGTAGCGGATCACTTCCAGCAGATATTCACGGACGGCTTCTTCCTGAAGGTTCAGATTCACAAGTTCGAAACAGTTTCTCCATGCCTCATAAGAAAACCCATCATGATAAGGGTTATCTCCTCCGAACCAGATACCTTTATACCAGCTGCAGTACGGGGAACTCTCCCTGTTTTTCCGGATGTCCTGAAACGCGAAAAATTCTCTTCCCGTATGGTTAAAAACCCCGTCAACCACCACTTTTATTCCCCGGCTGTGGGCATCCTCAACGAATGCCTTGAAATCTTCATTATCACCGAGCCTCCGGTCCACCAGCTTATAATCCTTCGTATCGTATCCATGGGATGTGGATTCGAACAGCGGTCCGATGTAGATGGCTGTACAGCCCAGGTTATCTACATGATCCAGCCACGGATGCAGCTGTCTGAACCTGTGTTCCACCCCTTCCTGTGTATTTTCCCTTGGCGCTCCCGTCATACCGATCGGATACATGTGATAGAAAACTGCCTCTTCATACCATTTTCCCATAATCTGCTACCCCTTTTTCCTTCTTTATTTTCTGCCCTAAGAGTAAATACCATACATAAACTGATGAACGATGCTTCTTATCTGTTCATCGGTAATTTCCATCATCTCATCTTCGCCGAATTCCTGCTGACGCATCATCAGATAGTGATCCATAATCCCTATGAACCCGACAGCAAACTGCTGCTGGCGCCCGTTCATATTGCCCAGCTGTCCGGACGCATCATCGAAAATACAGACAATTCTGTTGTAATAGTTCTGTATCAACGGATAGACAGTCTTAAATCCCTCATTTTCTCTGCCGGAATAAAACAATGCCAGCATCAGCAGGTAACACTTCCGGTATCTCACTGCAAAATCAAAATATGCCTTCGCCACATGAAACAACAGGTCCGGAATCTTGCCCTGAACCTGAACTGCCTCATCCAGATTTTTATTCAACACCTCACAGTAAACCTTTAGTACATTTTCCAGCAGGCCCCTTTTACTCCCAAAATAATAATACAGTGTGGGTTTCGTTATACCGGCAGCATCCACAATCTCCTGAACACCCACCGCATCATATCCCTTCATGTAAAAAAGGCCGAGCGCACACTGTAAAATATTTTCTCTATTATCCATAAGCAACTTCCTTTCGGATTTTCCCTGACTTTAATTATACCAATCGGTATAGAAACTGTCAATGTTATCGGGGCATTCGCGTCTGTTAAAATGACCCATTACACAAAACCGGGAGGACACCGTATTATGTTTCCGATGTTCTCCCGGTTTCTCATTTTACCCTGGTAAAAAGTTGTTTTGCATTTTCACTGGTGACAGATACCACCTCTTCATACGATATTCCCTTCAGCCGGGCAATCGCCTGTGCGACATAGGTCAGATATAACGAATGATTCCGTTTTCCCCGATACGGCACAGGTGCCAGATACGGACAGTCCGTCTCAAGAAGCAATGACGAGAGCGGCGCATATTCCACCACTTCTTTCAGCTTTTTCGCATTTTTAAATGTGATAACGCCTCCAATGCCAAGATAAAGCCCCATATCCAGATATTCCCGTGCAGTTTCTTTTGAATAAGAAAAACAGTGGATAACACCCCCGATTTCTCCACCGCGCAGCGCTTTGACCATATCAAGCGTATCTGCGGAGGCTTCCCTGCTGTGCACGATAAGCGGCAGCTTTTCTTCCCTTGCAAGCTCCATCTGGGCTTCAAACCACTTCTTCTGGAGTTCATGTTTTTCCTTATCCCAATAATAGTCAAGGCCGATTTCCCCAACCGCAGCCGTCTTCCCATGGCGGCACAGCATACGGATCTCTTCCATCAGTTCATCCGTCATGTCCCCAACTTCATCGGGGTGCAGTCCCACCGCCCCGTAGATAAATGGATACTGTTCCATCAGCTTCACGGTTGCATAAAGTCCCCGTACGCTTGCGGATGCGTTAACAATGTATTCAACCCCATGATCCCTCATCATACCAAGCAGTTCTTCTCTGTCCGCATCAAATGCCTCATCATCATAATGCGCGTGACTCTCAAATATCATGACTGACTCCTCTGCCATTAACAGATCTCTGCCCCTGCCGGCAGATCCTTCTCAGGCACCATGAGGGACAGCTTTCCATCTTCATCTTCCGCACACAGAATCATCCCCTCGGACATCACGCCTGCCAGCTTTGCAGGTTTTAAGTTAACGAGTACCATGACCTTCTTGCCGATCATATCCTCCGGTTTATAGTCCGATTTGATACCGGATACGATCTGACGCACCTTACTTCCGATCTTCACCTGGGAGCAGAGAAGTTTTCTGGACTTCGGTACTTCCTCACACGCTATGATCTCACCCACCTGGAACTGCATTTTCATGAAGTCATCATAAGAAATTTCTGCCTTCGGTTCGATATCAATAAATGGGCTTTCGGGCTCTTTACTCTGAGCTTCCTCAGCCTGCTTTGCTTCTACCTTTTCCAGAACTTCCTGAATGTCAAGACGTGCAAACAGAATCTCCGGTTTTTCCGTGACTTTGGTGCCGGACGGATACAATCCAAACCGGTCTAATTCATCATAAGATCTTCTGCCTGCGTTCAGCTGACCAAAAATCTTCTCTGCAGTTTCCGGCATATAGGATTCCAGCAGTGAGGTACCTATGCAGATACTTTCTACCAGATTATAAAGAACTGTTGCAAGCCGGTCTTTTTGGCTCTCTTCTTTTGCGAGTGCCCATGGCATGGTTTCATCAATATATTTGTTACAACGCTTAAACAGGGTGAAAATTTCCGTCATGGAATCTGCCACACGGAGTTCTTTCATTTTATTCGCTACTTTATCTCTTGTTGCCTGTACCACAGCCTTCAGCTCATCATCCACTGCTTCATTTACCCCGGTATCCGTGACAACACCGCCAAAATACTTGTTTGACATGGAAATTGTGCGGTTTACGAGATTGCCCAGAGTATTGGCAAGTTCAGAATTCATGCGCTCAACCATCAGCTCCCAGGTGATCACACCATCATTTTCAAACGGCATCTCATGCAGTACGAAATAGCGTACGGCGTCAACTCCAAAAAATTCTACCAGTTCATCTGCATACAGCACGTTACCTTTTGATTTACTCATCTTTCCGTCTCCCTGAAGCAGCCACGGATGCCCGAAAATCTGTTTCGGCAGGGGAAGATCAAGTGCCATCAGGAAGATCGGCCAGTAAATGGTATGGAAACGGATAATATCTTTTCCGATCAGATGAAGATCCGCCGGCCAGTTTTTGTTAAACAGTTCTGTGCTGTTTCCATCACAGTCATAGCCGATTCCCGTAATATAGTTTGTAAGTGCATCCAGCCACACATAGGTCACATGCTTCGGATCAAAGCTTACAGGGATACCCCAGCTGAATGAAGTCCTGGAAACGCACAGATCCTGTAGCCCCGGAAGCAGGAAATTGTTCATCATCTCATTTTTCCTGGAGACCGGCTGTATAAATTCCGGATGCGTATTGATATGCTCAATCAGACGGTCAGCATATTTGCTCATCTTAAAGAAGTACGCTTCTTCTTTGGCCGGCGTCACTTCACGCCCACAGTCCGGACATTTTCCATCCACCAGCTGAGATTCCGTGAAAAAGGACTCACATGGTGTGCAATACATTCCTTCATAATGCCCTTTATAGATATCTCCCTGATCATAAAGCTTTTTAAAGATCTTTTGTACCTGAGCCTCATGGTCCTCATCTGTAGTTCTGATAAATTTATCATAGGAGGTGTTCATCAAATCCCAGATCCTTCGAATCTCTCCCGCAACATCATCTACGAACTCTTTAGGTGTGATACCGGCTTCCTCCGCCTTCAGTTCAATCTTCTGTCCGTGTTCATCCGTTCCCGTCTGAAAAAACACATCATATCCCTGCTGCCTTTTGAATCTTGCAATACTGTCCGCCAGCACGATCTCATATGTGTTCCCAATATGCGGTTTTCCAGAAGTATAGGCAATCGCCGTCGTCATATAATACTTTTCGTTTTTCATTTTCTTCCTCCTGATCTTGATTTTTCTGAAACAAAAAGACCCGTCTTCCACAAAGAAGACGAGCCGTATCACCCGTGTTACCACTTCCGTTCGTCCATACCTCACAGTATGAACCTCCCTGGGTACAACTATACCCGCTCGCTGTAACAGGCGAATCCTGTCGCAGCCTTGCAGTGCCGTGCACTGTTCGGTGCGCCTCTCAGAAGCCATCTTCCCAGGGTATCTGTTCATCCCTCTCAGCATTCGGGATTTCTCTGTAAAACCGGTTACCATGGTACTCTCTTCGTCACGGTGTTTATATCAGTTTTATTTCCTATGTATATAGACTAGCACAAGGAAGCGGTTTTGTAAATAATACATTTCCAGGAAAAATCCAAAAAACTGTTGACAGCCCTGAAAAATGTGATATACTATAACAGTAATCATTATCATTATTGAAAGGAGGATGCATGGGAGCTTTAAAATATAGTCGCCAGCGCGAATCCATTAAAGAGTTTTTAGCCTCCCGTAAAGATCACCCCAGTGCGGATACCGTTTACGAGAATATCCGGCAGATTTACCCTAATGTAAGTCTGGGTACTATTTATCGTAACCTGGCCTTACTTGAAAGTATCGGGGAAATCATGAGAATTACGACAGGAGACGGAGCAGACCGATATGACGGCAACATAAAGCCGCATCATCATTTCATCTGCACCAGATGTCACAGTGTCATTGATCTGGATATGGAAAACATCGATTACATCAAAGAAGCGGCATCAAAAAATTTTAATGGCAGCATCGATAATTATATCGCACATTTCTATGGTATCTGTGAAAATTGTACCGCATCATCCAACGATATGTTATAATTCAAAATAAATAATTATAAAAAAGGTATTGACATTCTTGGAAGGATGTGGTAATTTAAAATAGTAATAATTACTATTATTAATTCAAAACAACTGTTAACAAATATATCAAAAAGAAAAGGAGAAACAAACAATGAAAAAATTCGTATGCAGCGTATGTGGTTATGTTCATGAGGGAGATGCAGCACCAGAAAAATGTCCACAGTGTGGAGTACCAGCTGAAAAATTCACAGAGCAGTCCGAGGGAATGTCATGGGCAGCAGAACATGTTGTAGGTGTAGCTCAGGGCGTAAGCGAAGATATCATAGAAGATTTAAGAGCAAACTTCAACGGAGAGTGTTCAGAAGTAGGTATGTACCTTGCAATGGCAAGAGTTGCCCACAGAGAAGGATATCCGGAAATCGGCCTCTACTGGGAAAAAGCTGCTTATGAAGAAGCAGAACATGCTGCGAAATTTGCTGAATTACTCGGTGAAGTCGTAACAGACAGCACAAAGAAAAACCTGGAGATGAGAGTTGCTGCAGAAAACGGCGCCACAGCAGGAAAATTCGATCTTGCAAAACGTGCTAAAGCTGCTAACCTGGATGCGATCCATGATACAGTTCATGAGATGGCAAGAGATGAAGCTCGTCACGGAAAAGCATTTGAAGGCCTGTTAAAAAGATACTTTGGTTAATTTAAATACATAAGGAGGCGGACTTTCCGCCTCCTTTTATTATGTCTCCACAGATGATTGACTTATGCCTCATGCCGTAATATACTTATATCAATCCATATTTTGACATAATTGTATTATATTTCATATCGGAAACCAACGAACAAATTATGAACCCACAGCCGCAGCAGACAATCCCGATAGGAAGTATGCGCATGGTCACATGCTCACGGTAACAGAAGGAAATCTGAATTGTTAAAGAAAGACATTCCGGTATGAAATCGAAAAATTCTTCATCCAAATCCAAATTCCGCCTCAGTATCCTGTGCACACTGATTTTTATCATTTCAGTCGGCACTCTTTTTGTTGTATATCAGCGTAGTCTGAATACCCAGTTTAAGCATATGGAGACAGAGAACCTCACTGCCCATGCACTCACCCAGAGCCAGTATATCAGCACTTTACTCGCAGATCTGCAGGGACGCATGAGTGCGGCGGCGAAAGTACTGAGCTCTCCTGCCGTAAATCCGGAAGGAAAGTGGGCAACAGAGTATCTGGAACAGCTCTGTGAAACTTCTGAGTATTCTGTACGGTATGTAACTGCTGAAGAATGTTATGATATGGCCGCGAGCCCCGCTGCTTTGGCGGAGGATATTAATATTTACAAAAAACTGATATCTGGTGAAAGCGCCATTTCCTCCATACATTACTCTACAAAGCTGAATGATTATTACTTCGCACTCGATCATCCTGTTCAGAAAGACGGACAGACGATCGGCATTCTGCGATGCATCGTCAGAGCAGAACTGCTTCTGACTCCCATACCGACATCTTCTTTCTATGAAAACTCAGCACAATGTATTGTGGACTCTGATGGAAATATTCTCTACGGTGACTTTATCCAAAACTGGATGGGCGTAAATTTCCTTGAGGCACTTGCAGAAAAAAATGTATCCGCTGCATCCCTCGACAGCCTTAAGCCTGCATTAAAAGCCGATTTTAACACCACCGTCAAGCTCAGGATTAATCATACAAGTTATTTCTGTTCCAGCGTCTCTTTGGGTTATAGCGACTGGAACCTGGTACAAATATACAAAACAAGTGCCGTCGATGAAGTATTGCAGAAAATCTTAAAGAATACCATTGCCGTCAGTTTAGCGGTCATATTTTTAACAGTACTGATTGCCATGCTTGTTTTTCGGGTAATTATTAAACAACATAAGAAAATCCAGCTTGAGGAGGCACGTTATACGGCATTATCCAACTTTACCGACACCATTCTGTTTGAATATGATGTAAAGTCTGACCAGATGGAGCTTACTCCCAATGCCACTCAGCTGCTTGCACTTGAAAAAACTACGATTGAAAATTTTATGAGCCACAACTTTCAGGCGCTTTATTCTGACGACCTCCTTCCGCTTAAGAAAATGATGGCATCCTGCATGAACAGTACCAGCCAACAGTCTCTGGAAATCCGTCTGCTGCAAAAAAACGGGCAGTGGGTATGGTGTGAATGTCTGGTGCAGCCGGTAGCTGCGGAGGACACGGTTGTGAAACTGATGGGAAAACTTTCTGACATCAGCAGCAGAAAGGCCAGAGAACTAAGACTGCTGAAACAGACCAAAACAGACCCTTTAACGGATCTGCTGAACCTCGACGGAATCCGGTCTTCTGTCGATCAAGAACTCGCAGAGAAGAAAAACGGCTTTTTATTTATGATGGATATTGATAACTTCAAATCTGTGAACGATACTTACGGTCACGACATCGGCGATCAGATTCTAAGGGAAGTGGGCAGTCTTCTGCATCAGTCATTCCGGGAATACGATCCTGTCGGACGGATTGGCGGAGATGAATTTATAGCCTTTCTGGGCGACACCTGCAGCAGAGATATCGCCTGTATGAAAGGAGAGCTGATTATTCAGCGTTTTTCTGAGCTTAAGCTTGACGGTATTCCCCGGATATCGATCAGTGTAGGAATTGCTGCCTGTCCTGCCTGCGGTACTTCTTATGATGCATTATATAAAGCGGCAGATAAAGCGATGTACGAAGCTAAGAGCCGCGGAAAGAATCAGTTTTATTTTTATGAGTGTGAATAGAAACGCAGCTGCCTTCCGATACTTTTATTATATATAAACGCTATCGGAGAATAACAGATATGGAAAAACTTTTTAAACTGAAGGAACACAATACCACCGTCCGCACTGAAGTCACAGCCGGTATCACCACATTCCTGACCATGGCATACATCCTCGCCGTCAATCCAAACCTTCTGGGAGCCTCCGGTATGGATTCCGGAGCAGTCTTTACAGCAACAGCCCTGGCCTCTGCTCTGGCGACCTGCATTATGGCTTTATGGGCTAACTACCCCCTGGTTCTGTCAGCCAGTATGGGGCTGAATGCCTATTTCACCTATACGGTCTGCTTACAGGACCTGAAGGGAATCGAAGACCCCTGGCGTATAGCCCTGACCGCTGTGTTCATTGAAGGTGTTATTTTTATCATATTGTCTTTCTTCAGGCTGCGTGAGTCGATTGCCAACGCTATTCCAACCAACCTGAAACACGGTATTACCGCGGGTATTGGACTGTTTATCGCACTTATCGGTTTAAAAAGTTCGGGTGTCGTAGTGGCAAATGACGCTACCCTGGTGGATCTCGGACATTTTTCCAGCCCGCAGATGGTATTATGCATGGCTGGTGTTCTTATCATAGCCATTATGAACCACTTTCATATTAAGGCTTCTATCTTATGGGGCATTCTGATCACCTGGGGACTCGGTATCCTTGCTCAGCTGACCGGCTGGTATGCGGTCAACGCGGAGAATCCCTCTTTGCTTCCCACATTTACTGCCGCCTCTTTTGTTCCTCCGTCCATAGCGCCTACTTTTTTAAAATTTAACTTTTCCTGGATGATGGAACATCTCTCACAGTTTATCGTGATCGTTTTTTCATTTCTGTTTGTTGATATGTTTGATACCATTGGCACAGCGATCGGTGTGGCTGACAAAGCAAATCTGCTCGATAAAGACGGAAACCTGCCGAAAGCCGGGTGTGTGCTGACATCCGACGCGATCGGGACCGTTGCCGGCTCTATTATGGGTACCTCTACGATCACCAGCTTTGTTGAATCCAGCTCAGGTGTCGCGGAGGGCGGCAGAACAGGACTGACCGCTCTGACATCCGGAGTTTTGTTTATCGCCGCCTTATTTTTATCCCCGGTTTTTTTGGCAATTCCCTCTTTTGCTACAGCCCCTGCGCTTATCATGGTAGGGTTTTTCATGGCATCTTCCATTCGGAAAATGGATTTTGAAAGTGACGTCGCCGACGCAATCGGTGGATATCTGGCATTTTTGATGATGCCTCTCACCTATTCCGTAGCAACAGGCATCATGTTTGCGATGCTTTCATGGTTTATCATTAAGTTCTGTACAGGTCAGATTAGAAAGATTCACCCGGTAATGTATATTGTATGCGCGCTCTTTATTATCCGGATTATGATACAGATCCTGTAGCAAAAAATCAGACCTGAATTTCCCATGCCCGGGCAACTCTGTATAACTCACTGAATATCTGACAGACAGAATCGATATTGTTTTCTTGTTTTGCCATCGGGCGCCGTCACTGAAATGCAAAAACTTTCGCCCTTTACGACAGGCATTGAAAACTCTGATTTTGATCTCACTTCCCTTTGATCAATATAGATCCTGCTGTTGGTCGACGATGAAATCGGGCATAATATCATATCGTTTCCTTTGCTCTTCAGGATATACTCTGTTTGGTAAGGATTGAACGGTGGTTCGCACTTCGCATCCGGAAAATGTACGTAGCTCAGCAATGCATTATTACTTTCATTTAAGCCCTCGGTAAATAAAATGCCCAGATTCAGCGCTGCATAATGCAGGTCCACACAGAAATCCCCTTCTATGGTAATCTTTGTTGATCCAAAAGAATCTGCCGCCGGCCGAAGGGTAGGTCTAAGACCTTTTTCGCCCTCATCCACTGCCCGCTGGACCGCCCGCTCAAGATTATTCAGATAAAGGCGCGCATCCAGCACATGGTCGTCATGACCATTATACAGTCTTCCGTCTGGACAATGACCAGTCTTACACCGAAATGCCTGAAGTGCAGACAGATAACGTTCCATCGCACTCTCAGGATTCCCAAATTGCAGCCACCCGGAACCCGGTGCCAGTTCAATATTGCAGCCAAATGCATCTGATGAAAAGATGTCACCCGTCTCTTCATTGACCAGCAGAACAGACCCGGGCGTATGTCCCGGCATCGCATATGTTTTCAGACGGCATCCGCCCAGGTCGAACACATAACCTTCGTCAACCTCCAGGAAGCCTTCCGGTTCATATCCAAAAGACCGCACCAGTTCATTATCCCTGGAATTCATGTAAACTTTAACCCCTGCATCCAGCATCCGCTTCCCCTGTTGAATATGATCCGGATGACCGTGAAGTACGATGGCGTCCCATGGCACGCCGCCTGCCAGCAAATCTGCAAATCCTTTCAAATCCCCGTCTGGATCGTACCCCAGATCAATCAGCAGACCCCGTTTTTTCCCTAACACAAAGTACAGCTTATCACGGTCAAAATCCATGATTCTCAGAATTGTCGGCTGCCCTTCTTTCTGCTGCATCACACGATAGCGGTACTGTGTACGCGCGGGCAGCTTGATACAATAACGAAAGCTTACTTTCTCACTGTCTTCCCATCCTTCCCGGACTGCAAATGCACGGATCGTGGTCTCTGTTTTTACTGTTTGATCACGGTCGCTGGCGCTTGGAAGTGTAATCAGTCCGTCCTCCTGACGGTAAACAGGACTGTTTCTCGTTGGTTCTGATCCATCCGCAGTATAGTGGATTACCGCCTCCGGCGTAGCTGTCCGAAGATCTACATGTACACCACTGTAGTCATATGTACCGGGTTCTGGATAACTGGTTGGTACTGCTGTTTTCAATTTGATTCCTCCCACCATAAAATCTTTTATGTTCTATATCATTCATCTTACCATCACAAAATCCCCTCGGCTAGAAGGCCTTTCTCTGTATAAGCTCTCATAAAAGGAGAAGACCCGCTGTAGGAAGCGGGTCAATGTCAAAAAAGAGTTTATATAACTTGCTTTTTAACGTTTATTATAATATGCCTTTTCATCCAGTCTTTCAATGTTCAAACTTGTCTAATAGTTTATGTATTTTGCTTTTATCGGGTTTCGTCAATCCATCTGCGGACATCTCTTACCCATGCATGAAATCTCAACGGATCATTCTGACAGGTATGGGTATCTTTCAGTACAATCTCCGCGCAGTTATTCTTTGTTTGGTTCAGCATGTTTTTAATATATCCTTCCATAAACTCCGTATTATCCGGCTTATAATTGTTCAGGTAATAGGATGGATTTGGCTTCCAGGAATACACCGTCTTTTTGCCGATTCTATCAGCACACTTTTCAATATCCGCCCACGGGGATACGGAAATCCTCCTGATACAGTCAAATGTGAGCACATATTTCAGCTTGTCCTCCACGGGTTCACAGCACCCGTAAGATGTCAGGCCAAAACGATCCGCGACACTCTTTTCATGTTTCTGTACAAACTCCCAGTGCTGCTCTGGTCCCACCATGGTGAACTCCTGAGACTCGGTAAAACCCCAGAAATCCTTCAGGTCCGTGCAGACTTTGTTTTCATTTGGCAGATCATGTGTATAACTCATTCCGCCCGACCCGTTGTACGCCTGGTTTCCATTGGTTGTCAGAAGCCCCATTTCAAGATATTGGTCCAGCAGTCTATGATAACCCTCCTCCATGATTGCCATAGCTTCATGCAGCATCTGCGGCTCCTCATAGACATCGTACATTACCTGCTCCAGACCGCGGAAATCTGAATATGTCTCCATCATGGCAAAGTAAAGGAATTTTTTCCCGACCAACTGTACATCCAGAATATCTCCGAGTAAATCCTGATGCAGTTTAAGTTTTTCCATCGTTTCTTTTTCGTGGTAAATGATTTCCGGGGCGCCCAGTCTTGAAAGCTGATCAGGTTCCTCAATTACAGGCTCAAAATGCATTCCCCGTGCTTCAAAATCAAAATCATTTTTCCACGCAAGGGGTACGCTTCCCAGACAGTTATCCACATAACTTGCATTTCCAAACGCTGAATTCTTGTGATTTGGATTCTGCTTATCCCAGCCTGTATCTGAAATTAATTTTTGTACTTCCCAGATATTTTCCACCGGAATGTCATCCCTGATCACATCTGCGCGAAACAGTCTTGCACGCAGCAGCCACTCGATCTCTCTGGCCTCATCACTTCTACACTGCAGTGATTCCGGCCTGATGATCTCCCACCATGACATTTCGGGAAATACCGCGACAACCGGGTCTGTTGTCTTAAGATCGTTGTGAGCAAACCAGAGCTCTCTCTTTTTTTCCATGTCCGGACGCTGCGATACATCATGTACCTGTTTTGCCAGTTCCCGGATAACACATCTTTCCTCTGTTGTGATTCGTGTCTCTGTCATTGAACAATCTCCTCCAAAAGTATTGTTTGTTTGCCTGTTTCTTGTTTCAGTATATCCTTTGCTATCAATATATTCCATACTTTGATTTGCCCAAAACTTAGGCAATATTGCCTTTTTCTTTTGTCTGTGCTATTCTGAAAAATAATAATATTTTACGGACAGGGAGGTACTATGAGTATACTGACAAACCCAAAAGAAGCAGGTGTTCTTCCGAAATCCTCAAGATTTTACTTTGCCGCACCTACATTGGATGGACAGGAATGTGATATGTTCTATTATCTTGTGTGGTGCGGGCACTTTTTCTGCACCCATGAATACTTTTATCAGCGTAAATCCTATCCTTACTGCTTATTGATCTATGTCGAGTCCGGTCTGTTCCATATTAAATTTCGAAACTGTGAATTTGATGCTCAGGCCGGGGATGTTGTGCTGCTGGACTGTCGGGAAGAACATTGCTATTCTGCCCATGACGACCTGGAATTTTATTATATTCATTTCGACGGAGTCAATTCCCATGAACTGTGTAAGTATATGTTAGACAGATCCGGTCCTCTGATTCGATCTCAAAGCAATGTTTTGATACGCAGCCTTATGGTGGATACGGTATCCTATTATGAAAATAATAGCTATGAAAATCCGATGGACACTTCTATGCGGGTATACAGATTTATTCAGCTTCTCATGGCACCAAAGGATCATAATTCCGAGGACAGCAATCCCATCCTGAGAACACTGCAATACATTCACAGGCATGTTTCAAAGCAGCCTTCCCTGAAAGAATTGTCGGAGATTGCTCATTTGAGCCCTTATTACTATTCACGCCTCTTTAAAAAAGAGACCGGTCTGTCACCGCTTGAATACTGCCTCAATCTCCGTCTCAGTCAGGCAAAAATTTTACTTGCCACAACAGACAAACCCATAAAGGAAATTGCCGATGAATTGGGTTATGCCCACAGTGCCAGCTTTACCAGTGTTTTTACCGAAAAAACCGGCTGTTCACCCAGACAGTACCGTAAATTGATGAATTAAAGCCTTCGGCGGACATGAGGAGAGGCCGCTGCAAAAAGCAGCGGCCTTTTATTTAAGAAGAGTATTTATACTTATTAGCGTGTTTCTTCAATCCATCTGCGGACATCTTTAACCCATGCATTGAATCTCATTGGATCGTTCTGGCATGTATGTGTATCTTTCAGTACGATCTCCACGCAGTTCTTGTCTTTTGTAACATTCAGCATGTTCTTTACGTAGCCTTCCATGAACTCTGTCTTATCTGGCATGTAGTTGTTCAGGTAGTAAGATGGGTTTGGTTTCCAGGAGTATACATAATCCTTACCCATTCTGTCAGAACACTTCTGAATATCTGCCCACGGAGACACAGAAATTCTTCTCAGGCAGTCAAACTGTTTGATATACTGCAGCTTGTCTTCAATCGGCTCACAGCATCCATAAGCTGTCAGTCCGAATCTGTCTGCGACTTTTTTCTCATGTTTCTGTACAAATTCCCAGTGCTGTTCCGGTCCTACCATAGTGAACTCCTGGGATTCTGTCATACCGAAGAAGTTCTTCAGGTCTGTACATACGCTGTCATCGTTTGGAATTTCATGTGTATATGTCTGTCCGCCTGATCCGCTGTATGCCTGATTACCATTACATGTAAGCAGACCCTGCTCCAGATACTGATCCAGAAGTCCGTTATAGCCCTCTTCCATGATTGCCATGGCTTCATGCAGCATTTCCGGTTCTTCATAGATATCGTACATAACCTGCTCAAGGCCACGGAAGTCAGAATATGTTTCCATCATCGCAATGTAAAGGAATTTAAGACCTACAAGACGTACATCCAGGATATCTCCAAGTACGTCCTGATGCAGTTTCAGTTTTTCCATCGTTTCTTTTTCGTGATAAATGACTTCCGGTGTGCCCAGTCTTGACAGCTGATCCGGTTCGTCGATGATCGGTTCAAAGTGTTTCGCACCGGCATCAAAATTAAAGTCATTTCTCCATGCCAGCGGCACATCACCGAGGCAGTTATCACGGAAACTTACATTAGCAAATGCTGCATTCTTGTGATTCGGATTTAATTTATCCCAGCCTGTATCGGTAATAATTTTTCTTACTTCCCAGATATCATGCACGGGTACATCATCGTTGATCACATTGGCGCGGAACAGCTTTGCACGCAGGAACCATTCCATCTCTCTAGCCTCGTCACATTCGCACTGCAGAGATTCCGGTGTGATGATCTCTCTCCAGGACATCTCCGGGAATACTGCAACTACAGGATCTGTCGTTTTCAGTTCATTGTGGTTGTACCACAGTTCTTCTCTTGTTTTCATCTCCGGTCTCTGGGAAACTTCTTTTACCTGTTTTGCCAGCTCACGGATAATCTCTCTCTCTTTTGATGTAATCATCTTGCTTTTCCTCCTTTAATTTCCTCTCTGCCTTTTATGTAATTCTCATTCACATTTCAAGGAATTTGCTCTTAGTTCTTCCTTGAATCTGATGTCATTGTACTCTATTATTCATTCCGTTAAAATACTATGTCTTGCCAAATCATGCACTAATCTTGCTTTTCACAGTGCCCCACTTCATTTCCCGATTATAACTTGTTTTCTGGTAATTACATATTTTTTATATTGCATTGATAATAACTGCTTTTACGGTTTCTTGCTTTATAACAAAAAACGATCATACGCCGTTATGCCTTCCGGCAATACCGGCGAATGATCGCTTTTCATATATTTTATTTCTAGTAGGAAAGTTATGCCTGTTGCGTGGAATCCGTGATAAGAATTGCTCTCATCAGTGTTTCCTCTGTGATCTCATCACCCACGAGTTCTCCTGTCAGATTACCCTGTGCGATCGTCAGTACCCGGTTGCTGATTCCCATGACCTCCGGCATCTCCGAGGAAATGATGATGACCGCCAGCCCTTCTTTCTCCGCCAGCTCTGCGATCAGTCTGTATATCTCTGATTTCGACCCTACATCGATACCACGCGTCGGCTCATCCAGAATCAGCAGTTTCGGACCGATCGTCATCCATTTCCCCAGTACTACCTTCTGCTGGTTTCCCCCGGATAGATTTCCAACCGGCTGCTCGGAACTCGGTGAGCTGATCTGCAGCTTGTCATGATATTCTTTATAAATCTCATACGATGCCTTCATATCCACAAAGCCCGCCTTTGAGATCATCGGCAGTTTCGCCAGCGCCATGTTGTCACGGCACGACTGCTCCAGCACCAGGCCCTGTTCCTTACGGTTCTCCGTAACAAACCCGATCTTTGCCTTTACCGCATCCACACTGGACCGGATCTTCTGCTCCTTGCCTTCCAGGTAGATCTTTCCCGAATCCGCCTTGCGGATACCGAAGATTGTCTCCATGATCTCTGTACGTCCCGCTCCTACCAGGCCGTAGAATCCCACAACCTCCCCGGCATGGACGTTAAAGGAAATATCCTTAAAATATCCCTTCAGGGACAGGTTTTCTACCCGCAGCACTTCTTCCTTCGGGTTCCATTTACATTTATAGTAGTAATTGTCGAGGGAACGGCCGATCATACTGTTTACGATGTCGTCCAGCTCGATGTCTTTGGTCACAAATTCACCGGTCGGTTTTCCATCCCTCATCACCAGCACACGGTCGCTGATCTCGAAGATCTCATCCATCTTGTGGCTGATATATACCATACCAACACCCTGGGTTTTCAGTTTGTTGACAATCTTAAACAGAGAATTCTTTTCTTTTTCTGTCAGGGAAGACGTCGGCTCATCCAGCACGAGGATCTTTGCGCCCAGGGCGATTCCACGGGCGATCTCCACCATCTGCTGCTGTGCGATCGGCAGTGCCGAGATCGTGTCCGTCGGTTTTGCCGGGCACTCCAGTTCATCCAGAACCTTCTGTGCATCCGCATTCATCTTCTTCCAGTCAATCCTGCCGCCTTTTTTCGGCAGGCTGCCCAGATACAGGTTCTCTGCTACGGTTAAATCCATTACTAAGGATAATTCCTGGAAAATTAAGACAACACCATCATTTTTCGCCTCAATAGGACTATTGTAGCGAACAGGTTTCCCCTGGTAAATGATCTCACCCGAACCCTCATCAGCGTGGTATACTCCGGAAAGCACTTTCATCAGTGTTGACTTTCCCGCACCGTTCTCTCCGCACAGTGCCAGTACCTCGCCGTATTTCAGATTCAAATGAGCATGATCCAATGCCTTAACACCGGGAAAAGTTTTACTGATATCTTTCATTTCAAGAACATATTCATTGCTCATTTACATTTCCTCCGGTTTTACATTCAAAATGAATATCTCTTTGCCGGAGCCGCTTACACGGCTCGGCAAAGTAATTATTAGCTTTTACTACAATTTAAGGAGTGCCCAATTCTACCATTCTTCCAGTCCGAGAGAATCCACGTTATCCGGTGTTGCTACCGGTGTTTCAATGTAGTTATAGAATTCTTCCGGTTCTTCGCCTGCTGCCAGCTTCACTGCCATATCCAGTGCTGCTTTTGCATCAAAATGCGGTGACTGCATAGCTGTAGCCTGAATTTTTCCATCTTTTACATACTGTACAGTTTCGTAGCTTCCAGCTGCTGCTGCAAAGATCTTAACATCATCCTGACGTCCTGCTGCTTCGATTGCATTCCATGCACCGAATGCCGCATTGTCATCGAATGTGAAGACTGCATCAAGCTCACCCTTGCCATATTTAACAAGGTAGTTTTCCATTACCTGCTGGCATTTTTCACGGTTACCTTCACCTGTCTGGCTGTCAAGTACCTGGATATTTGTTCCTTCGATACCTTCTTTCAGACCCTGAGAACGTTCCAGAGATGTTGTGTATCCTGCAGGTCCTGCAATTTCAACGATCTTAGCATCATTTCCAAGAGCTTCAACCATAGCCTGTGCAGACTGCTTTCCTTCTTCTACATTTGAAGGTCCAACGTAGCATTTGATGAATTCTTCACCGGATTCAGCAACATTTGTGTTTGCTGTCAGACACGGGATACCAGCTTTATTGATTGCTCTTACAGAAGCAACAGCTGTCTCACCGTTAACCGGCCATACGATGATAACATCGCATTTCATGTTGATCAGGTCCTGAATCTGGTTAGCCTGTGTTGTAGCATCACCCTTCGGGTCAAGGATCTGAAGGTCAACGCCTTTTTCTTTCGCATAGGAATTCATTGTGTCGTAGTAAGAAGTCTGGTATGGGTCCTGTCCGGAGTTGTTTACAACCATACCGATTTTTGCGCTGCTTGCATCGCCAGAAGCTGCCGCATCATCTTTGGACGCGTCATCTGCTGCTGCATCATCCTTGGATGCGTCGTCTGTTGTCGCTGCATCATTTGTTGCTGCTGAATCTTTGCTGCTGCCGCCGCATCCGGTCAGGAGCATAGATGCTACCAACGCTGCGCTGATTACTGCTAATAATTTTTTCTTCATTTCTCTTCCTCCTGTTTCTTGAAATGATATTTTATTAAAATGCTCTCGCATGATAATACAAAAAGGGTTACAAAGCTATTCTAGGTTTGCTTTTTTGGTTTTCTTATGCATCATGACCTTATCCAGGTACAGGACCCCGATCATGATCAGGCCCGTCACCAGACGGTTCACGTATGTCTGTACGTTCAGAAGGTTCATCATATTGTTGATCACTCCCAGCAGCATGATACCTCCTAAGGTATACCAGATGTTTCCTACTCCCCCTGTCAGCTTACATCCGCCCAGTACAACGCCCGCAATTACCAGCATGTGCATATCCGGCCATCCCAGCGTCGGGGTCGAGGAGCCTGCAAACGCTGCATACAGGATTCCTCCCAGTGCTCCTGTAAAACCGCAGATCACAAAGTTGATAAACGTTGTCCGTTTATAATTGATTCCTGCATTAAACGCAGAGTTCTCGTTTCCTCCTACCGCATAGGTATTTCGCCCATGTGTCGTATATTTCAGCACATAGTGCGCCAGAAGCAGCAGTACGATGAAGATAATGCTGATATACGATAACGGCCCGATCTTTCCCGCTCCGAAATCAATGAATGCCCACCCTGCATCCGTATGGTTCGGGATCAGGGACTGCTCCGCATGGTATATGTATCCGAATCCCCGGCACCCAAGCATCATCGCCAGGGTAACGACGAATGCGTTGATTCTTGCATATGCTACCAGGAATCCGTTGATGGCGCCTACCAGGCACCCTACCAGCAATGCCACGATGATTCCGGGGATCATTCCGATGCTCCCTTCCAGGCCACAGGCAAGGGATGCTGCCAATGCTACCAACGTACACGTTGACATATCAAAGTAGCTGTTGATGATTACAAATGTCATACCTATCGCCATAATACCCTTCATGGCGTTCTGGTTAAAGACGTTGAACAGGTTGTTCACGTTCAGAAATCCAGGCACGAAGATGACTGCAAATACGAAAAATACAATCCAGATTGGTATGATCGTGTTCTTAGACAGAAATTTTTTAATGTTTCCCCAGCTCATTTACACACCCTTCTTTCTTTTTGTCATGATATCCATATATACCGCTATCAGAATTACTACACACTGTGCCACCCACTGCAGGTAATAAGGCAGACCCACGATCACGAATCCGTTTTTCAGGATACCAAGGATCATCACTCCCACGAAAGTCTTATAGACACTTCCGCTTCCTCCGCTTAAGGATGCACCTCCAAGGATGACTCCTGAGATAACATCAAATTCATAAGTTTCACCGATCGTAGCCTGCGCCGCCGCACCCCGCGAACACAGCATGATCGCACCCACTGCCGTCGCAAGGCCCGACAGTACAAACGTCTTCAGGATCACCAGCTTATCGTTGATTCCACTGTAACGGCACGCTTCATCATTTCCTCCCACCGACATCACATGATGCCCGTATACGGTCTTGGTCAGCACGATTCCCATGATGATGATAAACAGCGCCATGATGATGGTGGAAATCGGGACCGGGCCGATACTTCCCTTTCCGATCTTTGTAAACCACGCGTTGCTGTCTGCCATCTGCACAAACTGGCCGTTCGTATACATCATCGCCAGCGCCTGCAGTACGTTCATCATACCCAGGGTAACGATCATGGAATTCAGCCTGAGATACCCGCACAGATATCCGCTGATCACACCGGATGCCATACCGACTACCAGCGTCACGAGGATCGCCGGGACCGGCCCGATCTTGTCATGCAGGTCAATACAGATGACGCTGCACAGTGACAGCAGGGAGCCGACGGACAGGTCGAAGTTCCCTCCGATGATGACGAATGTCATACCTGCACCCATTACGGCGATGGTGGCCACCTGCCTGAAAATCAGAATAAAGTTGTCTGGCGTACGAAACTGTTTGGATATTACCGCAAATACCACATAGACCAGAATCATCGCAAACACTATACCCTGCTTTTTCAGAGTGGTCAAAAAATTCTTGTTGCTTTGAGACTCCATTACACATAACCTCCCACTTCCTTAAATTTCTCTATAGTACGCTTTCCGCGTTTAGAGCACATTAAAAACCCAAAAGTTGATTTATCCTGTTTTTTCAGGATTTTGTCCTAGTTTCAATCACATGCATTTTGTTGTCCATAAAAAACAACTTTTTATGAACTTCCTGTAAATTTCAACGATGTATCGTCATTATTCCTAAACAATCCGTTCATGTTTTGTTCATGTTTGGTATTATAGTCTAAATACATATGAAAACCAATGTGCAAATTTGCTATGCCATTCATCTATCTTGCTTTTTTATAAAATTTATGTTAAGATTTGCACAACAAATCTAACCAAAGTCACTGTTTTATTATAATATTAGCCATTTATTTTAATTTTTTAAACGAAGGAGAATTTTTATGAAAAGTGTCGATCCCGGAATTCTGGACCATTCTATTTGTTTTTCTTTTACCCCTTCAGCTCTGGCAGAACAACTTTATTTCTATATGACATGGTGCGGTCATTACTTTTCAACGTCACGTTATATGATGAAACGCGACTATTATCCGCCGCTGCTTGTCATGTATATCCGCGAAGGCATCATGCATGTCGAGCATATGAATCAAAAATTCGATGCGCAAAAAGGAGACGTTGTTTTGATCGACTGCTCCAATCCCCATTACTATCAGGCTGAGAACGGACTGGAATTTACATTTATGCATTTTGACGGTTCCAATTCTCATGAGATCGTAGAGCATATTCTCTCTGTGCGGGGACCGCTGATTCGTTCAAAAAACAATCTTCTGATCGGAAATTTTCTCTACAATACAGTTTATTTTTATGAAAACGGCGGTATTGAAAACATGTTTGCCACTTCCATGCGCATTTATAAGCTGCTGCAGATGCTGAACGATCTGGATGATTACAGTACACCGTCAGAAGAAAGTCCTGTACACATAGCGATACGCTATATCCGTGATAATGTAGGGAAAAAAATAACGCTCCAGGAACTTGCAGATCTCTCTAATCTGAGTATCTACTATTTTTCACACCGTTTTAAAGATGAGACCGGATACTCGCCAATGGATTATGTTATCAATTCAAGGATGGATAAAGCTAAAATTCTCCTGATAAGAACCTCAAAGACAATTACAGAAATCGCATATGAAGTCGGATATGGCAGCAGCGGCAGTTTTATTAATATTTTTTCAGACAAAGTAGGCTGTTCACCTAAGATTTACCGCCGGCTTATGCGCTAACCTCTGTTTTTTGTATCTTATGCCAGTTTTTTTATTGATTTCTTTTCATATATTGTACGTTTTTACTGTATCATAATTTATAGCCTCATAAATAGCACATATTAATGCCTGTTTCCGCATTTTTTACTTGTATATCTAAATCTGAATATTCCCGGTGTATTCTCCGCATAATCATAGTAAAAAGACCTGGAGGACATTATGAATATTGCATTTTACAGTACAAAACCTTATGACAGGCTCTGGTTTGAGCCCATGTCACATCAATATGATTTTAAGATTCATTTTCTGGAAAGTCCACTGAAAGATTCTTCCATTCCGCTGGCGTCAGGTTGTGAGGCAATCTGCATTTTTGTCAACGACACCGTCACAGCTGAAATGATTGACAAGTTATGCCGCCTTGGCGTTAAGGCAATCCTGCTGCGCAGCGCGGGTTACAATCACGTTGACCTGGATGCCGCACGCGGACGCATTCATGTACTTCGTGTTCCAAGCTATTCACCGGATGCAGTCGCAGAATACGCGATGGCTCTTTTGCTGACGGTAAACCGCTATACGCACAGGGCATATACCCGAACGCGGGATTTTAACATGAGCATCAACGGATTGATGGGGCAGACCCTGTTTGGCCGCACGGCAGGTATCATCGGAACCGGAAAGATTGGACAGTCCATGATACGAATCTGTCAGGGATTTGGAATGAATGTTTTGGCATATGATCCTTACCCAAACGCTTCTCTGAACATCACATACACTGACAGAGAAACGCTTTTCGCCCAGTCAGACATTATTTCCCTTCACTGTCCGCTGACCGATGATACACATTATCTGATTAATCAGTCGGCTATATCCCAAATGAAGGATGAAGTTTATTTAATCAACACATCACGCGGTGCATTGATCGATACCGCTGCACTGATCGAGGGACTTGCTGGCAAAAAGTTCGCAGGTGTAGGCCTGGATGTATACGAGGAAGAGGACGGAGTCTTTTATGAGGATCGTTCAAATGATATTATAAATGATGAGAATCTGATTCGGCTGACTGCTTTTCCAAATGTTCTGATCACCTCACATATGGGCTTTTTCACCCGTGAGGCCATGGAAGCCATCGCCACTGTTACCCTTGAAAATGCCGATGCATTTGCAAACGGCAGAGAACTTGCCAATGAGCTTTAAGCCTGATATACTTTCTATAACGGTAATTATAATTATATTAGAAAGGAAGTTATTATGGAAAAGCAGACAGGATGCATCCACATCTACTGTGGGGACGGCAAAGGAAAGACCACCACAGGAATGGGGCTTTCCACGCGTGCAGCCGGGTACGGATATAAGGTATTGATCTATCAGTTCATGAAGAATAATTCTACCAGTGAACGGAAGATCCTTGAAAAGGTTCCAAATATCAGGTTCGTAGATGGGCTGGAGTGTGAAAAGTTCAGTTTTCAGATGACGGAAGATGAGAAAAAAGAACGAAAAGACTACTATGAAAATCAGTTTAAAATGCTCACACAGATGATAGGCGATGAAAACTTTGATATGGTATTCTTTGATGAGCTTATCTACACGATCAGGGCAGGATTATTTAATGAAGAACTTCTTGTTGATTATCTTAAAAACAAACCGGAAAATCTGGAAATTATCCTGACAGGACAAAATCCGAGTCAGAACTTAATCGATCTGGCGGATTATGTTTCAGAAATTCGTAAAATCAAACATCCATTTGATCAGGGGCTCTGCTCCAGAAAAGGAATTGAAAAATAAAGTTTATGGCTGCACCATAGACTTTAACCGCAAACGGAACAGGGGGCCAGAAGGCCCCCTGTTATAATTAAATGCCCGCTGCCTGCGGGAATAAAGTTTATTCACACTTTCAATTCCATATTCTCACGGCATAATTTTATTTTTTGTGCGCGTGTCATCTGTTTAATCGCGTATTCCCTGCGCATCGCCTCTTCTTTCGTCTCAAACGACTCATAGTGTACGAGCGTCACAGGCCTGCGGCTTTTTGTATAGCGTGCTCCCTGTCCGGCATTATGAGCGCTGATGCGTTTATCCAGATTGTTTGTCCATCCGGTGTAAAGACTGCCGTCTTTACATTTTACAATGTACGTATAATTCATGATTATTCTTCCCCGGGCTATGTACAGTTTTGCAAACAAATGTCTGCAAAACCGTTTATACTAAAGCAATCGATAAAGGGTACATCACTCATGGTGTAAAAAATATATCTGTAAAAAATTCGATTGCGAATTTTACACTGCCCTTTCATCTATACTTTATTATACGATATTCCCCTCGTTTTGTGAAAAGATTATTCTTCTTCTGTCGGGAGATACATGAACGGATCAACTGCTGTTCCGTCTTTTGTGAGAGCAAAATACAGATTTGTTCCTTCAGACGAATAGTATTTTGTCGGCTGTGCAACAGTACCGATCACCGTTCCTGCTGTGATCGTCTGCTCAGGAGCAACGGATACATCCTTCAGCTGTCCATAAACTGCCTGATAGCCATTTCCCATATCCATGGTCACAGTCATACCTGTCTCGGAATCCTCCTCAACTGATAATACCTTGCTGTTGGCAGCCGCAAGTACCTGCTGGTCAGCTTCCGCACTCAGGATCACTGCCGGATTATACTTGTAAACTTCCAGTGTCGGAAAATATACTGCCCCGTCCATGCTGTAATCAATCAGGACATCGCCGGATACCGGCCATTCCATAACGGTATTGTCGTTGAAATCAAGAGAGGGCAGAACTTCCTGTACATCCTGAGCTGCCGTCTCATCTGCAGCTGTCTCGTCCTGTACTTCAGTATTATCCGCCGTTTCTGCGTTTTCATCCGTTCCATCATCTTCTGTGCCTTCCATCTGTGCCTCAGCATTGGAAGTGTTAACGTCTGTACTTTCTGTTTCTTCATTTTCCGCAGCTTCTCCATCTGATAGAGGCGTCTCCTCTGCCAGTTCCTCATTCCTGATCTGCGTATCCTGTTTTGTGTTTCCTTTCTGGTCCGCCCGGTACATGCCGATACCAGCTGCAACGACAGCCAGCAGCAGGATTCCGCTGACAGCCAGCCTTAAATTTCTTTCTTTTCTCATCATATTCTTCACCTCTAACAGTTTAAGTATTTCTCTTATAGATTTCCCGAATATGACGTTTCTATTCACTTTTTCGTTACAAGAATTTCCGTTTCCGGAAAATAATGTTCCAGAATTTCACGATATGTACTCCCTTCCCGGGCCATGCATCCGGCACCATACTGACTCATCCCAAGCCCGTGACCGGCTCCTCTGCACAAAAAACGTACTTTTCCGTCCAACTGTTCAACCACAAAACTGGCAGACGGCAAACGCAGCATCTGACGCAGCTCTTCTCCGGTACAAGTCTGGCTTCCGATTTTTACACTTATAACATAATCGGCATCATCCCGCTCTGCCACCTCGATAACGTCCCCGGCGGAAGCAGAATATGTAATCCCGAAGTCCCGGAACTCTTTCTCCAGAAACGCCGGCGTAAAATAATGTCCGGTCAGATAATCATCCGCCTCCTGATCCCTCACACTTTCTACTCCCGTTAAATAATTATAGGAAGCATCCTGCAATACACTTTCTGCACTTCTGGTCTTTCCAGTGCTGAGGCGATGAAATACCCCAAAACAGATTTCTCCATCATGTGCAAGTACTTCTCCCCTGGTAGCGATGACTGCCCGCTGGATCAGTTCATACTGTTTTTCAAAGTTTCTGTTCTCCATATCAGATTTCAGATTCTGGGCAATCTGCTCCAGTTGCTTTTTCGTCATGGAACCTTCTTTTACCTGACGGACAAATGTACTTCTGGCCAGCACGACCTGGGCCTTGACAGCCTCCAGCGGACAATCCGCAGCCACCTGCCGGTAGACAATTCCTGCCAGATAATTTTCCGCATCCGGCTCTTTCTCTATTGTGATCGACTGTCTGCCCGAAAGCAGAAATGTGATAATAACCGGTACCAGTAAAAATATGAGAACCGCCGTAACAACAAAAGAAAAACGCTCTTTCATCTGCAGACCTGATCGCTGTGTGTACTTATTATATTATATCTCAGGACAGAATGTCTCATACCTCATACTGTTATGTGCCGGCTTCTCAGAATACAAGCTGCACCAGCAGCATATATAAAATCGTCCCTCCGCCAATGCTCAACAAAAGATGATGTTTCCATTTATGTATAAAAATCACGAATGCCGCAGCGATCACTTCAGGCACACCAAAAGGCGCCTGAAGAAACGATACAGACTTAAAACAATACACCACCAGCATGCCGATAATTGCAAACGGAAGAACTTCACCCAGATAAAGAATAAATTCCGGCGTCCTTTTATTGCCCGGAAACATTGCAAACGGCAGCACTCTTGTCAGTACGGTTACCGCTGCGATAACAAGGACTGTAATCAGCGCCTGTGTGGATGTCATACCGTCTCCCCCCTTTTCTTCAATCGCCCGTGCAGACCCACGAGACTCAGAAATATCCCGGCCATTGATGCGATGATGAACCAGTCCCGGCCAAATACGATCAAACACAGCAGTGTAATTCCGAGACCCAGAAGCGCAGGTATATGGTTCTCTGTGCTCTCCCACTGTTCAATAAAAATCACGATAAATAATGCGGTCATGGCAAAATCAATCCCTGTGGAATTAAATTTTATAATACTGCCAGCTACATTTCCAATGACAGAACCCGTCACCCAATACAGCTGGTTCAGTACTGCGATGCAGAACATAAACCATTTGCGGTCAACACCCTGCGGTGGTTCTGATGCACAGAGAAGAGAATAAGTCTCATCCGTCAGCGAAAAGATCATATACGGTTTGAGCTTACCGCTAATTTTAAATTTATCCAGCATGGATAATCCGTAAAAAATGTGACGCGCATTGACCATAAGCGTCACCAGCATGGCAGATGCCGGGTTAAACGCTCCCGCCAGCAGGTCAATTGCCACAAACTGCATGGACCCTGCGTAGATAAAAAGACTCATGAGGAGTGCCCACCCCACATGGTATCCCTTGCTCCCAAGCAGCACACCAAATGCGATCCCCAGGAAAATATACCCCATCAACACGGGAAGTGTATATGGGAATGCCACTTTTAATGTTCTTTTGTTCATAAATAACTCCCCCGTTCAATAATGACACTAATGTCAACTGTTACATTATATCGGGGGGAATTATCTTTGTCAATTGCGGTAATTTCCTGTAACAACTGCATTTTCATTGCCTGTTCAGCATCATTTGTTATATAATAAAAAAAATGGCTGTTATCAGTGCATATGCAGGACAGCCGGAAACGGAGGATCATGCGATGCAGCGTTTGCGTAAAGATCAAAAAATACGGATTGCGCCCCTGTTTAAAAACTTTCATCAGTCCATGGTTCATTCCTGCCTGGAAAACCGGATGGGCTGTGCATACGCAGATAATACTGACGCTCCCGTTTCCGCACAGATCATCATTGGGGCTTTCAGTTTCCTGGCGGGAAGGCCAGATGAAAATCTGGTCCGCAACATTCCACCGGACTATGATGCATCCGAAATCCTTATGATTCCCGAAAATGAAACCTGGGATTCTTTAATTGAACTGGTCTGGGGCAGGCGTGCCCGAAGGTTTACCCGATATGCTATTAAAAAAGAACCCGGCGTTTTTAATGATTTTTTGTTAAATGAGTTTATTAACAGGCTTCCTGATGGCTATTCACTGCAGATGATCGATGAAAATATTTATCAGCTTACCTTCCGGGAAGACTGGTCCAGGGATTTATGTGCTTTATTCCCTTCCTACGAAAATTACAGGGAACATGGTATCGGCGCCGGTGTATTATATAAAGGCCTCCTGGTGTCGGGGGCATCCTCCTATGCAGTCAGCAACGGCAGTATAGAAATTGAAGTGGATACCAGACCGGAATACCGCAAAAAGGGGCTTGCTCTCGCATGCTGTGCAAAATTGATTCTGGAATGCCGGCAGCGTGGCCTGTATCCAGGATGGGATGCACACGATCTCAGATCCGTATCACTTGCAGAAAGGCTGGGGTACCATCTGGATTACAGCTATACTGCATATTGCGTGACAGTCCCCCGTAAAAATCCTGTGGCTGCAATACTGCTTGATATGCCACTGCAGGAGCTTTGGACGCTGTTTCCGATCATTCTGAGAGAGCATAACACACAATACAAAAAATGGTATCGTATGGAAAAAAACTGTTTGCTTCAGCTTATTGAAAAGGACCAGGTAATTCAGATTCACCATATCGGCAGCACCTCCGTGGAGGGACTGATAGCCAAGCCAATTGTTGATATACTGATGGAAATTGCAGAAGACTGCAATATTGTAGAACTCAAATCCACGCTTGAATCGAGCGGATGGATATGTATGTCTGAGAGCTATATGCCCGAACTGAAACTTGTATTTAATAAGGGATATACACCAAATGGTTTCGCCAGCCAGGTGTATCATCTTCACATACGCTATTTCGGGGATTGGGATGAACTCTATTTCAGGGATTACCTGATACTGCACGAGAATATCTCCCGGGATTATGCAGTGTTAAAGCAGAAGCTTGCCATGGAATACAAAAATGACCGGGATTCCTACACAAAGGCAAAGACTGCATTTATAAAAGAATATACGCAAAAAGCACGTGCGGAATTTAAAAACCGCTACGCGCCGGATAGACGGAGGATTTTTTCATGATACGATTTGAATCTGATTATGCCGAAGGTGCACATCCGTTAATCATACAAAGGTTATGTGATACAAACATGGAGCAGACCCCCGGCTACGGTGTCGACTGTCACTGTGACGCCGCCCGAAGACATATTAAAAAAGCCTGTCTTTCACCTGACGCAGACATACACTTTCTGGTGGGTGGTACGCAGACAAACACAACGGTGATCTCTTCCATACTGCGTCCGCATCAGGGAGTCATCTGCGCCTCTACAGGACATATAAATGTCCATGAAAGCGGTGCCATTGAAGCATCCGGCCATAAGGTCCTGTCTCTGCCGTGTGATGATGGCAAGATTACCGCACAGCAGATTGAGGATTTTATACTGGGGCATTTTCATGATGAAAATTTTGAGCATATGGTCCAGCCCGGTATGGTCTACCTGTCCTGGCCGACGGAAAACGGCACCCTTTATTCAAAAAATGAACTGGTAGCCATAAACAGCGTATGCCGCCGCTGCCGGATACCACTGTACATCGACGGCGCCAGAATGGGTTATGGGCTCATGGCTGATTCCTGTGATCTTGCGCTGCCAGACTTTTCCAGACTTGCAGACGTCTTTTATATCGGCGGAACAAAAGTCGGCGCACTGTTCGGTGAAGCTGTTGTCATCACAGATTCTGCCCTGAAGACAGACTTCCGATATCTTATCAAGCAAAACGGCGGAATGCTGGCAAAAGGCAGGCTGCTTGGCATTCAGTTTGAAACTTTGTTCGAAGACGGACTGTATTACAGGATAGCCAAACATGCGGTTACTCAGGCCATGCGCATTAAGCAGGCGTTCCTCAGCAAAGGAATTCCTCTTTTATATGATTCTTTTACCAATCAGCAGTTTCCAGTTCTTGATCAGATACAGATTGACCAGCTTTCCAGGCGTTATTCTTTCTGCTTCTGGGAACGGATTGATGAAAAGCGCTCTGCCGTCCGGTTCTGTACGAGCTGGGCAACTTCGGAAACCGATGTGGATCAGCTCCTCAGTGATATCGAACATCTTTAAAACTAAAGGGAAAGTTTTTGGTGAGACTTATGAAAAAGAAATTAGACAAGAATAACAGGGGGTTCACTCTGGTTGAACTTATTGTGGTTATCGTTATTATTCTGGTCCTGGCAGCCGTTATGGTACCATCTATACTACGTTACGTTAACAAAGCAAAGGAAGCCTCTTATATTTCAGAGTGCAGTACCGTCGTAACAATGGCGAATATCCATGCCGCAGAAGTTTACTCCCGCCTTGGCAGCGACAGTCTGCAAACTGTTTTAAACCGGCCAGAGGAGCGGAAAGCGATTACCGAAGCGGCTGGTGTGAGTGGCAGTATCAATTACATCAGATGCGATGCAGCTACCGATACTGTTATACAGCTGGAGTATGTTGCAAAAGATGGAACCGTGGTACTCTATGATGTATCTGCAGATCCACAATACAGGATTATGGACCGCGAAAATGGCATTCTGACCGGAAGTACAGCACAGGACTATCTGAATTCCCTGCAGTCACTTCTGAACCTTGTTGGGGGAACAGCCAGTGCTGATGCAATCAAGGCCCTTTATCCGCAGGAAGAATATCCGGATTTGTATTATAGTAACGGAAACCTGAAAACAAATCTGGACTCCCAGTATCTGCAGCTGTACATGAAGGCCAAGAACAAGGGCTCCTATCCTCCTGTTGATACGAGCACACTTCCGCAGGAACTGCAGAATCTGGACACAGGAAAAATTCTGCAAAACCAGGTTTGGATTCCGATGATGATCAAGGACAGTGAAGGTAACTCCATTACCGTCATGGCTTCCGGTAATTTTTCAGACCAGAATAAAAATTATGGCGCAGCGCATGCGTCTGTCATTTACAATCCTGTTGATCAAAGTTATTACTATCATGCAAACTATTCAGGAACCCAAATTAATACCAAGTACCTTAGCGATCAGAATCCAAGCTGGGATGACATTATCGGAAACGATTCATGGAAAAAGCTCGAATAAATTATTGAAAGCGCTCAATCGTCATTGGGCGCTTTCACCTGTTTCATCTGCTCTTTTCTCCAATATTTTCTCAGATAATCCCCTGACAGCATCAGGAATCACATCCAGAACAATAGAAATGCCTAAGGTAAAAAACCATGTGGAATCAATCGTTTATTCCTCTGTAAAACATCTTCCAAGTGCATCCGCCGCCATGATCGCGGCATATACATCTTCGGGAGTAACCTCAAAAGGCATATTACAGAGGGTATCACCCTCTGCTGCGGCAAGCCTGGCAACTTCCATGATTTCCTCAGATTTAACTTCCGTGATTCCAAGCTCTTCAAGCGTGGTGGGAAGTCCTACAGCCTGGCAGAATTCCAGTACCTCTTCTATCTCCTCCATGTCAGCATTCTCAAGCACAAGCTGAACCAGTGTACCGAATGCCACTTTCTCTCCATGATACAACCCATGTGTCTCTTTAATCACCGTCAGCCCATTGTGGATTGCATGTGCCCCGGCAAGCCCCCCGCTCTCAAATCCGATTCCGGACAGATACGTATTGGCCTCAATCACATTTTCCACAGCCTTGGTACACACCTTCTCCTCCGCCGCGATCGCTGCACTTACTCCATTCTCCATCAGCGTGTCATAACAAAGCCGAGCCAGCGCCAGCGCTGCTAGCGTGCTCTTTCCGCCTACACAGTTTACCGCATCTGACTGCCTGCAGGCTCTCGCCTCGAAGTATGTGGCAAGCGCATCCCCCATACCGGAGATCAACAGTCTTGCAGGTGCCCTGCTCACAATATCCGTGTCAACCAGCACAATATCCGGGCTGGACGGCAGAAACAGATATTTTTCAAAAACTCCATCCACTGAATAGATAACGGAAAGGGCGCTGCACGGTGCATCGGTAGAGGCAATCGTCGGCACGATAACCACAGGAATACCCGCATAAAAGCCGACTGCTTTTGCCGTATCATGAATCTTACCGCCGCCGACGCCTGCGATCATATCACAGCCGGCTGCCTTTACAATTTCTATGATCCGGTTGATCTCTGTCATACAGCATTCACCGTTAAATATTTCAAACACAATCTCAATTTCAGTATCCTTCTGACCTTCCGTGATCGCTGCCTCCACACGTTTTTTCCCCGATGAGCTGACCAGGATACAAAGTTTTTTCCCATAGTTTTGAGCAAAAGAACATAAATTTCTGATCTCACCCTTGCCCTGAATATATCTGCTTGGACTTGCAATAATCTGTGCCATAATCTCTACCTCCATAATAATTCAACTGGTTTACCTGTTATTATTTTAACATTATGCCACTCACACGCTGATTTGTCAATTAACTCTCTGCAAAGCCCGCATATAATCCGGATGGATTCTTCAGACGCGCAGCATCCGGTATCCCACTCCGACATGTGTCTGAATATACTGTGGGATTGTCGGATCTTTTTCAATCTTTTTGCGCAGTGTGGCCATGTGAACACGGAGCGAGGCAACATCATTTTCCCAGGCACTTCCCCAGATTTCTCTCGTGATATAGGCATGGGTCAGTACTTTGCCCACATTTTTACACAGCAGGCACAGAAGCCTGTATTCGATAGGTGTCAGATGCAGCTCCAAATCATCCATATACGCACATCCGGAAGCGTAGTCAACCGTCAGACTGCCATTATGAAAAACGGAAGCTTCCTCCGCCGTCTGTCCCTGCACATAATTCAGCCTTCGAAAAGTCACCCTGAGTCTCGCCAGCAGTTCTTCCACGGAAAAGGGTTTTGTCAGATAATCATCTGCGCCGGCATCCAGTGCGTAAATTTTGTCCATATCCTCACTCCGTGCGCTGATAACAATGATCGGCATATTTGACCAGGATCGGATCTTCTTTATGATCTCCACCCCATCCATATCAGGAAGCCCCAGATCCAGCAGAACCACATCCGGCTTATGAGAAACCGCTTCCACAATTGCGGCCTCGCCTGTTGCCGCGGTGTGATATTTATAGTCCTGTGTCCCCAGTGTGGTTGTTATCAGGTTCCGAACTGCCGCATCATCTTCTACTACAAGAACCATTGGTTTATTCATGTAACGTTACCTCCTCTGCCGGCAGTGTAAACCGAAACAGCGCACCCTTTGGATTGTTATCACATACAGAAATTTCTCCGCCGTGGGCGTTTATAATAGACTTACAGAGCGCAAGTCCCAGACCCATGCTCCGTCTGCTGTCCGCCACCTTTACATTTGCCGTATAAAACATATCGAATATTCTCTGTTTTGCCTCATCCGATATTCCATCGCCGTTATCAGATATTTCAATCACCGCCCAGCTTCCCTCTCTGCGTGTTCTTACATCGATCTGTGATCCTGACGGCGTATATTTGACTGCATTGTCCACGATATTCATTATCACCTGCATAATGAGCCGTGCATCTATTTTAACCAGGATAAAGTCTTCTGACTGTGTTACTATAATTTCATGCTCCACACTGCGCCGGTTGATATGATGCATCGCCTCTGTCACCACTTCATCGAGTAATTCTGTGGTCAGATTCAGATGCATGGTCCCGTCTTCAATCCTGGTAACCGAAAGCAGATTCTCCACCAGATTGATAAGCCACAGGGAATCATCATAGATATCAGAATAGAGCTGTCTGCGCTGTCCCATATCCAGATGCTCCTCACTGGCCAGTAAAATTCCGGCATTTCCGGAAATGGAAGTCAGCGGAGTTCGCAGGTCATGTGAAATGGAACGAAGCAGATTGGCCCTCAGCTGTTCATTTCTGGCAAGAGCTGCAGCTTCCTGACGGTCTTTTATAGCCATGTCTTTCTCAAGCGCCAGTGCACATTCTCCCAGGATTGACAGTATCACACTGTTCTCAAAAGAATCCAGCGGCCGGTTATGTACCGCGATTCCTACGACGCCGTATACCTTATCGGTGATGCGGACTGCCAGGTACATACAGACGGCACTTCCCAGCGTATTTGTACCGGCACCCGCATGTTTGTTGTTTTTAAATACCCATGCTGCCACCGCCTGTTCATTGTCTGTTGTATAAATACCTTTTTCCGTCTGCTCACCGTCGGCCATAAAGACCTGAGGTTTAGCCAGTGTTCCATCCTCAGCACGGTAAAATACAAGATTCCGCTTCAAAAGTTTCACCAGTTGCTGTGCTGTCACGGATATAATATCTGATACCTGCTCTGCCTGTGCCAGCATCTGATTAGTCTCAAGCAGGATCCGGGTCCTGTAAGCCGACTGTGCAGCCTGGAACGCCTGGCGCTTGATCTTGACTGCAAGAGAACTTGTGATAAACGCGGCGATAAACATCACCACAAACGTAACCGGATATCCGCTGTCGTACGCCTGAAACGTAAAGCGCGGCACAGTAAAGAAAAAGTTAAATACAAACACACAGAATACTGAAAGTATCAGACTGAAAATCCTCCGGGATGTGATTACAGAGGTGACCAGCACACACAGGATATAAATGGTGATAATATTAGCTTCGCTGAATCCACACTCATAAAACACAGTTCCTATGGCTGTAGCCCCGGCAAGCATAGCGAGAGTCTTTAACAGGTCGGGCAGCAGGTTGCCCCGCCCGTCCCCCTTCAGTATATGTGCGGCTTTGTAAGCTGGCGTATTCTTATCCGGAATGATATATACGTCAAGATTGGGGGAATATGTGATCAGCTGTTCTGTCAGGGACTGACGCCCAAAAATGCTTCTTCTTCTGGCGCTGGACCTTCCCACTACTACCTTGGAAACGCCAGAAAGCCTTGCAAATTCTGAAATCTGCAAAGCAATATTGTCCCCATATGTCGTCTCAATATGAGCTCCCAGCTGCTGCGCCAGCTTCATGTTTTTCCTCAGCCGTTCTTTATTCTCACCCTCCATTCTGGAAAAATCGGGGGTTTCCACAAACAGCGCCGTAAAATTTCCTTTAAAGGCATTTGCCATTCTGGCTGCTGTTCGTATCAGCCTGGCATTCGTAGGTGACGAGGACAGACACACCATGATGTGCTCATCCGTATAGTAATCGCTGCTCTGTGACTGCTTGATTTTATCCGATATCCGGTTAATGCGGTCAGCTGTTCTTCGGAGCGCTATTTCCCTCAGCGCCACCAGATTCTCCGTCGTAAAAAAATTCCCCAGCGCCCTGCGCGCCTGGTGTTCTTTATAAATTTTGCCCTCATTCAGACGCTCGATCAGTTCTTCCGGTTCAATATCAACCAGAGATACCTGATCTGCCCGGTCGAATACGTGATCCGGAATCCTTTCCCTGACCAGTACACCGGTTATGGATGCCACAATGTCATTCAGGCTCTCGATATGCTGGACATTGACTGTGGTATAGACATCAATTCCGTTATTCAGCAGTTCTTCCACATCCTGATACCGTTTCAGATGACGGCAGCCTTCCGCATTCGTATGCGCCAGCTCATCCACCAGAATCAGCTGCGGTTTCCTCTCTATTGCAGCATCCAGATCCAATTCTTTCAGCCTGATGCCCTTATGTTCAATTTCCTGGTTTTGCAGACATTCCAGCCCCTTTAGAAGCTGCATGGTCTGAGGTCTGGTATGTGGTTCCACATATCCGACAATGACATCCACACCACGACGTTTTTCTGCATGAGCAGCCTTCAGCATCGCATACGTTTTCCCCACACCGGCAGCATAGCCAAAGAAAATTCGTAAGTGTCCCCGGTTCCTGTCCTGAGTTTCCTCTTCAATTTTTTTAAGCAGCAGATCAGGGTTTGCTCTTATATCATCCATTTGGGCCTCCTTTCTTTATATAAGGCCTGGGGAACAGCAGTTTTAAAAATAAACGCTCAGCGGTACTGTCACTGTCATAGTTATAGTACATTCTTTTGTTTTCTCCGTTTATCACAGCAAAACCGTTTTTTTCATCGTATAAAATTCGGACTCCCAGCTGATCTAAAGCAAGCCTCAACGCCATTTCCCAGGAAAACATCGTCAGTCTCTGTTCATCTTCCATCAACTTCCATACCTCATCAAACTCGATCGGACTGTACCGTTCCTGCAGAAACAGCATCCACAATTCTTTTTTCTGTGAAACAGTCAGTGACGCTGTACACGATGTTCTCTTCCAGTCCCCCGCCATAGGGATGTACCGGAAATACGTGTCCTGATTATATTGTGGGTAATCAGCAAATACATGCTCCAAAAAATAAGTGCGCCGCACGGCAAGCAGCTCATTTCTATAATCCATATCACATAAAATCCGATAAAATTCCTTTTGTATATCTTCTGCAGGTGTTTTAATTTTAACACAAATATTCAGCATTTCATCAAAATCTCCTGAAGATATATCTTTTTTTATCCACTCCATTTCCGCTTTATACTGCGACATTCTGGCAATAAGCTCTCCGCTTTCTGATTCGTTCACAGTCCCATAAACAGAAACAGGATACTTTTCCGATACCAACGCCATGGAAGCACCATACTCATCAAAAAATAGCTCGGAGCTGTAACAGGTGAATTCATAATACACCCAGAGAGTATCCTTTCCAGACAAAAAGATCTGAGGATTTGTGCCCATTTCTGAACCGATCGCGTAGATCATATTAAAAAGTTCAGTTTCCGGTTTTATGCCCGGGTTAATCCCGGGCATCTTCCGGCTTTGTGTCCATGCCGTATGTTTTTTATGCATAAGGTTCCTCCTGGATTACTTTATTTCAGAATTCCGTCGAGCATCAGATTAACTTTCAGGACATTGACTGTCTTTTCGCCAAATACGCCCAGTACTTTGCCCTTTGTACAGCTTTCTATAATTTCCCTGACCTCATCCTCAGCCATATCACGGCTGTCTGCGATTCTCGCCACCTGATATTCGGCTGCGTCCGGTGAAATATGAGGATCGAGCCCGCTGCCAGAATTCGTTACAAGGTCAACAGGGATGGGCTCATCAGCATTTGCAGGATTGGCTGCCCGCAGTTTGTCGACTCTCTCGGCTACAAGCGCCTGAAATTCTTCTCCTGCCGGACTTAAGTTTGAGGGAGCCGAATACATCAGATGATTTCCGTCCGCATCCGTAAATGTGGATACATCAACGCTCATAATACGTCCCCACATATGGCTGTCATCCGTATACTGCTGCCCCAGCAGCTCGCTTCCGTATTTTTTTCCGTCAACTTCGATGATACTGCCATTTGCATTATCATGAAAAAATATCTGTGCGATTCCGGTCACAATTCCTGTGTAGACCACACCGCAGAGTATTGTAAATATCAATACACAGACAGCTGCACGAGGCAGACTTGATTTTAATGTCTTCATAAATCCTCTCTCCTTCTTATACCAGTCCAAACATCACAAGAATCATATCGATCAGCTTGATAAAGATAAACGGCGCGATTAAACCGCCGACTCCGTACACCAGCAGATTTCTGCCAAGCAGCCTGCCCGCTGACACTTCACGGTATTTAACTCCTTTTAATGCCAGTGGAATCAATGCCACAATGATCAGCGCATTATAAATAATCGCCGATAAAATTGCACTCTGCGGAGAGTTCAGTCCCATAATATTGAGTGCTGAGAGTCCCGGATATAATCCGACAAACAGTGCCGGTATGATTGCAAAATATTTTGCCACATCGTTGGCTATGGAGAATGTTGTCAGACTTCCCCTCGTCATCAGCAGCTGTTTACCTATTCTGACAATATCTATAAGCTTCGTAGGTGATGAATCCAGATCGACCATGTTGCCGGCTTCTTTTGCTGCCTGCGTGCCTGAATTCATCGCCACCGCCACATCAGCCTGAGCCAGTGCAGGAGCGTCATTCGTTCCGTCTCCTGTCATGGCGACCAGATGACCTTTTTTCTGAAGGTCCCGGATCATTTCCAGCTTTCCTTCAGGTGTTGCTTCTGCCAGAAAATCATCCACCCCCGCTTCGGCTGCAATTGCGGCTGCAGTCAGCGGATTGTCACCAGTAATCATAATCGTCTTGATTCCCATTTTCCTGAGATCCGCAAATTTTTCCGAGACCCCCTGTTTGATAATATCTTTCAGATGGATGACTCCCATAATCCTGTGATTTTTGGCAACTACCAGCGGAGTTCCTCCCTGATTGGAAATCTTCTTAACAACTTCGTCGCACTGACTGCTGTAGGTTCCTTTAGCAGCTTCAACATAAGCTTTGACAGCATCTGCTGCACCTTTGCGGATCTCATTGCCATCAAAATCCACACCGCTCATCCTGGTCCTGGCAGAGAAGGGAACAAAAGTCATGCTCTTATCATGCAGACTGCGTCCCCGAATGCCAAACTGCTCCTTTGCCAGAATCACGACGCTTCTTCCCTCCGGTGTTTCATCTGCCAGCGAGGCGATCTGTGCGGCATCTGCCAGCTCCCTGTCGGAACATCCGTCTACCGGGATGAACTCATGTGCCTGCCGGTTTCCCAGTGTGATGGTTCCTGTCTTATCCAGCATCAGAATGTCAACATCACCTGCCGCCTCAATCGCACGGCCGCTCATTGCCAGCACATTGGCCTGATTCAGCCGGCTCATACCCGCAATTCCGATCGCTGACAGGAGCGCACCGATTGTAGTAGGTGCAAGGCATACCAGCAATGCCACTAATGTGGTAACAGATGTCGGGTTCGATATTCCCGCCTGGTCAGCAGAAAACATAGAGAACGTATACAGAGAAAGTGTAACCAGAATGAAAATAATGGACAACGCCACCAGAAAAATCTGAAGAGCCATCTCATTTGGCGTTTTCTTTCTTGAAGCCCCCTCAACCATGGCAATCATTTTATCCAGAAAGCTCTCTCCTGCCTCACTCGTCACTTCCACCACGATCCAGTCAGAAAGAACCGTTGTTCCTCCTGTCACTGCACTCCGGTCTCCGCCGCTTTCACGGATGACCGGGGCAGACTCACCGGTAATGGCACTCTCATCAACAGAAGCTGCACCTTCGATAACCTCGCCGTCTGCAGGAATCTGCTGTCCTGCCTTTACGATTACAATATCCCCTTTTTTCAGAGAAACCGACGGAACCTCCGTGATACGGTCCTTTTCTCCGGGGCTTAGTATCTTATACGCCGTCACATCACGTTTTGCCGCACGCAGGGAGTCTGCCTGAGCTTTTCCCCTCCCCTCAGCGATTGCTTCTGCAAAATTGGCAAACAGTACGGTAAGCCAGAGAATGACTGCAATTGCCAGTGTAAATCCTGACGAAGCGTCCTGGATCCCGAACAAGGATATGATCCACAGAACAGTTGTCAGTACTGCTGATATATATACCAGCAGCATGACGGGATTTTGTGCCTGTGTTTTTGGTTTTAATTTGATAAATGAATCTTTTATCGCTCTCGCTATCATTTTTTTATCTGCAAGAGCCGTCTTTGATTTTTCAGTCATCTTTCATTCCCTCCTAAATTACACTGCTGACGAACTCAGCGATTGGCCCCAGCGCCAGTGCGGGGAAGAAGCTGAGCGCACCTACCAGAAGTACAATGATAATCAGCAGAAACACAAACATTGCATTCGTAGTCGACAGCGTTCCTGCCGTCACCGCAATTTTCTTTTTGCCTGCCAGACTTCCGGCGATCGCCAGTGTGCCAATCAGTGGAATAAATCTTACAAACAGCATAACCAGGCCAATTGTAACATTTAGAAATACCGTATTGGCTCCGAATCCTGCAAATGCAGATCCATTGTTACCGCCCGCTGATGAATAGGTGTAGAGCAGCTCAGAGAATCCATGTGCTCCCGGATTGTTCAGACTGTCAGCCACTTCAGGGACTGCTGCCGCGACGCCGCTTCCCACCAGAATGGCGATTGGTGTTGCCAGGCAGACCAGAACCGCCCATTTCATTTCATAAGGTTCAATCTTCTTGCCCAGAAATTCCGGCGTACGGCCAACCATCAATCCCGCGATAAATACTGTCAGAATAGCGAATGCCAGCATACCGTACAGTCCGCACCCCGTTCCTCCGAAGATTACTTCTCCCAGCTGCATCAGCAGCATCGGTATCATTCCTCCTATGGGTGTGTAGCTGTCATGCATGGAGTTCACTGACCCGTTGGAAGCTGCTGTCGTGAATGTCGCCCAGGTGGATGAAGTTGCGATGCCAAACCGCGTCTCCTTGCCTTCCATATTTCCTCCTGCCTGGCCATCCGTCACACCCGTCATCACCGCCCCATCCTGTGTAAGCTGCGGTGTTGCCATCTGCTCATTTACAGCCACGATACTCAGCGCTATAACCAGGCAGATAAACATGGATGCAAAAATTGCAATTCCCTGTTTTTTGTTTTTCACATTTCTGCCAAACGTAAAGCACAGTGCTGCCGGTATCAAAAGCAGTGATATCATCTCAAGTAAGTTCGTAAACGCATTTGGATTTTCCAGTGGATGCGCAGAGTTTACACCGTAAAATCCTCCCCCGTTTGTACCGGTCTGTTTGATGGCAACCTGGCTTGCTGCAGGTCCAAGCGGTACGATCTGTTCTGTTATAATTTCAGCATCAGGCACAAGCGCGCCATCCAGCATAACTGTTTCTGCCTCTTCATCGATGTCTGCTCCTTCTATAATCTCACCTTCTGCATCCACTGCAATAGGCTCGACCAGCTGAACAGTCTCAGCCGGTTTTAAATTTTGAACAACACCTCCTCCGACAAGGCAGACAGCAACGATCAGGTTAAGCGGAATCAGAATATGAACAACGGTTCTTGTCAGATCCACCCAGAAACTTCCAAGTCCCTTTTCCTTTACCTTCGTAAATCCCCGAATCATGGCAAACAGTACGGCAATACCGGTGGCCGCCGATACAAAGTTCTGTACAGTCAGTCCCAGTGCCTGTGTGAGATAGCTCAAAGTGCTTTCACCGCTGTATGCCTGCCAGTTTGTATTTGTTACAAAACTGACCGCGGTATTAAAGGATAGATCCCAGGGCACCCCGTTTAGTCCCTGCGGGTTGCCGGGCAGGAATCCCTGCAGCATCTGCAGCAGAAACAGAAATATAAGTCCAACACCGGAAAATAAAAGTGCACAGACCGCATACTTTTTCCAGCTCATCTGTTCATCTGCCTTCACCTTCATGAGCCTGTAAATGCCACGTTCACAGGGATTTAAAAATTTTGATAAGAATGTTTTTTCGCCATTCATAACCTTGCCTATGTATCCGCCGAGCGGTATGGCAAGTACAACCAGAATGACAAGATATAAAATATACTGTAACACTGTTCCTGTCATTGATTGTCACCTCTCATTAGAATCACTACGTAATAAATTAAAAGTGCCACTGCGATAATTCCTATCGCCGCTATGATGATTTGCATATCGTATCCCTCCTTTATGTGTCGAAGTATACGCCTGTAGGATTAAAAATGGTGTTAGGAATTTTCGCAGCAGTATTAAGAAAGTATAAAGAAAAACTGCCGGCAGGTAAAACCCGCCGGCAGAAAGATTGATGTGTATGAATGACTGATCAGTCACATTAGAAAACTATATATCAGAGGACACCACAGCGCACACAGCAGTGCCAGAATCAGCAGGATCGGTGCTGTAGCTTTCGGCATATCAGTCATCTGGAAGTATCCGCTGCTGTAAGCGAGAAGCGGCACAGTGTCAATCGGCAGCAGATAACAGTTTGTGGCACAGAAACACAGTGTAATAATTAAGATAACCGGATGAATCCCGCAGTTCATCGCCACTACGATCAGCGGCCCCGCCAGAACCTGTATCAACGCCCCGGAAATCGGGATGACAAGCAGCATCAGGATAACAAAAACTGCAGTGACAAAAACCATTACAAAAGCAGGAAGCGCCAGATTGGACGGGAATATGGTATTAACAAACCATGTGCTGAGCCCGTTTTCGCTGATAATATTTCCCAGTGAGATAACGGACGCCGTCACAAATACTACATCCCAGTTTGTGCTTTTTTTAAATTCCTCCCAATCCAGTATTCGAACCCCCGGGAGAAACATAATCGCCACTCCCAAAACGGCCACCACATAGAGATTGATTGCGCTGATCCATGATGAAAGTATCCACAGGACAATCATGCTGCCCATAATCACTATTATTTTTGCCTCCTGGCGATTCGGCTTTTTTGTTACACGGGTGGACTCGATAAATTCTTCAAAAAGCTCCTGTTCCATCTCGGCCGGCGGAAACACCCTTGTGATAATCAGCCATGCGGCGGGAATCAGAATCAGTCCAACAGGCACACCGTAAGAAGCCCATTCCACAAAGGAGATACTGTAACCAGCCATGGTCTTGAGCGTGGAGATTGCTACCAGATTGGGTGAAGAACCTACGGGTGTCATAATGCCGCCTATCATGGCAGCCACGGGGATTGCAATCATATAGGTTCTTCCCGTCTGCTTTCTCTCTGTTTCATTCGCGTACAACTGCAGAAATGAGATTCCGATTGTTACAAACATTGCGGTAACCGGTACGTTTGAGATAAAGGCTGATACAACTGCCGTGGCAAACATCAGTCCCAGCAGTGTGGTTTTAATGGATTTGCCGAAAATCTTCATCATAAAATACAGAATCCGCCTGGAAATGGGAGAATTCGATACTGCTGCTGACATGCCAAACGATGCCAGAATAAACATTACCGGTGGTGCAGCCATTCCGCTGATGGCTGACGTCAGGGAAGGAGCCGCACCCAGGACAAAGTACAGCATCATAAAAATCAATGAAGTCAGTCCCAGTGGAAGCGCACCTGTACTCAGACAAATGAGAAGCGCCAGCGTACATCCCAGCGTCCGGGTACCGGCGGGTGTCAGACCTGCCGGTACCGGGACGAAAAACATAACAATCAGAATCAACACTGCAAGGATAAGTCCGTATTTTCTTTTTGCAGTTAATTCTTCCATGAATTTTCTCCTACCGACTCTATTTCAGTCCTTTTAATGTGAGCATACAGATCATTGGAATAATGGAAACGACTGCAAACGTCATGTAGGCTCCCGAATATCCGAGTGTAGTGGCAGCGATAATGCCGAATATGGTGGCACCGAAGAAAGAACCGATCTTAGTGCCGGTGTTCAGCGCAGAGCAGCACATCGCATAATTTTCCTTTTCAATCACGTCACTTCCCGCCGTATAAAACAGTCCCATTGTGATGGACGGAATACCCTGCAGCCAGATACAGATATTCAGTGCCATACCGGCAGGAAGAACTGCGATTAAAACTCTTGAGACAGCCATCCATGCGAAGCAGATCACAAAGAGCCATTTGCGGGTGTGTAATGCATCGGAGAGCCAGCCGCCCAGCAGTGAACAGACCGCACCTACCAGCGCGCAGACCGAGACAAGGGACCCTGCTGCTGCTGCATCCATTCCCTTTGTCTGTATCAGATATGCGGGAGTCATGGTGAGGACTGCAACAGCAGATGCCATCATAAACATCCCGCCGATAAAAATCCGGAGAATTCTTGGGTCCACCAGAGCCTTCAATGTCTGTCCCAGAGACGGACTGTCCTTACCCTCAGTTCTTGCCGGCGGTGCAACATCGTCTGTGATGGTGATCAGCCATACGATCAGCATGATAACACACCAGATATTGGTGAACCACCATGCCGGAGAGACATTATCGGGGCTTGCAATACGGGGAACAAGATTATACATCAGCAGTTGTGAAAGGGTGCCCGCCATAATGTAGGCCCCGTTTGCCTTTCCCCGCATTTCCGGAACAAACAGGCAGGCGATCACATAGGGACATGCAATGGAAATCCCCGCACCGCCAGCCCCTACGATCAGCTGAGAGATCAGCATCATATAAAAGTTTGCCGTGAAGAACGTCCCCAGTACGGAACCTCCGAGAACAAGAGTAATTCCGAAAAGCCCCATCTTTCTGGGACCGAGCTTATTCATTACAACACCCAGCGGAATAGTAATGAAGATACCCAGAAGATTAACCGAGGAAGTGAGCAGTCCGCCCTTGTCTGTGCCAATTCCCATTCCTTCCATCAGATAGGTAAGTACCGGGCTGATCTTATACTGGCAGTTGCCATAGCACATAAAGAACAGAACCATGATTACAATGTAAACATATGGATTTAATTTTCTTTTTGTTGAAACAGTATCATTCGTCATAGTATTTTCCCCCTTTAAATACTTTTGTGAAATAAACGTATTCAGGCAACGCCGCAAGCTATATTACCTAAAAACATTATATAATAGCGTCTAAAATTATGAAATATTCACAATGTGACTTATTTTTTTCTGAACATGTGCAGAGTGTACATTCAGATTCCGAAAAAGAAGGAAGTATACCTATTATAATTTATAACGGAATCGTTTTTTATGTACAGGCTGTACACGGAATCAACCGTATTTTCTGCGCAAAACAGAAACTCAGCGACAGCCGATGGTTTGACATTTTAAAGCCGCCGTGCTTAAATAAAACTAGAAACACCTCGGGTTTATGCCGCAAGCGTAATGCCTGTCATTATATCTATCATGACAGAAAGCGAGGAATACTTATGACTAACAGAAAAAAAAATTTTATCATCGAATCTCGAATGGTACCTCAGCCATGTGCGCTGCACGAGTTTCCATATCCCATTTCCCAAAAGGAAAACTATAAGCTCTGTATGGAACATAAGCTTCCCTATTGGGTTCCTATGAAGGACATTGATAACGATATGACCTTCTGTCCCCATGACCTCGACCGCCCTGCTTTTGGCACAGATGGAAAAGACTGGTTCGGGGTAAGTTGGACATATGTGGATCAGGTAGGCGGCCAGATGGTGACACCCGATACATTCATAATGGAAAAACCTTCCCAGTGGAGAGAGAAACTAAGATTTCCAGATCTGAATCAGATGGATTTCACTGTGGGGTCACAGGAGGCCAGGACCAAAACAGATCCCCATAAGATTACCGGTTATGTGATGCAGGATGGCCTGTTTGAACGGCTGCTCTCCCTGTGTACGGCTGAAGAAGCCTTGAGCTGGCTTCTGGAGGAACCGGAGGATGCGGCAGAGTTCTTTGAAGCAGTGGCCGATTATAAAATTGCTCTTCTGGAGAAACTTGTCCGAGAGTGGGCTCCCTTTGACCTGCTGATTAATTCTGATGACTGGGGAACCCAGATCAGTACTTTTATGGCACCGTCTGTTTTTGAAAAACTGCTTCTACCACCCATGAAGAGAATCGCTGATAAGGTTCATGAGCTGGGACTGTACTGGGACTGCCACAGCTGTGGAAAAACAGAAACTCTGGTACCTTATATGGTAGAACTGGGGTTTCATTTCTGGGAAGCACAGGGTATGAATGATCTGAAGACAGTAAAGCAAAAATACGGAAATAATCTGGCAATTCAGTTTACTTTGGATCCCTATGTACTTCAGAACCCCGAGATTACAGAGGAAGAAGTGCGGGGCTATGTGCGTCAGGTAATCGATACGCTGGGGGAAGGCGGGGGACTGATCCTGGCATTTAAGGCACTGACTCCTATGGTGTATACGGCTGTTACCACTGAAATCTTTGAATACAGTTCAAAGAAATATGCCCGGGAAAGGGCCGGTATGGAAAAATAATTGTAGTGTCAAAAATATACGGGGCAGGAGGAATACAGGGTGTATCTGAGTATGAATATTGTCCGGCACGAGCTGGCAAAGCAGTTTTCTCTTACAGGATCACAGTCCGTTTTTGAACGCCATGCAAATTTAAGAAGCGCAGCCATGCTCACCAGTACAGCGCCGGAACCTCAGGTTCTCTATGTTGCAGAGGCAAGGCGGCTTCCTGTTCGCTGGAAATTTCAATCCCATGCCTCCCTTATTATCTCGGGTCAGATCCCGGAGGATTATTTTCAAAATGCGCAGGTGGATTATATCTGTGTGGACGATCATCGTTTTCCAGTCGTGCTGAATGCAGTGCTGCATATCTTTCAAACCTACGATATTTTTGATGAAAATCTGAAAAGCAGTATTATAAAGGATATAGCACCGCACCTTCTCTGTAACCTGATCTGTAGTTTTGTAAAGTTGCCGCTTGTTGTATTTGACAGCTTTCTGCGGGTTCACTATATTTCAGAAAATGCCCAGAACCTGATGGACTGGGAACTGGACCCTGTTACCGGCATGCGGCTGCTTCCCACAGATTTTATCAATCAGCTGAATCTGGTCTATACGGAGACGGCAGAGGATTTTATAGAGGGGGCAGTCCTGCTCAGGGATGACCGTCTGCCTTATAATTTGATCTGTACCATGGACGGCAGGAAGGATTATATCCTTGTGGTATTTGAGATGGATATACCGCTTGACATAAGCATCGTAGAAGTGATTGGATATCTTAACCACTATGTGTTGATGAGTTTTGAGAACTCCACACTGAAATCTTTCGTACCGGACAGCCTGTCCGCCGTGATTCAGTCCATGCTGGAGGGAACGAGGCTGAGCAGAATCGAATTGCAAAATCAGCTGGATGCTGTGGGATGGGACATGGAGGATACCTGTTGCTGTATCTCCATGCACAGCCTGACAGAACAGCGTAATCCCAAATATATCAGTACCTTTTGTCTGAAGCTGGAAAGCCTGTTCTCCGCCTGCGTTGTGTTCCCTTACAATGAACGCGTGGTAGCAATCGTGAACCTGGACCGGTCAAAATGTCCCTATTTTGATATTCAGCGGAGGATCAGTCTGTTGCTGCGCGATGGCCTGATGAAAGCCGGTGTCAGCTTTAAATATTGGAATTTTGAGACAACTCCAATTTATTTTCAGCAGGCCTGTTGTGCCTATGATATGGGTAAACTGTACAATCCCACAATATGGTGCTACAATTTTTCCGAGTATGCACTTCAGTATTTTATGCATTTTGGTTCCAGTCGTCTGCCGCCACGACATCTCTGTCATCCCGGGCTGGTGGAACTGCACAGGTATGACGTTAAAAATGGGACGGAGCTTTTAAATACTCTGGAGACTTATGTGAAAAATAACTGTAACGCAGTGACAGCAGCCAATCTGCTTTATATTCACCGCAATACCTTTTATCAGCGCCTGTGCCGAATTCAGGAAATGCTTCATTTGAACCTGGATGATCCGGATGAACGGTTGTATCTGATGATTTCCACGAAACTGATCAGTATGTATTACTACGAACTTGAAAATGGTTTCTTTTTCCCAAGTGAATAATGAAAGCTGCAAAGCGGATAATATTTCTTAATATCCACTTTGCAGCAGCCTGGCTGAATTCCCGTTACTTCTCTGTTCTATTTGCTGGTGTCATAATAAAAGTTCTCTGTTGACCGGCGATTTTTGTTTTTCCACTGAACACAGTATTCCAATACCTTTCTCAGGCGGTCTATTTCGATCGGTTTCGCCATATGCCCATTCATCCCCGCCTGCCTTGTCTTTTTTACATCTTCGGGAAATGCATCTGCCGTCATAGCGATAATCGGAAGTTCCCCGATTCCCTCTTTCCCTGAAGCCCGGATTTTTTCTGTCGCCTCAAAACCGTTCATCACTGGCATTTGAACATCCATAAATACAAGATCATAATAGAAAGGAGGATTGTTCAGCACCATGTTTACAGCGCAGCTGCCGTTTTCTACAACATCTGCCCTGGCCCCCAGAAATTCCAGCATCTCCCGTGCAATCTGTTGATTCAGTTCATTATCTTCTGCCAGCAGCACACGAACCCCCTTGAAATTCTCAATCTGTCTTACCATTTCTTCTTTTTGTGTCCGCTGCAGAACGTACTTTTTCATCATGCACAGAGTAACGATGAAACGGGTTCCCCTTCCGTACTCGCTCTCTGTCTCTATTTTCCCCTCCATCATATCCAGAATTGTTTTCACAATCGTAAGTCCCAGACCTGTACCAGGTATTTTATTAATTCTTGTATCGTCGCCCCTGCTGAACGGCTCAAAGATATGTTCCAGATAATCTTTTTTAATTCCTATCCCATTATCCTCTATGATGAATCGATACGTTCCCATATACGCCTCATCCTTTGTCAGTTCTTCCAGGCGGACCCTGATTTTCCCCCGAAAGCCCGTATATTTTACTGCATTTTCAAGAATGTTGATCAGTATCTGGCGAAGCCTCTGTTCATCTCCCAACACAAGCGAATGAAAATCATCCGGTATTTCCACGATAAGTTTCTGTGCATTTTGCTGGATCGCAGGCTGCATCATTAAAACAACTTCCTGAACCAGTCCGCATAGATCAAACTCTGTCTCATCCAGCTGCATCTTACCACTTTCAATCCTGCTCATATCCAGCACTTCATTGATCAGCTTCAGAAGATGGTTACTGGAAATTTCAATCTTTTCCAGATACTCTATCAATTTCTCTTTATCATTAATATTGATTTGCGCAAGAGCTGTCATGCCCATGATAGCATTCATCGGTGTGCGGATATCATGACTCATCCTTGAAAGAAAATTACTTTTCGCTCTGTTTGCACTCTCAGCCTTTTGAAGCGCTTCTTCCATCATAAGTTTTGACTTCCGCTCTTTCTCCAGAAACTCCTCCTGCTTCTGACGCTCCTCATCGATATTTTTTGACAGCGTAATCTCCAGTACATCGTCTGTATATGGACTGTCTACTTTCACAACCTGTGTAGAATTCCAGTGGTAGCACCCATCATCGCCAAGCTGGCGCATTTCCATCGTAACACTGTTTTGTCCCTGAGCAAACGCTTTCAGTAGTGCATCACGGGAAAACTTTCTTCTGAATTCTTCCCTGAAATCAGGATCCAGTGTCGAAACTTCTACTTCCATCAGTTCATCAAAATTTCCGCTGGGTGCAGCCTTTTTGACTGAAAATTCATCATACTCCAGCATATGATATGTATTTTTTGTCAGATTGGCAGATATCAGCATCTGAAATGCCAGTCTGGCAGCTGTTGCAAGCTGACTGATCTCAGTGTTTTTTTCCACTTCCTGCTGATATTCTTCTTGAATATCCCGAAAAACCAGTACACACCAGCATTCATTATTCGCCAGCTGATCAATCCTGACCGCCATGAATTCTACCATATGATAAACACCATCATCCATTAAGCGCCGAAGCCTTCTTATTATTCGCCTCCTGCCTTCGCCAAAAATCCGAAGCATCGCATCACGTGAAAAATGATCATCAAAATCCTGCCAGTCATCCGGGTGTATCGTCTTCGCAGAATAGTTTTTATTTTCGATACCAAATTGTCCCCTCTCCGGTATATCTGTCCACAGCATATCTTTCTGGCAGTTTACATAAAAATCTTTCGTCAGATTTGCAATGATACACTCTCCGAATACGGTCACGAGACTCTGCATGTACATTTTTTCTATCTGTTCAATTCCCTGTTTTTCCTCGTTCCCCCATGTATGGGGGTTCAATGTAATCATGCAGGCAGGGATTTCATCGTCCCACTGTATTTCTCTGACACTGATGGTCACCATCTGTCCCATTATTTCACTGTATCGAATAATCCGGCACGGACAGTATTCATCACCGTCAGGAAAAACCTGCCTGCACGTCATTCCCAGCACTATATCCGGACGGAGGTTCTTCACTGTTTGATTATAATACAGTAGCGTACGATTCTCTTTCTTAATAACATAAACACCTGTATCATCCAGAGAGTCTAATATCTTTAACAGATTTTGATTCCGCATCTTCTCCTCCCCTTTCCTGGAGATTACATAGGCCATTCTTACAAAGCTATATTTATAATTATACAGAAGATTGAAAGGTTTTTCCACAGTAAAGCGAAAAAGTTTTTCTTTTATAAAAACCAGCCCTTTTTCTTAAAGTACCAGATCTCCACAGTCACCAGAATAACGGATATACCGATAACCACTGCATACCCAAGCTCCCAGTGCAGCTCCGGCATCCTGTCAAAGTTCATGCCATACCAGCCTGTGAGCAGGGTCAGCGGCATGAAGATCGTCGTGACAACCGTCAAAAGCTGCATCACTTTATTCTGACGCATTTGAATCTGTGTCTGATACAGTTCACGTATCTGCAGTGAATACTCTCTCAGATTCTGTGCATTTGCCAGTATCCGTGACATCCTCCCGGAAAACTGATGAAACAGCCTGCACGAATCTCTGGAAAGCATCTCATTATAATTCTCGCTCATAGTCTCGCACATATCAATCATCTGATTGTAATATGAATGAAGACGAAGAAGTTCTTTTCTGATCTTTAATATAGATTTGGAGATATCCTCCCCGTCATACTGCATCAGCTCTTCTTCCAGCTTAGTCATTCCTTCTTCATACTCCTGAAGAAAACGGGTTTCATCACGGATCAGAAACTCAAGAAACTCATAAAAAAAGTATCCCAGATGAAGTTTTTCAACAGTCTGGGCCTGTTCCATTTCCTCTATAATTCCAGACACGGTCTGAGTGTTATCCACAAACACCAGACTGTCCTTTTTCATATGCCATGCAAAACAGATTTCTCTGTGTGCCAGGTCCCCTTTATCCGGAATTACCAGCGTACCAATGATACTGTCTTTTAAAAAATCAGCCTTGCTGTGCTGAAAATTATTAATACTCTGCAAAAACAACCGGTCTTCATGGCCGGCTGTCATCTGCTGTTCATATTCTTCTTTTGTCAATACTTCAATCAGAGCTTCACCCTCGGCTGTTTTCTCCTCCGGGCGCAGCTTTATAATCTGCCGGTTCAGACGATAACGCATAATTTCACCTCACAAACAGCCGGATACCATCTACAGAGTGTCCCCGATCTTAAAACACACACTTCCAGTTTCTCCAGCCAACATCTATAATATTCTTTCAGAATATCAGGATTGTGCGCAGATGGCAATATTTTTTATATTTCTCTACAGATTCCGCGTCGGTATCGCTCCCGCATATCCCGGGCGGTGAATGGTAACAGATCCTGGTCTTTCCCTGTTCTTCAGCAAACCGTATCGATAAAGCACTGCAGACATCTTTTCTGCCATCGTTGAATCCATATCGCAAAGTGGAAGGCGGCAGTGACCTACATTATATCCCATTTCCCTCATCGCCTGTTTGACAGGAATAGGATTTACATCCAAAAACAATGCTTCGATCAATTCCAGGTATTTCAGCTGCAGATTATCACTTTCTTCACTGTTTCCCTGAAAATATGACTCGCAAATGTCATGTGTTTCTCTGGGCAGAATGTTGGACAATACAGAAATTACTCCTTTGGCTCCCAATGCCAGCGCAGATGTAATCTGATCATCATTGCCGGAATAAATCGCAAGGTTATCTTTGCAGAGTGATGCAATCTTAGCCATCTGTGAAAAATTTCCGCTGGCCTCCTTCGCAGCCACAATATTGTCGATCTCACTCAGCCTCTTATATGTCGCGGGAAATATATTGACACCGGTCCTTGATGGTACATTATAAAGAATGACCGGAAGCTGTGACGCCTTCGCACATTCTGAAAAATGTAGAAACAGCCCCTGCTGTGAAGCTTTATTATAATATGGTGTCACATGAAGCAGCGCATCTGCCCCCACATGTTCGCACTCTTTTGAAAGATATACAGCGTGAGATGTATTGTTGCTTCCGGCACCTGCGATTACCGGAATTCTTTTATTCACACAGCGGACAGCATATTCTACCAGTTCTATATGTTCTTTATCCGTAAGCGTAGAACCCTCTCCTGTTGTGCCCGCAATAATAAGGGCATCCGCATCTCCCCTGATCTGCATTTCAATCAGTTCTTTAAATACCGGATAATTAATTGATCCGTCATCTCTCATTGGTGTTATAAGTGCTGTTCCCACACCTTTAAATATCACTTTTTTCATTCGAATATCCTCCCTGAGTTTTTGGTTTTAAGCTATTATAGTCGTCATTTCATAAATATTGTGATAAGATAGATCATATCGGTATTAAGATTTTAAAAACGGGAGAATTGTAAATGAAATTTTATCTGGCACCCATGGAGGGACTTACAACATATATTTACCGCACGGCATATCACAGATATTTTCATCCCATGGATAAATATTTTACGCCGTTTATCGTACCTCATATCAATAAGGATTTTAATTCCAGAGAAAAAAATGAAATCCTGCCTGAACATAACCGCGGGCAAAATCTTATTCCTCAGATATTGACCAACAATGCGGCTGATTTTCTCCGCACCGCCAATGCGCTGAGAAAATTCGGATATGAAGAAGTCAATCTGAACCTTGGATGTCCATCAAAGACCGTTGTCTCCAAAGGAAGAGGTTCCGGGTTTCTGGCAAAGACACAGGAGCTTGACCAGTTTTTGGATACAATATTTTCAGAAACTGATATTAATGTCTCCATCAAAACCAGAATCGGCAAAGACAGCTCCGAAGAATTCTATGAGCTGATCACAATCTTTAATAAATATCCCCTTACTGAGCTGATCGTTCACCCGCGAACTCAGCAGGATTTCTACAAAAACAAACCGAATCTCGATATCTTTGCTGATACGTTAAAGCTTTGCCGCCATCATATCTGCTATAACGGTCATATTTTAACACGGGAAGATTATATTAATTTTGTGGAACGTTTTCCATCCGTCGATACGTTGATGGTTGGGAGAGGTATACTCGGGAATCCGGGACTTTTAAATGATATATTGAAACAGAAACCTGTGGATATTGACACACTTAGGATGTTTCATGATGAACTTTATGCCAATTATCAGGGGATTTTCAGCGGTGACCGAAATGTTTTATTTAAAATGAAAGAATTGTGGTCCTACATGATTCAGTTATTTCCGGAAAGCGAAAAATATGCAAAGAAGATCAGAAAATCCGAACGCCTGTGGCAGTATGAACGGGCCGTATCTGATCTTTTCAGTCTGACATAAGGAGACCGGGGCCTTTCGGCCCCGGCAACGTATGAAAAAGAAAAAAACTTATAAAAGGTAATGACCTTTTTACAAGATCTATCATAACGCCAAAATGTGATGATTCTGTGATAACAGATTGAAAGAAATGTGAAGAATTATGTAAATTTAATGTTCCAGATTAACAATATATGAAACCGGAATGCGGTGATTAATATAATCACTTATGACCCTGGCTCCCTTTTCCTGGAACGCACCGCACAGTTCAATTTTATCAACTTCTTTTTTATCAACCAGTTTTTTTGCCTGCTCACATGCATCTGTCATATCTTTAACACCGATCATAATAGATTTACATGCCGGGGTTTCCATTGCCACATGATGCTTGGATGAATCATGATCCGAGGACATGACTAAAAAGACGAACTTAAATTGTTTCATAAAGGAGTCTCCTTTGATTTTATTTTTATATCTCAAAAATTATAACACGCTGAAAATAAGCGGTCAATAACATTACAGTCATTATGAGAAGGAGGTATCTATGTTAACCAGCGTACAATCTGAATTTTTGTTAAAAGAATACTTTCCTGTATGGGATTCATTAACCAGGGAGGAACAGTTAAATATTATTAATAATTCGGCATTAAAAGAATATGGGAAAGGTGAGCTGCTTCATCAGGGAGATATGGACTGTGTCGGTCTCTTCATCATTAACACAGGAAAGATCCGTACCTACCTGCTGTCCGATGACGGTAAGGAAGTTACTCTGTACCGCCTGGGACATGGAGATACCTGTATTCTGTCCGCATCCTGTGCCCTTGCTACTATCACTTTTGATGTTTATATTGAAGCAGAGGAGAAAACACAGGTTCTACTTATCAGTTCATCTTTCTTCTCTTCTTTGATGGAAAAGAATATTTATGTTGAATGCTTTTCCTATAAACTTGCAACGGAACGATTTTCTGACGTGATGTGGGCAATGCAGCAGATCCTCTTTATGAATCTTGACCAGCGTCTGGCAATTTTCCTCTGGGATGAACTGTCACGATCAGAGGGAAATGTAATCCATATTACCCATGAACAGATTGCACGGTATATTGGAAGTGCCCGGGAAGTGGTGTCCCGAATGCTGAAATATTTTGTTGCTGATGGGATCGTGGAACTTTCGCGCGGCGGCATCCGTATCGTAGATAAAAAAAGGCTCCGGAAACTCATATAGACGTCCTGTTTGATAACTCCCGGTACTCTCCGGGAGACATCCCGCATTTCTCCTTAAATAGCTTTCCCATATAGCTGGGACTGTTAAAACCACAGGACAGACAAATATCCAGAATTGTCTTATCCGTACCCGTCAGCAGCTGTGCTGCCTGAGAAAGCCGATACTCACAGAGATATTCTGCAGGCGTCTTTTTAACAATTTCTTTAAAGCACCTGAAGCACTCCCTCCTGCTGATATTTGCAGCTTTTGCAATATGATCTACGGTAATACCTTCCGAATAATGATCATGGATGCAGGACAGCATCAGACGGGCCCGCTGTTCCTGTATCAGATCCCTCTTCGGCACCTTCGGAAATTCTTTGAATCTGGAAATCTCAGTTAATAAAAGACGCCATATACAATAAATAATTTCGATGCACTGAAGTTCATATCCCAGCTCCCCGGGATTCAGTCTGTATAAACGGTGTATCTCATCAAAAATCAATTTGCCTGAAGGATCATCATGGGAAAAATACAGACCCGGCAGCGGAAATCGGATGACGGGCAGTATATTTTTCTGATACACAGTATCGGAAGGCTGCATGTTAAAAAAATATGTGGGAAATAAAAAACAGAACATCAGAGAATCCGGTTTTGTCTGTCTCCCCATATGCAAAGCCCTTGAATTCACAAATACAACATCGCCCTCCCGCATGATCTTTGATTCCCTCTCATCATACGTCTGGTGCACATAGTATTCTATCTCGCCTCTTAAAACAATCGCAAATTCATATGAATCATGCCAATGATAATTAAACTCACCGTTCATGTAATCATTAAAATGGTCTTCATCCAAAAAAACCGGCAGCGATCCGCTTGGATATTTTACTTTTTCCAGCAGGTTATCATCTACCGGCACAGTTTTGTGTTCCATGGCACGCACACTCCTTTTTTGGCACTATTTTTTTATCATCTGGCGTAATGCTGGGTGTCCAAACAGTTGTTTTGACGCTATTATTATATCAGACTATAAATGAGACCACAACTGGAAAGGAACCGTGTATGAACCGGGTAAAAGATATGACATCGGGCAATCCAACAAAGCTTTTGCTTTTATTTGCCCTTCCGCTGATTTTTGGAAATCTTGGCCAGCAACTGTATATGATCGTGGACGCCATTATTGTAGGCCAGGGCGTCGGTGTAAAAGCACTGGCGGCTGTCGGAGCAACGGACTGGACTTACTGGCTAATCTTGTGGACTGTGCAGGCTTTAACACAGGGATTCGGTGCCTGTATCGCTAAACATTTTGGAGAGAAAGATCATGTAAAACTGAGAAAATCCATTGCCATGTCGGTCATCCTGTGTGTTGGGATCGGGATCCTTCTCACATTTACCGCACTTCTGATGGTTTTACCGATGCTTAATATTCTACAGACACCATCTGATATATTCGAGGGGGCTTCCTCATACCTCTTCACGTTGTTCAGCGGAACCCTGATCGTAATGTCTTATAATATGATCTCCTCCATTCTCCGGGCTTTTGGAGACGGAAAAACTCCGCTGATCGCCATGGGAATCGCTGCCGGTACAAATATTGCACTGGATCTGCTTTTTGTCATGGTATTTCGCTGGGGAATCACAGGTGCAGCGGCTGCTACTCTGATCGCACAACTGATAGCATTCTTATATTGCCTATCAGCACTAAAGCGTATTGACTTTATCAGGCTGCAGCCTTCGGACTGGAAGACAGACAAAATGATTATCCGGGAGTTATGCCGAATGGGATTTCCGCTGGCACTGCAGCACGTTTTGATCGCGGTGGGAGGTATGATCCTCCAATCCAGGATCAACCTTCAGGGATTTATTTTTGTTGCAGGATTTACAGCTACAAATAAACTGTACGGTCTTTTGGAAAGTGCAGCAATCTCCCTTGGCTATGCAACCACAACTTTCATGGCTCAGAATTACGGTGCCGGACAGGGTGACCGTATTCATAAAGGATTAAAAAGTGTGGCACTCATTGCATTATTAATGTCTGTGTGCAGTGCAGTCCCCGCCATCCTGGGTGGAAAACATATCCTGAAGCTTTTTATCTCATCTTCTGATGCCAGCGCACCTGAAGTACTCGCCGTCGCTTACCAGTATCTCCTCATCATGGGAGTCCTGCTTTTTGTCCTGTACTTTCTGCATGGATTCAGGAGTATACTTCAGGGACTGGGAGACGCAATCAGCCCGATGATATCCGGAATTATTGAATTTTTTATGCGAATTTCAGCGGCTCTGATTCTGACCGGATTCTGGGGAAATGTCATGCTGTTTCTTGCAGAACCTCTCGCCTGGATCGGGGCCGCAGCATATGTTATCGCTGCCTGCTGGTTCAGATTCAGAAAAATACCGCATGTTAACGTTGTGTTGAATAAAACAACCTAAAATCAGGGAGCTGCACCGTCCAATCAGGTTCTTCGGCACTGCAGCTCCCTGTTATTTACTCCTGAATCATATCCAAAATGGCTTCTTTCGGCTGAACTCCAACCGATGTCTTTACCACCTTCTGATCTTTTATCACCGCCAGTGTGGGGATACTCATAATCCGGAATTCCTGAGCCAGTTCCGGCTCTTCATCCACATTTATTTTCCCTATCTTTGCGTGATCCACTTCCTGCGCAATTTCATCCACAACCGGTGAAACCATCCGGCATGGTCCGCACCAGGATGCCCAGAAGTCCAGCAGTACCGGTTTATCAGAATTTAAAACTTCTTGTTTAAAGTTATCCCTCGTTATCGTTAATACTGACATAATTCTTCTCTCCTTTTTTAGATTTTGCTTTACAGATCAACTGTGTCATTGTTCCCATCGGGCAGTACACACACCAGGAACGCGGTTTAAACAACACCATTGTGATAAGTCCCAACACAGTTGAAGTCAACATAACACTATAAAATCCAAATGAAAACTGAGCGATCCAGGGAGTCACCGAGACCGGATAAGCCCAGTGCCATGGAAGCTTTATACTCCAGAGCAGTTTTACAATCTGCTTTAACTCTCCCGTACCTGAAAATACCATCCAGGTATTCCAGATCATGCCAAAAAACATGATAAAGAAAAAAATCAAAAAACCATACCGGAATCCTTTGCTTTTCATCCAGTTTGGGATATCCTTACGGCGCGACAACCCTATTCTTCCTCCGAGAAGTGAAAACAGCTGCCCTCTCCCACAGTATCTGTTACAGTAAGCTTTGCTTCCCCCTATAATCGCTATCGCAAGCGGAGCAAAGAAACAGATTAAACCGATCCATGCAAACAGGATATTAAAGAATCCGAGGATCAGGTAGATCGATGAAAAAATCCAGAGATAATCATACCAGTGTTTCTTTTTCATACCTCCACCTCCGTGATTGTGATAACGCTGGCAGGACAGATGGTCCTGCATTTTCCGCAGCCGACACACAGTGTTTTGTCAACTTCTGCGGTAATGCCCTTCACGACTGTTATTGCGTATTTGGGACACTCCTTAACACAACAACCGCACGCCACACAGTGGTCTGTATCTATCACGGCCTTCTTCAATTTTTTCTTTATACCAGGACTGTTCACTTGTAAAACCCTCCATAACTTTCATTTGTTATGGTTATTTTAACTCAAAAGAATCAGTATTTCTGTGATGAAGTCACATAACATCATGATTGATTTCTAACAATTTCACGATATGCTGTAGGAGACATTCCGCTGAACTTTTTAAATGCAAGTGAAAAATAATTCTTATCCTGGTATCCGACAAGCAGTGCTATCTCACCTGTTTTAAGACTGGTAGATTCCAGCAGACTCTGTGCTTTTTCCATGCGAAGCCTGATGATATAATCATTGCATCCCTGATGTGCTGTTTTTTTAAATAATCTGGAAAAATAAGAAGGCGTCAAAAAAAGCATCTGAGCAATACCTGTTACCGACAACTCCTCAGATAAATGATTCTTAATGTATATCTGCGCCTGACCCACCAGTTCATGAATCGCTGCCTCCTCTTTATCATGCATTCCCTCGATAAATTTTTTTGTTTCTCTCAGAATTTCCTCTGTTTTAGCCGGCATGATCATTTCCATATACGCACGTACCATGTCCCCTTTGATCTCTCCATGATTGGCAATATGCGTATAGTAGACAGACATGGCAAGTTCGAAGCAACAACGCCTTATATGCTCGGCAGACAGGCTGTAAGATTCTGTCATCCTGCAGAAAGAAGAAAATGCATGCATGATTGTTTCCGAATCTCCCTGATTCACCACGATGGCATGTTTAATCTCTCCAAAAACATCCCAGAACATCTGATTTTTGTGCTGCTTCTGAGTATCCTGAATAATATCGCGGAAACTCTGATGTTCCTGTTCCAGAAGGAGAACTGCATCGTTATATGAAATAAACAGCTGTGCAAATCCAGTGACTGCACTTCCCAGTACAATCTTCTGTGAAATACCAAATTCATCTTTCAACAGATGAATCAGCTCCTCTACACGTGAGGACACATCATCATTTTTTCCGTTCAAAAAGAAGGCGATGACGATACGATCATCTTCATCCTGAAAAGTGATGCCAAGTTCCCGCAGGTCTATATTATGATTACAAAAATCCCGTATCATAAACGCACGATACTTTTCCTCCTCCTGTTTTTCATAAGACCCGACCTGCGGTATCAGGACTGCAATCTGCATAGCCTGGTGAAGATCATATTGATACGTCCCGCAGATTTTTTGAGCTGTGGCTGAAGCCTGTTCCTGATTATTGACCAGATCACACATCATCTTATTCAGCTGCTCCTGTTCATTGCTTCCAATGATTCTGCGCATGACACCGGCCATCTTCTGCCGCTTTTGCTGCGCATCCAGTGCTTCTGTCTGCCTTCTGATAAGTTCAGCCATATCATCTTCATCTACAGGTTTTAACAGAAAGTCCACTACATCCATCTTCAGACATTTATGAGCATATTCAAATTCATCATATCCTGTAAGCACAATGATACGGATATCCGGATATTGTTCATTTACGATTTTAATCAGTTCAAGTCCTGACATACTCCCCATCTGAATATCCGTGATCATAATATGAATTGTCTGTTCTTTCAGGAGTTCCAGTGCTTCCTGCCCGCTGCCTGCGGTAAATACCTGGTCAACTCCTGCCCGATCCCACGCAATCACTTTTTTCATACCCATCCGGATTATTTTTTCATCATCTACTATCAATACCTGATACAACTTTTTCTCACTCCTTTAATCCTTTGGCAACCGTATATCGACCGTTATTCCACCTTCAACATTTACCTGATAATGCAGCCCATACTGTTCCCCGAAGAGCAGCTCGATCCTTTTATTGACGTTGCGGACACCGTATCCGAAGTTCTCATCGTATTTAGAAATAGAACGGTTCATCTCCTCAATATCCTCCGGACTCATGCCCTGTCCATTGTCCATCAGACTAAGTATCATGATATCCTTCTCTTCCCTGACAGAGAGTATGACCATACCTTTCTTTCCTGATTCCGTCTTCATTCCATGATAAATGGCATTTTCAATCAACGGCTGAAGTGTCATCTTCGGTATTTTGACACTGTAGTATTCTTCACCGATACAATATCTGGCGTCCAGAATATTTTCATAACGTATATTTTGGATAATCAGATAACTTTTGATGTGTTCCAGTTCTTCGCCCAGGGTTATGACATCTTTCCCTCTGCTCAAACATGCCCTGTAATAATTTGCCAGCGCCTTAACAAAAGTAGAAATCTCTTTATTCCCCTCCGCTGCCGCCTGCCAGTGGATACAATCCAGTGCATTATAGAGAAAATGAGGCTTAATCTGAGACTGAAGTGCATTAAACTTGATCTGTTCAATCTGGTGCTGTTCCAGCTTCACCTGCTCAAGCAGTTCATTCATCTCATCCATCATATGATTAAATCCCTTGCTGATCGTCACGAAGTCCTGGCCTGAATGAGCTTCATTGATCCTGACATCCAGATTACCCTCTGATACCTGCTCCATCTTGGTCACCAGTTTCTCCATCGGTTTATAAAACTGTTTTACGACTTTGGATACCATAAATACAGTGATTGCAACGATGATCAGAACTGTGACAAATAAAAAGGTCATAGTAATCACGCTGTCTTTCATCAATGCGATATTACTGATCGTTCCCATCACATACAGGTCACTGTCTGCCACTTTCTGATAGACATACAACTTTCCTGATTCTGAGAAATCACCGCTGTTTCCGCCAATTGTATGGCCAAGCTTCAATCTTTTTCCCAGCAGTCCCTTTTCCTCACTAAACAAGACATGTCCTTTTTGATCTGTAAGATAAATGTCAAATTCAAGGTCCCCCACCGTCTGATGCTTCAGAAAACCAAAGGCATCCTCCTTAACGTTAAAACAAAGATTTCCTATTTTTTTCCCGATCTTATTCATATCATATATGGGCTGATAAAAAGATATTGTATAATCATCCTTCCCAAAATAAGCATTTCCATAAGAAAAGACCAGTTCTCCTTTTCCCCACGGTATACTTTGTTTAAGATCATCTTTATATTCCTGATTAAAATGGCTCTTTGTGATAGGCTGACCGCGGTAAATATATGCTTTTTCAGACTTATAAAGCGCAATAAAATTCATATCAGTCTGTTGATACAGCACGCGCATCAGCGTATTCAGGTTATCTTCCTTGGCTGCACCTAAACGGCCGTTGTCACTGTCTTCTTTCAAATACAGCTGAATACTCTCATCCGGTATCAGCGAAAGTGCAATATTATAGTAACTGCTGACGGCAGAATCGAGACTTTTTGAAACGGTCTCTACATTTGTCTTTACCAGTCCCTGTGATTTTCTTTTTATTGATGTTATAGAAGAAATGGTTGAAATCGTCAGCACAACGCTTGCACTGACAATGATCCCCATGATCAGAAATAATTTAATTTTTTTATCCAGCGTCATTCTCTGAAATCTGGCAATCCATTTTCTCATCACGGGGATCCTCCTGTTGTACATATATTTAATTTTCATTATACCAAGGATTCAGAAGTAAAACTATATGATTCTTATCCCTTCACAGCTCCTGCTGCCATTCCTTCAATCAGTTTGTCCTTTGTAAAAATAAACAGAATGATCATCGGAACCACCGTCAGTGTCAGCACTGCCAGTATCATCGGAGTATTCATCGTGTACTGCCCCTTAAACTCCCAGATGGAAAGTGGAAGCGTCCGGTTGATTTTTTCCTGTGTCAGCGTATATGCAAATGAAAATTCATTCCAGATATTGACACCATTGTAGATCGCGAGTGTTGCCAGACCGGGCTTGCACATTGGCAGCATAATACGGAAAAATATCTGTATTTTGCTGCATCCGTCTATCATTGCGGCCTCTTCCATTTCCCTTGGAATTTCTTTCATAAAACCAGTCAGTATAAATACGGAAATCGGAAGCCCAAACGCCACATATGGCCCTATCAGCGCCCATATGGTATCATACAGACCTATATTTGTGGTCATTTTAAATACCGGGATCAATGTGATATGTATTGGGATAGACATACAAGCCACAATGACCGCAAATAAAATTCCGGAAAAGCGGAATCTGAATCTTGACAGCGGATAAGATGCCGCTGCCGACAGTGCCAGCAGTATCACCAGTGAAACCAACAGTACGATGACACTGTTCAGGAAGTACTTCCAGAACCCGCCAGTCAGAATTTCGATATAATTAGCAGGATACCATGACTCAGGCAGTGTAAATACACCACTTGACAGAATCTCGAATCTGTCTTTAAAAGAGTTAATGACCATGTAGATAAACGGGACAATCGCGATCACCAGCCAGATTACGGCGAGGGCACCGGCAATACCCCATGATACAATTTTCTTACCCTTTGCTTTCTTATACTGATCCATCGTCAATCCTCCTTTCGTGCTGTCAGTTTCATCGTGATAATAGAAAATACGGTGATGAGCAGGAACATACCTGCTGCAATTGTGGAGCCATAGCCCATATTATATTTCACAAAGGAATTCTTATACATATATGTCGCCATCAATTCTGTGGCAGTTCCCGGTCCTCCGTTAGTCATAACATAGATCAGATCAAAATACTTCAAGGATCCAACCAATGCCAGCACCGATGCCTTACTGATTGAAGGCTTCAGAAGCGGCAGCGCAATTCTCCAGAAATACTGGCCTCTGGTCGCACCATCAATTCTGGCAGCCTCGAACACCTCTGTAGAAATCCCCGAAAAAGATGCCAGGAAAAACACCATATAAAAGGGAACGCTCTGCCAGCTGATAACACCCATGACCGCGAACAGTGCTCTTTTCGGATGTCCCAGCAGATCAATATTTCCCCCTCCCAGTGCCTGAGAGATTGTGCTGATAACTCCGCCGTTGGTAGCTAAAATATAATTAAACAAAAACCCTACTGCTACAGATGACATTAACATCGGGATAAACCATATTATTTTAAATACATTTCCTTTTTTTCCTACAAAATTCAGGAAAGTTGCCAGCGCAAGGGATATAGGAAGCTGTAGAATAATTGCAAAAACCACCAGAATTACATTATTAAAAAATGCCTTCCAAAAGCTTGCGTCAACAATCAGCTTTTTCCAGTTCTCAAACTGAATAAATGTTTTTTCAGCAGAAATGCCGTTCCATTTGTAAAAACTTGTAATGAAAGTATCGATTACAGGGTAAAAGATAAAGATTGTCAGAATCACAAACACCGGAATCAGGAATATGGCTGCGACCCGCACAGTCTCTCTCTGCCTGCTTTTTGCAAGGCTACATTGCTTTTTTTTATTCATAAGATTACCTTCTTTATTCTCTGGTCAGCCGTTCGGCCAGTTTTATCATCTCATTGGCTTCGTCTTTATCTTTCGTGTTAACTGTGATAAACAGGCCTTTTGATGAAAGGTTTTCAAGCATCGGCTTTACTTCTTCAGGTTTTAGCTGCAAAAGCAGTCCGCATCCCGCCTCCTGTATTCTTCTCAGGACAGGTATATAGTTAAGCGGTGACGGCTGTCCAACGACGCTTGTCCACTGAATCATCCGGAGTCTGTCCAGGGAAAGCAGCGTATCCAGATGACGTATCTGTTCTACTCCGTCAAAATGGTACAGCGCATAATCTACAAAGGCAGACTGTTTTTCCAGTTCTTCACGAATGAATGTCTCATAATATTCATTGGAGAACATCACGGACATATCAGCCTGCATCTGGTTATGAAATCCTGGCGCCCAGGTATTCAGCCATCCGATGCTGCTGCCTCCAAAATTATAGTCTTTCAGATAATTGTATATTTCAGAAGTACTTTTCTCCCAGATGGCCTGAATCCGGCGCAGACATTCAATGACTGTCTCTTCATCAGAAATCATATCGAGCAGTGTGCTGGTAGCAGTGCGAAGACTTCCAAGCACATCGATATTACCGCTGATATCCGGCATAGATACCAGATACTCCCCGTCTGCCTCTTCACAGAGATATTTCGCCGCATCAAAGGTCTGCCGGTACAGATAACTGTTTGGATCCAGTACGATTTTTTCGGGATCCAGTTCATCCTCCATAATTGGGTGGTACCACATCGTATCTGTATAATCCACCTCTACACCTCTCACAAATGCCGCATGACCGGAAGGTCCCATATTCAGATTTATCAAAGGAAACGCATCCCCTGCAAAATATGTATTGGCGAACTTTTTCATATGACGTTTCCAGATCATCTCAGGATCCGTCAGAAAATATTTTCGGTCCATACTTTCATCTGATGGTGTATAAAATTCAGCATTAGTCTCTTCATCAAAGGCAAATGCACTGATGCAGCATCTGTCTATGATCTCACCATCCCAGAGGGCTGTAAAACGTTTTTGTATTTTTTCAAATTTTTCAATTTCCAACATACTGCTCTCCTCATAGACAGAGGCTGCCATTGTTACAGCAGCAGCCTCTATTCCCTGTTTATTCAGATTTTTCGCTGTTATACTCTTCCATTGCTGCCTGAAGCTGTTTTGCCGCTTCCTCCGGTGTCATTGTCAGTCCGAACAATTCCTGACAGGTATCCAGATGCACTGTTGATACTGCCGGCGGCAGGTACTGATCATACCAGAGCTGTGTCGCAGAAGCCGCCTCAATTTTTGTGACAATTTCTTTTTCCAGCTCACCTTCAATCAATGCATCAACACCCTTGACCGGTGCAATCTTCCCTGCATCTACCATCTTCTGTGTGTAATCGTCCTCAAAATAGTAATTCAACAGTTCGAATGCCGCTTCGAGTTTCTCTCCCTCACAGTTAAAGCTGAGGAACTGATCTCCCATCGTTCCGATCTGAATGGATGCATCTGCGTCCGAATCATCAACTGCCGGGAATGGGAACCAGCCCAGCTTGTTATAGAACTCCTCACTGTCAGCTTTATAGGTTCCAGACTCCCAGGAGCCGATCATTTTCATTGCCGCTTCTTCAGAATAGAACAGCTGTTTCGACTGTCCGTCACCTTCACTTAAACTGTTAACACCCTCCGGGAAGTACCCGTTTTGAACCCACTCCTGTATTTTTTCTCCGGCATAGATAAAGCTTTCATCCTCAAAGCTGCCACTTCCGTCAACTGCAGCGCTGAACGGTTCCAGTCCGCCTTTTCTTGTTGCAAGATTCATAAAATACATGGAACCTGTCCATTTAGGAGCATTTGCCAGCGCAAACGGAATCTTTCCATTTTCCACCAGAGTATCACATACCTTCTCTAATTCAGAAACTGTCTTTGGTACTTCAAGATTATACTGTGCAAAGATATCTTTATTATAGTAAATTCCGGATACTGAGACGTTGATCATACCAACACCATACAATTTGTCTTTGTATTTTCCCTGTGCAATCGTAGCATCCAGAATCTTATCTTTCCAGGGTGCCTTTTCGTACAGTTCATCCAGTGGCTGCGCAAATCCCGCTTCAACATATTCATTCATCGGGCCACCGGACCAGTTCGTATAGATATCCGGGCATTCACCTGAACTCATGGCAATCAGCAGCTTTTCCTTATAAGCATCTGCTTCCATGGCTACATTCTCTATCCTGTAGCCTGATTTCGTGTTCTCATTAAATGCCTCTGTAGCATCCTCATACAGAGAAATATCCGGTTCATCTGTACCGATATGCCAGAAAGTGATGACCTTGTCATCATCGCTCTCCTCCGCTGCCTGTGAAGACTCCTGCCCTTCTGCAGTTTTTTCTTCTGTTTTTCCGCTGCTCCCGCATCCGGAAAGCATCCCGCCTGCCAGAACAACCGCCATTGTCAATCCAATCCACTTATTAGCTTTTCGCATGTTCTTTCTCCTTCATCATTTTTGTGCAGTACTGCTTGCTATGTGTTTTGATGGGTATAGATTACCACCATCTATTCAGATTTCCAATTAAGATAAATGATATGTCCAATATAATATTTTGTCTTCTTGTGTACAAGGTCAAATATTTCAAGAAAGCTTGACTGATTTTTATATGTTCATGGTGAATGGTATTTTTTATACTATAGAAAAAGGAACTACTGATCACGGAAACGGAGGAAAAATATATGGCAAGCCTGTCATTAACACACATTAACAAAACATACCCCAATGGATTTGAAGCGGTAAAAGATTTCAATCTGGAAATTGAAGATAAAGAATTTATTATTTTCGTAGGACCTTCCGGATGCGGTAAATCCACCACGCTGCGCATGATCGCCGGTCTTGAAGAGATTTCATCCGGTGAATTAAAAATCGATGAGCAACTTGTCAATGATGTTGAACCTAAAGACAGAGACATCGCAATGGTCTTTCAAAACTATGCCCTTTATCCGCATATGACCGTATATGACAATATGGCATTTGGACTAAAAATGCGTAAAGTTCCCAAAGATAAGATCAAAGAAATGGTTCTTGAGGCTGCCCGCATTCTGGATCTTGAAGATCTGCTGAAACGAAAGCCAAAAGCTCTTTCCGGCGGACAGCGACAGCGTGTTGCAATGGGGAGGGCAATTGTCAGAAATCCTAAGGTATTCCTAATGGATGAACCCCTTTCCAATCTGGATGCCAAGCTGAGAGTTCAGATGCGTATTGAGATCTCAAAGCTTCATCAGAAACTGGGTTCCACCATCATTTATGTAACACACGATCAGACAGAGGCCATGACACTTGGAACAAGAATCGTTGTAATGAAAGACGGCGTGATCCAGCAGGTGGCGTCTCCAAAGGAATTGTATGCACACCCCTGTAATAAATTTGTGGCGGGATTTATCGGCTCACCGCAGATGAATTTTCTGGATGGTGTTATCTCCAGTGAAAATGGGAACGTTTATATTACAATTGGAAAGTGTAAACTACTGATCCCCCCGTCAAGAGCAAAGGCGCTGACAGATAATCAATATATTGGCAAAACCGTTACTCTCGGTATTCGTCCGGAAAACATTCATGATTCTCAGATTTTCCTGGAAACCACGCCGCAAAATGCAGTAGAATCTACTGTTAAGGTATCAGAGCTTTTGGGTGCTGAGGTCTACCTGTATTTTGATGTCGAAGGCACTCAGGTTACTGCACGTGTCAACCCGCGTACAGACCTTAAAGCAGGGGATTCTGTCAGAGTAAATTTTGATATGGAAAAAGCACACTTCTTTGATAAGGATACAGAATTGATCATTAATGTATAGCAGAAAAAAACCTTGAATATCAACTTGTTCAAGGTTTTTTCGTTATATTATTTATAAAAACGGTAATACTTAACAATACACACATTACTGCTGCGGCACGGGAGGTATACATGAATCATATCATCAAAAAACGCTCGTATTTTGAAGGATGGTATCTGAAACAACAGACGGGACATAAATCGATTGCGCTGATCCCATCCTTTCATACGGATGATGACAGGCAGATATCCGCCAGGCTTCAGATTATTACAGAAGATCGTTCCCTGGTGGTTACATTCCCTTCCATAACAATGGATGTGAAACGAAACCATTTTTATGTGCGCATGGGTAACTGCATCTTTTCAGACAAAGGCTGCCGTCTTTCCATACGGGAACAGGGTGTGAATCTTACAGGAAAACTGCGTTATGATTCGGTGGTAAAACCAGCATATAATATTATGGGACCGTTTTGTCTTCTTCCCGGAATGCAGTGCAGGCACAGCATTTTCAGCCTGAATCACCGAGTTGATGGTAAGCTGATATTAGATGAAGAAGACTTTCTGTTTCAAAATGGAACTGGTTATATTGAAGGGGACAGAGGTCAGTCTTTTCCGGACAACTATTTGTGGACACAATATAATGACGACAAAACCTGTATTATGCTGGCTGCAGCCAGTATTCCAGTCTTAAAGTTAAGCTTCTGCGGATGTATAGGAATCGTATGGCTGAATGGCAGGGAATACCGAATCGCAACTTATCTCGGAGCAAGAGTCATCTATGCGGACAAAAAGAAAATCGTAGTAAAACAAAAAGACAGTGTCCTATCGGTACAGCTTATTAAAGGAACACCCCATTCCCTGCAGGCGCCTGTTCAGGGAAAAATGGACCGTACCATCCATGAAAGTCTGGCGTGTACTGTAAAATACCGTTTTACCAGGTGCGGAAAAGTTATGTATGAAGCAATCTGTCCAAATGCAAGCTTTGAAGCAGATATTTATCATGCGTAGATATCACAACATTCAGAATCAATATTATAAGCGGACATTCGCAATATCAACAGGATGCGAATGTCCGCTTAGATAATTATAAAATCTTTTATATAGATATATATACATTTTAATCTGGAAAGACTGAAACAAAAACACAAAAATAGCGCAAACCCTTGGATTTACGCCATTTTTTCCTTATGAGACATCGGGGATTCGAACCCCGGACAACTTGATTAAAAGTCAAGTGCTCTACCAACTGAGCTAATATCCCATTTTACCTGTCATAAGTCAGGTAATGCCTGGTTCCGGAATCGAACCAGAGACACGAGGATTTTCAGTCCTCTGCTCTACCAACTGAGCTAACCAGGCATGTACAAAATATAAAATTATTTTGTTTGAATCTTCAAACAATAATTGCGGGAGTAGGATTTGAACCTACGACCTTCGGGTTATGAGCCCGACGAGCTTCCAGACTGCTCCATCCCGCGATAATATATAAACTTGTATGTTCTCTCAACTAAATTCGCACTAAAGTGCTCATTAAGGTTCGTGAACCACCTCGCACTAAGTTCATGCGGCGCCTGATGGCTTGCATTCACTAAGTTGCTTTCGGTGAGTGTATGGAGAAGGATTCGAACCGTTTTGGTTTTGAACCAAAAAGATTTGTTTCTTTCTCTCAATGGATGGAGAAGGATTCGAACCTTCGAAGGCGTTGCCAACAGATTTACAGTCTGCCCCCTTTGGCCACTCGGGAATCCATCCAAATTATTATTACTCATTGTTTCCAATGAAAGCCGATGATCGGACTCGAACCGATAACCTGCTGATTACAAATCAGCTGCTCTGCCAATTGAGCCACATCGGCACACCTAGTCATCTTAAAAAAAGAATGGGACCTATAGGGCTCGAACCTATGACCCTCTGCTTGTAAGGCAGATGCTCTCCCAGCTGAGCTAAGATCCCATCACAATATAAATATAACTTAAGAGTTATATAACGACCCAGAAGGGACTCGAACCCTCGACCTTCGCCGTGACAGGGCGACGCTCTAACCAACTGAGCCACTGGGCCTTTCTTAGAAGGATATACCTTCAAAACCGCATACACTATTACATCCATCCACGCTTCTACCGTCTTCTTTCGGGTCATTCGATCTCCGCTTCTCTTGCTTCCTTCTGCTTATGCAGGGGAAGTTCGATCTCGCTTTGCTCTATCGAACGACCTTCACACTAAGTTCCTGCTTCGACTTCGTCTTGCACTCCCTAAGTGTTCAGGTCAAACCCTCGACCGATTAGTAGCAGTCAGCTCCATACATTGCTGCACTTCCACCTCTGCCCTATCTACCTCGTCGTCTTCAAGGGGTCTTACTACTTTACGTATGGGATATCTCATCTTGAGGGGGGCTTCACGCTTAGATGCCTTCAGCGTTTATCCCTTCCCGACTTGGCTACCCGGCCATGCTCCTGGCGGAACAACCGGTACACCAGTGGTCAGTCCAACCCGGTCCTCTCGTACTAAGGTCAGCTCCTCTCAAATATCCTACGCCCACGCCGGATAGGGACCGAACTGTCTCACGACGTTCTGAACCCAGCTCGCGTACCGCTTTAATGGGCGAACAGCCCAACCCTTGGGACCTACTACAGCCCCAGGATGCGATGAGCCGACATCGAGGTGCCAAACCACTCCGTCGATGTGAACTCTTGGGAGTGATAAGCCTGTTATCCCCAGGGTAGCTTTTATCCGTTGAGCGATGGCATTCCCACTTAAAACCACCGGATCACTAAGTCCTACTTTCGTACCTGCTCCACCCGTCGGTGTCGCAGTCAAGCTCCCTTCTGCCTTTGCACTCTGCGAATGGTTTCCAACCATTCTGAGGGAACCTTTGAGCGCCTCCGATACCCTTTCGGAGGCGACCGCCCCAGTCAAACTCCCCACCTGACATTGTCCCCCAGCCGGGTCACGGCTGTTGGTTAGAAATCCAATACTGCAAGGGTGGTATCCCAACATTGACTCCACACAAACTGGCGTTCGTGCTTCTTCGTCTCCCACCTATCCTGTACATGCAATACCGAATCCCAGTATCAAGCTGGAGTAAAGCTCCATGGGGTCTTTCCGTCCTGGCGCAGGTAACCAGCATCTTCACTGGTACTTCAATTTCACCGGATGCATTGTCGAGACAGTGCTCAAATCATTACGCCTTTCGTGCGGGTCGGAACTTACCCGACAAGGAATTTCGCTACCTTAGGACCGTTATAGTTACGGCCGCCGTTTACTGGGGCTTAAATTCAAAGCTTCGCCTTGCGGCTAACCTCTCCTCTTAACCTTCCAGCACCGGGCAGGCGTCAGCCCATATACCTCACCTTTCGGTTTTGCATAGACCTGTGTTTTTGCTAAACAGTTGCTTGAGCCTATTCTCTGCGGCCATCTTTCGATGGCACCCCTTCTCCCGAAGTTACGGGGTCATTTTGCCGAGTTCCTTAACAATGCTTCTTCCGTCGGCCTTAGGATTCTCTCCTCATCCACCTGTGTCGGTTTACGGTACGGGTACACGGTAAACAATAGCGGCTTTTCTTGATACATGGCTCATGCACTTCCCTACTTTATTTCGGTCCGCATCACGCCTTCGGATTGTAAGGCGGATTTGCCTGCCTTACTCCTACCTCGCTTGCCCCTGGATTCCATTCCAGGGTTGCACTTTCCACATATGTCCCCACAGTTCTGTTACCTTGCAGTACAGGAATCTCAACCTGTTGTCCATCGACTACGGCTTTCGCCCTCGCCTTAGGCCCCGACTTACCCAGAGCAGATCAGCTTTACTCTGGAAACCTTGGATATTCGGCCGAGAGGATTCTCACCTCTCTCTCGCTACTCATTCCGGCATTCTCTCTTCAAGACTCTCCACGGCTCCTTACGGTACCGCTTCTTCGCGTCTTCAATGCTCCTCTACCGATGGTATTGCTACCATCCCACGGCTTCGGTGTTGTGTTTCAGCCCCGGACATTTTCGGCGCAGGACCTCTCGACTAGTGAGCTATTACGCACTCTTTGAATGTATGGCTGCTTCTGAGCCAACATCCTAGTTGTCTTCGAAATCCCACATCCTTTTCCACTTAACACACACTTTGGGACCTTAGCCGGTGGTCTGGGCTCTTTCCCTTTTGACTATCCAACTTATCTCGTATAGTCTGACTCCCATGAATCATCTTACTGGCATTCGGAGTTTGATATTCTTCGGTAAGCTTTGACGCCCCCTAGGAAATTCAGTGCTCTACCTCCAAAAGACTCTCATGAGGCTAGCCCTAAAGCTATTTCGAGGAGAACCAGCTATCTCCGGGTTCGATTGGAATTTCTCCCCTATCCACACCTCATCGCCACCCTTTTCAACGGATGTGCGTTCGGTCCTCCATTGCCTTTTACGGCAACTTCAACCTGGACATGGATAGATCACCCGGTTTCGGGTCTACTCTGACTGACTTAATCGCCCTATTAAGACTTGGTTTCCCTTCGGCTCCACACCTTGAAGTGCTTAACCTTGCCAGCCAGCGTAACTCGCCGGACCGTTCTACAAAAAGTACGCGGTTCCACCTGTAAAGTGGTTCCACAGTTTGTAAACACAGGGTTTCAGGTTCTCTTTCACTCCCCTCCCGGGGTCCTTTTCACCTTTCCTTCACAGTACTATGCGCTATCGGTCACTAAGGAGTATTTAGCCTTGGGGGGTGGTCCCCCCGACTTCCCGCAAGGTTTCTCGTGTCTCGCGGTACTTTGGATCCTGCTCGCTCTCGCCTGCTTTCGTATACGGGGCTTTCACCCTCTCTGGCTGGCTTTCCCAAAACCATTCTACTAGCATTGAAGTCACTTTCTGCAGTCCGTAACCCCAGCATGCACGCATGCTGGTTTAGGCTCCTTCCATTTCGCTCGCCGCTACTTTGGAAATCGATGTTTCTTTCTTTTCCTCCGGGTACTTAGATGTTTCAGTTCCCCGGGTTCCCCTCCATACGTTATGAATTGGCGTATGGATACATACCGTTTGGGTATGCAGGTTTCCCCATTCAGAGATCTCCGGATCGTAGGATATTTGCTCCTCCCCGAAGCTTTTCGCAGCTTATCACGTCTTTCATCGGCTCTTAGTGCCAAGGCATCCACCCTGCGCTCTTTCTTGTTTGACCTTCCTGCTCCAATAGCGTTTGGAACAGTCGGTACTTGCGATGCTTTCGCATCGAGCGTTTCGTTTCATTGCGTTTACAATGTTTGATTCACCACATGCATCTCTGCCTGTGGTTCCTCGGATGTCTTTTCCTATCTCTAACGTTTCTTGCTTATCAGCTTCGCTGATAAGAGATGTTATCAATATAGATATTTTCGTATATGCGGTTTTCAAGGTACATACGCGAAACACTTCCCTGATGGGAACACAGGAAACAAGGTTTGTGCGGTCAGGTTCGCCTGTCCGTGCAAAGATTCTTTCATGTATTGGCATGTAATGTCACGACTGAGGGATCTTTGATCCCGATGTCCGCTCACATCGTCCGCCTTCGTCTCGCCGGCTGTTTTATCAGCCATCAGAAACAACAAACTTCTTTGTTCTCTCTGATCACTGGTAAAACCAGTTATGTAAAACAACACTTCCCTGCTGTTGTAGGTTGGCACGCTTCTGTGGGTGCCCGTTTTATCTCAAAAAGCGTTTCCCACACTTTTTAAAGGGTTCTGGCAGCCACCTACTCTCCCACACCGTCACCAGTGCAGTACCATCGGCCGCTTAAGTCTTAACCATCGTGTTCGGGATGGGTACGGGTGTTTCCCCTAAGCGCATCGCCACCAGAAGCTTTGAACACTTAGCGAGGCCCTTTTGAGCTTAGTGTGAAAGCTGTTCCACGTCAGTGGAACTTCCTCTGCTTACGTTGTGTAGTAAGCTGCTCTTTTTTTCCTCACCAGTGCGTTATCTCTTCGATAACTCAACAGTAAAACACATCTCTTCACCGTGGTCACTAACCTTATGCTTCGCTTTCGCTCGCATTCGCTAAGTGTCCAGGCGGGCTTTCGCACTAGATTCGACCTTCGCCTTCCGGCTCGTTCTCATCAAATGCTCAATGCCTACTTCTTCTTCCTTAGAAAGGAGGTGATCCAGCCGCACCTTCCGATACGGCTACCTTGTTACGACTTCACCCCAGTTATCGGCTCCACCTTCGACTGCTCCCTCCTTACGGTTGGGTCACAGGCTTCGGGCATATCCGACTCCCATGGTGTGACGGGCGGTGTGTACAAGACCCGGGAACGTATTCACCGCGACATTCTGATTCGCGATTACTAGCGATTCCAGCTTCATGTAGTCGAGTTGCAGACTACAATCCGAACTGAGACGTTATTTTTGGGATTTGCTGACACTCGCGTGATCGCTTCCCTTTGTTTACGCCATTGTAGCACGTGTGTAGCCCAAATCATAAGGGGCATGATGATTTGACGTCATCCCCACCTTCCTCCAGGTTATCCCTGGCAGTCTCCCTAGAGTGCCCAACTTCACTTGCTGGCTACTAAGGATAAGGGTTGCGCTCGTTGCGGGACTTAACCCAACATCTCACGACACGAGCTGACGACAACCATGCACCACCTGTCTTAACTGCCCCGTAGGGAAGGCCCCGTTACGGACCGGTCAGTTAGATGTCAAGACTTGGTAAGGTTCTTCGCGTTGCTTCGAATTAAACCACATGCTCCACCGCTTGTGCGGGTCCCCGTCAATTCCTTTGAGTTTCATTCTTGCGAACGTACTCCCCAGGTGGTATACTTATTGCGTTTGCTGCGGCACCGAAGGGCTTTGCCCCCCGACACCTAGTATACATCGTTTACGGCGTGGACTACCAGGGTATCTAATCCTGTTTGCTCCCCACGCTTTCGAGCCTCAACGTCAGTGATCGTCCAGTAAGCCGCCTTCGCCACTGGTGTTCCTCCTAATATCTACGCATTTCACCGCTACACTAGGAATTCCACTTACCTCTCCGACACTCCAGCTTAATAGTTTCCAATGCAGTCCAGGGGTTGAGCCCCCGCCTTTCACATCAGACTTACTATGCCGTCTACGCTCCCTTTACACCCAGTAAATCCGGATAACGCTTGCCCCCTACGTATTACCGCGGCTGCTGGCACGTAGTTAGCCGGGGCTTCTTAGTCAGGTACCGTCATTTTCTTCCCTGCTGATAGAGCTTTACATACCGAAATACTTCTTCGCTCACGCGGCGTCGCTGCATCAGGGTTTCCCCCATTGTGCAATATTCCCCACTGCTGCCTCCCGTAGGAGTTTGGGCCGTGTCTCAGTCCCAATGTGGCCGGTCACCCTCTCAGGTCGGCTACTGATCGCGGGCTTGGTGGGCCGTTACCCCACCAACTACCTAATCAGACGCGGGTCCATCGTATACCACCGGAGTTTTTCACACCGAGTCATGCGACTCTGTGCGCTTATGCGGTATTAGCAGTCATTTCTAACTGTTATCCCCCTGTATACGGCAGGTTACCCACGCGTTACTCACCCGTCCGCCACTCAGTCACATAATACTTCTTTCCGAAGATGTCCGTTTTATGTGCTTCGTTCGACTTGCATGTGTTAAGCACGCCGCCAGCGTTCATCCTGAGCCAGGATCAAACTCTCAAATTAAGTGTTCGTTCCAGTTCAAGATAACTCTTGGCTATCTTATCCCTTTTACTGTTGGTTTTGACTTTTCGTCAATTTAATGAAATTCTTTTTTAGAATTTTCAAGGATGTGTTTTACTGTTCAGTTATCAAAGTTCATTGTTTGCTGTGCTTGTCTGTATCAGCGACAGCTATAATAGAATATCATATGATTGATTGTCTGTCAATACTTTTTTAAAAACTTTTTGTTTTTTATTTCCAGGTCTTAAAAAGACGGAGAAGGAGGGATTTGAACCCTCGCGCCGCGTAAACGGCCTATACCCTTAGCAGGGGCACCTCTTCAGCCACTTGAGTACTTCTCCTCAATCTGAATTACCTTTAATAATATGATATTTTACGCGTTCACTCATTTGTGACGCATTGATTATTATACAAAAGTAGTAAATGTTTGTCAATCATTTTTTAGCAGATTCTTCAATTTTTTTATTTATTTTTTCCTGTATCATTTTTTTAACTGTTTTTGCGATTTCAACCGACTTTAAATCCTTGTAATCTTCATAATATAATGGCTTTAAATAATGTACCTGAACCGTCACCGGTTCTATCGAATTGGTATCAAATGGTTTATAAGAATCTATAACTGCAACGGGGACGATCGGACACTTGGCTTTAATAGCCGCCTTAAAACTTCCACCCTTAAAATCCTGAAGATTATTCCCATTCCTGGAGCGTGTCCCTTCTGCAAAAATCACATAGTTGATTCCATTTTTTACATCCTCAGCCATATCCAGTATCACCTTCATAGCCTGACGCACATCTTCTCTGTCAATTGCCCTTGCACGCATCACCGAAAACACCTGCTTGAGGAACGGAATATTTTGAACTTCTTTTTTCATCACTACACTGAAAGGATGGTTACAGCTCTCAACAAAAGCTAGCACATCAAATAATCCCTGATGATTAGGATAAAGGATAAACCCATCCTCACTCGGAAGATGATCCAGGCCAGTCGCCTGAATCGTCACTCTTCCTCCTTTATTGGCATTGACTGTTATCTTCTTCAACAGTGAAAATCTTTCTTCCACTGTATGTTTGTCGTTCTTTCTTCCATATAACACAAGCTGTAAAAACCAGTATGGGGCAAATAATATATTATTTAACACCATCAACATAATTCTCTTCACTATCTTCTTTTCACTTTCTACTCTGCTTTGTAATTTTGTATTGCAGTCTCATACAGATTATTTCCTTCAGAATCAATAACAACAATTACCGGGAAATTTTCTACCGTCATCTTTCGGATAGCTTCTGTTCCAAGATCATCATATGCAATAACTTCGGAATCAACAATACACTTTGACAGTAATGCTCCCGCACCTCCGACAGCTGCAAAGTAAACAGAATTGTTTCTTATTATAGCCTGTCTTACATCTTCTGTCCTTTTTCCCTTTCCAATCATACCACCCATGCCCAGATCAAGCAGTTTTGGAGTATACTTATCCATTCTGCTCGCTGTAGTAGGTCCCGCTGATCCTATTACCCTTCCCTCTCTGGCTGGAGAAGGTCCCATATAATATATAATGTTTCTTTCTATATCGAGAGGAAGTTCTTCCTTATTCTGAATTGCCTCAAACATTTTTTTATGAGCAGCATCTCTCGCACTGTAAATAGTTCCTGTTAAATATACATAATCGCCGGATTTTAATTTCCTGGTCTCTTCCTTTGTCATTGGAACTTTAATATGTCTGTCCATGATATACTCACCTTTCTCTAAATTGTTCTCACTACATGCCGATTTACATGGCAGCAGATGTTAACACCAACAGGAAGCCCTGCAATATGTGTAGGATATGTATTGATATTGACAGCCAGTGCAGTTACTCTGCCTCCTAAACCGCCGGGACCAATTCCGAGACCGTTAATTGTCTGAAGCAGTTCCTCTTCCAGTTCTTTAACATAAGGTATAGACGAATGTTCATTTACATTCCTTGTCAGCGCCTGTTTTGCCATAATTGCACATTTTTCAAAAGTTCCTCCTATGCCTATGCCCACCACCATTGGAGGACATGCATTTGGTCCGGCATCTTTTACGGCTGTGAGGACAGCATCTTTTACGCCATCAATTCCATCTGCCGGTTTTAACATGAATATACGGCTCATATTTTCACTTCCAAATCCTTTGGGTGCAACAGTTATTTTTACTTTATCCCCAGGTACAATTGTATAATGTATGATTCCCGGTGTATTGTCTTTCGTATTTTCCCGAATCAATGGGTCATTCACTACTGATTTTCTTAAAAATCCTTCCACATACCCCTGTCTGACACCTTCATTTACGGCAGCTTCCAACTCACCGCCAATAAAGTGTACATCCTGTCCAATTTCAAGGAAAATTACAGCCATTCCCGTATCCTGACAAATAGGGATCATATCTTCCTCTGCTATTTTTAAATTTTCCTGAAGCTGATGTAAAATCTGTCTGCCAAGCTCAGACTCTTCCATATTTACTGCTTCCTTCATGCGGCAGTCCATATCTTCAGAAAGCACATGATTAGCCTGTATACACATATCTTTGATATTTTCCGTTAATTTATTCACATTTATCTCACGGATCATGTTTTTTCTCTCCTTTTTTTCGTCATGCTCTTTTTATTATCATCTATTAAAATAAAAATTGCAACCGTAAATTATGCAGTACAAGCTGTCCTTCTGCACAAAGATTTTCCTTAAATAAAATTTTATCCACATCCATATGGTATATACTATAAAATCCTGTGGATCTTCTGGACAGCAGTCCTGATTCATGGATGATAAAAAGCCGGTTATCTGAAAAAAAAACAGCACCGGCAACAGCCGGTACTGTTTCATTCATTAACAATAATTATTCTATTTTTTCTCTGACTTTTGCGATACTTGCAACTGCTATCTTCTCATCAACATTCATCAGTTTTACTCCCGATGTAATCCTGCCGAGAATCGAAATATCTGCGCAGGCAATTCGGATAATAATACCTTCTGTCGTTATCAGCATGATTTCGTTTTCCTCATTGACAGCTTTTACTCCTACCACATTACCTGTCTTTTCGGTAATCTTATAACATTTGACACCTTTACCGCCACGGTTCTGAGGCGTAAATTCTCCAACAGATGTTCTCTTTCCGAGTCCATGTTCAGAGACAATCAGCAGATAATCACCCTGCGTATTCAGCTGCATGCCGATCACTTCATCCTGATCACTCAGATTCATACCGCGTACACCCATGGAAACTCTGCCTGTACTGCGGACATCCGTCTCATGGAATCGAATACACTGTCCAAATTTTGTGATAAGAATAATATCCTTTTTGTTATTGGTAGCTTTCACTTCAATCAGCTCGTCCTCATCCCTCAGAGATATCGCAGCAAGCCCTGTCTTCCTTACATTCGCATAATCCTGAATCGGTGTCTTTTTCACGAGTCCCTTTTTTGTCGCCATAAAGAGGTAATTGCCCTCCTTATATTCACGGATAGGAATCACGGCTGTTATTTTTTCTCCCGGAGACAGCTGCAGCAGATTAATGATAGCGACTCCTCTTGCTGTTCTCCCTGATTCTGGAATTTCATATGCCTTGAGACGATAAACTTTTCCTGTATTAGTAAAGAACATCAGATAATGGTGTGTTGTCGTCATCAGCAGATCTTCGATATAATCATCTTCAATAGTCTGCATTCCCTTAATTCCTTTTCCGCCGCGATTCTGACTGCGGAAATTATCAACTGAAATTCTCTTGATATAACCGAGCTTAGTCATTGTAATAACTGTGTTTTCTTTTGGAATCAGATCTTCCATGGAAATATCATACTCATCGAATCCAATACTTGTTCTTCTGTCATCCCCATATTTCTCAGAAATAAGCAGAATCTCCTGACGAATAACACGCAGCAGAAGTTTTCTGTCCGCCAGTATTGCCTTTAACTCACGGATTTTGTCCATCAGTTCTGCATACTCTGCTTCCAGCTTTTCTCTTTCCAGACCAGTCAGTGCGCGCAGACGCATATCTACGATGGCCTGTGCCTGCACATCACTCAGTTCAAATTCCTGAATCAGGGATTCTTTTGCAATCTGAACATTTTTTGATCCTCTGATAATCTGAATGACACGGTCAATATTATCAAGGGCTTTTAACAATCCCTCTAAAATATGTGCCCTCTCTTCGGCTTTATTCAGATCGTATTTTGTTCTTCTGGTAACAACATCCTCCTGATGCATCAGATAATGTTTAAGTATCTCCAGAAGATTCATGACTTTAGGCTGATTATTCTGGAGCGCCAGCATAATAATACCAAATGTATCCTGCATCTGTGTATGTTTATAAAGCTGATTTAATATAACATTCGCATTGGCATCACGGCGCAGTTCAATACAGATTCTCATGCCCTCTCTGTTAGAATGGTCATTTAAATCTGTGATACCATCAATCTTTTTATCACGTACCAGCTCGGCAATCTTTTCAATCAGTCTTGCCTTATTTACCATATACGGCAGTTCTGTCACGATGATCTGGCTCTTTCCATTCGGCAGCGTTTCAATATCAGTAACCGCTCGTACCCTGACTTTTCCTCTACCTGTCCTGTATGCCTCCTCGAAACCGCGGGCTCCAAGAATCGTAGCACCTGTGGGAAAATCAGGTCCCTTTATAATACCCAGTATCTCATCAATCTCGGTTTCTCTGTCTTCTTCTATCACATTATCAATGATTTTTACCACAGCACTGATAACCTCACGCAAATTGTGAGGAGGTATATTGGTAGCCATTCCAACCGCGATACCAGAAGTTCCATTTACCAGTAAATTGGGGTACCTTGCCGGAAGAACAACCGGTTCTTTTTCAGTCTCATCAAAGTTTGGCGCAAAATCAACTGTATTCTTATTAATATCCGCCAACATTTCCATTGAAATCTTACTCAGACGGGCCTCTGTATACCGCATTGCAGCAGCACCGTCACCATCGACTGATCCGAAATTTCCATGTCCATCTACCAGCGGATATCTCGTTGACCACTCCTGTGCCATATTTACCAGCGCACCATAAATGGAGCTGTCACCATGTGGATGATACTTACCCATCGTATCACCGACAATACGCGCACATTTTCTATGTGGCTTGTCAGGTCCGTTATTTAGTTCAATCATGGAATAAAGAACTCTTCTTTGTACCGGTTTCAAACCATCTCTTACATCCGGAAGTGCACGTGCTGCAATAACACTCATGGCATAATCGATATAAGAATTTTCCATTGTTTTTTTCAGATCGACGTCATGAATTTTATCGAAAATATTTTCTTCCATTTTACCTCCAGTGCCACACTCTTATGCGGCTTCGCTAAGATTCAGCTTCGTTAAGTTACTTTTGACCCGGTCTCATATATCCAGATTCTTGACATATTTCGCATTTGCTTCAATGAATTCCCGGCGTGGCTCTACTTTATCGCCCATCAATGTTGTAAAGGTAAGGTCTACTTCCGATGATGATTCTTCATCCATTGTAACACGAAGCAGAATTCTTTTTTCCGGATCCATCGTAGTCTCCCATAACTGATCGGCATCCATCTCGCCGAGTCCCTTATATCTCTGAATTTTATTGTTACCGTCTCTTCCAATCTCGACGAGAATATTATTCAGTTCATCATCCGAGTAGGCGTACCATGCCTTTTTATTTTTTTCAATCTTATAAAGCGGCGGCTGTGCCAGATAGACATATCCCTGTTTTATAAGTTCCGGCATAAACCTGTACAAAAAAGTCAATAACAGTGTGGCAATATGCGCTCCGTCTACATCGGCATCTGTCATGATAATAATTTTGTGGTATCGCAGTTTTGATATATCGAAATCATCATGTATTCCTGTACCAAATGCTGTTATCATCGCCTTAATCTCTGCATTCGCATAAATCTTATCGAGACGTGCTTTTTCAACATTTAGAATTTTTCCTCTGAGTGGAAGGATCGCCTGTGTTGAACGGCTTCTTGCAGTTTTTGCAGAACCACCGGCAGAATCACCCTCAACGATATAAATCTCGCAGTTTGCCGGATCTTTATCAGAACAATCTGCAAGTTTACCAGGTAAAGACATACTTTCCAGAGCAGATTTTCTTCTCGTCAGATCCCTTGCTTTTCTTGCCGCATCCCTTGCCCTCTGTGCCATCAAAGACTTTTCTACTGTCTGCTTTGCAACAGAAGGATTCTGTTCCAGAAATAGTGTCAGCTGATTGCTCACAATACTATCTACAGCTCCCCTGGCCTCACTGTTTCCAAGCTTCTGTTTGGTCTGTCCTTCAAACTGAGGGTCCTCAATCTTAACACTGATGATAGCAGTCAAACCTTCACGGATATCTTCACCACTTAGATTTGATTCACTGTCCTTCAACAGTTTATTTTTCCTGGCATAGTCATTAAATGTCTTCGTCAATGCATTTCTGAACCCCACTATATGAGTTCCGCCCTCAGGTGTCGTGATATTATTAACAAACCCATACGTGTTTTCTGTATAAGAATCATTGTGCTGCATGGCTACTTCCACCATAACGCCGTCTCTTTCTCCCTCACAGTAGATAATATCCTGATAAAGAGCAGTTTTACTTCGATTCAGATATGTGACGAATTCCTTAATACCACCTTCATAGTGAAATTCCTTTTCAACAATCTCCTCTTCTCTCTCATCACAGATCTTAATATAAAGTCCCCTTGTCAAAAATGCCATTTCCCGAAAACGCTGTTTTAAAATATCAAAATCGAAGACAGTCTCTTCAAAAATTTGCTTATCAGGAAGGAACGTAACCATCGTACCCGTCTTATCCAGCTCACATTCTCCGACAACTTTTAATTTATAAATGACATGTCCGCGCTCATAACGCTGTTTGTAAATTTTTCCTTCGCTGTAAATAGTAACCTCCAGCCATTCTGAAAGTGCATTCACAACGGATGCACCTACACCGTGCAGACCCCCTGATACTTTGTATCCTCCACCTCCGAATTTTCCGCCCGCATGCAGTATGGTAAATACAACCTCTACCGCTGGGATTCCCGCTTTATGGTTGATTCCTACAGGAATTCCACGTCCGTCATCAATTACAGTAACCGAATTGTCCTTATGAATTGTAACTTCTATTTTATCACAAAATCCTGCCAGGGCTTCATCAACGGCATTATCTACAATTTCGTAGACCAGATGATGCAGACCTCTGCTCGAGGTACTTCCGATATACATACCAGGCCTTTTTCTGACTGCTTCCAAACCTTCCAGAATTTGAATTTGATCTGCTCCGTATTCTGTGCCCATATAATTCCTCCTACTTTTTATACCCGCGGGTTGACACCCGGTGAACATCAATTATTTTTAAAAACATTACCATCCATCACTTTAAAAACCTTATTTATTTTAAACTGATTGCTGACAAACTCATCCAGCCCAGTGCAGGTAATAAGTGTTTGAATATTATGAATATTCTTTAATAAATAGTTTTGCCTGCTACTGTCCAGTTCAGACAAAACATCATCTAATAATAAAATCGGCGTATCCCTGATTATTTTTTTTACAAGATAAATTTCAGACAATTTAAGTGACAGAGCCGCTGTCCTCTGTTGCCCCTGCGAACCATATTTACGAATATCAATATCATTTATTTTAACACCAAGATCATCTCTGTGAGGACCGACTGACGTCTGACGGAATTTGAAATCCTTATCTCTGCTTTTTTTTAATTCAGCAGAAAAAACATCCTCCTCCGTATTTGGCTCATAGATCAGATTCAGTATTTCTTTTTCCCCCGTGAGGTTCTTATGTATGTCAATAATAGTGTCATTCAGTTCCTCAATAAATCTTCTGCGGGACTTTATGATTCTCAATCCATAATCCAACAGCTGTTCGTCCCAGACATCCATCGTATCGGCAAGGTCCGGGTAAAAAGAAATGTCTTTGAGCAGTTTATTTCTCTGATTCAATATTCTGTTATAATTCATCAGATCTGTCAAATATAGTTTATCCAGTTGACATAATTCTGAATCAACAAATCTTCTTCTTTCAGAAGGTCCATTTTTTATAATATTCAGATCTTCCGGAGAAAAGAAAACAATATTTATGATACCAAAAAGCTCTGATGCCTTTTTTATTGGAATACCATTAATCGCAATTCCCTTGGATTTATTCTTTTTAAGATGCATGTCAATTCGATAGGACATGTCGTGTTTTCTGACAAGCATTCTGATATGCGATTCGTCCCTGTCGAAATGTATGATTTCTCTGTCTTTACTTCCCCTGTGGGATTTTGTCGTTGCGCACAGATAGATAGATTCCAGAATGTTTGTCTTTCCCTGTGCATTATCCCCATATAGGATATTAGTACCCGAATCCAGATCCATATGAAGAGAATCGTAATTTCTGAAGTTACTCAATTCCAAAGTTTCTATCTGCATCGTCTACCACAACTACTTAACAATTTTAATGTCAGTCCCTTCAAATGTGACAATATCACCTTCATAGAGCTTACGCCCTCTTCTTATGTCAACCTCACCATTTACTTTAACAAGGCCATCCTGAATCACATACTTCGCCTCAACCCCGTCTTCGACCAGATTTGCCGCTTTGATAGCCTGACCAAGTTTGATAAAATCACTATTCAGTTTAATGGTTTCCATATTTTCACCTTCTCCTATCTTGCCGCATTAAAGTTAACCGGCAGAATGAGATAAATATAATTTTCCATGTCATCTTTGATAAAACATGGTGCTTTTGCATTTACCAGATAAATAGAAATTGTCTCGTCATCGATCACTTTCAGGGCATCCATCAAGAATTTCGGATTAAAACCAATCAGAATGTCTTTTCCCTCTTTCTCAATATCAATATCCTCATCCATGGAACCAATCTGTGAATTGATCTTCAGCTGCATATTTCCTTCCTGTATGTCTATGATGATAGGCTTTTTATCTCCTTCTTTTACAAGAAGTGTCGCTCTGTCGATACAATTTAAGAATTCTTTCTTATTGATCATCACTTTCGTTTCATAGTCGCTGGAAAGCATCTGATCAATTTTAAAATATTCTCCTTCGATCAGCCTTGAAACAACAACTGTATCATCAAATTCAAAGACAATATGATTTTCCGTAAAGAAAATCTGAACCATGTCTTCCATCTCTCCCGATAAAATCTTACTGATCTCATTCAGTGTTTTTCCTGGTACTACCACTTTTTTGTCCGAATAACTTTCTCTCAGCTCGATTTTTCGGATCGCAATCCGGTGTCCGTCAAGAGAGATGATCTTCATAATATTATTTTTAATCTCAAATAATTCACCCGTCATCAGTTTATTATTTTCGTTAGCAGCGATTGAGAATATCGTCTGACGGATCGTCTCTTTTAAAGTAAACTGAGAAATTTCCACGCAGTCATTCTTTTCAATGATAGGAAGATAGGCAAAATCTTCTCCGTCTTTGCCGGGGATTGTAAACTTTGCCTTTTCACAGGAAATTGTTGTATTTAATTTATCATCTGTTTTAATAATGACATCACTGTCCGGGAGTTTTCTCACGATCTCGGAAAAAATACGGGCATCTAAAGCCACGATACCTTTTTCTTCAATCGCTCCATTGACTTTTGTCTCGATACCAAGTTCCATATCGTTGGCTGTGAATTTAATTTCATTTGTGGAAGCATCTATGAGGATACATTCCAAGATAGGCATGGTTGTTTTGGATGGAACAGCTTTTAGTGTAATGTTAACACTCTTAAGTAATTCAGATTTAGAGCAGATTAACTTCATAATGTGTATAACTCCCTTCCTGTCAAAAGTGACTTTAAGAAAAATAAATTAATAACAAATCCGTAGTCTTAGCCGTAAGGGCTGTGGATTTGTGAAAATGTAGGTTAAAGCGCTGAAATACAGGCAAAATGTCAGTGGATAAGTATGTTAATGTAATGAAATTAAAGTGTGTACACATTGTTGATAATAAAAACAGTAAAATTATCCACAAAGTATCAACATACAATAAACACATTATCCACAAATAAATGTGTATAACTTTTTTAAGAAGGAGGATTGATCTTCTTCTTAAGCACGGAAATGGTGGTTTCCAGATCTGAGGAATTTTCCATTTCCTTTTCTATTTTTTTTATTGCATTAATAACTGTAGTGTGATCGCTTTTACCAAGCGCTTTTGCAACGCCTGCAAGAGTAAGCCCTGTCATTTCCCGGCAGAGATACATCACGATCTGACGTGGAAATGTAACTTTCTGACTTCTCTTGCTTCCTTTAATATCATCAGAAGTCACATCAAAGTGTTCGGCTACAGTTGTAATGATTAATTCTGGTGTAATGACCTTTTTTGCATCAGGTGAAATGATGTCTTTCAATACCTGTTCAGCCAGTTCCAGAGTGACTTCTCGTTTTTCCAGATTGGCGTAAGCCATTATTTTATTGAGAGAACCTTCCAGCTCACGGATATTTGATTTTATATTTGTTGCGATGTACTCAATAACGGAGTCATCGACGTTATATCCATCCAGTTCTTCCTTTTTTCGAAGAATTGCCATTCGTGTTTCATAATCAGGCGATGAAATATCAGCGATCAGACCCCATTCAAATCGGGAGCGTATCCTGTCTTCCAATATTTCCATATCCTTGGGTGGTTTATCGGATGATATGATAATTTGTTTTCTGGCACTGTGCAGAGCATTAAAGGTATGGAAGAATTCTTCCTGTGTTGATTCTTTACCTATGATAAATTGTACGTCATCAACCAGTAAAACATCAATATTCCTGTATTTTTCGCGGAATTTTGACATTGCCGTGTTATTGCCATTACGAATAGATTCAATGACTTCGTTTGTAAAGTCTTCACTCGTCACATAAAGAACCCTTTTAGAGGGGTCAGTCTGAAGAATAAAATGAGCAATCGAGTGCATAAGATGAGTTTTGCCGAGACCAACTCCTCCATATAAAAACAGAGGATTATAAATATCACCAGGAGATTCTGCTACAGCGAGTGAGGCAGCATGAGCAAATTTATTATTGCTTCCAACAACGAATGTATCAAATGTATATTTCTCATTCAGATTTGCATTGATCAGATTTTCATTGATGGCCTGCGGCTGTGTTATTACTTTCGGGATATCTTCCGGTATAATGAATTTTATTTCACAGCTAATTCCAGTTACTTCCGTAATAGCAACTTTAATAGGAAGTGTGTACTTCTTACTGATATAATTAATGAATTCTGTAGAAGGCACAAGAATGGTAACAACGTCATTTTCTACGCTATGTACCGTTAAAGGTTTTAACCATGTTGTAAATGATACATCTGAAAGTTCGTGTTCTTTTTTAACCATATCCAGAATATCATTCCACTTTTTTATAATAATGTTCATTTTAACAGTCCCCGTTTCCTATAAGTATAAACACAGCTTTGAACAATAAATTCAGTGATAATATATCGTATCACCCTAAGGGTCCTGCAGAACAGGACCCTCGCAAAATCTTATCAACGATTCATTTTAGATAATATCTCTACTTTATATTATAATAAAACGGGATTTTACGCAATGATTAATTCTGGAAGCTGGACAATAATCAGTTACCATAAAATGTAGTTATTGTTAGGAATGTGTATAAAGGTTTTTATTATTCACATTGATAAAACAGTGTAATTCAAATAAAAATTAAGGATGGTGCTCATATAACCACATAAAAATCGCATTTTATCCACAAGTTATCCACAAAATGTGGATAATATTACGTAAACTATGCGATATTTAAGAAAATAGAGGGTAAAGCAAAAAAAACCTGAATTTTACTTGACTTAAGGGAATAATATGAATATAATTGAAATGATGTTTTCGTGCATACATGAAGATTATAAATTACCATATATGATAGATATTTGGTTTTTAAAGGAGGTGCCAGAATTATGAAAATGACATTTCAGCCGAAAAAGAGATCCAGAGCTAAAGTTCACGGATTCAGAGCGAGAATGGCCACAAAAGGCGGAAGAAAAGTTTTAGCTGCAAGAAGATTAAAAGGAAGAAAAAGTTTATCAGCATAAGACCGCAGTTATGTGGTCTTTTCTTCTCTTATATTTTTGCTGTATATTAAGGGAATAATTCTATGAAAAATTCGGAGAGTTTAAAGAAAAACAGAGATTTTCAGTTGGTTTACAAAAACGGAACGTCGTTAGCTAATAAATATCTGGTAATGTATGTGTATAAAAACCAAATGGGAAAAAATCGTCTGGGCATATCTGTCAGTAAGAAGGTTGGAAATAGTATCGTTCGTCATAGATTGACCAGGCTGATCAGAGAAAGTTATCGGTTAAATGAAGAATTATTCCTAAATGGAATGGATATTGTAGTCATTGCGAGGGTAAATGCAAAAGACAAAGATTATGCACATATTGAAAGTGCATTGATGCATCTGGGAAAAATGCATCAGATTTTGAAGAAAAATGAAAATAATACTGATTAAAATGATTAAGTTTTATCAAAAATATTTATCACCTTTAAAGAGAACATGCTGTCCGTATACGCCAACCTGTTCAAATTACGGATTAGAAGCAATTCAAAAATATGGGGCTTTCAAAGGAAGTATATTAGCAATATGGAGAATATTACGTTGTAATCCCTTCTCGAAAGGCGGCTATGACCCGGTTCCATAAAGTACAAGGAGGAAAATTGGTTTGGATATCTTTTTGACAAAATCAACAATGCCGATTATCGGATGGATAGCTGATATTCTCGGATATGTTATCAGTGGGATATATTGGTGCCTGGAACAGATAGGGATTCCTAACATTGGTATTGCGATTATTTTATTTACCTTTGTAATGTATCTTCTGATGACACCCCTGCAGATAAAACAACAGAAATTCTCAAAACTTAACAGCATTATGATGCCTGAGATTCAGAAAGTACAGCAGAAATATAAAGGCAAAAAAGATCAGAAATCCATGGAAAAGATGCAGGAAGAGACACAGGCAATTTACCAGAAATATGGCGTGTCACCGACTGGAAGCTGTGGTCAGATGCTGATCACATTGCCTGTTATGTTTGCACTGTATCAGGTTATCTATCATATTCCTGGCTATATTTCCAGTGTAAGAGAAGTATTTACCGGCCTTGTGACAAAAATCACATCAATTCCTAATTTTACAGAGATCCTTCAGACTTTTATAGATGAAAATAAAATTACAACAACAAAGCTCGCTGTAGAAAATGGTGTTGCAAGTACGAATTCGATCATTGATATGTTGTATAATCTGACGACAAATCAGTGGGAATCGATTGCTCATGTGGCTGATTTCAGTGGTTTTACAAATATTATTAATACAACAAAAGATAGTATTACAAATGTTAATATGTTTTTGGGATTAAACATCTCAGATACACCTTTTATTCTGATTAAAGATGGATTTTCTTCAGGAAAATGGCTTCTCGTAATCGGGGCAATATTGATACCGGTTCTTGCATGGCTGACGCAGTGGCTTAACTATAAACTGATGCCGCAGCCGGCGACAGTTTCTAATGGAGATACACCCAGTGCGATGGATGCATCCATGAAAAGTATGAACACTGTTATGCCGATCATGTCCGCATTTTTCTGTGTTACTTTCCCGGTTGGTATCGGTATTTACTGGATTGCAGGTGCTGTATTCAGAAGTATTCAGCAGTTGATCATCAACAGGCATATGTCAAAAATCGATATGGATGATCTTATTAAGAAAAATCAGGAGAAAGCACAGAAGAAACGCGAGAAAAAAGGACTTCCTCCTCAGAAGATCACACAGCAGGCTACTCAGAATGTACGCAGAATCAATGAGCCGGTAAGCGCTGATTCTGCTGAAGAGAGAGAAGAGGCAGTCAGGAAGGCAACCGAATATTACAACAGTGGAAATGTGAAGCCGAATAGTATTGCTTCGAAAGCAAATATGGTTAAACAGTTTGATGAAAAGAACAAGAAGAAATAGGGGGATTGGTTATGGATTTTATTGAAATTTCCGCAAAAACCGTTGACGATGCAATTACCAAAGCATGTCTTACTTTGGAAACCTCCAGTGATAATCTTGAAATACAGGTTGTGCGGGAAGGAAGTTCCGGATTTTTAGGATTTGGAAGTAAACCGGCGATTATCAAAGCTCGAAGAAAAGAAGTTGTTGAGCCTGTCGAAGAAATAAAACCTGTTAAGCCTGAAGTTAAGAAAGAGCCAAAAAAAGAATTTAAAAAAGAGATGAAACAGGAGAAAAAACCTGTTAAATCTGAGAAGAAACAAGAAAAACCCAAGCCCGCTGAAAAACCACAGATGGTAGAAAAAGCACCGGCTCCTGAGAAAAAAGAATATGTAATCGTTGAGAGAACGTCAGAGGAAATTAAATTCATTGAAGATGCAGCACGTGAATTTTTGGACAGTGTATTTAAAGCAATGGAAGTTCCTGTCGATATTGCTATCGAATATCAGAAAAATACAGGAAACCTTGATATTGATTTTTCCGGAGCTGATATGGGAATGCTGATCGGAAAGCGCGGACAGACCCTGGATTCACTTCAGTATCTGACAAGCCTGGTGGTAAATAAAGGTCAGGAACATTATATTCGTGTGAAGCTGGATACAGAGAATTACAGAAGCCGCAGAAAAGATACGTTGGAAAATCTGGCGAAAAATATTGCTTATAAAGTGAGAAAAACCAGAAAACCAGTTGCACTGGAACCAATGAATCCTTATGAGAGAAGAATTATTCATTCTGTACTTCAGGGGAATAAATATGTAGAGACATACAGCGAAGGCAGTGAGCCTTACAGACATGTTGTAGTAACATTAAAAAAATAGGAGGCCATGAGCCTTTCATAGTACCTCACCTAAATTTTTTTGAATTTAAGTGAGGTATTTATGTTTTGACAAAGCTTTTTTGCTTGAAGGGAGTAATGAAGATGACAGTTTCATCTAACGATACGATAGCTGCTGTCGCAACTGCCATGAGTCCGTCTGGAATCGGTATTGTCCGCATGAGTGGTGAAGATTCGCTTGCGGTTATCAGCAGGATTTTTCAGCCTGAAAAAGTAGATAAGGATATCAGTAAGGTTGATACTCATACCATTCATTATGGTCATATATTTGATAAAGATGAAATGATAGATGAGGTTCTGGTCATGATTATGAAAGGACCTCACAGTTATACAGGGGAAGATACGGTTGAAATTGACTGTCACGGAGGCGTACTGGCTGTAAAAAAAGTGTTGGAAGCAGCAGTCAGATATGGAGCGCGCCCTGCACAGCCGGGTGAATTTACCAGGCGTGCTTTTTTAAATGGAAGGATTGATCTGTCAAAAGCCGAAGCGGTGATTGATGTGATCAATGCAAAAAGTGAGTATGCGCTGAAGAGTTCACTGAGTCAGCTGAAGGGATCACTGGAACAGAGGATTAAGGAAATACGTCAGAGTATTATTTATCAGATTGCTTTTATAGAATCGGCACTGGATGATCCGGAACATATCAGTATCGATAGGTATGGAGAACAACTAAAAGAAATCCTGATGACAGAGAAGGGTAAAATTCAGGAATTGATAGATTCTGCCGACGAAGGCAGGATGATTCAGGAAGGAATAAAAACAGTAATTGTAGGAAAACCAAATGCGGGGAAGTCTTCTCTTCTGAATCTGCTCGTGGGTGAGGAAAAAGCGATTGTTACAGATGTCGCAGGTACTACAAGAGATGTTCTGGAAGAGACGATCATACTTCAGGGAATTTCACTGCGTATCATCGATACGGCAGGTATACGCAGCACCGAGGATGTAGTGGAAAAGATAGGTGTAGGCCGTGCAAAGGAACGTGCAAAGGAAGCGGATCTTATCCTTTATGTCGTTGATTCATCGGTACCCCTGGATAAGAATGATGAAGAAATTATTGAGATGATTCGGACCGGTAAGAAAAAAGCAATCGTATTGCTGAACAAATCAGACCTGAACCTTAAGGTATCAGCGGATGACATGAAACATTATCTCCCGGTTCCTGTGATATCCATATCAGCCAAGGAGGAGACCGGACTGAAAGAACTGGAAGAATGTATGAAAGATATGTTCTTTTTGGGAGAGTTATCATTTAATGATGAGATTTATATCACGAACATGAGACATAAAGCAGCACTTGAGGAGACAAAAAGAAGTATTGAGCTGGTTGAACGAAGTATTGAAGATGGAATGCCGGAGGATTTTTTCTCTATTGATCTTAGGAACGCATATGAATCTCTTGGAAGTATCACGGGGGAAGCAGTGGGAGAAGATCTGGTAAATGAGATTTTTGGGAAGTTCTGTACAGGCAAATAGCGGGAGAAGAGAATGAATACGTTAGTAGAGAAATATGATGTTGCGGTGATAGGAGCGGGTCACGCAGGATGTGAAGCGGCGCTTGCCTGTGCACGGCTGGGGATGGAGACCATTATTTTTACTGTCAGTGTGGACAGTATCGCACTGATGCCGTGTAATCCTAATATCGGTGGAAGTTCAAAAGGACACCTGGTGAGAGAGATTGATGCACTTGGCGGGGAGATGGGCAAGAATATTGATAAAACATTTATACAGTCAAAAATGTTGAACAAGTCAAAAGGACCTGCAGTGCATTCACTCAGGGCACAGGCTGACAAGCATGCGTATAGTGAACGTATGCGCAGCATACTGGAGAATCAGGAACGCCTGACGGTAAAACAGGCGGAAGTGACAGAACTGATCGTGGAAGGCGGCGTGATAAAAGGTGTAAAAACATTTTCAAAAGCGACGTATCTGTGCAGTGCAGTCATACTGTGTACCGGAACCTATCTGAAGGCAAGATGCATCTATGGGGATATCAGTAATTTTACTGGGCCAAATGGTCTTCAGGCTGCCAACCATCTGACGGATTCGCTGAAGAAAAATGGAATTGAAATACTGCGGTTTAAGACAGGAACACCTGCAAGAATAGACAGGAGAAGTATTGATTTTACAAAGATGGAAGAGCAGTTCGGAGATGAAAGAGTCGTTCCGTTTTCCTTTTCCACGGATCCGGAGAAAGTGCAGATTAATCAGGTATCGTGCTGGCTCACTTATACAAATGAAAAAACACATGAAATCATACGAAAAAATCTGGACCGTTCACCTTTGTACTCAGGAATGATAGAAGGAACGGGACCCAGATACTGTCCTTCGATTGAGGATAAAGTTGTGAAATTTTCGGATAAAAACCGCCATCAGGTTTTCCTGGAACCCGAAGGACTGTATACGAATGAAATGTATGTGGGAGGAATGTCGAGTTCTCTTCCAGAAGATGTACAGCATGAGATGTATCATTCTGTGCCAGGGCTTGAGAATGCAAAGATCGTAAGAAATGCTTATGCGATCGAATATGACTGTATCAATCCGCGTCAGCTTCGCCCATCACTTGAGTTTAAAAGTATAAAGGGGCTTTTCAGCGGAGGACAGTTTAATGGAAGCTCAGGATATGAAGAAGCCGCCGCACAGGGCCTGATAGCGGGAATCAATGCGGTACATCAGATTAAGGGAAAAGAACCTTTGATCCTGGATCGTTCCGAGTCTTATATTGGTGTATTGATCGATGATCTTGTGACGAAGGAAAATAGGGAGCCCTACCGTATGATGACAAGTCGTGCGGAATACCGGCTGTTGTTAAGGCAGGATAATGCAGACATTCGGCTCAGGAAAAAGGGATATGAAGTGGGATTGATCAGTGAGGAGGATTATCAGAGACTGATAACAAAAGAACGACAGATTGAAGAAGAGATAAAAAGAGTAGAGAATACAAATATAGGGGCTTCAAGGGAAGTACAGAGCCTTTTGGAAAAGAAAAACAGTACGGTCCTAAAATCAGGAACTACCTTGGGAGAATTGATTCGAAGACCGGAACTAAGTTATGATGAACTTAAAGAGATAGACGTTGCAAGACCGAAACTTCCCTGTGATGTAACAGAACAGGTAAATATTAATATAAAATACAATGGATATATTAAAAGACAGTTAAAGCAGGTAGAGCAGTTTAAAAAGATGGAATCAAAAAAGATTCCGGAAAATATCGACTACGGTGAGATCAGGAGTCTTCGTATTGAAGCAGTTCAGAAACTGAATCTGTACCGTCCGGAAAATATAGGGCAGGCCTCCAGAATATCAGGTGTCTCACCTGCAGATATCTCTGTTCTTCTGGTATATCTTCAGGGATATCATAAACAGTCATAAAATCAGAGGACGGAAGGAGAGATGTAATGCTGGAAAAAGACCTGACTTATTTAAAAAAGGGTGTTGAACAGTTAAATATAACACTGAGTGATCATCAGTATCATCAGTTCGCATTATATTACGATATACTGATAGAATGGAATAAAGTAATGAATCTGACTGGTATCACAGAGTGGGACGAAGTAGTGGTCAAGCACTTTATTGACAGTCTGGCGATTGTTAAAGCATGTGATATGAAACAGATAAAAAATGTGATTGATATCGGGACAGGGGCCGGATTTCCCGGAATTCCATTGAAAATAGCGTTTCCCGATGTTGAATGTGTGCTCCTTGACTCACTTGCAAAGAGGATTAAATTCCTGGATGAAGTGGTCCTGGCTTTGAACCTGTCAGGTATCCGAAATGTGCATGGCAGAGCAGAGGATTATGCAAAACAGAAAGATTACAGAGAATCATTCGGGCTTTGTGTATCGCGGGCGGTTGCAGGGCTTCATATACTTTCTGAGTATTGTCTCCCGTTTGTGGCAGAAGGAGGTTTTTTTATTCCATATAAATCAGGAAGAATTGATGAGGAAGTACAGGTGTCCGGGAGGGCAGTGAAAGTGCTTGGGGGCGAGATTACTTCCCGGATTAAATTTCAGCTTGCAGATACTGATATGGAACGATCGTTTGTAGTGATAAAGAAAATAAAACAAACACCCGGGAAGTATCCCCGCAAAGCAGGAATGCCTTCTAAGGAGCCGATATTATAAATTAAAAAAACATAAAGAATATAGCTGGCTCTACACTGGCACATTTATAATGCCTCTGTAGGGCCTATTGTCTTTGTTTTACAGGAAAATTGTAGCATGAATTCATAAAAAAAACACAATTTTTTCGGATGTTTAACACAATTAAAACGTAAAATGAATAGGAATATGTGGGGTTTTGAGCCCTGATCATTAAAAGGAGGGAAATTGATTTGATAGAAGTAAAAAATCTGGTGAAACGGTACGGTGACCATCTTGCGGTGGATAACCTTTCGTTCACAGTAGAAAAAGGCCAGATTTACGGATTTTTAGGTCCAAACGGTGCCGGAAAATCTACAACGATGAATATCATTACGGGATATATTGCTTCTACGGAGGGAGAAGTGATTATAAACGGACACAATATCCTGGATGAGCCCGGGGAGGCAAAAAAGAGTATTGGGTATCTTCCGGAACAGCCGCCTCTTTATTTTGATATGACAGTGATAGAGTATCTGAAGTTTGCTGCTGAACTTAAGAAGATATCAAAAGCAGACAGACAGCGGCTGATCGAAGAAGTCATGGAACTTGTGAAGATCACAGATATGCAGAGCCGTCTGATCAAGAATCTGTCCAAAGGATATAAGCAGCGGGTGGGCCTGGCACAGGCGATTCTCGGTTATCCTGAGATTATTATTCTGGATGAACCTACAGTGGGTCTGGATCCGAAACAAATCATTGAAATTCGTGATCTGATTAAAAGTCTGAGTGAGAAGCATACCGTGATTTTGAGTTCACACATTTTGTCAGAGGTAAGTGCAGTTTGTGATTATGTGATGATCATAGCACATGGTAAACTGGTAGCGAGTGATACTCCGGAAAATCTGAGTAAGCTTATGATAGGATCTAATGAATTAGAATTGACGATAAAAACAGACAGAGAAAATGTGTATGAAATACTTAATTCCATATCTGAAATAGAAGAAATGTCGGCTAATGAATCTCAGGAGGAGGGAGCAGTTGATATTTCTATTAAGACTGCTGAAGACACAGATATACGTGAAAAACTCTTTTATTTATTTGCTGAAAAGAAATGTCCGATTATAAGAATGGAATCCAGCAGACTGTCACTGGAAGATGTATTCCTCGAGTTGACGGAGGATAGCCAGGAGGAGACAGAAGAGGTCTGGGAACAGGAGGTGGAAGAAGATGCGGGCAATTTATAAAAAAGAGCTGAAAAGCTATCTTACTTCAATGATCGGTTATGTTTTTATGTTTTTTATACTGCTGATGACAGGTATTTACTTTACAGCATATAATCTGCAGGCGGCATATCCAATATTCGGTATTACGTTAAGTTCTATTACCTTTATATTTTTGATCGCAGTACCGATTCTTACAATGCGTGTTCTGGCGGAAGAGAGGAAGCAGAAGACGGATCAGATGCTTTTGACATCCCCGGTTTCTGTGAAGGATATTATTATTGGTAAATATCTTGCACTCGTGACTATTTATATGGTCCCTATGGTGATAATCTGTTGTTATCCAATCGTTATGAAAAGTTTTGGTACGGTTTCACTTCCAATGGCGTATACTTCTATTTTGGGCTTTGTTCTACTTGGATGTGGAAATATTGCAGTTGGTATGTTCCTGTCTTCTGTGACAGAAAGCCAGGTTATCGCAGCAGTGATGTCGTTTATCATATTATTTATCTGTTATATGACAGATGGAATTGCATCTTTCTTTTCAGATACGGCGATGACTTCCATGATTGCCTTTGTTGTTCTGGTATTAATACTGACAGCGATCATTTATATGATGATAAAAAATGTGTTTATCAGTACTGTCATTGGACTTATCGGTGAAATTATTGTTGTCGCATGTTATCTCGTTAAGTCTTCCATGTTTGAAGGTGCATTTCAAAACTTTTTAAATATTTTCAATATCAACAGCCACCTGAGTAATTTTGTTGACGGTATTTTGGATTTGACAGGAGTCGTTTATTTTCTGTCTGTTATTGGAATCTTTTTATTCCTGTCCATGCAGTCAATATTAAAGAGACGGTGGAGTTAGGAGGTTAATGATGAAGTTAAACATGAAGTTTAATAAAGAGAAAATATTTAAAAATGATGGAAAAAAGAAGTTAAAGAATGGTTCATACAGTGTGATACTCTCTTTGATAGTGATAGCTGCAGTTATTATCATTAATTTAATAGTATCAGAGATACCTTCTCAATATACACAAATTGATTTGAGTGCGGCAAAGTTATACACGGTGAGCGATGATACAAAAGAATACCTGAATACCCTGGATCAGGATGTGACGATTTATTATATCGCACAGAGCGGACAGGAAGATGATACAATCGATAAATTGCTGACGAGATATGACGATCTGTCAAAACATATTAAAGTTGAGAAAAAAGATCCAGTACTTCATCCAAAGTTTACCTCTCAGTATACGGATCAGGAACTCGCTGACAACAGTGTGATTGTGGTCTGCGGTGAAAAATCAAAGGTAATTGATAATGGGCAGATGTACGAGTCGGAAGTAAACTATCAGACTTACTCCTCGAGTATTACAGCTTTTGATGGGGAGGGTCAGGTGACAAGTGCGATAGAATATGTTACATCAGATGATCTCCCGGTACTTTATACACTGGAAGGACACGGTGAACTGGAATTATCCACAACGGTTACAGATGCGATTGCAAAACAGAATGTAGAAGTAAAGACATTGAATCTGATGACAGAAGAAAATGTCCCTGAAGACGCGGAGGGTATTATGATCGCGGCACCTGCGAGTGATTTGTCTGAAGAAGAGGCGGATAAAGTCATTGACTATCTGGAGAATGGCGGAAATGCAATTATATTTTCTGATTACAGCGAGACAGATATGCCAAATTTCCAGAAAGTACTTGAAAATTACGGTGTGAAAACAGTAGATGGTGTAGTTTTGGAAGGCAACAGTAAAAATTATGGCTACCAGATGCCCTATTATCTGCTTCCAAATGTTAATGAATCGGATGTGACGGAAGATGTGATAGACAGTGGAAAATATGTTATGGTGCCGATTGCTCAGGGAATTGAAAAACTGGATCAGGTCAGGGATACTCTGACTCTTACTCCGATTCTTACAACGTCCGATAAGGCATACAGTAAGACGGATATTCAGAATATGGAGAATTATGAAAAGGCAGATGGAGACATAGAAGGTCCTTTTGATGTTGGCATGTATATCACTGAGAGTATAGATGATGATAAGGAGACTAAAATTATCTACTATTCTTCTTCCAGTATCTTGAATGATAATGTCAATCAAATGGTATCAGGTGGAAATCTGGAGCTGGTTACTGAATCAATAGCTGCTGTTTGTAAGAGCGGAGATGAAACATCTGTTTCTATCCAAAGCAAAAGCCTGCAGACAGATTATCTGACACTGACGAATTATAATGCCAGCTTCTGGATGATCATGTCCATCATTATTTTGCCTGGATTGTGTCTCGTATGCGGACTGGTAATTTGGCTGAAGAGGAGAAAACAGTGATGAAAAAAAGAAAGGTCGTTAATTTGATCATTCTTCTGGCTGTTCTGGTTTTTTTGGCTGTCACCTATATTTTATTAAAAAACCACAATCAGGCGGAGGAAGAGGCTGAAGAAAGTGAAGAAACATCAGAGATTATGTCTGTGAATGTGGATAACATTAAAAGTATCGGTTTTAAGATTTCAGGGGAGGATGTCGTCTTTGTTAAAAATGAAGATGCCTGGGCATTGGAAAGTGATGACAGTTTTCCTGTAAAGGCAGATCAGATGACAGTTCTGACGGATGCGTTGACAGAGGTGACGGCAAACAGGACACTTGAAAACGTGGAAGATCTGAGTGAATATGGTCTGGATAAGCCCCAAAACGTAATACAGATTGTAACAAAGGATGACGGAAATATAAAAATAACAGTCGGCAATTCGAATGAATCGACGGGTAGCTGTTACGTATATCTCAATGATGATAAGAATACGGTTTATACGACGGACAGTGATCTGTCAACGGTATTTGCAGGTAGTCTGATGAATTATGCAGAGGGTGAAAATTATCCGACGATCGTGGGAAGTAATGTAGAAAAAGTTGAGCTTGATCAGGGACAGCACTCATTTGTTCTGCAGAATTCTGATACTGCTGATTCAGGGTGGTCCTATACGGATGCATCCGGTAATGTTTCAGATGCTGAGAGCTCTGCTGTAAGCTCACTTCAGTCAGCAATCGCAGGATTCACATATGCTAATTATTATGATTACAATTGTGAGAATCCTGCAGAGTATGGACTTGAGAAACCGTATGCGACATTGAAAGTCACATATACAGTGAGTGAAGAAACAGATGAATCCACAGAAGAGACAAAGACCGTTGAAAAGAGTATGGTCTTGTATATAGGTAATGAGGATGGTAATGGCAACCGTTATACATCCGTTGAAGGGTCCAGTGAAGTGCATGCGATCTCATCAGAATCACTTTCTCAGGTTTTGGATGGTGCAATCGAAAATGTGGAAAACCTGACAGTCAGCAATATATTTTTAAAAGATTTGGAAAGCCTGACAGTTAATTATGGTGGAAGTGCACACACATTTACGCTGGATACTGTGACATCGGAAGATGATGAAGAAGAGAGTAAGACAGTATATTATATGGATGGAGAAGAGATGGATACACTCGGATTCAGCACCTTCTATAATAATGTGGTTGCTGTCACTGCGCAGGAAATGGCCGAAGAGGGAACCCTGCCAAAAGGAGATGCAGAACTGTCATTTGATTTTATTAAGAAAGACGGATCAACAGTCAGCGTAAAATATTACCCATATGATTCAAATTTTTATCTGGCTCAGCGCCAGGATGATAAAAATTATCTCGTTAATAAAATGAAGGTAAGAAATCTTATCAGAGAATATCAGGAGTTGATTAGTTAAACAAAAATGACTGCCCCAATCAGTTTGTACTGATGGGCAGTCATTTTTTTTAAAACAAAATACCAAGATGTTCAAAAAGAATCTTTAAACCTAACAATATTAAAATAATCCCGCCTGCAAGCTCAGCTTTTGATTTATACTTTGTGCCAAATAAGCTGCCAACTTTAACTCCGATCATAGATATACAAAAGGTAATAATTCCTATAAATGAAACGGCAGCTGTAATATTGACTTGTAAAAAGGCAAAGGTTATTCCGACGGCCAAAGCATCTATGCTTGTCGCAATTGCTAATATCAGCATATCTTTAAATTCCAGTGAAGGATCAGCACATTCCTCATCCTTTGTCACCGCCTCTTTGATCATACTGATACCGATCAGGGATAATAAAACGAAAGCTATCCAATGATCAAATGCAGTTATGTAATCTTTAAATTGGATACCAAGAAAATAACCGAACAGAGGCATTAATGCCTGAAAACCTCCAAACCAGAGGCCCACCAGTATACAATTTTTCAATTTAACCTGACGTAAAGCCAGGCCCTTACAGACGGATACTGCAAATGCATCCATAGAAAGTCCAACTGCTAATGTAAATAGTGTCCAAATACTCATTTTTTTCTCCTTCTTTGCCTTCAATATAAAACGAGACACATAGACAATAACTTTTTGTAAGCTATTGTCTATGAGTCTCGTTATTTCATGTAATACCGGATTTTCATCAGTATGTCGATATTACCACGGGTGTTATGCCGCCAACTACTCCCTCATAGAGTTTTTCATCAGTAATAATGAATATACTAAAAAAACGACTTAATGTCAAGAGCCATAGGAAAAGAAAATACCAATTGTCTCCAAAACTTTTTCTGGGTTTTCCATATGTGGCATTTGACATGTTTTTGGAATCAACTCCGATTCAATAGAAGAGTTCAGGGAGGTATAAAGAGCAATAGTTTCCTGTATTCCTTCCTTTTTTTCTCCTGATAAGATGAATATGCTGTTATTAATTTCTTTTAACGCATGTGCAATATTGCAGTAGACATATCTTCCGGACATACTTGATTGCAGGTATTTCCCGTCTCCGTTTCCTTTGTGTGCGGCTTCATAATATGTGTCAACTGATAAGTGATCCGCATGAAAGGGATTAAACAAATATTGCTCCGTAAAAAGCAATTCAATATTGGGTCTGCAGACTAGAATATGATACACTAGTGTTCCAAGTATTGGAATCTCAAGTAAAAACTTAGCAACTTTAGATTGTTTGGTTGGAGACTGATTTAATACGGCAAGATCTTCGGGACTAATTAACATTAATTTTTCAAAAACATTGTCATCATTCAGACATGCCATAATGGTGAATGACGCTGAGAGTCCAGTGGAGATAACGTTAGTTTTTTGACGTATCACATTCTTAACAAAATCGGTGATTAATTGAACATATAAAAAGTTGGTGTAAGTTATTTTTGGTTTATCAGAACGTCCACATCCTAATAAATCCAAAGTGTAAACGGTATAATGTTTTTCCAACGCAGCCACTAGTTTTTTCCATTCATAGTTGCTGCTGCTTGGGTGCAAATCATGTATCAAAAGAAGTGGTTTTCCTTCTCCTGATTTCGTATAATAAATATTACCGAAACGCCATTTATAGAAATTGTCTTCTTTGGCAGGCAAAAGGTTTTTTATAACTGCAGATGCAGAAATAACCCGGTTAATGACATGCATTACTACGGTAGACATTGTTATCAAAATACTGGTCGTCAGTAATTTTTTCTTGTATTTCTTCATGTTTTACCTCCATGTTGCATTTACTGCGGCTTTAATCAGGGATAGGTGTAAGCTTCTTTCAACCTTTCTCCTGTTGTATCAAATTTAAAACCTATTTATATTATAAGCGATTAAGGGAAAAGATACAATGAATTTTTATCTTTATTCCCCAAAACAATGAATCGAGAAATATGGCTGATCAACATAATTGTTTCACGTGAAACATTTTCCAATATTGTAAAAACTGTGTTAAAAGTGTTTCACGTGAAACATTTGTATAGAAAACCTACTGTATTAATGGTATAATTATCACAGTGACAATATGTTTATTGTCAATACAGAAAGGAGAAAACATTGAGTAGAGCTATAGCAATTGCAAATCAAAAAGGCGGCGTTGGAAAATCTACTACAGCAATCAACCTTTCTGCATGTCTGGCGGAGATGAATAAGAAAGTGCTGACTATCGACATTGATCCTCAGGGTAATACAACGAGTGGGCTTGGTGTGGATAAAAATCAGGTTGAAAATACAGTTTATGAACTTTTATTAGGTGAATGTGAATTGGAAGACTGTATGATATCATTGGAATATGGAAATCTTACATTGATACCATCCAATGTTAATCTTGCCGGTGCAGAAATTGAGCTTATTGGGGTAGATGACAAGGAATACATTTTAAAAAATGAAATTCAAAAAATTAAGGATGATTATGATTTTGTTATCATTGATTGCCCGCCGTCATTGAATATGTTGACTATCAATGCGATGACAACTGCAAATACAGTGCTGGTTCCTATACAATGTGAATATTATGCTTTGGAAGGATTATCCCAATTAATACACACCATTGAGTTAGTGCAGGAACGTCTAAATCCACAATTAGAAATTGAGGGTGTTGTATTTACTATGTATGATGCCAGAACAAATCTGTCACTGCAGGTAGTGGAAAATGTGAAGAATAATCTCCAGCAGACTATTTATAAAACTATAATACCCAGAAATGTAAGATTGGCTGAGGCGCCTAGTTATGGTATGCCGATTAATTATTACGATGGAAAATCAGCCGGAGCAGAGAGTTATCGTCTGTTGGCTGAAGAAGTAATACACAGGGAGGATGACGAATGGCCGTAAAGAAAAGTGGACTGGGAAAGGGATTAGATTCGTTAATTCCATCTTCATCTACCAGGAACAATTCAAAAACTGCTAATACAGCTAATGGTGAAGCAGAACCAAAAATTATTGAAAAAATAGTGGAAAAGCCAATTGAAATAAAATTAAAAATAAATGAAGTGGAACCAAACAGGGAACAGCCAAGAAAAGCCTTTGACGAGGATGCCCTTTTGGAACTCGCTGATTCTATCAAACAGTTTGGAATTTTGCAGCCGTTACTGGTTCAGAAAAAAGGAAAGTATTATGAAATTATAGCAGGGGAAAGAAGATGGCGCGCGGCGAAAATGGCGGGGCTTAAAGAAGTACCAGTCGTAATTAAAGAATTTAATGATCAGGAGATTGTGGAAATATCATTAATTGAAAATATTCAGCGGGAGAATTTGAATCCAATAGAAGAGGCAATTGCCTATAAACGGCTGATGACTGAATTTTCATTAAAACAGGACGAAATCGCCGACCGTGTATCAAAAAGTCGTACAGCAGTGACAAATTCAATGCGTCTTCTAAAGTTGGATGAACGTGTACAGCAAATGGTAATTGATGAAATGCTGTCTACAGGTCATGCCAGGTCACTTTTGAGTCTGGAGGAGGCGGAAATGCAGTATTCCGTAGCTATGAAGATTTTTGATGAAAAGCTGAGTGTAAGAGAAACTGAGAAATTGGTAAAAAGTCTTTTGAATCCCAAAAGACAAAAGAAAAAAGAAGTAGATTCAGCATCTGATGTGATTTATCAGAATCTGGAGGAAAAGATAAAATCTATTGTTGGGACAAAAGTTCAGATTCAAAGAAAAAGTGACAATAAGGGAAAAATTGAAATTGAGTATTACTCGGAAGCAGAATTGGAACGTCTGATCGAGTTGTTTGAGTCAATAAGATAAGGGAGTATAAATACATATGAGTAATTTTTTTGAAAACATTGGAATTGATCAGGGAATTATGATTTTAATTTTAATTGTTCTTGTATTGATTTTGATGTTAATGACATTGAATCTTTCCCTGGGGCTGCACCGTCTGAAAAGAAAATACATGATTTTTATGAAAGGGAAGGACGCTCAGTCACTGGAGCGACAGTTTATTAATAAGTTTCGTGAAATTGACAGATTATCTACATTGACAGATGTACAGATGAATGATTTTAAGGTGTTGAAGTCTGATTTTGAAAAAACATTGACTAAATATGGTATTGTAAAATACGATGCATTTGATGACGTTGGAGGCAAACTAAGTTTTGTGTTATCCATGTTGGACCAGAATAATACGGGGTTTGTGTTGAACGCAATTCATAGCAGGGAAAACTGTTTTCTCTATATTAAAGAGATTGTAAAAGGGGAATCTTATATTATGCTCAGTGAGGAAGAGGTTGAAGCTCTAAGGAGAGCAGTTACATATGGAAGTGACACTGTTAATTAATTATGTAAACTAATTATGTAAAATAATATTTAAAAATCTCATGATTCGATACTTGAAAAAAGGTTGATACTATTATAAGATAAGGAAAGCATTCAGTAAATAGGAGGACGTTATGTTAGACATAAGATTTGTCAGAGAAAATCCGGATATCGTAAAGCAGAATATTAAAAATAAATTTCAGGATCATAAAGTGTCGCTGGTAGATGAGGTCATTGTACTAGATCAGGAAAACAGGAATATTAAGCAGGAAGTGGAATCACTCAGGGCAGAAAAGAATAAGATTTCTAAGAAGATCGGTATGCTGATGGCACAGGGAAAAAAAGATGAAGCCGAGGAAGTGAAGATTTCTGTGGAAGCCTCAGGAGCCAGAATCGAGGCATTGAGTGCACAGGAACGGGAAGTAGAAGAAAAAATCAAAAAAATCATGATGATGATCCCGAATATGATTGATCCTTCTGTACCGATCGGAAAAGATGACAGTGAGAATGTTGAGGTTCAAAGATATGGGGAACCTGTGGTACCGGATTTTGAAATTCCTTACCATGCAGAAATTATGGAAAGGTTTGATGGTCTGGATCTGGACAGTGCCCGCAAGGTGGCTGGAAATGGATTTTATTACCTGATGGGGGATATCGCACGCCTGCACTCCGCTGTTATCTCTTATGCAAGAGATTTTATGATCAACAGAGGATTTACGTACTGTGTGCCGCCGTTTATGATCAGAAGCGATGTCGTGACAGGTGTTATGAGCTTCGCTGAGATGGATTCCATGATGTATAAGATTGAGGGAGAGGATTTATATCTGATCGGTACGAGTGAACATTCCATGATTGGAAAATTTATTGATACGATCGTTCAGGAAGAGGATCTTCCTCAGACATTGACCAGTTATTCACCGTGCTTCAGAAAAGAAAAGGGTGCACATGGAATTGAAGAGCGCGGTGTTTACAGGATTCATCAGTTTGAAAAACAGGAAATGATCGTTGTCTGCAAACCAGAGGAAAGCAAAGAGTGGTTTGATAAATTGTGGCAGAATACCGTTGATTTGTTCCGCTCTCTGGATATTCCGGTGAGGACTTTAGAGTGCTGCTCCGGGGATCTGGCAGATCTGAAGGTGAAGTCTGTAGATGTGGAAGCGTGGTCTCCAAGACAGAAAAAATATTTTGAGGTGGGAAGCTGCTCAAATCTGGGAGATGCTCAGGCCAGGAGACTGAAAATCCGTGTAAATGGAAAAGATGGAAAGTATTTTGCACATACATTGAATAATACGGTGGTTGCTCCACCCCGTATGCTGATTGCATTTCTTGAAAACAACCTGAATGCGGACGGGACTGTCAGAATACCGGAAGCACTGCGTCCTTATGTTGGGGGAATGGAAGTTATTGAACCAAAGAAAAAATAATAATAAAAAGAAAAATAATATAGAAAGGGGGTGCCCTTATGCATAGCTATTTAAAAGCAATCGGGTTTTCTGAAGTTGGCAGTAAAAAAGAGCTTAATAAAATTCTGGATATGGTCATCTCAAACTACGATGAGAAAATGGTGGTGGAGCATGACGGTAATCATCTCTTTGCTGAAATGTCCAAGTCATTTGGATATGACTGTGGTATTACGGTTTGTGGAGAGTATGACGAGAACAATGAATTCCAGATGGAGTATTATTATCCTTACTTTCATGGCACAGATGTTTCGACAAAGGAAGGCGTCATTATTGAAAAACATGCCGGTAAAGAATCATTTGCCGGGGCATGCGATGATGTGCGGATCGGGGTCACCCTGATTTTTTATCTGTTGAATGCAGGTGAATATCTGAATGAAAAAGAGAAAGGGTTCTTAGCCGGTGGAGATACAACCGTAACACTTTCCGGTCTTGCTATAGAAGGGAAAATTCTGCTCCCTGTAAAGAAAGACCGTCAGCAGGTTGAAGAAGATAAGAAAACGATGACAAACAGGAATCACCTGATCGCTGCTGCGAGAAATGGGGATGAGGAAGCCATGGAAAGCCTGACGATGGAGGACATTGATACGTATACCATGATTTCACGCCGCATTCAGCAGGAGGATGTATTTACCATTGTGGATTCCTACTTCATGCCATACGGAGTTGAATGTGATCAGTATAACGTGATGGGTGATATCGTTGATTTTGTGGAATCCACGAATGTACTTACAAAGGAAAAAATGTATCAGATCAGCTTGAACTGTAATGATATCAAGTTTGATGTATGCATTAACCAGAAGGATCTGTTGGGAGAGCCGGAGATAGGCCGCAGGTTTAAGGCGGTTATCTGGCTTCAGGGATTTTTGAATTTTTAAGAGGTTAATATGAGGATAAAGCGTGTTTTTTTGATTGTGCTGGACAGCTTTGGAATCGGAGAGATGCCGGACGCGGCAGATTATAAGGATGTGGGCAGTAATACTTTAGGTACCATTGCTGCCTCCGAAGTGTATCATACACCGAATATGAAGAAACTGGGACTTTATAATATAGAAGGAGTATCCTGCTGTGAGAGTGAAAATTCTCCGGCAGGAGCTTTTGCGCGTATGAAGGAAGCTTCCAGAGGGAAAGATACTACGATTGGACACTGGGAAATTGCCGGTATTATATCAGAACAGGCGATGCCAACGTATCCGGAAGGGTTTCCTGAGGATGTGCTGAACACATTTGAGAAAGAAACCGGACGAGGGGTGCTGTGCAACCGGCCGTATTCTGGAACGGAGGTTATCAAGGACTACGGCGAAGAACATTTAAAGAGTGGAAAACTTATCGTATACACCTCTGCGGACAGTGTTTTCCAAATTGCTGCTCATGAGGATATCATACCGGTCAAAACGCTTTACGAGTATTGCCGGATCGCGAGAGAAATTCTGCAGGGTGAACACGGAGTGGGAAGAGTGATTGCCAGGCCGTTTATTGGAAAAGCACCTGATTTTCAAAGAACAAAGAATCGCCATGATTTCTCTCTGATTCCTCCTTCGAATACAATGCTGGATTATATTAAAAATGCCGGGATGTCGGTGATCGCAGTCGGAAAAATCAACGATATTTTTGCCGGTAAGGGAATTACAAAAACTTCTTCGATACAGAATAATGATGATGGCATGAGGCAGACAGAAGAAATCGCAGAAACAGATTTTCAGGGACTTTGCTTTGTAAATTTAGTAGACTTTGATATGTTGTACGGGCACCGCAATGATATCGATGGTTACGCAAAAGCAGTGACCAGATTTGACAGCTGGCTGGGAGGATTTCTTAATAAGATGAGAGATGAAGATGTGCTGATAATCACCGGGGATCATGGCTGTGATCCCGGAACTCCCAGTACGGATCACTCAAGAGAGTATACACCACTTCTTGTATATGGAAAAGCTGTCAGGGAAAACTGCGATCTGGGAACGAGAAACAGTTTCTCAGACATTGCAGCGACAGTGCTTGAGATGTTAGGAATTCCCGGAAAAACAGGAGGAACAGGTTTTTTTAACGAGATAAAAAGATAAAACAGGAGGATGACATGAAAGAGTTGGATTTGTTGCATTATGTGGATCACACACAGTTGAAAGCGTTTGCATTGTGGACGGATATTGAAAAGTTATGTGAGGAAGCGGTTAAATACCAGACGGCAAGCGTCTGTATCCCGCCGTGCTATATTGCGCGTGTCCATGAGAAATATGGGGACCAGATCAATATTTGTACGGTTGTGGGTTTTCCGCTTGGGTATTCCGTGACAGAGGCAAAAGTGGCAGAGACAAAACAGGCATTGGAGGACGGTGCCAGTGAGATTGATATGGTCATCAACATTACGGATGTGAAAAACGGTGATTATAATAAGGTGGAAAAAGAAATTTCTGCTATGAAAAAAGTGGTGGGAGATAAAATTCTGAAGGTTATCATAGAAACATGTTACCTGACACAGGACGAGAAAATAGCAATGTGTAAGGCTGTGACGAATGCAGGCGCCGATTATATTAAGACATCTACGGGGTTTGGAACAGGTGGAGCTACTATTGAAGATGTGGAATTGTTTAAGCAGCATATTGGTCCTGATGTGAAGATCAAGGCGGCGGGCGGAGTTCGCACGGTCGATGACCTCCGGGCGTTTATCGACGCCGGCTGCAGCCGTGTGGGAACCAGCTCTGCGGTGAAGCTTGTCACGGAGAGCCTGTAGGATAAGGATCGTGTATCGGAGGATTTATTTTCCTCTGTGATACATAAGAAACGGTATATGGTCAATAATATGGATAAATAGTTTTCGGAGGTTAGTCATGAAGAAATATTTATTTATTACCATATTGACCGGTATGATGCTTTTTCTGTTTGGATGTGAGAAAAAAGATGACAGCAAACTGGAATCCTACCTCACGGAAGAAAAGGGATACATGGATCTGATGATGGAAAATATGGACAATGTGGAAGACACCGGCAACGCGTCTCTCGACTTTCTGTACGGCATGATTCCGCACCACGAGGCCGCGATTGATATGTCCAGGAGTTACCTCAAGCATGCAGGGGATAAAGCCAGATTCAGCGAGATGGCGAATGATATCATCAGCGCACAGGACCAGGAAATTGATCAGATGAACGATATGATAAAAAGAATTGAAAAATCGGGCCAGACAGATTTTGATCAGGAACAGGATTACCTGAAGAAATACAATAAAATGATGCTGGAACATCACGAAGGTCATAACGATACGAATGCGGGCGATCTGGACACGGCTTTTGCCATGGGAATGTCCATGCACCATCAGATGGCAATTGATATGGCGGAGGCGATCGTGTACAACACAGGAGACGAGGAAGTCATAGAGTTTGCCAACAATATTATTTCTCTGCAGAAACAGGAGATGGCCGACATGCAGAAGTTTCTGGATGGTGAGGGACATGCACATTGAGCGGTCATTATAAAAAATAAAAAATTTAATTAATTGTTGAAACAGGCAGCGTAAAATAGTATAATGATATAGCAGCTGATTGGTTGCTATATCATTTTTATCTGTCGCTATAGCTCAGCTGGATAGAGCGACCGCCTCCTAAGCGGTAGGCCGGAGGTTCAAATCCTCTTAGCGACGTTTAAAAGACGCCGAAAACTTTGAAAAAGGTTTTCGGCGTCTTTTGTTTTCCAGAGAACACAGTTTTTTGGAAAAAAGTGCACTAAATCTAATAATTAGTGCACTAAATATTAGTTAAAATATGAATAATGTTTACAAACAAAAAAGCCAATGTTAATATAAATTATACAAAACAAAAGCGATATCGCGAGCGAAAATGTACAGAATAACATATGAAAAAGAATGATGAGAAAGGAAAGAATATGAAAAAAAGAATATTTGCATTATTGATGGCGGGAGTCATGGTTTTGTCGATGGCAGCATGCGGCGGCGGATCAAAAGAGGAGTCTCAGTCTGCGGAAAATGGAAGCACTGATGAAGGTGCATCAGAAGGAGCCGACAAAGCAGCAGGGGAAGAAAGTTCTTCAGGTGATACGATTAAAGTAGGAATGTCTTTCAATGCACTGATGAACGACGTATTTGTCAAAACCGATGAATACACAAAACAGTTCGGATCAGAGAGCAATCCGAAAGTTGAATTTATTGTTACCTCTGCAGATAACGATGTCAGCAAACAGATCTCAGATGTAAAGGATTTGATCAGTCAGAAGGTGGATGTGATGTGTATCTGTCCGGAGGATGTGGCAGCCACGGATACAATGATCAAAGAATGTCAGGATGCCGGAATTCCGGTGATGATTCAAAACAGACCGTATAACCCGGATGGGCAGTATAAACCGGATACCTTCGTGGGTGTTGACGCAGAAGACCAGGGGTTTGCTTCTGTAAAATCTGTATTTGACCAGATGATTGAGGAGGGAGAAACAGAGTTGAATCTGGTTATCTGCAGTGGTTCCACTTCGGATCAGAATTCTGTTGACCGCATCAATGGTGTGAAGCGGGCGGTTGATGAATATGCGGACAAAGGTGCCAAAATTGTCACAGACCTGGACACTGACTGGGATCCGGACTGGCTGGAATCAAATCTGCCGAGTACGATGAGAGCGAACCCGGATGCAAACTGTATCTACATCGCGTCTGACTTCCTTCTTCCGGCGGCAAAAGCCGCTCTTCAGTCTACAAATCAGTGGATCAAAAACGGAGAAGAGGGACATATCTGGTTTGCCGCAACGGATGTATATAAGGAAGGACTGGATGCAATCAGTGAGGGATATGTTGATGCGGATTCACTGATGGATATTGTGAGTATGTCCCAGACGATCGTGGATCAGTGTATCGCGCTGGCAAAGGGTGAAAAAGTGGAAGAGACTTACGTAAAAGGACCAGTATATACGCGTGAAAACTATCAGGACGAAGAGCTGACGAAACTGCTCTGGAGCTGATCATCAGGAACAAAAGGATTGTGAGGAAATAATATGAGTAGTCAGACGGCTAAAACGGCTAAACCGGTTCATAATTGGATGCAGACAGTATTGTCGGATAGAAAGAAAGCCCTTGATATGGCAACAGCAGCAGCGGCATTGATCTTTGTGATTATACTTTCTGCAGCAGTACCAAATTTTTTAAGTCTGAATAATATTATTAATGTTTTGGAACAGCTCACGACCGTTGGTATGTTATGTTTGGGAATGACGTTTATCTTAATCATCGGGGGCATTGATTTATCAATGCCCGCCGTACTGATGGCGGCGACAATACCGGGGGCGTTGTTCATGTCAAAGACAGGAAATGTAGTTATCGGTATCCTCATCATTTTTGGCGTCGGCGCGGTATTTGGGATGATCAATGGTGTGGCGGTCGCAAAAGCCAGGATGATTCCATTTATCGTAACGCTGTCTACACAGATCATTGCCAATGGTTTTGCTGTTATGATAACAAATTCAAAAAGTGTTTTCGGACTTCCGGATGTATTTCTGTTTCTTGGAATTAAGATAGGCATTGTACCCATCTCGATTCCAATCTTCTTTATCGTGGCGGTTATCAGTCACATGATTCTTAAGAAAACAAAGTATGGAAGAATTTTTTATATGATTGGTCAGAATGAGGAAACAGCCCGGGTATCCGGTATCAGAACAGATCGGTATATCTTCTGCACATATATGATAGCAGGCATCTATGCCTGTATGGCAGGAATTCTGCTTGCGGCGCGTACAAATATGGCAGGGGCCACAATGGTCGGAAATACCATGCTGACCGATACGATCAGTGCTGCAGTCATTGGGGGTGCAAGTTTATCCGGCGGAAAAGGCAATATACTGGGATCTGTATTGGGGGCACTGTTTATCACAGTGATCAGTAACTTTATTAATTTGATGGGATATACATATTATGTTGGATTGATCATCAAGGGTGTTCTGATTGTGATTATCATTGCATTAGACTGTTTAAGAAACAGAGATTGAGAGGGACAATTATGCTGGAGATGAATCATATAACAAAGCAGTTTCCTGGCGTTTTAGCCCTTGATGACGTTACGTTAAAGGCTGAACCCGGAAAAGTACTGGCATTGATCGGAATCAACGGTGCAGGAAAGTCGACACTGATGAATATTCTCGGTGGTATTTTAAAACAGGATAAGGGCGATGTTCTGATCGATGGAAAAAGTATCACGATGAATTCGCCGAAGGATGCAGAAAAAAATGGAATTGCATTTATCCATCAGGAGCCGTTGTTTTTTGCGTCAATGAGCGTTGCACAGAACGTCTTTATCGGAAACCTGTTCAAAGGTGCCGTGCCTGTTCTGACTGACAATGCAAAGGTGGAAGAAGAGGCAAAAAAATATCTGGAACTCCTCGGGGCAAATGATATCAACCCCCACTCTGCGATGGAAGACATCACCATCGGCGCAAGACAAATGGTGGAGATTGCCCGTGCCCTGGCTATGGGTGCCAATATCATTATTTTTGATGAACCGACTTCTTCCTTAAGCCTGCATGAGAAAAATAAACTCTTTGAGGTGATTAACAGACTGAAGAATGAAGGTAAGATCATCATCTATATTTCGCATTTTCTGGATGAAATCACAGTATTATGCGATGATTACCTGGTGCTTCGCGACGGGGTTAGGAGCGGTACCGGTGTGGTAGAGGGACTTCAGAAAGCGGATTTGGTGACCATGATCATTGGGCAGAAACCGGCTGCGGCTGAGAAGAAAGAAACGGCTCACAGGACCGATGAGGTGATTTTAAAGGTCAATCAGATCATCAGCGGGAATCTGCTGAGAGGGGTAAGCTTTGAATTAAGAAAAGGTGAAATCCTGGGAATCTGGGGACTGATGGGATCCGGTCGTACGGAACTGGTGCGTGCCATGCTTGGACTGGATCGTGCCGATGCAGGAGATGTTTTTTTTAAGGAGGAAGGGGGGGCTTTGACAAAGATCAGGAAAAATACCCTTCTTAAAAAGATTGGCTATGTAACTGAGAGCAGACATTATGACGGCCTGTTTTTAAATATGGATATTACGAACAACTGTACGGCGGCTAAGCTGGACAGCTACTGCTCCAAACGGTTAAAATTTGTTAATGTAAATAAGGAAGCAGAGGAGACCAGGGATCTGATCAGGAAGCTGAATATTAAAGTGCCGGACGAGAAGACCCTTGCGTCTCAGCTCTCCGGAGGAAATCAGCAGAAAGTAGTTTTCGCAAAATGGCTGAACAAGAAAGCGCCGGTGCTGGTCCTGGACGAGCCGACGAGGGGCGTTGATGTCGGTTCCAAAATGGAAATCTACAAAACAATCAAAAAAATAGCGGCAGAGGGGACTTCTGTCCTGCTGATCTCATCGGAGGTCGATGAGATGGTGGATTTATCGGATCGAGTCATTGTTCTTCAGGGTGGAAAGATCGTTGAGAGTGTGGAAGGATCTGATATTAACAATAATAACCTGATGGAATTAGCACTTGGTGGAGGAGATGCACATGAATGAAGCAGCGATTACAGTGAAAAAGAAGTTTGATGTCTCGAATTTCCTGCTTTCCTATGGGTTTTATATTTTATTTGTTGTCATGTTCATAGTCTGTGGAATCATTTCTCCGTACTTTCTGACCAGAGATAATCTGATGCAGATTATGTGGGGGGCAACGACTTTGCTGGTGGTTGCCGCCGGCGGAACGTCTGTCATCGTCACGGGCAATATGGATATGAGTGTCGGATCAGTGGCGCTCTGCAGTTCAGCAATCGCGGTGTATGCGATGAATCACGGCGCCGGATTTGTCCAGATGGTGATTCTGATCTTTGTGGTAGGTGCGGTCATCGGCGCAATCAATGGCATCCTGGTTACCTACTGTAAGCTGAATTCCATGCTGGCGACCCTGGGAATGATGATACTTTTGCGTGGAATCGCGCTGAACATCACAAACGGCGGTGCACAGACCAGCCTTCCGCCGGAGTTTAAGATGATCGCTGATTCCAGGGTTTTTGGTATATCGATTTTGATCCTTGTGTCACTGATCATACTGCTGGTGTTCCAGTGTGTGCTGCGAAAGACCAGATTTGGTGCATACTGTTACGCCATCGGATGCAGCGAGGAGTCGGCAAAGCGCATCGGTCTTCCGTTAAAGAGAGTGAAGATGGCGGTTTATATTCTGTCAGGAATATGTGCCGCCTTTGTGGGATTTGTCGCCTGCTGTAAGGTAGGGACTTACAGCGGAACCATAGGAAACGAGATGGAATTCGACGTCGTCACGGTGTGTGTGATGGGAGGCACCAGTCTTCTGGGAGGACGCGGAAATATTTTCCCGGGGACATTTATCGGAGTTGTGTTACTGTATCTGATCAATAACATTCTGGCTTTGACGGGCGCATCACCTTATATCTATCCGTTTGCGAAAGGTCTGGTGATTTTTGCGGCGATGTATGTGGACGCATTAAAGAATTTCAGGAAGAAAAGGATTTAGACTACATAAGCTGAAAAAAGCGTAAGCGATGAGCTGTCAATTCATCGCTTATGCTTTTTAAGTTAGGTCTTTTACGGAATCTCTTTCTACAAAGACAGGAGAGATCGTACTTTTAACAACCGGAAGGTCCGGATATTCCATTAACCGGAACAGGCGCTGCACCGCTTCGGCCGCCATACCGCGAAAATCCAGAGAGATTGTGGTCAGATTCGGCTTCAGCAGGGTTGAAATGTCCGCATTGTCAAAACCAATGATGGAAAGATCGTCCGGAACAGCGTAGCCAGCCTGCTGCATCCCTGCCATTGCAGAGATGGCCATATAATCATTATCTGCAAAAAAAACAGTGGGAAGGTCCGTGTTTTCCTTCAGATACTTCTGCAGATCTTCCTGCAGAAACTCCGACTGCATTCTTACTTCAGCCAGATAGTTTTTTAAAAAAGGCATTCTAAAGTAATCCAGAATTTCGTAAAAACAGCGCCAGCGGTCTGGCAGGCATCCATAGGGCATGTTGCTTTTGATGTGTCCGATCTTTCGATGTCCTTTTTTATAAAGATAGTCGACTGCCTGGTACAGGCCGATATAGTTATCCACATTGACGCTGTCGATAGGGGATTCCGGAAAATAGCCGTCGAGAAGGACAAAGGGCTTTCGGCACATAGACCGGTTGAAGAGAACCCTTTCGTAGAGCTCGATTCCCAAAAGTATCACGCCGTCGATACCATCTGTGTTTGCCAGTGTATCACCGAGAGAATCACTGGTAACGCTTTTGGTTATGACATTGCAGTCTTGTCTGTTGCAGATTTCTTCAATGGCATTGAGATAGAGTGTCAATACATTGTTGTTTCTGAGAAACAGGTAGCGCTCACTGATATAATATAAAAATAAAATGGTCTGTTGTTTCGGCAGATCAGGACCCTTTTTCAGGTCCTCGGCGGCATCCTCTTTAATGGAGTAACCGTTTTGAATTAAAATCTTTGTGATCTTTTCCCGGAGTTCTTTTCGAACTCCGGGTTTGTTGTTGAGCACATAAGAAACAGCAGTAGGTGATATGTTTAGTTCTGCTGCGATTTCTCTGATTGTCATAATTGCCTCCTCATATGATTTTTTTCACGGAATCCCGTTCGACAAACTTTGTTGTTACGGTGAGCTTAGTTACAGGAAGACCCGGATCCTCAATAAGATTCATAAGATGTCGGATGGCTACCCGTGCCATGGCACCAAAGTCTACTCTCGAGGTGGTAAGGTGCGGTTTTAATAACGTACAAATATCCAGATCGTCGAAACCAACAATCGATATATCCTCCGGAACGGAATATCCTGACCGTGTGATTGCCTGTATGGAGGAAACTGCAAGAAAGTCATTATCGGCAAAAAAAACGGTGGGCAGATCTTCTGCATTTGAAAAAAAATGAGTGACCTCATCCTGAATTAATCCGGACTCTGCGCTTACTTCCAGGATGTCTTTCTTGCTGAGTGTCATGCCAAATCGGGCCAGTGCAGCATAGAGGCTGTTTGTTCTGTCGCGAAGACAGCCGAAGGGCATGCGGCTTTTGATATACCCGATCCGTCTGTGGCCCATGTCACAGATATGCTTCACCAGCTGACAGACACCATAGGTATTGTCAATATTGACGGTGCTGATGGGATCTTCAGGACATAATCCGTCCAATATGACAATGGGCTTCCCACAGGAATAGAATGCGGGAGAAGGTTTGTGATAATATTCTGTCCCGAGCATCAGGATGCCGTCTATCTCCGGCAGATTCTGTCTGTCCAGCATGGAGTCAAGGGTGTGGCAGGTTGCCTGCCTGAAGATAAAACGATGACCGCCCGCCTGGCAGTACTGTTCTATCTGGTGAAGCGTAAGAGGAAGTATATCATTGTTCCTCAGAGATTGATAATTAGCGCTTTGGTAGTAGAGAAATAAAAGATTCCTTGGCTTTGCAGAAACCAGTGTTGGATTATGCTTTATGATATAACCGTTTTTTAGCAAAACAGACTTGATCTCTTCTCTTAATTCGTCGCGCACCCCGTTTTTATTGTTCAGCACATTGGAAACTGTGGAGGGGGATACCCCAAACTGTGCCGCGATTTCTCGAATGGTAATAGGTCGTCACCTCTTATCGTGTTTTTTTTATTATATCGTAGGAAACATGGATAGTCAATCAGATGTTAAGAGTTTAGTAAACAAAAAACAAGCGAAAACATCCGGGTTGTTCGATAATAAAAAGGAAAAGGGAAAAAGTGGGGAATCAAAGAAAAAAGTGTTGACAAAACTAAATGTTCACCCTATAATAAACTTAACATAAGTAATAAGTAAAGAAAATATTAAAATTAACAAAACATCGATGGAAATGGATAACTGGTAATCCGAAAATTAATTGAGACAGGAGGAATAAAGATGAGTTTTTCGTATTTTGATGTACAGAGCATATTTGAAGAGACCGAGAGAGAGCAGAAGGGGGATTTCACCGAGTGCCTGGAGACGTATGAGACGACAGGATTCAGCCACAGATGGATTCAGCCGCCGGTAGCATGTTACTTTGTCACGACGATGGATAAGAAGGGCAATGTAAACTGTACTCCTGTGTCCATGGGAACAGCGTTCCAGTCTGCGCCGCCTAACATGAGATGGTGTTATGCCTTTGCGATGAACAATGACCGTGACGGAAGAAAGAACCTGGATGAAACGGGAGAATGCGTCATCAGCTATTATCCATATGAACTGCTTCGTGAGAGTACCATTGTTGGTTTGCCAATGCCGAAAGGGATCAATGAGATCGACGTGGCAGGGCTGACACCGCTCCCGTCTAAGAAAGTAAAACCGTATGGCATCGCAGAATGCGTATCCAACCTGGAGGCAAAAGTAATCGAAACTGTCCGCGTAGACGGCTCCACCCTGTATGTGTTTGAGGTCGTGGCAGTCAGTGTTAAGACAGACTATATGGAGCGGGACAAAGTCACACCGCATGAGCCGGGTCTTGGAGCGGCTGACCTTCTGTTCGAAGTATCCATCAAAGGGAACCCGCCGCGTCTGAATTATACGCGTATGGATAAACTGGTCTATCCGACACCGGATGATATCGGATGCGATGCGCGCTGGATCGGTACATTTGAGGAATGGATGGATTCTGAGGAAAAGCGTGGGAAGATTGATGCCGAAACCAGGGAAAAGATCCTGAGCTTAAATGATAAATGGAAACGGGATCCGGATCCGGTTTCAAATGCAAAGGTAAAAAAGAAACTAACGAAGCATCTGAAAAAAATCTGCAGTGATACAACAGATCTGAAGAAACAATTAAAAAAAAACAAAACAAAAGTGGTAAGTGAGCAGCAGAAAGATCATGAGGCAATTCGGAATAAAGTGGGATATTATGATTTCACACACAATCTGCTGAAAGTGACAGGCAGTGATGCGGCAGCATTTTTGAATAAAATGTTTGTTGCCGATATATCCGGTGCAGGTGTGGGAACCGCAAAATATACGACAATGCTGAACGAAGGCGGAGAGATCATCGACGATGTGATAGTGTTCCATATCGATGCGAATACATACTGGGTATCAACACTGTACATTGATGAGTTGATCGCATGGTTTGACCGGCACCGCACTTATGAGGCCGTGTCTTACACAGATATCACGGACATTACGTCCATGTGTGCGGTGCAGGGACCAAACTCCAGGGAAGTGATGAATAAGATACTGAAAGATCCGATTGATGAACTGAAACATTTTCACATCGGGGATAATCAGATCGGCGCCATGAAAGTTAAGATTGCCCGCAGCGGATATACGGGGGAACTGGGATATGAGATTTACTGTGCGCCGTCGGATGCAGCCCACATTGAACAGGCACTGGAGAAATATGGACGTGAACATGGCATCAGAAAAATCGATACGGATGTAATCGTGACAAGTATTCCGCGTGAGAAGGGTTATGTTCTGATGAGTGATCTGGCGGGAACAAATCCCCTGGAGGCAGGGTTTGGCTGGACGGTTGACTGGAATAAAGAATTTGTCGGAAAAGAAGCTCTTCGGCAGGCAAAGAAAAAGGGGGTTACACGTTCCCTGGTTGGTTTTCTGGTACCGGAAGTTTCTGCGCATGTTCAGACCGGAGATGACGTGAAAGTCAATGGCAGGAATGTGGGTAAGGTTACGATGTTTACCTATGGATATACGATTGGTCAGAATATAGGATTTGCCCTGATCGATACCGATATGGCTAAAATAGGAGATGCTGCTGTGATCGGTAATTCCAATACGGGAGCAATTCTGACCGAACGCTGCTTCTATGACGTTTCAAATTCCCGGGTCAGAGGATAACACGATTTAAGCTTTTGTAAGCTTTCAAAAGGAGTACAATCAGTGAGGAAGTCTGATTGTACTCCTCCTTCCATTTGCCGGACTTATGATTTGTAAAGTAAAATATACCAAAATTGAGTCGATTGTGTTTACTTGATTAATATGATAGTATAAAGAAAAGATTGGTAAACAGTGCTTTTGCAGTCTGTTTGCGGTCTGTCTCTGCATGATTTGAGAGGTGAGAATATGCAAAAGCTTTTGATCGTTGAAGATGAAAAAAGTATCTTTTTCCTGTTAAACAGTTGTATTTTATATGAGGAACTGGGATTGGAACTGGCAGGTTATGCGGAAAATGGACAGATGGCATACGATATGATTATGGAAAAACGTCCGGATATTGTAATCACAGACATTACGATGCCGATCACAGATGGCCTGGAGCTGATCGAAAAGGTACAAAAGCAGCACGTAAATCCCAGGTTTATCATTGTATCAGGATATGCACAGTTTGAGTTTGCAAAAAAAGCGGTTAAACTGGGTGTGAGAGATTATTTGCTGAAACCGATTAATTCCAACGAATTGAATAAATCTCTGGCACAGCTGACTCAGGAAATTTCTGAGAGTAGAAGTGAGAGAACGCTGCTGCAGAGTGCTGATAACCATAAAGAAAAAGTCCGGACATCATTTATCATGAGCATCTTATACAGGGATGTTGATTTTCATGATGTGACGGTACAACAGATCAATCGGGATTATTTTTACTCTTTTCAGGAGGGTTATTTTTGTTCTGTTGTGGTGAAGGTTGATTATTATTCGGATATTGTCATTGGGATTAAAAATCACATTACAGAGCATCTTATGATGATCATCCGAGACTCATTTTCTGACATTTGTTATGAAATCGGTGTAACAGAACATCAGGAGAACATTTATGTCATATTAAACCTGGAAGAAAGTAAACAGAAAAGGGAAGAGATGACAGCTCTGTGCAAGCGGGTTCTGGTTAGTGGAAAAAAGCTGACAGAAGCTTATGCAGATACCGGTATTACCGTGTGTATTGGAAAAACAGTCTCAGATGTTTCTGCGCTGTGTGACTCGTTTGATGCGGCACTCCACTTACTGGATATGCGAATTGTACGAGGGGTAGACCGGGTGTTGGACATCCATGAGTCTGGTTATAAGGAAAGTATGGAAGAGAGTAAATATGTTTTGCCTGCTTCCCTTCTTCACGGGCTGGTTGAGAAAGTGGAATGTAATGAGCTTAAAGAAATCGAGGTAAAAATATCGACGATTTTTCAGGATGTATTGAATTTTTGCAAACGGGAAGATGTTTCAGTCTGCAAAACACTTCGGGGCGTGCTGCTAAATGTGCTTTCTGTTGTAAAACAAAAAGGTAATTTCCCGAATGAATTTATGGATATCTATCAGGAATTATCATTAGAGATCAATAAATGTTCGAGATCTTGTGATATTATAAGATTTTTACCCGAGAAGATGACTGCAGGCATGTTGAAATTCCGGAGAGAGGAACAGTCAGAGGGTTCTCTTATCATGAAACGGGTTCTGGAGTATATTTCCCGGAATTATGATAAACAGCTGAAGCTTGAGGAGGTCGCAGAACAGGTATTCATCACGCCGGCATATCTGGGAATTATCTTTAAAAAAGAGACCGGGAAAAATTTTACAGCGTATCTTACGGATCTGCGCATGGAAAAAGCGAAAGAACTTCTGCTTGATGTGAGAATCAATATTAATGAAATCACCTATAAGGTAGGGTATCATAACGTGAGGTATTTCAGCAGAACCTTCAAAGAGTATGTTGGAATAACACCGAAAGAATACAGGAAGATTCATGCGAACAGAAAATATTAGAGGGAATAAATGTGAAAAGTTCTAGGACCAGGTTTCCAATAAAATACCTGTTTATGCTGCCTTATCTTTTGCTTCTGGCAGTGGGAATCTATTATCATAACGGTATACTGTTGTCGGGGATTTTTATTATATGCGTCAGCGGATTTTGCATATACAGGCAGCTGTTTAGCAAAGTTGTAATGAAGATAGACGCGATAAAAGAACATTATACGTTAAGTGTCCCGGAAGACATCGATAAAGACTATATCAAATATCTTTGTTTTATTCTTGATATGGTAGATCACACGCTGGATATGGAGTATTCGAATCAGCTGATGAGAAAGCAGGCGGAATTTGACAGTATGAAAAGTCAGATCAATCCTCATTTTCTCTATAATACGCTGGATTCCATACGGGGGTATGCTCTGCAGGAAAAGGCACCAATCGCAGCGGATATGATCGAAATCCTGTCAAGGATCTTCCGTTATACGATCAGCCAGAAAAATGACATTATTATGATAAGAGAAGAACTGGCAATGGCCAGAGATTATCTGGCAATACAAAAATATCGTCTGAGCAATGAGGTTGTTTTGAATGTAACGATTCAAAATGATGAGGAACAGTTACCGGATTACCGCGTTCCCAAACTGATTATACAGCCGTTTATCGAAAATGCTGTGAAGCATGGGATGAAAGATAATGTTCAGGATTTTCATATTGACATCGATGTAAGTGCTGTTGGCGGCAGGATGCTCATTTCCGTTACAGATGATGGATGCGGAATGACTGCGGAACAGTTGGCATCCTTAAATGAAAAGCTGTATTCCAACGAGTATGGGAAGAGCGGTTCGAGTGTGAAATCTCAAAAGGGAAGCGGTATTGCAATCGTCAATGTGAACGCAAGAATCAAACTGCTTTACGGTGAAAAGTTTGGAGTTACAGCGTACAGCACTCAGGGAGTCGGGAGCTGTTTTGAAATTACAATGCCATATGACAGGGAGCATCAGGTATGCACAGTGAGATTTTGAGAATCGAACATTTAAGTAAAAGTAATCATTCGCAAAATGTATTGCGGTCGGTATCCTTTCAGGTCTTGCCTGGAAAAAAGGTGGCGCTTCTTTCTAATCCACTGGAAAAGCAATGTATGATAGACATTCTTTTCAGAGGCGATCATCCGGACACCGGAAAGATCTTTGCAAACGATATGTTATGCGGCAAAAGCATCCCTGAGAATCTTGAGAAAGCTGGAATTTATTACATAGCTTCCAGGATGGATTTAATACCGAACATGACAGTGGCAAGAAATATGTTTCTCAGTCTCCCCAGGCTGATCCCCAATATCTGGATTAAGGACAGGGTATTGATTAAGGAAGTATCCAGACTGTTAATGGAATACCATATGCAGGACATCTCTCCGAAGGCGCGCTTAAAATCGTTATCTTACTGCCAGATACTATGTCTGGAAATCATCATAGCGGTTCAAAGGGGAGCAAAATTAATTGTTTTCGATGATGTGTTTAATCAGATTGGTGAAAATGGTTTCAAAGACATTGAGAAAATGATTGAGTTTTTAAATGAAAAGAATATCAGCGTATTGCTTTTTTCTAATCGATATCATACCTTATTTGCTTCTTTTGACTCTCTGGTCATTCTGCAAAATGGGGTGACAACCGGAGTCCTGAAACGGGATAACATTACATTTCATAACTTTGTGCGGTATTATTCTCCGACAGTGACACAAAAAACAACGGGTAAGACTTTGAGAAAGTCCGTTTTGTCTATTAAAAACAGAGATTTAGAATTCTCAATGGACAGAGGAGATATCTTAGGCGTGTGGAGCATGGACGGGGATTATCTGATGCAGGTTGGAAAACAAAAATGGGAACTGTTGTCCGGGAAAAATGAAAATGGAATCGATATTGCGGTCTCAATGAATGGTTACAGGCCGGATAAAATCTATAAGGATATGAGCCTGGTCGATAATATCACATACCTGGCGAATGATAAAGTCAGCAATCCTCTGGGGTTTATGAATAAAAGACTGCAGCATCATATGGCACATTATGCTTTGGAATTAATTCATTCGGAATATCTGATGGACCGGTATAAAAACAGACAGAATTTAAAAGGGATTACCCTGATCGATCAGTTAAAGGTGATCACTGCGAAATGGCTGTGTGTCACTCCGCAGGTCTTCATTTATATCAACCCTTTTATCATATTGGATGAGTCAACGATCCTGGAGTTCCGGGAGATTCTGGAGGATCTGTCAGGATTAAAAATTTCGGTTATCATCATGTCAGTCAACCATGCATGGCTGGAACTGACATGTGATATGGTGGTTTCCGTTGGGAAGAAATAAGATTACAATTTTAGATAGACAAACCGGCATTAAAAAAAATCCTCATTAATTCGATAAACCTCTTTGTAACCGCTTTATTCTTCACAGCCTGGCTGTAAATGCCATAGGAAGAGACCGCGCCGCCTTTTAACGGAAGGTAGGTCAGTTCTGGGTCTCTCAGCGGCAAAATATCAGGCAGCAGTGTAAAACCGATTCCCGCCTTGAGAAAAACAAGTGCACTTTCCAGCCGTTCACAAAAATAGACATCAGATGCCGGACGGGTTCCTGGAATGGTACTCTGAAGATCTGTGACCGCACGTGGATTCTGCCGGAGGTCACATACGACCGCGGGTCCTTCTTTCAGATCGTCGGCGGTGACATATGTTCTGGATGCAAGCGAATGTTCAGGTGACATAACACAGACAGCAGGTGTCCTGGTGAGCTCCGTATAAGTTCCCAGTTTACGCCTGCTGTCTTTTTCTTTATAACACAACAGCACATCGATGGTATGGTCCTCCAGATGATTTTGAAGTACCGGCAGAGGTGCCGATTTGATAATGGGATGCATAGCTGGAAACTCGTTGTGCAGAGTATGGATGATGGATGGTAACATCATCAGTTCCTGGGGGGAGGGGCATCCGACAGCAAATGGAAAACTGTCACTTTCTGAATTGATCGTAAGACGAACCCTGGCTGAGGTCATGAGGTTTAAAATATTTCTGGCGTCGCCGATGAAGTTCCAGCCTGCAGAGGTAAGCTCTACCGTTCTGGTAGTCCGGTTAAAGAGCCTGATATTCAGCTCTGTTTCCAGGGAATTGATCTGATGTGTGACTGCGGGCTGTGTGATATGCAGCTTCTCTGCAGCTCTTGCAAAGCTGAGGCTGTCAGCCACAGCTAAAAAACTTTCCAATTGTACGGTATTCATAAGAATAATCTCCTCTTTTAAAAATCAATATAAAAACTGCAACAATATTAATAAAATATATTTATTAATAATAACATTTTTGAATTTCACTTACAACCTGAAACAGAATAAAATGATTAAAGTAATACTTGGGTATCGGGGGTCAGAATACCTTTTGACCCCAATATCATAATCATAAAAAACACGGAGGAAATTATGGTAAAAACATTATTAGGACAGGTGAGGCAATATAAAAAAGATTCTCTGCTGTCCCCGCTTTTCGCTGCGCTGGAAGTTGTGATGGAGGTGTTGATTCCATTTATCACTGCAATTATCATCGATCGCGGAATAGAAGCAGGGAACATTAAAAATGTGTACAGTTATGGCGGACTGATGTTGATTCTCGCGATGTTCAGCCTGCTGTTCGGAGTGCTGGCGGGAAAATACGCAGCAAGTGCATCATCCGGATTTGCCTGTAATCTGCGGGATGGAATGTATGAGAACATACAGACGTTTTCATTTTCAAATATTGACCGTTACAGTACCGCAGGTCTTGTGACGAGAATGACAACGGATGTCACAAATGTACAGAATGCATATCAGATGATTCTGAGGATCGCAGTGCGTTCGCCTGTGATGCTGGTCAGCAGCCTGGTGATGTGCATGATTATTAATGTGAAGCTGAGCATGATATTTGTTGTAGCAATTGTTGTCCTTGCAGCAGTTCTTGTGCTGATCATGCTCAGGACCATGAAGCTGTTTGATGAAGTGTTTAAAAAATATGACGCTTTAAATATCAGCGTACAGGAAAATGTATCTGCGATCCGGGTAGTTAAGGCATATGTGAGAGAATCGTATGAAAATGAAAAATTTGAGAAAGCGGCTCAGAATCTATACAAACTGTTTGTGAAAGCGGAGGGAATCCTGGCATTCAATAACCCTGTCATGATGCTGGTTGTCTACGGCTGTATTATCGGACTGTCCTGGTTCGGGGCAAAGTACATCGTGATTGGTGGGCTGACTACGGGTGAACTCACCTCCATGTTCAGCTATATAATGTCGATTCTGATGTCGCTGATGATGCTGTCGATGGTATTCGTGATGATCACAATGAGTCTGGCAAGCGGCCGGCGTATCTCTGAAGTTCTGAACGAAAAACCCGATATCGTAAACCCTCTGAATCCGGTAAATGAGATCACGGACGGAAGCATCGATTTTAACCACGTGAACTTTTCATACCGGGAAGACAGCGAGGAGGCGGCGCTGTCAGATATAGACCTCCATATAAGGTCCGGCGAGACGATCGGAATTATCGGCGGTACCGGCTGTGGAAAATCCAGCCTGGTAAATCTGATCAGCCGTCTCTATGACGTGTCGGACGGCTCCGTCTGTGTAGGCGGAAAGGATGTGAGAGAATATGATCTGGAAACACTGCGTGATCAGGTGGCTGTGGTCCTGCAGAAGAATGTTTTATTTTCCGGTACAATTCTGGAAAATCTGCGCTGGGGTAATGAAAACGCAACGGAGGAGGAATGTACCGAGGTATGCAGACAGGCATGCGCAGACGAATTTATTCAGCGTTTTCCTGATAAGTACCATACCTGTATTGAGCAGGGAGGATCAAACGTCTCCGGGGGACAGAAACAGAGGCTGTGCATTGCAAGAGCGCTGCTGAAGAAGCCAAAGGTCCTGATCCTTGATGACTCTACAAGTGCAGTTGATACTGCCACAGATGCGAAAATCCGGGACGCATTTACACGGAAGATCCCGGGGGTGACGAAGCTGATCATTGCCCAGCGTATTTTAAGCGTGCAGGATGCGGACCGGATCCTTGTGCTGGATGACGGAAGAATCAGCGGCATAGATACGCATGAGCAGCTTCTTGCGACCAATGATATTTACCGGGAAATATATGAAACGCAGATTAAGGGAGGCGGCGACTTTGATCAGGCATCAGGGAAGGAGGGTGAACAGTTATGAAAAGCAGGGATACGATGAAAGCATTAAAAAAGGTGCTTGCCTATATGATAAAAAGTTACAGACTTGCATTTACGGTGGTGGTTCTCTGTATTCTGGGTACCGCACTTGCCACATTAAAGGGTACTTTGTTCATGCAGAAGTTAATTGATGACTATATCGTTCCGATGACTCAGACTGCCGATCCTGATTTCGGTCCGCTTGCAAAAGCACTTCTGTCGCTGGCTGCAATCTACGCAATTGGTATATTATGTGCCTATGCATATAACCGTATCATGGTCAATATTTCACAGGGGACCCTGCGCAACCTGAGAATTGAACTTTTTACGCACATGGAATCCCTGCCTGTCAGATATTTTGACACCCATGCACATGGGGATATCATGTCGGTGTACACAAATGATGTGGACACATTAAGACAACTTATCAGTCAGAGTATTCCTCAGGTACTGAACTCGGCGGTAACTCTCTGCAGCACGCTGATCAGTATGATCGTCTTGAATGTTCCTCTCACGGTTATAACGCTTATGATTGTGGCAGTCATGCTGTTTGCAACCCTGAAATTAAGCAGAAAGTCCGGAGCGTACTTTGGCAGGCAGCAGAAGAATCTGGGACAGGTAAACGGATATATTGAAGAGATGATGGAGGGACAGAAGGTAGTGAAAGTGTTCTGTCATGAGGATCAGGCGCTTCAGAATTTCCGAAAGATCAATGATGAGCTGAGAGAAAGTGCGAATCAGGCGAATAAATTTGCCAATATCCTGATGCCGGTCAATTCTAATCTGGGTCATATCAGTTATGTGCTCTGCGCGGTACTGGGCGCAGTGATCGCACTCACCACACAGATTGGGCTGACGCTGGGCACTCTGGTATCATTTCTTACCTTAAATAAAAACTTCACGATGCCGATCGGACAGATCAGCCAGCAGCTGAACAGTATCGTAATGGGAATGGCAGGGGCAGAGCGTATCTTTGATCTTCTGGATGAAACACCGGAGGTGGATGAAGGTTACGTGGAACTGGTAAACGCAAGAGAAGAAGCGGATGGAACGATATGCGAGACGGATAAGAGAACCGGAATGTGGGCATGGAAACACCCGCACCAGGCTGACGGGACGGTGACTTATGTAAAGCTGGAGGGAGATGTGACCTTTCATGATGTGGATTTTGGATATGATGAAAATAAAATGATCCTCCACAATATAGAACTATATGCGACACCGGGACAAAAAATTGCATTTGTTGGAAGTACCGGGGCAGGAAAGACCACAATAACAAATCTGATCAACCGGTTTTATGATATCCAGGACGGAAAGATACGGTATGACAATATAAACGTCAATAAGATAAAAAAAGCAGACCTGCGCCGCTCCCTGGGCATGGTGCTGCAGGATACCCATTTATTCACCGGCACGGTTATGGATAACATCCGTTACGGGAAGCTGGATGCCACGGACGAAGAGTGTATTGCTGCCTCAAAACTTGCAAATGCCCATGTGTTTATTAAACACCTTCCGCACGGATACCAGACTATGCTGACCGGAGACGGGGGAAACTTAAGCCAGGGGCAGCGTCAGCTGCTCGCAATTGCCAGAGTGGCAGTCGCTGATCCGCCGGTACTGATCCTGGATGAGGCAACATCCTCAATTGATACCCGTACAGAGATTCTGGTTCAGAAGGGGATGGATGAGCTGATGAAGGGAAGAACTACATTTGTGATTGCGCACCGGCTTTCGACTGTAAGAAATTCAGACTGTATCATGGTACTGGAACAGGGGCGCATTATCGAAAGGGGGACTCATGAGCAGCTGATAGAAGAACAGGGGAAATATTACCATCTGTATACCGGCAATTTTGCGGAGCATTCTTAGTTAACGTCTCTTTCTTTTTAAATTATTTAAATGTAATGGTAAGAATATGTTATAGTAATAAAATAAGAATAAAAATAAGATGGAAATACAGGAGACGTATGATAAGAACATATTGGAACCAGATCATGGAAAACCAGGAAGTGAGACAGAACTTAAGCAGACTGAGACAGGAATTAAAAAAAGATGGAAACCGGGCGCGGATGATTCATGTGATAGAAGGAAATGAGGACAGACTGGCGGATTTATTGAACGCAGAGGATGCGAAAACACGCAAAAATGCGGCATTGCTGATGGGGGATCTTGGAAAGCAGGAATTTTTGCAGCCTGTTTATAATGCCTATGAAAAAGAGCAGCAGAGGTTTGCCAGAAGTTCCTATCTGACAGCTATGAGAAATTTTGACTGCAAGGATCATCTGGAGATGCTGAAAGCACGGCTGGAAGTTCTGTCTGCAGAAAAACCTGAAACTGAAAATGAAAAACACATGATGGAAGAAATGCGTGAACTGACTTCACTGATCGTCGGAACAGAAGGCGTTTCTCAGCACTGTTTTACTGGATGGGATGAATCGTATGATGTTATTTTACTGACAAACAGAAACTTTGCTGAAGTTACCAAAACAGAACTGGAAGAACTGGAACCGGGTGCCAGTACCAGGATATTCGGAGCGGGGGTGAGGGCAAAAGTTGAAAATCTGCGCTGGGTCAGGGACCTTCGGACTTACCAGGAACTTTTATTCGTCATCAGGGGTATGGCCAGCTGCAGAATGGATGCGGCAAAGGCGGCAGAGACGATCGTGGCGTCAGATTTCCTGAATTTTTTAAACAGAAGCCACAGTGGAAAAGAACCGTATTATTTCCGTGTGGAGTTCAAGAGCAAACGCCCGCTGGATGAAAAGAGCGCATTTGTGAAGAAGCTGTCCGGTCAGATCGAAAAACTTTCCGGCAGAAAGCTGATCAATACGACATCGAATTACGAGGTGGAACTTCGCCTGATTGAGAACAAAGAGGGGAACTGCAATCTGCTGGTGAAACTGTTTACGTTGAAAGATGATCGGTTTTCTTATCGCCGGGAAGTGATTCCCATGAGTATCAGGCCCGTGAATGCGGCGCTGACTGTGGCACTCGCAAAAGAATACATGAAAAAAGACGCACAGGTTCTGGATCCTTTCTGCGGGGTTGGAACGATGCTGATTGAGCGCCATAAAGCGGTTGCTGCGGGCTCCTCATACGGTCTGGACATTCTGGAAGAAGCGGTTGACAAAGCAAAGATCAATTCAGAAGCGGCGCATCAGGTCATTCATTACATTAACCGGGATTTCTTCCGCTTTACACATGAATATTTATTTGACGAAGTAATTACCAATATGCCGTTTAAGATGGGAAGAACGACGGAAGATGATATCCTGGAACTGTACGGACATTTTTTTCGTTCCGTTAAACAGTATCTGAAAGAGAATGCGACGCTGATCCTCTACTCGCACAATCGCGACCATATCAGGCAAATGGCAGGCAGAAATGGGTTCAAAGTGATGAAAGAGTGTGAGATATCCAAAAAAGAAGGAACTTACGTATGCGTGTTAGGGTCAGTCTAAGGTCTTAGGTCTGACAGATATCAATTGATTCCTTATTCTATCTATGCTACGATATAAGAGTTATGAACATTGCCATACAGAGACAGACGCACCGTTTTGTATGGCAGTGGATAGAATGGAGACATCGTCATGAATTATATTGTATTTGACCTGGAATGGAATCAATGCCCGTTTGGAAAGGACAGGGAGAACCCCCGCCTTCCCTTTGAGATTATTGAAATAGGGGCAGTAAAGCTTGATGAGGGAAAAAAAGTGCTGGGAGAATTCCACCGGCTGATTCATCCCATGGTCTACAAAAGAATACATTTCAGAACAAAAGAAATCCTGGGGATGAGCATGAAAATGCTGGAATCGGGTGACTTTTTTTATGATGCGATCAAAGACTTTCTGGAGTGGTGCGGTGAAGACTACAGGTTTTGCTCCTGGGGAAGCATGGATTTGACAGAGCTTCAGCGAAACATGAAATATTACGGTCTGCTGGATCTGATCAAAGGACCCATACGGTACTATGATGTCCAGAAATTATTCAGTCTGGAATATGAGGATGGCAAAAGCAGGCGGTCTTTGGAATATGGAATCGATTACCTGAACATTGAAAAGACAAGAGATTTTCACCATGCTCTGACAGATGCGTATTATACAGCTGATATCCTGGCACGGATTGATGAGGATATGATGCGGATGAATGACTCGATCGACTGCTACCAGAACCCACAATCCAGGGAAGAAGAGATTCATGTCATCAGTGAGAGTTATGAAAAATATATTTCACGCGAATTCGAGAGTAAGGAAGATGCGATGAAGGAGCGTGAAATCAGTGCAAGCAGGTGCTTTCTGTGCGGCAAAAATGTGCGGAAAAAAATTCGGTGGTTTTCCATCAATTCCAAGAGTTATTACTGTGTGGCATACTGTGGAAAGCATGGTTATCTGAAAGGCAAGATCCGGATGAAGAAGGCGGAAGATGGGAAGTTTTATGTTGTAAAAACTATAAAACTTGCAGGAGAAGATGAAGCGGTTGAAATCCGGGAAAAGCGGGATATCTTAAAAAGAAAACGAAGTCAGAAAAAGAAAGAGGCAAAACAGCGATTAACCATTGACAATCTGTAAATAATATACGTATAATATAGCAAAGTGTGCGGTTAAAACTGCCGTCAGCCGACGGTATCAGCGCAAAAGGAAAAATAACTGAGACGGAGACAGTAGTCTGTTTTGAAGTTTGAAAGCGAGCCGGAGATGGTGAAAGACCGGTATCAGTAGAAACAGAGGAAAATCACTCCTGAGTTGCCAATCTGAAAAGGATGACAGTCCCCAAGTAAGAGATGCCGGAATTCCCCCGTTACAGGGAACGCGTATGGTAGTATGTTGTAACAGGTGGCTGCGAAGCTTTTGGCTCTCGTCCTATTACAGGACGGGAGCTTCATTTATTTTACCAGGATAAGGAGGAACAAACAGCATGTATAAGAAAGTGTCAACAAATCTCAATTTTGTAGACAGGGAAAAAGACGTTGAGAAATTTTGGAGTGACCATCAGATCTTCGAAAAGAGTATGGAGAACAGAAAAGAATGTCCGACATATACATTTTACGATGGACCGCCTACGGCTAACGGAAAGCCTCATATCGGACATGTGCTCACGCGCGTGATCAAGGATATGATTCCGCGTTACCGCACGATGAAGGGGTATATGGTTCCACGTAAAGCCGGATGGGATACCCACGGGCTTCCGGTAGAACTCGAAGTTGAAAAACTACTTGGACTGGACGGAAAGGAACAGATTGAAGAATACGGTCTGGAGCCTTTCATCAAACATTGTAAAGAGAGTGTCTGGAAATATAAAGGGATGTGGGAAGATTTTTCCAACCAGGTAGGGTTCTGGGCTGATATGGAAAATCCTTATGTGACCTATGAAAATGATTTTATAGAATCGGAATGGTGGGCGCTGAAACAGATATGGGAGAAAGACCTTCTCTATAAAGGATATAAGATCGTACCTTACTGTCCGAGATGCGGAACCCCACTTTCCAGCCATGAGGTAGCGCAGGGGTATAAAGATGTAAAAGAACGTTCAGCGATCGTTCGGTTTAAGGTAAAAGAAGAAGATGCCTATATTCTGGCGTGGACCACAACACCGTGGACTTTGCCATCCAATGTCGGACTCTGTGTGAACCCGGAGGAAACATATGTAAAAGTTAAGGCGGCAGACGGTTATACGTATTATTTAGCGGAGGCTCTGCTTGACACCGTTCTCGGAGGACTGGCAGAAGAAGGAAAGCCGGCATATGAAGTTCTGGAAACGTACAAAGGACAGGAACTGGAATATAAGGAATACGAGCCACTGTATGATTTTGTTACACCGATATGTGAAAAACAGAAGAAAAAATCTCATTTTATAACGTGTGACGGTTATGTAACGCTCACTGACGGCACCGGTGTCGTTCATATCGCTCCGGCATTCGGTGAGGATGATGCGAATGTGGGAAGAAAGTATGATCTGCCGTTCGTGCAGCTGGTTGATGACAAGGGTGAGATGACAAAAGAGACGCCGTGGGCCGGTACCTTCTGTAAAAAAGCGGACCCTGCGATCCTGCAGGATCTGAAAGACAGGGCGCTTCTGTTTGCTGCACCGGTGTTTGAGCACAGTTATCCACACTGCTGGCGGTGTGATACGCCGTTGATCTACTATGCCCGGGAATCCTGGTTTATCAGGATGGCAGCTGTCAAAGACGACCTGATCCGCAACAACAACACCATTAACTGGATACCGGAAAGCATCGGAAAAGGACGTTTTGGCGACTGGCTGGAAAATGTCCAGGACTGGGGCATCAGCCGTAACCGCTATTGGGGAACGCCACTGAACATCTGGGAATGTGAATGCGGTCATATGCATTCGATCGGCAGTATCAAAGAGCTGAAAGAAATGTCTGATAACTGTCCGGATGATATCGAGCTGCACCGTCCGTATATTGACAGTGTCACCGTCACATGCCCGGAATGCGGTAAACAGATGCACCGGGTACCGGAGGTGATCGACTGCTGGTTTGACTCCGGTTCCATGCCGTTTGCACAGCACCACTATCCGTTTGAGAATAAGGAAATATTTGAAGCGCAGTATCCTGCACAGTTTATCTCGGAGGCTGTTGACCAGACCAGGGGATGGTTCTATTCTCTGCTGGCGATTTCAACGCTGATCTTTAACAGGGCGCCGTATGAAAATGTAATCGTACTGGGCCATGTACAGGACGAAAACGGTCAGAAGATGAGCAAATCCAAAGGAAATGCAGTCGATCCGTTTGACGCGTTGAATCAGTACGGAGCCGATGCGATTCGCTGGTATTTCTATGTCAACAGCGCACCGTGGCTTCCGAATCGTTTTCACGGAAAAGCGGTTACAGAAGGACAGCGTAAATTCCTTGGAACACTGTGGAACACGTATGCATTCTTTGTTCTGTACGGGGAGATCGACCAGTTTGATGCCACGAAATATACGCTGGAGTATGATAAATTATCTGTAATGGATAAATGGCTGCTCTCCAAACTGAATACACTGATAAAGACTGTAGATGAGAATCTGGAAAATTATAAAATTCCGGAAACTGCAAGGGCGCTGCAGGATTTTGTGGACGACATGAGTAACTGGTATGTCAGAAGAAGCCGCGAACGTTTCTGGGCAAAGGGAATGGAGCAGGATAAGATCAATGCCTATATGACGCTGTACACAGCTCTTGTGACAGTATCAAAAGTAGCGGCACCCATGATTCCGTTCATGACAGAGGACATTTACCAGAATCTTGTCCGCAGCATTGATGATAATGCACCGGAAAGTGTACATCTTTGTGATTTCCCGAAAGCAAACGAGGCATGGATCGATACCAGGCTGGAAGAAGATATGGAAGATCTTCTGAAAATCGTTGTTCTGGGAAGAGCATGCAGAAATGCGGCTAATGTGAAGAACCGTCAGCCGATCGGCAATATGTATGTAAAAGCACCGTTTACCCTCTCTGATTTCTATAAGCAGATCATTGAGGAAGAACTGAATGTCAAGAATATGTCTTTTACAGATGAGCTGGATAACTTTATAACTTACACCTTTAAACCGCAGCTTAAGACGGTGGGTCCAAAATATGGAAAACTCCTGGGCGGCATCAAATCAGCACTTTCAGAGATCGACGGCAGCCAGGCTATGACACAGCTGAAAGAGTGCGGAGAGCTTAAACTTGACATAAATGGTGAGGAAGTTATATTATTAGAGCAGGATTTGCTCATTGATACGGCCCGGATGGAGGGGTATGTATCCGAATCTGACAATGAAGTCACCGTGGTTCTGGACACGAATCTGACACCGGAACTGGTGGAGGAAGGCTTTGTGCGGGAACTGATCAGCAAGATTCAGACGATGCGTAAAGAGGCCGGATTTGAGGTGACGGATAAGATTAAAGTATATGAAGCAGACAATCAGATAATAGAAGGCATCATGAGGGTACACGAATCTGAAATAAAATCAGAAGTACTTGCCCTTGAAATTGTCTATAACAATACAGAGGGATATACAAAAGAATGGAATATCAATTCCGAAAAAGTTACGCTGTCGGTAGAGAAGATAGAGGGATAAGTACGTAACTCCATATTGGTAAAAGAAGGAGGATGTTATGCAAAACAAGCGATTTGACAAAGTTCAATTCAAAAAAGAGGTTAAGGACAACGTAAAGGTTCTGTACAGAAAAACGATTGATGAGGCTACACCTCAGCAGGTATTCCAGGCAGTGGCATATGCTGTGAAAGATGTAATAATTGACAACTGGCTGAACACACAGGAGACATTTAAGAAAGAAGATCCTAAGACTGTTTATTACATGTCCATGGAGTTTCTGATGGGTAGAGCGCTTGGAAATAACCTGATCAATTTAACCGCTTATCAGGAAGTAAAAGAGGCACTGGAGGAGCTGGGATTTGACCTTAATGTGATTGAAGACCAGGAACCGGATGCAGCTCTTGGAAACGGAGGTCTTGGACGTCTTGCTGCTTGTTTTCTGGATTCTCTTGCAACACTGGGTTACAGTGCATATGGCTGCGGAATCCGTTACCGTTACGGTATGTTCAAACAGGAGATCCGTGACGGCTACCAGATAGAGGTGCCGGATAACTGGCTGAAGGACGGCAATCCATTTGAACTGCGCAGACCGGAATACGCAAAAGAGGTAAAATTCGGCGGGTACGTCAAAGTAGAGCATGATCCTGCGACGGGAAGGAATAACTTTATCCAGGAAGGATATCAGTCCGTTATGGCGATCCCGTATGATATGCCGATCGTCGGTTATGGGAACGGTGTCGTAAATACACTTCGTATCTGGGATGCCGAGGCGATTGACACTTTCCAGTTGGATTCCTTCGACAAAGGTGATTACAAGAAAGCGGTTGAACAGGAGAACCTGGCGAAGAACATCGTTGAGGTACTCTACCCGAATGATAATCACTATGCGGGTAAAGAACTGCGTCTGAAACAGCAGTATTTCTTCATCTCTGCAAGCATTCAGGCTGCGGTTGCAAAATACAAAAAAGCGCACAGCGATATTCACAGACTGTATGAAAAAGTGACATTCCAGATGAATGACACACATCCGACAGTCGCAGTGGCAGAGCTTATGCGTATCCTGATGGATGAGGAAGGGCTTACCTGGGAAGAAGCCTGGGAAGTCACAACGAAGACATGTGCTTATACGAATCATACCATCATGGCAGAAGCGCTCGAGAAGTGGCCAATCGAGCTGTTTTCAAGATTGCTGCCGAGAATTTATCAGATCATTGAGGAGATCAACAGAAGATTCCTGATCGAGATCAATGATAAGTATCCTGGAAACCAGGAGAAAGTAAAGAAGATGGCGATCATCTATGACGGGCAGATCAAGATGGCCCATATGGCAATCGTAGGCGGATATTCCGTCAATGGTGTTGCAAGACTCCATACGGAGATCCTGGAAAAACAGGAGCTGAAAGACTTCTATGAGATGATGCCGGAGAAATTTAATAACAAGACGAACGGTATCACCCAGAGAAGATTCCTGCTCCATGGGAACCCGCTGCTCGCAGACTGGGTAACCGCCCATATCGGAAAAGAGTGGATCACTGATCTTTCTCAGATTAAAAAGCTGGAACTCTATGTGGATGATAAGAAGGCTCAGGCAGAGTTCATGAATATCAAGTATCAGAACAAAGTCCGCCTTGCAAAATACATCCTGGAGCATAATAATATCGAAGTTGATCCCCGCTCTATCTTTGATGTACAGGTCAAACGTCTGCACGAGTATAAACGTCAGCTGATGAATATCCTGCATGTGATGTATCTGTATAATAAGATCAAAGAGCATCCGGATATGGAATTCTATCCGAGAACCTTTATCTTCGGTGCAAAAGCGGCAGCAGGATATAAGAGAGCTAAACTGACGATCAAGCTGATCAACTCTGTTGCCGATGTTATCAACAACGATGCATCCATCGGAGGTAAGCTGAAAGTTGTATTTATCGAAGACTACCGTGTGAGCAATGCGGAGTGGATCTTTGCAGCGGCAGATGTATCGGAACAGATCTCAACCGCCAGCAAAGAGGCGTCAGGCACCGGCAACATGAAATTTATGCTGAATGGGGCTCCCACACTGGGAACCATGGACGGTGCAAATGTAGAGATTGTAGAGGAAGTCGGAGAAGAGAATGCATTTATCTTCGGATTGTCTGCGGATGAAGTCATTAACTTCGAGAAAAACGGCGGCTATGATCCGAACTATTATTTCAATACAGATCAGGAGATTCGTCAGGTGCTGATGTCCCTGATCAACGGTACATTCTCAAGCGATACAGAGATGTTCCGGGATATCTATGATTCTCTGCTGAACACAAACAGCAGTGACCGCGCGGATACATACTTTATCCTTGCGGATTTCAAGAGCTATGCGCTGGCACAGGAGAAAGTTGAAGCTGCATACAGAGATGAGGAAAAATGGGCTCGGATGGCAATGCTGAATGTGGCAAGATCCGGCAAGTTTACATCTGACAGAACGATCCAGCAGTATGTGGATGAGATCTGGCATTTGGATCAGGTGAAAGTAAAATAGAATTTTAAGCAGAAGAGTGCCGACATTTGTCGGCGCTCTTTGTCTGTTAAATACGCGGAAGGACTGAGAGGTGAAACCCAACGTTTTACTTTGACATCGCATATGCGGTATGATAAACTTAAAAGGATTAGGCAGGGATAATACCGAGTCCTTATGCGCGGACTTGAAAACAGAGGTGAATACGTTGGACAAGACGGAATATCAAATAAAATTGGACCAGATCAATGAACTGGTTGATAAACAGGATTTTGAGGGGGCACTTGAGATTGTAGACACGATCGACTGGCGCAGAGTAAAAAGCGTCAGAACACTTTGCATGGTGGCTGATATCTATGAAGTGAATGACAGGCTGGATGACGGCAAGAGGATATTACTCCTGGCATATAAGAGGTCATCCATTGGAAAGATCATCCTGTATCGTCTGGTGGAGGTATGTCTGAAGCTGGGAGAGACGGATGAAGCAGTCGATTATTATACGGAATATGAGCAAAATGCACCGGGTGACAGTTCAAAATATATTCTGAAATATAAGATATATAAAGCCAAAAGAGCACCCATTGAAGATCTCATAGCGATTCTGGAAGAATATAAGAGCAAAGAATACACAGAACGCTGGGCATATGAGCTGGCTCGTCTTTACCAGAAGGCCGGAATGAAAGAAAAATGCGTTCAGGAATGCGATGATCTGATCCTCTGGTTCAGCGAGGGAAAATATGTCGTAAAAGCCATGGAACTTAAGATGGACTATGAGTCACTGACTCCATCACAGCAGGCGAAATATGACAGCAGAGATCTTGAAGAAGATAAGGAACCGGAAACGCCTAAACCGGTAAGATCAATAAAAAAGAAACCATCAGAAAAAACGGTGAATCCAGAAATACAACCGGATTTTTCAGAGCCGGAAGGTCTGGCAGAAGCTGAAGCGGCGATTGCGTCGCAGCCTCAGGAGGAATCTGCAGATGAATCCGTGACTTATGCCCAGCCGGGTCCGATAGAACCCGAAAAGCTGCAGGAAAAACTGGCATCCAGTCTGAGAGACGTGTTGTCGGGTATACATAAAACAAAAGAACTGCTGATGCCCAGATATGATGACGAGGAAGAAGAGGAACAGCTTGGGGCGCAGTCCAGTATCGATTATCAGTCAGTGAAAGAGCTGGAACCGGAAAGCTTCGGAAATACGACGGTACTGCCGGCAGAGAAACTTCAGAAAATACGTACTCAGGAACCGGAGAATCCACAGCCTGCAGCTGTATCAGAGGAAGAACCCGCCGAAAAGGACGATGTTCTCCGTCAGCTGCTGGAGGAGACAGCCAGCCAGATGGCACAGCAGATTACTACCGGAGAATTCCAGAAAGAGGAAGAAGCTGCTGCCGTTCAGGAAACTGCAGAGGAGAAGACAGAAGAAGCTGCAGCAGAAGAGGAGTCCTCAGAGGAAGAGGCAGCCGCTCCCGAAGCGGAAATCTTGACGGACACCTTGCAGGAAAAAGAAGAGGCCTCAGAGAATGAACCTCAGGAGCCGGTGAGTGATGATTTGATTCGCGATCTTATGGCAGAGGGATTTGAAGAGGAGGACGAAGAAGAAACCGCGGAGGAAGCTGCGGAAACTGAAGATATCAGACTGGAAGAGAGTATTATTGCTCAGGTGTTTGCGGAAAGTGAAGAACCGCAGGGTGCTGAACAGACGGGAGATACACAGGAGTTTAGTCTGGAGGATGAGTATGCAAAGCAGATGATTTTGCAGAAAGAGCCTTCAAATGAATCTGAACACGGGAAATCGATCGAAGAACGGATTCTGGAAGAAGAGACTCCGGAGGAGAGAAGAACACGTATTCTGAATGATACACGCCCTGACAAACTTTCAGATGAACAGAAGAAACTGTTCTCATATTTTGCAAAAGTTCCGGGCATGGATGATCAGATTCTGAATGCGATGACAGGCGTTTATAATAATGCGGGTGATAAGACGTCAAAGCGGGGCAATATTGCAGTTATGGGAAGGCCGGGAAGCGGAAAGACCAGGCTGACAGACAGTCTGGTGCTTGCAATATGTAAGGACCTGGGGCTGGAAGCTGTGAAGATGGCACGCATTGACGGGGAATCCTTTAATGAAAAAGATCCGGTTCAGGTGGTAGGTAAATTGGCTGGTGGATTTTTGCTGATAGAGCATGCCGGAGGAATGTCGGAAGATACGATCAATCAGTTGTCAAGGGCACTTTCGTTTCGGACAGACAGTCTGGTGCTTATCATTGAAGACGAAAAAACGAGCATGCGCAGCCTGTTGAATCAGCATCCTGAATTTGCGGAGAAGTTTGACGCAGTCATATCCATACCGGTATTTACCAACGATGAGCTTGTAACCTTTGCAAGAACTTATGCCAGAGAGCAGGGATATAAGATCGATGAACTGGGTGTACTGGCACTGTATACCAGAATCGGAGAAAAGCAGACAGAGGAAGAGCCAATGACCGTGGCAAGTGTTAAAGAAATGATCGATTACGCCATTTCAAAAGCTCACAGAGGTAAAATAGGCAGAAAAGTTTCCAGCAGAAGACTGGATCCGGAAGGACGTATTATTCTTTTCGAAAAAGATTTTGATTTTTAATATGATGAAGTGGGAGGCTGTTGTAAAGGTTTTGCAGCAGCTTCCGTTTTTTTTAAAGGAGATTTATGAGTGAACAGAAAACCCCACGTCTGGGAAATCCAAAGGAAACCATTGCGGTACTGCAGAAATATAATTTTACTTTTCAGAAAAAGTTTGGACAGAACTTTTTGATTGATACACATGTTCTGGACAAGATCATCGCTGCTGCGGGAATTACAAAAGAAGACTTTGTGATAGAGGTCGGACCGGGAATCGGTACGATGACACAGTATCTGGCGTGTGCAGCCAGAGAAGTCTGTGCAGTAGAGATTGATAAGGCATTGATTCCGATTCTTGAGGATACTTTGAAGGGTTATGACAATGTAAGTATCATAAATGAAGATATTTTGAAAGTAGATATCAGGAAACTGGCTGAGGAAAAGAATCAGGGAAGACCGGTCAAGGTCGTGGCAAATCTCCCCTATTATATTACGACACCTATCATTATGGGATTGTTTGAGAACCATGTGCCGCTGGCATCTGTCACTGTCATGGTTCAGAAAGAGGTAGCGCTTAGAATGCAGGCAGCTCCGGGAACGAAGGACTACGGTGCACTTTCGCTTGCAGTTCAGTATTACGCAGAACCGTACCTTGTTGCAAATGTGCCCCCTAATTGTTTTATGCCAAGACCCAATGTAGGAAGTGCGGTGATCCGTTTAAAAAGATATGATAGTCCACCTGTCTCTGTTAATGATGAGAGGCTGATGTTCAGGATCATCAGAGCTTCCTTTAACCAGAGAAGAAAAACGCTTGTCAATGGTCTGAAAAATTCAGGAGAATTTGAATATCCGAAAGAAGCCATAGAACAGGCGATAGTGGAATGTGGACTTTCGCGCAATATCAGGGGCGAAGCATTGACACTGGATGAATTTGCCCGGTTAAGCAATGTTCTGGAAAGTATCTCGAAATAAAAAACGTATACAGTATAAAAGCCGTTTCCTGTGGGGAAACGGCTTTTTTTAAAGGAAGGAGAGTCGATTTTCATCGACATATGAAAAAGAAAATCAATAAAATAATATAAGAGTTTGTTTATTATTTTATAGTCCCAGTATACCCGTTAAATGTGTTGAAAGCATGTTGTAGATGTAAAAAAACCATGAATAAATAAATAAAGATTTATGAATATGTTTATGGTTTTTTAAGACACCTGAATCAGTGTCCGTGTTATAATGAGCGCATAAGAAACGAACTCTCAGGAGGTCGGTTTGAAGATGAAATTGGCGAACAGCGAGGAGGTTATTACCTTATGAAAATCAACAGAAAAACCGCCGGTATCATGGCGGTGATAAGTCTGGCATGTGCGGTGCTGGGACCGGTGAACGTCCAGGCAGACAGTAAGGCGGACCTGAACAAACCCTATATTGCATTGGGAGCTGATCTGAACCAGCAGGAGCGGGCGACAGTCCTGGAACTTCTGGATGTTACGGAGGATGAATTAAAAGATTATACGGTTGCAACCGTTACAAATGGAATGGAGCATGAATATCTGGATGCTTATTTATCTGCCAGCGTCATCGGAAGCAGGGCACTTTCTTCTGTAAAAGTCATCGGTAAAAAAGATGGGTACGGGATCAAAGTACAGACAAAAAATATTTCTTACTGCACAACGGGAATGTATCAGAATGCACTTGTAACAGCGGGTATGAAGAATGCAGATGTTACAGTAGCCGGACCGTTTAATATATCGGGAACGGCGGCTCTTGTAGGGGCAATGGAAGCCTATGAGAATATGACGGGGGATGTTATCCAGCCTGATAATGTTGAAGCCGCTACGAATGAACTCGTTGTCACCAGTGAACTGGGCGAAGTGATCGGGGATCAGGATAAGGCAGAAGAACTGATCGGTGCAGTGAAGGATATTATTGTGGCAGAAGAGATTCAGGATCCGGAACTGATTGAGGAGAAAGTGTCAGAGACGGCTGATAAACTGGAAGTATCACTGTCTGAGGAGGATAAGCAGCAGATCGTGGAACTGATGCAGAAGATCGCAGATCTGGACCTGGACATTGATTCCCTGAAGCAGCAGGCAAAGGAACTTTATGATAAACTTGGCAGCCTGGGCGTGGACCTGAATATCAGTAAGACTGACGTAGATGGATTCTTTGCTAAGATGGGCACATCAGCAAAAGAGCTTTGGGACAGCATAAAAGATTTTTTCGCCGGATTGTTTAATTAAGACAGTATTTTACGGTATGTTACAGCATAATACACAGTACGAGTTATAATCTCGTGGTATTAATATACAAAAACCAAAGAAAAACAAGAAGAAAATTGTGTACTTTAACAACATATTTACCGTTTGTTCATAATATGTTCATAATTGATTGCTATTATAATTATAGTCCAACAAGGACGATGGTTTGTATATTGTAATGATTCATTACACATATAAAATTTTTTCATAATAATTGCCCCGGCATTGGTGTCGGGGCACTCCTCATTTTGTGGGGATTTTTTTATGAACTACTCAGGTGGGAATAATTTATCCCATGCTGCTCATACTATTCACGAGGTGATGATATGGACAAGGACAGGCAGGAAGAGTTCAGCCGCAGGAAGAGCAACGAAAAATTTAACAGTATAACACAGAAGGTGAAACCGGAAAATCAGAACCAGACGCATAACGTCAGGTCAGAAGCGGTAGAACCAAAGAACAGACAAGTATAAGCAGCCCTGGGGGCTGCTTTTATTTAGGCACCCCCGGGAACTGAAAAGACAGTATTTTTATACGGCTTACTTCAGACAGGCATAGGAGCTACAAAGAAGTACATCAGAATAAAATGACAGATACTGCCGCCCATCACAAACAGATGGAAGATCTCATGTGAGCCGAAGTTCTTGTGTTTAGAGTTAAAAAGCGGCACTTTCAGCGCATAGATGATACCACCTATGGTGTAAATGATACCGCCCGCCAACAGCCATCCGAAGGCCGGTCTGGAAAGAGTCTGCAGGATCTGTGAAAAAGCAAGGACGCACAGCCATCCCATTCCGATGTAAATGATGGAAGAAAACCACTTAGGGCAATTGATCCAGAGACCCTTGATCAGAATGCCAATGAATGCCACAGTCCAAACAAGGGCGCAGAGGAGCGTTCCTGTTTTTCCGTGGAGTACGATCAGACAGATGGGAGTATAGCTTCCGGCAATTAATATGAAGATCATCATATGATCCATTTTTTTCAGGCGTTTATTAACTTGTTCATTGACATTGAGCGTATGATATATGGTGCTTGCAGCGTACAGCAATACCATACTGAGTATGAAGATTGCAAGCGCAATCATATGAAGTATATCAGGCACTCTTGCAGCCTTTATCAACAGTGGTGCGGCACCGAGCAGCGCCAGAATCATTCCGATAAAATGTGTGACAGCGCTACCGGGATCTTTTGGTTTCCATCTTTCTTTCATAATAATCGCCTCCAACAAATGTAGTAATAAAAACTATGTGTTAATATATTATATACTACAACAAAGGTTTTTAAAAATCAAGGTTATATTAATAAAAAATTGGTAAATGAAAAGTATGTTATTATTACATCCGACGGAAAAAAAAATAAACTGCCGTAAACTGAAAAAATCAGGTTTACGGCAGTCTTTTCTACTTTGTGTATGATGATACTGCATTTTCTGGATATAATAAAAACAATATCAGTCTAACTTAATATTTGAAAACAGGGACCCCAGGCTTGTGGTAGCAGATTCAGACTCCGGAAGCTCATATGATTCTTCAACGATATCTGTTGCTGTGGCATCGTTTAAAGCTTTCATGCTGAGGCTGATCTTACCGTCTTTGACAGCTGTAATTTTTACTTTCACAACGTCGCCCACATTTAACACGGCATCAGGGGATTTGATTCTTTTTTCACTGATCTGTGATATGTGGACGAGGCCGGAGAGTCCGTTGCCGAGATTGACAAAAGCACCATAAGGTTTGATCGTCTCAACAGTACCCTCTGTGACAAGACCAATTTCCACATTGGAGATTTTTCTTCTGCGCTCTTCCCCCGCTTTCTCGCGAAGCAGTTCTTTGGCGGAGAGGATCAGTTTCCTGTTGTTTTCATCTACTTCAAAAACCTGTACCTGGAGTGGCTGATTCAGATATGGCGTGGTGTCTTCGATATATTCCAGAGACAGCTTGGAGATGGGAATAAATCCGCGGATACCTTCCACATATGCGACCACACCGCTTTTTACGATACCTTTTACGATGACATCCAGAACGGTTTTGTCCTCTTTCATCTGTTTGAGTTTCTGCCATGCCAGAACATCATTCGCTTCTACTTTTGAAAGGAGGATACTTCCATGACCATTGTCCGTTTTAATAACGGTTGCAGTGACAGTGTCTCCCACCTGAACTTCATCTTTGACCATGAAGCCTGGTTCACGGCTGAAATCTTCCGTGCGGATAATGCCTTCTGTGTAGGACTGCAGATCCAGAGTGACTTCTTCTTCTGAGACTGCAATGACGGTGCCTGTAAGAATATCGCCTTCTTCGACTTTCTTAAAAGAAGCGTCAAGCTCATTCTCGAAATCGGCCATGGTGGGGGTGTTGTTGTTTTCTTTGTCCATATAAATCCTCCTTTGTGTACGTCTGCTGTTTACTGTATACATTGAATCAGGCAGGAAAAGCCGTGTTCGCCGCATATACGTACATTATAACACGATTTAAGGGATTCGCAAGTTTTGACAAAAATGAAGGAGAATATTTGTTCCGTGTGTATAGATTTGACCATAGAATTATGGTACTATGATGATAAGAATGAAGGGAGTGAGAGATTGCATTGGAGAAGAAACAGGAGATATACATTTTAGGACATAAAAATCCGGATACAGACTCAATTTGTTCAGCGATTGCATATGCTGATATGAAGAACCGTACAGAAGACGGTACATTTATACCAATGAGAGCGGGAGTCATCAACGAGGAAACGGAATATGTGCTGACGAGATTTCAGGTACCTGCACCGGCATATCTGGCGGATGTTGGGACTCAGGTACGGGATATGGATATTCACAAGACGCAGGGAACCAGAAGCAACGTATCTGTAAAAAATGCATTTAATCTGATGAAAGACAATGGGGCCGTGACACTTCCGATAACAGATGATGAGGGTTATCTGGAAGGGCTGATCACGATCGGAGATATTGCAAGATCCTACATGGATGCCTATGATAATACCGTTATAGCTGCTGCCAGAACCCAGTATAGAAATATTGCAGAGACATTAAATGGAGAGATTCTGGTAGGTGATGCAGATGCCTATTTCGATAAAGGAAAAGCCGTGATCGGTGCATCAAATCCCGACAAGATGGAAGAGTTTATCAATGATGGGGACCTCGTAATTCTTGGAAACCGTTCGGAGGACCATCTCTGTGCGGTGGAGCAGAACGCAAGCTGTATCATTATCGCTCTTGGAGCTAAAGTTTCCGCAGTGATCCAGAAGTTTGCACGGGAGAATAACTGTGTGATCATTACAACACCTTACGATACACTTACAATAGCGAAGCTGATCAACCAGAGTATACCGGTACGGCATCTGATGAAGACAAAGAACCTCATTACATTTCGGACAGATGATTTCACAGATGATATCCGGGATATCATGGGAAAGAACAGACACAGAGATTTCCCCGTACTTGACAGGCAGGGGAAATACGTGGGTACAGTTTCCAGACGAAATCTTTTGAATATTAATAAAAAGCAGGTTATTTTAGTGGACCACAATGAGAAATCACAGGCGGTCGATAATATTCAGGAAGCGGAAATCATTGAGATCATAGATCATCACCGCATCGGTTCACTTCAGACGATACAGCCTGTTGTATTCCGCAATCAGCCGGTCGGATGTACGGCGACGATCATTTATCAGCTCTATGATGAAAAGAATCTGGAAATCTTACCGGATATTGCAGGTTTGCTGTGTGCTGCAATCATTTCAGATACATTGATGTTCCGCTCGCCGACTTGTACGGCATTTGATAAGATGGCGGCAAAAGAACTGGCAAGTATAGCCGGAATCCAGATTGAAGAATTTGCCGCTGAGATGTTCAAGGCAGGCAGCAATCTGGAGAACAAGTCTCCTGAAGAAATTTTCTATCAGGACTTTAAGAAGTTTATCGTGGATGATGCTACTTTTGGGGTTGGACAGATTAATTCTATGTCAGCTGAGGAGCTGCAGCATATCAAGGACAGGCTGCAGCCGAATATTGAGCGTGAGTGCGGACGTAACGGACTGCAGATGGTATTTTTTATGCTGACAAATATCATGGATGAGTCTACAGAGCTGCTGCTAAACGGTGAGGGAGCGGCGCATCTGGTAACTCAGGCGTTTGAGGACGCTGAGATTACAGAGGGGTTTTGCAAACTTCCGGGTGTTGTATCCAGGAAAAAGCAACTGATCCCGGCATTTATGAGAGCCCTTCAGGAGTCATAGACGGAGGGCAGTACGGATTTTGGAATCGGAGGTTTAAATGGGAAAACAGGAATGGAAGCCCGGAAATATGCTCTATCCGCTTCCGGCTGTCATGGTGAGTGTGACAGACGGAAAGGGCAGAGACAATATTATAACCGTGGCATGGACGGGGACTGTGTGCACAAATCCGCCAATGGTATCAATATCAGTGAGACCCGAACGTTTTTCTTACCATATGATCAGAGAGACGGGAGAGTTTGTGATTAATCTCACGACAGAGGACCTTGTATACGCAACAGATTACTGCGGTGTGCGTTCAGGGAAAGATGAAGATAAATTTGAAAAAATGAAACTGCACAAGGAGAAAGCATCCAAAGTCAGTGCGCCTATGATACAGGAATCTCCGGTCAATCTGGAATGCAGGGTGAAAAAAGTGGAGGAACTTGGCTCGCACCATATGTTTCTGGCTGAGGTGGTTGCAGTTCATGCCGATGAAGCCTATATAAATAGTAAGAATAAATTTCAGCTTTTCAAAGCGAAGCCTATGGTATATTCGCATGGCTCTTACTATGGTCTCGGAAAGATGCTGGGAACATTCGGGTACAGCGTGAAGAAAAAATGAAAATATGAAGGATTGGAGTCTGAAAACTTCATTTCAGGCAGGAAACACCCCGTTTTTTAAAGCAAAATGAAATTTTTTGATGAAACGCCGTCTATTTTTTTAATTTTTTCTTGTTTTGACGGGAATGCCATGGTATAATCCCATTGAGCAAAGGGAAACTCACAGGAGTGCGCTTTTGCGCACTTTTTTGTGTGGTACGAAAAATAGAAGGAAAATACAGGAGGTATACACATGTCGTATGTTGATGAAGTCTACGCATCGGTCGTAGCAAAAAACCCAAGTGAACCGGAATTCCATCAGGCAGTAAAAGAAGTATTGGATTCACTGCGTCCGGTTATCGATGCAAATGAAGATCTTTACAGAAGAGAAGCTCTGCTGGAGAGACTGGTCGAGCCGGAACGCCAGATTAAATTCAGAGTTCCGTGGGTTGATGATAAAGGTCAGGTTCAGGTTAACGTAGGTTACCGTGTACAGTTCAACAGTGCAATCGGACCGTACAAGGGAGGTCTTCGTCTTCATCCGTCTGTTAATATCGGTATCATTAAATTCCTTGGTTTTGAACAGATTTTTAAGAACTCACTGACAAGTCTGCCGATCGGCGGTGGTAAAGGCGGATCGGATTTTGATCCCAAGGGAAAATCTGACCGCGAAGTTATGGCATTCTGCCAGAGCTTTATGACAGAGCTCTCCAAATATATCGGACCGAACACAGATGTTCCGGCTGGTGACATCGGAACAGGTGCCAGAGAGATTGGATATATGTACGGACAGTATAAAAAAATCCGTACGGCGAATGACGGAATCCTGACCGGAAAAGGTCTTTCCTATGGAGGGTCTCTGGCAAGGACAGAGGCTACAGGATATGGTCTTCTGTATCTGACAGAAGAGCTGCTGAAGATCAACGGTATCGATATTGCAGGCAAGACATGCGTGGTATCCGGTTCCGGTAACGTTGCCACCTATGCAATCGAGAAAGCACATCAGCTGGGCGCTAAATGTGTAACATGTTCTGACTCTACAGGATGGGTATACGATCCGGAGGGTATCGATGTGGCTGCGCTCAAAGAGATCAAAGAAGTAAAACGTGCAAGGCTGACAGAGTACAAAAAATACCGTCCGAACTCCGAATATCATGAAGGAAGAGGCGTATGGTCTGTTAAGGCTGACATTGCACTCCCATGTGCAACGCAGAATGAACTGCTGCTGGATGATGCAAAACAGCTCGTAGCAAACGGTTGTCTGGCAGTATGTGAAGGTGCTAATATGCCTACAACCCTGGAAGCTACAGAGTACCTGCAGAACAATAAGGTAATCTTCGCTCCTGGCAAAGCGGCAAATGCGGGCGGTGTAGCAACTTCTGCGCTGGAAATGTCACAGAACAGCGAACGTCTGAGCTGGAGTTTCGAGGAAGTAGATGCAAAACTGAAACAGATCATGGTAAACATCACACACAACATGGATGATGCTGCAAAGCGTTACGGTTTTGAAGGCAACTATGTAGTGGGTGCAAATATTGCAGGGTTTGAGAAGGTTGCAGATGCTATGCTGGCACAGGGTATCGTTTAAAATTAAACAGAATTTTTCAGATAAAATGGCACTGGGCGGTTATCTCTCAGTGCCATTTTGGCGACGCTAAATTTAATTTTTGTATATAAAGTTTGGCTCTAAAGTTCGGCCAGTACCTCATCCAGACTGGGCATAGCCGGAATGGCGCCTCTTTTTTCCACACATAAGCCAGCCACTGTGTTTGCAAATTTCAGGAATTCCAGACCCTGGTCTTCTGTTAAATCATCAGGATGGATGCCGGTGGAGGCAAATCTGGACAGGATACCTCCCCAGAAAGAGTCTCCGGCCCCGGTGGTGTCTGCTACTTTCCTGTGTGATCCCTTTGCATGTACGACAAAATCCTTTGTACGCATCAGTGCACCGTCTTTCCCCAGGGTGACAACAGCACAGGAAACCCCCTGTTCGATCAGCCGTCCGGCTGCGTTTTCTGGATCTTGGACGCCTGTCAGGAGCGCTGTTTCCTCATCAGAAATCTTCATGATGTCTACCGAAGAAATGGGTCTTCGCATCTGCTCCATTGCAGCTTCGGGACTTTTCCACAGAAGGGCACGGTAATTGGGATCATAGGATATCAGTGCCGTGCACTCTTTCGCTTTTTCAATCGCATACATCGTTGCGCTTCTGCTCGGTTCGTCGGTGAGAGACAGAGAGCCACAGTGGAAGATTCTGGTCTGTTTCAAAAGATCTTCCGATACTTCTTCCTTATGAAGCTTAGTGTCGGCTCCGGGTTTTCTTGCGAAAGAAAAACTGCGCTCACCGTTTTCTAAAGCCACGAAGGCTAACGTGGTGAAGTAATCCGGATCAAAAATCAGGCCGGAGGTATCGATCCCGCATTCCTCCAGGGTATCTTTTAATAAATGGCCGTGCATATCCTCCCCCACTTTTCCAATGAACGCGGTTTTCTGACCCAGGCGCGACAAAGCTGCCAGCACATTTGCCGGAGCACCGCCCGGATTCTGCTCAAACAGAGCGCGCCCGTCCTGGCTGGTACCGTACGGTGTGAAGTCAATCAACAATTCTCCCAGGGCAATTACATCAAACATATCGTTATCCTCCTATTGAAAAACATTTCCGTTGTCTAAAAAATCTATAATCTGGTATAAAGAAGCTCCGACAACAGCAGCATACTGATCGCTTGCACCCATGCGGAGCCGCGGTTCGTAAAACGGGAAAGAGGAGAGCTCTTTCATGTACTGTTTTAACAGAGCCAGATCGTCCTGAATGAGATAAGGGCGCAGCGCACCGCTGAAAATAAGGTCGCAGTCAATCAGCATCAGGGTATTGTTCAGCGTCATAGCCAGATAATGAAGATACTGATGCCAGATATGGAGACAGTTACCGTCACCGCTTCGAAGTTTTGGGAAGAAGGTTTCCAGAGTTTCTTCTGCGTTTTCTTCCAGTGCATCTACGGAGCAGTAAGCTTCCACACACCCGGACCTTCCGCAATAACATGCTCTGCCATTTGGGACCAGCGTCATATGTTCCAGAGTTCCGCTCAGACTTCCGATTCCCTGGTGAATCTTGCCGTTTATGACCAGAGCAGCTCCAAAATTGTGGTTTAGCCAGAGAAACAGAGAATCGTTTAAGTCTGAGCTAAGCCAGATTTCCGCAAAACCAGCGGCTTCTGAATCGTGGATGAAGATACAGGGCCACTTTATAAAGCGTGCAAATTCTTCCAGGTAGAGTCCGGTGCAGTTCATCAGCTCACCGAAGAGAATGGTAGAACGGTCTGGTGAGATAAGCCCCTGAATGGCGATACCAACACCTAAAATATTCTCTTTATCATAAGGCAGGGAGGCAATAAAACTGTTGATCCAGTTGCCCAGCGCACAGTAGTAGAGCTCATTATTTTGAAAAGGCAGTGTTAAAGTATCCTGCTTTAGAGGTGTACCATAGAGATCGACTGCTATGATGTAGGCTTTCTTTTTCAGGACTTCTACACCCACGGATATGCGGGCAGTTTCATTACAACGTATGATCTGCGCTTTTCGGCCGCCTGAAGCGGAGGATTCGTAAAAACCATCTTTTCGGATTAAGTTCAATGATTCCAGCTCTTTCAGGTTTTGTGTGATGGTGGGCATGCTCAGCTGAAGGGTTTTTGCCAGCTGCTGCTTTGAAGTCTGCCGTGCATGATAGATCGCAGTGAAGACATTGTTACGGTTTGTCCGTTTGATCTCATTGTTGGTTATTTTGTTCATATTTAAATTCCTTTGTTTATAATCTGAATAAAACAATTATACAAAATGGGTTTATGAAATATGTTGTTCCATATATTTAATGATAAAACAAATTATCAAAAGAAACTATTGGTAAAAATAAACAAAAAAATCGGATTATTTTTTATGAAACAGTGCTAATTGACAATGTATAGTATTGGGGGTATGATAGGCTCATAAGTTTAGAAAAGGCGTTTTGCATAACCTGTTTTACTAACTGGAATTATTTGGATAATAAAAAATTATATTCAGGAAAGGAAATATGAAAAATGACATCTAGAGAACGAGTGAGAAAGGCGTTAAATCATGAAGTGTCAGACCGTGTTCCGATCGATCTGGGGTCCACACCGGTGACGACCATACATGCACTGGCGTTGAAAAATCTGCGAAAGCAGCTGGGGCTGGAAGACCATATTATAACATTGACGGATCCGTTGCTGCAGTGCGGCGCTGTAGAGCAGGATGTTATAGATGCACTGCAGATTGACTGTGTAGGAGTCTGGGGGATTACAAATACGGCAGGTGTGCCGAATAAGGATTTTAAAAGATGGACGCTTCCGGATGGAACGCAGGTTCTCGTGAGCGGAGAGTTTGCATACACGGTAGGAGATGACGGCGCACTCTATGCATATGCGGGCGGAGATATGAACTATCCTCCGAGTGCAAAGATGCCTGGGGGCGGGTTTTATTTTGATCCCATTGTACGCCAGGAGGACCTGGATACAAAGACCGAGTGGAATGCCAGAAAAGACTATGAGGGTATGTATCGCCTGTTCACTGATGAGGAACTGAAAGCCTGTGAGGATCAGTCTGAAGATCTGTTCAATAATACGCAGTGTTCCCTGGTTGGACGCTATGACTGGGGTGGTCTGGGGGACGCGTTCCATGTACCGGGCCCGTGGCAGAAGGAAACTCCGGGTGTGCGCAATATGCCGGACTGGCTGATGACCATGTGCGAAGAGCCGGATTATATGAAAGATCTGTTTGATATGCAGTCAGAAATCGCAATTGAGAATCTGAAGCTTTACAAAGAAGCGGTTGGCGACCGTATCGATGTGATCGAACTTTCCGCAACAGATTTTGCACATCAGACCAGTCTGATGGTGTCCAAAGAAATCTTTCAGGAAATTTTTAAGCCGTATTATAAACGGATGAATGACTGGATACATGCAAATACCAACTGGAAAATATTCATTCATTCCTGCGGTGCGATCACGTCCATTCTGCCGGACTTTATAGAAGCCGGATTTGATATCCTCAATCCGATCCAGGTATCTGCCAGGGGTATGGATGCGGAGACGCTAAAGAGTACATTTGGAAAAGATATCGTATTCTGGGGTGGCGGCTGTAATCCGCAGAAGACGATGCCCACGGCTAAGCCGGAGGAAGTGTATGACCAGACCCGTGCGGCAGCAAAAATCCTGTCCAGAGGCGGCGGTTTCATCGGCGGAAATATCCACAATGTTCAGCCGGATGTTCCGGCAGAAAACCTGCTGGCTGAACTGCAGGCATTGAAAGATACGGTACCGCAGGAAGAATAAGGGGAGAAGGGATTAGAGATGAGAGCAGCAGTTTTTTATGGTAACAAAGAAATACGCGTGGAGGATCGGTCGGTACGCCCGATTAAACCGGATGAGATACTGATCGATGTGAAGGCCGCGGGTATCTGTGGAACCGATATTCATTTGTACAATGGATTCGGGGGAGCCACTGACTGTGAGCCGCCGATTGTTCTGGGCCATGAATTAGCAGGAGTAGTTGTCCGGACAGGCAGCGCAGTGAAGAATTTCAAGGCGGGTGACCGGGTATGCGTAGACCCAAACGTAATGTGCGGCGGTTGTGAAATGTGTCGAAAAGGGGATGTTCAGTTCTGCGACAGCATGTACGCGACAGGGGTAAACTTTGATGGCGGTTTTGAGGAACAGTGTATTGTGTTGGAGAAACAGGCGTTTTTGCTGGCTGACAGTGTTTCCTTTGAAGCGGGTGCGATGTGCGAGCCTCTCGCCTGTGCGCTTCACGGCTTCGATATATCAAATGTAAAGCTGGGCAGCCAGGTACTCATCATCGGAGGCGGTACGATCGGAATGATCATGCTGCAGCTGTGTAAAAACGCAGGGGCAGCAAAAATCGCCGTATCAGAACCGGATGTAGTAAAACATAATCTGGCACTGGAACTGGGGGCTGACTGTGTCATCGATCCGGTCCATCAGGATGTGGAACGGGAATTAAAGGACGCAGGTGTCACTCATCTGGATGTGGTGATTGAATGCGTAGGAAGACCTGCTACCATGGAAGATGCAGTGCGGTATGCGGGAAGAGGTGCCACAGTTATGCTATTTGGTCTGGGAACGTCTGAAGATGTGATGAAACTGGCACCTTTTGAACTGTTTCGAAAGGAGCTGACGATCAGGACTTCTTATGTCAATCCGCTGACTCAGGGACGTTCTGTTGCATTGCTGAATGCAGGCATGATCAATCTGGACAAACTTGTGGCGGAGATCATCCCGCTGGAGAAGCTGGGAACAGCCCTGCAGGCGCCCAGTCAGGCAGGAAAAGTAATTGTAAGGCCGTAATACTGGTTACGCATCATGTGTCTCTCTCTGAATAATATAAAATCTTTTATAAAACGATTGATAAAATGAAATAAAAATGTTATAATTCAATAAACAAATGAATTGGAGGGACATTGCATGACACCACGTGAACGAGTATTGGCTACCATAAACCATAAGACCCCTGACAGGATCGTAACGGAACTGGGTTCAACGAACTGTACATCCATTGCGCGGAAAACGTATGATAAAGTCAAAAAAATACTGGGGGTTCATACGGAAGACAGATTAATGATGGAAGATTTTCAGATTAGTTTGGTAGATGAACCTGTTCTTGAATTTCTTGAGACGGATACAAGAGGAGTGCCCGCGCATCCATGTTTTCCAAAACAGGTGATAAACAAAAGAGAGTTTATTGATCATTTCGGAATACATTTTAAAATGCCCGATAATGAATTGTATTACGATATGGTATATCATCCGCTGCAGGATATGACTGAGCTGGCAGAGATTAAAGAGTATGAATGGCCTGACCCGGTGGTCCCGGCTGCAGTCAAAGGCTGCAGGGAGCGGGCACGGAAGTTAAAAGAAGAAAACCGTTATGCTATTGTGGGTGACATTGTGGATTCCGGCATTTTTGAACCGGCACATTATATTCGCGGATTTCAAAACTTTCTGACAGATCTGCTTGCAGATGAGGATATTATACACTATCTGATGGAACACATGCTTCGGTTTCAATGTGCGAGACAGGAACAGTATTTACAGGAAGTGGGTGAATATCTGGATATTATTTTTGTCGGAGATGACCTGGCAGCGGCAAGGTCTCCGCTTATGTCTCCGGCCGTGTATCGGGAAATGATCAAACCATATCAGAAGAGGTATTTTGATTTTATCAAGAGCCGTACGAACGCAAAACTGATGTATCATTCCTGCGGCAGCGTTGTTCCGCTGATTCCGGATCTGATTGAAATAGGGGTGGACATACTAAATCCTGTTCAGGTAAATGCAGCAGGTATGGATCCGAGACAGCTTAAGAAGGAATATGGTGACCAACTCTGTTTCTGTGGAGCGGTTGACACAAGCCAGGTTATGCCAAATGGTACGATCGATGATGTACGCGATGAGGTGGCAAGAAGAATCGATGAGCTGGGGCCGGAAGGCTATATCTTAACTGCAGTCCATGATATACAGGCTGATGTTCCGGCTCAGAATGTACTGGCAATGTATAAAGCAGCTAAAGAGAAGCAGATATAACATCGTAACAGAAATCAGCAAAAGAGCTGGTTTTAGTTAAGGGAGAATTAGAAGGATTCTTCCTCAAAATATAATGTATGGAGGGAAATACATGAAAAACAAAAGAATCAAAAAACTAATGGCTCTGGTAATCGCTTCCACGATCGGATTGGCAGCATTGGCGGGGTGCGGATCATCCGCAGACAGCAAGCCCGAAGAAGAAAAATCAACGTCTTCTGAAGAAAAGGCACCATCTTCGGATGTAAAAGTAAAAATCGGTGTCTCCATGAGTACAACACAGAATCTTTTCTATTCAAAGATGGCCCAGATCATCGAGGATTACTGTGATGAAAAAGGTGTAGAGTGTATGGTGACCGACGAAAATAACGACGTCAACAAGCAGATTTCTTCTTTTGAAAACTTTATTTCATCCGGATGTACAGCTATTATGGCGGTCGCTTTTGACCCCGACGGCATCTCGGATATGGCAAAGAAAGCCACAGAAAAAGGAATCTATGTCATGACTTATGATGGCATTGTTGACGGTGCAGAAGGGTCACTGAACCTGGATAATTATGTATATGGATATCAAACAGGAAAGATGGCTGCGGACTGGATCAATTCAAACCCGGATTTAAAAGCACAGGAAGTGATAGAGGTTGGTGTGTTTGATTATCCGGATATCCCGCTCATTATCGACAGAGCAAAAGGTATCGTTGATGCACTCACTGAACTTGCACCTAATGCTAAAGTAGTTGCACAGCAGAAAGCCGGCGTGGGCGATGAAGGCAATATTCAGGCGGAAAACTTCCTCGCTGCACATCCGGATATCCAGGTTATCTGCGGTATCAATGATACAGGTGTTCTCGGGGCTTATGAAGTATTTAAGGCACAGGGAAAGGAGGGCGATAATTACGGATTCTTTGGCGCAGACGGCGACCCGCAGGCACTGCAGCTGATCAGCGATGGTACCATGTACAGGGGAACCGTAATGTCAGGAGCTTATGATGCTCTGCCCGGGGCAATTGATATCCTGATAGCTGCCAGCCAGGGTGAAGAAGTGGATGGAACGATTATTTATGAAACAACACCGGTAACGATTGACAATGTAGGTGATTATCTGGACGAAGAATAATTAACCCCACCCGCTGAATAAAACATGTGATTAATAGTGGTAAAGGGGTGTCTTTGGAGGAAACCGTAAAAGATGCCCCTTTTGTAAAAGCTGCATTATTAATGTGAAGAGAGAGTGATAATATGGAAAAAGAACTTGTATTATCTGTACATAATATAAAGAAACGGTATGGCGGCATTCAGGCGCTTGATAATGTGTCGATAGATTTTGAGAGGGGAGAGACCCACGCATTGATGGGAGAGAATGGTGCAGGCAAATCTACATTGATCAAGATGATATCTGGTGCAGAGGTGCCGGATTCAGGTGAACTTGTCTTCTGGGGGAAGAGCTATGCGAGGATGACACCTCAGCTTTCCAGGAGTGTGGGTGTGTCTACCATATATCAGGAGTTTAACCTGTTTCCATCGCTGACTGTTGCGGAGAATATTTATATGGGTGATGAACTTCAGTCAGATCAGAAAAGCAGATTTTATGATAAGAAGAAATATATAGCAAAAGCAAAAAAAGTTTTGGACAGCATGAAAGTAAATATCAGTCCGACAGACATCATCGGAAATATGACGACCGCTCAGATGCAGCTGGTAGAAATTGCAAAGGCGGTTGCAAAAGATGCAAAGATACTCATTATGGATGAACCTACAGCTCCGTTATCTACCAATGAGACAGAAGATCTTTTTGAACTGATCGGGAGACTGAAGGAACAGGGAGTTACGATTATTTACATATCGCATCGGCTGGAAGAGATATACAGGATCGCAGACCGCCTGACGGTTATGCGGGATGGAAAATACATATTAACATCTGCGACACAGGACATTACACGGCAGGAATTAATCTATCAGATGGCAAACCGCAAGGTGGAAGAGATCGAGTTTCATCCTACCTGGGAAAAAGGCGATGTTGTACTGGAAGCCAGGAATATCGGAGGAAACGGGCTTAAAGATATTTCGTTTACCCTGCGTGCAGGTGAAATACTGGGGCTTGGCGGCCTGCTGGGATCCGGAAGGACTGAATTGGCACGGCTTTTGTTTGGTGCGGAGAGAATCGACAGTGGGGAGTTAATCCTGAACGGGGAGAAGATCACGGTCAAATCACCAAAACAGGCATTGGAGAAAGGAATTGCCTATGTACCGGAGGACAGAAAGAACCATGGGGCAATTCTGTCTTTGCCGATCAGCTGGAATATAACCATGCCCATTTTAAAGAGGATCTCTAAAAATATTTTTATACAAAAAGACAGGGAAAAAGAAATCGTTGAAAAACAGAGAGTGGCTTTCCGTATCAAGGTGGGAAGTGTCAAAGACAATGTCTCAAGCCTTAGCGGCGGCAATCAGCAGAAGGTAGTTTTAGCAAAATGGATTGCCAGCAATCCCAGGGTCCTGATACTGGATGAGCCGACCAGAGGCGTAGATGTAGGAGCCAAGCAGGAGATTTATAATCTGATCGCGGAATTTGCAAAACAGGGAATGGCAATATTGCTGATCTCCTCAGATATGGTTGAATTGCTGAATATTTCTGACAGACTCGTTGTTCTAAACGAAAAAAGAATCGCGGGTCTCCTTGAGAAAAATGAGTTCTCACAGGATCACGTTTTGGCAATGGCATCAGGAATATGATAGGAGGTAACTTAACTATGAAACATAAATTATCCAGTGGCTTTAAACAGTACATGATTTTTCTTATTTTTATTGCATTAATTATTGTTTTCTCAATTATTTCTCCTGCTTTTTTTGCAGTGGGAAATGCGATGAACATTATCCGCCAGATTTCCATGATGGGGATTGTTACCGTCGGTTTTACCTTCGTCCTGATCGGCGGGGGGCTTGACCTGTCAGTCGGATCACAGATAGCGATCATGAATATTATTATTTGTTATCTGATCCTCAATGCGGGAGTAAATCCGATCCTTGCGCTGATTATCGGTATTGCGTTTACTACTCTGATCGGAACTTTTAACGGTTTTGTGATCAGCAGAACAGGGATACCGCCCCTCATTGCCACACTGGCAATGCAGACGGCTCTTCGCGGAGCAGCTTTTGTTATTTCCAACGGATATCCGATGTATGGTATCCCGGACTATTTAAAAACAATAGGACAGGGAAATCTGTTTGGGTTCTTTCCGATTCCCGGCCTGATCATGATCGCGGTTATTGTGTTTGGCATTGTGTTATTGAACAAGACTTATATCGGACGGCATTTCTATGCACTCGGAAGTAACGAAGAAGCTTTAAGGCTGACGGGAGTCAATACTCATTTTACGCGTATCTTAACGTATGCATTGCTTGGATTTCTGACAGGTATAGCAGGAATCGTTATGCTCTGCCGGACTGGTTCAGGACAGCCTAACATTGCAAACAGTTTTGAGATGGATGTTCTTACAGCGGCTGTATTGGGCGGAGTCAGTGTAAATGGGGGAAAAGGAAGTATTGCGGGAGCAATTATAGGTGCTGCCATCATAGGTGTCTTAAATAATGGGATGTCAATTATGGGTGCAAATGATTACTGGCAGCAGATTATCAAAGGCATCGTACTCCTGGCGGTTGTAGTCTTTGACAGCTTTGGGCGGTCAGGCAAAAAGGCACCAAAGGCGGCGTAATGAACCGTACAGCAGAGGTTCTCAGGGAGGATTTACAAAATGGCGCTTTTCCAGGGGAATATATTTCCGAAAACATTAGGGTTTGAGACACAGGTCTATGTCAGCCTGCCATATGATGGTCACCGTTACCAGAAGGATGGTCCTTCGAGAACATTGATATTACTACATGGCATTTCAGATAATGCGTCCGGCTGGATCAGGCACGGACTGGCAGACGAACTGGCAGCACAATATAATATTGCAGTCATTGTACCGGAGGGGCACAAAAGTTTTTGGCTGGATATGAAACATGGAGGACATTACACAGAATACCTGACCGGTGAACTTCCGGAGCTGATGGAAAAAATGTTTCATATACCCGCCGACTCTGACCATCTGATGATCGCAGGGCTGTCAATGGGCGGTTTCGGCGCTCTTCATGCGGCTTTGTCCGAGCCCGGTGTGTTTGCAGCGGTTGGCTCTTTCAGCGGGGTTACAGATATCAGTGCTTTTTTCCATCAGGCAGAAATTTTGGGCAAAACCAGTGACTGTGGCGCAAACTTTATAAATGAAATTGTAGCTGTGGTGGGTGAGGGAGGAATACCCCGGGAAAAAGATCAGCTTTGCTATCTGGCTAAAAATCTTAGCACAGCTGAGGCTCCGGATATTTATCTGGCATGTGGGACAGAAGATCTCCTGGTGTATCGACAGAATACAGCGTTTTATGATTTGCTGTGCAAGTGTCATCTGGATGTGGTATATGAGACATGGGAAGGCATTCATGACTGGGTCTTCTGGCGCAGTGCATTAAACAGGTTTTTAGAGCACGTTGCAGGCAAACCGGAAGATGACGATGTATTTGGCGGAATCATCCCGTATAAAAAGTAGTTTGATTGACGGAAAACCGTGTTTGTGCTAAGCTAAAATTAAAAATTTTTGATACTGAGGTCAAATGGTTGTGTGTGCCATGCCTGTATGGCAATACATGATTTTGGACCCGAAAAACACGAAGTGCAGAGCAATTCGTGGTATCAGGAGATAAATCAGGGGATAAAACAGGGAATAAAACATGGCAAAACAATTTCGTGAGGATACTACCAAGGCTATAAAAAGTACCATTATTGAATATATATCAGACAGAGGAGAAGTTACCCGAAATGATATTATTCAGGAATGCGGTTTCAGTCTGCCAACCGTACTGCAAAAAATCAAAGAATTAAAAGAAAGTGGTTTGATTGCCGAAATCGGGCAGTCAGAGTCGAGCGGAGGGCGTAAAGCGAAGATTATTTCCATCGTAAGGGATTCCAGGCTGGCGATTGGTCTTAACATAACGAATCATCATCTGGAAATGGTTCTGGTAGGATTAGATGGAGTTCTTCTTAACAAAGAGCGTATAAGGTTTAACTTTGAGCCGACGTATACATATTATAGACTGTTTGGCAAGAAGGTCGAAGAGTTTGTTTCAAGGAATGTAATCGACAGGGAAAAAATACTTGGAATCGGGATTTCTCTGCCAGGGGTGTTGGATAACGGCAATCGGATCATTCGAAAATCCCATGCGTTCCAACTGGAAAATTACAGTCTGATGGACCTGGAAAATGCACTGCCTTATCCGGTAATCTTTGAAAACGATGGAAATGCAGCGGCCTTATCTGAAAAACGTTTTAGAACCGGTACAGCCTTTTATTTATCATTGAATGCTACTGTCGGAGGTGCTTTCAGTGTAAATGGCAAACCATACGGCGGTATCAATAACAAGAGTTCAGAGATTGGTCATATGATTTTTATTCCGGATGGCAAGACCTGCTATTGTGGAAAAAAAGGGTGTGTTGACAGCTACTGCTCTGCCAAGGTATTGGGAGATGGAAACCTTCAGGAATTCTTTTCGCTGCTTGAGAGCGGGAATGAAGAGAATCAACGGATATGGGATCATTACCTGAAAAATCTTTCCATTGTCATCTCTAATATACGAATGCTGAATGACTGCGAAATCATTGTGGGCGGTCATGTAGGAGGATATATGGAAAAATACCTTTCCAGTCTGCGGCAGCTTACGATGCAGTATGATTATTTAGATCAGGATGCCCTGTTTATCCACTGCGGCAAGTATCGCTGGGAGGCATCGGCTTACGGTGTGGCATTTAAACTGATTCACCAGTTTTTCTCAACTGTCGTGTAGCTGTATGTGAGCGCTCTCTGTTCCTGGAAGGGAATGGGGGACAGAAGGCTGAAAGAAAACTTTCACCTATCCCTGATCAGAGCCGCAGCAAGTGCGGCATGGGAGGTTAATATGAATACTATCATTCAGCAGGTAATGACTGCTCCAAAGACAATAGAATACAAAAGAGTGCCGGTTCCTGAACCCGGAGAGGATCAGATTCTGGTAAAAGTTATGAAGCTGGGTGTATGCGGGAGTGACATTCATGTTTATCATGGCACCCACCCTTTCACCAGCTATCCTGTGACCCAGGGACATGAAATGTCTGCGAAGGTTGTAAAATGTGGTTCGGGGGTTACTGGTTTTACGGAAGGACAGAAGGTGACAATTGAACCTCAGGTATACTGCGGGAAGTGCTACCCCTGTCTGCACGGAAAGTATAATTTATGTGAAGACCTGAAGGTCATGGGTTTTCAGACGACAGGTGTGGCAAGTGAATATTTTGCCGTGGATGCATCAAAGGTAACACCGCTTCCGGATCATATGACTTTTAATGAAGGCGCCATGATTGAACCGCTGGCTGTAACGGTACATGCGGCAAAACGGTTTGGCGATTTAAATGGTAAAGACGTGGCGATCTTAGGTGCGGGGACAATAGGAAATCTTTTAGCACAGACGGTGAAGGCACTTGGTGCATCCAGGGTGCTGATCACGGATGTTTCAGATCATCGTCTCGAACTGGCGAAAATGGCCGGCGCCACGTTTGCCGTAAATACACAGCACAAAGACTTTGGAGAAGCCATGTCGGAATGCTTTGGGCCTGATAAGGCAGATGTGATCTATGACTGCGCAGGAAATGACATTACCATGGGACAGGCCATCAAGTACGCCAGAAAAGGAAGTGTGATTATCCTGGTGGCTGTATTTGGGAAGATGGCAAATGTGGATCTGGCGGTACTGAACGATCATGAACTGGATTTAAATACAACGATGATGTACAGGCATGATGATTATGCAGATGCGATTCGTCTGGTTAGCGAGGGGAAGATCAAACTGAAGCTATTGATGAGTCAGCATTTTCCGTTTGACCGGTATCTGGATGCTTATGAGTATATAGACAGAAATCGTGAGACATCAATGAAGGTCCTTATTGATATCGATCCATCCGAGGAGTAACAAATTAGAAGAATATGTATTGAAGGTAAGGCCCCCCAGAGACCAGGTTAAGAATGTCTCTGGCGGGTCTTTTTTTAACGGTGTAAAGTAGTTTTGTGGATAATAGACAAAGGAAGGGCGGAAAAAAATAGCAATTCGCTGGAAATTTGTTCACAAGCACGAAAACGCTGATTTTTATTGACATGTTTTTGTAAAATGATTATAATAAAACCAACTTGAAACGGGTTTCAAAAAAAGAAATGAGGTGAAACAATGATAAGTATCAGAGATGTTGCTAAGATGGCGGGGGTTTCTCCTTCAACAGTATCAAGAGTAATGAATGGGACGGCTAATGTTGACGACGAGAAGAAGCAGAGAGTTTTGAAGGTGATAAAAGAAACCGGTTTCAGACCGAACGAGACAGCAAGGACCTTATACAAAAAATCAGCCAGAATTATCGGTGTAATACTCCCGAACATCCAGAATCCATTTTTTAATGAGATGGCACGTGCCATTGAGGAGGAAAGCTATCACAGAGGGTACCGCCTGATGCTCTGTAATTCTAATAATGACCTGGAAAAAGAGAAAACAAATATCGATCTGCTGAGCAGAATGAATGCGGATGGGATCATACTGCTGACGAATCAGGACGGCATCAAGGAAAGCGTGGAACAGTGCCGGGTTCCTGTTGTCATACTCGACCGTGAGGTAAAGGCGAAGAACCAGATCGCGTATATCCAGTCAGATCATTACCAGGGCGGACGTCTCGCCATGGAGCATCTGGTGAAATGTGGCTGCCGTCATATCGTCAATATGAGAGGCGATCAGGCGCTGTCCAGTGCAAGGAAACGTTTTGAAGGCTACCTGGCCATGTGCAGCAGGTATGATGTTGTTCCACGTTTTGTGGACTGTAAGTACAGTTTCCAGGAGGGTATTAATATGACTGAGGAGCTGCTAAAGAGATATCCCGAAGTGGACGGTATTATTGCCGGAAATGATATGGTCGCAATTTCCGTCTACAAGGTTTTGAGAAAAAAGGGTTATCGGGTGCCGGATGATATACAGATTATCGGATACGATAATATTAACCTGAGCGAGCTTATGACGCCGGAGCTTACGACAATCGCGCAGCCGATCTCCAGGATGGGTGAAACTTCGGCGAGGGTATTGATTGATCATATTGAAGGAAAAAAGACGGATATCAGATACCATTTTGAAGTGGAATTGATTGAGCGGGAAACAACGTTGAGAAAGAGAGAAGAAATATGAAAAAAATAGGAGTAGTAGGAAGCATCAACATGGATATGACAGTCAAAGCTGAGAGAATTCCTTTGAAAGGTGAGACACTGAAAGGGGAAGATCTGCAGTACATCCCGGGAGGAAAGGGTGCGAATCAGGCGGTAGCCATGGCCAGATTAGGTGCAGATGTTGAAATGTTCGGTTGTGTGGGCGACGATGCTGCAGGGGAAAACCTTGTCAAAAATCTTGAAAATATGGGCGTCAACACACAGCATATTAAAACCGTGAAAGGGATTCCCACAGGACTTGCGGTCATTACGGTTGGTGAGAATGACAATACGATTATTGTTGTAGCGGGAACAAATGACTGTGTGGACATTGACTATATAAATGAGATAAAAGACTCTCTTCTGGAATGTGAGATTGTACTTCTTCAGCACGAGATACCACAGAATACGGTCGAGTATGTTGCTGAACTTTGTGCGGCAAACAAAGTAAAGGTTGTACTGAACCCGGCACCTGCCAGACCTGTACGGCAGGATATTCTGGAAAAGGTGACTTATCTTACACCTAACGAACATGAGGCTGTGATCCTGTTTGGGGAGGACCGCTCATTTGAGGAGCTTTTAAAGACCTATCCGGAGAAGCTTGTGATCACACAGGGATCCCGCGGAGTGGGAGCCTGTCTGAAAAGCGGGGAGACGATCCTGGTGCCTGCGAGAAAATCAAAAGTTGTAGATACCACAGGGGCGGGAGACACACTGAACGGAGCTTTTACCGTTGCCATAACAGAGGGCAGGAATATGGAAGAGTCATTGCGGTTTGCAAATGCTGCTGCCGGCCTTTCCACTGAAAAATTCGGCGCACAGGGAGGAATGCCGACGTACGAAGAAGTCATCAGAGAATTGGGAGAATAGAGAATGAAGAAAAATGGAATTTTAAACAGTGATATCTCAAGGGTCCTTTCTTACATGGGACACACGGATACCCTGGCAGTGGGAGACTGCGGACTTCCGATACCGGATGAGACAGAAAGGATAGACCTGGCTGTGAAGTTCGGTGTACCGGGGTTCCTGGAAGTATTAAATGAAGTAACGGGTGACATGAAAATTGAAAAAATAATTCTGGCGGAAGAAATAAAAGAACACAGCCCGAACATGTGGAAGGATATACTGAACCTGGTAAAAAGCATGGGAAATTCATGTGAGATAGAGTATGTCAGCCATCAGGAGCTGAAGGAACAGACAAAAATGTGCAGGGCAGTCATCCGCACAGGTGAGACCACGGCTTATGCCAACATCATCCTGCAGTCCGGCTGTTTGTTCTGAGAAAAGAAAGGGAGGCGTAGGACATGCAGATTGAGATGAAAGGAATAGATAAATCTTTCGGAAGCAATCAGGTTCTGAAAGATGCCGGTTTTATTCTGGGCGATGGTGAAGTTCATGCACTGATGGGCGAGAACGGTGCCGGAAAATCAACGCTTATGAAGATCCTAACAGGTGTCTATACAAAGGATGCAGGTACTGTACTGGTAGATGGCAGGGAAGTACATTACAAAAGCCCTCAGGAAGCTGAGAAGGCAGGCATCGTATTTATCCATCAGGAATTAAATGTATTGTTTGACCTGACGGTGGAAGAAAATCTTTTTATGGGAAAAGAGATAAAGACGAGATTCGGACTCTGCGATCAGAAGGCAATGCGCAAAAAAGCAGCCGAGGCCCTGGACCGGCTCGGAGTTCATATATCGCCGTCGGAGGTGATGTCCAATCTGTCCGTGGGGCAACAGCAGATGATAGAAATCTGTAAGGCGCTTATGGTAGACGCCAAAGTCATCATCATGGATGAACCGACAGCGGCGCTTACTCAGAGCGAGACACTGGTGCTGTTTGAAGTGATTCATTCCCTGCGCGAATCGGGAGTATCTATCGTGTATATTTCGCACCGAATGGAGGAAATCTTTGAGCTGTGTGACAGGATCAGTGTGCTGAGAGACGGGACGTACGTGGGGACCAAAAATATACCCGAGACAAATATGAATGAGATCGTAAAAATGATGATCGGACGTGAGATTGGTGAACGGTATCCTGCCAGGCACAGTAAAATTGGTAAGACCGTGCTGAAAGTAAAGGGCCTGACGAAACAGGGAGTATTTCAGGATGTAAATTTTGAAGTGCGTTCAGGTGAGGTCCTGGGGGTATCCGGATTGATGGGTGCCGGAAGGACAGAGATCATGCAGGCTATCTTTGGGAACCTTTCCTATGAACATGGAACCGTTGAGATCCAGGGAAGGGAAGTGCATATTAAATCTCCGATTCAGGCAATGAAGTGCGGAATCGGGTTTATCACAGAGGACAGGAAGGTAGAAGGCCTGATGCTGGAAGAGAGCATACAGAAAAATATAGCGCTTGCCAATCTGTCCAGTGTTTCAAATCACAGGGTAATGCATAAAAAGAAAGAACAGGATCTGGTTGCCAAAGGTATCCGGGAACTTCACATTAAGTGCTTCGGGCCGGACCATGAGTGCAACAACCTGAGTGGAGGAAATCAGCAGAAAGTAGTATTTGCCAAGTGGATCTATACGAATCCCGGCATACTGATTCTGGATGAACCCACCAGAGGCGTGGATATCGGCGCTAAGAAAGAAATCTATACAATTATCAATGAGCTTGCCGCAAAAGGCGTAGCGATTATTATGGTATCCTCTGAGCTTCCGGAGGTTCTCGGAATGAGCGACCGGATCATGGTCGTGAGGGAGGGGGAGGTTCGCGGAATCATCAGCAGGAAAGAGGCGAGCCAGGAGAATATTATGACGTTGGCGACGGGAGGTACAATATCATGAAGTCCAATCAAAAAGGTATTTTTAATCATGCACAGGATCTGGGTGCATTGATCGCACTGATTATCCTGGTTATAGGAATCAGCGTAGTCAGCCCCGAATTCCGCACATGGAGCAACTTTTTGTCACTGCTGAGACAGTCGTCCATAAACGGACTGATCGCCTTCGGTATGACATGTGTGATCCTCACGGATGCAATCGATCTGTCCGTGGGATCTGTACTGGCGCTTAGCACCGCACTCTGTGCGGGAATGATCGCAGCAGGTGTGCCTGCCGGAGCGGCCATGATCGGAGCGCTGGTCATCGGTACAGGGCTCGGTATCGTAAGCGGGATTCTGGTGACAAAAGGAAGACTGCAGCCGTTTATCGCGACGTTGATCACAATGACAGTCTATCGGGGACTGACTATGATCTTCACAAACGGAAAACCAATCTCAAACCTCGGAGACAGCTTTGTGCTGAAACTGATCGGAAAAGGAAATTTTTACCGCATACCAATACCTGTGATACTGCTGGTACTTATTTTTATTGCATTTTTCTTCCTGCTGAATAAAACCACCTTCGGGCGCGCCGTGTATGCTACGGGTAGCAACTGGAAGTGTGCGAAGCTGGCAGGTATCAATATTCACAGGACCAAGATCATCGCATATGCGATCTCCGGCTTCATGGCGGCGCTGTCAGGACTGATCCTTCTGTCAAGACTGGGGTCTGCACAGCCGACACTGGGTGACGGTTATGAGCTGGATGCCATCGCTGCGGTAGCGCTCGGCGGAACAAGTATGAGCGGCGGACGCGGAAAAATCTACGGTACCTTTATCGGTGTACTGATCATCGCGGTGCTGAACAATGGTCTGAACATTCTGGGGGTATCTTCTTACTATCAGGATGTCATCAAAGGCCTGGTCATCCTGGTTGCGGTATTGTCTGACCGAAAACGTTGAGAAGAAAAAGGAGAAGAGTCATGAAAATAAAGAAAATAGCAGGGCTTGTCGCAGGAGTCTGCATGCTGCTCGGAGTGGCGGGCTGTAATGCCATCACAATTGACGGAGAGGGCGACGCGGCGCAGAGTGGCGGCGGAAGCGGTGCAGTTGGATTTTCGGTATCAACACTTAACAATCCGTTTTTTGTTTCACTGGCAGACGGCGCAAAGGCGAAAGCGGAGGATGCAGGTGTGAAACTGGTCGTGGTAGATGCGAGTGATGATGCGGCAAAACAGACGAGCGATATCGAAGATCTGATTTCCAGAAACGTTAGTGTACTGATCGTGAATCCGGTAGACTCCGACGCGGTGGCTCCGGCGGTACAGAATGCCGTATCAAAAGGTATCAAAGTCATCTCTGTGGACCGCGTGGTGAACGGAGTGGAGGTGGACTGCCAGATTGCTTCCGACAACGTGGCCGGTGCGAGGATGGCGACAGAATATCTGATCGAGCAGATAGGAGAAGGTTCTAAGGCTGCAGAGATCGAGGGTGTTCCGGGTGCATCCGCAACGATCGACAGAGGTGCGGGTTTCCATGAGGCGGCGGATACGGCACTTGAAGTTGTCACGAGCCAGTCGGCAAACTTTAACCGCGCTGAGGGTCTGACAGTTATGGAGAACATCCTCCAGTCTGATTCTGCCATCAGGGGTGTATTCGCACACAATGACGAGATGGCACTTGGTGCAGTGGAGGCGATCGCAGCGTCCGGAAAAGATATCAGGGTGGTCGGATTTGACGCCACAGATGATGCGGTAGCGGCTGTGAAAGCAGGGAAAATGGCTGCGACTGTGGCACAGAAGCCGGAACTGATGGGTGAGACGGCTGTTGAGACGGCGATGAAGCTCATTGCGGGGGATGAAGTTGAGAAGTCACTCCCGGTAGAAGTTGAACTGATAACGAAATAAATCTTTAATAGGGCAGACACGCAGCGCTGTTTCAAACAAGATGTTTTTGCAGCGCTGCGCGTCTGAAATTGCTGTTTTTATTCCGGAATATACTCGTTTAACAAATCATCACAGTTGTCTGCGGTCATATGGAATAACTCAATGTTTGTTCTATCTTCAATGTCTTCGCCAAGATAAACTTTCTGAGCGATTTCACCGCATAGAGTTCCAATCATCGGCCAGTAACAAAAAACGCCATAGCTTTCGTTTCCGGATTTGATCTGATTGGCATCATCACGGCTGCCTACGACACCACAGGTAATGATATCTGTCATTCCTGCTGCTTTCAGAGCTTCACATACTCCAAGGATAGAGAAATTGTCCGGAGCAACAATACAGTCGATATCATCACCGTATTTCTGAATCCAGTCTTCAGTAACCCGCATGGATTCCTCTGTTGAAAAGTCTCCGCTTTGGCTGGACAGCAGATTCAGGTCCCCGCGCTCTGCGATGGCATCCATAAAGCCCTGTTTACGCATAACGGCAGCTTCACGTCCCGGCGTTCCTTCTACATAGCATATATTTGCGTTTTCAGGCAGGTTTTCAACACACCATTCTCCCTGGAATTTACCAAGTTCCGTCTCATCAAATCCGACAAATTTCCAGTCACCGCCGGAAGCCTCTGTACCGACCATAAATACGGGAATCCCCTCTTTGTTACATGCCTCAACGGAAGTGGTGTTGCCTTCTGTATCAACTCCGATGATAAACATCATATCAAGACCCTTGGTCAAAAGTGTTTCCACGTTGGTGGTCTGTTTTTCGATGTTGAGAGCGGAATCCGCTGTTAAAGCTTCCACCTTATCAGCTCCGACTGCTTTGGCGAACTCGTCACTTTCCACGTATGCCTTGAAGTTCATCATTGCGGGATAACAGTTCGTGTCGCCATTATCGATGTTTACGAAACCAACGCGGAATACGTTATCAGAAGACGTTTCTTCTCCGGCATTGTCAGATCCGGTATCTGCAGCCGCATCTTCCCCGGCAGCTGCCTGATCTTGGGTTTTCTTATCAGAATCACCGCAGCCGGCAAGACATCCGGTCATCATTAATGCTGCCATTGCAAACGCCAGTACTTTTGTTACCATTTTTTTTCTCATTGTAACTACCCCTTTTTCCTTTTATAAAGTGTGCCGGCAAATCTCTTTGATAGATTTATTCTAGCATCTATTAATGTAGACAGCATTTGCTTATCTTGTCTAAAAATAGTATAATCTTAACTTTTAGAATGAAAATTTTGTAAAAAATTAACAGTATCCGTATAACTTATCTAAGTTAACAGATACTGTTGATTTTCTTCTTTATGGAAATGCCCGCCGGGTTAAGCCGCCTCAGTATTTTCGGACGCTGACAGGACTGTCAATTCTTTTAATTCTCTGCGCATAAAGTATATGACCAGTACGGCGGCCATAAAATCTGCGATCGGTGCCGAGAACATCACCCCGTCGATACCCATGACCATTGGCAGGATCACGATCAGCGGCAGCAAAAAGATAATCTGCCGCGTCAGTGACAGAAAGATACCCTTTCCCGCCTTTCCGATCGATGTAAAGAAATTGGCGGAAACCGGCTGCAGGCCGTTGATAAATGTAAAGAACAGAAAAATTCGGAAGTATTCTTCAGCAAAATGAAAATATTCTTCCGTACCGGAACCAAACAGGCCGATGATCTGCCGCGGAAACAACTGAAAACATAAGAAAGCGATACAGGAGGCGATCGTCGCAGCGGCAGCAGCCTTCATGTAGGCTTCCCGGACACGGCGGTATTTTTTGCGCCGTAATTGAAACTGACAATGGGCTGCAGCCCCTGAGAAATGCCAATGCATAATGAGAAAAAAATCATGTTGACTTTGGTAATGATCCCGGCGCAGGCAAGAGGAATTTCACTGCCGTAGTTTGACTGGGCACCGTAATGCCGCAGAATATTGTTCATCGCAATCTGTACAACCATCATGGCGACCTGGTTAAAACAGGGTGCCATGCCAAGTGTCACGATGTCCCGGCAATGTTTAAGAGATGGGAGCAGTGACTTCAGCGTGAGCTGTACCGTCTTAAAACGGGTCAGATAGACAATGACCATAATTCCGGAGATGATCTGACCGATGATCGTTGCAAGGGCGGCACCAGCCATCCCCATGTTAAATCCGAAGATAAACAATGGATCCAGAACCGTATTGATGACAGCACCAGTCAGGGTGCAGACCATGGAAAATCTGGGGCTTCCATCTGCACGTATCAGATTGGATCCTCCCGTCGTCAGAATCAGGAACGGAAAACCCAGAGAAGTAATGCTGGTATAAGTGACAGAGTAATCCATGATATCTGATGTCGCACCGAACAGAAACATTAATGGCTGTAAGAAAATACGGACTACAATGCAGAGCAGAAGTCCTAAAGAAAACAGCATACAGACCGAATTACCGGCATAACGCCGGGCTTCATCCGGTTCATTACGACCAAGTGATAAGTTGAAGTTTGCTGCTCCGCCGATACCGCACATTAAAGACAGGGCAGTACAGACGATAGTCAGTGGAAAGGCTATATTGGTGGCAGCGTTCCCCAGCGTTCCCACACTGTGGCCGATGAAAAGCTGGTCGACAATATTGTACAGTGCACTGACGAGCATGGCGATGATACTGGGAACGGCAAAACGGGTAAGCAGTTTGTTGATCGGTTCCACGCCGAGCGGATTGGAGCCAGTCCGGGTTGTTGGCATTGATTTAACACCTCTTCCTTCGTAATAGTTGTATTAACAGTGTACTACCTTTTAGGCATGGGAGTCAATGTGTGAAAAAGGTATCACCTCACAAAAGTGTGATTCCGGCAAAGGTAATCCGCAAGATTATGCCGGAAGAATAAACGGACCAAAAGACAAAATATTTAATGAAAGACTGCGAATGAATCAATGGTTTCCGGACGATCTGAAGGTTACAATGATACTGATAAAAATCAGAAGAGACATTGGGAGGAATGACCATGATTTATTACGTATCTGCTGATGCATCCGGTAACGGCTGCGGAACAAAGCAAAAGCCTTTTCAGAAGATCGGCGAGGCTGCGGCGATCGCCTGTGCAGGTGATGAGATTATCGTTGCCCCTGGTATTTACCGGGAGGCAGTAAATCCTGCAAATGGGGGTACAGATGAACAGCACCGCATTGTATATAGATCACAGCAGCCTCTGGGGGCCGTGATCACGGGGGCTGAACGTGTTGACAACTGGGTGCCACATGAGGGAAATGTGTGGAAAGCGCGGATCTCGAACGGCATCTTTGGAGGATATAATCCATACACGACACGGATATCCGGTGACTGGTATTATGCACTGGAACCGGTCCACACAGGAGAGGTCTATCTGAATGGAAAATCCATGTATGAAGTTATGAAGATCGAAGGGGTGCTTAACCCTGTCGTATATGAGTCTTCATGGGATCCGGCGTTCACCGTTTATACCTGGTATACTGAGCAGGATGGTGATTATACGGTAATCTATGCGAATTTCCAGGGGGTGGATCCAAATTTGGAAAATGTTGAGATCAACGTGCGCCGCAATTGTTTTTATCCGGACAGGACAGGAGTAAACTATATCACGTTATCCGGGTTTGCCGTAAAACAGGCGGCGACAACATGGGCACCTCCGACAGCCTGGCAGGAAGGGATGGTCGGACCCCACTGGTCCAAAGGATGGATTATTGAGGACTGTGAAATATCACATTCCCGGTGTTCCGGTATTTCTCTTGGCAAATATCTGCAGCCGGAAAATGACAATAAGTGGTCCAGATTCTGCCTGAAAGACGGGGCGCAGACGGAGCGCGAGATCATCTGTCAGGCGCAGGCGGAAGGCTGGTCAAAGGAAACAGTCGGGTCACATATTATCCGGCGCTGTGATATCCACGACTGCGGCCAGACAGGGATTGTGGGGCATCTGGGCGGTGTATTCTCTATTATAGAAGATAATCATATCCACCATATTAATAACAAGCAGGACCTGGCGGGCGCAGAGATCGGAGGCATCAAAATGCATGCGGCGATCGACGTGATCTTCCGGAGAAATCATATCCACCATTGTACCCGCGGGATCTGGCTGGACTGGCAGGTGCAGGGTACCCGGGTGACACAAAATCTGTTTCATGATAATGTCCCGCCCAGGGGGACCAGGATTGCCGATGGCCTTGCGCTTGCGGAGGATCTGTTTGTGGAAGTGTCTCACGGCCCCACGCTGATCGATCATAATCTGCTGCTATCTGACTGCTCATGCCGCATCAGTGCACAGGGAATAGCACTGGTACATAATCTGATCGGCGGATCTTTTACCTGGGTTGGGGAAGGGACGGATAATGGAAGCCGGACGCTTCCGTCTCCTCGTTATACGCCGTATCATATGCCGCACCGCACGGAGGTGGCCGGCTTTATGACGATACTCCACGGAGATGTGAGAATTTATAATAATATATTTGTACAACAGGGTATCCGTGAAGACCTGGCTGCATTTGCCGAAGAAAGACATGACAGCGGGATCACGAAATGTCATTTTATCTGCGGGACAAAGCCGTATGACGGGTATCCGACGGGGGAGGAATACTTCAGCAGATTTACTCCTGAGACGACCTGCGACGGTAATAATAAAGATTTATATTATCAGCATCTCCCGGTTTACACAGGCGGAAATGTTTACTTCAACGGTGCACAGCCCTGTGACACGGAGGAAAACTACCATACAGACACAGAGCACAGCATTGAGATGGCATTGACTGAGAACAACGGAAACTATACGCTTGAGACAAACCTCTATGACTATCTGCCTCAGCTGGAGATACCGTTTATCAGTACGGAAACGCTGGGTGAGGCATTCGAGCCGGAACAGAAATTTGAGAATCCGGATGGGACGCCCATCATTTTCCGGCAGGATTACTTTGGGAAGTTCCGGGGCGTCACGCCAATTCCAGGTCCCTTCTCAGACGGCAGTGACATCAAAAAACTTTATGTTAACGTGAATTCAGCCGCTTTCTGAGCTGGTGAGGAGTGATTCCGTACTTATGGCGGAATGCGGCGATATAAGAGGAGGCATCCGCAAATCCAACGTAAGAAGCGATCTCGTCCATTGAACAGGTCGTACTGGTCAGGTATTTGCGGGAGGCGTGCAGCCGGGTATTCTTGATATACTGATATGGAGAATACCCGGTTTCTTTTTTGAACAGCGTACAAAACCGGGAAACACTTAAGCCTGTTCTTTTTGCGAGTTTCTCGAGTGAAAGTACTTTGTGATAGTTCCGGTTGATATACAGTGCGAGCTCTCCCATGTTATCCGCATTGCCGCTTGTGGAGTTTACCAGCATCAGACCGAGCAGCTCATACAGTTTAGCAGACATGATGATCTCCGGGTTTTGTTTGTTGAATTCGAAAGTGCTTAACATATCCTGAAGCTTCCAGAGGAATACCGGATTGTTTTTCAGGTTGAATACATGCTGATTGCGGTTCGCCATGATCATATGTTCAAAAAAAGGATGAAAATTCTTTCCGTTAAAATGAATCCAGTAAGATTCGAGTGAACCGAGGGCCCCATAGATATGGGGCTTTTGTGTTTCAATCAGAAAAGCCTCACCGGGTTCCACTTCATATGTCTGCTTATCCGTAGACACTACTGCCTTTCCGCTCTGCACGTACATGAGCAGATAGTGGCAGTAATTTGTCCGTATTACCGAATAATCCTGTGAACAGTACGCATGTCCAATATATTCAATGTACAAAAACAGTTCCCGGGCAGTGTTGGTGGGATTGTATGAATATTCAAGCGACGTCGGCATAACACCGGGCACATTTCTGATGTTTCGAATCATGGGCAATTCTCCTTTTGGTTAAAATCACAATAGTATGGGTGCACCCTTACAGTTGAGTATATTCTAAGAATAGTAAGAATTCAATATTTTTCTGAAAGTATTTCTGATGTATTTCTATCAGTAAAAGGCTACAATGTGAACAAAGAAAAGAAGTGAAAAAAATTGAGGGGGGATTAGAAAAAAATAAGAAAAGCATGTTTTGGAAAGTAAAGGAAAATCATCAGAAAAGACGGAGGAAAAAAATGAGGAAAAAATTATTGGCAATACTTTGTACAGCAGTTATTACAGCTATGGTGATTACCGGATGCGGCGGAGGTTCCAGCGACAAACAGGCAGCAGCTCCGGCAGGAGATACGGCAGCTTCCAAAGAAGAATCACAGGACGGCAGTACCGGTGAACAGCAGCCGGAATCAAACGGATCTTATAAGATAGGCATGGTAGTAAATTATGCAGGACAGGACCCATACCAGACATCTTATTATGACACTATGGTAGCATACGCCAAGGAAAAAGGTGTGGATCTTCAGATTCTCGATCCTAAAGGAGATGCAACTACACAGGCCAACCAGGTGCAGGATCTGATCAACATGAAATGTGACAGTATTATCATCTGGCCGGTCAACAGTGAAGCAGCCGTGGCATCAGCAAGGGCTGCCAACAAAGCAGGTATCCCATGCATGTCAGCGAATACAAGAATTGCAGAATCGGGGGACGAATTTATTAAATGCCATGTTGGCCCTTCCTGTATTGAGGAAAGTAAGCAGACTGCACAGGAAATGGTAAAACAGATTGGTGAAGATGCCAAAATTGTGGAGATAGCAGGGCCTGCAGGGTACTCTGCCGCACTGGAACGTTCTCAGGGGCTGGAAGAGGGCATAGAAGGAACAAACATTCAGATCCTGGACAGCCAGACGGGGGAAGGAAACCGTGAAAAGTGCCAGCAGATTGCAGAAAATTACCTGATTAAATATGGAAAAGGTGAGCTCGATGCCATCTATGTATATGATGATAATGGAGCTTACGGTGCATGGAACGCTGTTGAGGCAGCCGGAAGACAGGATGATGTGAAAGTATATGCAGGAGCCTCCGGAAGCTTTGGAACCCTTGATTATGTAAAAGACGGAAAGATTGCGGCTACCGTTATGCAGTCCCCGTATTTTGATGCAGAGACCGCACTGGATATGGCGATCAGGCTGGCAGACGGTGAGGAACCGGAGAACTTTGATAACAGCATTGAGACACCGTTGGCGACGGCAGATACAGCAGATTCCCTGAAGGGAACAATGGAAGCGTGGTAAAGCTTGCATTCACTATAAAATTTAGCGGAGGATTTAAAATATGATGACACACAGAGAACGGGTACAGACAACTTTAAATCACAGACAGCCGGATAAAGTGGCGGTTGATTTTGGCGGAATCAATGATTCCACAATGCATGTAAGCTGTATTGAAGGACTGAGAGAGTATTATGGACTGGAAAAACGTCCGGTTACCGTTGTGGATGTTTACATTATGGCGGGTATGATTGAAGAGGACCTGGCAGATGTCATGGGGGTTGATACCGCATCTGCATTTCCCAAAGGGACGATGTTTGGATTTCCAAGGGATAAAGTAAAAGAGTGGATTAACCCCGATGGGCAGACGATCCTGGTGCCGGAAGGGTTCAATCCACAGCCGGATGGTAAAGGCGGATATTATATTCATCCTCAGGGCGACTTGAGTATTCCGGCTTCCGGACATATGCCTGCAAAATCAGTCTACTTTGATGCTATTATCCGTCAGGAACCATTTGACGATGATGACCTGGATCCGCAGGACAATCTGGAGGAATGGACATTACTGGATGATGACAACCTGCAGTATATCAAAGAGCAGGCAGAAGCCGGCTGCCGTCAAAACCGATCAGTAATTCTGGCAGCACCGGGTATGGGACTCGGTGATGCGGCAGATATTCCGGGCGTAGGGCTGAAACACCCAAAAGGAATTCGTAATTATACAGACTGGTACATGTCCCCGCTTTTAAGAGAGGACTTTGTAAAAGAGCTGTTTGACAGGCAGATGGATATTGCGATTGAGAACCTGCGCCGGGTGAATGAAGTATGCGGAGATATGATAGATGTGGCATTTACCTGCGCTGCAGATCTTTCCCATCAGCACAGTCTGTTCGTATCCCCGGATGTATTCCGTGAAGTTTATATGCCGTATTATAAAAAGGCGAATAACTGGATACACGAAAATACGAACTGGAAGATCTTAAAACATAATTGTGGTGCTGTACGGCCGCTGATACCGCTGCTTATCGAGGCTGGATTTGACGCTTTGAATCCAGTGCAGACCTCAGCGGACGGAATGGACCCGCAGGAGCTGAAAAATGAGTTCGGCAAAGATATCACGTTCTGGGGAGGTGGTGTGGATACACAGAAAGTACTGCCTTTTGGCACACCGGAAGAGGTTCGCGAACAGGTGCTCAGAAGATGCGAGATTTTTGCAAAAGACGGTGGATTTGTGTTTAATGCTGTACATATCATTCAGGCAAATACGCCGGTGGAAAATATTGTGGCGATGTTAGACGCAGTGAAAGAATTTAACGGAGAGAAATAATTTTATTTTGTTCCAGTGCAGAGAGACCGATTTGAGAGGGCGTCTGGCCCTTGTGTAAACGATCGGTCTTTCTGCTATAAAAAACTATTAGAGGGAGGTTATGTGTAATGGAGTCTCAAAGCAACAAGAATTTTTTGACCACTCTGAAAAAGCAGGGTATAGTGTTTGCGATGATACTGGTCTATGTGGTATTTGCGGTAATATCCAAACAGTTTCGTACGCCAGACAACTTTGTTCTGATTTTCAGGCAGGTGGCCACCATCGCCGTAATGGGTGCAGGTATGACATTCGTCATCATCGGAGGGAACTTCGACCTGTCCGTCGGCTCCCTGCTGTCACTGTGCAGCGTCATCTGTATTGACCTGCATGACAAGATCGGGCCGGTCCCGGCGATCCTTGTGACGCTGGTAGTCGGTATGGCATCCGGTGTGATCAGCGGATATCTGTGCGGGTATCTCAGGCTGAATTCCATGATCGTTACCCTGGGTATGATGAACGTACTGCAGGCGCTGGCGATGATGTATACGAACGGCCAGTTTGTGCAGATGGCAGACAGCAACGCGTGGTTTACGAAGATCGGAAAGGGAAGTATCGGCCCGGTCCCGATTTCCACCATCATCATGGCGCTGTTTATCATCATCATGGGAATCGTGCTGACCAAGACCGTATACGGGCATCATGTGATGTCGGTGGGAGGAAATGATGAAGCGTGCCGTTACAGTGGAATCAACGATAAGCTGGTGATCCTGAAGACGTTTGTACTGTCGGGCCTTGCGACGGCAGTGGGTGCGATCATGCTGTGTTCGCGGGGTGCGGCGGCGCAGGCTACGATCGGTGAAACTTATGAATTTGATGTTATCTCAGGAGTCATCCTTGGAGGTGCATCCTTAAGCGGAGGAAGCGGAAGTGTCTATAAGACTTTCGTGGGAGTGATGATCCTTGGTATCCTGAAAAACGGATTCGTGATCGTGGGTCTGCCTTATTACCTGCAGTGGGTGGCACAGTGTGTAGTAATTCTGATAGCGGTATATATGGATATCATGACAAAAAGAAAGAAGGGTGTGTAAATGAGCTGGGGAAACATTAAAAAATTTCTGTCTAAGAACACGATCATACCAATCTGGATTGTATTTTTCGTATTTGCAGTCATCTTCGTGCCTGGATTCCTGAACGTGAACAACCTGTTCAACGTCTTTAACCAGAACGCCATGAAGGGTATTATGGCGATAGGTATGACATTTGTAATCATCAACAGCTACTTTGATATGTCAACGTGTACGTTGGTAGCATTGGCAGCATCCCTTGCCTGCGGCCTGGAAGGGAGCATCGGAATGATCCCCGGAATCATCGTGGCATTGCTGGTAGGGTGCCTGGTAGGTGCCATCAACGGATTCCTGGTAGCATATGCAAGAATCAACGCATTCGTCGTTACCCTGGCGATGATGCTTGGGTGCCGGGGATTCGGATACATATACCATGCGGAGCAGTCCCTGATCCCGAACCATACGGATGCAGGGTGGGCATTCATTGATTTCGGAGCGGGAAAGATCGGGCCGTTATCGTATATCAGCATTATCTTCATCGTACTGCTGCTTCTGGCGCACTATGTGCTGAAATATACGACACATGGGCGAAATACCTATGCGATAGGAGGAAACGAGAACTCTGCGTTTAATGCAGGAATCAATTATAAACGGACAACGTTTATCAACTTTGTGATCTGCGGTTTTACAGGAGCACTGGGAGGAATCCTGTATGCAGCGTTTGCAGGATCCTCGACCCCGACGCTGGGATGGCCGGATATGCACATGCTGGTAATTGCGGGCGTTGTACTGGGCGGATGTAAGCTGACAGGGGGAGTAGGAAACATCTGGTATACCTTAGGAGGTATCATGCTGCTGGGAGTGATCAACAATATGATGAACCTTCTGAACGTACAGACATACGTGAACCGTCTGGTGACGGGCCTGATCATGATCGGGGTCCTGTACCTGGATAAGGTCATGATGCATAAGAAAACCAAAAAAGCGAACCTTGAGTAACGTTAAATTTGAATGTAAAACCGGAGGAAATGTAAATGAGCAATGAATATGTTCTTGAAATGAAAGATATCAGTAAAACTTTTCCCGGTGTTAAGGCATTGGATCATGCTCATTTGAATCTGAAATACGGCGAGGTACTGGCACTGTGCGGAGAGAACGGTGCGGGAAAGTCAACACTGATGAAAGTGCTTTCCGGAGTATACCACGCTGATGAGGGTTCGGGTGAGATCATTTACCAGGGGAAACCTGTTCGCTACAATAGTCCTATTGAGGCGAAGAATGATGGTGTTGTCTTAATTTTCCAGGAATTATCCTTAGTAATGGATTTAACCGTAGCAGAGAACCTGTATCTGGGCAGCCTGCCGAAAAAAGGCGGCAGGATTGACTGGAAGAAGATGAATGCGGATGCACAGAAGGTTCTGGATGAACTGGAGTGCCCGGCAAAACCGACGGACACGATCTCAGCACTGCCGATCGCACAGCAGCAGATGGTGGAGATCGCCCGTGGAATCGCCCTGGGTGCAAAGATCCTCGTGCTGGATGAGCCGACGTCTTCCCTGACAGAAAAAGAAAAGAATTCTCTGTTTAAGATTGTCAACAAACTGAAAACCCAGGGTGTTGGTATGGTATATATCAGCCACAAGATGGATGAGATTTTCGAGATCAGCGACCGCGTGCTGGTGATGAGGGATGGAAAACCGACCGGTGAATTTGTGACCAAAGACATCGAGCTGGACGACATCGTAAACAGTATGATCGGCCGTTCCCTTGACAATTACTACTATAAATGTAAGTGGAACCCGAAGGAAGAAGTGCTGCGGGTAGAAAACCTGTCCCTGAAGGGATATTTTAAGGATATTTCCTTTAACGTTCATGCCGGGGAGGTTGTGGGATTCTACGGCCTGGTAGGAGCGGGGCGTACAGAGATCATGGAGACGATCTTCGGTATCCGCAAGGCGGATTCGGGAAAGATCTACCTGGAAGGCAAGGAGCAGAAGATCCGGTCCAGTGTGGATGCGGTAAAGGCAAAGATCGGGTTTGTTACGGAGAACCGTAAGGAACAGGGCCTGGTGCTGGAGCAGTCGTGCCGTGACAACATGGCGCTGGCGAAACTGCCGATGATCTCAAAAGCCGGTTTTGTGGATATGAAGGCGTCGTATGAGATTTATAAGGAATACCATGATAAACTGCAGATCAGTTCTCCGAGTCCTGAGCAGCCGGTTGGAAATCTTTCCGGTGGTAATCAGCAGAAAGTTGTCCTTGGAAAATGGATGACAATCGGACCGAAACTGTTGATTCTGGATGAGCCGACGCGTGGTATTGATGTAGGGTCGAAATCAGAGATATACAGACTGATCGCAGAGCTGGCGGAGAAAGAAGGGCTGGCGGTCATCATCATTTCCTCGGAGATGCCGGAGGTCATGGGAATCAGCAACCGGGTACTGACAATCGCACAGGGTAATCTGACAGGAGAACTCGTGGGTGATGAGATCACAGAGGAAACACTGATGAGAGCAATTCTTATCACGGATTCCACGCAACAGGCATAGGGCAGCTGAGAGAGGGTCTGAATTACAGCCGGTAATCCGGATCCTCTGCATCTGTACTGCCTTTATGCCCATAACAGATTATATACAAAACCATACTGAAGCGGAATAATAAAATAATTCAGCAGAAGACATCCTGCGATGCAGACCAGCCACCCGTGTTTTTCCCAAAATCGGCAGTTTCCACTGCAAAAATGTGACAGGAAGACAGGAAAAATTTTCTGAAGCATCCCCCAGATCAGATATCCAGCCGCTGCACCGAGTGTATTCATCATAAGATCGTCAATATCGACAGCGCGGAAAGTAAAAAGCTGAAGCAGCTCAATAGCCAGAGACAGACTGAGACCGGTCAGCAGCGTCCGTAAAAGGGATTTGAATTTCTGCCATAAAAGCGGCAAAAAGAAACCCACGGGCAGAAAAAGAAGCACATTCATGCCATACTGGAACATACCTTCCGGAAAATCAACAAAGGGCACCAGATTGATTCCTGCATCTCCCCACCGCATGTCATAGAAGCTGGGGAGTCCCGTGATATCGAAAATAAGAATCAGGATGGCAGAAAATAAAGTGACAGTTAAAATATGGACACCTTTTACGGTACACTTAAAAATGCGCATAACAAAATAACATAACATACCTGTTAAGATAATAACAGGTGTCGTACATGATAATTCCATCAGCAGATACGAAAGCATTGTCTGACCTCCTGCGGGTTAAGAATACGTTTATTCTACCGCTGATATCTTAATTTTATATTTGTATTTTCTTAAATCTTAATAAAAATCCCCGGTTCTTTGTTACGAATGTCCAGAACGTACATTCATGTTGAAAGAATTTTTCAATTATGCTAAACTATAGACGTATTTAGCATGCAAAAGGCTAGGGGAACATGAAAAAAGAAAAGAACAATCTTGTATTAATCGGAATGCCGGGTGTTGGAAAAAGCACAATAGGCGTGATTCTGGCAAAGGAAATCGGATATCAGTTTCTGGATGCTGATCTTTTGATCCAGCAGCAGGAAAACCGTCTGCTGAAGGAAATCATCGCAGAAGAAGGGACAGACGGGTTCATTTTGATTGAAAACAGAGTCAATGCGTCCATTGATGCGTATCGCACCGTAATTGCTACAGGAGGGAGTGTAGTATACGGAAAAGAGGCGATGGAACACCTCCGGGAAATCGGAACAATTATTTATTTACGGCTTTCCTATGCATCTTTGAAGAGGCGTCTGCATAACCTAAGAGGTAGAGGGGTAGTGCAGAAAGAAGGACAAACTCTTTGGGATATTTATGAGGAGCGCACGGTGTTGTATGAGCAATATGCAGATTTGATTGTTGATGAAGAAAATAAAGGAATTGAGGAGACGCTGCAGGTGATTCTCGATACATTAATTTTATAAAAATTTTAATTTTTTTTTACAAAACAATTGAATTATTATAACATATGCGGTATGCTAATTAATACATTGATTGGTTGTATGGGCAGTCTCAGGGCTGCAGATACAAGAAAAATCCGAGGTGGAATATGGAACAATATATAATAAGAGGTGGCAATCCGCTGGTTGGAGAGGTAGAAATCGGTGGAGCAAAAAATGCAGCGCTCGCTATTTTGGCTGCGGCAATTATGACGGATGAAACAGTGCGTATCGATAATCTTCCGGATGTCAGAGACATTAATGTTTTGCTGGAAGCGATTGAAAGAATCGGGGCAACAGTTGAACGTGTTGACCGCCATACGGTGACCATCAACGGAGCTACAATTGGCGATATCAGTGTTGATTACGAATATATTAAAAAAATTCGTGCGTCCTACTATCTGTTAGGCGCACTGCTTGGCAAATACAAGAAAGCGGAAGTACCGCTTCCCGGCGGCTGCAATATCGGAAGCCGTCCGATTGACCAGCACTTAAAAGGGTTCCGTGCGCTCGGCGCATCTGTTGATATCCTGCACGGTGCGATCGTGGCGAGAGCCAATGAATTAAACGGAAATCATATCTTCCTGGATATGGTATCGGTAGGCGCAACGATAAATATCATGATGGCTGCTTCCATGGCAAAAGGAAGGACCATAATCGAAAACGCCGCCAGAGAACCGCATGTTGTTGACGTTGCCAATTTCCTGAACAGTATGGGAGCTAATATTAAAGGTGCGGGTACGGATGTCATTCGTATCAAAGGTGTGGACAAACTGCACGCCAGCGATTATTCTATTGTCCCGGATATGATCGAAGCGGGAACCTATATGATGGCAGCGGCGGCTACCAAGGGAGATATTCTGCTTAAAAATGTGATACCGAAGCATCTTGAGGCGACGACAGCGAAGCTGGAGGAGATCGGATGTGAGGTGGAAGAGTTTGACGATACCATTCGTGTGATCGCTTCCCGGCGTCTCAGAAGAACGCATGTGAAAACACTGCCTTATCCTGGATTTCCGACGGATATGCAGCCGCAGATGGCGGTTGTACTTGCGCTCGCAGACGGGACAAGTATTGTAACCGAAAGTATTTTCGAGAACCGATTTAAATATGCTGATGAGCTTGCGCGTATGGGAGCAGATGTCAAAGTGGAAGGAAATACTGCGATTATAGACGGTGTGGACCGCCTTACGGGTGCCAGAGTAAGTGCACCGGATCTTCGTGCGGGAGCAGCACTTGTAATAGCCGGACTGGCGGCTGACGGCATCACAACGGTAGATGATATCATGTATATTCAGCGCGGCTATGAGGATTTTGAAGGAAAACTCAGAGGGCTTGGCGCAGATATTGACCGTGTGTTCAGCGAAAAGGAAATTCAGAAATTCAAACTTCGGATCGGATAAAAAAGAAATAAAAGTACCGGATACATAAGGCCTGCGGCTGCAGGTTTTATGTATCCGGTTTTTTATTAGATTAGTATTGTCCGGCTTTAAATTCCGATGTATCCGAAAGTGCAGTGAGCTTATAATCCCTTACGCCGTAACCGGTTAGCTTTTTAAAAAGGCGCCCCATCCAGTACAGTGCTCTGCACTCGGGATGGATCCGCAGAGACTGAAAGATGAATACGGTAAAGATATTACTTTCTGGGGCGGCGGTTATATATTTAATTCTATTCATATCGTTCAATGCGGTACACCGGTGGAAAATATTGTTGCAATGATTGATGCAGTTCATGAATTTAACGGTGACCGGCGCTGACGCACACAGAAGATGCAGAGCAGAATTCCTGTGAAAGTGCAGAACCAGCCGGCTGTTTTTCCCGGGGCGCGGTAACGGATCTCAATCTGATGTTCACCCTGCGCAAGCGGGAATCCCAGGAATGCAGTGTTGACTTTCTGCGGCTGGACGGTCTGTCCGTCAACAGTGATTTTAAAATTACGGTCATATGGGACAGAGCTGATAAACCAGCCGCTTTGTTCTGCAGTGACAGTACCCGTCATCACATCACCTCCGCTTTGGGCTTCGTCGATTTGAAATGGCTGGCTGTAAAGGCTGTTGTCGTTCAGGACATCTGAGCTGACAGAGCAGGCGTGCATATCAGTGATCCGGTAATCTCCCTTTTTGAATGTGACAGGAAGGGAGGTTTTGCCGTTTCCAATCCCGAGTACATAGGTAAAAGTGGTATTACTGTTATAATAATCGTGATTTACACTTGTAAGCTTGTTGTTGACTGTGCCGATTTTGATGGAGATATCCTTTTCGGGATTCAGGTTTTCTATCTGAAACTGCAGAAACAGCAGATCCCCCGATTTTGTTCCATCCGGAAGCTGGACATCGATCCTGGCTTTCTTAGCGGCGTGAATCTCGTACCCTGAGTCGGTGGCCTGAATATCCAGGACGGAGTCCTTCTGTTTCGGAAGAACGAACTGTGTGGCGCTGACATCAATTTTTTTCTGAGCGGACTTTCCTGACGCCGGGATATTGGAATCCGGGACAACAGATGCCTGAGAAAATATGAGCTGACTGTGAGGAAAGCTTAAATTTTCGTAATCCTGGTCTGAGATCAGACGGTCAGTGACATAACCGATGGGAGCTGTATTTCTATTTTCCCAGACAGATATGCCGTTTTCAGTGCTCCGTTTTTGATAATCGAACTGTGCATCCTCACTCAGGATATATTTTACTCCCATCAGCCGTCGAAACAGGGGATTCTGGGATACGCCCTGCATGAGATAGTTGCGATAAGGCTGTTCCAGATCAAATGTTTCCTCACGGAATGTTCTGTAATACGGGTTGCAGGCTGAAGAATACAGAGAGGAGATCTTCTGACCGTCAGCATGCACCCTGTTAAAGTTTGCAGAATTTTCTGTGTGCGTTCCGCTCTGTTCCAGACGAAATCCGGACAGATCATCGCCGATGGAGGAAATCGTATCAGAAATATCGGAACTGGTAAGTTCCTCATAAAATTCACGTGATACGGCCATATCTGCGGCACCGTGATAGATCATGCAGTAACTGAACAGAAAGCCGCATGACAGGAGTACCGGAAGAGGTGCGGTCAGTTTATTCAGATAGAGACAGGGACAAATCGCTGCAAGCAGAACGGCTGCGTCGATAAGGATAAACTTCCAGTAATTCTGGTATTGCTCCTGATGTCTGCTGATAAACAATAAAAAAATGACGAACAGATATGGCAGCAGGTACAGCATTTTTGCCCGGAAAGAGCCGTTGGCTTTGACCTGATATACCTTCTTCATATAATATGCAATAACATAGCATAGAAGCGGGAGAAAGGGAATAAACACCTTATCCTTTTCATACAGTCCGCCGTTCAGCAGATATCCTGCGGCAGGGATTATGAAAAGGGCGATCAGTCCCCAGATTAAAATCCGCTCGCCTGCCCTCTTCCAGAACGCTCCTGTTATCAGAACTGTCACGACAAGTGAAGTCAGCCCCAGTCCATAGGGGCTGTACAGAAGGCGCATGATTTTCAGTTCCGGTATCAGCAGCTGTGCGGCGGAGACGGTCTGCGAAGACGGTCTGCTGCTCCCGAAAATCGCGGCTGCTGAAGGTATCAGCAAAATGCCGGCCATGCATACTGCGGCTATCAGGGGGCACAGAAGCCTGGTAATACTCTGTATCCACAGGGAAGCAGTGAGCGGTGCTTTGTTTTCCTGAAGAAAGCGGTGCAGTCCATATAAAAATAGAGCACCCATACCGCCTATTGAAAAGTAGAAGCTCGTCATGATCATCAGAAATACAGCCACGATCAGCAATCCGGACCTGCGCCGGTCGACCAAGCGGTCTGTTCCCAGAAAACCAAGACACAGAAATGGCATGTAATTTATGAACATCCACTGATTATAAGAGTGATAAATCATGGGAGCTGCCAGCAGGAACAACAGTGAGCAGCTAAAGCTGATCCAGACCGAAAAACCCCGTTTTACCAGCCAGGTATAAAACAGGTAAACAGAAGCTGCAAGCCCGAGAACACTGACGGCCATGATGTAATCTGCCATCTTCACGAATGGAAGCATATACGACATCAGGATCAGCGGGCTGAACAAACCGTAATAAGAAAAATTATAGATGTTCTGCCCTCCGCCGATGTCCGGAGCAAAATTTGGAAAAAGCTGCCCTGTCTTATAGAACAGCTGCCGGAAATAATCCGGCAGTACGCTGTGCTGGCTGATCCAGTCTACTTTGGAACCGAAAATGCCGTTACTCAGCACGCAGGCACAGCCAAGAATCAGGACGGATGCTAGCAGAACACCGCACATAATGTGCTTGTTTCTGCTAAAAGTATCGTCATGCTGCTTCATAAGGGTTCCCTCCGGCGTTCTGGCATTCAACTGCTTTTTCGCTGGATTCCTTTAAAATAAAAATTGGCCTGTGTTTACATTCCAAATATGTTTTGGCGAGGTATTGTCCCACAATACCTGTACAAAACAGCTGAATCCCGCTGACAAAAAATATCAGGCAGGCAAGTGACGGCCAACCGCCGACCGGGTCGCCGAACAATAGTGTTTTTATTATGATAATGATGATCATCAGGAATGCAAGGCCGCAGAACGCAACACCGGCAAACGATGCCAGCGACAGCGGTGCAACAGAAAAACCGGTGATTCCCTCCAGTGAATAACAGAACAGTTTTTTTAAAGACCACTTGGTCTCGCCTGCTGCCCGTTCGATATTCGGATACTCCAGCCATTTGGTGCGAAACCCAACCCACTCAAAGATTCCCTTGGAAAAACGGTTATATTCGCTCATTGAGACAACGGCTTTTGCCATACCGGACTTCATCAAACGGTAGTCTCTGGCGCCGTTTACGATTTCAGTCCTGGAAATACGGTTGATGAACCGGTAGAATTCCCTGGATAAAAACGAACGGACCACGGGCTCTCCGTCGCGGTTGGAACGCTTCGTAGCGACACTGTCGTAGTCTTCGGTTTTCAAAATCTGATACATTTTCGGCAGCAGCGACGGGGGATCCTGAAGATCTGCGTCCATAACTGCAACATAATCTCCTGAAACATTGGAAAGACCAGCATAGATAGCGGCCTCTTTTCCAAAATTTCTGGAAAATGAAAAGTATTTGCAGCGCTTGTCCTTTTGATTCAGTTCTTTTAAAACCGGAAGAGTACGGTCGCTGGAACCGTCATCGATAAACAGCAGCTCAAAACTGCATGAGTCCATCTGACCCATTACTTTCTCCATTGCCTCGAAATATGCCGGGAGTACCTCCTCCTCATTAAAACATGGTATGACAATTGATATCTTATCCATATACTCACCTCTCTAACGGCAGTATACAGGAAGAATCTTAAGATTTTCTTTTCTTTCCTTAAATAAATGATAAAAATTTACCGGGTATATCGTTCTGCACACGAATGATATGTTATAATAAAACATAATCTGCTTTGATGGGAGGAATATGATGCAGGAGGATTTGGGATTGCGGGAAATGCCGGTTGTGACGAGACAGGACAGGAAATACTTTTCTAAGATTGGAATAGCATTTTTTATAGGGACATTACTGATTGTTGCAATACAGGGAGTGTCTGTCGTGCTGATCAGCTGGTGGAAACCAGAATGGCTGGGGAACAATACGGGTTCCCTGCTGGTGAGTTCGCTGCCGATGTATCTGGTTGCGATGCCTCTGATGATTTTAATCATAACCCGTGTGAAGCCACAAAAAGTGATAACTCAGCGGCAGATGTCGGCGGGGCAGATGACAGTGGCTTTTATCATGTCTTATGCGATTCTATATGTGAGTAATCTGGCGGGGACATTCATAACTGCGATCATCGGTTTTTTAAAAGGGTCCGGGGTGAGCAATGTTATGGCGGATGCCGTGGTCGGTACAAACCGCTGGGTTATTTTTGTGCTAATGGTACTCTGTGCACCTGTTTACGAAGAATTTATATTCCGTAAGCTTTTGATTGACCGGACAGCAGTATACGGGGAAGGCGTGGCTGTTTTGATCTCGGGATTGATGTTCGGACTGTTTCACGGTAATCTGAATCAGTTTGCCTACGCATTCCTGCTGGGAATCTTCTTTGCTTTCATCTATGTAAAAACCGGGAGAATCCGGTATACGGTCATACTGCATATGCTGATTAATTTCCTGGGAAGCGTGGTCGCAACCTGGGTGATGGAAGCCTTTGATGTTGGCGAGATGGAAAAGGCAGTGGAGTTATATCAGAACAGCCCGGCAGAGGGAATGGCCGCAATGCAGTCTGTATTGCCGGGAATTGCCCTGGCAGGGGGATATGTGCTGTTGATATTTGGGATTGTGATAGCCGGAATTGTACTGTTGATCGTTTTTCGCAGAAAATTCAGACTTATGCCCGGAGAAGTGACGATACCGAAAGGAAAACGATTTAAAACGATTGTGGTAAATTTGGGAATGCTGTTGTTCTGTGGCTTCTGGCTGGTGCAGATGATCCTGCAGCTTGTGATGTGAGGATGGGGCGGCAATAATACCGCCCCTGTAAATCAGCCTTTCGCTATTTCCTTTTAACAGGTATCCAGATTTCGCTGTAATAGTTCTCATCCTGTGTACCGTCTGCAAAATCTGTGCAGTCGCTGTACATTTCAATATTATACCCTGCAGCGATTTCATAATCTTTGCAGTTTGGCAGCCATTCTGAAAAGATTTTTTTATTTACATCCTGCAGGGAAACGGGCATTGGTCCTTTACAGGCAAAGACGGCCCATGTGTGCCTGGGAATGATCTTTGTGGCAAGACCCTCAGGTGTCTCTGCCGACGGATCATAGTTATCTGCGATCAGGTATTCGAATTCATTGCCTTCCATGCTTTCGTCAATACTCACCCCATACATACCGCAGATGCCATAATTCCCGCCTATAGTGTCCGCGTCGGCTTGATAGTGCTTAGTCCAAAATTTCGGTATCTCTTCAGCCGCACTGTCGTACTTGAATATTCCCGATACCCCCACAACAGTAAAAGAGTCTTTTTCAACAATCTTGTAATCCATAATATAACCGCCTTCCAGTGAAAATTTAATTTTTAGAGGGGCGAACATTTTAATCATTGCCCCGTCTCTTCGCACAGCAGTAGGTGTAACGCCATGGAAACGTGAGAACGCTTTCGTGAAACTGTCCGGGGAATCGTAACCATATTTAAGCGCAATGTCTATGATTTTTGCATCAGTGGAGACAAGCTCACTGCCGGCAAGGGTAAGCCTGCGCCGTCTGATGTATTCTCCAACCGTAAAATCACAAAGTATGGCAAAACCTTTCTGAAAATAAAACGGTGATACCAATGTCTGCTTCGCGATCTCATCAATGGTAAGTTCAGCAGTGATATTTTTCTCGATATAGCTGACAGCTTTGCCGATGTCCTCTACCCAGCCCATAACTGTTACCTCCCTGTCTGTGATTTCATCTTACAATGTTTATCTTAACTTCACCCGACTTTTTGTGTTATCTTTTGTCCGGGAACAGATTAACGGACCGGGGGCACTGTCTCTGTCCTTTAGCATCTGACAGCTGGGATCATTGCCCTTTCGGTTCTTTAAGTAAGTATAGGATTGTCCATGTGTAAAATCAAGTTTCAGGAGCAAGAAGGTAAAAAATACGTAAATGGGATATTTTGTATGGGCAGAGTACTTGACGCCTTATAAAAAAAGCGTTATAGTACGTAGGTATAAATAAAATATTTGCTTTTCTCTTATTCAGAGTGATGGAGATACAAAGGATCTGTGAAGTCACGGCAACCCCCGCAGTGGAAGGTGCCAACCTGAGCGAGTAATTTCGAACAATAAGGGGATTTGATGAAAATGATTAAGTCCGCCTGAATTAGGTGGACTTTCTTTATGATACAGGCAACTGTGTTTCCTGTATCATAAAAAACGCTCCGCAGGATACACACTTCGCGCCAAGGCAATGTGATTGCTGAAACAACCGCGTTCCGGCATGGGAGCTTTAGCAGAAAAGCAAAACGACAAAGGAGAATGAAGCATGGAAAAATTGTTATTTACATCCGAGTCTGTAACGGAAGGACATCCGGATAAAATGTGTGACCAGATATCAGATGCCATTCTGGACGAACTGTTAAAACAGGATCCGATGAGCCGCGTGGCATGCGAGACATGTACGACTACAGGTATGGTTCTGGTAATGGGTGAGATTACGACGTCTGCGTATGTTGATATTCAGAAAATTGTTCGTGATACAGTCAGAGAGATCGGTTATACACGAGGAAAATTTGGGTTTGATGCCGATACCTGTGGTGTGATCACCGCGATCGATGAGCAGTCGACGGATATTGCCATGGGTGTGGATAAAGCACTGGAGGCAAAAGAAAATACGATGTCTGATGCCGAGATTGAAGCAATCGGAGCCGGAGATCAGGGAATGATGTTTGGCTACGCGACAAATGAGACGGAAGAGTACATGCCGTATCCGATCGCACTCGCCCATAAACTGGCGCTGCAGCTCTCGAAAGTTCGTAAGGACGGAACACTTTCTTATCTGAGACCTGACGGAAAAACACAGGTCAGTGTTGAGTATGATGAAGCCGGAAAGCCAGTCCGTCTGGATGCAGTTGTGTGTTCCACACAGCATGATCCGGATGTGGCTCAGGAGCAGATCCATGAAGATATTAAAAAGTATGTGTTTAATCCGATCATTCCCGCCGATATGGTAGATGAAGATACGAAGTATTTCATCAATCCGACAGGAAGATTTGTAATTGGGGGTCCGCATGGGGACAGCGGACTGACAGGACGTAAGATCATCGTGGATACGTACGGCGGATATGCGCGTCACGGCGGCGGTGCTTTTTCCGGAAAGGACTGTACGAAGGTAGACCGTTCCGCAGCGTACGCAGCAAGATATGTTGCCAAGAACATTGTGGCTGCCGGACTGGCGGATAAATGTGAGATACAGCTCTCCTATGCGATCGGTGTAGCTCATCCTACGTCTGTCATGGTGGACACAGACGGGACAGGCAAAATCTCTGACGGTAAACTGGTGGAGATCATCCGTGAGAACTTTGACCTGAGGCCTGCCGGCATCATTAAAATGCTGGATCTTCGCCGCCCGATCTATAAGCAGACAGCCGCATACGGACATTTCGGGCGCAATGACCTGGATCTTCCGTGGGAGAGACTGGATAAAGTGGACGAGCTGAAAAAATACCTGTAAAATATTCGATAACTGAGATTTAAGCCGCCGCTGCCATGCGGCGGCTGTTTTCATAAAATGTTTAGAAAGGTTTTCTTTTGTTAAACCACAACTGTGTGCTATAATGAACGCATAGCGACGAACGCGCAGACTGACAGGAGAAGACCGTCTGCTTGCAGACGAGTCAGCTCATGGCAGGGTGCATGTGAGTGCAACGAACACCGAGGGAGCGAAAGCTGCCGAGGTTGCGTTCGGAGCGGAAAGGTTGCGCAGACTGACAGGAGAAGACCGTCTGCTTGCAGACGAGTCAGCTCATGGCAGGGTGCATGTGAGTGCAACGAACACCGAGGGAGCGAAAGCTGCCGAGGTTGCGTTCGGAGCGGAAAGGTTGCGCAGACTGACAGGAGAAGACCGTCTGCTTGCAGACGAGTCGGCTCATGGCAGGGTGCATGTGAGTGCAACGAACACCGAGGGAGCGAAAGCTGCCGAGGTTGCGTTCGGAGCGGAAAGGTTGCGCAGACTGACAGGAGGAGACCGTCTGCTTGCAGACGAGTCAGCTCATGGCAGGGTGCATGTGAGTGCAACGAACACCGAGGGAGCGAAAGCTGCCGAGGTTGCGTGCTGACTGTTGGAAAGAGAGAAACAAATGAAACTCAAGACAAGAATTATCATAACCTTTTTTGTTATAGTTCTGGTCCCGCTGACGCTGACCGGAATTTCTTTTTATGGTTTCGCACAGTATCAGATAAAGACGATTCAGGAAGAATATGGAATAGACGTTTCCTATGAGAATCTGTCAAACAGTACCATGATGCTCAGCAAGATCACCCAGGATACGTTTGCGATGGTTCAGGAAAAGACACAGAAGGATCCAGGGGTCTTTGAACAGAGTAATTATCTGAACACGCTGAATTCCCGGCTCGGAAATATGTATTCCTTTCTCCTGGTCAGAAAAGATGATGCCGTTTATTACTGCGGTACAGATGATGATACAGAGGAATTGTTTGAACTGCTTCCGGAGTACGGTGATGCCAGAGCCGGCTCTGACAGCGGTGTTTATATAGGCGGCAATGTGCAGGCGCTGGTTAAGCAGGCAGACTTTTTATTTGCAGACAGGTCTAAGGGAAGTGCATTTATCGTCACGAAGGCAGATTCGTTTATGCCGCAGATGAAGGTTTTGCTCGTCGAGATGGCTGTGGTTATCATGATCGTACTGATCATCACCAGCCTTTGCCTGAGTCTCTGGATATACAGGGGAGTCATTGGCCCCTTAAATCAGCTGAAAAAGGCTGCTGTCAATATCAAAGAAGGAAACCTTGATTTTACCGTTGAGGGAAACGGCGTGGATGAGATCAATGCATTGTGTGAAGATTTTGAAGAGATGCGAAAACGCCTGAAAGATTCGGCAGAGGAAAAGGTTGTATTTGATCAGGAAAATAAAGAACTTATCAGTAATATTTCACATGATCTGAAGACTCCTATTACGGCCATTAAGGGTTATGTGGAGGGCATCATGGATGGTGTTGCAGACACACCTGAAAAAATGGATAAATATATCCGAACCATTTATACGAAGGCAAACGAGATGGACCGCCTGATCAATGAACTGACATTTTACTCGAAAATTGATACGAACAGGATTCCCTATACGTTCAGTAAGATCAACATCAGAGACTACTTCGATGACTGCATTGAGGATATCAGCCTGGAACTGGAATCAGAAAATGTTGAACTGGAATATCAGAATTGTCTGGAACGGGAAGTCGCTGTCATAGCAGATGCTGAACAGATTAAACGCGTGATCAACAATATTATAAGCAATTCACTGAAGTATATGAACAAGGAATACAAAAAAATTTCCTTCCGCCTCAGAGATGTGGGAGACTTTGTGCAGTTCGAGATTGAGGACAACGGAAGGGGAATTTCAACAAAAGATCTGACGAATATTTTTGACAGATTTTACCGGACGGATGCGTCGCGCAATTCGTCCAAAGGAGGAAGCGGAATCGGACTTTCTATTGTGAGAAAGATTCTGGAGGATCACGGGGGCAAAGTGTGGGCAACCAGCCAGCTTGGCACAGGAACAACAATGTATTTTGTACTTAGAAAATTTCAGGAGGTACCGGCAGATGAGTAAAATATTGATTGTGGAAGATGAAGAGGCGATTGCAGATCTGGAGAAAGATTATCTGGAACTCAGCGGATTTGAGGTGGAGATTGAGCACCAGGGAGATATCGGGCTGAAACGTGCGCTGGAGGAGGACTTCGATCTGTTTATCCTGGATCTGATGCTTCCGGAGGTAGACGGCTTTGAGATCTGCCGGAGAATACGGGATAAAAAGAATACGCCTATCATTATGGTATCGGCGAAGAAAGACGATATTGATAAGATACGGGGACTTGGACTCGGAGCCGATGATTATATGACGAAGCCCTTCAGCCCGAGTGAGCTTGTTGCACGTGTCAAGGCACATCTGGCCCGCTATGAGCGTCTGATCGGGAGCGGGGTTCCGGAGAATGATATCATCGAGATCAGAGGAATCAAGATTGACAAGACAGCCCGAAGGGTCTGGGTGAACGGGGAAGAGAAAAATTTTACCACGAAAGAGTTTGACCTGCTGACTTTTCTTGCACAGAATCCAAACCATGTATTTACGAAGGATGAGCTGTTCAGTAAAATCTGGGACATGGAATCTATCGGCGATATTGCCACGGTTACCGTGCATATTAAGAAAATCAGGGAAAAAATAGAATTCAATACCGCTAAGCCTCAGTATATTGAGACCATCTGGGGTGTGGGGTACAGATTTAAAGTGTAAAGACCGATAACGAGGGGGAATATGGGAAAGATATTTTATATCATGGGAAAAAGCGCTTCGGGAAAGGACAGTATCTATGAATATCTGCTTGCCAGGGGAGATCTTGGCCTGAAGCGTATCATCCTGTATACAACGCGGCCCATACGGGATGGAGAGGAGCCGGGCAGGGAATACTACTTTGTAGATGACGGACAATATCAGCAGATTGAACGGGAAGGCAGGATCATCGAATCCCGTTCTTATTATACTGTGCATGGGGTCTGGACATATTTTACTGTGGACGACGGACAGATCGACTTGTCGAGACATCATTATCTTGGAATCGGAACGCTTGAATCATATGAAAGAATAAAGCATTATTACGGGGCGGAGAAAATCTGTCCGATTTATGTGGAAGTGGAGGACGGCGAACGCCTGCAGCGTGCGCTGATTCGGGAACGGAAGCAGAAAGAACCGAAATATGCGGAGATGTGCAGGCGTTTTGTAGCTGACTGCGAAGATTTCAGTGAGGAAAAAATAAAGGCGGCTGGAATTGGCAGAAGGTTTATCAATGATGATCGACAGACATGTCTTGCAGAGATTGAAAAGTACTTGAAAGATATGTTATACTGTTCGTGATAGGAGGTGGAGAAATGTCTGGATTTGACAGTGTGATTGGGCACAAGGATATTATTGCGCATCTGCAGAATGCGATCGAATCCGATAAAGTTTCTCACGCGTATATATTCGAGGGAGAAACGGGATCCGGTAAAAAACTTCTGGCGACGATGTTTGCCATGACACTGCAGTGTGAGGAGAGAGGGGCAGACCCCTGTCTGAAATGCGCCTCCTGCAAAAAAGCGTTGAGTAAGAATCATCCTGATATCATAAACATAACACATGAAAAACCGAACTCTATAGGTATAGAAGAGATTCGCGAACAGCTGACCTCCGATGTGGACATTCGTCCGTACAGCAGCCCTTATAAAATATATATTATCAATGATGCACAGCTTCTGACGCTTCAGGCGCAGAATGCACTGCTGAAGACGATTGAGGAGCCGCCGGCATATGCGGTTATCCTGCTTCTGACGAATAATATTGAGGCGCTGCTCCCGACGATTTCGTCGAGATGTGTGACATTAACGCTGAAGGCAGTTGGTGACGATATGGTCAAGGAATACCTTATGGAGAGACTGCATATTCCTGATTATCAGGCGGAAGTCGATGCATCTCTGGCACAGGGGAATATCGGGAAAGCCGAAAAAATAGCCACAAGCGAGGAGTTTTCAGAGCTCGCAGATACTGCGCTTAAGATTTTGTGCCATTCCGGCGAGACAGAATTATATGAAATGGTGGATGCAGTAAAAGAACTGACACAGGACAGGCAGAATATCAATGATTACCTTGACCTGTTTCTAATGTGGTTCCGGGATGTACTTTTATTCAAGGCGACCAGGGAGGTAGACAGCCTGGTGTTTAAACATGAAATCAATTATATCAAGGAACGGGCAAGAAAAAGTTCTTATGAGGGATTGGAAACGATTATCGAGGCCATTGAAAAGGCAAAGGTAAGACTGCGTGCCAACGTAAATTTTGATCTCACTATGGAGCTGCTGTTCCTGACGATCAGGGAGAACTAGAATATGACAAAAATAATCGGAGTCCGGTTTCGCAACGTGGGCAAGGTATATTACTTTAATCCGAAAAATCTTGATATAAAAAACGGAGATTACGTAATCGTTGAGACAGCAAGAGGAGTGGAATACGGCCACGTTGTGCTGGGACCGAAGGAAGTGGAGTCATCACAGGTTGTACAGCCGCTTAAGGATGTGATTCGGATCGCTACGCCTAAGGACAGTGAGAAAGAAGAAAACAACCGCAGGAAAGAAAAGGAAGCTTTTGAAATCTGTCAGAAAAAGATTAAAAAGCATGATCTGGATATGAAACTGATCGATGCTGAATATACATTTGACAATAATAAAGTACTGTTCTATTTTACTGCTGATGGCAGAATTGATTTCCGGGAACTTGTAAAGGATCTGGCATCGGTATTTAAGACAAGGATCGAACTTCGGCAGATTGGTGTCAGAGATGAGACGAAGATTCTGGGTGGAATCGGTATCTGCGGCAGACCGCTTTGCTGCCATACGTATCTGTCAGAATTTGCACCCGTTTCGATCAAGATGGCCAAGGAGCAGAATCTTTCACTGAATCCCACTAAAATATCGGGTGTATGCGGAAGACTGATGTGCTGCCTGAAAAATGAGCAGGAGACGTATGAATATCTGAACAAAAAGCTTCCGAATAACGGAGATCAGGTGCTCACACCGGAGGGGCTGCGGGGCGAAGTTCAGAGTGTAAGTGTCTTAAGACAGCTTGTCAAGGTGCTGGTGGATGACGGAGAAGAAAAAGAGATCCGTGAATATGAAGTTAAAGAGCTGAAATTCAGGCCGAAACAGAATAAAAAAGACAAGGTAAAGCTTTCTGCTGATGAACTGAAGGCACTTGCGGAGCTGGAAAAGTAAAAGGAGACCGTACGGAGATGGAAGTTCTAATGGCAGAAGAAGAACGTCTGGATGACCTTCAAAATGGATATAAGCTGATACAGGATGTTAATGATTTTTGCTTTGGGATTGATGCGGTGCTTCTGGCGTGGTATGCCAGGATAAAACCTGGAGAAAAGGTGCTGGACATGGGATGCGGTAATGGGATTGTTCCCATTTTGCTGCGTGCCAGGCATGACAAGATCCATATCACCGGGCTGGAGATACAGGAAAAAAGCGCGGCGTTGGCGAAACGGAGTGTAGCGTATAATCATCTGGAAAAGGATATCAGTATCGTTACGGGAGATATAAAAGAGGCCGCTGCCATATTTGGTAAGGCCTCTTTTGATGTCGTTACAGTGAATCCGCCCTATATGACGGGTGGACATGGGCTGAAAAATGAGCATCTTCCCAAGATGATCGCGCGTCACGAGGTACTCTGTTCGCTGGAAGACATCATATCCCAGGCAGCTTCACTGCTGAAAGAGAGAGGCAGGTTTTTTATGGTACACCGCCCATTTCGGCTGGCAGAGATTATGACGGGACTGGTGCGATGCGGTTTGGAGCCAAAACGAATGCAGCTGGTTCATCCATATATGGATAAGGAACCCAATATGGTGCTGATCGAGGCGCTGCGCGGAGGGAATCCCAGGATTACCGTAGAAAAACCGCTGGTTGTGTACCGCGAACCGGGACTTTATACGGATGATATCCTGAGGATCTATGACCGGGTCTGAAGACGGATTAAGAGGAGATCAAGATATGGAAGGCAGGCTTTATCTTTGCGCAACACCAATCGGCAATCTGGAGGACATTACGCTGCGTGTTCTGCGGACTTTGAAAGAAGCAGACCTGATTGCCGCGGAGGATACGAGAAACAGTATCAAACTTTTGAATCACTTTGATATCAAAACTCCGATGACAAGTTATCATGAGTACAATAAGATTGAAAAGGGGAAGCAGCTGGTTGAGAAAATGCTGTCTGGCTCACAGATCGCACTGATCACAGATGCGGGGACACCGGCAATCTCCGACCCCGGTGAAGAACTGGTGGATATGTGTTATGAGAACGGTATTTCTGTGACCTCCCTGCCGGGACCGGCGGCCTGTATCACAGCCCTGACACTCTCCGGACTTTCCACCAGAAGATTTGCATTTGAAGCATTTCTGCCCGCGGATAAAAAAATGCGGCGGATTGTAATGGAGGAGATGAAAGAAGAAACGCGCACGATTATTATGTATGAGGCGCCGCATCGTATGGTAAAAACACTGGAGGAGCTTGAGGAGGTACTTGGAAACAGGAGGATGGCTCTTGTCAGGGAGCTGACCAAACGCCACGAGACGGCATTTCGGACAACGATACCGGAAGCACTGAAGCGCTGCCGGGAAGAAGGTGTCAGAGGGGAATGTGTGCTTGTGATCGAAGGCAAGAGCAGAGCTCTGATCGAGGAGGAGACGAGAGAATCCTGGCTTATGATGCCGCTTGAAGACCATATGGAATATTATGAGAGCCGGGGGATGGACAGAAAGAATGCCATGAAACAGGTGGCGAAGGACCGCGGCGTTGGAAAAAGAGAGATTTATCAACAGCTTTTGGATGAAAAAGAGTAAGAAACCGTCTGGAACCGGGTCAGTACCGGATCTCCAGACGGTTTTTTTTCTGGCTGCGGACAATATATGAGAGGGCAAAATTAATGATGAAGTATACCAGAGCGACGAATCCAAAGATTACAAAAACCCGTAATGTCTGATCGACAGAACTGTCTGCCTGAGCTGACATGATCCATTTGCTGTTGTTGAAAAATTCCTGGATAGCCACCTGTGCCAGAAAAGAAGTGTCTTTGATGACCGTGATCACCTGGGACAGCATGGCCGGGATGATGGCACGGTAACACTGCGGAAGGACGATCAGCCTTAAAGTCTGAGGGAAGTTAAATCCCTGAGAATATCCCCCCTCAAACTGACCGGAGGGAATGGCATTCAGACCGCCACGGATGATTTCTGCCATACCGGCTGTTGTAAACAGGGTAAATGACAGGATTCCGGAGTACACAGGAGCATCAAATGGCGCCGGTATACGTATCAGGAAACGGATCGCGAATACCCAGAGCAGATGAGGGGTATTTCGGAAAATCTCAATGTAAACAGAAGATACCGCGCGAGACAGACGGTTACCGTAAGTCCGCAGCAGGGCAAATACTGTTCCCAGGATCATACTTAAGAATACAGATATAACGGCAACAAACAGCGTGGTGAAAAGTCCCTGCAGCAGGTACAGAACGTTTCCGTGTGTAAAGACAGACTCCATTACATGTAAAAGCGAAGACATTTAACGTACCTCCTTAAATCGCTGTTCCATATAGATGGACAGACGGGTGAGCGGAAAACAGATGATAAAATACAGTATTCCGGCGGTCACATATGCAGGACCATAGCAGAGGGTGGATGCGGCGAAGGAATCAGCCTGGTACATCAGGTCCCCACCTGCTATCACGGCCAGGATCGAAGTGTTTTTAATCAGGTTGGATGAGACATTTGCAAGAGGAGGAAGCATTACCTTAAGTGCCTGCGGAAAAATGATGAACAGCATCATTTCCAGGTGTCCGAATCCCTGGGAGACGGCGGCCTCTGCCTGTCCTGCGGGCACCGCTGTGATACCGGTCCTGACGACTTCGGACATGTAAGCGCCATGATAAAAACCAAGTCCCAGAATTCCGATTAATGTGACTGGCATGACGGTGCCAAGGTATGGAAGTGCGTTGTACAGGAAAAATATTTGCACGAGCAGCGGAGTGTTCTGAAAAAACTCCACATAAATGCGTGCCAAAGCGCGCAGAATCTTCAGACGGCTCACTGAGAGGATACCGAACAGGATGCCAAGTGTCAGTGACAGCAGAAGTCCGAAAAAAACGATAAAAAGAGTCATGCCAAACCCTTCAGCAAAATTTCCCAGATTATCAGCCAGCACCCCCCATTTTTCTGCTGAAAATATACCGCGCATTAAGTAATCCCCCATTTCTCCATAAGTTTTTTAATATCACCGTTGTTTTTCATCTCGGTGAGGGCAGCATCCGCCTTTTCCGCCAGATCACTGTTGTATTTGGCAATGGCAATACCATATTCCTGAGATTCAAATTCATCGGGAAGAATGAGCGCGGATTCGTCCAGGTAGCCGTTCAGTATTGCGCCATCCACAGCAAAACAATCCACACGCCCCGAATCAAGAGCTACTTTAATTTCAGGATATCCACCGTATTCGCTGAAAGACAGAGTCATACCCTGTTCGTCGGCGGCAGTTTCTAATGCCTGGCGGGAGGTGGAGGATTGTGATACACCGATGGTACAGCCGTCCAGATCTGCAAAAGAACGAATGCCGGAGGCTTTCCGGACCATCAGTTTTATGTGGTCCGTATAATAGCTTTGCGTAAAGTTGAAAAATTTACTGCGGGCATCTGTGATTGTGAAAGTAGCTGCAACCATGTCCAGTTCCCCGGTGTCGAGGAGTGGGCCTCTGGTTTTTGCTGTTACGGGCTGCAGGCGTATCTCCACGTCGTCCCCGTATATGATGCGGGCTGCAGCAGATGCAACATCAATTTCAAATCCGGATATCACCCCTGTTGTAGTATCCAGAAGACCGAAACCCGGAACATCGTTTTTGCATCCGATAGTTATGGTAGGGCGATTTTCTGTTTTTTTTATACTGCAGCCTGCCAGAAACAGTATACCTGTTAAAATAACTGTCAACAGTACGGCGGTATGTTTAAGTCTTTTCATACGCAATTCCTCATCTGATAATTTTACTTAAAAATTCTCTTGTGCGCTCATTTTGGGGATGGTCAAAAAAGTGATCGGGGGCGCCCTCCTCGACAATCACCCCGTTCTCAAGAAAAATTACCCGGTCTGCAACCTGACGGGCAAATCCCATCTCATGTGTTACGATTACCATCGTAAAATTATTTTCTTTTGACAGACTGACCATGACGTCCAGTACTTCCTGAACCATTTCAGGGTCCAGCGCAGAAGTGGGCTCATCAAATAAAATGATTTTATTCTGGGTGGCAAGTGCGCGTGCGATTGCGATCCGCTGCTGCTGGCCTCCGGACAGGCTGGGTGGATATGCAGCAGCCTTTTCGGCGAGTCCAACCCTGTCCAGATAATGCATTGCGGCTTCCGCTGCCTCCTTTTTTTTGCGGTGCTTTAGTTTCACAGGGGCTAATGTCAGGTTCTCTAAGACGGTCAGATGCGGATACAGGTTAAACTGCTGGAAAACCATGGAAGAATGTTCCCGGTTGACGGCTGTCCGGTTCTTTTTGGTAAGAACTTCTCCGTCGATCAGAATGCGGCCTGATGTCGGTTCCTCCAGACAGTTCATGCAGCGGATCAAAGTACTTTTACCTGAACCGGAAGGACCGATAATGACCAGTTTTTCGCCTTCTTTAATGTGAAGGTTAATGTCCTTTAGTATCTGGGCGTCGCCAAAATTTTTATATATATTTTCCAGCTGTATCAATGGTGTTCCCTCCTGAGTCTGCATAAATTCCTTATTAGGATAGGATGGTCATTTGGACGGCTGGTTATACGTGTCTGGCACTTTTTCATAATTTACATATGATATTAAGAATAGTACTTTGGATGTGTAATATGAATTTCTTTCTTTCTGGCTTTTTGGAGGCGCTGGTTCTTGTCACCGCACTTTCTGTCGATGCCTTTGTGGCCAGCTTTGCATATGGGACTAACCGTGTGAAGATACCTGTATCTTCCATGGCGGTCATGGATCTGATCTCTGCAAGTATTCTGCTGATATTTCTGCTGATCGGCAGTCTTCTGGTTCCGCTGATCCCATCCGGTTTTGTCCGGATTTTCTGTTTTGCAGTGCTGTTCGGGCTCGGCATGATAAAGATATTCGACAGTTATATCAAAACCCTGATTCGAAAAAACGGGGAACATGCCCCCGAGATTTCGTTTTCATTTCTGGAATTTTGTTTTATTCTGAAGATTTACGCTGATCCTGATAAGGCGGACGCTGATAAAAGCGGCGTTCTGTCGGTAAAGGAGGCGGTATCGCTGGGGACTGCATTGTCTCTGGACAGCGCAGCAGCCGGATTCGGAGCAGGTGTCATGACTCCGAATCCAGTCCTGACGTCCGTTATGTCACTTGTAATAGGAGCCGCGGCGATCCTGGGAGGCAGCCTGCTGGGAAACCGGCTGGCTGAAAAATTGTCTTTAAACCTTTCCTGGATCAGTGGATTTCTGCTTATGGTCCTGGCGTTTATGAAATTTTTGTAAGAGTGTTCCCGGATCAAACAGTAAAAATTCGTGTGCTAACATTGGGGTGGCTGAGAGCAGGATCAGCCCGATCCACTCGCCCAGGCTTAAACGTACCGTTTCGAACATGGAAGTCAGGACAGGAAACTCTGTCACTGCGACCTGCAGGAATATTCCGAGGAGCAGGGCAAGTATCATCAGCGGGTTTGAAAAAGGATTTGTTCGAAACAGTGATTTTTCCACACTGCGCATGCCGATGGCGTGAAACAGTTCTGAGATTCCCAGAACCGTAAAGGCATAAGTCTGAGCCCGCATCAGTACCTGCGGGTCACTCAGCATTATACGCAGATTCTCCAGTGTGACGGGTGTATTGCTTTGACCCAGGCAGCTGAAGGGAACGCTGAAATACGCGGTTAAACTGACTGTCGCGATCAGGCACCCATAGAACAGAGTGCAGAAAAGCCCGCCTCCGGCAAACAGACTTTCTTTGGCGCTTCGAGGAGGTTTTTCCATCAGGATCCGGCGGTCATTTTCATCTACACCAAGCGCAAGCGCCGGCAGTGAGTCGGTGATCAGATTGACCCACAGGATATGACTGGCTTTCAGCGGCGAAGCGAGCCCTGCAATCACAGCCAGAAACATGGTGATGATCTCACCAAAGTTGGAGGAGAGGAGAAAGAGGACGGATTTTTTTATGTTCTCATAGATTCCCCGCCCTTCCTCGATCGCCCGCTCTATTGTGGCAAAGTTATCATCGGTGAGAATAATGTCCGCTGCGTTTTTGGCGACATCGGTTCCGTTCTTGCCCATGGCAATACCGATATCTGCTGCCCGGAGCGCGGGTGCGTCATTGACGCCGTCCCCCGTCATGGCGGTGATGCAGCCCTTACTGCGCAGAGCTTTTACGATACGCACTTTGTGTGCCGGAGAAACTCTGGCAAATACACTGTAATTTTCGATATTTTGTGCGAGTGCCGAATCCGTCAGATTCTCGAGCTCCTGGCCACTTATGCACTCTGTCCTGGAATCTGCGATTGAAAGCTGTTTCGCAATGGAAAAGGCAGTGTCGGCGTGATCCCCTGTTATCATGACAGTCCGGACTCCGGCCTCCCGGAAACGCCTGACTGCCTCAGGAACCTCCGGTCGTGGAGGATCTGACATGCCGACCAGTCCCACGAACGTCAGGTTTTCCTCACGCGGGGAGGATACATCCTCCGCCATCGCCAGGGCGAGAACCCGGAGTGCATCCCGGCTCATTTCCTGCAGTACTGTGCGGATGGCATCTCTGTCACGTGTCTGCATGGGCTCTGGTCCGGTGGCAGTCAGAATACGGTCACAGTGTGCCAGCAGTTCTTCGCAGGACCCCTTGGTATATGAAATTTTCCGGCTGCCCTTCCAATGAACCGTAGTCATCATGCGGCGGCCCGAGTCGAAAGGGATTTCATCGATCCGGCGCCGCTGTTCTTCCAGAGATTCTTTTCTGAAACCTGCCTTCATGCCAAGATCAAGAAGTGCGGTTTCCGTGGGATCGCCGATGGGCCGGCCATTGGAATACATGGCGTCGTTGCACAGAACAAAGCCCTCAAAAAAAGCATGATGCCGGTCAGGATCCATGCTTTCGGGCACATACATGGTACCGCGGGTATAGCATTGTACGACAGTCATCTGGTTCTGGGTCAATGTTCCTGTTTTGTCGGAGCATACGACGTTGACTGAGCCGAGTGTTTCAACTGCCGGAAGCCTGCGGATAATGGTGTTGATTCTGACCATCCTGGAAACACTCAGGGCAAGAACGATGGTGACAACTGCAGGCAGTCCTTCCGGGACGGCGGCGACTGCCAGTGAGATGGCGGTAATCAGCATTTCAAGTATATCTCTTTTCTGCAGAATAGCGATAATAAAAAGCGAGATACACAGGAACACGGCACAGATACTTAAGGCTTTGCCCAGGCTTTCCAGGCGTTTCTGAAGCGGGGTCATTTCTCTGGCCGGTTCCGCGATCATTTTGGCAATGCTGCCGATTTTGGTCTGCATTCCGGTAGCTGCAGTGACACCCTCGCCCCGGCCATAGACCACGCTTGTTGACATATAAACCATATCGGGGACTTCTTTTTCTACCGGGACAGATTCTCCTGTCAGCGCCGACTCTTCAAGCTTAATACTCGAGGCGGAGATCAGTTCAATATCAGCCGGAACCTGGCATCCCGCTTCCAGGCTGACAATATCGCCCACAACAAGGCTGGCAGCCGGTATTTTTCTGTAGATGCCGTCACGTTTTACAATGGCTTCCGGGCTGGTCAGTTTTTTCAGGGCTTCCAGAGATTTCTGTGCCTTGCCTTCCTGTATCATGCCTACCAGTCCGTTTAGCAGGATAACAGCCAGTATGATAAGAGTGTCACCATATTCAGCCAGCATAACGGAGATGATCGCGGCGGCAAACAGGATAAAAATCAGTGGATCGTTCAGCTGCCCGGCGAATCTGGCTGCGGCTGAAGGAGGTTTGGGATGGTAAAGTACATTTTCTCCCTGCTCCCGTTTCCGCCGCCCGGCTTCTTCTTCTGTGAGCCCGCTTTCTGGATCAGTCTGATATTTCCGGCGGATTTCCTGCAAATGATTCTGATAAGACATGGCCCTTCCTTTCGTTTTCTATCCGTTAAATTGTTTCATTATATGTGGAAAAGCTTCAGGAGATACTGATTTTTAAAAGAAAAGCATATAGTGGTAGAAATAGAACGAAATGGCAGATAAGATATGTTAAATGTATTATGGGCGGGAATGATAATTCTGGGAATTGCCTACGGTGCGGCTACCGGCCGTTTTCCGGAAGTTTCGGAGGCTGCGCTTTCTTCGGCAAAGGAGGCGGTGACCCTTGCGATCACCATGCTTGGAATTATGGGATTGTGGTCAGGCATCATGGAGATTGCCACGGGTGCGGGAATCCTGGAACGCATGACGAAGAAAATGGGTCCGATACTGTCTTTTTTGTTTCCGGAGATACCAAAAGACCATCCGGCGCGGGATCATATTTCTACTAATATGATTGCCAACTTTCTGGGGCTGGGCTGGGCTGCCACGCCTGCCGGGCTGAAGGCTATGGAAGAGCTGGCGAATCTTGATGAGGACAGAAGAGGAGGGAAGATATCGGGACCAGTACAGTCAAAGGGGATAGCGAGTAATGAAATGTGTACGTTTTTAATCATCAATATTTCTTCTCTGCAGCTGATCCCGGTGAACATCATCGCATACAGGAGCCAGTATGGAAGCGTGAATCCCACGGCGATCGTTGGCCCCGCAATTGTGGCGACACTGATCAGCACGGTGGTGGGAGTTGTATTCTGTAAGATTATGGATAGGGGACGGAGAACATAAAGTTCTCCATTTTCCTATTATATAAAAAATTTCGCTAACGTAAAAGTAGATGCTGCGATACAACGCTGCAGGATCGGATCTTCAAAAAATCTTAAATCGAATAAAAATGGTATTGTAATACCAGAAAATACGTGCTACCATATAAGAACAAATGTTCTTGATTGGTCAAGGTAAAGGAGGAGTTGCTAATGAAAGATTTTTCTTTTTGGAAAGAATATGAAGGGGCTTCAGAGGGGAGTGGCAGAAGTGAAAAATTATGGTTAATGAATCCTGATACAAACCAGATAGGGCTATTTAAATACAAGAAAGATATAACAACGACAGATCATATCTCGGAGTGTGTTGCATATGAATTGGCACAATTAATAGGGATTCCCTGCGCCAAATTTGAGGTTGGTACCTATAAAGGCAGAGAAGGTTCCATGAGTTATAATATTATTGACCATGAAGGGATGGTACTTATTGAAGGTATTTACTGTATTAGTTTAGAATATAACAATTTTGACGCGGACACGTTATCAGATATGAAGACGGGGGATAAGTATTCAATAGAAATGATACAACGGGTGTTACAACCATTAAAACTTTTTGACGATTTCTTGCCTGTTCTCGTTTTTGATTTTCTGATCGGCAATACAGATCGCCATCAAAGCAATTGGGCATTAATAATGGAAAATAAAGTACTTAGGTTAAGCCCATTATATGATAATAGTTCATCTCTTTGTGCATATGTTAAGGATTCAAAAATAGATCAGTACTTAGGAAATGACCAACTTTTGTGGAAGTCTCTTGTGGATACAAAGTCAAGGTCTTTAATACGTATTGGGAATAAGGAGAAGAAACAACCGACTCAGTTAGATGTACTAAAGTTTCTGCGAGAAAAATATTACAAAGAAACAATTGATATTGTAGAAAAGATTGAGACGTGTGTGACAGAAGAAGCTATCTGTGCTATATTAGACAAATACAAGGAAATACTCCCAAAGAAAAAAAGAGATCTAATATTAAGATTTTTATTATCAAAAGTACAATTAATGACTGGAATTTATGGAAAAAGGGAGGGGTAATATGTCAGTTAAAGGCGGAAAAGATTATCTGTACTTGATTTGGAAATCAGAGAAGTCCAGAAAACAGTACATTGTTGGACAGTTAACTAAAAATAGTCAATATGAATTTCGATATTGCGAGGAAGTGGGATCTGCAATCGCTGATGGGTTTATTCCCTTGCTTTGTTTTCCTGATTTAAATAAGGTTTATAAAGATGATAAACTTTTCTCGATTTTTGTAAGTCGGTTGCCCGACAAAAGAAGAAAGAATATTCGTGATATTTTGAACAAATACGGACTCGAAGAATATGATGAGTATTTATTGTTAAAGAGAAGTGGTGCAAGGCTTCCGATTGACAGTCTTGAATTTATTGACCCGATTTTAGACATGGAAAATGATTTGACACGGATTTTTTACATGGCGGGTGTCAGGCATTATCTGGATTGTGATGGGAAGGATTGCTCCGGAGCCGTGGAGATTACCAGAGGAGATGAAGTTTATCTAAAAAGAGAACCAGATAATCAATATGATCAGAATGCAGTACAGTTGTTAGATTTCACAGGAAAAGTATTGGGGTACGTTCCGAGATATTACAGTGCTGGGGTAGCAGAACTGTTGGCAAAAAGCAAAAAAATTATATGCCATATTTATAATGTGGATAAAAGAAAAAATTGTAATGAGTGTGTTAAGGTTATAATGGAAATTAAACATTAAAATTTCCATTATATTTAAAATGTTTAATCTTACCTTGATACCAGCCAATCTACTGAAGCCGTAGCAGGTAGCAGCCCCAGCAGGAGCGAAAGTTATGGAGGCGTAAAATTTTGTAAATAATCTTGACAATCTGTCTTACGGATGCTATAGTATTTCAAGTATCACGCCGAAGACAGCGGGTGCCTCATGGCATAAAGAGACATTCACCCGCCGAGGAGAGATCATTCTTACCTTAAGAATCTTTCACCCTCACTGTCGAAGTGAGGGTCTTTTTATATCTTGAAGCGTGTACAACAAAATAATATAAGGAGGTGCACCGTTTTATGGCAAAAGTAGAACTGAAACAACCGATCGTAGAAGAAATTGCAAATAGCATTAAAGACGCTCAGGCAGTCGTACTGGTGAATTACAGCGGACTTACTGTTGAGCAGGATACAATTCTTCGTAAGGAATTAAGGGAAGCCGGTATTCAGTACAAAGTGTACAAGAATACAATGATGAACTTTGCATTCAAGGGAACAGCCTGTGAAAGTCTTTCAGAACATCTGCATGGAACTAACGCAATCGCGATTTCCAGTGAAGATGCGACAGCTCCGGCAAGAATCCTGGCTAAATACGCAAAAATGTACCCGGCTCTGGAAATGGTTGCAGGCGTAATCGAAGGAAATTACAATGATCAGGCTGGCATGCAGGCTCTTGCAAGCGTTCCTTCAAGAGAAGAACTGCTTGGAAAACTGCTTGGAAGCATTCAGTCTCCAATCACAAACTTCGCTCGTGTGCTTAATCAGATTGCTGAAGCAGGACAACCTGCAGCTGCAGAAGAGTAGAAGTGTATATTCCGGTTAAAGTACCGGGGAGAAATAATCAAACAAAAATAAAATTATATGGAGGAAAATAAAATGGCAAAATTAACAACAGCTGAATTTATTGAAGCTATTAAAGAGTTAACTGTATTAGAGTTAAACGATCTGGTAAAAGCATGTGAAGAAGAATTTGGTGTATCTGCAGCAGCAGGTGTAGTAGTGGCAGCAGCAGGTGCAGGTGATGCAGCAGCAGTTGAAGAAAAAGATGAGTTTGATGTAGAACTTGCAGAAGTAGGACCAAACAAAGTTAAAGTTATCAAAGTAGTTCGTGAAGCTACAGGACTTGGTCTGAAAGAAGCGAAAGAGATCGTTGACGGAGCTCCGAAAGTGATCAAAGAAGCAGCAGCAAAAGCTGAGGCTGAAGAACTCAAAGCAAAACTGGAAGCTGAAGGTGCTAAAGTTAACCTGAAATAATTCCGGTCATACAGCGAAAGCAAAAGAGCAGGTAGTCCTTATGGATACCTGCTCTTGTTAGTTCGGCTTTTGCACACCCAAAACGCGTTTTCAGTTAAAGTGAATCAATGACATAGCTGGATTCCAGTGTGGAGTCGCCGATAGGGACCCAGGCAGAGGAAAGTTCCAGGATAAATGATTCGGAGGGTGTCTGTTCAGGATGTTCCAGGAATTGGATGATCAACTTACAGATTGTCTTTTCGTTGGTGTCACAGAGACATGTCAGCAGTTTTTTCTGCCGTTTTATCATGTAAGAGGCAGTGACGGCTTTTTCATTGATCATGAATTCCACAAGGTCTTTGAACTCATTATAGTGTTCCTGGTCAAGTGCGGCCATGAATGCGTACTTGCATACACCCTTGTTAAAAAAAGGCCGGTCTTTCAGCATGTGAAAAGCCTCCTCAAAACGGGAAAAGTGCTGCGGCGATAAAAAGACGTGGGCTGCAATCAATGCAGGGATACATTTTTCTCTCCATGTCATAATAATCCCTCCTCGGAATATGATTGTCTCCGAACGCCACCTCGTAAAGCAAAAGCTTCCTCGGTGTTCGTTGCACTCACATGCATTTTGCTGTGAGCTGATGCGTCTGCGGAGCAGCCGATCATCTCTCATCAAACTGCGCGTTCGTAGCTTATGCGTTCATTGTAGCACAGTTGGGCGAAAATCACAATTTGAAATGTAATTTATTGTTGACATTGTATGTTAAATATGATACAGTAAAAAATGCACTATTATGGCAAGATATGCCTACTTCTGGGTGAGAGGCATGTGCGGTAATAAATTTTATATACACAAGGGGTGAAACGTCAATGGAGAAAAACAGAATACGTCCAATTACGACCGGAAAAAGTATGCGGATGAGTTACCAGAGACAAAAGGAAGTTCTGGAAATGCCCAACCTGATCGAGGTTCAGAAAGATTCATATAATTGGTTCCTGAATGAAGGGTTAAAGGAAGTTTTTAATGATATCTCTCCGATTACCGATTACAGCGACAAGTTGAGCCTGGAGTTTGTTGATTTTACATTGTGCGAAGATGATGTGAAATATTCCATCGAAGAATGCAAAGAAAGAGATGCTACGTACGCCGCACCTTTAAAAGTAAAAGTTCGCTTATATAATAAAGAAAATGACGAGATTAATGAACACGAGATATTCATGGGCGATCTGCCTTTGATGACGCAGACAGGTACTTTTGTTATCAATGGTGCAGAACGTGTTATCGTCAGCCAGTTAGTACGTTCCCCTGGTATATACTATGCCATCGCACATGACAAAGTTGGTAAGACCTTATATTCATCTACTGTTATTCCGAACAGGGGTGCGTGGCTTGAGTATGAGACGGATTCCAACGATATTTTCTATGTACGTGTAGACAGGACCAGAAAGGTTCCGATTACAGTACTGATTCGTGCACTGGGAGTGAGCACCAATGCCGAGATTATAGAATTATTTGGTGAGGAACCGAAGATTCTGGCAAGCTTTACAAAGGACACCTCCGAAAATTATCAGGAGGGCCTGCTTGAGTTATACAAAAAGATCCGACCGGGCGAACCGCTCGCTGTAGAGAGCGCAGAGAGCCTGATCATGAGTATGTTCTTCGATCCCAGAAGATATGATCTGGCGAAAGTTGGACGATATAAATTTAATAAAAAACTGATGCTCAAAAATCGTATTACCGGTCATATTCTTGCTGAGGATGTCATTGATACGATGACCGGCGAGATTATCGCGGAAAAGGGCACAGAAGTGACAAGAGAAATGGCGGATTCCATCCAGAATGCAGCCGTTCCTTTTGTGTGGATTCAGACAGAAGAGCGTAATGTCAAAGTGCTGTCCAGCATGATGGTTGATATTACGAATTTTGTCGATGTCGATCCTAAGGAAGTAGGGGTTACCGAACTCGTGTATTATCCGGTGCTGTCCCGCATCCTGGAAGAAAACGACAGTCTTGACGATATAAAAGAAGCCATTAAGAGAGAGATTCATGATCTTATTCCGAAGCATATCACCAAGGAAGATATTCTGGCTTCTATCAATTATAATATTCATCTGGAATACGGTCTGGGAAATGATGATGATATCGACCACCTCGGAAACAGAAGAATCCGTGCAGTCGGTGAACTGCTTCAAAACCAGTACAGGATCGGTCTGTCCAGGCTGGAAAGAGTCGTCCGTGAAAGAATGACAACACAGGACATTGAGGGGATTTCCCCGCAGTCCCTGATCAATATTAAACCGGTCACTGCGGCAGTGAAGGAGTTCTTCGGCTCTTCACAGCTGTCACAGTTTATGGATCAGAATAATCCTCTGGGTGAGCTGACTCATAAACGGCGTCTGTCCGCACTGGGTCCTGGCGGTCTGTCACGAGACAGGGCAGGTTTTGAGGTTCGAGATGTGCACTACTCTCATTATGGAAGAATGTGTCCGATTGAGACGCCTGAAGGTCCGAACATCGGTCTGATCAACTCACTGGCATCCTATGCCCGCATCAATGAGTACGGTTTTGTAGAGGCGCCATACAGAAAGATCGATAAAACCGATCCGAAGAATCCGCGCGTCACAGATGAAGTAATCTACATGACAGCGGACGAGGAAGACGATTATCATGTTGCACAGGCGAATGAGCCGCTGGATGAGAATGGATACTTTATCCACAAAAACGTATCCGGCCGTTACAGAGAAGAGACGCAGGAGTATGAAAAACAGATGTTTGATTACATGGACGTATCTCCTAAGATGGTATTCTCCGTGGCAACTGCACTGATTCCGTTTCTTCAGAATGATGATGCCAATCGTGCGCTGATGGGATCCAACATGCAGCGTCAGGCAGTTCCGCTGATGATCACGGAGGCGCCTGTAGTTGGAACTGGTATGGAGACAAAGACGGCGGTTGACTCCGGTGTCTGCATGACGGCCAAAAGAGCAGGAACGATCCTGCGCTCAACGTCCAAAGAGATCGTGATTCGTTACGATGATGATGCCAGCACAGAGACGTACCATCTGACAAAATTCTTACGAAGCAATCAGAGCAACTGTTATAATCAGAAACCGATCGTGTTTAAAGGGGAACATGTAGAGGCAGGCCAGGTTGTCGCAGACGGTCCGTCCACCTCTCAGGGAGAGCTTGCACTCGGCAAGAACCCGCTGATCGGTTTTATGACATGGGAAGGTTATAACTACGAGGATGCTGTACTGCTCAGCGAACGGCTCGTACAGGAAGATGTCTACACGTCTATTCATATAGAAGAATACGAAGCAGAGTCCAGAGACACGAAGCTTGGACCGGAAGAGATCACGAGAGACGTTCCGGGTGTCGGTGACGATGCGCTGAAAGATCTGGACGAACGCGGAATTATCCGTATAGGTGCGGAGGTCCGTGCAGGTGATATCCTTGTTGGAAAGGTGACTCCGAAAGGGGAAACTGAACTGACAGCTGAGGAACGTCTGCTGCGCGCAATTTTTGGTGAGAAAGCGCGCGAGGTGCGTGATACCTCCCTGAAGGTTCCGCACGGAGAATACGGTATCGTTGTGGATGCCAAAGTGTTTACAAGAGAAAACGGGGATGAGCTCTCTCCTGGTGTTAATCAGGCTGTCCGCATTTATATTGCGCAGAAGAGAAAGATTTCCGTCGGTGATAAAATGGCCGGCCGACACGGTAACAAGGGTGTTGTTTCCCGTGTGCTTCCGGTAGAAGATATGCCGTTTCTGCCAAACGGACGCCCTCTGGATATCGTACTGAATCCGCTGGGTGTACCATCACGTATGAATATCGGGCAGGTACTGGAGATTCACCTGAGCCTTGCAGCTAAGGCCCTGGGATTCAACATTGCGACTCCGGTATTTGACGGAGCAAACGAAGACGACATCATGGATACGCTCGATCTGGCGAACGATTATGTTAACTTAAGCTGGGATGAGTTCTCAGATAAGCACAAAGACGAGCTGCTTCCGGAGGTTTATGAGTATCTGAATGAGAACCAAGCCCACAGAGAGCTGTGGAAAGGAGTTCCGATTTCCAGAGATGGAAAAGTCAGACTTCGTGATGGAAGAACCGGAGAATATTTTGACAGTCCGGTAACGATCGGACATATGCATTATCTGAAGCTCCATCATCTGGTAGATGACAAGATCCATGCACGTTCTACAGGACCGTATTCTCTCGTAACACAGCAGCCGCTGGGTGGAAAAGCTCAGTTCGGCGGTCAGCGTTTTGGAGAGATGGAGGTTTGGGCCCTGGAGGCATACGGTGCATCATACACACTGCAGGAAATCCTGACGGTGAAATCTGATGATGTCATCGGACGTGTGAAGACGTATGAGGCGATCATAAAAGGCGATAACATTCCTGAACCGGGAATTCCGGAATCATTTAAGGTTCTGTTAAAAGAGCTGCAGTCCCTGGGACTGGATGTCAAAGTGCTCAAGGAAGATCAGACGGAAGTTGAAATCATGGAGACCGTTGACTACGGTGAGACTGACCTGCGTTCCATTATCGAAGGAGACAGAGGATATTCTTCCGACGAATCTTACGGAGAGTATGGATTTTCCAAGCAGGAATTCGCAGGAGAAGAGTTGATCGATGTTGAAGAACCTGAGGAAGAAGAGGAAATGATTGACCTGGAAGAAACTCTTGACGAAGAGTAGGAGGGTAACCAAATGGCAGAAACAACAAATAAAGAATCATACCAACCGATGACTTTTGATGCCATCAAAATCGGGCTGGCATCTCCGGAGAAGATTCGTGACTGGTCCCGCGGTGAAGTAAAAAAGCCGGAGACCATCAACTACAGGACTTTAAAACCGGAAAAAGACGGTTTGTTCTGCGAACGTATCTTCGGACCGAGCAAAGACTGGGAATGTCACTGCGGTAAATATAAAAAAATTCGTTATAAAGGCGTTGTCTGCGATCGCTGTGGTGTCGAGGTGACAAAGGCCAGCGTTCGAAGAGAACGTATGGGCCACATTGAACTGGCTGCGCCGGTATCTCATATCTGGTACTTCAAGGGGATCCCGTCCCGTATGGGTCTGATCCTGGACCTGTCTCCGAGAACACTGGAGAAAGTACTGTATTTTGCGAACTATATTGTCCTGGATAAAGGGACATCAGAGCTGATGTATAAACAGGTGCTTACTGAGAAAGAATTTCAGGAGGCGCGTGAAACTTATGGCAACACGTTCCGTGCGGGCATGGGTGCAGAGTCCATAAAAGAACTGCTGCAGGCGATCGACCTTGAAAAGGAATCCAAAGAACTGAAAGCAGGGCTGAAGGAATCCACAGGCCAGAAGCGTGCCCGTATTATCAAGAGACTGGAAGTCATTGAAGCGTTCCGGGAGTCCGGAAATCATCCGGAATGGATGATCATGGATGTGGTTCCGGTTATTCCTCCGGACCTTCGTCCGATGGTGCAGCTGGACGGCGGACGTTTTGCGACCTCCGATTTAAATGATCTGTACAGAAGGATCATTAACAGAAACAACCGCCTGAAACGACTCCTGGAGCTGGGCGCTCCTGACATCATCGTACGAAATGAGAAGCGAATGCTGCAGGAAGCTGTGGATGCGCTGATCGATAACGGCCGCCGCGGACGTCCTGTGACAGGCCCGGGTAACCGTGCATTAAAATCTCTGTCCGATATGTTAAAAGGTAAATCCGGACGTTTCCGTCAGAACCTGCTCGGAAAACGAGTGGATTATTCCGGACGTTCTGTTATCGTCGTAGGACCGGAGCTGAAGATTTATCAGTGCGGTCTGCCGAAAGAGATGGCAATCGAGCTGTTCAAACCATTCGTTATGAAGGAACTGGTTGCAAACGGGACGGCTCACAATATTAAAAATGCAAAAAAAATGGTGGAAAAGCTCCAGACGGAAGTCTGGGATGTTCTGGAAGAAGTCATCAAAGAGCATCCGGTTATGCTGAACCGTGCTCCTACGCTTCACAGACTTGGAATCCAGGCATTTGAACCGATTCTGGTCGAGGGTAAAGCAATCAAGCTTCATCCCCTCGTGTGTACGGCATTCAATGCCGACTTTGACGGTGACCAGATGGCAGTGCATCTTCCGCTTTCTGTGGAAGCGCAGGCAGAGTGCCGTTTCCTTCTGTTGTCCCCGAATAACCTTCTGAAACCATCAGACGGTGGTCCGGTGGCTGTTCCTTCACAGGATATGGTCCTCGGTATCTACTACCTGACGCAGGAGAGACCGGGTGCCAGGGGTGAGGGAAAATCTTTCAAGAGTGTAAATGAAGCCATCCTTGCGTATGAAAATGGGGCGATCACGCTGCAGTCCATTATCAATGTGCGCTGCGAGAAGACTTTGCCGAACGGTGAGATGATTCATGACAATGTAGAGTCTACGCTGGGACGTTTCCTGTTTAATGAAATCCTTCCGCAGGATCTTGGATTTATCGACAGGAGCATTCCGGGAAATGAACTTCTTCTGGAAGTGGATTTCCATGTTGGGAAAAAAGGTCTGAAACAGATTCTGGAGAAGGTTATCAATACACACGGCGCTACGAAAACCGCTGAGGTTCTGGATGATATCAAGGCGATGGGATACAAGTATTCCACACGGGCCGCTATGACAGTATCCATTTCTGACATGACAGTGCCGGCTGAGAAGCCTGAACTGATCCAGAATGCGCAGGATACCGTTGATAAGATCACAAGAAACTTTAAGCGTGGTCTGATCACGGAAGAAGAGCGTTACAAAGAGGTTGTTGAGACATGGAAAGAAACAGATGATACGCTGACCAAAGCACTGCTTGGCGGTCTGGATAAATATAACAACATCTTCATGATGGCAGACTCCGGAGCCCGTGGTTCTGATAAGCAGATTAAACAGCTGGCCGGCATGCGCGGGTTGATGGCTGATACAACCGGTCATACGATCGAGCTGCCGATTAAATCAAACTTCCGTGAGGGTCTGGACGTACTGGAATACTTTATGTCTGCGCACGGTGCACGTAAAGGTCTGTCTGATACCGCACTGCGTACAGCCGATTCCGGTTACCTGACGAGACGTCTTGTCGATGTTTCTCAGGATCTGATCATCCGTGAAGTTGATTGCTGTGAGGACAAAGGTGAAATCCCGGGAATGTATGTAAAGGGATTCATGGATGGCAAGGAAGAGATCGAGAGTCTTCAGGAACGTATCACAGGACGTTTCTCATGTGAGACGATTAAAGATAAGGAAGGCAATGTGATCGTTAAGGCAAACCATATGATCACACCGAAACGCGCTGCCCGTATTATGAAGGACGGCGTGGACGAAAATGGAAAACAATTTGACAAGATTAAAATCCGTACAATCTTAAGCTGTAAGTCACATATCGGCGTATGTGCAAAATGTTACGGTGCCAACATGGCAACGGGTGAAACTGTTCAGGTGGGTGAGTCCGTAGGGATTATTGCGGCGCAGTCTATCGGTGAGCCCGGTACACAGCTTACGATGCGTACGTTCCACACCGGCGGTGTTGCGGGCGGTGATATTACACAGGGTCTTCCGCGTGTCGAGGAGCTTTTTGAGGCCAGAAAGCCTAAGGGACTTGCGATCATCACAGAGATCAAAGGTATTGCAGCCATTAAAGATACGAAGAAGAAACGTGAGATCATCGTAACCGATGACGAAGAAGGTGTTTCCAAGACATATCTGATTCCATATGGGTCCAGGATCAAAGTTCAGGACGGTGCAATGCTTGAAGCCGGAGATGAACTGACAGAAGGTAGTGTCAATCCGCATGATATTCTGAAGATCAAGGGCGTACGTGCGGTTCAGGATTATATGATCCGTGAAGTACAGAGGGTATACCGTCTGCAGGGTGTTGAGATCAATGATAAACATATCGAAGTCATTGTTCGGCAGATGCTGAAAAAGATCCGTGTAGAAAACAACGGTGATACGGAACTTCTTCCGGGAACACTTGCAGATGTTCTGGAATTTGAAGAACTGAATGACCAGATGATTGCTGACGGCAAAGAGCCGGCAGAAGGGAAGCAGGTTATGCTGGGTATTACAAAGGCATCTCTTGCAACGAACTCCTTCCTGTCCGCTGCTTCTTTCCAGGAGACGACAAAAGTCCTCACGGAAGCGGCTATCAAAGGAAAAGCAGATAATCTGATTGGTCTGAAAGAAAATGTTATCATCGGTAAACTGATTCCTGCCGGTACAGGTATGAAGAGATATAGTAATATCAAGCTTGATACAGACCTGGCAGTGGATGATGAGATTGATCTGGATGACGATTTTACTTTTGATATTGAAGAGCTTCCTGATGATCTGGACGACGGATCTATGGAAATGGAGACGGATGAACCTGATGAAGAGCTGATCGAAGTATCAGAGTCAGGCGATGAAGAATAATAGGTAGCTTTGTCCAAAACAGATAAAGGAGTCCAAAAACAGGTGAAGACACCAGGTTGGACTCCTTTGTTTCTTTTGAAAGGCTGTCGGAGGAGATATATTTCATATGAAAAATAAAAAATTAGTCATTATCCTTATGGTATGTGTGGGGATTCTTGCGGCGGTGCTGGCAGTATTTTCGTTTCTGATCATGAAAAAAGCAGCGGCGAAAGAACAGAAGGCAAAAGCAGCAGTAGAAGAAGTGCTGCAGGAGAAAACGGTAAGCGGTAAAGACCGTTCGCAAGAGATAGCGACACCGGAACCGACAGTGGAACCGGGAAGTGAAGAGCAGATCAACCAGGTCGTATTTGACGAGACGGATGATCAGGTATTCGTGACGGTTCAAACAGCAAATCTGCGCAGGGAACCGTCAACGGATGCTGAGATACTGGCGACTGCCCCGATGAGCCGGCTGTTTGTACGCACAGGAGTCTCGGCTGAGTGGAGCCGGATAAAAGAAGGCGGAAAAACTTATTATATCTCAAATGAAGTGATTTCCACAGAACGTCCGGAAGCTGCGGGAGAGGGAGCCGCGCTGCCTAAGACAGGGGGGACAGCGGCAGCTTTTGCATCCGGAGGGAAAACAGTTATCATTGATCCGGGGCATCAGGGAAGCGGCGACAGTTCACAGGAACCGATCGGACCCGGTGCATCATCGACAAAGGCGCGCGTGACGTCCGGAACTTCCGGCTGTGTTTCCGGGCAGGATGAATATGAATTGAATCTGACAGTTTCTCTGAAGCTGCGGGATGAACTGGTAAATCGTGGGTATACTGTTTATATGACCAGGGAGACCCACGACGTCAATATCAGCAATAAGGAGCGTGCGGAATTAGCAACGGAGCACGGAGGGGATATCCTGGTGAGGATCCATGCCAACGGATCAGAGAACAGTTCTGTCAGCGGGGCACTGACCATGGCGCCATCGGATGGGAACCCATTTCTGCAAGCGGACCTGATTTCGAAAAGCCAGTCTCTGTCACAAAATATTATTGATACTTATACAGCTTCCACGGGATTTGCAAGTCAGGGCGTCTACATCACTGACGAGATGAGTGGAATTAACTGGAGCACCATGCCTGTTACGATCGTAGAAATGGGCTATATGTCAAATCCTTCGGATGATGCGTCCATGGCTGATCCTGCCATGCAGACAAAGATGGTAAGCGGAATCGCCGACGGGATCGACAAGTATTTCAGTTAACAGTTTAGACGGCGGGAAGATGCCGTCTAAACCGCTAATATTTACCCTGATTTTACGTGAATTTTTCCGGTTTTCCTTGACATCGGGCGAACTGCGGGATATAATATTCAAGCGTGCATGAAAAAGCAGTTGTTTTCGTGTGCATTATTACGTTAATAAAGCAGCCGCAGAAAACCCGCAATATGCGGAGGAATCTACAGGAGGTGAAATGGAATGCCAACATTTAATCAGTTAGTAAGAAAAGGCCGTCAGACATCAGTAAAGAAGTCTACTGCACCGGCACTTCAGAAAAGTTTTAACTCTCTGAAGAAAAAGACAAGCGATATGTCCTCACCGCAGAAGAGAGGTGTGTGTACAGCTGTAAAAACAGCTACACCGAAAAAGCCTAACTCAGCGCTTAGAAAAATCGCCAGAGTACGTCTTTCCAACGGAATTGAAGTAACAAGCTATATCCCTGGAGAAGGTCACAATTTACAGGAACATAGTGTAGTTCTGATTCGTGGTGGTAGAGTAAAAGACTTACCAGGTACCAGATATCATATCGTCAGAGGTACACTTGATACAGCAGGTGTTGCTAACAGAAGACAGGCTCGTTCCAAATACGGAGCTAAGAGACCTAAAAAGTAAATATATTATATTATAGAAGTATCACAAGGACACTATATTTTGTACGGTCATTCCTAAGCCCTGTCGGCTGCGGGGAAATAGATGGAATTTACCAGTGCGAACACATAGTCGATATCGGAACGTAACTGCAGCCTGATATCATGTGAGTACCTATGATTTAATCGAAGTCGATCAGCCCGCTGTGGAATACAGCAGGCGGTAATGATTAAGGAGGGAAGTAACGTGCCACGTAAAGGACATACTCAAAAAAGAGACGTCTTGGCAGATCCGCTGTACAACAACAAGGTAGTTACAAAACTTATCAACAACATCATGTTAGATGGTAAGAAGGGTGTAGCTCAGAAGATTGTATACGGCGCATTTACAAGAATTGAAGAAAAAGCTGGGAAACCGGCGGTAGAAGTATTTGAGGAAGCAATGAACAATATCATGCCTGTACTGGAAGTAAAGGCTAGACGTATCGGTGGTGCTACGTACCAGGTACCGATCGAAGTAAGACCGGACAGACGTCAGGCACTGGCTCTTCGCTGGCTGACAATGTATTCACGCAAAAGAGGCGAGAAGACAATGGAAGAAAGACTGGCAAATGAGCTTATGGATGCAATGAACAATACAGGAGCATCCGTTAAGAAGAAAGAAGACATGCATAAGATGGCAGAAGCTAATAAAGCATTTGCTCATTACAGATTCTAGGAGGAAATCCAATGGCTGGAAGAGAATATCCATTAGAGAGAACCAGAAACATTGGTATTATGGCTCATATTGATGCTGGTAAGACAACAACAACTGAGCGTATCTTATATTATACCGGTGTTAACTATAAAATTGGAGATACCCACGAAGGAACTGCTACCATGGACTGGATGGCTCAGGAGCAGGAGCGTGGTATCACAATTACTTCAGCCGCTACAACCTGTCACTGGACTTTGCAGGAAAACTGCAAGGAAAAGCCGGGTGCTCTGGAACATCGTATCAATATTATTGATACACCAGGCCACGTAGACTTTACAGTAGAGGTTGAGCGTTCACTCCGTGTACTGGACGGCGCTGTTGGTGTGTTCTGTGCAAAGGGTGGTGTTGAGCCTCAGTCAGAAAACGTATGGCGTCAGGCTGACACATACAACGTACCTAGAATGGCATTTATCAACAAAATGGATATTCTGGGTGCAGACTTCTACAATGCAGTAGAACAGATCAAAACCAGATTGGGCAAGAATGCGATCTGCCTTCAGCTTCCGATCGGTAAAGAAGATGACTTCAAAGGAATCATCGATCTGTTTGAGATGAAAGCCTATATTTACAATGATGACAAGGGTGATGATATCTCCATCGTAGATATTCCGGAAGATATGAAGGATGACGCAGAGCTGTATCATACAGAACTGGTAGAGAAGATCTGTGAGCTTGATGACGATCTGATGATGGAATATCTGGAAGGTGATGAACCTTCTGTTGACGCGCTGAAAGCAGCACTGAGAAAAGGGACCTGCGAGTGTGCAGCTGTTCCTGTCTGCTGTGGTACTGCTTACAGAAATAAAGGTGTTCAGAAACTTCTGGATGCAGTTATTGAATTTATGCCGTCTCCGCTTGATATCCCGTCTATCAAAGGTGTGGATATGGATGGCAATGAGACTGAGAGACATTCTTCTGACGACGAACCGTTTTCAGCTCTGGCATTTAAAATTATGACAGACCCGTTTGTTGGTAAACTGGCATACTTCAGAGTTTACTCAGGAAGTATCAATTCCGGTTCCTATGTATATAACTCAACAAAAGATAAAAAAGAACGTGTTGGACGTATCCTGCAGATGCATGCGAACAAGAGAGAAGAGCTTGAGAAAGTTTACTCCGGTGATATTGCAGCTGCGATCGGATTCAAAGTAACGGGTACAGGTGATACGATCTGTGATGAACAGCATCCGGTTATTCTTGAGTCCATGGAATTCCCGGAACCTGTTATCGAGCTGGCGATTGAGCCTAAGACGAAAGCAGGACAGGGTAAACTTGGTGAATCTCTGGCAAAACTTGCTGAAGAAGATCCGACATTCCGTGCTCACACAAATCAGGAAACAGGACAGACAATCATCGCGGGTATGGGTGAGCTCCATCTGGAGATCATTGTTGACAGACTTCTGCGTGAATTTAAGGTAGAGGCGAATGTCGGTGCTCCGCAGGTTGCTTATAAAGAGACATTTACAAAAGCAGTAGATGTTGACAGTAAGTATGCGAAACAGTCCGGTGGTCGTGGACAGTACGGTCACTGTAAAGTTAAATTTGAGCCAATGGATGCAAATGCAGAAGAAACCTTCAAGTTTGAAACTTCCGTTGTCGGCGGTGCTATTCCGAAGGAATATATCCCTGCTGTAGGCGAAGGTATTGAAGAAGCTATGAAGGCTGGTATCCTTGGTGGATTCCCGGTAGTCGGTGTACACGCAAATGTATACGACGGATCTTACCATGAAGTCGATTCATCCGAAATGGCATTCCATATCGCAGGTTCTCTTGCATTTAAAGATGCGATGGCTAAATCCGCACCGACTCTGCTTGAGCCGATCATGCGAGTGGAAGTAACAACTCCGGAGGATTACATGGGAGACGTTATCGGTGATATCAATTCACGTCGAGGACGTATCGAAGGTATGGATGATATCGGTGGCGGAAAGATGATCCGTGGGTTTGTTCCGCTGGCAGAAATGTTCGGCTACTCCACAGACCTTCGTTCCAGAACGCAGGGTCGTGGTAACTATTCCATGTTCTTTGACAGATATGAGCCGGTACCGAAATCCGTTCAGGAAAAAGTACTTTCTGCGAAAAGTAAATAATAAAATTAGACTTGCAAATAGTTCTGATTTGCAATATAATCAAGAATAGTAGGTCTCGTTTGAAACGAAAAAAGAAAAGGCCCACAGGGCGCATGTTTTATAAGGAGGACATTCAAAATGGCTAAAGCTAAATTTGAAAGAACAAAACCGCATTGTAACATTGGTACCATCGGACACGTTGACCATGGTAAAACAACTCTGACAGCTGCTATTACTAAAACTCTTGCAGCAAGAGTAGAAGGTAACACAGCAACAGATTTCGAAAATATTGATAAAGCTCCGGAAGAGAGAGAGCGTGGTATCACAATCTCAACAGCTCACGTTGAGTATGAAACTGAAAATCGTCATTACGCACATGTTGACTGCCCAGGTCATGCTGACTACGTTAAGAACATGATCACAGGTGCAGCTCAGATGGACGGCGCTATCCTTGTAGTAGCTGCAACAGATGGTGTTATGGCTCAGACAAAAGAGCATATCCTTCTGTCCCGTCAGGTAGGCGTTCCTTATATCGTTGTATTCATGAATAAATGTGATATGGTAGACGATGAAGAACTTCTGGAACTGGTAGACATGGAGATCCGTGAACTGCTCAGCGAGTATGAGTTCCCGGGCGATGATACTCCGATTATCCAGGGTTCCGCTCTGAAAGCTCTTGAAGATCCGAATGGAGAATGGGGCGACAAGGTTATGGAACTGATGGCTGCTGTTGACAGCTGGATTCCGGATCCTCAGCGTGACACAGACAAACCGTTTATCATGCCTGTAGAGGATGTTTTCTCTATCACTGGCCGTGGTACAGTTGCAACTGGTAGAGTTGAGGCTGGTGTTCTTCACGTATCTGAAGAAGTTGAAATCGTTGGTATCAAAGAAGAAACACGTAAAGTTGTTGTAACTGGAATCGAAATGTTCCGTAAACTGTTAGATGAGGCTCAGGCTGGTGATAACATCGGTGCTCTTCTGCGTGGTGTTCAGAGAACTGAAATCGAAAGAGGACAGGTTCTTGCTAAACCGGGTTCCATCAAATGCCATACAAAATTTACAGCTCAGGTTTACGTTCTGACAAAAGATGAAGGTGGACGTCATACTCCATTCTTCAACAACTACAGACCTCAGTTCTACTTCCGTACAACTGATGTTACTGGAGTTATCTCTCTGCCGGAAGGTACAGAAATGTGCATGCCTGGTGATAACGTAGAAATGACAATCGAACTGATTCACCCGATCGCTATGGATCAGGGTCTTACATTCGCTATCCGTGAGGGTGGACGTACTGTAGGTTCAGGTCGTGTTGCTTCAATCATCGAGTAGGCATTGAACACTTAATAAGTGCATAGCACGAATTTAGTGAGAAAGCCGTTCTTTGAGCAAAGCGAAAAGAACTACCTTATATAAATATAGAGTACCGAAAGGTACATTGTGTCCAAGCGTAAGATGCCCCGGAACCGTAAGGTTTCCGGGGTTTTTCTGTTGTGTAAAGGAGACGGAGAGAATTGATTAAGTATTGGTTTTCAGGAGAGATGCTTCAGACTGAGTATTTTTGATTGCATCAATTACTTCCATAACATGAACTGCGGTTTTGGCATTTTCGTAGGAATAGCTGCCGGATAAAATATTTTCTGACATGACAGATATCCCAAGCCCTCTGCAGTTTCCGTTATTTTTAAACAGTAAGGGCAGTTCGATACCGGGAGCTCCGTCTCTGTATAAAAGAACAGGCCCGCCGAACGTATCTGGATCCGGAAGAAATAATGTTCCGGTTGTACCGTAGACTTCGATATGAGAAGAGTGTGAGGAATGTACATCGAAGGAAGTCAGGAGCATTCCGAGTATATGGCTTTTAAATTCCAGTAATGCAGTGATATAAGTAGGAGTTTCAACAGAGATCACCTGTCCCTGCAGGGGACCTCTGGAGATTGTCTTTGCAGGCATGGGTGTAAGACTCATGCCTGCTGCTTTATGTACGGGACCAAAGAGTTTGATAAGCGATGACAGATAATATGGTCCCATATCCATTAACGGTCCGCCGCCATCTTTAAAAAGAAAGCGGGGGTTGGGATGCCAGTTTTCTACTCCTCTTTTGGCAAGGTGGGCGCGGAAGCCAAATACTGTTCCGATGATTCCCTCTTCAATATACCGGGCACCGCTTTTGGCACCCTCACCTAATACAGTATCGGGGGCACAGTAAAGAAGTACCTGCTTTTTGACTGCGAGATTTAACAGCTCAAGTGACTGACTGTGCGAAAGCGCCAATGGTTTTTCGCTATAGACATGCTTTCTTCTTTCCAGTGCCTGTCTCGTATACTCATAATGAGCAGCGGGTGCAGTCAGATTTAGTACAATATCAACATGCTTATCATTTAATAAAGCGTCATACGTGTTGTATACGTGAGGGATAGAGAAGTCCCTGGCAAATTTAAGCGCTTTGTCATGCTGACGTCCAAATACGCCCCAAATATTTAATGTATGAAAATATTGACGTATGTTTTGGATGTAAAGAGGAGCGATATTGCCATAGCCAATGATTGCAATATTGAGACTGTTCATATCCGTTATTTCTGTATCCCTTTAAATACGATTGATTTTGTCCGCATCATTTCTTTTAAAGTCTCTAAAAGTCCCTCTGTCCCGATTCCGCTCATCTTATGACCGCCGAAAGGCATATGAATGGTCCGGAACATACCGGTTCCGTTGATCACAGCTCCGCCTGCATTCATTTGTTTTGCAACCCGGAGCGCGCGTGTCATATCCTTAGTAATCACGCCGCTTGACAGTCCGTATGAGGACTGATTTAAAATATCGAGCGCCTCCATTTCGGTATCAAATCCAATCACCGGAAATACCGGTCCAAAGATTTCCATATCTTTTGCCACATCCATATCCCTGGTTACTCCGGTTAAAATAGTCGGGGGATAAAAGGTACTGTCAAAACGTTTTCCTCCGCAGATACAGGAAGCACCTGCAGCAATAATTTCATCTACCTGGGCTTCCACATCCTTAGCGGCTTTTTCGCTGATGAGGCAGCTGAGGTCAGAGGCGGGATCGCAGGGATCACCAATGTTCAGCCTGGAGACCCGAAGGGACAGCTTTTCCACAAATTCGTCATAGATACTGTTCTGTACAATATAGCGTTTTGGAGCACAGCAGACCTGTCCGCAGTTGTAGATACGCCCGGCGACGGCTTCTTCCACGGCAAGATCCAGATCGGCGTCCTCGAAAATAATGACGCCGTCATTGCCGCCCAGTTCCATAAAAGTACGGGTCATGTTTTTCGCGGCGTGCTCCATAATATCAATCCCAACGGCGGTGCTGCCTGTGAGGCTGATCGCATTGACACGGGGAGAATCCGCGATTGCCCGTCCTACAGTCCCGCCGCTTCCGGTAATAACCTGCAGTGCACCGGAGGGTATTCCGCTTCCCAGAAGCACTTCTGTCATATATATGGTGGCAAGCGGTGTGTCAGACGCCGGTTTGACGAGGACGGCATTTCCGGCTGCCAGGGCAGGGCCTGCCTTATGCCCGTACATTTCAATGGGAAAGTTAAACGGATTAATGCATGCGACCACACCCAGCGGCTCATAATTGACCGTTATGAAATCCTCCGTTCCGGGCAGCACATGACCGTACATGTATTTTGCCTGTTCTGCATATCCGCGAAATAACTGAGATGCCAGGTCCACGCAGCCCAGAGACTGCTGATACGGTTTGCCTGTTTCGGCCGTGAGTAATTTAGCGATGTTCGCCTGTTCTTCCATCAAAGCATCGGCAGCTTTAAATAAAACAGCAGCACGTTCTTCGGCTGTTTTCGATCCCCAGATGACGGCGCCCTCCTGAGCGTAAGCCAACGCCCGGTCAACATCCTCGCTGGTTGCGCTGGGAACGGTGTCGATGACTTCATGTGTCACAGGGTTTAATACGTCGATGGTTCTGCCGCTTGCTGCATCCGTTTTCTGTCCGCAAACAATCATTTTCATAGTTTTGCTACCTCCGTTTTTATTATTCATAATTTATTGATATCTCTATCATGTAGAAAATGCCGTATCAGCACAAGGCATAAATTAGCTTTGTATAGTACAAAATTATCCTGATGAAAAATAAGCAAAAAAGATAATTTTTAATTTGAAAAGAGCAATGACAAAAACAGAAAAGGCAACGGAAACAAATTCAGAATATAAAAATACGGGGTATTAATAGAAAATATCCCCAAAAATCAGGAAAAATGAGGTGTAAATTATGCATAAATACAGTAAAGACGTTGGACCTGAAAAAGTACAATGATAATTTTGTAAAGATAAAAAGCTAATATTGTATTATTGGAAGCTAATATAAGCACTATCCAGTGGGAAAAGAAGTGTATTATAATTGACTCAACAAAAGATAGAATTGTTTTAAAATAAAACGGGACAAGGAAATATGATTATGAACGAAATAAGAACATACAATCAAAAAGACATGGCCTGTATCACAGATATTCAGAAATTTTCTGTTCATGACGGTCCGGGGATTCGCAGCATTGTATTTTTTAAAGGATGTCCTATGCGCTGTAAATGGTGTCAGAATCCGGAGACGCAGAGCCCGAATCCGGAGCTTATGATTTCATCTGATGTCTGCCAGGGGTGCGGGAAATGTATCGGGATATGCCCGAAAGGCGCAATCAAACTGACGGAACGAGGTCTGATATATGACAGGGATCAATGTATTGCCTGTGGAAAATGTGCAGATCTGTGCGGACCGGAAGCCAGAAAACTGGTGGGAAAGATGATGCTGTTTGATGAGGTTTTGGAGATGGTGCTGGCAGACCGGGTGTTTTACAAGAATACCGGCGGGGGCCTTACGGTAAGCGGCGGAGAACCAACCATGCAGCCTGAATTTGTTGCCCGGCTGCTGAAAGCGGTGAAGGCAGAGGGCATCAATACCGCGATGGAAACCTGCGGCATGTGCAGTCCGGAAATTTTTAAGAAGGTCATAAAGGATTGTGACTTACTGCTGTATGATGTAAAGCACACAGATGCTCAGATACATAAAAAGTATACCGGATTTGAAAATAAGGTGATATTGGATAATCTGCAAAGTGCTGCTGATCAGGGAAAGAATATTATCATCCGCATTGCACTGATTCCGGGAGTGAACGACACGGAGGAAAATATAAAGGAAACCGTCAGACTGGCCCTCTGGCACAGGGCAAAAGAAATACATGTGCTCCCATTTCACCAGATGGGGCAGAGCAAATGGCACAGTCTTGATAAAACATATGAGTATGAAGAGGCTGTACTTCCCACACAGGACGTCATTGATAAGGCCGTAAATATACTGGAATGTTCCGGGATTCCTGTAAATGTAGGAGGTCATGGTGAATATAAATGGTTATCGGTTTGAGGCCGTACACGGGCGGGCAGCCTTTGCAAAAAACGAGCCTATTACAGAAGAAGGAAAATTTGAAACCCTGCAGTTTCCGGTCCGGATGTTTCTGGATGAGCGGGTGGATGGAGATGATATTCTGCCTCATATGCATAAAGCGATTGAGATCTTGTGTATTATTTCCGGGGAAATACAGGTTGTCGTAAATGGTGATAGTCATCAGATGAAAGAAAACAGTATTGTGGTTCTGAATTCTTATGATGTTCATGCGTTTAGTGGAAAAGAAGCGTACTATTATGTGATACAGGCAGAGCCGACGCTGTTGAACAGTTTTGATGTGAACCTGCAGCAGTATATGCCGGCAGATGGAGACAAATTCCTAAAGGCGGAAGACGGGGAAACAATGGAACTGAGAAAGACGATCAGCAGTGCTTTTGAGTATGGAAAAAACGGTGAAAAAGCAGCGCAGATCGGAATGATCGCTGAAATCTTCAGTGTGTTTGCACAGATTATGGCGTACACAGAGGCGCGGGGGGATTATCTGGAACAGCCGGGGCATGAACAGAATCTGGCAAAACGGCTGCAGGACGTATTTGCCTATGTGGAAGTACATAGCGCCAATGATATCCCGGTGGATGAGATTTCCAGACATGTGAACCTGACAAAAAATTATTTTTGCAGATTTTTTAAGCGGATGACGGGCATGACATTTGTGGAGTACCTGAATCAGTACCGCTGCAAAAGAGCTGAGGAGCTGATGGTGGATATGGATATCTCCATCACGGAGATCGCGCTGCAGGTGGGATTCAAAAGCCTGTCATATTTTAACAAAACGTACAAAAAGCTTCGTGGGGAGACACCCAGCGAAAAGCGCAGCCGGATTCTGCGCAGCCGCTTTGAGCGGTAGTGATGCGGTGCAACAATGGTATTAGGTGGGACGTCACATAAAATACAAACAAAAACTATAGAAAGCGAGGAAAGAAAATGAAAAGAAGGTTGAAAAAATTAACAGCGCTGGTGTTGGGGGTCAGTGTATGTGCCATGCTGATGAGCGGGTGTGGAAAAAGTACGGCATCAGTTGACGCATCGTCGGAGAACGGGGGATCAGAAAAAACAGGCGGTATTACCATTGGGCTGGCACTTCCCACCGCCCAGGAAGAAATCTGGGTGACCCATGCCGAGAATCTGCAGAAAGCTGCCGAAGATCTGGGTTATGAAACGATTTTACAGGTGGCTAACGGTGATACGGACAAACAATTTTCTCAGGTTGAAAATCTTCTGACAACGGGCATCGATGTACTCGTGCTTGCGGCATGCGATCCGGGTTCCACGGGTAATATCGTACAGAGAGCGGCAGCTGAGGGTGTAAAGGTGATTGGTTACGACCGTGTATGGGCCGGTGATCCTTACGACCTGTATGTAACTTTTGATAATGTAGCCGTCGGAAGATCCATGGCAGAGTATGCGGTGGAGATGGCTCCAAAAGGTAATTACACACTTCTCGGAGGGGACGTGGTAAATCAGCCGGCAACCAATGAGATCCATCAGGGCTGGATGGAAGTGCTTCAAAGCTATGTGGATTCGGGGGATATCACCATTGTTTCCGATCAGAACTGCAAGAACTGGGCATCCGACGAAGGGCTTGCCCATGCAGAAAATGCACTGACAGCCAACCATAATGAGATGGCAGCCGTACTCTGTGCCAATGACGGTATCGCAGGCGGTGCAGTGCAGGCGCTGGAATCTGCAGGCCTTGCGGGAAGTACACTTGTGACGGGACAGGATTCCGAACTGGCAGCAGCTCAGAGAATTGTCGCAGGAACACAGACCATCACCTTGTACAAAGCATCTGATGAACTTGCCAAAGCCACCATTGAAGCGGCGGGGCTGCTTGCGAAGGGTGAAGAGGTTAAGGCAAGCGGTGACTATGAAGGTATTCCGATGCTGTCCCTGCCTCCGACGGTTGTTGATAAAGAACATCTGGATGAAATTTTAATTGACAGCGGATATATGAGCAAAGACGAAGTCTATGAATAGCTGAGGTTGAAGGGCCGGTACGTGAAGGGAAAGGGGTGAAATGTTTGCCAGAATATATTCTTGAGATGCAGGAGATTACAAAAAGTTTTCCGGGGGTGCTTGCGCTGGATCGGGTATCCTTTCGGGTGGCAGCAGGAGAAGTCCATGCATTAGTAGGGGAAAACGGTGCTGGTAAATCTACGCTTATGAAGGTTCTGAGCGGAGTTTATCAGAAAGATTCTGGGAAATTGCTTTTGGAGGGAACAGAATGTATATTTCGCGGGGTAAAAGAAAGTGAAGAAGCTGGTGTTGCCATTGTTCATCAGGAGCTTAACATTGTAAAAAATCTGACAGTATGTGAAAATATTTTCCTCGGTAATGAGATGAAGAGGAATGGCATCATTGACTGGGAGCATCAGTATTTGAAGGCAAAAGAACTTCTCGATATGGTAGGGCTGCAGGTCAGTCCCGCCACTTTGGCAAACGAACTCAGTCCAGGGCAGCAGCAGATGCTGGAAATCGTGAGGGCCATCAACAAAAACGTAAAGGCATTGATTTTTGATGAGCCGACGTCGTCCCTGACGGATCAGGAAACCGAGGTACTTCTGACATTGATCCTGAAGCTTCAGAGGCAGGGAGTGTCCATCATCTATATCTCCCATAAGCTGAGCGAAGTTTTTCAGATTGCGAATACCGTTACCGTTCTGCGGGATGGAAAAACAATTGTGACGAAATCAATCCGTGACATTGACGAAGGGGAACTGATTGCATATATGGTTGGGCGGGAGCTGACGAACCTGTATCCGGAGTCCACGCATCAGGTACTTAAAGAGACTGCGTTGGAGGTGCAGGACTGGTCCGTTATAAATGAGAGTATACCAGGCAAAATGCTGCTGAACAAAATCAGTATTCACGCAAACCGGGGAGAAATTCTTGGGATTGCTGGATTAATGGGAGCAGGAAGGACGGAACTGGCCTTAAGCCTGTTCGGGGCAGCCTGTAAGCCGGTTTCCGGCACCTTGAAAATAAACGGACAGGAGAAGAAAATACATAGTCCGAAAGAGGCGATTGAAAACGGTATCAGCTATGTTACCGAGGACCGAAAGAAGCTGGGACTGGTGCTGAACAATTCCATACGTGCCAATATTGCACTGCCCAACTTTAACAAGCTGGCCAGGTTTGGGATCATCAATAACAATAAGGAAATTCAGGAGGTCGCCAGATTTTCAAAGGAACTTCAGGTGAAGACGCCGTCCATCATGCAGCTGACCAGGAACTTAAGCGGGGGGAACCAGCAGAAGGTGATTCTGGCAAAGTGGCTGATGACAGATCCGGACATTCTGATTGTGGATGAGCCCACCCGCGGCATCGATGTGGGGGCAAAGTATGAGATCTATACGATTATGGACAAACTGGCGGCACAGGGAAAATGTGTGATTGTCATTTCTTCCGAGATGCCTGAGATTATTGGAATCTGCGACCGGGTGTATGTGATGAACGAGGGCAGAATCGTAGGCGAGCTGAATAAGCAGGAATGTATTTCACAGACGGAAATCATGAGGTGTATACAGGGAGGGACGACGGATGCAAATTCATGAGTTTTTAAGTTCTAAAGTAAAAAATAATATTACGCAGGTGATGCTGCTGATAGAAACCATTATTATCTTCGGTGTGTTTCAGATCCTGACACATGGGACGTTCCTGACATCAAGGAATCTGACCAATATCATGATGCAGGGCTGTGTCTATTCCATTATGGGTATCGGAATTGTGTTTGTGATGGTATCCGGCAACATGGATCTGTCGGGAGGCTCGGTGCTGGGTCTTCTGGCAGCGCTGGGAGCTGTAATGCAGGTGAACGGCTGCGGGACCATCGTGACGATACTGGCGATGCTTGCCGGGGGCGTTGTGATTGGAGCATGGCAGGGGTATTGGGTCTCCTACCGAAATCTGCCCTCCTTCATTGTAACTCTCGCGGGAATGCTGATGTTCCGGGGGTTATGCCTCTGGGTGGGCGGCGGCGCCACGGTTGGGCCGGTCAGCAAATCCTTCGGAATGATCGGTGCGGCTTATCTGCCCACCATCTTTTCCGATTCCATTCACGACACGACATTGATTCTGATTCTGCTGGCGGCTTTGCTGATTGTGATCCTGATGGTTCGCTCCAGAAAAAATGCCAGAAAGTTCTCGCTTCCCATGGAAAGCAACGGGAAATTTATCGCAAAGGTTGTTGCCATCATCGCCGCGCTGCTGCTGGTCTATCTGATCCTGAATTCCTACCAGGGACTGCCCTATGCGCTGCTGCTTCTGGCGGTGCTGGGCTGTGTCTTCAGCTATGTGGCAAAGAATACCGTATTCGGCCGGTACATATTTTCCATCGGTGGCAACAGCGAGGCGACGCGGCTTGCAGGCATCAATGTAAAAAAAGTGGTGTTCCAGGTCTATATCCTGATGGGTTTTCTGGTGGCAATCGCCAGTATCGTTTATCTCGGGCGTGTGGGACAGGCGACTGCTTCTGCGGGAAAGGATTTTGAGTTCAGTGCGATTACGGGATGTATCGTGGGCGGTGTCAGTACCCTGGGCGGTATCGGTTCGATACCCTACGCTATTCTCGGAACGATCCTGATGACGGGTCTCGACAACGGGATGAGCCTGATGAATCTGGGTTCCATGCATCAATATATTGTACGCGGTCTTGTTCTGCTGTTTGCGGTAGCCATCGATGTGGCCTCCAAGAGCAAGAATTCATAGATATAAAATCAAGGAGGAATATAAGTTGACAAGAATTGAAAAAATTAAGAAACGATTGTTTGAAGTGGAGTATTACACCAAAAAAGAGTGGTGGGGATCTGACAAGACAATCCTGACAAACGATGACATCAAAAAAGAATCTGTGATGATCCGCAAAGCGGTAGCGACGGCTTATGTGTGTGAAAACATGCCTGTTGAAGTGAAACCGGATGAGCTGATTGTGGGGATTGCAGCCATGGCGTCCATCGGTTTCGGAAAAGAATTTCCGGACTATGCACTGCCGGAAGAAAAGGAAAAGGCATCTGCAAGCTGCTTTACGACAAAAGCTCCATGGGGCCATCATCCGCCGGATTATGGCATGGTTTTAAACAGAGGACTGCGGGGCATCCAGTCGGACATCTATGCCAGGATCGATGAAGAATGCAGCAAAGAACAGCCGGATCAGGAGAGAATGGATTTCTTTCGAGCCATGCTCATTACTCTGGACGGGGTGGCGGCACTTGCCGGCCGCTACGCGGATCTGACTATCAAATGTGCGAATGAAGAAACAGATCCCGTCCGCCGCAGAGAACTGATGGAAATCTCAAGAATTTGCAGAAAAGTGCCGATGGAACCGGCAGAAACGCTGCAGGAAGCACTGCAGAGCTTCTGGTTTGTGTTTATCGCGAATCACAGCACCATGGAATATATTCCCACAGGACGATCCGATCAGTATCTGTACCCATTCTATCAGCATGACGTGGAACAGGGGATCCTGACAGCGGAACAGGCAGACGAACTGGTGGGAAGCTGGCTGGCGAAATTCAGTGAACGTGTACAGCTCAACCAGGATCACTGGGAAGTGCATATGACGGAGGAAGAGCAGGGAGACGGCGGAGATCCGGAGGATATGGCAGTATCGTTCGTGATGGAAAATGACGAAAGCTACAATTATGGAACTTCGGCAAACCATTGGCTGATCAATATGATTCTCGGCGGGGTAACGCCTTCCGGTGAAGACGCAACCAATGATATGACGTATTCCATTCTGAAAATGTGGGGCTATCTGGAACCGGTGGTACCGGTATTGTCGGTCAGGCTCCATGAGGATGCACCGAAGAAACTCTATGAAGAATGTGCGAAAATTCTGCGCAAAGGCTCCGGGGAACCGGCATTATATAATGATGCAACTGTGATTAAAGGCCTGACGGAGATGGGAATTCCACTTGAGGATGCAAGGGATTATTCCAATGACGGCTGCTGGGAAGTACTGATTCCCGGTAAATCCTATTTCTCCTATGCCCATGTAGAACTGCTTCAGATGCTGGAATACGTGCTGCAGCACGGCATGAGCCTGGCGAGAAACAAAAAAGAGAACGAGGATCTGGGGGAGTTAAGCCAGTACAAGAGCTTTGATGATTTCTATGCTGCGGTGATGCAGCTGGTGGATATCCAAATCGGGCGCATCCTGAGAAATAAAGTAGAGTATTATCATGACCGCTATAAGATTGCTCCTTCACCGCTTTTGTCTTCCATGATGCATGACTGTGTGGAGCGAGGAATGGACCTCTCCCTGGACGGAACAAAGTACAACCTGTACTCCTTTATCATTACCGGTATCGCCAACTTTACGGACTCCATGCTGGCGATCAAAAAGCTGGTCTATGAGTCGGGTGAACTGACCCTGGAACAGGTGGCAGAGCTCTGCCGCAGCAATTTCAAAGGGGAAGAGGCGCTCCGTCAGAGAATTATCAATAAGATACCGAAGGTCGGAAATGACAACGACGAGGTGGATGAGCTGATGGTACGGACGCTGAACGACTGTTATGAGCTGGTGATCAAGAAGCAGGAAGAAGGAAAATCCGGTAACCTTAAGCTGTGCTGCGGCATCGGAACCTTTGAAAATTATGCAAGGTTCGGTCACAATGTAGGGGCCTCCCCCGATGGCAGAATGAGTCAGGAATCCATCAGCAGCAATTATTCTCCGGCGCTGGGCCTTGATCTGAAGGGACCGACAGCGGCGATCAAATCTGCAACCAAGGAGCAGCTGTATAAATTCGTTACCGGATGCCCGCTGGATATGCAGATCAACTCCAACGAGGTGGAGGGTGATGAAGGAATCGCCAGAATGGTCGGGCTGATGAAATCCTTCTGTGATCTGGGCGGCCATATCATGACGCTCACCGGCGTCAGCAGCGAGATGCTGGAGGATGCACAGAAGAATCCGATGAAACATCAGGGACTTCGCGTGCGTATGGGCGGCTTATCGGCTTACTTTATCCAGCTTTCCAGGGAAATGCAGGACACCATGATTAAACGAATCAAGCATACAGCGTGATCAGACAGGAGTAAAAGATGAAAGCAGCAGTGTTAACCGATTGGAACCATCTGGAAATAAAAGAGGTTCCCGACCTATCGTTGGGGGACCAGGAAGTATTGATTCGTGTGGCTTACACGGGAATCTGTGGTTCCGATATTCATTCTTTTGTGGGCAGGCATCCGTTGGCCCATAAGGGCATGATCCTGGGGCACGAATTTTCCGGTACTGTGGAAAAGACCGGCCCGAGGTGTGAAGAGATCCCAGCAGGTGCCAAGGTATGTGCCCATATCATCCAGCCCTGTGGGCACTGTGATGCCTGTAAAAAAGGGAATTTTAATCTCTGCCGTTCGTTGAAGGTTCTGGGGACCCAGGTGGAAGGAACCTTCGCAGAATATGTGAAAGTGAGAAAAGAACGTGTACTTCTTTTGCCGGAGACAGCGGACTTAAAAGCCTGCGCCATGGCAGAACCCCTGGCGGTAGGTGTCTACGCCGCAGGCAGATTTGATGTCAAGATTTCAGACCGGGTACTGGTGCTGGGCGCCGGACCAATCGGGTTATGCTGTGCACTGGCGGCTCAAAAAGCGGGAGCCTGCCAGGTGGTATTAAGCGAAGTGGCTGAGAAAAGGATCCAGTTCGCTAAAGACATGGGTTTTGAAGTCATCGATTCCAGGAAGAAAAATCTGGAGGAAGAGGCGGAGCGCATCACAGAGGGAGCTGGTTTTGACTATCTGTTTGAGACATCGGGGGTTCCGGTCTCCACGGAACTGCTGACGAAGGTGGGCGCCGTCCGGGGATCTGCCGTGATGGTTGCTTATGCTAAAGAGCCGCGTCCGATTGACACCTGGAATCTGATGCGCAAAGAAATTCAGATCAGTTCCATCCGGGTCCACACACAGCCCGCCTATGAGGCGGCGGTCCGAATGATCTTGTCGGATGAAAAGCTGAGTGGTCAGCTGCTCCACATGATCACCGGAGAGTTTGCATTTGCTGAAATACAAAAAGCTTTTACCGAATGTGTAAACGGACAGGAGCATTGTAAAATTATCGTTAAGATGTAAAACCGTAGACGAGGGAAGAAGAAAGAAGTGACTCATATGAATAAAATTGGACTGCACATCGGCTACTGGTGGGGAACCGGTGAGGAGCATGATATTTTTAATATGTTGGAGTTGACCCATCATGCGGGGCTGGATGTGATTGAGATTAATCCGGACTGGCTGATGCGGATGACCGAAAGTGAATGCAGAGAATTTACAGAAAAGCTGGACGCATATCACATGTCAGCCACGTTAAACGGTGGGCTGACAGCGGAAAACGATATTGCATCCGATTCCGCAAGTGCGAGAAGTGCGGGGATTGAGTTCTGTAAACGAGTTTTGGATAAAATGCCCAAGCTGGGGCTTACAGTATGGTCGGGCTGCAATTATTCCGAATGGCTGCGCTGCCCGGATGCATCACAGGATGCACAGGAAGAGAAGAAACGTGCACTTGGTTACTGCAGGGACAGCATGAGAGAGATTATAAAGACTGCGGAGGCAGTGGGGGTGGATTACTGCTTCGAGGTGCTGAACCGGTTTGAACAGTTCCTGTTCAACACATCGTCGGAGGCCGTGGCCTTTGCAGAGAGCGTGGGGAGCGACAGGGCAAAGATTTTGCTGGATTCCTACCATATGAATATTGAGGAGGACGTATCCTCCGCGGCAATTGCTTACGCATGTGCAAAGAGAAGGCTGGGACATTTTCACGTGGGCAGTTCCAACCGGAGGATTCCGGGGCTGGTTGCCGATGACATCAACTGGAATAATCTTGCCAGAGCCTTAAACAGCTCCGGCTATGAGGGAGCCATCGTGATGGAACCGTTTGTGCTGACATCCGCCCATAATGCGAAGCGGACAAGGGTATGGAGAAGCTTAAGCAGCGAGGCCGACCCGTCCAGACTTGTGGCGGATGCCTTTGCGGGCGGCCAATTTCTGAGAAAGGTACTGGCGGATAACCAGTGACGATAGTTGAAAAAGAAAGGAACGTTTTATGAAAAACAGACATTTGGCGCTGACCGCTGCAAAGGCGCGTCTTGGCGCACTTTCGATGATTTACCGCGCGGCGTCCGGACATCCAGGAGGTTCCTTATCCTGTCTGGATCTGATCACGGCACTGTATTTCGAGGAGATGAAGATTGACCCGGAAAATCCCGGGAAAGAGGATCGGGACCGGTTTGTAATGTCAAAAGGGCACTGTTCCCCGGCACTGTATTCCATCCTGGCACTCCGCGGATTTTTTCCGGAGCAGGAGCTTGAAATGTTCCGGAGAGTGGACGGCCATCTGTCCGGCCATGTGGAAATGCACCATGTAAAAGGTGTGGATATGTCCACCGGATCACTGGGACAGGGGATCTCGGCGGCGGTGGGGATGGCCATGGCCGGAAAAAAGAAAAACAGTGATTACCGCGTCTATACCATGTTAGGCGATGGAGAGCTGGATGAGGGTCAGGTCTGGGAGGCGCTGATGGCAGCCCATAAGTACAAGCTTTCCAATCTGTGTGTGATCGTAGACAGCAATGGACTTCAGATAGACGGCACCACGGAGGAGGTGATGCCCACGGAACCGCTGGATAAAAAAATGGAGGCCTTCGGCGCCCATGCCATTGTGATCGACGGGCATAACTTTTCTGAGATAACAGCGGCATTTGCCGAAGCCAGGGAGACACAGGATCAGCCCACCGTCATCATAGCAAGGACGGTGAAGGGAAAAGGGGTCTCCTTTATGGAACATCAGGTCGGCTGGCATGGAAAAGCCCCCGATGAGCAGCAGTATCAAAAAGCCTGCGCGGAACTGGAAGCGCAGATTGCAGAACTAAAGGAGGATTCGTGATGGCAGAAATAATGGCGACCAGAAATGCCTACGGGCAGACACTGGCCAAAATGGGAGACAAGTATCCGGAGCTTATCTGTTTTGACGCTGATCTTGCAGGAGCGACCATGACGAAATTCTTTAAAGAGGCGCACCCGGAACAGTTCTATGACATGGGCATTGCGGAATCCAATATGCAGGGGGCAGCGGCCGGAATGGCGGCGTGCGGCATGAAACCTTTTACGAATTCCTTCGCCATGTTTGCAGCAGGGCGCTCCTTTGAGCAAGTCAGAAATTCTATCGCATATCCGAAGTTAAACGTGAAGATCGTGGGCTCTCACGGAGGACTGTCGGTGGGCGAGGATGGTGCAACCCATCAATGTATTGAAGACTTTGCCTTGATGCGTGCCATACCGGGAATGACGGTGCTCTGTCCCTGCGACTGCAATGAGATGAGACTGGCAGTGGAAGCTCTGGTGGAATACGAGGGACCGGCCTATATGCGGTCTGGGCGGAATCCGGTGGAGACGGTCACGGATACCATCGAAGGATATCGGTTTGAAATTGGAAAAGGCGCGGTGCTGCGGGACGGTACCGACGTCACCATCATAGCCAATGGGATCATGGTACAGATGGCACTCGCAGCAGCGGAGCAGCTGCAGATGAAAGATCTATCTGTCCGTGTCATTGATATGCATACCATAAAACCACTGGATCAGGAGCTCGTGGTAAAAGCGGCGCGGGACACAGGCGCGATTGTGACGACGGAAGAACATACCGTTCTGGGCGGGCTTGGCAGTGCGGTGGCAGAATGCTGTTCGCAGAACTGTCCCATTCCGGTGATCAGGCACGGTGTGAATGATGAATTCGGGCGCAGCGGCAAAGCGGAGGAGGTCCTGAAATGCTATGGACTTACGCCGGAGGTTCTGATGGAGAAAGTTAAGAAGGCTGTCTCCATGAAAAAGTAAAGGAGAAAACCGTATGAGCATTTTGGATTTATTTTCTTTAACGGGAAAAGTGAGCATTATCACAGGCGGGGAACGGGGAATCGGACTTGCCATTGCAAAAGGCCTGGCGGAAGCCGGAAGTGATATTGTGATCGCCGGCATCGATGAACAGAACCTGGAGACAGCGGCAGAGGAGATTCAGGCTCTGGGCGTAACCTGTATGGCCGTAAAGACGGACGTTACCGATGAGGGTCAGGTCAGGGATATGGTAAACGCGGTGTGTGACACCTATGGACATATCGACGTACTAGTCAACAATGCGGGAAGCGGGCGTGGCAAAGCGGCGGAAGAAATGTCAGAAGAAGATTTTAAGTGGGTGATGGATATCAATCTGACCAGCCAGTTCCTGGTCTCAAAGGCGGTTGGAAACGTGATGCTGAGACAGCAGAAGGGCAGCATTGTAAATATTGCGTCCATGTCAGGCGTTATTGCCAACAATCCCCAGCCCCAGTGTAATTACAATACCTCAAAGGCGGGTTCCATCATGCTCACCAAGAGCCTGGCCTGCGAATGGGCCGGGCGCGGAGTGCGAGTCAATGCGATCAATCCCGGTTACACAAAAACCGCATTGATTGAGAAACGGCTCAGCAACGAAGATCCCATTCTGGAAGACTGGCTGCGGTTTACACCGATGCACCGTTTTGGCGTTCCGGAGGAGCTGGTGGGTGCTGCACTGTATCTGGTGTCAGATGCGTCTTCATTTACTACAGGTACGACGATTACGGTGGATGGAGGGTATACCTGCTGGTAACTGTAAAATTCATGATTGAAAACCAAAATTCCATCTGTATGGCGGCTATTTGAAGATGCATCCTAAAGTTCCCTGGCAACCATATATATTTTGTCTTCACTCGAAAGGTACTTCTTTGAGAAGTACCTTTTTTAAATAGAATTTGCATTGCATGAAAAATGGTGAAATGCTATAATCGAATTTAATTAAGTGTGGACAAGCAAGAGTGGAGAGTTATTGAAAATGAGAGAAACAATTACAACAATTGCTGAAAAATCAGGAGTGTCCAAATCAACAGTCGACCGGGCACTGAAGAACCAGCCAGGAGTAAGTCCAGAGACGCGGGAACTTGTTTTGCGTGTGGCCAGTGAATGTGGTTACCGGAAAAATATCGCGGGGAGCGCACTCCGCAGGCAAAATTCACCGGTTGTAATAGCGGTTTTATTCCGGTGGCAGTTATTTGATGAGCAGATAAAAGAAGGTTTGTTTGCGGCTCAGGAAGAATATTACGATTTAGGTGTGCGGCTTCGTTTCTTTGATATGAAACAAGGGGATTACCAGGAGCAATATCAGATTCTGGAATCATTAAAAGAGCAGGATATAAAAGGGATCATATTAAAACCTGTTGATCATCCCGAAATAGTGAAAGTAGTTAATGAATTAGAGTCATTGAATGTTCCGGTTGTCGCGGTCAGTTCGGACCTGCCTTCATCAAAACGTTTTCAGCTTATCGGACAGAATTATTACCGTGCCGGGCGCGTAGCAGGGGAACTGATGGCAACGGCTCTTCACAGTAAAGGGCGCGTTGTTATCTTTCATGAGAGCACTCAATACCACGCATATACAGAACGAGAACGGGGGTTTCAAGCGTTTCTGCAGGAGAATGCAAAGGAAATTCAGGTAAAAGAAATTATCTGTGCTGACGAAGGAAGTTCCGACAATTACCAGCTGGCGCTTAAGTTTCTGCAGGAGAATGCAGAGGTAGAGGGCATCTTATGTACAGGGATCAGTTACCCATTTATAGCCAGAGCAGTACTGGACAGTGGTAATGAAGATGTAACTCTGATTGGATATGATATTTTTGAAGATACGCAGGAATTATTTGAAAAGAGAGCAATCAAATTTGTAATCACTCAGAATCCCTTTCGGGAAGGCTATGAGGCGGTGCGTACGCTGTTTCAATATGTTACAACAGATAATAAGGGCAATGGATCCTCTTATTTTACGACATTGAATATTGTAAATCGGGAAAGTATTGTGGATATTCACAAACAGGAGCTGTTCAAAATTTAAAAAGTTGTATTTTTTTATAAATTTTTCTTGAAATGGGAACGTTCCCGTGGTATACTGACATACAGTTGCTGAAGTTTTATTTTTTTACAGAAAAATGGGAACGTTCCCAATGACGAATCTTATCTTTGCGGAAAAGGACGAGTTTACTTCTGCAAAGTAAGAAATAAAAACAAATGTATAACAGGAGGTAGCAACATGAAAACGAAGGTATTGGCAGTAGTACTGACAGGTGCAATGCTGGCAGGGTGTATGGCTGGATGTGCCAGCTCCACAAATGAGAAAGCTTCAGAAGCATCGGAGTCGGCAGTGGCAGCAGAAGTAGAGACGGCAGGTGAAAAAGACGGGGCGGCTTCAGGAAAAAAGATCAGTGTCATCCTCAAAACAACGGCCGCAGAATACTGGCAGTATGTACAGGCAGGCTGTGAGGCATATGCAGAAAAAGCAGGTGTAACAGTAGAGATAAAAGGAGCAAGTTCCGAAACTGCATACGATGAGCAGCTGAATATGATTGAGACGGATGTGAACTCCGGTGCATATGACGCAATTGTCATTGCACCGCTGCAGTCAGACCAGGTTATCACTCAGATTAATGGGACGAAGTTACCGATCATCGCGCTGGACACTGATATTGATGCGCCGGAGGTCCTTTCTTTTGTCGGAACAGGAAATGAAGCTGCGGCACAACTTGGAGCGGAAGCGGCTGTTGAAGCGGCAAAAGCGGCTGGCTGGGATGAAATTAAGGCGATTGATATTGCCGGTGTACAGGGAGATTCTACAAATACAGCTCGTATGACTGGTTATCAGAAGGGTATTGAGGCTGCAGGCGGAGAATTTTTGGCTGACGAGACGCAGTATGCAGATGCTGTGGCAGATAAAGCTGTCAACAGTATGGAAGCGATCATGCAGAATCATCCTGAAGGGATTGCCATTATCTGTGCCAATAATGATGATATGGTTATGGCTGCAGCCCGCACCGCAAAAGATAACCCGGCATATGAAAATACAATCTGGCTGGGATTCAACGGTGACCGTGCGGCGTGTGAAGCAATTCTGGCAGGGGAAGAGACAATGTCTGTCGTGCAGGATGCCTATGGAATGGGATACAAAGCAGTTGAGGCAGCAGTTCAGGCATTAGGCGGACAGAAGCTGGATGAGTTTATCGATTCGGGTTCCTGGGTAATCGATAAGTCCAATGCGCAGGAGAGACTGGATGATTTGAAGGGTCTGTTAGATTAATTAATAAAATGAGGAGCTTATTATGGATCGTAAAATAATGAAGGCGGCAGTCTTTGAGGGGAACGGAGTGTTGTCACTGAAAGAAGTTCCGGTTCCGGAAATTATAAAAGAGGATGATGTGCTGCTGCAGGTGGAAGCAGTGAGTATATGTGGAAGTGATCTGCATATTTTGAATGTACCTCCGGGACAGTACGGCAGGCCTGGCACAATTATGGGTCATGAGTTTGTGGCCTATGTACGGGAGGTCGGCGAAGCGGTTTCCACAGTTCAGGCAGGTGACCGGGTTGTCGTTGAACCAAATATTCAATGCGGGGTATGCCCGGAATGTAAAAGTGGTCATGGAAATCTGTGCAGAAATGCACAGAATACGGGACAGTGGCGTGATGGAGGCTTTGCCGGATATTGTGTGCTGCCGGAAAAACAACTGCATCTTGTTCCAAAAGAATTACCTGCAAAGGCAGCCGCACTGGCTGAACCGCTTGCGTGTGTCATGAATGGCATTATGAAGCTTGCGCCGATGCCTCATGAAAAGATTGTGTTATTTGGCGCAGGGGCGATCGGACTGATTTTTCTTCGGGTATTGAAACGGTTTGGCATACGTCACATTGCAGTCGGTGAGATGGATCCTGTTCGCCGTCAGGAGGCAGAAAATCTTGGAGCATCTTATGTGTTTAATCCCGGAGAACAAAATTGGATGCAAAAACTGGAAGAGCAGTGGGGAACTCTTGCGGATGCAGTAATTGATGCGGTAGGGGCAGGAACAGTACTTGAGCATGCAGTAGATATCGTAAAATGTGGCGGCAGGATTCTGATCTTTGGCCAGAATATGACCCAGCATTCCACGATACAGCCCGGAAATATTAATAGAAAAGAGATTACAGTTATGGCGAGTCTAAGCACAAAATTCAGCTTTCCTCCGGCGATTGAGCTGCTGAACGATCCAGTGCTTGGATTGGAACAGATTGTAACACATGAACTTTCGCTGAGCGAAATTGAAAAGGGATTGCAGCTGATGCGGAACAAACAGGCGCAAAAAGTGGTTCTGTATCCCCAGGAATAACAAACTAAAAAGATACAGCCAATAAATGAGGTGACAGATATGGAAAAAAAATTGCGTTTTGGAATGGTTGGCGGAGGTAACGGCGGTAATATAGGTAATAGTCACCGCCGCGGAGCTGCGATGGATAATCTGGCAGTTCTGTCTGCAGGGTGCTTTACAAGAAATGCAAAATGTAATCAGGAAGACGGTGTATTTTGGGGAGTTGAGCCGGAGCGGATTTACGGAAGTTATCAGGAAATGGCGGAAAAGGAAGCAGCCAGGACGGATGGTATCGATTTTGTCAGTGTCGTGACGCCAAATGCGACCCATTACGAGATTACTAAATGTTTTTTAGAGCATGGCATCAATGTAGTGTGCGAAAAACCGTTCACCCTGGAGGTAAGTCAGGCTGAGGAACTGCAGGCTTTGGCAGTCAAAAAAGGGCTGGAAGTGTGTGTGACTTATACATATGCCCACTATCCGATTATGCGGGAGTGCAGGAAGCTGATTGAGACCGGTGTAATAGGCCGTGTCATTGATGTGGTCGCGGAATATCCGCAGGACTGGATGATCTTGGGATTAAACAGTGAAGAAGATAATTTTACCGCATGGATTGGTGATCCAAAGAAGTCGGGGAATTCCAATGTTACGGCAGCAATGGGGGTCCATTTGTATTATCTGATCCATGCGATGACAGGTCTTAAAATAAAACAGGTATTGTCTGATTTCGGTTATTATCCACAGGATGCACCCCTGGAAACGACTGCACGCATTTTAATGGATTTTAATAACGGAGTTCATGGGCTGTGCTGGACAAGCAATGTAGCAATTGGTCATGATTGCACCATAGAGCTGAAAATCTACGGGGAGAAAGGAGCCATCCAGTGGTCTCATGAAGATCCTACTCATCTTCGGGTATCCATGTTAGGGGGACCGGTGCAGATCTATGCCGCAAATCGTGAATACTTATGTGAGGAGAGCCGTGAAATGTCGAGAATACCGGCAGGGCACCCTGAAGGATTTTACGAAGCTTTTGCCAATATTTATCATGAATTCTGCCGACATCTGCTGGATAAAAAGAATCAGTGTGCTGCTTCTCGTGCCTCTTATTTCTATCCACATGCAGAAGACGGGGTGGAGGGGGTTCGATTTGTACAGGCCTGTGTAAAAAGTCAAAAAGAAGGAAATATCTGGATCAGCATGTAATAAACAGAAGATATACGGCAGAAACGTGTTAAATGTGTAAAGTATCCTAATTGGCGTTATGCTGTTGTTAAGGATGCTTTTTTGAAAAGGGTGGGTGTCTATGAGTGAATATGTAGTAGAATTGAAGAATTGCCGAAAGACATTTCCAGGTGTCGTAGCGCTCGATAAGATGCAGTTGGCTGTTAAACCTGGAGAGATTTTGGGGTTGATTGGAGAAAACGGTGCAGGAAAATCCACGCTGATTAAGGTTTTGACAGGTGTACATTGTCCCGATGCAGGTGAGATTTATGTAGAGGGCCGGTTAAAGAGCTTTAAGAATCCGAACGACTCGGCAGCAGCAGGCATTGCCTGTGTGTATCAGGAGCTGAATATTGAGAAATTACTGAGTATTACAGATAATATTTTTATCAACAAATGGATCAAAGGTCCTACAGGGCTGCTGGATTATAAAACCATGCATAAAAAAACAAGAGAGGTTATGGCGTCCCTTGGACAGGATGTAGATCCGGAAAAGGCCGCAGGCACACTTGGTATGGGGGTACAGCAGATGATCGAGATTGCGAAGGCAATTCTGATTGATGCAAAAATGATTATTATGGATGAGCCAACCTCCTCTCTCGGCGAAAATGAAGTGAAACAGTTAATGGAAACCTGCCGTAATTTAAAAGCCAGAGGTATTGGCATTGTCTTTGTATCGCACAAACTGGAAGAACTGTTTGAGCTGTGCGACCGTGTAACGGTTATCCGTGACGGGCAGTATGTGGATACCAGAGATATCAAAGACTGGACCAGTGATTCGCTGATTGCTGCCATGGTGGGACGGACACTGGATAATTTGTTTCCCAAGGAATTTGGGAAAAAGGGTGAAGTTATGCTGGAGGTTCAGCATCTGAAAGAGGGGGGCATTCTGGATGATGTCAGTTTTAAAGCATACGGCGGGGAGATTCTTGGATTTGCCGGTTTGGTAGGAGCTGGCCGGACGGAGACCATGCGTGCTATATTTGGAGCGGATCCACTGGATGACGGAAAGATATTTGTCCACGGCAAAGAAGTGAATATCAAGAGTCCGGGGCATGCGATCAAAGCAGGAATTGCGTTCCTCACGGAAGATCGAAAAGGCCAGGGGCTGGTATTACAGGAGTCTATCCGTACGAACGTGTTTTTGGCAAACGTCAAAGGTTTCAGCAAAGGGGTGTTTCTGGACGACAAAAAAATCGATGAGATATGTGCAGAGAATATCGAGTCGCTTCGTATCAAGACACCGTCCCCGGATGAGCGGGTTGGACAACTGTCCGGCGGCAATCAGCAGAAGGTCGTTCTTGGAAAATGGATTAATGCTGACTGTGATATCTATATCTTTGATGAGCCAACCCGTGGGATTGACGTAGGCGCCAAAATTGAAGTATACAAGGTGATGAACAGTCTGGTAAAGGAAGGAAAATGTGTGATCATGATTTCCTCCGAGCTTCCGGAAATCCTTGGCATGAGTGACCGTGTGGTCGTCATGCGCGGAGGAAGAGTTATGGGAGAGGTGGAAAGAGATACGGATCATTTTAATCAGGAAAGTCTGATGAAGGCTGCCTGGGGAGGTAAGTTATCATGAACAAAACAAAAAAAGCGAGCGGCTTAATGTCTTATGCAGGTACCTTTGGAGCATTTATTATTCTCTGTGTTATCCTGGCAGTAGCAAGCAATAATTTTTTGAGCTACAGTAACTTTATGTCAATTTTGAAACAGACATCCTTTAATGCACTATTATCCACGGGGATGCTGTTCTGCCTGATTACCGCGGGTATCGATCTTTCGGTTGGTGCAAATGCAACCTTCTGTGCCTGTTTCATGGGCATGCTGGTAAAAATGGGAATGACAAATTCTTTTATTATGATCGTTGTTGGACTTCTGGCAGGTACGCTGATTGGATTCATCAACGGCACCCTTCTTACCAGGCTGCATCTGCCGCATCCCTTTGTTTCGACCCTGGGAATGAAAAATTTTCTGTGGGGATTTGCCCTTCTGGTAACAGGATCTCAAATGATTGGAAATTTTCCAAAAGGAGTACAGGCACTGGGGGCAAATACTATCAGTGGATTTCCGATAAGTTTTCTTGTAGTTGTAGTGATCTATATAATCCTGCATATTTTACTTACGAGAACTGCGCTTGGCCGTTCCGTTTACTGTGCAGGAGGAAACATGGAGGCAACCAGACTTTCCGGTATTAATTCTGCAAATGTACTGACTTTCTGTTATGCGCTCTCTGGATTCATGGCAGCTCTCGCAGGTATCATATCTATTGGGCGTTCCGGTATTTGTAATGGAGCCAATGCCATACAACCTTATGATACAGATGCCATCGCAGCCTGTGTTATCGGCGGTGCTTCATTTATGGGCGGTAAAGGCACCATGCTGGGTACCATGATTGGCGCACTGATTATTGCAACTCTGAGGAATGGGTTCACCCTTCTGTCTATTGATTCTGCGGTACAGAATATGGTGCTTGGTCTGGTAATTATTCTGGCAGTATTGCTTGATGTAATTCGCGAGCAGATGGAAACAAAACGCCGCCGTTTAGAAGCTGCAAGACAGCAGGCTTAATTAAGATTGAACAAAAATGCGGGTTTATCACAGGGTACTTCTTCAGGAAGTACCCTTTTTTATTGGAAAGATTTGGATGTTGTATACCTTACTGAAGCCGACAGCGGGCAGGATTACGTATGATGGGGAAGATCTTTTTGCAGATTATTTACAATACATTGCCCTGATTAAAGGACCTTATCCTGCTGTAGCCAGGAGATGGGTGCAGGAGCTGCTGAGTCAGGTCGGGCTTTTAAAAGTACAGCATAAAAAAATAAAGAAACTTTCAGGCGGGATGAAGCGTAGTGCGGGAATCGCACAGGCGATACTGAATGATCCCCGTATCTTGATTCTGGACGAACCGACAGCCGGGCTTGACCCCAATGAAAGGATTCGTTTCCAAAATCTCATCAGCGAGTTGTCGGAGGAGCGACTGGTACTGCTGTCCACCCATATTGTGTCCGACGTGGAGTATATTGTCAATGAAGTTTTGTTGATGCAAGACGGCCAGATCGCCCATTCGGGAACACAGGAAGAGATTCTAAGAGATGTTCCTGTACGAGTGTGGACATGTACCGTTTCCAGGGTGGAAGCCGACGCGGTTTGAGATAAAAAAGTGCTTGCCAGGACAAGCAGTAAAATTGCCGTATTGCTGTTGCTTCTTCTGACAGGTAGTGTCTGCCGTTTTGCTACAGGCAAAGTTGAATATGTAAATGAACAAGGGGATACCGAGACGGGGCTTTCGGCGGAAAGAATACGTCAGGTAATTGAAGAAAATGACAGGATTAACCTTTCAGAGGAATATCAGTCGGAGGATGAACAAAAGAACAATATCGCTTACTGTAAAATGCAGGGATTTTACGACATTCGTCAGCTTCTTGTCCGTGCGTACTGTGATTTTAGAGAGTATGATTATTACCGGCCGGATTCCCTGCGCCCTGAGGATGCCGAAAGTTTTTATGGCAGGCGCACAGAACAGCTGAAAACCCTCTTGACATATGGGTATGCGGACGGATGGAAACAATTGTTTGAGTTTACTCCTATGCTTCTGCTTCCCCTGTCTCTGTGATACAATAGAGCTGTCGGGATAAGTATCATTTAATAAGGGGGATGTTATGGGAAATATCATAGACTATATTAACTGGAGGGGAGATCTGACTTTTGGACAGTCAAAATTTAATGAGGTAGATAATCTTATTCTCGCCTGTCTCTCCTATGTGAACCTGGATGGGATTGACAGAATACTACCGGGAAAAAGGGCTTCTCTGCAGGATGTTTCGGAGTTGTTTTTCTCCATGCATACGGAAAATGAGCTGAAAAAGGATAAATCATTTCTCCGTTTAATGCCTTATATGATGCGGGAGATGGCCAAAAGTGCGAGATTTCAAAATGCTGAGATTGGAAATTATGTAAATGAGGTTGTGACAGAGAAGGAACAGCAATTTTCGGCACTGGAAATCCGGTTAGATGACGGGACCACCTATATTTCTTATCGGGGAACAGACGGAACAATCATTGGCTGGAAAGAAGATTTTAATCTGAGCAATGGGATTGTCCCTGCACAGAGGAGAGCGGCGGAATATCTGGACGAGTGCGCCGGCGGAAGCGAACGAGCACTACGCATTGGCGGTCATTCCAAAGGCGGCAATCTGGCTGTATATGCTACTTCGAAATGCAGGACGGAGATACAGGAGAATATCATCGCGGTGTACGACAATGACGGACCGGGATTTACCAGGGAACTGACAGTGGACCAGGGGTTTCAAAAAATAAAGTCCAGGGTATGCCGTATCATTCCGGAGTGTTCGATTATCGGCATGCTGCTTTGTCAGGAAAAAGAACCGGTTATCGTCAACAGTTCACAGAGAGGAATCCTGCAGCATGATGGCCTGTCCTGGGAGGTTATGGGACCTTCGTTTGTGCGGTGTGCGGCACTGAACAAAAGGGCAGTGATCTTTAACGATACCCTGCAGAAATGGATTGAGAATATGGATACGAAGCAGAAAGACAAGTTCATAGACGATTTGTTTTCTGTATTTGAAGTTACGGGGGCACAGACCTTTTCACAGCTGCAAAACGGCGGAATTAAAAATGTAAAAGCAATGCTGAGGCGTATCGATGAACTGGAACCGAACAGTAAAAAGATCGTGCAGGAACTCATATATCAACTGTTCTCGCACTGGTCAGAATTTATCTTTGTAAAAGAGGGAGAGGACCGCTGAGGCGGTCCTTTTATGATGTCGTTTCTGACAAAATCGTAGTTTTTAATTGACATATAAAAAGCAGAAGGATATAATTATAACGGTTATAAATATAACTAAAAGGAGAAACCGATTATGAGATGGAATATCATAATGTATGCCAATCGCTTTAAACGGATGTACAGTCTGGCCTTTCAGCCGCTGTCTGAAAAATATAGGCTGAATCAGCTGGAAATTGATATTCTGCTGTTCCTGCATAATAATCCTGAGTACAATACGGCCCGGGATATCGTGGAAAAACGTGGTTTCGCAAAATCCAATGTGTCAAATGCCATAGAGGCATTACGTAAAAAGGGATATCTTGTGTCAGAGCTGGATACCAAAATCCGTAAGATACACAGACTTTATCTGAAGCAGGAGGTACTTGCACGGATTGAAGAACTTGCGGAATGGCAGGAGTATCTATTTGCAGAGATGATGAAAGGCTTTACAAAAAAAGAGTATGAGCAACTGCGTTCTTTTATGGAACGCATTGACGGCAATGTCGAGAAATTGCTGGAACAGTTTGAAAGGAGAAGAGAATAGGGCTTATGTATCAGTTTATGATTTGCTTTATCGCCGGCATCGGTGCAGGTCTCGGAACCGGATTTGCCGGAATGAGTGCGGCGGCGGTCATCAGTCCGATGCTGATCACCTTCCTGGGAATGGAGCCGTATCTGGCGGTGGGAGTAGCACTGGCAAGCGATGTCTGTGCCAGCGCTGTATCTGCTTACACTTACGGAAAACATAAAAATCTGGATATCAGAAATGGTCTTGTGATGATGGTCACCGTCCTTTGCTTTACGCTGGTCGGAAGCTATGCCTCCAGCCTGGTGCCGAGCACGGCGATGGGAGGATTCTCAACGGTTATGACACTTTTGCTGGGAATCAAATTCATCGTACGGCCCGTCATGACAACCAGAAGCAGTATGGAACAGACAACGAAAAAGAAGCGCTTTATCCAGTCCGTGTTGTGCGGTGCCGTCGTGGGATTTATCTGCGGTTTTGTAGGGGCAGGAGGCGGTATGATGATGCTTCTGCTTCTGACCAGCGTCCTGGGATACGAGCTGAAGACGGCTGTGGGAACCAGTGTATTTATCATGACATTTACAGCGTTTACCGGAGCGGCGGGTCATTTTGCCATAGGCGGCGCACCGGATATGAAGAGTCTGGTTTTCTGTGTGCTGAGCACACTGTTATGGGCAAGGATCGCCGCCAAGTTTGCGAACAAGGCGTCACCGGTTGTTCTGAACCGGGTAACGGGAGTTGTACTTACTGTGCTGGGAATAGCCATTCTGGCAGTAAATTATCTGTAGGGGGACCCTGATACTTCAGGCATTTTCGGATTCATAATTTATCCGAAAATGCCTTTTATTGTATCGAGGACTTCGTCAATTTACGGAATCGCTGACTTAAAGTTATCTGCGTTTTCCTGTGTAATACAAATATTAGGGGTTGCCATATTTTTATCAAGTTTATCAGAGTCGCCATTCAGATATGCAAGTGTTGCCAGAGTCTGGATGACAGTATTAGTCTCAAAGTCCTGCATGGAAGTTCCTTTGAACGGTCCTCCGGCCGCAATGGCATCCAGAGCGGCCTGCACTCCGTCGACAGATACAAATACAATATCTTCCGCCCGCCCGGCTGTTTCAGCGGCCTGGATGCATGTTGCTGTTCCGATATCCCACTGGCAGAATACGCCGTCTATGTCAGGATATTTTGACAGGTAAGATTCCATCACACTCATAGCTTCCGCGGTGGACCAGCTCAGACAGCCCTGTTCTTCGAGAATTTCAAACTCTGGATATTGAGATAAAACTGCTTTAAATCCGCGGGAACGGTCAATCTGACAAGTCTCACCCGGATTGCCGTTTACCATTACGATTTTACCCCCTTCCGGCATCTGATTGATCAGGATTGAAGCTGCCTGCTGTGCAGCAGTGACATCATTTGGTCCTACAAAGAGATCGTAGCACTCGGCATCCGAAACAGGATTCTGAATATTGACGACAACCAGCCCGGCATCCTTGGCGGCCTTCAGGGCACCGAGCTGTGAAGTTGCGTCAATGGGAGTTACGATCAGTGCGTCACACTTCTGAGTCACGGCGTTGTTAATATCACTGGTCTGTTTCTGCGGGTCGCCCTGCGCGTCGTAAGTGACCAGCTCAAATCCGTATTCTTCGGAAAGTTCCTCCATCTTAGTAGTCATATACGCGAGTGACAGAGTAGAGTTGTTAAGGCTGGACCAGCCGATTTTCCACGGAGTGCCGTCTTCTTTGGTTCCACGCGTATTGGCATTCGCTGGCACGAAATCGGTAACTACCGTAGAACTGTTGAATTCACTGATATCAACAGCATCAAGAACAAGTTCGGACGTGCCGTCATCAGAGTCCGAAGGTGTACCGGCTGCCGGTTCCGCTGTCTGTTTTTCGGGTGTTGATGGTTTTCCAGTACTTTCATTATTTTTGACACAACCCGTGAGAAGTGTGGCAGATAAAGTAAGTGATAATAAAATACTCATTAGTTTATGTTTCATGCGTTTCCCCTCCGCAATCATTATTATTTTACTGTATTGTTTAAAACGTTTCCGATCATTTCCTGAACTTCCTGGCGCATGGTTTTTGCCCCTTTGGCTTCCCAGGCAGCATATGCATCGCGGTCCATGAAGCGAGGTGTCCACAGTTCGTCGTGGAAGTTCTCGAAAGTGTGGTCTTTATCCAGGAAGTTACCGCTGATCCCAACATGGTTAAGAAGGTCGATGGCAAGTGATTCATCATTGACGCGGATACCCTGGCGCATTCGGCGTACATATCCAATAAATTCATCGGCCATTGCACACATTTCTATGGAACTCAATTTACCGGATTCCAGATAACCTGCATCATATACAATGTCAGCGTGTACAAAGTTGGGCATAAAGGTTGACATCATCAGTTCTGCGATAGAGTATTCATCGATTGTTTTTCCCTGCGTACAGCATCCGTTTGTCCATGCCGGGATATGTAATGCTCGTGTGATTTGGACAAAAGCAGCGTTTCCGAGAATATATTCCGGTGTACCCACGGCAAATGTACCTCGCTTCATATCCAGAATTCCGATGCAGGCACCCAGGGCAACCGGACAGCCCGGATTGTTCAGCTGGGCGATCACAAGGGCTGTCAACTCTTCTGCAAGACAGAGAGTCAGTGCACCTGCTGTTGTGACAGGGGCGGTTGCACCAAGTGAGACTGCAGAGTTAAAGCAGAATGGCATATTGTTTTCAGACTCCCACAGAATTTTTTCCAGGGTTTCTTTTGGAAAGACATAAGGGCTGCATGGCTCAAGCAGTGTAAATATAAATGGCTTTTCGCGCAGGTTATCCATACCGCCGATTTCGTCTGCTGCAATTTTATAAACTTCTTTCATATTCTCAAGATTGTGGGCAACAAATGCGATCGGCTTTGTGGTGATCTCCATCAGCGCGCGGAATGACTCGGGAGTAGCCCGGTCATAGTCAAGTTCTGTCGGAGTACCAAACGGGCATACAAAGTCAATATTATCAAGATTGTTGATGACTTTGGCGGCATCGCGTGTGTCCTGAAGAGTAAACGCACGTTTTTTGTTTGTCTTATAATCGAGACAGCTGGTTGCCACATCAGCTGTTCCGTAGTATGTATTGCCCTTGCCGATCTGCATTCGTTCTAACCCGTCTTTGTCAAAGATACTCCATTTGGCCGGTGTCGTTTCGATTGCGCGTTTCGTAACCTGAGCCGGTATCCTGACAACATCACCGTCAACACAACATCCGGCTTTCTCCAGCAAAGTTCTTGCCTCCGGCAGACAGATTTGGATACCAGCGGTTTCCATCAGATGAATACCTTTTTCAATGATACAATTGATTTCATGATTGTTCAGTAACATAAAAAGTCCTCCTTTTGTTCTGATAATAACTTGTAAAACTGATGATAATCAGTAAAAATAAAAAAGTCAATTATTTAAAAAGACTATGCGGAGAATTTACACAAAGGTGCAGAAAAATTATACACTGCAGTATATAATACAAAACGCACAAATTATGCGCCTGGTTTTTGGGAAATATCATGGTTTTGCACAAAGCAAGTGTAAAAATTGTTGACAGGGAAAAACTTTTGTCCTATATTTTAATTATAATTATTAAAGATAAAATAAAAAGTAAAAATAAAATAACGCAAAGAAGTATGCTTTTGCAGACTGACTCAGAGAGACCAGGATGCATTGTATAAAATATGGAGGATCAGGAGGGGCAGAAGACGAAATACGCATCTGTAAAATGTGATCATAGCCGGCTAGCTGTTTTACAGATGATGTTAAGTCCGAAGTGATGTCTGATACTGCCAGGTAACCAAAAAGGGTGAGAAAAGAAAAAGGAGTAATGTATATGAAACAGAGAAAAGTGATCAGTATTCTGTTAACGGCGGCGATGGTTGTAACGATGGCTACCGGCTGTGTAAAACAAGAGACGGTCGAAGGAGAAACGGCAGCTGTTTCGGAGAAAGAAAATGCGGATGCTGATACTGCCACAGATTTCGTACTGGAACCCGTAGACATTAAAGAGTATGGTGCAGCTCCGAATATCACAGATTTCGTGCCGGAAGATGCTGACACAAGTGGAACGAAAGAAGACGGAACGCCATGGAAGATTGCATGGTCCAGTCTTTCAAATGCTGAAGAATCACTGGCGCACATGACAGAGCTGATGGAAGGCATGTCAGAAGAAATGGGCTTTGAACTGGTGACTTTTGATGCCCAGGCTGATCCACAGAAGCAGACCAGTGACATTAACAATGCGATTTCTCAGGGGTGTGATGCACTGATTGTTGCTCCCATAGATTCCAGTTCTCAAAACAGTGTTATGAAGAAGGCAAAAGATGCAGGTATGGTGGTATTGAATGTTCAGAATACGGTTACAGACGAAGAAAGCTATGATCATTATATAGGGCCGGATGATACAGCAGCGGCACAGCAGGCAGCCTCTCTTCTGATGAATGCATTACCGGACGGCGGAAAAATCGTAATGGTTGAGGGAAATCCGGGGGAAACCTGTCAGATCAATAGAACAAAGGGATTTAAAGCCGTGATATCACAATATCCTGAATATGAACTTCTGGAAGAACAGGGATGCCTGAACTGGTCCACGGCGGAGTGTATGAGTGTGATGGAGTCCTATCTGTCAAAATATCCTGAGATTGACGGTGTGTTCTGTCAGTGGGATATCGGCTGTGGTACCTGTATCCAGGCGGCAGAGGGAGCAGGCCGGGCAGATGATATCGTCTTCGTATCAGTGGATGGAACGCAGGCCGGGCTGGATGCGGTTGCAGAAGGTGGATGCTGGAAGGGACTTTCCATGCAGGACTTTAATACGAACTCTCAGATCCAGGTGCTTGCAGCTCTGGCATCGCTGAACGGGGACGGAGATAAAGTTGAGAAAATGCTGTATACGCCAAATATCTGTATCACAGAGGAAAATGCAAAAAACTTTAATGCAGGTTGGTAATCCGATTTACAGGCAGTATGCCGATAAGTATAGACTCGGAGGATATAAGAAGATGATAAGAAAAGTCCTGAATATGTTTATATTGGGAACTATGGTTCTGGGATTGTTTACAGGATGTGCAAAATCTAATGACGCCACAGACAGTGAAATAAAAGGCGTGGATGCCGAGGCGGAAGGGGATTCTGAAATTACGGGAAAATACGAAAACCTAGATCCGCTCGACCTCTCAACTTACATGGAGGAGCCGGTGGTGGCAGATTATGTGCCGGAAGAATGCAATCTAAGCGGTACGAAAGAGGATGGAACACCATGGAAAATTGCATGGTGCTCGGCGGGGCTTGAGGAGGAATCCAACACTTACATGACTACGATTATGGAGGGACTGGCCGAAAAGTATGGTTTTGAGATGCGAACGTTTGATGCCCAATTCGATCCTCAAAAACAAACCGGAGATGTGAACAGTGCCATCACGCAGGGTTTTGATGCGGTGATTGTTCATCCTATCGATACTAACTCTCAAAATGCCGTCATGAAAAAGGCGAGGGACAGCGGACTGTTTGTGATCGTTGCACAGTGCGAAGTGGACGATCCTGAGTGCTACGACATGTATGTGGGTCCCAACGATACGGAAGCTGGCCAGATGGCCGCGTCCCTGCTTCTGGATATGATGCCGGACGGCGGAAAACTCGTATGTGTGGAAGGAAATCCGGGCTCAACACCTCAGATTAACAGGGCCAAAGGATTTATGGGGGTAATGCAGCAGTATTCGGAATTTGAAATTCTGGAAGCACAGGGAGCTCTGAACTGGTCCGCTGGAGAAGCCATGAATATCATGGAATCTTATATGTCCAAGTATCCGGATATTGATGGTGTGTTCTGTCAGTGGGATATCGGAACTGCCGCCTGCATTCAGGCAGCGGATGGCGTAAACCAGACGGAGGATATGATCTTCGTATCCGTCGACGGCGTACAGGCAGCGCTTGATTCCATCGAGACGGGCGGGGCTTTTAAGGGAACCGCCATGCAGGATTTTGCAGTGGTTACTGAAGCACATACGCTGGCAGCTCTTGCGGCGTTGAACGGGGATGCGGATAAAATGGAAAAAGAGTGTTATATACCGTTTGTCTGTGTGACGGAAGAAAACGCATCCAATTTTGAAGTTGGCTGGTAAACAGGTTGGGGAGGGAAACATGAAAATCTGTTTTAATGAAGGCTGCAGTGCTCTCTGCAACTACCACAGCGTCATGAAAGATCTGGAATACTGCGAAAAATACGGATTCGATTATATTGATCTTCAGGAGAGCTGTCTGAACCCCGATCTGGAAGCAGGTGCATGTACGCTGGAGGAACTGGGGGCATGGTTTGCAGAGCACAATCTGAAAATGTACTCTTACAACGCACTGGAAGATTTTAATATGAGACGGACAATTGCCGAACAGGACCGGGTTCTGGCACATCTGAAGGAAATCATCCGCAGGTGCAATATTCTGGGGTGTGATCTGGTTGTTCTCTGTCCGTCCGGGAATCTGAATGTGGATGCCACGATTCCCGAGATACATAAAGATACTGTCGATATGCTTCAAAGAATGCTGGCCATAGCGGAACCTCATAAAATCAGGCTGGCATTGGAATTCTGCGGTTTTCCGGGAATGTCAATTAATCGTTTTCGGGAGGCGTACGCCATCGTGCAGGAGATAGACTCTCCTCTTCTGGGAATTACCATGGACCAGGCTCATTTTCACTCCATGGCGTCTGACTGGGAGTCGCTTAAAGAGGCGGATGGAAGAAAGATATTCACCTGGCATTTGAATGATCTGGAGAATGTACCGTGTGGTGCCGCCTACAATGATGTCACGAAGCGGTTGTTTCCGGGCGATCCGAGAGGATGTATGGACCATGCGCGTTATGCCGGGGTATTGAAAAGAATCGGATATCAGGGAGCCTGCTCCATAGAAGTTTTTCGTCCGGAATATTACAGGCTGGAGCAGGAGGAAAACGTCCGCCTGGCAGCAAAAGCGATAAAAGAGCATATCAGGAAATATGTGAACTGACGAAGTTATCTGGAGGTGAGAATATGGAACAAAAAGTTATGCTTTCCGTACAGCATATAACAAAAAGATTTGGAAATGTTACGGCACTCGATGATGTGTCGTTCGATATCTATGAGGGCCAGGTACATGGCCTTGTGGGTGAAAACGGTGCCGGCAAGTCAACACTGATGAAAATCTTGTCAGGTGTTCATAAGAAAGATGAAGGGACCGTATTTTTTGATGGAAAAGAAATGCAGATCAAGAGACCGCTGGATTCCCTGGAGATGGGACTCTCCATTATCTACCAGGAGTTCAATCTGATTGAGTCCATGTCCGTGGGCGAGAATATTTTTCTCAACCGTTTCCGTGAGGTGGGAGGCATGAAGAAAACCCACAGAGAAGCACGTGCACTGCTGGACAGTATCGGAAGTACGATCGACACCCATACGCCGGTGGAGGATTTGTCCGTATCTGAAAAACAGATGGTCGAGATCTGCAAGGCACTGTCTTTTCATTCAAAACTGATCATTATGGACGAGCCCAGTACCACGCTGACAAATGAAGAGATGAAGCGCCTGATCTCGATCATCAATGATCTTCGATCCAAGGGAATCACGATTATCTATATCAGCCATAAACTGGATGAAATTTTTGAGCTGTGTGACCGTGTGACAATCATGCGTGATGGTCATGTCATTGATACAAAGAGTACAACTGAGATGGGCCGCGCGGAGATGATTGCCAAGATGGTTGGCCGGACAATTGAAAATGAATACCCTCCGCGGGCGCAGAAAGTGGGCGAGACTATTCTTGAAGTCAGAAATCTGAATACCAGGAAGCTTCATGACATCAGCTTTACAGCCAGAAAAGGAGAAATCCTCGGTCTGGTGGGACTGGTGGGAGCAGGAAGAACCGAGACGGTTCGTGCGATATTCGGTGCGGACAGATTACATAGCGGTGAGGTGTGGCTGGAAGGAAAAAAGCTGGATATCAAAAGCCCGCTGGATGCGAAAAATTATGGCCTTGGTTTTGTCCCGGAAGAGAGAAAGGGTCAGGGGCTTCTCCTGAACTTTGACATTGCCACCAATATTTCCATGGCGGCATTCGACCATTTTACGGACAAAGGCGTGCTCAATAAACAGAAGGAAAAGGAGATTGTTGAGAAGCAGATCAAAGCGCTGGGTGTGAAAACACCGGGAGCGGGAGAAAAGATAGGAAACCTGTCCGGAGGAAATCAGCAGAAGTGCCTGATTGCAAGATGGCTGGAACTCAACCCCAAAGTTCTGATCATGGATGAACCAACCCGGGGAATCGATGTGGGGGCCAAATATGAGATATATGTGTTAATGAAACAGATTGCGGAGGCAGGGGGGACGATCATTATGATCTCTTCAGAGCTTCCGGAGGTATTGAATATGAGCAACCGGGTCTATGTACTGTGTGACGGCCGGGTAGCCGGTGAGTTTGATCCGGCTGAGGTAACTGATACACATGTTATGGCAGTGGCACTGGGAGAGGAGGGAACAAAGTGAAGGGAGACAAGAAGCAATTCATAGGAAAACTCATCAACGAGTATCTGTTGTTGGTAGCCATCATTATTTTAACTGTGTACACCATCATCGTACAGCCGGCATTCCTGAATTCAGGAAATCTGTTAAGCCTGGTCCGTTCTTTTGTGCCTCTGGCGTTTGTGTCTATCGGTATGACGCTGATCGTCATCGGCGGGTATATCGATTTGTCGGTTGCCGGTCTTTTTTCCATGATGTCCATCCTGGCAAGCATGCTTTCCAACCGTTTCGGACCGGTTTCTCTGCTGCTGATCCTGTTGGCAGGACTTCTCTGCGGCGCAGTCAGTGCGCTGATTCTGATCATATGCGGAGCAAGAAACAGTTCGGACGCATTATTTATTACGTTCGGTATGCAGACCGTATTTAATGCACTGGCGCTGCTGCTGAACGGCGGACTGGCGGTGACACTTGAGCAGACGCCGTTCACCCGATTTCTCGGAGCAGGCAATTTCCTGGGGATTCCCATGGTTCTGCTCCTGTTTATCATAGCGGTGGTGATTCTGCAGTTTTTAATGAAGAAGATGCCGGTCGGAAGATCCGTTCATCTGGTGGGTGGGAACCCTACAGCAGCAGAACTGTGCGGCATCAAGCCGAGCAAGGTGATCCTGCTGTCTTTCAGCGTGACGGGTGCCATGACGGCTTTGGGAGCATATCTGCTTCTCTGCCGTGTGGGAACAGCCATTCCTACGGTCGGCAAGAACTATGAGACAAATGCAATCCTGGCTGTCTGTATCGGAGGAACCAGTCTCTCAGGCGGTAAGGGAAGTGTTCTGAATACGGTACTTGGTGTTATGCTGGTGACGATCATGTCCAATGCTCTGAATATACTGGGAATTGACGCCAACATGCAGAGTGTGTGGAAGGGTGTTATCCTGATTCTGGCGATCTGGATCGACAGCCGCAGAAAGGTCTGAAGGAGGTGTGATTATGAATTATTCCGTACAATTAAAGAAAACGCTGAAGACGCTTACAAAACAAAAAGCATTTCTCGCAGTCGTCGTTATCTGTGTGCTGATGTCTGCGTTTAACCGGTACTTCCTGACAGCACAAAACCTGTCTTCACTGCTGCTGCAGGTCACCATACTGTGGATCATGGCGTTTGGCGTTACGTTCTGTATTATATCCGGTGAATGTGATTTGTCGCTGGGAGCCAATATGTGCATCAGTGGTATTATCGTCATTAAACTTCTGCCGTATCTTCAGATCTGGGCGATTTTGATCGTGGTACTGCTGGCAGGTGCGGCGGTCGGTGCAGTCAATGCATTTATCAGTGTCAATCAGGGGGCAAACTCATTTATCGTGACTCTCGGTATGATGATGTTGCTGAAAGGCATCTGTCTGGTAATGACCGACGGGGCCCCGATATCCGGAACCAGTAAAGCGTTTGCGGCTTTTGGAACAGGGAGTGTTCTGGGCGTATATAATATCACCTGGGTTGCGGCTTTACTGTTTGTGATTTCCCTTTGGGTTATGAAGCGTACCGAGTTTGGCCGCAACTGTTATGCGGTGGGATACAGCAAGGATGTGGCAGCATATTCCGGAGTCGCTGTAAAACGTCATCTTTGGATTACGTTCATCATCTCGGCCTGCAGTGCGGCGCTGGCGGGATTCTGTCTGTCTGCGGAGCTGAACTCCGGTTCGGCTGCCTATGGTGACAACACTGCGCTTCTGATTAACTGCGGTGTCGTTGTGGGCGGTACGCCGTTTAACGGGGGTTACGGAGGCATGGTGCAGTCACTGATCGGTGTGTTCCTGTTTGGTCTGCTGGAAAATGTTATGAATCTGCTGGCAGTTACGCCGTATATGCAGATGCTGATCCGCGGTATTTTAATTGTTCTGGTTATTGGCATGGACTGCTATGCACGAAAGAAAAAACGTGAAGACGTGTAAAATATACGGATTCTGCTTTGAATGATGTATCTTCAGGGTGGACACCGGGGGCACGGGGGTCCGCCTTTTGAGGTATGAAGAGGTGTTATTATGAAACATATATTGTGTTACGGCGATTCCAATACCTGGGGTTACATCCCGGGCAAAGGGGGCCGGTATTCCAGAGACATCCGCTGGCCCGGCCGTTTGGAAAAATATCTGGGGGCCGGATATCATGTGGTGGAAGAGGGGCTTTGCGGAAGGACAACATCTTATCAGATTCCGCTGGAACCTTTCAGAAATGGATTCGAGGCGTTTCCTATGATTATGGAAAGTGCGGCAGATGCAGATCTTGTTGTTCTTATGCTTGGGACAAATGACCGAAGAACACAGATTTGTGCATCACCGCAGGAGAGCGCCCTGGCGATCGGGCGTTATCTGCAGTTTATCAATGTACCCACGCTCTGGTCCGGTGAAAGTGCGCCGGAGGTCCTGCTGATCTCTCCTCCGGTGATTGATGAGTCCGTTATGGAAAAAGAAGCCGGATTTTACTATGGAAAGAAATCAGTGCTGGATTCCCGGTGTTTGGCTGAGGAATATCAGATCCTGTCCAGGCGGTATCACTGTGCTTTTTTAGATGCTGCAAAAGTATGCAGTGCAAGCCCGGAAGATGGTGTACACCTGGACGAGCAGGGACATCAGAGACTTGCACAGGCGGTGTCCTGGAAAATTCAGAAAATCATTCCATAAGACCTGTTCCGGAATTTTAAGCATATTATTATATAATATATGATATATATAATGATTAATATTGACTTTGCTGAGGGGGAAATGCTACGATACCTGGGAAGATAAAGATAGGGTGATAAATTATGGTAACGATGAGAAATGATATTACAAAAGTAAAAGAGATCAATATAGAGCTGATCAAATCGGCACTTAAAAACCTGGGTACGGCCACAAAAGCACAGATTGCTGAGGCTACAGATATCAGCGTGGCAACATGCGGCAAGATTTTGAATGAATTGTGCCACACAGGTGAAGCACTGGAAGCTGCGGTGGCATCCGGAGGATACGGGCGCCCTGCGAAAAGATATGTGTACAACGGCAATTATGCATTCATTGCATGCATTTATGCGGAAATGGTAAAGGGCAGAACAAAGATCAGTACGGTTGTGAGTAATCTGCTGGGTGAGCTTCAGGGAGAAAGCACGCAGGAGGCAGATGATGTGACATACGAAACTCTGGAAGAACAGATCGCAGTTCTGCTCAGAAAGTATCCAAAACTGCGGGCTGTGGCGATAGGAATTCCAGGATATATCACGAATGATGTCGTTGACCTGTGCAATTTTGTCAGTCTGATGGGGGTACCCCTGCAAAGCAGGCTGCAGGAGAAATTCTCCGAGGTTCGGATACTGGTGGAAAATGATATGAATGCAGCTGCATTTGGATTTTACCGAAGCAAAGACATGGATAAAAATGCGACAATTGCATTTATTTATTCCCCTGTCGAGCCGGTAAAAAAACTGGAAGTCAAAATGAAAGAACGCGAAGATGAAAAGCGAAATAAGCTGCTCAGTTTTGGCATTAATTTTGGATCAGGTTTCGTGTCGGGGGGAAAGATCCTCCGCGGTGCAACAGGATTTGCGGGAGAAGTTGCTTTTCTCCCGATGCCCTGCATAGCGGAGAAAAAGGAGATCGAGGTGACCGTGGAGACAATGGCTTATATCATTGGTTCCATCGTACCCATCTTAAATCCTGAGATTATTGCCCTGACAGGAGTATTTTTTAACGAGGAAAATATAGAAAAGATCCGGGTCAGCTGTCTGAGGCTGATCAGTCCGCAGCATATGCCGCAGATTATGATGCGTGATGACATCCATGATGATTACGTAAATGGTCTGCTGAATCTTGCGCTGGAAGAGCTGGCGTGCAGCGTGGCACTGGTTGAAAGGCATATTTAAACAATTAACAACTAATGGAGGAAATACGATGGCGAAATGGGTTTATATGTTCACGGAAGGAAATGCAGACATGAGGGACCTGCTGGGCGGCAAGGGCGCCAACCTGGCAGAGATGACAAACCTCGGCCTTCCCATCCCGCAGGGGTTCACGGTGACGACGGAAGCGTGCACCAACTACTATGAGAACGGGAAACAGATCTCGGATGAGATCCGGCAGCAGATCTTTGGGGCGCTCGGAAAGCTGGAGAAGCTCCAGGGGAAGACGTTTGGTGATGTCGGCGACCCGCTGCTGGTATCCGTGCGCTCCGGTGCGCGCGCATCCATGCCGGGCATGATGGACACGATCCTGAACCTGGGACTGAACGATGAGGCGGTGGAAGGGTTCGCGAAGAAGACGGGGAACCCCCGTTTTGCCTACGACTCCTACCGCCGGTTCATCCAGATGTATTCGGACGTGGTGATGGAGGTGCCGAAATCCTTCTTCGAGAAGATCATCGATGAGGTCAAAGAGGAAAAAGGCGTCCATTACGATACGGAACTGACGGTTGAGGACCTGAAAGTACTGGTGGGCAGATTCAAAGCCGTGTACAAAGAGGCGATGGGTGGGGAGGAATTCCCCCAGGAGCCGCGTGCGCAGCTGATGGGCGCGGTCCAGGCGGTGTTCCGCTCCTGGGACAACCCGCGTGCGATCGTGTACCGCCGGATGAACGACATCCCGGGGGACTGGGGGACCGCGGTGAACGTGCAGGCGATGGTGTTCGGGAACATGGGGGACACCTCCGGAACGGGAGTTGCCTTTACGAGGAACCCGTCGACGGGGGAAAAGGGGATCTACGGGGAATACCTGATCAACGCACAGGGGGAAGACGTGGTTGCCGGCGTGCGCACGCCGCAGCCGATTACGAAACTGGAACAAGACATGCCGGAGTGCTATGCGGGGTTTATGAAGCTTGCGATGAAGCTGGAGGAGCACTACCGGGACATGCAGGATATGGAATTTACGATCCAGGAAGGGAAGCTGTACTTCCTGCAGACGAGGAACGGGAAGCGGACAGCCCCGGCGGCACTTCGGATCGCCTGTGAACTGGTGGACGAAGGGAAGATCACGGAGGAGGAAGCGGTGCTGCGTATCGAGGCGAAGTCCCTGGACCAGCTGCTGCACCCGACGTTTGACGCGGAGGCGTTAAAAGCCGGGAAGGTGATCGGCAGCGCGCTGCCGGCATCCCCGGGTGCGGCAGCGGGAAAAGTGTATTTCACGGCGGATGAGGCGAAGCTGGCACATGAGCGTGGCGAGCGCGTGGTCCTGGTGCGCCTGGAGACATCCCCGGAGGATATCGAGGGGATGCACGCGGCGGAGGGCATCCTGACGGCGCGTGGGGGCATGACTTCCCATGCGGCGGTGGTCGCAAGGGGCATGGGAACCTGCTGCGTCTCCGGCTGCGGCGAGATCCGGATGAATGAGGAGGAGCGATACTTCGAGCTGGGGGGCGAGATGGTCAAAGAGGGCGATTACATTTCCCTGGACGGGACGACCGGCAGGATCTACCTGGGCGATATCCGGACGAAGGAGGCCGAGATCGGTGGGAACTTCCAGCGGATCATGGACTGGGCGGACAAGTACCGCCAGATGAAGGTGCGCACGAACGCGGACACCCCGTCGGATACCAGGAAAGCCGTGGAACTGGGTGCGGAGGGCATCGGCCTGTGCCGGACGGAGCACATGTTCTTCGAGCCGGAGCGGATCCCGAAGATCCGCAAGATGATCCTGTCCGGCACGGCGGAGGCGAGGGAAGCGGCGCTCTCGGAGCTGATCCCGTTCCAGAAAGGGGACTTCAAGGCGATGTACGAGGCGCTTGCGGGGCGCCCGATGACGGTGCGCTACCTGGACCCGCCGCTGCATGAGTTTGTGCCGACGTCGGAGGAAGATATCCGGGCGCTGGCAGAGGAGATGGGTCTGACGGAGGAAGAGGTGCGTGGGAAATGCGAGGACCTGCATGAGTTCAACCCGATGATGGGGCACCGGGGCTGCCGGCTGCCGGTGACATACCCGGAGATCGCCCGGATGCAGACCCGCGCGGTGATGGAGGCTGCCATCGAGGTGAAGGAGGAACAGGGCTATGACATCGTGCCGGAGATCATGATCCCGCTGGTGGGGGAGAAGAAGGAGCTGAAGTTCGTCAGGGACATCGTGGTGGAGACGGCGGAGAAAGTAAAGGCGGAGAAAGGCTCGGACATCGGGTACCATATCGGGACGATGATCGAGATTCCGCGAGCAGCGCTGCTGGCGGATGAGATCGCGGAGGAAGCGGAGTTCTTCTCGTTCGGTACGAACGACCTGACACAGATGACGTTCGGCTTCTCGAGGGATGACGCCGGGAAGTTCCTGGACGCCTACTATAAGGCAAAAATCTACGAATCCGACCCGTTCGCCCGCCTGGACTTAAACGGGGTAGGGCAGCTGGTGGAGATGGCGGCAGAGAAGGGGCGGAAGAGCCGCCCGGGCATCAAGCTGGGCATCTGCGGGGAGCACGGGGGCGACCCGAGCTCGGTAGAGTTCTGCCAGAAAGTAGGGCTTGACTATGTATCCTGCAGCCCGTACCGTGTGCCGATCGCACGGCTTGCAGCAGGGCAGGCAGCTATCAGGGAACAGGAAAAAAATTAATTATGATAAGCGTATCATTAGAACAATAATGGTACGCTTATTTTTCCTCTTTTCGTGTCAGAGAGAGATTTTCTCTATGAGGTATTCTATATGATTGAAGAGAAATTTTACTATTATACAGGCAACATTGATGAGAATGAACCGTTTATGCTGATATCATCGGGCACGGTGCAGTGTGATAAAACATACGGTTATGAGAGAAACAGCTATCCGAATCATATCTTCGAATACATCGCAGATGGAAAAGGAACTGTGGAGATCGACAGTGTTTTATACAGGCCTCAGAAAAGTGATATTTATTTTATCAGAAAAGGCTGCCGGCATAAGTACTATGCAGATCCTGATGACCCATGGAAGAAGATATGGTTTACTGTATCGGGCAAACTGGCAGATTATCTGCTGCAGGCATATCACATCGAGCATATGTGTTGTCTGCACAGCCCGGGACTTCAAAGTTATTTTCAGGATATGCAGCAGCTGTTAAAAAAGGATACGGCAGATCTTCAGAAACAGGCGGTGCTGATCTTTCATGAACTGATCCTGGAGATGTCCCGCATTAATCTTTTGTCCTCCAGGACTCATTCACAGCTTGCATTGCATATAAAAAATTATCTGGATACCAATCTGGAAAACAGGGTGGCCATGCAGGATCTGTGTCAGGTTGTATATAAATCTTTATCTCAGATAAACAGAGTGTTCAAACACGAGTTTGGCATGACACCGAAGGAATATCTCTCCTGTAAGCGAATCAATGCGGCTAAGCTCTACCTGCTGAATACGGAAATCCCGGTTCAGGAGATTGCAAAGCGGCTGCAGTACAGTGATGAGCACCATCTCGCATCCAGCTTTAAAAAACGTACGGGTGTTACGCCAACCGCATACAGGAGAAGCAGCTGAAAATCTCCATCGGGAATCCGATTGACAGGCAATCATCTCAAATGCTATGATAAATGATATAAAATGCCTTGATGAAACGGGGAAACTACAATGCTGACAATGCGAAACGATATAACAAAAGTAAAAGAAATTAATACAGAATTTATTAAATCGGCGCTAAAAAGTCTGGGAATGGCCACAAAGGCACAGATTGCCGACACTACAGGAATCAGTGTGGCAACCTGTGGTAAGATTTTAAATGAGCTCTGTGCCACAGGGGAAGTGCAGGAAGCCGAAATAACATCGGGCGGATACGGACGTCCCGCAAAATCTTATGTCTACAATGGAGACTATGCGATGGTTGCCTGTCTCTACGTGGAGACGGATTGCGGCAAAATAAAACTTTCTGTGATGGTCAGTAACCTGCTGGGGGAAGTACAGGAAGAAGATGTAAAAGAGATTGAGGAAGTGACCAGCGAGACCATCGAAAATGCACTCGCAGAACTGACTGAAAAATACGACAGACTGAGAGCAGCAGCGGTTGGAATACCGGGTTACATTACCGGGGGCAAGATCGGCCTGTGTAATTTTGCAAATCTGATCGGAGTGCCGCTGCAGGAAATATTGCAGGAAAAATTTCCGGATGTCCGAACTTTGGTGGAAAACGATATGAATGCTGCTGCGTTTGGCTTTTATCAGAACAACAGCCGGGATGAAAATGATGCGATTGCTTTCGTATATTCCCCGTTGGAACCACTGACAGGTGCGGATGGACAGGAAGTGGAATTGCTGAGTAAAGAACAGAAAAGGCTGCTGAATATAGGGGTTGATTTTGGAGCGGGTTTTGTATCGGGTGGGCGGATTCTGCGCGGAGCGACTGGATTTGCAGGTGAAGTGGCATTTCTTCCCGCACCGCATCTGGAGAACCTTAACACGACTGAAAACAGGGTGAAGATGGCAGCGCATATTATCGAATCTGTTGTACCGATTTTGAATCCGGGGACCGTGGCTCTGGCCGGGGGATTCTTTGACGCAGAAAATATTGAGGAAATCCAAAGACAGTGTCTGGAACTGATTCAACCACAGCATATGCCGCGTATCATCCTGCGGAACGATATTCATGACGATTATGTAAATGGCCTGCTGAATCTTGCGTTGGGGGAACTGTCATGCAGCGTGGCGCTGGTTGAGCGCCAGTTTTAGACGGGATTGAGTTGATTGAATAAAATTTCAGAACAATTGCAAACCAGAGGATTCTGGTTTTGCAATTGTTTTTTTGTCACTTTTATACAAAAAATCAAGATGGCTTTGGACTTATTACACAGAAATATCTGGATTGCAGAAAAACAATTGACAAATCAGGTATTCAGAATTATTATGTAGTTAATATATAAAAGATATTTTAAAAAGTAAAATCATAAGTAAATTAAAAATAAGCTTATGGTTGGCAGGATGATATCGGAGGGAGGAAAATCATAGATCCTGTGATCAGATTGATGTGTTAAGTCGAAAGGTGAAAAAGTGAGGTAGAGCAAGATGGAAAAGTATAATCCGTTTGATAATGTGATTGCGGTTGTGGAGAATGCGGCACAGAAACTGGGATATGAGCCGGCAGACTATGAGGCGCTGAAATATCCGGAACGTGAACTCCAGGTTTCAATTCCGGTCAGGATGGATGATGGGTCAATCCATGTATTTGAAGGATACCGTGTTCAGCATTCAACGACACGCGGACCGGCAAAGGGCGGTATCCGTTTCCATCCGGCAGTCAACAAAGATGAGGTGAAAGCGCTGGCAGCCTGGATGACGTTCAAGTGTGCGGTGGTTAATATTCCGTACGGTGGAGCAAAGGGCGGTGTTGTAGTTGACCCCAGGAAGCTGTCAAAATCAGAACTCCGCCATATGACACGGCGTTTTACGGCGATGATCGCACCGATCATCGGTCCGGACCAGGATATTCCGGCGCCGGATGTGAATACGAATCCGGAGATCATGGGCTGGATCATGGATACCTACTCCATGCTGAAGGGTCACAGCATGCCGGGAGTGGTTACCGGAAAGCCTCTGGCGATCAACGGCATTCCGGGACGTATGTCGGCGACGGGACGCGGCGTGATGTTTACGACAAAAAACATCCTGACGAAGATGGGGATTCCATTCCAGGATGCCGAAATCGCAATCCAGGGGTTCGGTAATGTGGGCGGAACCGCGGCACGGCTGCTCTACAAAGAAGGGTTCAAAGTTGTCGCAGTCAGTGATGTGTCAGGAGGCCTGTACTGCAAAGACGGGCTGAATATTTACGAACTTCTGGAATTTACTAAAAATAATCCGGATAAGCTGTTCGAGGATTATGAGGCGGAAGGGGTTGTACATATCACAAATGCAGAGGTCCTGGCGACAAAATGTACTGTATTGATACCGGCGGCTATGGAGAACCAGATTAACGGGGAGACGGCAGATTCACTCAGATGCCAGATTGTGATCGAGGCGGCGAATGGACCCACAAGCCTGGAAGGCGATGAGATTCTTGCCGGGAGAGGGATCACCGTTGTGCCTGACATCCTTTGCAACGCCGGAGGTGTTGTCGTTTCGTATCTGGAATGGGTACAGAACCAGCAGGCGATCTACTGGGAGGAGACGGAGACAAATTCCAAGCTGAAACACGTTATGGACCGTTCTTTTGAAGAAGTATGTGAGATGGCAGAAGATAAAAATGTAAATTACCGTGAAGCGGCTTATATGATCGCTATTCAGCGGGTAGTCGAGGCAAAGAAGATCCGCGGGGTATGGCCGTAACATTTTACCCATTTTTGATTGAATAAATAAAAAGTATAATTATAAATAAAACTTTATGGAGGGTTAAGGTTGTAAGAAAACTTTCACCCATCCCTGATCTAAGCCGCAGCGGATGCGGCAGAGGAGGAAAAAATGTACGTTCAGATTGGTGGAGAACACCTGGGAAGGGGATACGATATGTTACCAGTTTTTAATCCGATGACGGGAATCGTCATTGACCATGTTCCGGCACTGACAGATCAGGACATCGCACGTGCGGTGGATGCGGCAGTGGAAGGGCAGAGGGAGTGGGCAGCAAAGCCTCAGAATGAGAGGAACCGGATACTCAGAAAATTCGCAGAAATCGTGTTGTCACGCAGAGAGGAGATCGGGTCTTTACTCTGTTCGGAAAACGGAAAACGAATCGCGGAGGCTGAGGAGGAGGTTGATACCGTAGCCGCATTGATCGAGAGTTACTGCGACAAGGCAAGCCATATCTACGGAAAATCATTGCCGAACGGGACTGATGCCACGTCCTGCCACAATGACATTATCTTTACCAGATATGAGCCGCTTGGTGTGATCGCGTGTCTGCTGCCGTTTAACTTTCCGGTAGAGCTGTGCGGACACAAGATCGCACCGGCTCTTGCAGCGGGGAATTCCGTAATCATCAAACCGCCCTCGGACTGTCCGCTGGCAATCATTAAGATGGTCGAGTGTCTGCACGAAGCGGGTGTTCCTAAAAAGGCTGCCCAGGTGGTGACCGGCCGGGGTTCTGTTGTCGGGGATGCGCTGATCACGAATCCTAAAATTGCGGCGATCACTATGACAGGCGGCACCGAGACGGGGATACATATTGCCGGGATGGCTGCCCGCAACCTGACCCGATGCTATCTGGAGCTCGGCGGAAACGATGCCTTTGTGATTCTGGAGGATGCAGATATTGATCTGACGATTCATCAGGCGCTGGAGAGCCGTGTCAACAATGCCGGCCAGGTGTGCTGTGCATCCAAACGGTATATCGTACACGAGTCGGTGGCAGAAGAATTTACCGAAAAGCTGGTTGCAGCTCTGAAAAAACTGAAGATCGGAGATCCAACGGACCGGTCAAACGATGTGGGCGGCATGATCTCAGAAAATGCGAGAAATGAAGTAGTCGAACAGATCCGTCACACGGTGAAGCAGGGCGCAGAACTTGTATACGGCGGCGAGGCATGGGGGAAAAACTTTATGTCACCGGCAGTACTGACGGGCGTCACCGGGGATATGGATGTGGCAAAAGATATGGAAATCTTCGGCTCCGTATTTCCGATTATCACATTCAAGACGATTGAAGAGGCAGACGCACTTGTAAATAACTGCCCTTATGGACTGAACAGTGCTGTGTTTTCGAGAGATATGACAAAAGCAATCTCCTTTGCCAAACGTATTCAGGCGGGGAGCGCTGTCATCAACGGCGGCGGCAATTACCGCACGGCAGCAATGCCGTTCGGCGGTTATAAGAAGAGCGGTATTGGAAGAGAGGGATCTTCTGAGACGCTGAAAGAATTTCTTCAGGAGAAATCCTATGTGTTAAAAGACGCACTGGGTCAATTTTAGAACGGGAGGTAACAGTTATGATGAAGATTGGTTTGAATACAAACACATTTCCCGGTGAGACGCTGGATGTGCTGATACCACTGGCAAAAGACTTCGGGATCCGCCATTTGGAACTTTGGGGTTCGAATCTGGAGCCGAACGGGAAAGAACGTGTGAACTTCTATGCCTTCTCAGATAAAAACATGAGAAAGGCAAAAGAACAGATCGAAGCTGCGGGGCTGACCGTGGGTGCTCTCTCCTCTGGTCTCGGGCTGGATACGCAGATGACGAGTGATCCGGAATTATTTTCACGGGAACTGGTAACGACAGTGGAGGCCGCGGCATTTTTTGGGGCTAAAGTGGTGAATCATTATTCTGATAAGATTCAGCCGGGGCTCACACCGGAGATGGAACGGCTCCACCAGTACTTCGATGCGGCGGTGAAACGTGCAGAAGAACTCGGCGTCATCCTGGCGCTGGAAAATGAAGCCGGAGATGCCAGCCGGACACCGGAAAATATGCTGAAGATTGTAGAGGCATTTGATTCTCCGAACTTTAAGACGAATTTCGATGCGACAAACTACTACCATGCATCCTGCGAGGCGTTTCCATATGCATACGAACTGCTGCAGAAGCATATCGCATACGTACATATCAAGAACGGAAGACTTTACCGGCCGGGCGGTTTCTGCCCGGATACGAAATGGTTCGGAGGGGCGATGACGTGTGAACCGGGAACGATCTATTACTGTGAAGCAAGGGACGGCGTTGTGAATATTGACGGTCTGGTACACAGGCTCGCACAGGACGGATATCAGGGAATGTGTACCCTGGAGCCACACACGACGCGGGAAAACGCCATCCGTGCGATCCACGGTGAGGTTCGTTATCTCAGGGCGACTGATTTATTCGAATGATACGAAAAGGGGTGTGAAGGAATGGACGTGGCAACGTTAGAATATATCCGCGGGTTAAAGCCGGCTCCTCACGCGGACGGACGTGAGCTGGTGAAAAAAGGAATCGAGATTGGAAACAGTTTTGAGGCACCGCTCACCTGGTATGAGGGCTATGCGAATCATATGGAGTATAAAAAGGCGTGTCAGCGGGAAGGCAGGATCTACTGGTGTCTGCTGATGGGGCTTGCGACGCTTGCGGACGAGGTGGAAGCGGTTAAGCAGATCTACGAATTCCAGGAGCGGACCGGATTTAAGCTTGGATCCATGCTGCACATCCCAAGCGGAAATGTGGCACTGCCGAAAGAATACAGAGAAAATGCACCCAAGACCACAAGTTTTATGCTGGAGAGCCTGGACGACTGGATGGCACTCAGGAATGCGGCTCCGATCGACATCAGCCTGAATGACCACCATCTGGTCTGCCCGAATTCTATCGAGACGACGGTGAATGCACTGAAAGCAGGTGCGGTCCGGGTCGGTTCCTTCGGACAGTTCCTGTGGGACTATCCGGGATTCACCGATGATGTAAAACGCTACTCAGATATGGTCACTTCCCTGGGGATCATGGCGAGCAAACGGGATGATATGTTTGCGGTGGAGACATATCTGGACGACAGCTTTCCCGGGTATTTCATGGATTGCGCGTCGTATGTGGGATATGCGCTGCTTGAGCACTATATCTGTACGAAACTGTGCGGTGCGAGATACGTGATCTCTTTCGGCGGACTGCTGAGCGAGGGAAACACAAGAATCGCCGTGGCCCTGGCGCTGCACGAGTTGATGGGCACTGAGGAACAGCCGGTGCTCACCTATATCAACGGATCCACCAATATGCAGTGGGATCATGACATTGACGGAAACTATGGATTTGCGGCGCAGGAGATGCTGCTGGAGATCTGTGCCGAGAAAAAATTCCACATGGCGCTTGCTATTAACCCGGTGTCGATCACGGAAAAGATTGCCGTGCCGACGCTGCAGGAGCTGCTGAATATCTACAGCTGCGGCAAGCGCGTGGAGGAGAAGGCGGATGAATGGATGCCGCTGATTGACTGGACACCGATCATCGAAATGAAAGACGTGATGGTAAAAGAAGCAAAGACGTATTTTCACAATGCCATGTCCGCGTTCAAAGAGGCGGGCATTGACACGGAGGACCCGCTGGAAATGCTGCTGATGCTGAAGAAATTTGCACCGCAGAAGCTGGAAAAAGCATTCCATTCCTCAACGGCAGACGGACAGAATGAAGAAGTCATTCCTTTTTACCCCACGGTTCTCGGACGCCAGACAAATGAGATGCGTGATGAGATCATACAGGAGCTGAAAGCGGAAGGACTCGGCAAAAGCCTGGAGGGAAAAAAGATTGTGATTGCATCCGGAGATGCACACGCGTATGGTCTGCAGCTGGTGGACGGTGTGCTGCGCGAGATGGGAGCGGTTACGATCAATATCGGAGTGGATATGGACCCCATCGACCTGCTGGATGCTGCGGATGAAGACGGGACTCCATACGTGGGCGTCAGCTGTCACAACGGCCAGGCGCTGGATTACGGAAAACAGCTGCTGGAGCTCGCCCGTGAACGGGGAAGAGAATACATCTTCTTCATGGGAGGAAAATTGAATACCATTTTGCCGGGAGACGCCGAGCCCACAGAGGTTGGACCGATGCTCTGTGACATGGGAATACAGGCAGACAATGACATAAAAACGACGGTTGTGCTGATCAAAGACCACAGCCGGTAGAGAAGGAGTGTGTTGAAAATGTTGGCTTCACCTAAAGTAATGATGACGGACGCACGGAATAAAGGTTACGCGGTACCGGCATTTAACTATTACAATCTGGATGTACTGTTCGCAGTACTGGAAGCAGCTGAGGAGGAGGACGCGCCTGTGATCGTACAGCCGTACAGTGCATACGTTCCATTCCTGCACAATGAGGTTCTGGCAAAGGCGAGTCTGGAGGCGATCGCACAGAGCAGGACGTGTGCGTACCTGCATCTGGACCATGCGACGGACTATGAGCTGATCATGCGCTGCATTGGCAGTGATTATACTTCCGTGATGGTGGACGGTTCCGCGCTGCCGCTGGATGAGAATATCGCACTGACAAAATCGGTGGTAAAGGTGGCGAAATCAGCCGGAATCTATACAGAGGCGGAACTTGGAAGAATCTTCCGGGTCGGCGTGGATGATGACCAGATGGATGACGGTGATGAAACCGCAAGAGTGGAAGACTGTGTGCGCATGGTGGAGGAGACGAAAGTAAGTTCCCTTGCGCCGGCGGTAGGAACCGCTCACGGTGTCTATACGAAACCGCCAAAGATCAATTTTGAGCGGATCAGGGAGATCAGGGCGGCTGTGGATGTGCCGCTGGTACTGCACGGCGGTTCCGGAACCCCGGATGAGATGATCCGCGAGGCGATTTCCTGCGGCATCAGCAAGATCAATGTGGGAACAGAACTGAAATATGCGTGGTCCGGTGCCATGAAGGAAATGTTTAACAAAGGTGAGAAAGAACCAAGAGTCTGCTCGGCGTATGCCCGCCAACAGGTGAAGGAGGTAGCGAAGAAGAAGCTGCGCCTGTTCGGAACAAGCGGACATCACCGTGATATTGTGGAACAGGGAGGGCTGTTATGATGGAAATGATGCGTGGAACGAAATTTAATAAAAATGGCGTCGGACAGGAGAGATGTCCCATCGTTCAGGTGCCGAAGCCTCAGATCACAAGACCGGATGAGGTGCTGATCCGCATTGAGGCGGTAAGCATCTGCGGTACGGATGTGCGGGCACTGGCAAACCCTCCGGCGTTTGACTTCGTGGACGGAATCGTCGTAGGCCACGAGGGCTGCGGTATTGTCGAGGAAGTGGGCGAGGATGTGACAAATTGCAAGGTCGGGGACAAGGTTGTGGTTCATCCGAATATCTGGTGCGGAAAATGTGAACCGTGCCGTACCGGACATATCAATCTGTGTGAAAACTTCCGTCATATCGGCGACCGTATAGACGGCGCGATGGCTGAGTACCTCTGTATCGAGGAGCGGATGGTCTACGTGATCGACAGCGAGGTGCCTTCTTATATCGGAGCGCTGACAGAGCCGCTGGCGTGTGTGCTGAACGGAACCACGACGGTAAAAGCCAAGCCCGGCGATGAGGTTGTCGTGCTGGGCGGAGGTCCAATCGGTTTGATCTTTGCGATGCTTTACAAAGCGGCAGGTGCGCACGTGACGGTATCCGAGCCGATGGAATACCGCAGGGATCTGGCCCTGAAGCTGGGCTGCGATGTGACCGTTAACCCTAAAGAGGCGGACCTTGAGACCGAACTTCGAACATACGCACCCGAAGGCGCAGACATTGTGGTGGATGCAGTCGGCGTAATGCTCCCGGTCGCACTGCAGATTGCCCGAAAGGGAGGACAGATTGTGGTGTTCGGCGTCAATCAGACAGCGCAGGTGACGATCCCGCAGTATCCGATCACGGAAAAGGAACTCACGATCCGCGGGACCTATATCACGAAGGGAACCTTCCCGCTGGCGATCAGGATTATAGAAAACAAGTTGATTCCAATCGATAAACTGATTACTCACAGACTGCCGCTTGAGCAGCTGCTGGATGGCATCGATCTGATGGTAAAAGGTACGGCGGGAAAAGTTGTGATTGAAATCTAACGTACAGAAAGGCGGATGACATTATGACATACCATCTGACTTATGATTTTGGGTCGGGCAGCGTCAAGGCGGCATTGTCCAGTCAGGAGTTCGAGTTATGCGGCATTGAAAATACTCCTTACCCTACCTGTTTCCCAAAGTTCGGATGGGCGGAGCAAAAGCCGGAAGAACACTGGAATGCAATGTGTCAGGCGACGAAGAAGCTTTTGGAAAAAACAAAGGTGGATCCCTCCGATATTGCGGGCATTGCGATCGCACAGACGGCAACCACCATTATTTTCACAGATGTGGATGGAAGTCCCCTTACAGACTGTGTGATGTGGATGGATGGAAGAGCCGAAGCACAGGCGCAGAAGATTAATGAACGCCTGAAAGAAAAGCGATTCAGCGGAAAAAACGTGATCTCAAAGCTTCTGTGGTTTCTGGAAAACAGGCCGGAAATGGTTACGCGCGCGCATGCGATGCTGGATGTCTCAGCGTTTCTTTTTCACAGGATGACGGGTGAATGGGCGTATGAATTCACCGGTTCCCGTGCCACCTGCCTGGTGGATATCGCAAATCGATGCTGGGATGAGGACATGTTTGAGCTGATTGGATTTCCGCGCAGGCTGGTGCCGGAGAGGATCGCAGGTTCAACGGAACTGATCGGACTGCTGACCCCAAATGCGGCAGAGGCACTGGGACTTGTCCCGGGGATTCCGTTGTTCGGGGGCTGTTCGGACCATGCGACGGCGATGCTGGGGACTGGATGCATCCGGCCGGGTGATGCGCACATTTATATGGGAACGAGCGCATGGCTGGCAACGGCGACATCGGATGCCGATTCCCTGCCGGGGCGGATGCCGTCACCGGTTCCGGGGCTCAGATACCATTTCTATGATACCGATTCCGGGGGAAGCTGCATCGACTATCTGCTGAATACATTTTACACCGGAGAAGTGAAACAGGGAGCGGACGTGTATACGCTGATGAATCAGGATATCCAGGAAGCCATTGAGGAGGAAGAGGAACGTGTGTTATTTCTTCCGTTTCTGGCAGGAGCGTCAGCGCCGATCTCCAATACGACAGTGAGAGCCTCGCTGCTGAACCTGACCAGAAGTACGAAACGCCGCCATATCGCGCTGGCCGTGATGCAGGGGGTATGCTTTAATCTCCGTTGGATGCGTGATATACACCGGGAAAGAAATGGCTGGAACCCAAATTTCCTGCGGGGAATCGGAGGAGGCATGGCGAGTGAAGTCTTTGACCAGATGCTTGCTGATGTACTGGATACACCGTTTACCCCGCTTGAGAATCCGCGGTTCGCCGGAAATCTGGGACTGCAGTCCTGTATCGAGGTGGGGCTGGGCAAAGCAAAGGATTTTACTGTACTGGATGACGTCGTGACATGTGGAAAAACGTACATGCCGCGTCCCGGGTATCAGAAGCGATATGACCGGATGTATGAATGTTACCGGGAAAGTTACCAAAGTCTGGAAGATATGTACCGAAAACTGAACGAAACCAATGGGTAAAGGAGAACGATTATGAAGATGGAATATTTAGATGCGTTTAATTACGATGCTGTACATGAGAGAGCAAAATACGTACTGGAACATACAAAGAGGTTGAAACCGGAGGCGGAAAAAGAGTGTCTGGAGTGGTTCGACACCCACTGTGCAACGTCCAAAAGAACGATCGAGGAAGCAAAAAGCGCGATTCCGGGAGGCGTACAGCACAATCTTGCCAACAACTATCCGTTTGCACTGAACTGCGTGAAAGGTGAAGGGGCTTACCTCTATGACATCGACGGTAACAAATATATCGACTTTATCGGTGCCGGAGGTCCTTCCATTCTTGGGAATAATGATCCGGATGTTCACGATGCCGTGATCGAGACACTCAACACAACGGGTTATCTGACAGGCCTGTACCATGAATATGAATATAAACTGGCACAGAAAGTAAAAGAATTTTTCCCATCCGTCGATAAATTCCGTATGATGGGCTCCGGATCTGAGGCATGTATGGCGGCAATCCGCGCGGCGCGTGCATTTTCCGGAAAGAAGAATATCGTAAAGCTGAAAGGTTGTTACCATGGTATTTCCGATCAGCTGATCTATGATATCCGCTACTGTGATTCCAAGACGTCATTTGCTGCAGGGATACCGGATGAATGTTTCGGCAATATATCAGCTGTTATGGTGAATGACCTGAACGCGCTGGAAGATTGCTTCAAAGAAAATGAGAAGAACGGCGGAACGGCATGCTTTATCATGGAAGCCATGGGTCAGGATTCCGGCGTTCTCCCGACAACCCGCGAATACCACAAAGGCGTCAGAGAATTGTGTGACAAATACGATGTGATCCTGATCTACGATGAGGTCGTAACGGCATTCCGCCTGGCACTGGGCGGTGCTCAGGAGTATTTTGATACCCGTGCGGATATCACAGTGTTTGGTAAAGTCATCGCCGGAGGGTTTGCATCTGCCGGAGGATTCGGCGGGCGTGAGGACATTATGAGCGTGCTGACAGCGGGCGTGGCACATATTGCGGGGAATAAGATTGTTGTCGGTGGTACACTGACAGCCAACCCGATCTCCTGCTGTGCAGGTTACGTGACACTTTGCAAGCTGCAGAAAGAAGACATTCCGAACAGACTGAATCAGGCAGGTCTTGAATTTACAAGAAGACTGACAGATCTGGCAAATAAATACGATATTCCGGCGATTATCTCCAGTACAGGATCTGTGCTTCAGATCGACCTGACTGGCATGAAACACGTTGCCACCTTCCCGGAATATTCCAAAGAAGAACAGGCAGCAAAACGGCAGTTTGCGTCCGCGAGAATGACAGATTTTGCGATGGCGCTGGCAGCAAACGGTATCCTGACGGCAGGAGGAAACAAAACATTCCTGAACTACTGTTCTCTGGATATTCTGGATGACGCATTTGAGATCTACGAAAAAGTTTTCTCAATGTATGCGTGAATAAAGCCCTCTTAAAAACTTCTATATTCCCTTAGCTCAAAAGAAGTCCCGGCTGGCCGCCAACCGGCCGGGGGGAGGGAAACGAAGTGATGATTAAATATAAATGATACAACATCCTATAATAAGACAGGAGAAATAGTATATGAAAAATCAGATAGAATTAGCGGGGCAGGCTGCCGTTGTAACCGGCGGAGGTTCCGGTATCGGACGCGCAATCTGTATTCAGCTGGCAGGCCACGGTGCATCAGTCCTTGTAGCGGACATGGCAGTGGATAAGGCACAGGAAACAGCAGAGATCATCCGCAAAAATGGAGGAACAGCCAGTGCCATGCAGGTAAATGTCACTGATACGAAAGATGCACAGGCGATGATTGATAAAGCAGTGGAACTGTACGGGAAAGTAGATTTGCTGTACAACAATGCAGGTATCTGTACAGTCAGCGAAATTGAAAAGATGCCGGAAGCATGGTGGGACGCCATCTTTGCGGTCAACTGTAAAGGTGTGTTCCTGTGTTCACAGGCCGTGATCCCGCAGATGAAAAAACAGGGTTTTGGACGTATTATCAATACTGCTTCCCAGGCGGGAAAAGGTGCGATCCCGAAACAGGTACACTACTGTGCAACCAAGGCAGCTGTGATTGGGTTTACCCGTGCCCTGGCGATGGAATTAAAAGATACGGGGATCCGGGTCAACTGCTTCTGTCCCGGCTCCGTCATGAGTGAGATGACATTGCGGGAAGCACAGGCGGTCTATGAGCTGGACGGCGTAGAACCGGAAGAGTCCCTGAAGGAATGGCAGGCGGCGATACCGCTGGGCCGCTGGGTGACACCGGAGGATGTGGCAGACATTGCGGTCTTCCTCGCTTCTGACTATGCAGAGTATATGACGGGTCAGGCGATCAATATCTCCGGCGGTCAGACGATGCATTAACCACCATAACATAACAGTCAGACAGGAGCGGCTATGCTGATTTTAGGAATGGATACCGGAGGTACGTATACGGACGGCGTGATCATGGACCGGGATACCGGGACAGTGCTGCATACGGCGAAGGCGCTGACTACGCAGTACGACCTGACGGTTGGGATCAGGAACTGCATGGATGCACTTGGTTTTGAATCCTGGCAGCAGATTAATATGGTAAGCCTTTCCACCACTCTGGCGACCAATGCCATTGTAGAAGGAAAAGGCAGCCGGGTGGGGCTTCTGCTACTCGGCGGAAGACCGGACGGGGAGCTACCTGCAGATATATCCGTGGAGCTTCCCGCCAGAGTGGACATCCGCGGCGGGATCAGCAGGCCGCTGGATGAGGGTGAGCTTAATGCTAAGCTTGCCGGATTCCTTCATACATGTGATGCGGTGGCTATATCGGGGTATGCAAGTGTCCGGAATCCGGAACATGAAAGACAGGCGGCACGGCGTGTTGCGGAGGTATTAGATCTTCCGGTGGTCTGTGCACATGAGCTTTCCGGTTCGCTGGGATTTTATGAGCGGACGGTTACGGCGGTGCTGAATGCCAGGCTGATTCCAATTATCAGAAATCTGATCACAACCGTTTACGATGTGATGAGGGAGCGGGGAATCCGGGCCCCTGTAATGATCGTGCGCGGCAACGGAAGTCTGATGCGGGCAGATTATGCCGTGGAACGTCCGGTGGAGACAGTCCTCTCGGGGCCCGCGGCAAGTGTCATCGGAGCCAGGTTCATAAGCGGTTACCAGGATTGTCTGGTTGTTGATATGGGCGGCACCACGACGGACATTGCCTGTCTGCAGAATGGACAGTGCAAAGTTTCAGAGGAGGGGACCTGCCTTGCGGGATGGAGAACCAGGGTAAAGGCTCTGGAGATCTGTACGTTCGGGCTTGGCGGCGACAGTGAGATCAGGAGAAGACCAAACGGCACGATACAAATCGGACCGCGCCGTTTGGTACCGATGTGCAGGTCCGGGGTGTGCAGTGGAAAATCCGGACTCACACCGACAGATGTATTGCATGTGACCGGTGAATATGTACATTGGGAGTTACCTGAAGCTATTCGTGGCATCATGGAATTTGCACAGAAAGCGGCAGCCAAAGCAGACGTTCCTGTATTGCGGGAAGCACAAAGGCTGCGTGAAAAAATCGTGGAAAAACTAGCCCAATATTGCCGCCAAAGTATGGATGTGTTCGGAAATTCAAATATCCGGATACTGGTCGGTACGGGTGCACCGGCACCCATATGGCTGCGGGCTGCGGCTGCCAGACTGGGCATGCGCTGCAATATACCTGAGCACGCCTGTGTTGCAAATGCAGTTGGCGCTGCGGTCGGACAGATTATCGAGACATCCGGCGTACTGCTTAGAAGAAACAAATGGAATGAATCTTACTTTATATATACAGAAAAAGAACGTCTGCGTGCACTGACTTATGATCAGGCGAAAACGCTCGCCAGTCAGCTGGCCTGCCGGTACGCGGAGGAAAAAGCAAAGTTTGCAGGTGCTGCCGATTATTGTATCGACAGAGAAGAATGGGAAGTCCGGGACCAGGACGGAACATTTGTAGAGTGGCATGTGCAGGCGACAGCGGTCGGATACCCGTGAGGTATTGGACTGTACTGAAATTATGGCATCCTATTTTACTTCCTAATATTTTACTCTTGCTGGTCTGTCGGAGAATTTCCTGGCAGACCAGCTCTTTTTTATTTTCCGGATAAATTGTCATGTGTTACGGGGAGGATAAAGGTCTAAACCGGAATAATGTAGCATTTCCTCTGTAAAAAATCTTTCGTTTTATGCGGATAAGCAATTTCGGAATGGATTTTTGACAATAATTCAAATTGATCTTTCTGATATAACCTCTATAATAGTAAGAAAACAAGGGGTTTTACAAATACGAATGGTGTTTCATACAGAAAGGGGTTTGGAAATGCAGGAAAAAATGAATGCTGTCGTCCTGAAAGATGAGGGTAAATTTGCGATTGAGGAAAAACCGGTTCCGAAGATTAAGAAAGACAATGAGATATTAATCAGGATAGACATTTGCAGTATCTGTGGTTCTGATATGATGATCCTGAGGAACCCTCCGGGATATCCGGCAAAAACAGGCATCACGATCGGACATGAGATGGTGGGGACTGTCCTTGAGGTGGGAGCGGGGGTCACCAGCTTCAGGCCGGGAGACCGCGTAGTATGCGACAATAATATGCCATGCGGGCAATGTTATTTCTGCAGGACAGGTCATGCGAGTATGTGTGAGCACCTGAAATGCCTGGGATTTGACGATGACGGATTCTTTGCACAGTATGCGGTTGTTCCGGATGTACTGGCTGTTCAGATTGATAAGGATATTCCACTGGAGACAGCAATCTTCACGGAACCGCTGAACTGTGTGATGAGCGGAGCCAATAAAGTGCGGCTTATGCCGGGGGAAACGGTGGTTGTCATCGGTGCGGGAGCCATTGGCTTATACTTTATCCAGCTGATGAAATTAAATGGGGCCGGCAAGGTAATCTCTGTAGAACCGACGGAATTCCGCAGAGAGTACGCAGGAAATATGGGAGCCGATGTTGTGGTTTCGCCGCAGGAGGCGGATGAGGCTGTCAAGGAGGCGACGAAAGGGCTTGGTGCAGATGTTGTGATTGATGCCGTTGGGTTCTGTATCAAAGATGCAATCCGCTTTGCGAGAAGTTCGGGAAGGATCCTGCTGTTTGGACTCAATATGGCAGCCACTCAGGAAATCTGCCAGAGCCAGATCACCAGAAAGGATCTGACTGTCTACGGCAGCTATATTGGAACGTATACCTGGCATCATACGATTCAGATGCTTGCAAATATTCCGATGAAACTTGAGGATATGATCACTCATCGGCTGGCGCTTGAGGAGTTCGGCGTTGGATTTGAGGCGATGAAGGACGGAAGCGCTTTGGAAGTGGTAATGTATCCGAATGGAAGACCATGAGATGCGTGTAATGTCTTGTAAACGCACCTAACTTGTGATGTAAACTATAAAAAAGATGAAGACTCTCTGTACTTTCCTAATGTGTGTGATTTTATAAATGGTGATTATCGGGAAACTGAATCTACACTCTGTAAAAAAATCTTGAATAAATTTCTGCAATCTGTTATGATATAAACATAGAAGGAAACAACTGCCCAGAAGTGGTTTGACCTGTGAAAGAAGTAGAAAATACCACCCTGACACCTGCCAAAGTTTCAAGGGTGGTTTTTCTATGCGCTACTAAAGACTAATCAAGTAAATGAATGTCAGTAGTGCAACCAAAAATAATCCGAACTGCATCAAGTCGTTAAAGCTGAATTTGTTCTTCATAAGCACCACCCCCATTCTATGTAGAATGAGGTCAACGCCACCCTAAACACAATTGTTTCCTAAAATGAATATACCATAATTTACCAGGTAGGTCAACAAAAAATATATCTTCCATAACCTTATTGAAGTTTATAATTTCATATGATATAATAAACCTGTCAGGGTAAAACCTGTGGATTGAAATAATAATGTTATGAATAGAGAAGAGATTGCTATATAATAAATATGAGCAAGCTCTTCTTTATTTTTGTTAGCAGTTTGTTTTGGGCTTTGCGACGTCTCATGCAAACTGATCTAACTTCTTCAAATTTTTTCATGGAACGAAGATACATCACACCTGAGTTTACACTGGAAAAGAACGGAAAGCGCATTTATTGTTCGTGTTCATGAGTCATGGAAGAAAATTGTCTGAGGGATTATAATCCCTGAATTCTGTCGGCGAATATCCAAATTCTTTTTTAAAAGCCCGCGCGAAATTGGAGCCGCTGGAGAAGCCGACGATTTCACCGATCTTCTCAACACTCAGATTGCTTGTGAGCAGCAGGCGTTTTGCGCTGTCAAAACGGACACTTGCAAGATACTGGTGTGGGGTGCAGCCGTGGACCTGCTGGAAGGCACGGATAAAATAATAGACGGACAGATTGCAGCCCTTGGCAAGATTCTGTACAGTCAGGTTCTCGCTGTGGAATTTGTCTATGTAGCGGGCGACCTCGATCATGCTCAGATTGGTGTCCTCCTGGGAGAGCGGGTTGAGCAGAGTCAGAGCCGTGAGGATATCATGAAGGTAAAGGGAGCCCAGGAACTCGTTGATCTGGTTGGCTGCGAACATATTCATGATAAAACTGAATTTTTTTGACATGGACAGGATGTCGTCGGTGTAAAATACAGGGCCGTTGTGTTCATTATTTTCATACAGCATATCAAAGAAATTCTGTACCATAATACCGCTGAACTGGATCCACTGCATGGAAAGACGGTCCCTGACGTAATAATGGCAGTCAATTTTACTGTCCAGCACGAAGACTGTTCCCTGCGGCGCGAGATACGTACTGCCGTTCATTTCAATGTACAGTCTTCCTTTCTGAATCAGCATCACATAAAAGCTCTCAGGCATGCCGCCTTTGATGACGGTATAAGCGTCATCACACTGATAATCCCCGCCCGATATCAGATAAAACAGTGTTTTTTTAGCAAACACACTTGCGACATGAAAATATTCCTGGGAAGTCGCGAGCACCCCAACGTCATAATTCCTCATAAACACCTGCCTTGGATTTTAAATCAAACTTACCGCCATCGTTCTTTTTATTCTAATATCCACTCCCGGAAATGTCAAACAGCTTGTTTTGATTATGATTTCAGATCGCGGCAAAAATTTTTCTGGCAGGAAATATCAATAATCTGGCAATGTAGAGATTTGACTTTCTTAATTACTGTTTTTCATTTATCATAGAGACAGACAGCTATACCATGAAGGAATAAGGAGGAAAGAATACTTTCACCAGCCCTTATCAGAGCTGCAGTATGTGTGGCATAGGAGGTAACCATGGATTTACGAACAGATATTGAACAAGAATTGTATGAGTTTGTCCGGACGTATGATGCGTCGGGGCCATTGCAAGATAAATGGGGGAAGCCCCTCGTGGGATTTGCCGATGTGGAACATCCCTATATCAGACAACTTCCAGGCATCGTACATAAGCTCCATCAGATGCCCCGGGAAGTCATGCCGGATGCAACGGTGATCATGGTGTACTTTGTACCGTTTCAGCCTTGGGTGGCAAAAGGAAACAGGCAGGGGGAAATGGCGTCCGCAGACTGGGCACAGATTTACGAAGCAACGAATGCCATGTTTCTCCGATTAAATGAACACATGATTCGTTTTCTGGAATCCAGGGGGTACCGCGGGGCCGTGTCGCCCCAGAGCACGGTCTTTTATCGCGATGAGCTGGTCAGTCACTGGTCGTTTCGTCACTTTGCATATGCAGCAGGTCTTGGGACGTTTGGCCTGAACAATATGCTTATCACGGAATCCGGATGCGCGGGACGGCTGAATGCGCTGGTGACGAATCTGGATGTAACTGCGGGAGAGCCCAGGACGGAGGAAGCATGCCTGTACAGAAGAAATAAAAGCTGCGGCGTCTGTGTCAGCCGCTGTCCGGCAGGCGCTCTGACCACAGAAGGCTATGACAGGCACCGATGCTTTGCACAGTGTCTGAAAAATGCAGCAGTCTACACACAGTTTGGAAACTCCTACGCGTCCACAGAGGGCGAAGAAGCAGCAGATTCAGGCTCTGAAGTCTGCGGAAAATGCCTGTCTGGTCTTCCCTGTACGCAGAGGAGACCATAACGGCGAAATTATTCTGAGGTGTCTTCCTCCATAAGCCTCAGTCCTGCTGTGCTGACTACAGGAAGAGAAAATACGATGGCCCCGGCTTTGCTCTTTGAACCGGCCTGCTCCATGATCGCTTTCATGATCCCGTTTTTCTGGGCAGTCCTCACAACAATAAAAATGATTTCCTTTTCATCGGTGAGCGTGATGCCCAGATATTTTTTAGCCTCCTCCATGCCTGTGCCCTTGGCATGGATAATGGTCCCGCCGGGTGCGTACGCACTTCTGGCAGCTTCCATAATGGTGTCGGAATAGCCGGTATTTGCGATTGTTACCAGCAGTTCATACGTGGTTTCCTTCAATGTGCTCTCCTCCTCTATAATGACATTTTGATTCAGGGTCAGGTATTCCAGGATTTTTTTGCCGCCAATACTGCTCAACGGGATAATAAAGGCGATCCCTCTCCCGGGGATATCAATATTGATCTTATTTTGAAGCTCTTTTTTCAGGGTCTTCCAGGTTTCTCTGGTGACAAAAGAGAAATAAACGGCTTTCTCCGTTGCTTCCATTCCGAGATAATCCAGGACAGAACTGTGTGCAGTACCAGATCCCAGTGTGGCGAATGTGACTGTTATGTTATTCTGTTTGTAAAATGAGATGATTTTTTCACGTATACCGCGGTTGGCGATAACCACCATCAGATAGATTTCGTTCATATTATAGTTCCTTTCCTATTCACAGCAGGTATCACAGGTCAATAATATCATTATCTTCCCATGTGTCAAGATAAGATGCCGGTTCATCCGGAACAGAGGAAAGCCGTCTGGTTTGTATCTGATACACAGCACCGAGGCATTGAATCGTGATAAGCGGTGTCATGGCAACCATGGCTACGATGCCGAATGCATCTGTGACGATATTTCCGCCGACTGCCTGCGATGCTCCCATTGCGAAGGGCAGCAGAAACGTTGCTGTCATAGGACCTGATGCCACACCGCCGGAGTCAAACGCTATCGCCGTAAAAATCTTGGGAACAAAGAAGGACAGTAAAATAGCAATGGCATAACCCGGTACGATAAACCAGAAAATGGATATGCCGGTCAAAACCCGGATCATGGCAAGCCCCAGGGAGATCGAGACACCGATCGAGAGGCTTGTTCCCATTGCCTTTCCCGAAATGGCACCGGAAGTGATCTCTTCCACCTGTTCCATCAGCACGTACACTGCGGGCTCTGCCTTTACGATGAAAAATCCGATAACCATACCGATGGGCAGGATGATTAAGCGGTAGGGCAGTCCTGCGATAATCTGTCCAAGATAGTTGCCCGCGGGCATAAACCCAACGTTCACACCGGTCAAAAATAAAACCAGACCGATATAAGTATAGATGATACCAATTACGATTTTCAGCAGAGACCTCTTTTTCAGCCGGAGTGATACCATCTGAAAAACGCCAAAGAACACAACAATTGGAAGAAGTGAAACTGCTATCTCCTTGATATACACGGGGAACCCGTGTGCAAAATGCCCCCAGAGTTCTATGGAATTCTGGATATCAGGGATTGCATCCGGCACATATTCCGTGTTCTGTGGGTTGTAAAGCAGGCCGAGAGTTAATACAGCCAGGATAGGGCCGATAGAGCACAGAGCGACCAGACCGAAACTGTCATTCTCCGCATGTTTATCACTCCGGACTGCTGAAAAACCAATACCGAGAGCCATGATGAACGGCACAGTCATGGGTCCCGTTGTGACTCCTCCGGAATCAAAGGCGACCGCAAGAAAATCTTTTGGAACGAAGAATGCCAGGATAAATACGACGGTGTAAAATACGATCAACAGATGAGACAGCGGAATAGAAAATAGCATTCGCAGTACAGCGATGACAAGAAATACACCAACGCCAAAGGCTACAGCCAGTATCAGTGTATAATTTGGAATCGATGGAACCTGCTCTGCAAGTACCTGCAGGTCGGGCTCTGATATTGTGATCATGAAACCAAGCAGAAAGCAGAGAGCCGTGATAGCCGTAAGATTTTGTGTTCTGGCCATTTTTGTTCCCATTTTCTCCCCCATGGGGGTCATGGCGATTTCGGCGCCCAGGGTAAAAAACATCATTCCGATGATCAGCAGCACAGCGCCCAGGATAAATGAAAGCAGAATACCCGACGGTATGGGTGCGATGGTAAAGCTCAACAGCAGCACAATACCGATGATCGGCAGGACTGCGTTCAGGCTTTCTTTCAGTTTTTCTAAGAATCTGGTCTGAGACAGCAGCATCCGCAAAACTCCTTTCTTATAGCAATAGATGGGTTCCTGAATAAAAATAAGGCAGTATCGGTGATACGGCCTGCATTGGCTTACATTATTAATAGGAAGTAATTTATTTATATATTATCATAGAAATGTCAAAATTAAAATGCATAATGATAATTTTTTAAGTTCTGTATAGATTTTATGCGAAGACAGATGAAATTTTATTAAAACTGCAACCTTTTTTAGCAAAAATGTATCTTAGTAATATGACGGCGCCGGAAAACGGATGTCATCTCCGTGCTTGTCTGTGATGTGGCAGAATATCTGGATGAACTGAAAGGCTATTACTGGTCTGATGACGATCCTGTTAAAAAAGAGGAAAAGCATTTGCCCGGCATCTGAGTGAACATGTCCTCTATGGAACGGAAATCAGCTTTCAGGAATAATAAATAAAATTCCTGAGAACCAAAAGCAGATCTGCTGTCTCTAATAGTTGTAAGGAAATAACAACCGGCCGGTTGGTGAGGAGGACTTACGATGAAAAAACAGGAATTTATGGATGCGGTGCGTGGTGCAGAGGCGACGATGTATCATGTGGCGATGTCCGTACTGAAAAATGATGCGGATTGTGCAGATGCTGTTCAGGAAGCACTCACGATAGCGTTTGAGAAGCTTCACACTCTGAAGGTGGATGCGTATTTCAAGACGTGGATTATCCGTATTCTGCTTCGTGAATGTTACCGGATACAGAAAAAACGCAGAAATCTGGTTCCCTATGAGGAATACATGCAGGATAGAAAGCTCTGGGAGGAGGACAGGTATACGGACCTGTACCTGGCGATCATGGAGCTGCCGCAGGAGCTGAGAGTGCTTGTCACACTTTATTACCTGGACGGATTTTCTGTGAAGGAAGTGGCTGACATCCTGCAGATGAAGGAGGGGACGGTAAAAAGCCGTCTGTCCAGAGCCAGAGAACAGCTCAGAGTGCAGCTTGGAGACAGGGAGGGCGTATTATGTTAGAGAGAGAAAGATGGGAACATGTGGCACCCGAGGTGCCCGAAGAATTTCATGCGAGGTTTGAGCAGACTTTGGGAGAACTAAGCAGAAGAAAAACCAGAAAAGTGCGGGGCATCGGGTTCAGGGTGATGGTTGCGGCGGCGGCCGTGTGCGTACTGGCCTCGGGAACGGTTCTGGCAGCGGAATGGTTTGGATGGAACCCAACGATCCTTGAGAAGTTCCAGCCAAGTGAGGAACAGCAGGAAACACTCCCGGAGGAAGGCGTCATACAGGATGTCAGCCAGACGGTCACACATGATGGGGTTGGCGTTACTCTGACACAGGTGCTGCATGATGATTACAATCTGTACATGCTCTGCGAAGTGCAGCTGCCGGATGGGGTGCAGGCGACAGACGATCTGGGATTTGCAAATGGTCTGGACGTCCTGATTGACGGAAAACCTGCCGGGGATATCTGCGAAGGAAGCAGCAGCGGCGGGAGCGGTGGATTTATCATACCTGAGAATGCCGGGAGCTCTGACACAGTGACATATGAAATCAGTTACCTGTTCGGCAGCCCGGTTGACTGGAGCGGAAGGACGATCACGCTGACACTTGATGCCCTGATGGATTATCAGGGAGTGAAAGCGCCGATGCCTGATGAGGGAACGCTGCTTGCAGAAGGACCATGGTCTTTCGAATATACGATTGATGGAAGCAGTGATATGGTCCGGACATATGAGATTAACCGGACGTATGATTTCGGAGGATATGATATTCTGATCAACCGCATTGAAATTTCACCGCTGAGCTACAAGATATACGCTGACTATGAGAGCGCCATGAAAGTTGAAGAGGACGAGAGAAATACATTTACGTATGAGGGCGACGACCCGGGCCTTGAAATAGATGCAAGGCTGGCGATCCGTAAAATTGTCTATGATGACGGGACACAGCTGGACTACCAGGCGGAAGATTACTTTACCGGAGGAGGAATTTACGGACCGGATGAGGAAAAGTCAGAGTATCTGGTGATTGAGAACTTTACAAGGATTATTGATGTTGATCATATTGAAAGCATTTATCTGATGCAGGGTGACGTGGAAATACCGCTGCAGAATTCGTAGATCAGAAATGATGAAGACCGCTTTGCAGGGGAAACTCTGCAGAGCGGTCTTTTATATAGGTGTAGGCGATGCAAATATGTGCTATACTGGAACAAACAGACCAATTTCAGGAGAATAATATGAGAGAGTGTATCAGATGCGGAGCAGAGATGAAGGAAGACTGTACCATAAAAGTGGCAGGTACGGGATATGGAATAGTGATGTCCACAGATGAAAATAAGCTGTTCGGTGGGAGGATAGGGAGCCCGAAAGTAGCCATCTGTCCTAAGTGCGGCGAAGTTTCTATTTATGTTGAAGATACCCGGAAAATTGAATAGATATGGGGAAAAGCAGACATTGTGATCAGTGAAGATACAAAAAAGTTTTTCTTTTAATGTGGGTTTTCAGAAATGGCGAAAGGAAAATACCGGGAAAACGTATTGGGAGGCAATTGGAGAAAAAATCGTGCCGCATTGATGAGGTGAAGGATATGAAGATACTGGAAACAGAAAGGTTATATCTGCGTGAAATGGAGCAGTCGGACTATATGGCTTTATGCGGGATACTCCAGGACAAACAGGTGATGTATGCATATGAACATGCGTTTGACGACAGAGAAACACAGGAATGGCTGGACAACCAGATCAGGCGTTATGAAGAGCAGGGATTTGGATTGTGGGCAGTTGTTTTAAAAGAAACTGACGAGATGATCGGACAGTGCGGGATTACAGTGCAGGACTGGAATGAGAAGCAGGTGCTGGAGATCGGATATCTGTTTCAAAAACAGCATTGGCACAAAGGCTATGCTGTGGAAGCTGCGGTCGCATGTAAGAAATATGCGTTTGATGTTTTGGGTGCAGGCGAAGTGTATTCCATCATACGGGACAACAATACTGCATCGCAGAATGTTGCAAAACGAAATGGTATGAGAGTAACAGGGAAACTTGTCAAACATTACTATAATATCGATATGCTCCATTTTGTTTTCTCGGTGAAAAAATGTGATGAAATGTTTATGACTGTGAGGGACAGACAGAGATGGTAACGTTTTATAATATTTGTATTGGGCTTACGATCGGAGTGCTCTTAGGCTTTACGGCAGGGGGTCTGAAATGGGCGTTCGGCAGAAAATCATATTCCGATGAACGCGTGAAAGCCACCAAAAAACTGACAGGGATAGCTGCGAACATCCTGAAATATGTGACGTTTTTGCTGCTCGTCCTGGGTTTGATCTGGTGTGCGTATTTCCTTGTGTTAGGAATCGTTACGCCGGAACGGTCAGATTATGCGAATAATATGGCGGAACTGGTGGTAGCAGTTTTGAGTGTAATATCCATTATATTTGCGTTTGTTGAATTTCTGAGACGGCAGGATGACAAACAGTAATCTGAGTTTATGGGGGTGAAAGCATGACAACGTTTATATGTTTTGTGATTGCCATGGCGATCGTGTATTTGATGCAGTTGCTAGACGGAGGATTTGGTTATCTCATTTCACCCTGTTTCTAGGATAACAGATCCTTCCGGGAGTGAACTGGCGTTTTTGAGTCTTGGATATTTAATTGCTTTTATGGGCTGCATTTTTATCTGGTACAGGGTCCGGAAAGAGATTCATAATTGATAACTGTTTAAGTCGGGCAGGAGGTTTTATGGAAATAATGAAAGATAATGAGAGAAATGCTGTGCGGATATAATCATTAGACTTCAAGGATGTGCTTCGGAAAAATATAAGGCTAACGTCGTGAAAATGGGGATACCGGATGAAAACAGTATCGGGGTACCGACCGCAGATATTCGCAGACTCGCCAAAGAAATTGGAAACTCAAATGAACTTGCCTTTGAATTATGGGAAACGGGATATCATGAAGCCAGGCTTCTGGCGGTACTTCTTTTTGAAAAGAAACAGGTATCTGCTGCAGATGTTGAGAAACTCATGACGGCGGCAACTGGGGGCATAGTGCAGGAAACTTCGCACTCCTGGGAAGTCCCTGCGCAGCGATACGCCTATGATGTTATTATCCTGGATGAATATGGAAAAAGCTGTCGTGGTAAAGGAGATTCGCGGGTGTGAACTTATCACTGCCCAAAGTTTTAAGGATGGCATTTTTCTGCGGTACTAATGACTGATCATGCAAATGAACAATACAGATGTAACGTGTTATGATTAAGGGAATCAATAAGCTTAAGCTAACGGGACACAGAGAGGAACGTCCAATGTACAGGGACCTGACAAAAGGTAATATAACAAAAACTATCATAATATTTGTGCTGCCGATGATGGCGGGAAATCTACTGCAGCAGTTTTATAACATTGCAGATACACTGATTGTAGGCAGATTTCTGGGTCGTGATGCACTTGCGGCGGTAGGATCTGCCTATACACTGATGACATTTTTGACCTCGGTACTTCTCGGTCTTTCGATGGGCGCCGGGGCCTCATTTTCCATCTACTGCGGGAAGGGTGATTTGAAGCGTCTGAGGGTGGCGGTACTGCATGCATTCGGACTGATTTTTGCCATAACCATAGTGCTTAACGTCACCGTGTATCTGTGTATTGATCCGATTATGGGGTTTTTAAATGTACCTGTGGAAGTATATGCTCTGATGCGGGAATACCTGTGGATTATATTTGTCGGTACCGGTGCGATATTCCTCTGCAATTTTTTTTCCTGTCTGCTTCGGGGGATGGGCAATTCAGCCGTACCGCTGATCTTCCTGGGCGTATCCGCGGTTCTGAATATTGTGCTTGATCTGCTGTTTGTGCTGGCATTTCATTGGGGTGTGGGCGGAGCAGCGGCCGCGACGGTCATCGCACAGTATGTCTCAGGTATCGGAATCGCAGTATACACCTTCTGGCGGTGCAGGGAAGTATGTCCCGGGCGTTTTGATCTTGAATGGAATAAAGGTATTCTGGGTGAAATCTGCAGTCTTTCCATACTGACATGTGTTCAACAGTCTGTGATGAATTTTGGTATTCTGATGGTCCAGGGACTGGTCAACAGTTTCGGGCCGGTCATTATGGCGGCTTTTGCTGCGGCAGTAAAGATCGATTCGTTTGCCTACATGCCGGTACAGGATTTTGGAAATGCATTTTCAACATTTGTCGCACAGAATTACGGCGCCGGAAAGGAAGAACGCATTCGCACGGGAATTAAAAAATCAGTGCGGATTACCATTCTGTTCTGTGTTCTGGTTTCAACGGTTGTAGTGGTTTTTGCGAGACCGCTGATGCTTATTTTTGTGCAGCCGCATGAAACGGAGATTCTTGCCGCGGGGGTGCGGTATTTACGGGTGGTCGGTATTTTTTACTCTGGCATAGGCTGTCTGTTTTTGCTGTATGGTCTGTACCGTGCGGTGAAACGCCCGGGAATGTCCGTGGTTCTGACGGTTATCTCACTGGGAACCCGGGTGGCACTAGCTTATCTGCTCTCAAACTATATCGGTGTAATTGGAATCTGGGTATCCATACCTGTCGGATGGATACTGGCAGATCTGACGGGTCTGCTTTACTACTGGAGACGAAAATCTACATTGATAAAAATATAGATGTCATTCAATATTGACTTTAATAAAATTAAAGAGTATAATTAATTTTATTAAAGGAGGGGGATGCTATGGCTATTGAAATTGTTCCTGAGTGGATGGTAAATCTGGATGATGAAGACGTATCTTTTATCAAAAAATTCCTGCTGGCATCCGGCTCACTCAAAGAAATCGCAAAGCAATATGAAGTAACCTATCCCACAGTGAGGCTGAGACTCGATAAACTGATACAGAAAATCAAAATCAGCGATGATGTGGAACGTGACCCGTATGTTGCGTTGGTCAAACGCCTCGCTGTCAATGAGAAACTGGACTTTGAGACTGCAAAAGTTTTGATCCGTGAGTATAAGAAGATCAGTAAGGAGGAAAGCAGATGATAACCGGAACTATTACCATATTGATTGTATTACTATTGATGAGTGCTGTCTGCACTGGCGGGATTATCCTGCAGTTTTTTCTCTCGAAAAAAGAGAACAGGGTCCTGGGACTTATTCTGCCATGTATTACTTTTATGTATTCACTGCTGTGTGTGCTGAATGTGGTGATAATGGATGCGATGTCTTCCTGGGAGGTATTTGGTGTAATCGTCGGGAGGCTTGTTTTGACTAACATCTCTACTGTCATACTGCTGGCGATCTATCTTGTATGCAGAGAAAAACTTAAGAGAAAAAAGCAGCTGGATAAAATGAATATTCAGGATCTGGATTGATTTTTACAGGAGGTATCTTTTGAAAATTGAACACATTGCAATGTACGTAGATGATCTGGAAGGCGTGAGGGCATTTTTTACTGAGTACTTTCATGCGAAATCAAATAATGGGTATCATAATAGGAAGACGGATTTCAAGTCATTTTTCCTGACTTTTGATGACGGTACGAGGCTGGAGCTGATGAACCGGCCCCAAATGTCGGATGATGAAAAACCGCTGGCGCGGACAGGGTTTATCCATATGGCGTTCAGCGTAGGAAGCGAAGAGAAAGTGAATGAACTGACGCGGCGTCTGAAGGATGGGGGCTACCAGGTACTCAGTGGACCACGGACGACAGGAGACGGCTATTATGAGAGCTGTGTGCTGGGGCCTGAGGGGAACCAGATTGAGATCACGGTCTGACATGGGGCCATGCATTTTGACTGGTATCCGGAAATGAGCTGAAACGCAGGGATGGCAGCAAAAAGATCTGTCTGTACGCGGGACAATGCCTGCTGTACAGCAGGGAAATATGATAAATGATTGGAGCGATATGATGGCATTGATAACGTATATCGGACACAGCGGGTTCCTTGCAGAATGGGAACACAGTGTCTGGCTTTTTGATTATTACCGTGGAGACATTCCTGAGTTTTCGCGGGAAAAGAAATTGTTTGTGTTTTGCAGTCATAAGCATGAGGACCATTTTAACCCTGACATTTTCAGCAGGTTTGAGGAGTATCCGGATGTGAGTTATCTGTTATCCAGGGACCTTTCCTACCAGGTTAAAAGACTTTCCCTCAGTGACAGACAGAACGAGCGCATTACGTATCTTAAGGCGTATCAGTCACACCGGGAGACGGACGGAGCCGGCGGTGATATCTGCGTCCGCACCCTCCATTCGACGGACTGTGGTGTGGCGTTTCTGGTGTCTTATGAGACAGAGACATTCAGGAAACAGGTTTACCATGCGGGAGATCTCAACTGGTGGATATGGAAAGGTGAGACAAAGCAGGAGATTGGAAATATGACGGCGCGGTATCAGGCGGAGATAGAGCGGCTCCGGGATTGGACGGATGGTCTGTATGCGGCCTTCGTGCCGCTGGATCCCAGGCAGGAGGAATGGTACCGGCTGGGGATGGACTGGTTTATGGAGCGAGTCGGGGCTGAGCATGTATTTCCCATGCATTTCTGGAATAACTTTGATCTGATCCGGAAATACAGAGAGTCAGAAGAATCAGAGGAATTTGCCGGAAAGATCATGGAGATCGTCCGGGACGGACAGGATTTTTTGATATAATGAGGGGGCCAAAGCACCTTAAAAGTGCGGGGCCTCCTTTTCAGAATGGAAGAAATGCCCAAGCTACAGATAATACGATGGTTGGCAGCATATTGGCAACTTTTATTTTTTTGTCCCATATCAGATTGATACCAACACAGAATATCAGCATCGAGCCCGTAAGCGACAGGTTGGACAGTGCCTGCCCGGTCATGAACGGTTCGATAAAAGTAGAGAGAAGTGTGATGCTTCCCTGAAAAAGGGCAACCGGTATCACGGAAAATATACAGCCCTTTCCCAGCGATGCAGTCATCACCAGGACAATAATCAGGTCCAGGACGGCTTTGGCGGCCAGTATGGAATAGTCACCTGATATGCCATCCTGAATGGAACCCACGACCGCCATGGCACCGATGCAGATTGTGAGGGAAGTTGTTACAAAACCGTCCACAAAAGAAGTATCGCGCTCACTTCTTGTCTTTTGTTTCAGCCATCTTCCAAATTGTTTGATGCGTGATTCGATATTCAGCCATTCTCCGATCAGGGAACCAAAGGCGAAGCTTCCGATAATCATCATTGTTCCACCACCTGTAAGCTTTCCCTGGCTGACTGTCATCATCTTTTCCAGGGCACCGCTGATGCCGATAAACAGCACGCAGACGCCGGTTGCCGTCATCAGCGTATCCTGATATCTTTCCTGCATTGCTTTTCCGATTAAGAGCCCGATAAAACCTCCGGCTAATATACCGGCAATGTTGATAAGTGTTCCGAGTCCTGCCACGTTATGCCCTCTTTCTGTAATAAATATTAAAATGCCGCTTAACTATTGTAAAAATTAATCAGTCTCCTGTCAAACAGAAATTTGACAGGAGACTGCGGATTGCCTACAATGGAAAACAAAGATCAGTGATCAACGCCAACCATGACGGAGGTTGCTTTGATGATCGCATAGGCTTCTTTACCAACTTCCAGTCCCAGTTCTTTGATGGCATTCATGGAAATGGTTGAGGAAATAACATTGCCGCCGCCGATATCGATCTGTACGATTCCGTTAACGGCTCCCTCTGTAATCTGGGTAATGGTTCCTTTTAATTGATTTCGGGCACTGATTTTCATATAAAACGCCTCCTTTTTGAGATGGTCAGATGTTACATACTTATTGTACCATATTTTGATATGGAGCGAGGCTTTTACTGAAAATAATCTGACAGGAGAAATAAAATGACGAGAAATATATTGGTTGTTGAAGATGATGTCTCACTTGGAAAAGGCATCATAATGGCGCTCAAATCAGATGAGCTGGAACTGAGGCAGGCCGTCACAGCAAAAGAAGCGAGACAATATCTTAAAAACGGGACGTATGATCTGGTGATACTGGATCTTAATCTCCCGGATGGAAACGGCATGGAATTGCTGGAAGAGATCAGGGCTTACAGTCGTATGCCGGTGCTCATACTGACGGCGAATGACATGGAGACCGATATTGTAGCGGGCCTGGAATCTGGCGCAGACGATTATATCACGAAACCGTTCAGCCTTATGGTGCTCAGAGCACGTGTACATGCACAGCTTCGGAAGTTGTCCTCCAGCCCGGAGGCGAACGCAGGTATGGGCGGCAGGAGAATAGAAACGTATCATCTGATGCTGGATTTTGAACGAATGGAGTTTAAAAGAGACGGACAGCCGGTGGAGCTTGGCAAAACGGAACAGAAGCTTTTGTATCTGCTGGTATCCAATCCGGGAGTTACTCTGACCCGGGAGCGTCTGGTGGATTATGTATGGACGGACGGCGCACAGTATGTGGACGAAAATGCATTGTCAGTAGCGGTCAAACGACTCCGGGATAAGCTGGAAGATAAAAAGACAGGGAGGTCCTATATCCGGACAGTGTACGGTATCGGATATGTGTGGGCGGTGAATGAGATTGAATAGCGAAGTGATGATATGGCTGTTCTGTGCAGCCGCGGTTGTGACAGCGGCTGCGTTTGTCTGGGCTGCGGTCAGCCACCGAAGGATACAAAAGCTGTATGACCGTCTGGATTCCATGCTGAATAAAGCCATCTCAGGCACTTTTCAGGAAGCGTGTTTTGACGAGACCAGACAGTCCGAGCTGGAAAATAAATTATACCGGTATGTGAAGCTGACCCGAATGTCAGCGAGGCAGCAAAAGGAGGATCAGGAACGGGTGCGGACACTGATCAGTGATATTTCTCACCAGACAAAGACACCGATCGCCAACAGTCTTTTATACTCTGAGCTTTTGCTGGAACAGCCGCTGCCCGAGGAGGGGCGGGATTGCGCGGATGCCCTGCATGTGCAGGTAAAAAAACTGGACTTTTTGATTCAGGCTCTGATCAAAAGCTCGCGGCTGGAGAGCGGAGTCATAGCAGTGTATCCGAGAGAAGAAGAGGTTTCGCCGATGGTCAGGCAGGCTGTGGCTCAGGCGGCATTAAAGGCAGAGCTGAAGGGGGTCGTCATCCACTGTGAGCAAATGGCAGGGCGTGCGTTTTTTGACAGGAAGTGGACGGCGGAAGCACTGTACAACCTGTTGGATAATGCGGTAAAATACAGCCCGCCAAATTGTAGTATCCGAATTTCAGCTACGGAATATCCGATGTTTTACAGAATTGATATTGCAGACGAGGGAAAGGGCATACCGGAGGAAGAACAGACACTTATATTTGCAAGGTTTTACCGCTCTCAGGATGCAGCGCAGGAAGAGGGGATAGGAATCGGTCTGTATCTGACAAGGGAGATCCTGAAGAAGCAGGGCGGATATGTAAAGGTTCGCTCAGAGTATGGAAAAGGGTCTGTGTTTTCTGTATTTCTACTAAGAGAAAAGCCGGGAAAATGATTACTTTGAGGCGGATGAATTTCATCCGCCTCAAAATATTTATGCTTTTAAGATTTCATTGCGCACAGGCAGCACCATGTTTGGCGTCACGGACAGTTCATCAATATCCATTTCAACAAACTTCTTTGTCAGAGTGAGGTCTGCACCGAGTTCGCCGCAGATGCCGACCCAGGCGCCGTGGTCGTGACCATTTTTTACAACCTGCTCGATCAGGCGCAGAAGTGCGGGGTGGTGAGCATCGTAAATTGTGTCGAGCTTCGGGTTCTGACGGTCGATCGCCAGTGTGTACTGTGTCAGGTCATTGGTGCCGATGCTGAAGAAGTCTACCTCCTTGGCAAGCTCGTCGCTCATGATGGCTGCGGCGGGGGTCTCGATCATGATACCGATTTCGACGTCCTGATACGGAATCCCTTCGTTTGAAAGCTCCTGTTTTACTTCGGCAAGGATTCTCTTTGCCTCCATGACTTCACGGCGGGAAATGATCATCGGAAACATGATCGCGAGTGTCCCGTACACGGAGGCTCTCAGGATCGCCCGCAGCTGTGTTTTAAAGATGTCCTGCCGGTCCAGGCAGATTCGGATGGCGCGGTACCCCATGGCGGGATTCTCTTCTTTTTCGAGTTCAAAATAATCCACCTGCTTGTCAGCCCCGATGTCGAGAGTGCGTATGATAACTTTTTTGCCCGCCATAGTTTCAGCTACTGTCTGATAGGCCTGGAACTGTTCCTGCTCGGTGGGATAGTGGTCTGATTCAAGGTACAGGAATTCCGTGCGGAACAGACCGATGCCTTCGGCGTCATTCGCGAGCACATTTGCAAGATCACCGGCGTTTCCTATGTTGGCGTACAGATGAATCTTCTTTCCATTCTTCGCAATGCTTTCTTTGCCTTTGACCTCCTGCAGAAGGGCACGTGCCTGCTCTGCTTCTTCCTGTTTTTTTCGAAGCTGTGCAAGTGTCTCTTCGTCCGGGTCGATATACAGCATGCCGGTGTGGCCGTCAACGGCAGCGGGTCTGCCGTCCCATTCCTCCGGGACAGATATGCCGATCAGTGCCGGTATGTTCATGGAGCGTGCCAGGATTGCTGTGTGGGAGTTGGCGGAGCCAAACTCCGTGACGAACGCCAGCAGCAGATTTTTGTCAAGCTGAATTGTCTCACTGGGTGCCAGGTCCTTCGCTGCCAGAATCACGGGTTCACTGAGGACAGCCTGTGTCACCGCTCCGGTCAATATCGCGATTACACGCTCTGAGATATCCTTCACATCTGCACTTCTCGCCTGAAAGTATTCATCGTCCATCGCCGCAAACATTTCTGAAAAATTATCCCCGGTCTTTGCAACTGCGTACTCTGCATTGATGTACTGTGTCTCAATCATATTGAGTACAGAATCTGTGTAATCATCATCCTCAAGCATCATGGCATGCACTTCAAAAATCTGTGCATGCAATTCACCGACTTCCTGTACAGCTTTTTCATAGATCTGGTGCAGTTCTTCAACCGCACGGTCCCTTGCCTCAAAATAACGTTTCTTTTCAGCCTCCGGTGATTCGATTTTCTCACGCTTGACTGACTGCTTTTCCTTTCCATAGATGGAAAGTTTTCCTATCGCGATTCCGTGAAAGATCGCCTTGCCCTGCCTGCAATCCATATGACCCTCCCCTGGCGTCTGCGCCGTTTGTCTGTCAGAAGTTTTCTTTGAAAAATGTTTCCATCTCCGCCAATACGGTATCTTCCTCTTCGCCCTCAACCGTTACCGTCACTTCGCTGCCTTTTTTTGCCCCGAGTCCCATGATCGCCATGAGCTTTGTGGCATCTGCTTTTTTTGCGCCGCAGCCGATGGTGATGGCAGCCGAAATTGATTTTGCTTTCTTCACGAGCAGACCTGCCGGTCTTGCGTGGATACCTACCTCATCTGTGATCACATACTGAAAACTTTTCATAAAATTCATCCTCCATTTCTATCGTTGTTTTATAGTTTCTGCATATCATATTCTGTTAAAAGATTTCCCATATGGACGTTCATTTTTTGAATCTTCCAGAGATGTAGCCTGCATACGGTACCGGTCAGCGCAAACGGTGTCTGCGTAACGTCCTTCGGATAGTATCTTGTGGTAAATACAAGCTCTCCGTGATTGATATAAAATTCCAGCATGGAAGTGTCTTTTAAAATGCGCAGTTCTTTTATGCCGCGCTGGCCTTTTGGCAGTCTTGCCGTTCGACACGTCCGGCCCGCGCCTGTATCATTTAAAAATGTCAGGGTGACCAGCCCGTCCGTGCAGTCCAGGACCAGGTCATCATCCAGGCGGACGGACTGCCGGTTTCCTGCCAGTGTAAGCTGCATGTCAAATGCGGCGGCCCGAATTACATTTTCCTCCAGAGAGAGTCCCTCACCGTGGAGACTGTCAAGTTCCTGTACCGGATACTGCCGCAGCATGTTACCGTCAAAGGTCAGTTCCCTTGGCACAGTCAGGGCATGCTGCCAGCCCTCATTGATGGTGGGAGCATTCCCGTAACGTTCTTCCTCAGGGATGCCTGCCCATCCGATCAGGATGCGCCGTCCTCCGCTGTCCGTAAAAGTCTGAGGGGCATAGAAATCAAAACCATGGTCAAGCTCCCAAAAAGCCCCGGGATGACATTTGTAATCGGTATCTTCCAGGGTAAAGCCCTCACACTGGAAATATCCGGATTGGTAAAGATTCTGATACCGCTCAGCTTCCGAGGGAAGACCCTGCGGACAGCACAGCAGGAACCATCTGCTGTTCATCTCAAACAGATCCGGGCATTCCCACATATAGCCAAAGGGTTCTACGGAGGTCATTTCTTTCAGCAGTGACCAGTCCTTTTTGTCGGGAGAGGTATAGACCATCACCGCACCGTGTTCATCTTTTTTGCGTCCGCCCAGTACCATGTAATACTGTCCGCCCTGCTTCCAGACCTTCGGATCACGTACATGGCAGGTGTAGGACGACGGATAATCACGGTTGGTGAGCAGCGGCAGCTTCTCATCAAAGACTGTCCCGTCTTTACTTACAGTATATATGATATTAGCCTGTCTGCCATTAAAAATATAGTCAAAATCACCGGTTTCTTTTACATTTCCCGTATAAAACACTTCCAGGTTCCCATCATCCGTAAATGCACAGCCTGAATAGGCGCCGTCACGGTCCCAGACGGTATCCGTCACCAGAGGCGTGCCCTGATATCTCCAGTTTACCAGATCAGCCGATGTGTAATGTCCCCAGACTTTCCGGCCGCTGCCGTCGGGAGCTTCCGGCGAGTACTGGAAAAATACGTGGAACGTATCACGGTAAACACATAATCCATTCGGATCGTTCAGCCAGCCCACAGGCGGCATCAGATGAAAGAAGAGGCGGTATTTTTCATCGGATATATGCAAAGATGCCGTTTCAGCCTCAGTTATCTGTGTTAAAATCTCAGTTTTCTTCATAAATCCCTCCATGTTACCGAACATTTAACCGTTACGATCTGACTTCCAGGATCTGATCCAGAACATCCACTTTCCCGGAGGCCGTCATAAGAACTTCTGCGTAATCATCGGAATTGGTGACGATGACGGGTGTTGTCAGGTTATATCCTGCGGCCTGGATACCTTCGAGATCGACTGTGAGCAGAGGCTGTCCGGCCTTCACCGGGTCGCCTTCTTCTACGTGAGCCGTAAAGTACTGCCCCTTCAGTTCAACAGTGTTGATACCCACGTGGATCAGAATCTCCATTCCATCGTCTGCTGTGATGCCGACGGCATGTCTGGTGTCAAAGATGGTGCTGATGGTGCCGTTTACCGGTGCGACAACTTCTCCCGATTCCGGTACAATAGCCATTCCTTTTCCGAGGATCTCAGCTGCGAAGGTGTCATCCGGGACTTCAGCCAGTAAAATTGCAGTTCCCTGTATCGGGCTGTACACGGTATGTTTGTTGATTTCGATGCTTTTCGGCACTTCTGTTTCCGATGCTTCTGTTCTCTGTGCTTTTGCAGTTTCCACATTCTCTTTCGGCTCTTTATAAAGCAGCCAGGAGATGATAAATGCGACTGCGGATGCCACGAGAATGACCAGTGCATACTGCAGGGTGTAGTTCGTAGTGATTAAAAATCCAAAGATACCGGTGATCCCGTATGCAGTAGCTCCGACACCGAAGAGTCCTGCTGTCAGTCCTCCGCAGGCACCTCCGATACAGCCTGCGATAAATGGCCTCATGTAACGGATGTTGACACCGAAGATCGCAGGCTCTGTGATCCCGAGGAATGCGGAGAGGGAAGCGGGGAGTGCGATGGCTTTTGTCTTTTTATTGCGTGTCTTTAATGCAAGTGCCAGAGCCGCGGCGCCCTGCGCCACATTTGCGGCGGTTGCGATCGGCATCCAGGTATTCAGTCCGATACTGCTCAGAAGACCTGCTTCCAGTGCATTATACATATGATGGACACCGGCGACTACGGTAGGTGCATAGGCGGCTCCGATCAGAGCACCTCCGATCCCGAAAGGTACTGCGATCAGTGCCTGGGCTCCTGCAAGTACATAGTTTTCCAGTGCTGAGAAGACAGGCCCGATCACTGTCAGAGTCAGATAACCCGTTACGAGTACTGTGACAAGAGGTGTGACGAACAGGTCGATCATCTCAGGGACGATCTTATGCAGCTTCTTCTCAATCACGCACATCAGCCAGACGGCGATCACGACCGGGATCACGTGTCCCTGGTAGCCCACAAGATTGATATCATAGAGACCGAACCACGCCGATGCCGATGGAATATCCGCCGCTTCCATGCCTGCAACGCTCCAGGCGTTCAGCAGATCCGGATGAATCATGATCATCCCGATGACCGCTCCGAGAAACAGGTTGCCGCCGAATGTCTTCGCGGCACTGACAGCGATCAGCACCGGCAGGAACACGAATGCCGCGTTGCTGAACAGATGGATGATCGTATAAGTTCCAGAGCCGGTCATCGCCGGCCATACATTGGCAAGCCCCTCTAAGAGGCCCATCAGCAGACCGCTCGCCACGATCGCAGGGATAATTGGTACGAAGATGTCACCGAGCGTCCTGATCGCACGTTTGAAAACATTCTGTTTTTTGGCCGCCGCCTTTTTTACATCCTCTTTACTGGCCTCGGTGATGCCGGCAATTTTTATAAACTCATCGTAAACCTTATTTACGACACCTGTTCCAAAAATGATCTGAAGCTGACCGGCTGCCTCGAATACCCCTTTTACGCCGTCGATGTTTTCCAGTGCCTCTTTGCTGCATTTTTTGTTGTCTCCGATCACGAGACGCAGCCTGGTTGCGCAGTGTGCGGCTGAGACGATATTTTCCCTGCCTCCAATATACTCATATACCGCTTTTGCTACCTTGCCATAATCCATGACTATCCCTCCCATTGTTTAAAGATCACCCTGTTATGTGAAAACGTTCCCATGTTATACATTGCGCTTAGCTGCTATAAAATTGAGTGAGTTAAGAAGCTGGTGTTGGCTGATGTGGAATCGATTCCATAATGTGCTTTTATTGTAATCGATACAGGTCAAATTGTAAATTGACAGAACACACAAATATCACACAGTATTTTTGTGCACTTTCTTGGTTTGCCGGAAAATACTTGAAAAAGCAGTGCATTTTGTTTGACATTACATTTTGGGAATGCTAGAATTTTTAATATGAAATCGTTCTCTCATTTGGTATCACATTGAGTGCAGAACCAGTAACATTTATTTATCAGGAAAGCAGGAAAATTTATGAATATCAATGAAATTGCAAAGCTGGCAGGAGTCTCCCGGGCTACCGTCTCCCGTTATCTGAACAGCGGTTATGTCAGCGTGGAAAAAAAGGAGCGTATCCGGCAGATCATCGAAGAGACGGGTTACCAGCCCTCCAGTTCCGCACAGACGCTGCGCAGCAAGAAAACAAATGTTATCGGTGTGATCATTCCGAAGATCAATTCGGATTCTATCAGCCGCATGGTATCCGGGATCAGCAGCACACTTGCCGGTGCAGGATATCAGATGCTGCTGGCATGTACACATAATCATGAAAAGGAAGAACTCAGGTTTCTGAATCTTTTTAAGGAGAACCACGTGGACGGCGTGATCCTGCTGGGAACTATTTTTACAGCGGAGCACAGGAAGGTGTTGAAAAGCCTGTCTGTCCCCATTGTTATTTTGAGCCAATATCTGAGTGGTTATTCCTGTGTGTATTCGGATGATTACCGGGCGGCGTATGACCTGGCATCCTATCTGACAAGGACAGGTGCCTGCTTCGGCTATCTCGGCGTGACGGAGAAGGATGAGGCGGTTGGGAAGGAGCGTCTGCGCGGTGTGAGAGATGCGCTTAAGAGCAATCATCAGATACTGGAGGATCCGTATATTCGGGAGTGCATGTTCGAGATGGAGTCGGGATCTGCGCAGGCGAAGGTGTTACTGGAGACTGCCCCGGATATCGATACCGTGATCTGCGCCACGGATACGATTGCGGTGGGAGCCCTGCAGTATCTGAAATCTGCCGGGAAAAAAGTACCGGAGGATATACAGATTGCGGGGATTGGCGACAGCTCTCTTTCACGGGTGACGGAGCCGTCTTTAACTACCGTGCATCTGTATTATGAGGAGGCGGGGACGGAGTCCGCGAGACTTTTGTTTGATCTGATCCAGGGCGGTGAGGCTGCGGTTCAGAAAGAAGTGAAACTGGACTGCAGACTGATCGTGCAGGGGTCGACGCGGAAAGGGGATAAGCAGTGAGCCATGCTTTTGTCACCACAGAGGATTCGGAAAAACAGGTGTTTTGCCTGGTACCCGGACTCCTTAATGATGATTATTATCCTTGACATACCGCCGTCTGCATTTTTATAATAAGAGTAATATGACCGCTGATGGAAAGGCGGTCTTTTTTAACACGCGAGTTAGATAAAGCTAACCAAAAGAGCGGTAAAAGGGTATGAAAGGAAAATGCAGATGGAAAAAGAGGAACATTATTTCAATGGGGAGATCGGCCAGAACATCCCTTCCAGCAATGCCAAGAGGGAGGAGGACCTGCTGGAAACGATGTATTTGTGGTGGAAAGGCGGAAGGACGCTGACCGTACCGAAGCTTTGCGTCAGCCTGGATCTGTCCAGACGGGAACTGAATCATCTCGTGAAAAAAATGGTCAGCCATGGGTATCTGCAGGCGACGGAGAAGGATGAGGAACTGAAGCTCACCGCCTTTGGGAAAGCGCAGGGGGCGGAATGCCAGGCGCGGCACCAGTATCTGACCCAGTTCCTTCAGATGGCCTGCGGCCTTGAGGAGGAGGAAGCACAGGAGAATGCCTGCCGGATGGAGCACGTGGTCAGCAAAGAAGTCATACAGGGAATCTGCGAATTCCTGAAATACGGGGACACGCATGACCGTGTGATACACAACCTGGATCTGTGCACCATATATGAGGAGGGCAGCTACGAATTCTGCATGAGCATTTACCGGACGGAACAGCGCTACCCCAGAATTCTGGCTGATGAGTTTTATGCTTTTGATGATTGCATCCTCCTGGAGGTGGGTGCCCGGGATAGCTGGGTATACCTGAAGGAAAAAGCAGATGGTTTCTCACAGATCCTCTGGTACAGGACAAAAGGGGGATGGGCGAGGGCAAAAAAAGCGGCGGAGGGATTCCGGATTCCCACGGATCTCTTTGCGTTTACTGTCAGTTCTGCGGTCCTGATCACGGAGGGCGACGGCATGGTCGCCTTTACAGATGCGGACACGATGCCGGGGGAAGAAGACTGCAGGGAATTAAATATACATATCTGGTGAGAGAAAGAGAGCGGATGAATGGAAAAAGGAGAAAATTTCAAAAGAAAGAATCTGCCCACCATGCAGCAGATCCAGTACCTGCTGGAACTGGAGCGGATGGGGAGGAGAAGGGGCACGGTGGCTATGATCGCGGAAATCTGCGGGGTCAGCCATGGCGCCGTCAGCCGGTACTTCAAGTCGTGTTGTGAGAGCGGTTATCTGACGGGGGCTTATGAGCTCACAGACCGGGGAAAAGCCTGGCTGGACGGATACAAAACGCTGATGGACGGGCTTGACGCCTACCTTCGCAAGATCGGGATACCGAAGAAAGAGATTCCTGAAAATGTAAGGGATATGATCGAACATGTCGACTATTATACCCTGTCCTCCATGCTGCGCAGCCATCAGAAGATGAGAACCCGTTATTCTGCGGAGAAAAAAGAGGTCCTCTCCAGGAACTTTCTGGATGAGGTCCTGGAATACGGCAATTACCAGGTCTATTTCACGGTATACCGGATGGAGGCGCAGAGAAAGTGCAATGTCTCCATGGCAAACAGAGGTTTCGCAAAGCCCGCATACCTGCGCCATAACAGGCGGGTCAGCCGGCTGGAGCTTTTGATCTGTGAGATGACAGCCAGTTCCCGGGTGCACGGGGAACAGATGGCGGGGCATCTGGAGGCTCTCAAGTATGAACAGAACGGCGTGCTGCACCTGGCGGAGGTGAAGGAAGGGAAGATACGGATTCCCCTGGAGGCGTGCCGGTTTCACCGCCGGCGGGGAGGGGAGGTGCAGGGGATCATCCCGGTGACTGCCACCTGCAGTGTGGGAAGGACCCACATGCCGGAGAGTACCGCACTTCTGATTTTCTGGCTGTAGAACTTTGACTGTTTGCCACTGTATTCTTGATAACTGAGATCCATATAAAAATTTGAAATTAATTTTACAGACAGAGAAAACAGAAGAAAAGCAGGTATTCCGACAAGAAACAGAAATTTATGTACGTGACTGCGTTTCACCGAATGGAAAAATATGGTTGACAGTGGTTTTTGGCTGTGTTATATATGGAATCACAAGGTAGTCGCGACTAACCAAGGAGTAGAATGTCGGTGTACAGGACACCGACATTTTAAAAATTCATTGGTTAGAATAAACTAACTTAGAAGCAAATTGCGGGCCTGCAATTAGGAAACCATGTAACGATACAATCAAGAAAGAGGAGAAAAGATATGATTAAAAAATTCATGAAAAAAGTTATGGCGGTGGCACTGGCAGGAGCGTTGACAGTGGGAATGGGCGTTACAGCGATGGCGAGTGCAACTGACCCGGGCTATGATGTTGGGCTGACGCAGTCCAGCGGGGCAGCAATCCCTCATGACAATCCAATGACAGGTGCGGATGTGGAATATGAATACGATGAGGACGGAAACGTAATGTCGACATCGATCACGGTGTACACCGATGAAATCTCTTATATGGGGGCAACCGGATATATTTCTGCATTAAATATCGTGCTGGATGACGGCAGTGAAGTGGAAGGGGTAGCAGTAGACGGAACAGGTGTTACGTATCCGGTGGCATTTGAGTTTGAACTGGATGGCGCTTATGAAACCCTCAGCTTTGACGTTGGCTACACGGTTGCCATTGTGATGGGCTCTACAATCCACAGATCTACGACAGGCATCATGACCCTTACGGCTGCAGCTTCAGCTGCAGCGTAACACAGAGAACGTTTTGACACAGGGAAGGCTGTGCAATGTTCTGCACAGCTTTCCATACACCATAACAGGAATAAGAGTTTCTAACCGGAGAATCCATATCTGTCACACTCGTGCGATGGATATGGATTCTCCGGTTAGAGCGGGAAAAGAGGAGGGAATGAAAATTGAGAAGAGTTATGGCGTTGATGATAGCCATGGTGCTGACGCTTTCCGGGCTGTTAAGCTCCGTGTCTGTCACATCGGCGGATACGGGAAGCACAGGGAAAGAGAGGCTTGCGGACGGAAATTACGCGGTGCCGCTTGTCATCACCAAGGGAGATCCGGCGGTTGCGACGGGGAATATTACGGGAGGGACCACAGACAAGTACCGGACAGCGCTGCTCAGTGTGGCGGACGGGCGGTATACCGTGACGATCCGTGTCGCATCCGTGCTGGATGGCAGCGGCGTGCAGAACAAGGGGATCAAAATACTGAAAGAGGAATACGAGGCATCGGATATCGGTGACCCGGCAACAGGGGGATTAAAAGGCTCGTTTGACAAAGAGGAATACTGGCGCGGGGATGTTGCGATTGAGATAGATGAGCAGTACGGCTGCGCGGATCTGACATTTACGGTGGAGAATACGGAGCAGCCTGTGATCATGGCACTGTCTAATCCGTATTATGGACAAAATTATAATCAAATCACACTGGCCTATGAGTCGGCGGAGCGCCTGCCGGATGAGATCGCCGACGGCTCCTACGAGTGGAGCTACCGGGTTGACAATACCTTTCGCTTTACCAGCAATACACAGCAGTCCCCCGATACCGCCATCGCCGAAAAAATGATGGATCTCATCGATACGGAGGTGACGGTGGACGTGCAGGATGGAGCGGCGACAGCCACCTTCGTGCTGACGGATGCGGGCAGGGAGCTGGGACAGCTCTGGTATGTAAATGGATATAAATACTCCAACAAAAGAGAATATTATTTAATTGCAAGAGATGCTGCCAACTACACACAGGCGGCAGTGGGAGACGACGGCACGTTTCAGATGACGTATGACTTATCCAATTACAAGGATATGGTCTTTGGGAAAGTCATCAAGATGCTCGGAGAGACCGGGAGTAAGACATATTATTACTTCGGCACGCTGCGGCTGTCCACCTCGGAGCCGGTGCGCTCGGTGACGCTCACCGATGAGGGAACGGGCATCGAGTACGTGACCAATACGGTCAACATCTCTGATCCTGACAGCGTGACGCTCAAAGCCACGAAGATCGAGCCGGACAACCAGGAATTCTCCATATTTATCTCCATGTTCGAAGGCGTGGAGCGGAAATACACCATCTGGGATATTGAGGTGGTCAATAAGGACACGGGAACCCCGGTAACACTCACGCAGACCGGGCAGCTGCGCATACCCGTCCCGGAGGGCTATGAGACGGCGCGGCTTCAGGGGTATGTATATCACAGGGGCCAGGGGGCGGTCGAGAAAGGCACCATCGAGGACGGTTACGTAGTGATCGACGGCGCCACAATGAATGCCTATGCCGTAGCGGAGCACTATAACTTCGAGTCTACGGCCGAAGATATGAAGGACGGCAGCTATACGGTGGAGTATGTGATCCAGAAATCCTCATCGGACGTGTCCTCGATGGCGGATAACGCCATGATCAAGCCGGCGAAGCTGGTTGTGAAAGACGGCAGGGTGTATCTCCATCTGGAGCTGCAGTCAATCCTTGTGGGCGGGCTGGAAGGGCGCCTGACCGGGCTGTGGCTGGAAGGGGAGGATAAAGCGCTTTCCCCCGCCATGGTGTATCAGTATCTGCAGGACGGAGACGGCCTGAGAGCCGATAAATGGCAGGCGGGCAGGACTAATTACTGGGTGAATTCCCCCGAAAAATTATACCTGCAGCTTCCCCCCGACCAGTCGGAATTCCTGTTGAAGGTCCGCATCCCTGCGATGGACGGGCTGAACGGTATCAACGGCTACATAGGAAAGGCGGACGCCAACTGCTGGCTGCGTATCGATTACAGCACTGCGGTACCGCTTGCGGATGAGGAGCAGATACCCGGGGCCACTGTCAGGGATGCACTGGCTGCCGCAATTGAAGCAGCGAATTCCATGAAGGAGGAAGAGGCCGCGGGCGGCTGGGATGACGTTCAGACAGCCATTGCCGCTGCGGTAACGGTGTTGGAGAGCGGCACGGAGGACGAGATGCAGGGCGCATATAACGCGCTGCAGACGGCTGTGGGCAATGTCGAATATGTGTCTGCCATCAACATGGATAAAGGCATTCACACGGCAGAGGGCTCCGTGGAGGGTGCCTCGGATGTCAGAGTGACAGATGCCAGAGTGCTGGTGAATTCAGACGCCTCGGCAAATCTCTTCCTGACATTTTCAGGTGCGGATAATCTGCAGTATTATGACATTCACAACCGTGCATATGTGGATATGACGGCTGAGGAGACGGCGGATGGACAGAAGCGGTACCGTGTCGATTTTGATGCCATCACAGCCTATGGCGGGGAGGATGTGGCTGTCTACGATTCTCTCACGATAAGGTACACAGATGGTTCAGGCGCCGAACAGACGCATCGTCTGAACCTGACAGACTTCACCCTGCAGGACGCCGTCAGTAAAGAAGAGCTGACGGCAAGGCTGGCGGAGGCGAACCAGAAGATCGAGGAGGAGACACAGACTCCCGGAACCTATGACGGCGATGCCATGGAGGTACTCAAGTCGGCGGTTGCCGCTGCCATGCTGGTGCAGGCGGACATAGCCGCTCTTCAGACGGAAGTGGATGCCCGGGTGACAGCCCTCAGCGAGGCGATAGACGGCCTGGCGGGGGAAGGCAGCCGGGAGGAGCTTCAGAAGCTGCTGATACAGGCGCAGACAGAATATGCCAAAGAGGATGTCTATACCCTGTCGAGCAGAGAGGAGCTGAAGGGCATCATGGACGAGGCACAGGCGCTGCTGGAGGGAAAGCCCACTGCGGCACAGCTGGGGGCAATGGTCCTGAAGCTTGATACCTTCCTGAGGGAAGGACTGGCGGCACAGGCGGATAAGACAAAGCTGCAGGATCTCTGCGCCAGGGCCGAGGCGATCGAAAATGATAACTATTCGGGCTGGGATAACCTGCAGGAGATCATACAGGAAGCAAAAGAACTGCTGGAAAACAAAGATGCAACCCAGACGCAGGTGGATGATATGGCCGCTTTCCTGACGGCAGCCATCAGCAGCCTGGAGGATTCTGTGGACAAAGATGCCCTGAGCAATCTGGTGTCACAGGCGGAAGAGCTGCTGGCCACAGGGCAGTATCAGAACTGTACCCAGGAGAGCCTGGATTTCCTGAATGCGGCAATCACCGCTGCGAAGGCAGTGCTTAATGATCCCGCCGCATCCCAGAACGATGTAAACAAACACCGCCAGATGCTGCTGGATGCCGACAGTGTCATGGTGAAGAAGCCGGAAGAGGGCAGGCTCTATGACGGAGTGTACCAGGTGCCCCTGACGATATTAAAGGAGACGGCTGAGAGCGACGAGGATACCAGTATGGCAAATGCGGCGGTAAAATCCGCAGAAGTCATTGTGGAGAACGGCGTGCCCGCCAGGATCCGCCTGGGCTTCAAGTCACTGAAAATCAATTCACTGAACGGCTATCTGGGCTGGCTTAAATATTTTCCCGGCTATTTCGGAACGGGGTCTCCCACAGGGCAGACGGCTTCAGATGCTGCGGTGGAGAGCTGGCAGACGAACGAGGATGGCAGTTATGTGACCGATGAGTACACGGATACCTATATGAACGGTGATCCATATCCTGAATATCTGAGCATACCGGTACAGCAAAACGAAAACGGCGGATACTACACGGAATACTGGCTGCAGGTCTATGTGCCGGTAATGGCATACATCAACAAGCCGAGCGGTACCCAATATGCGAGACTGAAGCTGAATATCGAAGACTGGGCTGCTGACATGACGCAGACCAGCGGCACGGAAAATGCTGAAAAAACGGCACTCCAGGAGCAGATCAGGACGCTGACGGACTTAAAATCTTCCCTCAGCACGGAGGATTACCTGCCGGAGGATCTCAGTCTTTTGGATGTGGCAATCGCTGCCGGAAATGCATTTGACAGCAACCTGAACATTGGGCAGGAGCTGGTGGACAAAATGGTGACTGCGCTGCAGACGACAGCAAAGATCTTTGAACAGCAGACGGTGGAGTCCAACAAGACTGAGCTGGAAGCGGCTATCGCAAAGGCTCATGAGGAGCTTGCAAGGGAAGATGTCGTCTACACAGAGATCTCCAGAGAACACCTGCAATGGGTGATCAGCGCAGCGGAGGTGGTCTATGACAATCAGGAGGCGACGCAGGAGCAGGTGAGCCGCTGGACCGCTCTGGTAAATGAGGCGATCGGGTCTCTGACTGTGGATGAAAGCACAGCGGTAAAGGAAGAGCTCGGGAAGGTGCTGGAAAATGCCCGCGAACGGCTTGGGGATACGGGGAATTACACCGGGGCAGCCCTGGATGTTCTAAAGAGTCTGTACGACCGTGCCAGTGAAGTATATGAGAAGAGCGGGGTTTCCCAGGAAGAGGTGGACCGACAGACCGGACTCCTTACCTATTATCTTGCAAATATGGAGAAAGTGACAGCGGTTGCCGTGGAAAAGCAGGGCTTATATGCAATGCTGCTGACCGCCTCCAGCCTGGCGGGGAGGGAGCACCAGTACACGGCAGAGTCCATAGAGGCGCTGAGGACCGCCGTCAGAAATGCGGAGAGTGTCTACAGTGATGAGGATGCCACACAGCAGAAAGTCAATGAACAGGTATCGAAACTTTACAATGCGATGCTGGCGCTGGAGGCAAAGCCTGCCGATACCAATTCGGGCAACAACAATAACAACAATAATAATAACGGCGATAACGATAGTAACAATGACAACAACCAGAACCTGGATATCAACAATCTGAAAGACGGAGTCTATTCACTGAGCGGAAGCATGGTGAAGGTGGACCAGAAGACAGAATCCATGTCAAACCAGGCTGTCAACCACACCGTCAAACTGACAGTGAAGGATGGAAACTATTTTATTACTCTTGATTTCAAAGGACTGGAGTACAGTGGCCAGTACGGGTATCTGCGGGATCTGCAGTACTTTAAAACGGGATACACCTTAAACCAGTACGGTGTTCCCAAAGGGACGCTGGCAGATGTGACCATCGAATCCTATCAGAAGACTTCGGACGGAACCCTCGTGAGTGACAGTTACGGAACAGAGTATCCTGATGTCGTGACCTTCCCTCTGATCCCGGAGGCACTGAAGGATGGATATGTACCGCTGCAGGTATTTGTACCGGTGATGGAGTCCATCGCGGCAGGGACGGGGACGCAGCCGGTGTTCCTGAAACTTGACTGGAGCACTCTCAAATCCACCACAGCCGATGATCCGGATTTCACGGATGACGGCGGCGATGACGGCGATAACGACGGCGGCAATGACGACAACAATTCAGGAAATGGTTCCGGCCTGGGTACCTCCAGCCTGAAGAGCAGCGGATCCTCCAATTTAAGCGGAAGCTCCGGGCTGAAGAGCAGCGGCACTTCCGGTCTCGGCACAACCTCAACCTCTGGGCTGAAGGCTGGAAGTGTCAAGACCGGTGATGATTCACCGGTAGGAGCCCTGTTGTTCCTGATGCTGACCGCGCTGGGCGCGGGAGCCGTGGCGATCGGTGCAAAGCGCGGTGAGAGAAAAGGCCGTAAGGCAGAAAGGAAATAAGATGAAGGCAATGGAGAGAAAAAGAAAATTTCTTGCCGGATTTTTAAGCATGATGCTTGCCCTCCTTGTGGGGGCAGGCATTCCTGCTGTTCCGGTTTTTGCAGCCTCCGGCACGGTTTACACCTGTGCCATTCATCCCTGTTATGCCCACCCGGTAACCGGGACCATCGAAGACTCCGGGGGGGAGGCGAACTATGCCACGGGACAGGGAATGGTCGACGGTGCTCTTTACACCACGGGTATTCTGGAGGTGACAGACGGGGGTGAATATTATCTCACCATCCGTATGAGCCTTATGGACTACACCTCGGGGCACAGCTTCTGGGTGCAGAGCGTGGGGGATTCCGGCTGGTCAGCCCCGGCAATGGGGGCAACGGGAACCGGATCTGATAACAATGGAACTACCAGAGATATCTGCATCCAGGTGCCCAGTGAGAACTGTGTGGTGCGGGGCTCCATGTATGTGGAACCCATGGGAAGAGACGTTATCTTTTATCTCTATCCCAGTGATTTCACAGAGGGCAATAATACCGATATGACAGCCACTATGGTGACGGAGGCATCCGGCGCTGATGCGGCGTCCGCCCAGAGCGATACGGCAGGTTCACAGAGCAGCCAGACGGATCCTTCTGTCTCCGCTTCGGCGTCCGCACTGCAGGATCAGGAAGCAGCGGACAGCACGGAAGAGACGGAACCGGAAACTGAGCAGGAGCCGGCGGAGACGGTGACTGCTGAACCGGAGAACGAGACAAAACTGGAGAATCATATACGGGATGCAGCCACACCCGAGCCGGAGAGTGAAACCCCGTCCACAGATGACAGCACGCTGAACGGTGCCCGGGGATTAAGCCTGTCCACAGAAGGGGAGGCGGCATCGGCGGGTACGCAGACGGCGTCGGCGGGAAGCCAGATCCTGGTGCTCGTGGTGTCTGTCACCGTATCCGGGCTGATTCTTCTGGCAGCAGCTTCGGGCGTGATCTACCTGTTTCGGAAAAACTGGTATCGATGGGGCGGTGGTGATGACGATGAATAACAGGAGAATCAGAACGGGAGGAAAATTAGCGGCTGTATTTGCCGGGGCTGCAATGGCGGCCCTCCTCCTGGGCGGCTGTGTCAATCAGAACCAGACGGAGGAGACTTCGCAGGAATCCGACAAAGCAGCAAAAGACAACAGCGTGGAAACTCTTCTGGAGATTGATGATCCCCAGGAGAAAGCGGCGGTGGAGGCGGCCAAAAAGAAGGTGGCATCCATGGAGGAGGAACCCCGGATCATTGCCACCTCCCCCGCTACAGCGGATATCTGCGACCGATTGAATCTGGATCTGGTTGGAATCTGCAAAAGCACCATCACAGATCTGCCTGAGCGCTATGACGATCTGCCCGCCGTGGGTACCGCCATGAGTCCGGATATGGAACTTGTGTCCTCGCTGAACCCGGACTGGATCCTAAGCCCGTCCAGCCTCCAGTCTGATCTGCAGCCAAAGTATGAGGCAATAGAAACGGATTGGGCATTTTTGAATCTGCGGAGTGTGCCGGGAATGTACCGCTCCATCCAGGAGCTGGGAGAGATCTTTGACAGGGAGGATGAAGCCGCCGCTGAGGTTGCAGAGTTTACAGAGTTCTATGAGGAGTACAGAGAAGTAAACAAAGGAAAGGAATCCCCCGGCGTATTGATTCTCATGGGACTTCCGGGGTCATATATCATAGCGACAGAGAATTCTTATGTTGGAAGCCTGGTGGAGCTGGCTGGCGGTGAGAATGTGTATGCCGGAACAGATCAGGAATTTCTCACAGTCAATACAGAAGATATGAAGACCAGGGAGCCGGATGTGATTCTCCGGGCGGCGCACGCACTGCCGGATCAGGTGGTGGAGATGTTCAGGGAGGATTTCGAGACGGATGATATCTGGAAACATTTTGAGGCAGTACAGGAGGGACGGGTCTATGACCTGACCTATGAGCTGTTCGGCATGAGTGCCACTTTCCGCTACCCGGATGCTCTTCGGGAGCTGCAGCCCATGCTGTATCCGGAGAATGCAAAGGATGAGCAGGAAGCAAAACAGAACAGTGAGAGGGCTGTCAAGGCAGCCGAGGATTCCGATGCCACTGAGAAGACCGATGAGGAAACCTTGAAAGAGGCTGTAAAATAGGAGGGATTTGACATGGAAACATCGGAACAGGACAGAAGCAGGAGAAAGAAGAAAGCTGCCAGAGCTGCCATATCGTTTATTGTCATGGCACTCCTACTGTGCATACTGTTTTTTGCTGCGGTCAATATGGGAAGCTTAAAGGTCAGTTTCCGTGAATTATTACAGGGTCTTTTTGTGGAATACAATGGGGATGTGGCGACCATCTATGATCTGCGGTTTCCGCGTATTATCATATCGATGCTGGCGGGTGCGGCTATTGCCGTATCCGGCGTATTGTTTCAGGCGGTATTAAAGAATCCGCTTGCCGATCCGGGCATCATCGGCATCTCCAGCGGTGCCAGCTTTGCGGCGGTCTTCATTACAGCTTTTGCACCTGCGCTGTTTTTCTTTACACCGCTGTTTGCGTTTATAGGAGGTGTCCTGGCGTTCTTTATGGTGTACAGCCTGTCCTGGAAGGGAGGCTTAAGTCCTCTCAGGATCATTCTGGTGGGCGTGGCGGTGAATGCCATGTTCACAGGACTTTCCAGCGGGATTAACTCCATGAGCGGAGGAAATACGTCGGGGGTGGCTTCTATCGTCAATGGAAACATTACGATGAAGACATGGGATGATGTCAGCACGCTGGCGCCGTATGTGGCGGTGGGTCTGATTCTTGCTGTCGTTTTTTCCTCCAAATGTAATCTGCTGTCCCTGGAGGACAAGACCGCCAGAAGCCTGGGCGTGAATGTGAATACCATGCGGATCGTGATTTCCATCATCGCGGTGCTGCTGGCGAGCATCTCAACTGCAGTCGCCGGAGCCATCAGCTTTCTGGGACTGATTGTTCCTCACATCGGAAGGATTCTGGTAGGCAGCGACCACAGGGCACTGATTCCATTTTCCATGCTGTTTGGTGCGTTTACTTTTCTGCTGGCGGATACCATAGGCAGGACGGTGGCTTCGCCATATGAGATATCGGCGTCGATTATCATGAGTGTGGTGGGCGGACCATTCTTTATCATTCTGTTGAGGAGGTCGAAGAAATATGCAAATTAAGGAAACACCGGCTATGGAGGTCAAAAACCTTTCATTTTCCTATGGTAAAAACAGAGTGCTGCAGGAGGTCTCCTTTGGTATTGAGGAGGGAAAGATTACGACAATCATGGGAGCCAACGGCTGCGGCAAAACCACCCTGTTTTCGCTGATGACTAAGAATCTGGTGCCCAGAAAGGGTAAGATCCTGCTTTGGGGCAGGGGGATTCAGGGTCTGGGACTGAAAGATTTTGCAAAAAAGGTGTCTATTGTGCATCAGTATAACACCTCCAGTGAGGATATCACAGTGGAGCGTCTGGTAGCCTACGGCAGAACACCCCACATGAAGATGATGCACGGCAGGACAGAGGAGGATGACCGCCTGGTGGAGTGGGCCATGGAGGTGACCAATATCGCCAAATACCGGGACAGGGAGGTCGGAAAGCTCTCCGGGGGACAGCGCCAGCGGGTGTGGATTGCCATGGCGCTGGCACAGAATACAAAAATTCTGTTTCTGGATGAGCCGACCACTTACCTGGATATTCGTTACCAGGTGGAGATTCTGGAGCTTATAAAGAAGCTGAACCGGGAGTTTGGGATTACGATCATCATGGTACTCCACGACATCAATCAGGCAATTTATTTTTCGGATCACGTCATAGGGCTGAAAGACGGCGAGGTGGCTGTGGAGGGAATTCCGGATGATGTGATAACCACGGAGAGCATCCGCACCTTATACGGAATTGATTTGGGTGTGGCGACTGTAGAAGGCCAGAAATTCGTGCTGACCCACCATTATAGAGGAGGAGAGAAATGAAGAATCCACTGAAGATCATATGGCTGGTGCTGGGCTTTGTGTGCCTGGCTCTGGGAACCATCGGCGTCATACTGCCCATACTTCCCACCGTGCCGTTTTATATGGCGACAGTATTTTGCTTTGCCAAAAGTTCCAGGCGTCTTCACGCCTGGTTTATGGGTACCCGCCTGTACAGGAAACATCTGGAAAGCTTTGTCAGGAACAAAGAGATGACCATGCGGACAAAGTTTTCTATTGTGGGGACGGTGACTGTGGTGATGGCCATCGGATTTATCCTGATGAAACAGGTTCCCATCGGAAGAATCTGCCTTGCCGTCGTGTGGGTGTGCCATATGCTGTATTTTTTCCTGCGGGTGAAGACGGCAAATTCCGGAAAGGATAAAAGTATCAAAGCCTATGATTAAAAAACGCTTGGTGGGGCTTTTGTCCCATGCAAAAAAATACATCGCATATCAGGTGATCTGGCAGTGGTTTTCCCTGCTGTGCCAGGTGCTGATGATTTATTCTGCTGCCACGCTGCTGGAAATGGCGCTGCAGGGCCCGGTGGGCGCAGGAAAAATCACACCATTTGCAGTCATGGCAGCGGGGGCCATGCTGCTTCGTTTTTTCTGTGACCGGCAGGCATCCCGCGCATCCTATATGGCGAGTGTGGATGTGAAGCGGGTCTTAAGACAAAACATATATGAAAAATTACTGCGGCTGGGCGCGTCTTACCGGGAGCGGGTCAGTACCTCCGAGGTCGTGCAGATGTCAGCGGAGGGCGTGGAACAGCTGGAAACATATTTTGGCAGATATCTGCCGCAGCTGTTTTACAGCATGGCAGCTCCGGTGACACTGTTTGCCATACTCTCATTTGTCGATTTAAAGGCCAGCCTCGTTCTATTGATCTGCGTGCCGCTGATCCCTGTCTCCATCGTCGCCGTCCAGCGGTTTGCAAGAAGACTTCTGACTAAGTACTGGGGAATTTATACAGAGCTGGGAGACAGTTTTCTGGAAAATCTTCAGGGGCTGACTGACCTGAAGATCTACCAGGCTGATGAAAAAAAGGCGGAGGAGATGGATGAGGAATCCCAGAGATTCCGCCGGATTACGATGAAAGTATTGACGATGCAGCTGAATTCTACCAGTGTGATGGATATCATCGCCTACGGGGGAGCTGCGGTCGGCATAATCGTGACAATAAGGGAATTTATGGCGGGGAACGTAGGACTGGGCGGGGCGCTGATGATCATCCTGCTGGCATCGGAATTTTTTATTCCTCTTCGCCTTCTTGGCTCCTTCTTTCACATTGCAATGAATGGCATGGCGGCCAGCGATAAGATATTTGCGCTGCTGGACCTTCCGGAACCGGAGGTACGGGAAGCCCGGATAAAGAAAGACCAGGTGGACATCACAGCGGAACATGTGCGGTTTGCCTATGAGAAGGAACGGGAAATTCTGAAAGGCATTCATATGATGTTTCCACCGGGAAGCTTTACCTCTCTGGTGGGAGTTTCCGGGAGCGGGAAGAGTACAGTGGCAGGTATCCTGATGGGCAAAAACCGCGGATACCAGGGAAAGATCACGGTGGCGGCAGAGGAACTGGCAGAAATCTCTGAGGAGAGTCTGATGGAGACCATAACCGTGATCAGCCACAACAGCTATCTTTTTAAAGGGACAGTGGAAGACAACCTGCGGATGGGGAAACAGGATGCAACCAGGGAAGAGATGGAAGAAGCACTTCGTAAGGTCAACCTGTTGTCATATCTCGCCACACAGCAGGGGCTTGCCACCCCGGTAGCCGAGAGGGGAGACAACTTCTCGGGCGGTCAATGCCAGAGACTGGCTCTTGCCCGTGCGCTTCTCCACGATACGCCGGTATACATCTTTGACGAGGCGACTTCCAACATCGATATGGAGAGTGAAGAACTGATTATGAAAGTCATCCACCGGCTGGCAAGAGGAAAGACGGTCATCCTGATTTCCCACAGGCTTGCCAATGTGGTGAAGTCGGATCGCATCTATATGCTGGAACAGGGAGCGGTGGTTCAGTCCGGCACGCATGATCAGCTGATGAGCCAGGGAGGTGCCTACAGAAAGCTATATCAGTATCAAAAGGAACTGGAAGCGTATGGAACGGGGGGGAGCGTATGAATCATTTAAAGACGGCTGATGAAAAAAGAAGAAGCGGACTTGCCGTTATGGGCGGACTGTTCGGTCTTGTAATGCCCCTCTTTCCCATAATGGGACTGGCTGTGCTGCTGGGTGTGGCCGGATATCTCTGCGCCATTTTTCTCACCATTCTTGCAGGGTATGGGCTGGTCCATGTATTGCTGGAGACCATGGGAACCGGCGGTGTTCTGTCAGGAGCCGGATTTTTCACCGCCATGGATATGCGACAGTTGTTTTTTCTTCTTGTGATACTGGCGGTACTCCGGGGAGTTCTGCACTATGGGGAGCAGTACTGCAATCATTTTATTGCATTTAAACTGCTGGCAATCATCCGCCACAAGGTATTTGCCGTGCTCAGAAGGCTGTGCCCGGCAAAGCTTGAGGGACGTGACAGGGGAAACCTGATCTCCATCATCACATCGGATATTGAGCTGCTGGAGGTGTTTTATGCCCACACCATTTCCCCCATTGTGATCGCGGTGCTGACTTCCCTTGTCATGGTTGTGTTCATTGGAAAAAATTCTGCCGCAGCCGGGTTGCTGGCGCTGACCGGTTACCTCGCAGTTGGAGCTGTGATCCCTCTGCTGGTGGGTAAGAAAGGCTCCCGTGAAGGGCTGAAACTGCGCAATGCGTTTGGCGACTTAAACAGCTTTATTCTGGATTCACTGCGGGGGCTGGATGAGACGATACAGTATGGCTGCGGTAAAAAGAGAATGGAGGAGATGAATGAACGGTCCGAAAATCTGAGCAGTATGCAGAGAGAGCTGAACCGTCTCGAGACAATCCAGCGCTCTGTGACCAATCTGGTGATCCTGTTGTTTTCCTTTGGAATGCTGTTTTTTATGCTTTATTTTTATCAGACGGGCAGCGTTGATTTTCAGCAGATGCTGATCACAGTCATTGCCATGATGGGGTCTTTCGGACCTGTGGTTGCGCTGTCCAACCTGTCCAATAATTTGAATCAGACACTGGCTAGCGGCGAGAGAGTGCTCTCGCTTCTGGAGGAGAACCCCAGGGTGGAAGCGGTGAAAGGCATGGAGCCGGTCACGTTTGAGGGTGCTTCTGTTCAAAATGCTGATTTCTCTTATGATAAAGAGCAGATCTTAAAAAATTATTCCATCCAAATCCCCGGGGGGAAGATCGTGGGTATCCACGGGGCCAGCGGTTCCGGGAAATCCACAATGCTAAAGCTTTTGATGCGGTTCTGGGATGTGCAGGCGGGGCGGGTATGTATTTCGGACAGGGATATCCGCAGGATCAACACCTCCGACCTGAGGGAGACGGAGAGCTATGTGACCCAGGAGACATATCTCTTTCATGATTCCATCGCCAGCAATATCGCCGTGGGGAAACCGGGAGCTTCCAGGGAGGAGATCATGGAGGCGGCAAAAAAGGCTGCCATTCATGATTTTATTCTGTCACTGCCGAAGGGCTATGATACGGAAGTGGGGGAGCTGGGGGATACCCTGTCCGGCGGGGAACGGCAGAGGATCGGGATTGCCAGGGCGTTTCTCCACGATGCGCCGTTTCTGCTCATGGATGAGCCCACAAGCAATCTGGATTCCCTGAATGAGGGTATGATATTGAAGGTGCTGCAGGAATCCTGCCGGGAGAAGACGGTAGTGCTGGTCTCCCACCGGGCGTCCACCATGAATGTGGCGGATGTGGTCTGTGAGATGGACCACGGCAGACTGTCATAGTAAAATCTTTCAGATCTGTTAGATTCCGGAAAGTATATGGAAAGATTCATCTGTTATAATCTGTGTAAAGATAAACATACGCTTTACACAGATTCTTTTTGATGTCCATATTAATAGAAGACAGGAATGGAGGATGAATATGAATATTCTGGAAACGTTGGAACTGAGGAAATATTACGGAAGCGGTGACACGCAGGTGCGGGCGCTTGACGGCGTCAGTATCAATATTGAGGAGGGCTCCTTTACGTCAGTCGTCGGAACATCGGGGAGCGGAAAGTCCACACTTCTTCACATGCTGGGTGGTCTGGACCGGCCGACTGCGGGGAGTGTCACGGTAGATGGAAAAGACATTTTTTCTTTAAAGGATGAGGAACTGACGATCTTCAGGCGGAGAAAGATCGGGTTTGTCTTTCAGAGTTACAATCTGGTTCCGGTGCTGAACGTCTATGAAAATATTGTACTTCCGGTCGAACTGGACGGCGGTGAGACAGACGGTGATTACGTAAACGAAGTCATATCTCTGCTGGGGCTGAAGGAAAAACTTTATAATCTGCCGTCCCAGCTCTCCGGCGGGCAGCAGCAGCGTGTTGCGATTGCGAGGGCTCTTGCCACAAAGCCGGCAATCGTGCTGGCGGATGAGCCAACAGGCAATCTTGACACCAGGACGAGTCAGGATGTTCTGGGACTGATGAAGATCACGGCGGACAGATTTGGCCAGACGATTGTAATGATCACGCACAATGAGGAGATTGCACAGCTGGCGGACCGCATCATCCGGATTGAGGATGGCAGGGTGAAAGGCGGTGGAAAGTATGCCGAATGTTAAGAATAAAAGCGTGATCAGACGACTCTCCGACCGAAGCCTCAAAGCCAACAGGATGAGGAACTGCATAGCGGTGATCGCAATTATTCTCACTACAGTGCTGTTCACATCACTGTTTACGATCGGTATCGGGCTGGGGCAGTCGATGCAGCAGCAGACGATGCGCCAGAGCGGGGGGAATGCACACGGAACATTTAAGGGGATCAGCCGGGAAGCATATGAGAAACTGAGAGCGACAGGAATACCGGAGGAGATGGCGGACAACATGATATGCGCTGACACCATACAAAATCCGGAGTTTCTGAAACGGCACATGGAGTTCTGGTATTATCCGGAGGATAAGCTGGACTGGTATTTTATTAAGATTTCCGGAGGGCATTTTCCATGGGAGGCAGATGAGATTTTGATGGACACCATGTCACTTGAACTTCTGGGTATTCCGTGCCGGGAGGGTGAGAAGGTGACACTGGAGATGAGCATGGGTGACAACCAGGAGGCGTTTAGCAGGACGTTTACGCTGAGCGGCTGGTATGAACCGGACCCAGCGCTGAATGTCGGGTTTGGCCTGGTGTCAAAGGCATATCTGACGGAGCATGCGCAGGAACTGCAGCAGGCGGCTCAGGAACATGAATTCGGGAATGCCGGGAAGATATTTGCGTATGTAAAATTTTCAAATTCCAGGAACATTCAGGAAAAACTGAATCAGACGATAGAAGCAGCCGGCTATTCCACGGATGCCGACAGCCCGGATTATATTGAAAGCAATGCAAACTGGGCGTATCTGTCCGAGGGCACCGGAGAACTTGATGCGATATCCGTGATTGGAATGGGAGCTGTGCTGCTGATCATTCTGACGGCGGGATACCTGATCATCTATAATATTTTTCAGATATCGGTTGTGAAAGATATTCATTTCTACGGATTGCTGAAGACGATCGGGACGACGGGGCGCCAGATCAGGAAAATCATCCGTCGCCAGTCCTGGCGCATGGCGGTGGCAGGTATTCCGGCAGGACTGATTACAGGCTTCTTTATTGGCAAATTGCTGCTTCCGGTAATATTTGACGTGTCAATATACGGCGGAAATTCTGCGGTGGTAACTCCAACCCCCGTGATTTTCATTGGAGCAGCTATTTTTACGCTGTTTACCGTGTGGATCAGCACGATGAAGCCGGCGCGGACAGCGGCGAGGGTGTCACCTGTTGAGGCGGTCGCTTACACCGGCCTGGACGGTGGCAGGAAAAGGAAAAAGCATAAAAAATCGGCAGACGGGGCGAAGCTGTACCGGATGGCGATGTCCAATCTTGGAAGAAATAAAAAACAGACGATCGTGGTATTGCTGTCGCTGTCTCTGTCGGTCATTCTGCTGAACAGTGTTTTCATGATCATCCACTCGTTTGACACGGATAAGTATCTGGAGCGGTTTGTGGATACGGATTACCTGATCGGTCATGCCGATTATTTTAATTATGACTACAGAGGCGGGGACCCGAATCAGGCGGTGAGCGAAAATTTTATCCATAACGTGCAGAATCAGGAAGGATTTGAGGAGGGTGGAAAACTGTACGGAACCGGCGGCATTTCCGTTGACCGGGAATCTTATCAGGCGCCGCCTGAGGTTGCAAGGGCATCAGACGGAACCGTTCTTTATCCGGATTCTCCCCGTCCGGCGAATGCAGATCTGAATGGAAATTATTCCGGATTTCTGTACGGGATGGAAGACCTGCCGCTGTCCAGGCTGAAGATCTGGAAGGGTGAGAAAGACCCGGATGTCATCCGGGAGAAGTTAAACACAGGCAAATACATTCTGGGAACGGTAACTGTGGATGATGACGGCAGTGTACAGGAGTATGCGGCCATGCATCAGGTCGGCGATACGGTTTCACTGAAGGACTGGGAGGGAACTGTGATCGGTACGTATGAGGTTCTTTCCATCGTGAAAGTAAACTATTATCCGCAGACATGCAGAATTGGGTATCCGTTCAGCTACTATACCACGGCGGAGCAGTTTGTAAAAATGGCGTCGGAGGATCTGGTCATGACATACGCCTTCAATGTGGCGGATGACAAGGAAGAGGCGATGAACCAGTTTCTCATGCAGTACACGGAAAACGTGGAACCGACGATGAATTATGAGTCGAAATCCTCGTGGCTGGGAATTTTTAATGATATGATCTCGATGTTTACGACGGTCGGTATGGCGCTTTCCCTGGTAGTGGGACTGATTGGGATCCTGAACTTTGTCAATTCCATTCTGACGGGAATCATCACACGGAGGAAGGAATTTGCGATGCTTGAGAGCATCGGCATGACTTCGGGACAGCTGAAGAAGCTGATGATGCTGGAAGGCTGTTATTATGCGGTGTTCACAATCATAACATCGGCAATGCTCACGCTCATTTTTTCCTTCACGGCTCTGCGGGCGGTCGCCGGTGCGCTGTGGTTTATGAGCTTTCGGTTTACCATGCTGCCGATGCTGACGATCGTTCCGATACTGCTGGCATTAGGGGCATTGGTTCCGCTTGTTGCGCTGAAAGCCGGAGGAAAGCAGCCGGTGGTAGAACGCTTAAGAGAAAATTAAATTTTTTAAATTATGTTCTTTATAAACCGCTCCATATTTGGTATAATAAACCTAGCTAGTTCATCATTTTAATAGAAGGAGTGATATTAATGGCAATGGATTCATTTTCCGCCTCTCTGATGGCGGATAAACGTGAGATTATCTTCGTGCCTACCGTTTACAAGTTTCAAAATTTTGGACAGATGGCGGAAGAATTTTCTTTGAGTGAGAGAGATGTTGTACTGACTAACGAGTACATTTACACCCCTTTCATGAAGGACTTAAACCTGAAATGCAACTTCGTTTTCCAGGAGAAATTCGGTGCTGGAGAACCGAGCGAAGAAATGATTCAGACAATGTATGATGCGATTCCGTATGACAGCTATGATCGTGTGATTGCTGTCGGCGGCGGCGCAATTATGGATCTGTGCAAGCTGCTTGGCTGTAAGCGTCCGTCTTCCGTACATGAATTATACTTCAAGCGTGATCCGATTGTACATGAAAAGGAGGTTATCGCTATTCCGACGACCTGTGGCACCGGATCAGAGTGTACAAACATTTCCGTAGCTATCGTTAAGGACGAAAAAGATGGAGTCCTGACGGGCCGCGAAACAAAACTTGGACTGGTTTCAGATGATATTATCCCGAATAAGGTTTGCCTGATTCCAGAGCTTCTGAAGACTCTTCCTTATAAAGTCTTTGCCTGCAGTGCGATTGATGCGCTGATTCATGCGGTTGAGTCGTTTCTCTCACCGGCAAGAAAGACTATTACCTCTGAGATGTTTTCCGTAAAAGCAATGGAAATCATTCTGGAAGGTTTCCGCCACATTATTAACAATGGACAGGATGCCGTGGTCTCGGAGGTCGTTCTGGAAACTCCGTTTATGTATTACCTGGAGTATCTGGCGGGTATCGCAGAGGGACATATCCTGCTGGCGGATTATGAAGATGAGATAGAGGCGCTGTTTGAAGCCGAAGACCGATGGTGCCAGAAGAGAGTAGAGACAGAGGTGGAACACAGCCCGGCGGATATCCTTTATATAGAAGAGAATACGTCAACAACGACCTTATCGCCGACACAGTTCCGGAAATACTGCATGCCGTATCTGAAAAAATATACGAAGATGATGCAGGATGCGGACAAGCTGGTGGCTTACCATATGTGCGGTCATTTAAAACTGCTGCTCTCTGATCTGAATCAGCTGCCGAACCAGGCGCAGGAGGCATTTACACCACCGCCGTTTGGGGCAGCGACTCTCATCGAGGGACGCGCCGAATGCCCCGCGAAATGCCTGATCGGGGGATGCGGTGCGGGGCAGTGGGTGATGGATGACCCGGATAAGATCATCGCGTACATCGAAGAACAGTTTTCAAAGCTTGAGCATCACAGGGGCATCGTACTCACATCAGCTGGCGTGATGCCGCCGGGATGCAGCCCGGAGACGATCAGACAGGTATTTGACTGGGTGAAACAATACCCAAACAAGAATTAGCCTATGAAACATTCAGAGAAGAAGAATATCATTGTATTTATGACGGATCAGCAGGCAGGGGACACCCTGCTTTCTGACCATCCGGTAAAGACGCCGAATATTGACCGATTCAGGGCACGGTCAGTCCAGTTTACGCAGGCGTACTGTCCGGCACCTCACTGCTGTCCGAGCAGGGCCACTTTTTTCACCGGACTCTACCCCGCAGAACATGGAGTGTGGAACAACGTCGAAACCAGCATGGCAATCTCGAGGGGGCTGTATGACGGCGTGAGAGTCCTGCCGGAGGTTCTCAAAGAGAATGGGTATCGCACCATTTTCTCCGGAAAATGGCATGTCTGCTCATACGATGGACCCGGGAGCAGAGGGTTTGATAAGGTACTGACAGAATATATATCTAATTATGGGAGGGGAACCCGGGATCACGTTCCAAGGTATACGGAGTGGTCGGCAGAATATGGAGATCCGGATAAGATTGACGGATGCGATGAGACATGGGAACCTGGAAGGATCATTCGTCCGGGGTATCCGACGTACCATACATATGGAACGGATGAAAATCCCTTCGGAGATACCGACACTGTGGAGCTTGCGGTTCAGGAGCTGAGAGAATACGATGGAGATGAACCGTTCTTTCTGTACATCGGGACGGTGGGACCCCATGACCCGTACAAGCCTCCACAGGAATTTCTGGATCTGTATGACCGGGAAGAAATGAAACTGCCGCCGTCTTTTTCTGATGACATGCGGGATAAGCCGGCCATATACCGGAGGTCCAGGGAATTGTTTTCACTGACCTCGGATGAGCAGAAAGAAAATCTGCGCCGGTATTATGCATTTTGTTCCTATGAAGATTATCTGTTTGGAAAAGTCCTGGATGCGGTCGAGGAAAAGGGGATGTGGGAAAACACAATCATACTGTATCTGTCTGATCACGGGGACTATATGGGAGCGCACGGGTTATGGGCGAAAGGACTTCCATGCTTTCGTGAAGCTTATCATATCTGTGCCATGATAGGAGGCGCTGGGGTGACGGAGACGGGGACCAGGAACCCTCTGGTGTCACTGGCTGATATGATGCCCACAGTTCTGCAGCTTTGCGGTGTGAACTGTGATATTTCATTCACCGGGCGATCGCTTGCACCGTTTCTCTCAGGCAGTGGGAATCCAGAAGACTGGCGTACAGAACTGTTTACCCAGACTAATGGGAATGAGATGTACGGGGTACAGCGCGCCGTATGGAACGATAAATGGAAATATGTGTTTAACGGTTTCGATTATGATGAGCTTTATGACCTCACGGAGGATCCCCTGGAGATGAAAAACGTCATCTCTGAACCGCAGAATGGACGGATTATAAAAGAGATGTGTATAAAAATGTGGGAGTTCGCAAGCAGGCATCAGGATGTCTGCACCTGCCCGTACATTTTTCTCAGGTTTGCGCCGTATGGACCCGGAATCATACATAAGAAAGGAAAAGAAAGATGAGCAAAAGGCCGAATATTTTACTGTTTTTTACGGATCAGCAGCGGTGGGACACCTGCGGCTGCTACAATCCGAATCTGAATCTGACACCGAATCTCGACAATCTCGCTGCGGATGGTATGGTGTTTGATAAAACATATACCTGTCAGCCTGTCTGCGGACCCGCCAGGGTTGCCATCCAGAGCGGCATGTATCCGACTTCTGTGAATTTTCATCACAACTGCTGCCAGGTGCAGCCGGAGAAAATGACAGGACTTGCGGAGTACCTGAACCGTGCAGGGTACAGGACGGGATATATCGGAAAGAACCACTGGTCGCTGACTATGGACGGGCCTGTGCCCAGGGAGCTGAGGCTGGGATATAAGGACTGCTGGAAGGCGGTCGACGTGCTGGAGTACGCATCTCTGCCGTATGAGGGTCAGCTGTACGATGAAAATAACGAACGTATCGGATATGAACACAGATACCGCCCTGATTTTCTGACAGATCTGTTGCTTGAATTTTTAGACCATCAGAATTCAGACCATCAGAATCAGGAGGAACCGTTTTTTATGATGATGTCTCTGATCGAACCCCACCATCAGAACTGTATGCACCGCTACGTGGCGCCGGACGGGTATGCCGAGCGGTACCGGGATGCCTGGGTGCCGGGAGACTTGAGCTGCCGCAGGGGTCAGGGAGACTGGGAGGAAAACCTTCCGGACTATTATGGAATCATTAAAAGCATCGATGAAAATCTGGGGCGCGTTGTGGAAAACCTGAAAAAAAACAAGCTGTATGAGGATACCATTATTATTTTCACGTCGGATCACGGAAGTCATTTCCGTACACGAAACGGTGAGTATAAACGTTCCTGCCATGAGGCGTGCACGAGAATACCTTTTGTCATTCACGGACCGGGTGTGCAAAAGGGTGTGAAGGAATGGGAGCATCTGTTTAGTCTGCTGGACCTGCCGGCTACGATACTGGACCTTGCCGGTGTGGGGGTTCCGGAGCATTACCATGGGAGATCGCTTGTGCCATTCCTGAGAGGCGAAGAAGTGGAGGAATGGCGCGATGAGGTATTCATCCAGATCAGTGAATCCCAGGTGGGAAGGGCAGTCTGTGACGGGAGGTATAAATATTCTGTGTCGGATCCTGACCTTAACGGGGTGCGGGACAGCCGGTCGGATGGTTATACGGAGGAATTTCTCTACGACCTGTTCAGTGATCCAAACGAGAACTGTAACCTGATCGATGATCCGGATTATGAAGAGGTGCGAGACTGTATGCGCAGTTCAATGATACGAAATATCGAACGGTTTGAACGGTATACACCGGAAATTTACAGGAGGGGATGCCATGAAAGCGATCATGATTTTATGTGACACCGTAAACCGGCGGACACTTGATTTTTACAGTAAAACAGATCCTGCTTTTACGCCGAATCTGAACCGTCTGGCAAAAAGAGGGGTGGTTTTTGACAGCCACTGGTGCGGAAGTGCTCCCTGCATGCCCGCCAGAAAAGATCTGATGACGGGAAGGCTTAATTTTCTGGAAAAACCCTGGGGAGCAATGGAGCCCTATGATCAGACACTTCAGAGGGTTTTGCAGGAGAAAAACGTACACAGCATGATGTTTGCCGATCACGCACATTATCTCATACCGGGAGGTGAGAATTACACCAAAGATTTTACCGCCTGGGATGTCTACCGGGGGCAGGAGGCAGATCCCTGGTGTGTACAGCCGGACAAGACAGGCATCCGTGCAGAACGACGCCCGGAGGGATGGAAAGGTGAATATTTTGAAGGGGAGGAAGCCAACAAGAGAAGGTTCAGGACAGAGTACGATTATCCCAGCGTGAAGACACTTTACAATGCTGCAGGGTGGCTTGAGGAAAATCATGATGCCGACAACTTTTTCCTGTGGGCGGAAGCCTTTGACCCTCATGATCCCTATGATGCGCCAAAGCATTATCTGGATCTGTATGAGACCGAAGAAGACTATGACGGTCCGGACTATACACACCCGGACTATCAGCCAAATATCTTTACGGAGGCGGAGACCAGGCATCTGCGCAACCGGTATAAGGCTCTGCTGACCATGACGGACCGGCATATCGGTGAGATCCTGGATGTGATGGACAAATATGACATGTGGAAGGACACCATGGTAATTTTTACGACAGATCACGGTTACCATATCGGAGAGCACGGGCTGATGGCAAAAAATTATATGGCTCCTTACAATGAGGTGTTTCATATTCCGCTGATCATCTGTCATCCGGAAGTGAAACCTGGCCGGTGTGGTGCGGTGACCCAGAACATTGATGTGATGCCGACCCTGATGGAATATTTTGGAGTCAGCGAAAAAGTGCTTCAGTATCCGCTCCACGGACATAGTCTCATTGATATTTTGAAAGGAAATGCGGACAGAGTGCGAGAAGGGGCCATCTATGGCTACTTTGGAAAGCAGGTGGCATATACGGACGGCAGATATACCTATTTCCGGGCGGCAGCCGATGTGTCCAATCGGCCGCTTTATGTGTATACGGCGGTTCCGAGTCTTCTCCGCCAGTATATGGGTGCGAATGATGCGGTGGATGTGACTGACTATGACAAGATCAGCATGGGACGATACCTGTCCTGGACTGATTATCCGGTATACCGGTTCCCCGCAGACATTATTCATTTTCATAACCCGTCTCAGGAATTCTCACAGAGGTCAGTATTCAATGAGGAAACAGTATTGTTTGATCTGGAAAATGACTATGAACAGGAGCATCCGGTCTGCAATGCCGCACTGGAGGCAGACATGGAGGCAAGGCTGAAAGAATGCATGCGGCTTCACGATGCGCCGGAGGAACAGTTTAAGCGGCTTGGGCTTTAAAGGGAGAGAACAGGCATGGAATATATCATTATCGTATTGGTCAGCTTTTTTTCATCTGTTGTGGGATCGATCTGCGGAATTGGCGGCGGTGTGATCATCAAGCCGGTGCTGGATGCCACGGGAATTATTTCTGTGAACACGATCAGCTTTTTGTCGGGCTGTACCGTGCTGTCTATGTCTGTGATCTCGGTGACAAAAAATCTGAGAGACAGTGCACGCCCTGCATTCGACAAACGTATTGCGACGATGCTGGCTGCCGGAGCCGTGGTGGGAGGACTTCTTGGCAAAAGCCTTTATCAGTGTATCTTAAGCAGGCTGCCCGACAGCCAGAAGGTGGGTGCCGTTCAGGCAGGTGTGCTGCTTGCGGTGACCATTGGGACGCTGGCTTATACCATTTATAAGAAAAGGATCAGCACGCTGAATGTGACAGGTAATGCGCCCTGCGTGATTATCGGGTGCATTCTGGGCATGATGTCGGCATTTCTGGGAATTGGAGGAGGGCCGATTAATCTGGTGGTGCTTTTCTATTTCTTTTCCATGGGAACCAAGCAGGCAGCTGCCTATTCCCTTTACATCATTATGTTCTCACAGACCGCCAGCCTGATCAGCAGTCTGGTGACCCGCCAGGTTCCGGAGTTTCCATTTTTGATGATCGCGCTGATGGTGACCTGCGGTGTTCTGGGAGGACTTGCCGGTTCCAGAGTCAATAAAAAAATTGAAGAGCAGTATGTGGACCGATTGTTTTTGGGATTAATGGTTGTAATTATACTGATAAATATATATAATATCATTAAATACATATAAATAGAGATAAGTTGTTGCAAAATACCAATATTTTACAACAACTTTATCTTCTTTTGTTTTACGAAGGAGTAAGCATATGCCGCCAATTAATATTTTAATCAAACCCGCCTCTTCAAAATGTAATATGCGATGCAGGTATTGTTTCTATTACGCGATCGCCAGCCAGCGCTGCGTTTCGGATATGGGAGTCATGCGGGAGGAGACACTGAAAGAACTGATACGAAGTGGAATAGAATATGCAGATCATGTGGTAAGTTTTGCTTTCCAGGGGGGCGAGCCGACACTTGCCGGTCTTGAATTTTATGAAAAGGTCATCCTGTATCAGAAAAAATATCTGGAGGAGTCTGGAAAGAAAGACCTGTACATTCATAATGCGATACAGACGAACGGATTTCTGATTGATGAAAAGTGGGCTGAATTTTTTCATAAGCACCATTTTCTTGTAGGACTTTCCCTGGATGGACCGGCAAATGTACATGACCGCAACAGGGTGGAAGTCAGAGGGGAAGGCACTTTTGCGAGGATTATGCAGACGGTGGAGCTGTTTAATCGCCTTGGTGTTGAGTACAATGTGTTGAGTGTGGTCACAGGGCAAAATGCGATGGCGATCCGTCGGATATATCGCTTCTTTTCTAAACAGAACTTCCGCTATCTGCAGTTTATACCGTGCCTGGAGCCTCTGGAGGAGGAGAGGGGGACCGAGAGCTATCACCTGTCTGTGCAGGAATACGGAGACTTTTTGATCAATGTCTTTGATCTGTGGTACGCAGACTTTCAGCAGGGGAATTATATCAGTATCCGCCATATTGATAACTGGGTTCATCTCATGATGGGAGAAAAGCCGGAAGCGTGCAATATGAACGGCTGCTGCAGCATCCAGTTTGTGGTGGAGGGTGACGGAAGCATCTATCCGTGTGACTTCTATGTATATGATGACTGGAAGCTGGGTAACGTGGGTGAGCAGACATTTCAGGAGATTGTGGACAGCCCGAAGGCACACAGGTTTATCACGGAATCACTTCCGGTACCGGAGGAGTGCAGGTCCTGCCGCTATGGCAGTCTGTGCAGAAACGGCTGCAAGAGAGACCGGATGCCGACTGAGGTGCCCCAGGTACAGAAGAATTATTACTGCAAAGCGATATACCGCTTTTTTTCTGAACGGGACCAACAACTGAGGGATGTTCTGCAGCTTGTGAGAAACCGGCAGATGCAGAGGTGATACATAAAGGGGTGACGGACAGAGACATGAAGAAGAGACGGATGCGAAGCCTGAAGGAATTGCTGCTGCCCAGAATACTGTTTGGCAATTATCTGGTAATCATCATAGCCCTGCTTGTCACTTCAATAGGAGTGTACAGCTTTCTGAAGAATGAGATCGGGCGCACGCAGGTAAAAGTCCTGCAGCAGATCAGTGATCTGAACCAGCTGAACATGAATGCGGTAAAGAATACGATGACAGATCTTTATTCCAGTATTCAGTCGTTTATAAACCTGAATGCAATTGAAGAGTTTGATAATACAGAGGCAGCTCAGGTAATGAAAGAGACTCAACGGTGCTTTTCAAATATGGGCGTTGATTCTATGGTGGATATTATTCTGAAGGATGTGGGGATCTATACATCAGACGGAGATATGAGCCGTGTTGACGCTTTGAAGAAGACCGTCAGGTATACACATCTGATCAGCGGTTCAAGAACCGAAAGCTGGTATATGAATTTTTCAAACAGGGAAGATTCTGAGAAAGGGATTCTTCTGTCTTTTGGCAGAACAATATTCGATGAGAATGGCGATGCTGCAGGGATTGTTATTATCAGTACGTCACAGAAGACTCTGCTGAGAAGCTATGAAAACACATTAAATGAAAACAATGTTATTTATATTCTGGACGAGAGCGGCATTGTCATCAGCCATTCCAATCCCAGGCTGATTGGATTTTCCTTTTATTATATGCCGACGTTTGAGAAAAAAGTGGGGCCATACAATTCCTATACGGTGAAGACGAAAAATAACAGGCCGGTGCTGCTCTCCAATTACCATAATGAAGAGAGCGGCTGGACCTTTGTCGAAGAACTGAATCTTACCAGCAAGCTGAAAGACTATTCCTGGACGATCATCGTCGTCATTGCGGGAGTTTTGCTCTGTTCATTTTTGATGGTGGGGCTGGATTTCGTGATGATCAATAAAGTCACGAATTCGCTGACCAGATTTTCGAGGCATATCAAGGGGCTTCAGCCGGACATTAACAATGACATTTCTGAGATCCCGGTCCAGGAAGACTATGTGGAAATCAACATTATTACGGAACGCTTCAACAAAATGCTGGTGCGTATTCAGGAGCTGATACAGAATATCAAAATCAATGAACGCAAAAAGAGAAAGGTGGAATTTGATTTTCTGCAGGCGCAGATTGAACCTCACTTCCTCAGAAATACGCTTCTCACGCTGAAAAGCCTGATTGCACTGGGGGAATCCAGGAAAGCCATGTCCATGCTGGATGATTTCAATGCGCTGCTGAGGATACCGATGATGGTGGATAAGCAGTTCGTGCCGGTCTATGAAGAAGTTGAACTTGTGATGCACTATATGGCGATCATGGAGTACCGGTTTGACAAACGGTTTCTTCTGCAGATCCATATGCCGGAGGAGATCAAACATGTGCTGGTGCCGAGGATGATCCTGCAGCCTGTTGCGGCAAACGCATTGTTTCATGGTTTCGCAGAAAAAGAGGACAACGCAATTATAACAATCACAGCGTATGAACAGGAGGAAGACCTTTATATTATAATCACTGATAACGGTGAGGGAATGACAGAAGAGCAGATACAGATGGTACTCGCCGGAAAGAGAAATGTTAATTCACATCATGGTGTCGGGCTTCAGAATGTGAAGAGCAGGCTGCAGCTGATCTATGGTGACAGAGCAAGGCTGGAGATTAAAAGTACTGTCAATGTGGGAACTGAAGTGACACTTGTTTTCTCGGGTTATCAGTCCGTCTATTTTAACGATGAGGAGAACCAGACATGAAGATATTGATTGTAGATGATGAGGTGCCCATCCGTAAATATATTACGCAGATGATAACGGAGTGCGGAGAAGAGTATGAAGTGACAGGAAGTGTGAGTTCCGCGAAAAAGGCGTTGGAAGTGATGAAAAATCAGGTGCCGGATCTTGTATTTGCGGATATTACCATGCCTAAGATGAACGGACTTGAGCTGCTTGAGCAGATTAAGGCAGAGCATCCGGAGGTTACGGTTTTTATGCTGACATGCCACAATGATTTTGAATTTGCGAGGACTGCAATTAAACTTCAGGCGGACAATTATATTTTGAAGGATGAGATCAGTCTTCCGTTTATGGAAAATCTGCTTCGGGCAGTCCAGGAAAAAAGAAAGAAAGCGGCAGAAGAATCACTGCACCATCTGGAGAGTGATTCTTATTTCATTCAGCTGATGGAGGGAGAGGAGACGCTGCTTTTTGACTCTTACGATTTGGAAAAACACAAGATTTTCCTCAAAGACAAAGCGTTTATGGCGATATCTTTCAGCAATTCAAACCAGAATCTGCAGAAGATCATATCCTTTCGCCACTCACTGCTGCAGAACCAGGAAATTTTCCCGTATCATGAGTATGAGATTATACTGATTGCAAATCTGTCAGGAGCGTCCGGAAATCAGCTGCATGAGGTAGTTCAGGAAATCGTGAACGGGTTTAGAAGAGAAGTGAACGGACCGGTGGGTGCCAGCTCCATCTATTACCGTGTCAATATGCTCAGGAAGGCTGTTATGGAGGCATGCGAATCCTACAGTATGGAGTATTATGGGAAGCTACTAAAGTCCGGGTGTCAGACTGTACAGGAAGCTGTGAAAAACCGGAAGGTTGAAATGCAGGCTTTTGCGAACCGGGCACATTATCTGATACAGGAAAAGAACTACAAAAAACTGTTCGAGCTTGTATCGGATATCCTGGCGTATGCGGTGGAGGCGAATGTCAGTATTCATCTCCTGAAACAGACCCTGTACTCTGTACTCAGTGACTATGCGGTGCAAAGCGGCAGCAGACAGGATTTCAGCATGATCAAAACATCCGGGAATATGGAAGAACTGCAAAATTACATATTTGAAGCAATCGAGGAATCCGATCTTCAGTCGGGTGCATATTCTCAGGCTGTCAACGATGCACTCTGGTACATGCAGGGGAATTTTGGCCGGAACCTCACCCTTACGGAGGTAGCAGAGTCTGTTCACCTCAATCAGGATTATTTCAGCAGGCGCTTTAAGAAAGAGACCGGGAAGAAATTTTCGGAATATCTGCTGCAGCTGCGGATGGAAGCCGCACAAAAGCTGATTTTGGAGACGGATCGGTCCATCACGGATGTTGCCCGGGATGTCGGTTTTAACAATGACAGTTATTTTTCCGTTACTTACAAAAAAGTTTATGGGGAAAATCCCAATGAGACGAGGAAGAACAGATAGCAGTACTATATGACTGTTACCTGTTCTTCCCGTTTATGAACAGTAAAAATAAATACAAAAAGTGAAAAAGGCAGATGGTCGATGCTTTATGACGGTCGCCCTTCTTTTTTGAAATACAACATAAAAATATTGATAAACGATAAAAAAATCTTGATAAACAGTGTAGGAAGTGATATAATGTAACTAAAGTTGAAAGTAAAATTCAAAGTAAGGTACAAGGGGATTCAGGAACCATGATTGGCAAAGGAGTGGAAACATGAACTGGAACAAAGATAAGAGTCTTGCATTGTCACAGATATGTGTATGGATTTTTGCCGTATTGCTGGCGGCGGGAGCGGTGGGCGCACCGTGGATGTTTCGGATGTTTATTGGAATACGGGGAGGTGCTCTTGACGGTACACTGCCGTATTTTCTTATCAGTACGTATACCACAGTCATTCCAGTGACAACGGCGCTCATTTTGCTGTACCGTCTGCTGGGGAATATCAAAAGAGGAGATGTGTTTCAGCAGGGGAATGTCAGGTGCCTGAGAGGGCTTTCCTGGTGCTGCCTGGCCGCAGGCCTGATCTGCCTGATCAGCACCGTTTATTATCTGCCGTTTCTGGCACTGGCAGTTATGGCGGTTTTTATGAGTCTGATCCTGCGCGTAATAAAGAATGTATTTGCTGAGGCTCTGGCGTTAAAAGAAGAAAATGACTATACCATATAGAAGGGATGTGCCAATATGTCTATAATTGTGAATATCGACGTGATGATGGCACGTCGGAAAATCAGCGCCGGTGATCTGGCAAAAGAGGTAGGAATCACCCCGGCAAATCTGTCAATTCTAAAAAACGGCAAGGCAAAAGCTGTCCGTTTTTCTACACTTGAGGCACTGTGTAATGTTCTTCAGTGCCAGCCGGGAGATATCCTGGAGTATCGGGAAGATTAACACAAAAAAGGGGAAAGGTTGAAAGAAAACTTTCACCCATCCCTGATCAGAGCCGCAGCAAGTGCGGTATGGGAGGTAAATATGGTAAATCAAAATCTGGTGAGCAGCGAAAGCGGCTTGCCCTGTGAAAGTGCGCCTAAAAATTATTGGATATTCGTGTGGATGTATCTGCTGCTGGGCTATGGGATTGTCTGTGTGTTTACGGATTTCGGTTATGACAGTCGTTTCTGCCAAAATATTCCGCTGATTACCGCAGCATATGCGGCAGTAGTCATGTTCTGGCTGCGAAAGGAGAAGATACGGATGGGGGCGGAGAGCTGGTTCTGGCTGGCGGTGATGGGAGCGATCGCAATCCCGTATGCATTCTGGAGCATTATGCCTGTACTGCAGGTGTTTGTACTGCTGGTTACGGCTGCGTACTGGACGCTTTCGGCATCAGGGGCATTGATTGAGCAGCATGAGACATCGCAGTGGATTCTGGCTGATGTCTGGCATGCGGCGGCGGATGTCCCTTTCAGGCATATCTTCTGTTTCTGGAGGGAGCTGCGCGGAGGTATCCGAAGAACACGTTCCGGGAGGCGGATGGCGGGCATGCTCCTGGGACTTGGCATTGCAGTGCCGGTTCTTGCAGTGGCACTGCCTCTTCTGGGGAGAGCTGATGCTGGATTTGAGGTCCTGGTGAGACAGGGCATGGAGTATTTATGGAGCAACTGTCTGGGATATTTTCTTCGCTTCCTGCTGTCTGTGCCCGTGGCTGCGTATCTGTTCGGTCTGGCTTACGGAGGAATTGTCAGGAAGAGTACCAGTCATTTTCATAAGGACAGTGCCAGCGCCGTGGTTATGAAACTTCACGCGGTTCCGGATGTGGCAGTCAGCACTGCGGTTGTGGCGGTCTGTGCGGCTTATCTGGTGTTTATCGTACTGCAGAGTTCTTATCTGTTCTCGGCATTTGCGGGGCTCAGACCGGAAAATTTCACTTATGCGGAATATGCCAGGCAGGGATTTTTCGAGCTGTGCCAAATCTCATTGCTGAATATCGCGGTATTGCTGGGCGCCAATTCTTTTTCCAAAACGGTGCGCAGGGAAAATAAAGTACTCCGCTGGCTGAATGTACTGATGTCTGTGCTGACACTTCTGCTGATTCTCACTGCCGCCAGTAAGATGCTGCTGTATATTTCGGCATATGGGTTTACCGTAAAACGGATTTTGACCAGCGTGTTTATGCTGTGGATGGCAATCGTATTTGTACTCAATATTGTGCAGCAGCGCCGCCAGCTGCCGCTTGTACAATATGCGGTATTGTCCGGTGCGATACTTTTCTGTGCGCTCTGCGTGGTGCCTGTCGGACATCTGGTAAGTGCAGCCATGCCCTGACATCTGTTTGCACGGAAAATATTGTGGAGCGGGATATACGACATGCACCTGCGCAGCATGATGCCGGGCAGGTACATGAAATCATATATCCGTGACGGACTTCTTCAGTTTCCGGATGATCGCGCAATGATATAAACGCCGGTCAGTGATTCTGCAACAGACAGTCCCAGCAGAATACCTGAAATTAAATCACGGATGGTGGTCCCGCCAAACTGACGTGAAATCAAAAAAAATGTAATACCTGTGCAGATAAGCATAATCCCCAGTATGATACTCCTTTGCTGTTCCAGATTTTGTATCCGTTTTAGCATTTCCAGCATTTTTTGCTCTTCACCAATACGGATACGGTTTTTTTCATTCATTTCACCGTCCATCAATTCTGCAACGGTTATTTCCAGCTCTTCGCACAATGATTCTATAACTCCATAATCAGGCATACTCTTACCCGTTTCCCATTTTGAGATGGTTTTATTTGATAAGTTTAGTTTCCGGGCAAGCTGTTCCTGTGTCAGATTCCTTTCCCTGCGTTTTTTCATAATAAGTTGTCCTGTCATAATCTGGTTCATTTTATAGAGCCTCCGATCTGTTTGCTTTCTATAAGTTTAATGCCCGGATTTCTTTTTGTCTATCCACTGCAGAGAGAATACAGGGGGAATTCATAAAAACTTCTTACCTGACTAGCTGACATTGCGTGAAAAGATACCGGTTAACAAAGCGCCGGCGGCAGACCGGCTCTGCCTGCGATAAGGGGTGCCCTGAAGATACAGGCGTCTGACCTGAAGCTCCAGCAGACGCTCTCTGGGAACCTCATAGGGATTTGCGGAAAGCAGTACCATATCGGCCAGTTTGCCTGCTTCCAGGCTTCCGCGCAGTTTCTCATCGAAGGTGGCCCAGGCCCCATTATAAGTACACATGCGAAGCGCCTGATTTAGCGTAAGCGCCTGACTGGGATTGGAATGATTGCAGGCTTTATGAATCCAGGCGATCGGATTGGGGGCAGTGCAGGGAGCATCGGATCCCGCAGAGAGAATAAGACCCTTGTTCCACATCGTCTGCAGCGGATTCAGCGAGGAACTTCTGCTGCCGAGAATGCTTTCCAGATAAGAATCCGGCTCCTGTTTCCAGTCGATGAATGCCGTCTGTACGGGGAGCTGAATCTGGTATTCCCTGCAGATTTCCAGACCTTCATCTGTCGGCAGGCAGGCGTGGATGATTCCATGCCGATGATCCCTGCGGGGAAAATCATCCAGTGCAGCTTTTATCGACCGGGCAGCCTGGTCGAATGCAGCGTCACCGATCGCATGGAGTTCAATCTGCAGGCCGGCACGGTTAGCGGCCTTACAAAAATCAGCGACCTGAGCGTCACTGTAGTACAAAACACCGTTAGAACTACTGCCCTCATAAGGTTTTAGCAATGCCGCATCCCGGGAACCAAAGCAGCCGTCCAGGGCATTGGAAAAACATCCGCCGATCCGGGGCAGCTTTCGGCGCAGAGCCGTACGAACGTCCATGGACTGTGGAAAAATGCGCAGCTGGAAGCCGCTTAGTGCGCTGGCAGCCATCCATTTTTCGAGTGAAATATCAAGATTTAACGGAAAACCAACGCCACTGACAGAATGTACCATGCCTATTCCGACAGATGCCATATAGTCCATTGCACGCTGCATATTTTTCACGAGCTCCACAATGGAAAGAGAGCTCGTGATGTAGTTGGAGACGGTAAAAAAAGCCTCCTGGTTCATCTCGCCAGTATCAGGATGATAACCGCGCAGCCCTGCAAGTTTCTTCTGAAGCTTTTTCAACAGCAGGGAATTGATGATGCAGGCATGTCCGTCATATTTCACTACCATAATCGGTTGGTCGGGACAGACTTCATCCAGTTCAGCCCTGCTGATAAGGCGTCCCTCCCGGACAGAACAGGGGGATGCACCGAATGCAATCAGCGTCTTATTCTTACAGACTTTTGAAAAAGAGGCAATCATGGCCGCGATTTCCTGATTAGACTCGGCGTCCATGACATTAAGTCCTGCATGGAAGGTGGCGAAACTGGCAAAATGCTGATGGGTATCCACGAATGCGGGCAAAAGTGCCTGGTCTCCAAGCGGGATGCGCCTGCAGGCCTGATACTGTGCCGGAAGGGTGTCACCTACATACAATATTTTTCCGCCATCCTCCACCAGATAGCCGGCTATGGTATTATGTTCATTACAGGTTATGATCGTACCCTCATAACAGATCATGGTATGCCCTCACTTTCATAAAACGTTTATCTGCAACTGCCCGGGACTGCTTCTCTTCCTGCATGATCACAGGTCATACAGGAAGTATCGGAGGTTCCTCCGATGGGAATACAGATATTATACTTTATAAGTTGTGGTGGTACAAGAAGTTGTTATTATCCCCGCATATAAAAGTTGGTTATATACAGTTGTCCTTTACGCCTTTTGATGATAGGATGAAAAAAACGACTGTGCAGGAGGAGTTAAAAGAAGATGGAATATCTGGATATAGTGACGGAGGATGGCATTCCTACAGGTGTTACAAAAGAACGAAATTCCGTTCACAGGGACGGAGATCTGCACCGTACATCACATGTGTGGATTGCAAGAGAGGATCAGGAGCACGGAATGGAAATACTGCTTCAGAAGCGGAGTATGAATAAAGATTCACATCCGGGCTGCTACGATATCTCATCAGCAGGTCATATCCCTGCTGGTATGGGATACCTGGAATCTGCGCTTCGCGAGCTTATGGAGGAACTGGGAGTTCATGCCGAACCCGAAGAGCTTATCGATAAAGGCCTTCGACGTGTGCGGTGGCAGGAAACCTTTCACGGGCGTATATTCCGCGACAATCAGGTCAGCAGAGTCTATCTGCTGTGGAAGGATGTTGATATCAGTAAGTTGTGCCTTCAGACAGAAGAGGTGGAGTCTGTGTGCTGGATGGAATATGCGAAATGTTTCCGGGAGGTACAGGAGAACTCCATGCCAAACTGTATTGCACTGGAGGAACTGAGGATGCTGAAACAATAGCAGAAAATCATTTTCTTGACGCTTATTTTGTAGTATAGTAGGGGTATGAATAATCTTACAAAAGTTGGGATGGAGAACGAATGAAAGTTGTAATTCTGGCAGGTGGATTCGGCACGAGAATCAGCGAAGAAAGCCATCTGAAGCCAAAACCGATGATAGAGATCGGTGAAAAGCCGATTTTATGGCATATTATGAAGCTGTATTCTTATTATGGCTACAATGAATTTATTATCTGCTGCGGGTATAAGCAGCATGTGATCAAAGAGTGGTTTGCGGATTATTATCTGCACAACAGTGATATCACGTTTGACTTTACAAAAGAAAATAAGATGATTGTACATAATAATATATCAGAACCGTGGAAGGTAACACTGATTGATACGGGGCTTATGACAATGACGGGGGGCCGTATCAGGAGAATCCGTGAATATCTGGAAGAAGATACCTTTCTCCTCACCTATGGTGACGGTGTCTCGGATGTCAATATCGCAGAACTGGTAAAATTTCATCATACACACGGAAAAATGGCGACGATCACGTCGGCGCAGCCGGACGGTCGTTTTGGCGTGCTGGATATCCTGGAAGACGGGACGATCACAAATTTCAAGGAGAAGAAAAAAGAGGACGGCGGCTGGATTAATGCAGGCTTCATGGTGCTGGAACCGGAGATCATAGACCTGATCGAGGGTGATGAGACGGTGTTTGAGCGATATCCGCTGGAGGAGGCCGCACGCCGCGGGCAGTTAAACGCATACCGGCACAGCGGTTTCTGGCAGTGCATGGATACGATGCGTGAGAAAGAAAAACTTGAGGAAATGTGGCTGTCCGGGAGGGCGCCATGGAAAGTGTGGCAGTGATGGTGAATTTGGATTTTTACAGAGGGAAAAATGTATTGGTTACGGGGCATACCGGTTTTAAAGGCAGCTGGCTGTGCCGCATGCTGATCGGTGCAGGGGCCCGGGTGACGGGATATTCCCTGGAGCCGCCGACACAGCCGAATCTTTTTTCTGTGTGCGGGATAGAGCAGCAGATGCAATCGGTGACCGGAGACATCCGGGACTTTAAGCATCTGTCAGAGGTGATGAATACGGTGCGGCCAGAGCTTGTGTTTCATCTGGCAGCACAGCCGATCGTGCGGGATTCCTATATGAATCCCGTCTACACGTATGAGACAAATGTTATGGGGACGGTCAATATTCTGGAATGTGTGCGGCAGTGTGGCAGTGTGCGTTCCTTTTTGAATGTTACTACAGATAAAGTATATCAAAATCATGAGTGGGAATGGGGATACCGGGAGACCGATGCACTGGATGGTTTTGACCCTTATTCCAACAGCAAGTCCTGTTCGGAGCTGGTCACGCACAGTTACAGGAATTCATTCTTCGCAGATGGGAAGACTGCTGTTTCCACCGCACGTGCCGGAAATGTCATCGGAGGCGGAGACTTCGCAAACGACCGCATTATTCCGGACTGTATCCGGGCTGCAGCGATGAAAGAACCGATCAGGGTCCGCAATCCGCACTCTACGAGACCATTCCAGCATGTGCTGGAGCCCCTGACGGCATATTTATTGATCGCACAGAGACAGTATGAGGACAATCAGTTTGCGGGATCTTATAATGTGGGACCGGATGATGAGGACTGTGTGACCACCGGACAGCTGGTGGATATGTTCTGTGAAGCGTGGGGAGAAGGACAGACCTGGATCAGCCAGTCGGAGGATGGGCCGCATGAGGCTAATTTCCTGAAGCTGGACTGCTCAAGGATGAAGCAGGTCTTTGGATGGAAACCGCGCTGGCACGTGAGGGAAGCTATTGAACATACAGTAGAATGGTCCAGGGCCTATCTGGAAGGTAAAGATGTCTGTACCTGTATGGAAGATCAGATCAGAAAGTTTGAAGAAACAGGAGAATGAAAAAGATGTTTGAACAAATGACAGAGCAGGAAGCGAAAGAGCAGATTCTGCAGATGGTGGGCGCTTACTGTGATAAATATCATAATAAGATGAAATGTTTTGAGGAGGGAGACCGTATTCCTTATGCCTCCCGTGTTTATGACCGCACAGAGATGACGAACCTGGTGGACAGTGCACTGGAGTTCTGGCTGACATCCGGGCGGTATACGAATGCGTTTGAAGAGAATTTTGCCAGATATCTGGGGATAAGGTTCTGTTCCCTGGTGAACTCGGGTTCTTCCGCCAATCTGCTGGCATTTATGGCGCTGACTTCACCGCTTCTCGGTGATCGTCAGGTAAAACCGGGAGATGAGATCATCACGGTTGCGGCAGGATTCCCGACGACGGTGGCTCCGGTGATTCAGTACGGTGCGGTGCCGGTATTCGTGGATGTGACGATTCCGCAGTACAATATCGATGTGACAAAGCTTGAAGGGGCTGTCTCTGATAAGAGTAAGGCGGTGATGATCGCTCACACGTTGGGTAATCCGTTTGACTTGAAAGCGGTGAGATCTTTCTGTGATACGCATGGACTCTGGCTGATTGAAGATAACTGTGACGCGCTCGGCAGCACTTATACGATCGATGGCGAGACAAAGCTTACCGGGACGATCGGTGATATCGGAACGTCCAGCTTCTATCCGCCGCATCATATGACGATGGGTGAGGGCGGCGCGGTGTACACAGATAATCCGCTGCTGCACAAGATTGTTCGTTCTTTCCGGGACTGGGGACGCGACTGTGTCTGTCCGTCGGGCTGTGATAACCTCTGCGGACACCGGTTTGACAGGCAGTACGGGGAACTGCCCCTGGGATATGACCACAAATATGTGTACTCACATTTTGGATATAATATGAAGGCGACCGACATGCAGGCGGCTGTGGGCTGTGCTCAGCTGGAAAAATTCCCATCCTTTGTGGCGCGCAGAAAGGAAAATTTTGCACGCCTGAGGGCGGGGCTTGCCGATGCGCAGGAGAAGTTCATCCTTCCGGAGGCGTGTGAGAATTCCGACCCGAGCTGGTTTGGCTTTCTGATCACCTGCAGGGAAGGTGTGGACCGCAATGCAGTCGTACAGTATGCGGAAAAGAAAGGCGTTCAGACGAGAATGTTGTTTTCCGGCAATCTGATCAGGCATCCGTGCTTTGATCAGATGCGTGCCGAGGGCCGCGGCTACCGGGTGCCGGGAGAACTGACCGTGACGGACCGCATTATGACGGATACATTCTGGATCGGTGTCTATCCGGGGATGACGGATGAGATGATTGATTATATGATAAAAGTGTTGAAAGAAGCATGATTTGGGAGGATGACGAATGTCATTTGATGAAAAATTAAGATGGTTTGGATTCTGGACGCTTGATAAGCTTCGTGGTGCGCCTGTGCGCAGATACTATGACCAGATACGCAGCGGTTTTTATGGAGGGACATCTCTGGCAGAGACGGAAGAGAAGATTCGTAAACTGATCAGGCACGCCGTGCAGACGACGGAATTCTATAAGGACTATGATCCGGAGGGCGGGCTTTCCGAACTGCCGGTGGTAAATAAAGATACCTTCCGTGATCAGTACGATGCGTTTCTATCTTCGGTACATAAAGGTGCGCCGGACAACCGTATCATGTGCACCAGCGGTTCCACCGGGACCCCTCTGTCCATGGTTCAGAATAGAGATAAGATCTGCCACAACACGGCAGGCGGCATCTTTCTGGGTGCGGTGGGCGGATATTATATCGGCATGAAGGAAGCGTTTATCCGCGTGTGGGTCAACAATGTTAAGAAAAGCCGGCTGTCGCTTCTGATGGAAAATATGATTATGATGGACAGCTCCAACATGGATGACGAGGGGCTGGCGAGGATGCTTAATACCATTCGCGGGAAGCGTGTGAAATGTCTGGTGGGCTATTCCTCGGCGCTTCAGGAGATCAGCCGTTACATTTCTGATCATCAGGTGGACACTTCGAAATTCAGAGTGAAATCCATCATCCCGATCTCGGAGGCCATGGCGCCTGATTTCCGAAAAAAGCTGCAGAAGCAGTTCGGCTGTCCGGTGAGGGCCTGGTACTCCAATGAAGAAAACGGTATTATGGGTATTCAGAACAAAGAAGATGAGGGGTATCAGATCGATACAGAGAGCTACTACTATGAGATTTTGAAGATGGACAGTGATGAGCCTGCGGCACCCGGCGAGCTTGGGCGTATCGTGATCACGGATCTGTACAATTACGCGTTCCCGATCCTGCGGTATGATAACGGGGATACTGCGGTGGCGTCCAGGAAAGTAAAAAATGGAAAGTATAAGCTCTATCTGACGGAGCTTTACGGCAGGCGAAGCGATCTGATTTATGACTGCGACGGTAAGGCACTGACTCCGTATATTATCACGAACAACATGTGGGATGTGCGCGGGGTGAAGCAGTTCCGTTTTATCCAGGAGGATTTGATGAAATATACACTGTGGCTGAACGGCGACAGAGAGCAGATGAATTTAGAAGACATCACACAGCGGATTTCGCCGTATCTGGGCGAGCGGGCAGAGCTTTCGATTGAATTTGTGGATGAGATTCCGGTGCTGCAGTCCGGAAAGAGAAAATATATTGAAAACCGGTGCGAAGAATATCAGGACCGGAAGGGAAGCAGGTAACAGGGCGTGGGAGAGACGCAGAAGAAACAGATTTTGGGAAATACGGTATATACGATGGGCGGCATGCTGCTGATGAACGGCGTGCTGCAGCTGCTGATCTATCCGCTGCTGAACCGCCATATGGGGGCGGATCAGATGGGCGGCCTTTTGTATATCATGGGGCTTGTCAGCATACTCTGCCCGTCGATCGGGCAGTCACTCAACACGAGCCGGCTCGTGGTCCGCAGGACGTTTGCGGTGACGAACGGGGATTATGACCGCTCACTGCTGCTGTTCGGATGTATCGGCAGTGTGATTGCGGTTCTCGCCTCCATCCGTTTTATGACCGGTGGCGGAACAATTATACTGACGCTGCTCTTGCTGATGCTGACGACTTTCCGGTATTATGGTGATGTGGAATACCGTCTGAATTTGAATTATCGCAGATTCTTTGTCTATTACCTGGTGATGAGCATTGGGTATATCGCCGGATTCGGTCTGTACTGGCTGACGGATGTCTGGTTCTTGATTTTCCTGACGGGTGAGGCGGCCAGTCTGATCTACGTATCGGTTACCGGCTCGGTGTTCCGGCAGTTTTTTGTGAAGAGTGATTCCTTTAAAGTGGCATGTTCGCGCGGATTTTTCCTGATGCTGTCCTATCTGATCACAAATGTGACACTGAATATGGACCGCGTGGCGCTGAAATATATGATCGGAAATGTCGCGGTCACTCAGTATTATGTCGTATCCCTGATCGGAAAGACGATGGTGCTGCTGATCGCGCCTGTCAACACGATTGTGATCTCGTATCTGACCAGGAGGGAGCACACGCTGTGCAGAAAGGAATTTGCCAGGGCAGTGCTGGCTGGCTGCAGTGTCAGTCTCGTGTTCTTTTTCTTCTGCCAGATCGCAACGCCAGTATTTGTAAAACTGCTGTATCCGGATCTGTATGAGGCAATACAGGGACTGGTGACGGTCGTAAACCTGACGCAGGTGCTGGGAATGTTCTCGGCATTCCTGTTCATTCTTGTACTGACATTTACCGATGAGAAATGGCAGCTGATCCTTCAGGCAGGGCATCTGATCCTGATGACGGTGCTGGTACTCTGGCTGACAGCACAGTATGGAATAATGGGATTTTCCTGTGCAGTGCTGGCGGCAAATGTTGTGCGGGTGCTTGCCGTGACAGCTTTGGGACTTGCAAAATTGAGGAAACGACAAACGAAAAAGATAGAAGAGGTGTAGGGAATGCAGGCTGGTGAACGATTGCGGAGGACCGCATTCAATCTGCTCGACGCCGTAAAGGGCAGAAAGCTTGAGAAACTGAAAACAGTCAATAAACGGGAGATCGTGGATGGCATCACAGAGGAGTATGAGAAAAGACGGCTGCATACGCTGCTCGAATACGCGAAAGACAGCTCGGCGTATTACCGGGCACACTGTGCGGATGCCAAAAACCTCAGTGAATTTCCGGTGATGAATAAAGCGGATTACAACGCGCATTTTTCTGAGATTCTCTGTGATTCCTATCAGGGGGAGGAGAAGAAGACATATCGCCTGTCCACGAGCGGATCGACCGGAGCGCCGTTTACGGTGCTCTGCGACGGGGACAAGATGAACCGCATCAACATGAATTTTATTTCCTGCATGGAGCTGAACGGGTTCCGGATGGGGATGAAACGCGGGGAGTTCCGTGTGTGGATTGAGGGAAAGAACACCATCAGCAAATGGAAATCTTTCAAAAATAACCTGATTATGATCGACATATCCAACATGGGGGATGACGCGCTTGCAGATATCTGCGGGACCATCAGAAAACAGAGGATTCAGGTGCTGGTCAGCTATTCCAGTGCACTGACTGCGCTCGCCGCTTATATCAGACGGAAACATATCGATGTATCGAAGTGGGATGTGGAAATGGTATTCTCAATGGGCGAGGCGCTGCCGGATGCAACTTTTGACGATCTGACCGATATCTTTGGTTTCCGTCCCGTGCGTTCCTATGGAAATAATGAAAACGGATTTATCGCGATCGCACTTCCGGGACGGAATGATTACACCATAGACCTCTACAATTTCTATATTGAGATCCTGAAGCTCGACAGTGATAAGCCGGCAGCGCCCGGGGAGCCGGGGAGGATCGTGGTGACGGACTATTATAACCGGGCGTTTCCGATGATCCGTTATGATACAGGCGATACCGGGATCATGGAGGTAAGTGTTGATGAAGAGGGAAGAAAACATGGGATTTTCAAAGAAATCTACGGACGCCGGGGGTCCCTGATGTACAATTGTAAGGGAGAACCGCTGTCGATTCACGTATTTATGAATGTGCTGATCAATCTGGAAGGGATTGTCCACCAGGCAAAATGTATTCAGTGGGAGAAAAAGCGGTATGAGCTGCTCTTAAATGCCGACCGGGATAAGATTGATGAAAATGCCGTGGTAGATTCTTACCGCCGCTATCTGGGCGAGGAAGCGGTCATCGACGTGACGTATGTGGATGAGATTCCGGTACAGGCCTCCGGCAAGCGGATGGTCTGTGAGAACAGGTGTCCGGATTATCAGTAGAGGGATGGGAATATTATGAAAAAGAAAGTTTCTGATTATATAGCGGATACGATCGCTGACAGCGGAGTTTGTGATGTATTTACGGTGACGGGCGGAGGTGCGATGCATCTGAACGATTCGTTTGGACATCATGGCAGGCTTCGCTGCACGTATCATCACCATGAGCAGGCTTCGGCGATGGCGGCGGAGGCGTACGCCCGGGTCGATAACCGTATGGCAGCTGTGTGTGTGACTTCCGGACCGGGGGCCACCAACGCTATCACCGGGGTGCTGTGTGCCTGGACAGATTCAATACCGATGCTGGTATTTTCGGGTCAGGTGCGGTATGCGACTACGGTGAGAAGCACAGGGCTTGCGCTGCGCACCATGGGCGTGCAGGAGTATGACATTGTGCAGTCGGTTGCTCCCATGACGAAGTATGCGGTGATGGTCACAGATGCAAAGGATATCCGGTATCACCTGGAACGGGCAATGTACCTGGCAGTAAGCGGGCGGCCCGGTCCGGTATGGCTTGACCTGCCGCTGGATGTGCAGGGCGCCGTGGTGCAGACAGACGAGCTGCGGGGATACGATCCTTCCGAGGATGCCGGGCAGCAGTGCGGGAAAGTGAGCCGCCGGACGGCCAAAAAGATTCTGGATAAAATCAGGCAGTCATCCCGTCCGGTGCTGTTCGTCGGAAATGGCGTCCGTCTGGCGGGCGCCATGGATAGTTTTCATGAACTGGCAGGGCGGCTGGGCGTGCCGGTGGTGACCGGAATGAGCAGTGTGGATGCGATGGAGACTGCTGATCCGCTGTATGTCGGAAGAAACGGCGGAACAGGTGACCGCGCAGGCAATTTTGCAGTACAGAACAGTGACCTGCTGCTGTCCATCGGCAGCAGGCAGAGCCTTCTGCAGACCGGTTTCCAGTACCAGAGCTGGGCTCGGGAAGCGTATACGATCTTAAACGATATCGACGGGGAGGAGCTGAAGAAACCGAACCTCCATGTGAATCTTCCTGTCGTGGCTGATGCGGCTGATCTGATTCAGATGCTCCTTCAATGTCTGCGAGAAGCAAAATGTACGCCGGAGGTACCACTGTTTCAGGGTACGGACTGGAAGGCGCAGTGCCGCAGGTGGAAGGAGCGCTATCCGGTTGTGACGGAAGAACACTACCGGAAACTGGAGGATGGGCGCACCAATATCTACGCATTCTGCCATGAGATGACGAGTCTTTTGAAAGAAGGGGCCAATCTGGTGGTCAGTGTCGGGACTGCACGGGTTGCCGCAAGTCAGAGTGCGGTGATCAAAAAGGGACAGCGATTTATCACAAATCCCAATACGGCGTCTATGGGCTACTGTCTGCCCGCCGCAATCGGCGTGGCACGGGCATCCGGCGGCGAGGTGGTCTGTGTGACCGGCGAGGGAAGCCTGCAGATGAATCTGCAGGAACTGCAGACAATCCGGCATAACAGATTTCCAGTGAAATTGTTTGTAATCAACAATGAGGGCTATCATTCGATTCGCCAGACACAGATGAGTTTCTTCGGTGAACCGCTGGTCGGAGTGGGTGAGGAGAGCGGTGACCTGAGCTTTCCCAGACTGGAGAAGCTTGCTGCGGCATATGGATTTCCCTACAGAAGTCTGAAGAGCAGTGAGAGCCTGAAACAGGATCTCACAGAAGTTCTCGGTCAGGAAGGTGCTGTTATCTGCGAGGTATTTGTCACGAAGAAGCAGTATACACAGCCGAAGACGGCATCCAGGCGGCTTCCAGGCGGCAGTATGTTCTCTGCCCCTCTTGAAGATATGTACCCTTTTCTGGAACGGGAAGAGCTGAGGGAAAATATGTGGATTCCGCTTGTGGATGAAGGAGTACAGCTATGAAACGAATTGTAGTGACGGGAGCGACCAGTATGATCGGCGCTGCGCTGATTGAAGTGTGTCTGGCACATGGAATCGAAGTCTATGCGGTTGTGCGGGTGGGAAGCGGGAAGCTCTGGCGCCTGCCATGTCATGAAAAGCTGCATGTTGTGCCGTGTGAACTTGCAGATATGGAATGTCTGCCGGGATTGATCGGGCAGGAGTGCGATACTTTTTATCACATCGCATGGGGACATACCGGTGCGGCGAGAAATCAAAGTGTCCGGCTGCAGAGTGACAACATCGGGTATACGCTTGATGCAGCAGAAGCTGCAAAAGAGCTGGGATGCCGCCGTTTTATCGGCGCCGGTTCTCAGGCGGAGTATGGAGTGCTTGATCTTACGGCGATCGGACCGGACGCGCCGGAGAACCCCCGGACACCATACGGAATCAGCAAACTGGCTGCCGGGAAACTTGCGTTTGCCTGTGCGAAAGAGCTGGGGCTTGAGTGCATTTGGCCCAGGATTTTCAGCGTTTACGGCATCTATGACAAGGAGTCGTCGATGATCTCAGAGGGTCTCCGCAAAATGCTGAACGGGGAAGCGACAGAATTTACGAAGGCAGAACAGCGCTGGGATTATCTGTACAGCAGGGACGCCGGAAATGCGTTTTATTTAATAGGGGAGAAGGGCAGAGATCAGGCTGTCTACTGTGTCGGAAGCGGAAGGGCAAGACGGCTTTCTGAATATATCTATGCTATGCGGGATGCCGTGGATCCGGGAATCATACCGGGGATCGGCAGACGCAAATACCCGGAGGGCGCGGTCATGAACCTGTGTGCGGATATCCGCACGCTGACCGAAGATACCGGATTCATGCCGGAATATTCCTTTGAGAAGGGGATCAGGGAGACGGCAGAGTGGTTAAGGAGAATATCATCATGCAAAAGAAAATATCAGTAGTAATTCCCACGTATAATGAAGAGGAGAATGTCGCGCCGCTTACAAAGGCGATCACGGATATTCTGGAACAGCAGCTTTCCGAATATGACTACGAAATTATTTTTATCGATAATCATTCCAAAGACACGACGCGGATAAAACTCAGGAAGATCTGTGAGGAACATAAAAAGGTCAAGGCGATCTTTAACGCCCGCAATTTCGGGCAGATGCGTTCGCCGGTGCACGGGCTGAAGCAGGCCACAGGAGACTGTGTGATCCGTATGTGTGCGGATTTTCAGGATCCGGTGAGTATGATCGTGGATTTCGTGCGTGCCTGGGAAAAAGGACACAGGATCGTGATCGGGGTTAAGAAGTCGAGTAAGGAGAAGAAGCTGATGTACTGGATACGGTCCTGCTACTATAAGCTGATCCGGAAGATTACGGATATTGATCATATCGAGCACTTTACCGGATTTGGGCTGTATGACAAGGCATTTGTGGATGTGGTACGGGATCTGCATGACCCGATGCCTTACCTTCGCGGCATCATTGCAGAGCTTGGCTTTGACTACGAAGCGTTACCCTATACACAGCAGAAGCGGAGAGCCGGGAAAAGTAAGAATAACTTTTACAGCCTGTATGATTATGCGATGGTTGGTATTACCTCTTACTCCAAGGTTGTGATGCGGCTGGCTACCTTCCTGGGATTCTTTGTATCCGGAATCAGCTTTCTTGCGGGGATTTTTTATCTGGTCCTGAAGATCATGTACTGGGACCGTTTTTCCGCGGGGGTTGCGCCGATGCTGATCGGTATCTTTTTTCTGGGAGCACTGCAGCTGTTTTTTATCGGTTTTCTGGGAGAATATGTGCTGAGCATCAATACACGGGTATTGGATCGTCCGCTCGTGGTAGAGGAAGAGCGGTTGAATTTTGATGATGAGTGTGGGGATGGAAATGAAAGAGAAGATTAAGAAGATCAATTGGATGAGAGACCTGCCGGTGGTCAGTATGCAGAAGCTTAGCAGGCTGGACTGGATCATTTCACTGTTGATTCTGGCGTTTTTGTTTGTCACCTTTTTTGAAGGCGATATTATCGTGACGGGGAATCGTTCCTTTTTGTATTACAGGGGATTCTTCCAGGATTTTTATAAGGCGAGTTATGAGCAGTCACAGGGATTCTACGCCAATTACCTGCCCAGCACGTTCCTGGCATTCGCCATCTGGAATCTCCCGCTGTATCTGCTGGGGCGCGTGCCCGGATTCATCCTCCAGGATGCGCTGCTGAACCTGATGTGGTATAAGCTGCTGCCGGTTATTTTATACTTTGTGACGGCACATCTGATCTATAAGATCGGAATGCTGATCGGTTTTGGCGAGGAAAAGTCTAAAATATGTAAGTTTGCGTTTCTGATCTGTCCGATCGCGGTGTACAGTCAGTTTATTTTCAGCCAGTATGATATTTTTATGGTATTTTTTATGGTGCTCGGGCTGTATTATTATGTTAAGGGCGGTCTTTTCAGGTTTGCGTTGTTCCTGGGAATCGCGGCAACCTTTAAATACCAGGCACTGGCATATTTCGCTGTACTGCTGGTGCTGAAGGAAAAGAAATTCCGGAAACTGGCCCTGTATGCCCTGGTCGGCATAGCCCCCGTGCTGCTCGAGATCATACCTAATATGGGTTCGCCGTATTTCTATCGGTGTGTGCTTGGCTTTCACGCGCTCAGCTTCGTGGATAACGGCTTTGAGTTCGGTTATATTTCCGGAATCAGCCTGATACTGGGAATGGGAGCATTTTTGATGGTGTGGGCATATATTAAAAAGCCCGTGCTTCTCGATGAGTTGGTCGCCTGGGCACTGTATTTTGCGACGGGGGTCAGCTTTACGATCTTTGCATTTTCCAGATGGAATCCGCAGTGGTTTCTGGTCATGATTCCGTTCCTGGTACTCAGCATCTTCCGAAACAGAAACGGCAAGATGTTTGTGCTGGTCACAAATATATTTGTCGTTGCACTCTATATATTCAGCGTGAATCAGTGGAGCGGCATCGCAGACCAGACGATGATGAAAAGCGGGATTTTCAAATTCCTGATCGGAGAGCGGTCATTTGCCACATCCATGGCAGACGTGTATGGCTACAGCAATCTGGTAAATCTGGGAACCTGTATTTTTGTGATACTGCTGGTGTTTTTTGTGTTTAACCATCCGAAATATCAGACCGTGCGAAAGACGGAGGTCCCGGATCATATGATGAATTATCTCAGGGTCACGTTTCTGGCAGGAGCCGCCGCTTTCCTGATCCCGGCGGGAATCTGTCTGGCATCTGCCGTAAAAGGAGAGGTGATCTTTGCAGACAATACACAGGTGGAAGCGGCTGAGTGCGAGACCGTCAATATCACGGATACCGCAAGTGTCCGGCAGGTGTTCACCGCGGACGGCGATGCCATAGAGAGCATAAAGGTGCGGTTCGGCATGCACAACCGGATCAATGATGCGACGATGAGTATCCGGATTCTGGATCATGAGACACAGGAGGTGGTCTATGAGAGAGAGATGCCGACACGCGGACTCGTGAAGGAAGAGAGTATGTACCGGGTGATTGATGAAGACATCCCGGTGACAAAAGAAAGAGAGTATGTGCTGGAACTTCAGGGTTCAGACGGCGCGGACAACTGTGTGGCAACGTATTATTTTGAAACGGAAGATGAGACGGTGGAGCTTGCGCAGATTGACGGGGTGAAAAAACCGGTGCAGATTGTGATGGAAATCCGGGGTGTTGATTCGCAGGGGTAAAGCAGGAAGAACTAATGAAACATTATCATAAGAAAGGTGGAGTTATTATGGCATTTCAGAAAACAGATGTAAAAGATATCGCAAAAAATCCATTTCAGATGATCGGGGACGAGTGGATGCTCGTGACTGCCGGGAAAGACGGGGTGGTCAACACCATGACAGCATCCTGGGGCGGAGTCGGCGTGCTCTGGGGCAAAAATGTTGCGACAATCTATATTCGTCCGCAGCGGTACACGAAGGAATTCATTGATGCCGGGGAGATGTTTACACTGTCATTCTTTGGAGGCGGGTATAAAAAAGAAATGGGTCATATCGGCAGCGTGTCCGGACGGGATGAGGATAAGATAAAGGCGGTCGGTTTCCATGTGCAGACGGTGGAGGGGCAGCCCACGTTTGAGGAGAGCAGTCTGGTGTTCGTGTGCAAAAAGCTGTATGAAGACAACATCAGGCCGGAGCTTTTCAGGGAAGCATGGATCGATGAGAAGTGGTATCCGGATAAGGATTATCATGTGATGTATATTGCGGAGATCGTGGCGGCTTATAAAAAGTAGTTGAGCTGTAATTTTACTGTCTTATTTGGATGATTGGGGGGGAATTACGTATGAAGAGAAGAAATCTATGGAAACGATGGCTGGCCGGGATGTTAAGCGGAATAATGGTGCTGGGAAGCACCGGAAGTGTTTTTGCTGCGGAAGATAGGATATTGACGGAAAGGCAAGAAGTATAGGAAGGGGAAAAGCCGGAGCCGGAGATACCGGAAGTGCCGGAGGAGAATCAGGAGACGGAACCGGAAGAGAATGCAGAAGAAGAGTAAATTCCGGAAGAAGGCCAGCCCGAACCGGAGGAACAGCCGATGGAGTATACGGCCGTATGCTGACGGGCTGGCAGGAGGTTAGCGGGCAAACCTATTATTTCGGACAAGATGGAAAAAAGAAAAAAACGATAGAATTGAAGGGATATCTTTTTCAGCATCCGGATAAGCTTGCAAATGCATTGGGGAATATAGAAAAGAATTCGAACTCAATGGGAGGATATTATTATGGTCCCGATTATTATGGAATCGATGATGGGTATATATTTTTTTCTGTAAACAAAGGGTATAATTGCATTAATACTTTGTCGAATCAAGGAAGGATTAATGTTACACTTTACGGCGTATATCTGGGTGAAAGCTATAATCAGGCGAACGCAAAACTCACAAATGACGGATGGAAACTAAATTATATATTCGATCTGAACGCAAGATTAAAGAGTGTTAATTATGAGAAGGAATATGGAAGCATTAGTCTTGCTGTAACGAAGTCCGGAAACAAAATAGATGAGTTTATCTATTATTACAATTAGATAGAGTGTGTAAATAAGAAATGATAAAACCGCTGTAAAACAGTCAGAATATATTGCTGTTTCGCAGCGGTTTTTAAAATGTTTGTTTCCTGTGATAAATATAACTGGCCTATCTACCGTTCCCACCGTCCGGACGCCCCGCACGGCAGCACCAGTCCGCTGTCAGTTACCGGCAGTCCCACTTCCTGTGAGTCAACAGTGCCGCCGAATCGTTTTAATTCCGTAGCGATCATATAAGTCAGCACGGCGGGCGCCAGTCCCGTGGTATAAGAATTCACCAGGAAAAACAGCGGTTTATCGCTCAAAAGGCGTGCGCACAGCTTGATCAGCGGGTGAATTGCCTCCTCGATCTTCCAGATCTCGCCCTTTGGACCGCGTCCGTAGGAGGGGGGGTCCATGATGATGGCATCATAGTGATTTCCGCGCCGGATTTCACGTTCTACAAATTTGACACAGTCATCGACGATCCAGCGGATCGGGGCTTCTGCAAGACCTGATGAGACGGCATTTTCCTTCGCCCAACTGACCATCCCCTTGGAGGCATCGACGTGTGTGACACTTGCCCCTGCTGCTGCTGCGGCCAGCGTTGCACCTCCGGTATAGGCGAACAGGTTCAGAACCTTGACCGGACGTCCTGATTTTTTGATTTTATCACCGAACCAGTCCCAGTTGGCGGCCTGCTCAGGAAAAAGACCGGTATGTTTAAAGCTGAACGGCTTCAGATTAAAAGTAAGATCTTTGTACTGAATGGTCCACTGTTTCGGCAGATGAAAAAATTCCCATTCACCGCCGCCCTTCTTACTGCGATGATAGTGGCCGTTCTTTTTTTTCCATCCAGGATTGTTCTGCGGTGTATCCCAGATAACCTGTGGATCCGGCCGCACAAGGATATACTTTCCCCAGCGCTCCAGTTTCTCTCCTTTTGAGGTGTCAAGCACCTCATAGTCTTTCCAGCCATCCGCAATCCACATAGTCTCGTTCCCTCCGTGTGACATCTATCATCCTTTAATTTCTTATTACTTGTTTGACTAGGTTTGATTATAGCAGAAGATGGAAAAATTGTCATCAGGTAAAGGCATTCCGTACAAAATGCTTAAAAAAGCAGTTGAGGAGTGTGAAAAACAGTAGAATATTTACAAAAAGTATGAAATAATATATGCAGAAATAAATCTATAAATGGATAAAATGCGAATTTAGAGGATACCTATGAGAAAGCGTCTTGTTTTATTTATTATGATAGCGGTATTGCTGGCAATCACGATCACAGAATATTTCATATGTTTTAAGCCAGGTGCTGCTGATGCAGATAAGAAGGCGGCATTTATTGTCGGCCTCGTGTCAACCACGACAGATGATGACTGGGGAGATCAGCTTCAATATGTGATAAGGGATTCCATCGTTAAGGTGGGAGGTGAGATCATTTCAATCCCCACCCTGAGGACACAGGAGGCACAGGTAACATCACTGCGCTCACTGATCGTATACCAGGTGGATGTCATTATATTTTCGCCGATCATAGAGACAGGATGGGATTCTGTGTATGCGGAGGCGGATACTGCAGGGATACCTGTCATTTCGCTCGAAAAGTCAGTCAAACTGTCTTCGAGAGACCTGAATGTTAATTACATAGGTTATGATTATTATCAGGCAGCCGTAGAGATGACCCGGCAGATGTTCGAACAATGTGGGAAAAAGCCTGTGATCATGGAGTTATTCGGTACACTGCAGGCGGATTCCTCAAAACGTATTTCCCGTGGATTCAGGGATACACTGAACGATATGGAATATTTTGAAAGTCCCTACACGGTGTGCTGTGATTTTATGCGATCCAGGGCGTTTCAGGCTGTGGACGCCTTTTTCAGTGCTCAGAGAAGCATGGATGTGATCGTTTCTCAGGGGGATGCTATGACCCTGGGAGCAATCGCAGCGCTGGAGGAGCAGGGAGTCCGGCCTGGAAAGGATGTCCGAATATTTGCTGTCGGCGGTTCGCAGGAGAGCGTCCGGCTGGTCGAGGAAGGCAAAATTAATTGTCTGATGCTGTGCGACCTGGAAAAAATAGGGGATCTTACGGTGCAGGCGATACAACTGTTGCTGGATGATGATCAACATGAACCAGTCACTTTTTTGGCGAATACGGTTCTGATCAGGAGATGAGTAAAAAAGGAATGAGACCATAAGAATGAGAAAGCACGTCATAAAGAAGGAAGACAAAAGGATCGGGATCAAAGCTTTTTTTGAAAAATCACACAGAGTCTATCTGGTCATCACGGTGGTACCGGTCATCATTTTAGTCGCTCTTATCTTCTATATAGCGATGAAATATAATCAGCTGAGCGTGGAGATTGAAAATGCTGTGGAACAGCATGACCGTATCAAAGAAGATTTAATGAGTGAGCTGTGGGATCTTATTTCCAATAAAATCACACTGGAGGAAAGTACTCATGAGTTCATCATCAGCGATGTCAGCAGAAACCTGGAGAAGCTGGATGAAAATACACACATTATTGCTGCCCAGCGTGCACTTGATACGTTAAAAATATATGTGGCGCAGCTGGAACAACAGATTATGGAAGGAGATGCCGTGTCTTATAATGAGCATACCTATGACGAGATCGTGAATGTATCAGACCTGGTATGCAATATGCTGGAGGAGTATATCATCACCAGTGAGACTTCTACGATATCGCTGCTCAACAGCAGGATGAAATATATCGCTCTCGTCGTGACCATGTGGATGTGTTCTGTGCTTGCTTATTTTATTGTTTTTGTCACAAAAGATTTCCGGTCTACGCAGAACAGTATCGACAAGTCTATTTTGGCACTCAATGAGATGACGTCGCAGATTGCCAGGGGGAATCTGAAAGTACGGCTGAGGGACAGTGGAATCGTTGAATTTGAATCTTTGACGGACAGCTTAAATTCTATGGCGGATCAGCTTGACAAGCTGATTGACTACCGTATCCAGGTACGGGGGGAAATACAGAAAGCAGAGATGAGGGCTCTGCAGGCGCAGATCACTCCACATTTTATTTACAATACGCTGGAGACAGCTGTGTGGCTGGCTGAGGAGGAGCGAAATGAGGAGGTTGTGAAAGTCATCATGGCGTTTACAACCTTTTTGCGGATTTCTTTAATTGAAGGTGATTATATTCCTGTGCGCAAGGAAATCGAACATATTGAGAATTATCTGGAGATACAGAATATCAGGTATTATGATATTCTGACATACGAGATTCAGGTCGATCCTGGATTGAATCAGTATCGTATTTTAAAACAGCTATTACAGCCCCTGGTAGAAAACAGCCTTTACCACGGAATAAAAGAAAAGCGTTCTACGGGGAAAGGTCTGATACGGATTTCAGGTGCTGATAACCATAATGGTACGATGACATTTACGGTCGAGGACAATGGAGGGGGAATGCAGCCGGAAAGACTGGAGGCGCTTCGGCAGAAACTGGAAAAATCGCATCGTGATAAAGAAGACAGTATCGGACTTTTAAATGTAAATAAACGAATACAGCTATATTACAACAGTGACGGTCTGAAAGTGGAAAGTATATTGGGGAGTGGTACCAGAGTTTATTTCACGATACCCTGTGAGGAGAACGAGTATGAAACGTATATTTATCATTGACGATGAGGCGATCATGAGAAGCGGTCTGTGCAAGGCAATTGAAAAGAAACCGGATCTTTACACGGTGTGCGGGGAGGCGTCGGATGGAGAGATGGCGCTGGCGCAGCTGCTGGAGCTGCGGCCGGATATTATCATCTCTGATATCTGTATGCCGTTCATGGATGGGATCGATTTATCCACACACATTAAGAAGATACTGCCGTTTGTGCACATTGTGATCATCAGCGGATATGATCAGTTCGAATATGCCCAGCGGTGTATTTCCATAGGTGTGGACTGCTATCTGCTAAAGCCTCTTGACTCGGCGAGACTGCTGGAAGTTTTGTCTGAGGTCAGCAGAAGGATAGACGAGGAGAAACACAAGTTCCAGGACTTGAAGCAGATGAAAGAGCAGATTGATTTTGAGTCGGATATGCTGCGTGAGAGTTTTCTGAACCATTTGCTGATAGGCGACCTGCCGCTCAACAGTATTCTGGAACTGGCACAGAAATATGAAATCGATATTATTGCCCGGAAATACATTGTGCTCTACCTGAAGCTTGCGGATACAGTGAATGAGGAGCTGCTGCAGATCAGGTTTTTGATTGCCAACACACTATGCAACAGAAATGATATCATATGGTTTCTCAGCGGCACCAATCAGTTTATTGCGATCGTCAAAGGTTCCTCGGAGGAAGAAGTACTGGAGAACGCATACGGAACATCACAGACGTTGCAGCATGAACTGTATAAAAAGCTCAACAAGAAGTACGCGGTACAGATCGGAACAATAGTCGGCCGTCTCGGCAGCCTGTCCCAGTCCTACAACGACGCATATCACAACACGACACAGCAGAATACGGCAGCCTCCTATTCCGAAGAGGTACAGCATGCGATGCAATACATCAATGACCATTATATGGATTCTTCCCTGACACTGTTTCGGGTTGCATCGGAGGTTGGATTTTCGCCGAGTCATTTCAGTACCATTTTTTCCCGGGAGGTTGGAAAAACATTGATCGATTATCTGACGGGTTTTCGGATAGAGCGGGCAAAAGAACTGCTGGAAAACAACTCATCCATTCTGGATGTAGCAGAAAAAGCCGGGTACAGCGATGCAAAATATTTTGGATATGTGTTTAAAAGAACAGTGGGCTTAAGCCCGCGTGAATTTAGAAATAAATATGCAGGCAGCCAACAGCAGTAAAAAGCAGCCTCCCCCGGGTTAACCCGGGGGAGGCTGCTTTTTACTGCCTGGAGATCGACCGAATCCATTCTTCAGAATCGAGCAATTCCAACGTCTGGTCCAGAGACAACGGATCAGAGGACTTTATTAAAAGCTGCAGGTTCATGGTACCGTCTTCGTTCTTTGAGATCTTGCAGACTGTAACCTTCCTGTGTTCTTCTTTAAGACGCTGCATCAATCCATTGCGTAAGTCGATGGAATTCTGCATGACAATACCGATTTCGTAAGCTGACGCATCCCCTGCAATATGTACTCTGTGCAAAATGATCTGCAGTATAATCACAAGCACTGTTGTAAAGAGGCCAACATAATACATGCCGGATCCTATCGCCAGACCGATGGCGGAGGTGACCCAGAAGCCTGCTGCAGTTGTCAGACCTTTAATGGAATCTCCTTTTTTCAATAATACTCCCGCCCCAAGAAAACTGATCCCGCTTACGACCTGTGCGGCGATACGTGCAGGGTCAGCACCGCGGGTTCCGGAAAAAAATCCGCCGGATGCGTCGCCAAGATCTGCAAAGGAATATTTGGAGACGATCATCATCACGGCGGCAGTGCAGGCGATGATACAGTGTGTGCGGACTCCCGCCTGCTTAAAACGGGAAGTGCGCTCGAATCCGATCGCCGCACCGCAGAGACATGCAACAAAAATGCGGGCGAAAAAGGCGACTTCCTGTGAAATAGAAATGACTTCATTCAGGTGTTGAGCGTAAAACATTCTTTCCACATCCTTTCTGGTGAAATGTTGTACAGCTAAACACAGGATCGCAGGGGGCACAATGATAATGTAATATTAGAACTACTTGTCATTATACCTTAAACCACAGGAAAATCAATCAGATAAAATACGGAATTATTTCGAAATAAAACGGTAAAATACTACAGACATGGAAAAAATCAGAATGTTTTTTGGTTTTATTAAAAATGACGATATGATATATTTTGTGCAAGCTAAAACACAGCCATTTTAGACAAAAGAACACAGATAGAATGGGAGGAATGGGGAAAAAGTACCAATGATAATGAGAGGAATCTGTTAAACATTCTACGAAAAAAGAAAAAATGGAGGAAAACCGTATGAAGAAAGCAGAGTGGAAATCAATTCTGGCAGGCGTATTGTGTGTAATGTTACTTTCTATGACAGCCTGTTCATCAGGAAAGGAGGATACGACTGAAAAGCAGGGCAGTTCCGAAGCAGCAGAAGAGAACAAAGATACCGCATCCAAAGATGCAAAAAAAGTAAACAGCTCTACATCATTGACAATGTATACATCCTATAATGAGGAACAGGCTTCTGTTATTTTTGATGCATTTGAGGCTGATACCGGAATCCATGTGGATTATGTGCAGCTGGCATCCAGTGAGACATTTACCAGACTTCTGGCGGAGAAGGACAATCCGCAGGTGTCCATGGTCTTCTGCAGCGACGCGGAACTCTTTTTGTCTGTTAAGGATGACGATCTGTTTATTCAGTACGAGACGCCAAATCTGGAGTATATGGATGAAGCTTACTACAAAAAAGCGGAAGGCTATTATACCCCGTATTTTGTAGGTGTCACCGCATTTGCAGTAAATACGGAATGGTTTGAGGCAAACAATCTGGACTACCCGGAAACCTGGGAAGATCTGCTTAAGCCGGAATTCAAAGACCAGATCGTCTTTGCACATCCGTCGTCATCGGGCACTGCTTATATGTACCTTTCCACCCTGTGTCAGATGTGGGGAGAGGACAAGGCGTTTGATTATCTGAAAAAGCTGGATGGAAATATCCGCCATTACACAAAATCCGGTACAGCCGGACCGACGGAGGTTGCGCTCGGTGAGGCGGCAATCGCTCTGACTATGACACATGATGGTTTGAAACCTACTGCACAGGGATATCCTGTGGAAGTTATTGCACCGGAGGATGGTGCGGGACTGAACATCGGCTCCATGGGCATCGTCAAAGGAGGGCCGGAAGAAGAAGTGGAAAATGCCAAAGTGTTTGTTGACTGGATGACTTCTGTCCGGGGACAGGAGACCCTGATTGACGCAGGTACTTTTTGTATCCCGGTTAATTCAAAGGCAGCTGTGACGGAAGGTCTGACTCCTCTGAGTGAATTAAATGTGATTGATTATGATCAGATCTGGAGCGGTGAAAATAAAACCAGACTGATCGAACGTTTCATGGATGAGGTTGATAACGCAGACAATATGGTTTCATAACACTATGAAATGGAGCCGATCCTAAAAGGTTGGCTCCATATTTAAAGAATCAGCCAATTTACAAAGGGGTAACTGTATGAAAAAAAATAAATCTTCTAATTTTAAAATGCTCCTTCGACAACCTGCACTTTTGCTGACTATTATTCTTATCTTTGTTTTTCTTGGATTATTTGTGGTATTTCCACTTTATAACATATTCAAGATGAGCATTGTGAATGAGGACGGGGTGTTCAGCCTTGCCTATTTTTGGAAAATGTTATCGACAAGTGCTTACATCGAAGCGTTTAAGAATTCCATGGTCCTGGGATTGATCGTGGCTTTGATCTCTTCAGTCGTTGGATACATATTTGCCTTTGCCATGATACGGACGGAGATGCCGGGTAAACGGTTCTTTAAGATGATCGGCACCATTCCGATTATCGCTCCGCCCTTCGTGCTTTCGCTTGCGATGATCTTTTTATTTGGGCGTCAGGGTATTATTTCAAAGGGGTTATTTGGAATTCTGGATTCAGAGATTTTCGGTTTAAAAAGTCTGATCATTGTACAGGCGCTGTCCTTCTTTCCGGTTGCCTATATGACAATGCAGGGGATTCTGGAATCTCTCGATGCATCGGTGGAAGATGCCGCGTGCAATATGGGTGCAGGCAGAGGACGCACTTTCTGGACAGTGACACTGCCGCTTACCGCACCCGGTATTATAAGTTCTTTTCTTTTAGTGTTCATTCAGTCACTGGAAGATTTTGCAAACCCGGCAGTTCTGGGCGGAAAATTTACGACGCTCGCCATCGCTGTCTACAATCAGGTATCAGGCATGTACGATTTTCACAGCGGTGCAGTGCTGTCGGTGATGCTCCTGGTCCCGACCATACTTGCGTTCTTCATACAGAGCGTCTGGATCAGCAAGAAGTCTTTTGTCACAGTGACGGGAAAACCGACCCAGGTGCGCAGAAAAATCAGTGAGAAACACATTGTATGGCCGTTGTTTGTCTTTTGCGCTTTGCTGACGGCTCTGATCATACTGATGTATGGAACGGTGCTCCTGGGAGGATTTGTAAAGACATGGGGCGTGGACTTTAATCTGACAGTTGAACATTTCCAGTATATTATCAAGACCAGCTGGGATTCTGTAAAGAATTCAGTTGTCCTGGCGACTTACGCGGCGCCCATTGCGGGTGTGCTTGGGATTGCCATTGCATTTCTGGTTGTCACGAAGAAATTTCCGGGCAGGAGGCTTATGGAATTCATCTCCATGCTGACTTTTGCGCTGCCTGGTACGGTACTCGGCATCAGCTATATTATGTCATTTAACAATGAACCATTCTTGCTGACCGGAACAGGCCTGATCCTGGTTGTTGTGTTTGTGCTCAGGAATATGCCGGTGAGTATCGAGGCGGGAAAAACGACGCTGCTGCAGATCGATCCATGTATCGAGGAGGCGTCCACCATACTGGGGGCGGATTCCGGTTACACCTTTCGGAGAGTGACACTGCCGCTGCTCAGTCAGCCGTTCCGTTCCGGCCTGGTATATGCATTTGTGCGCTCTGTGACAGCGATCAGTTCGGTTATGTTCCTGATTTCACCAAAATGGAATCTGATCACGGCGAGGGTCTACAACGCGTTCAGCAACAGTCAGTACAGCAGGGCTGCGGCGATGGTCACAGTCATGATCGTGTTTATACTTGCAGCCATAGGGGTGATCAACGTGATCGTAAATATCATATTCAAGCCGAGATACCTGCGTGGACAGCGGAAAGTAAAAATGACGAAGACGATGTGAGAGGCGAAGGAGGTTAAAATAATGAGTGTTAATCCGGCAAAAGATTTCAGCAAAAATTCAAATGGTGTTATCTTGAAGAACATTACCAAAAAGTTTGTTTCTCATGATAATAATCAGGAGTTTTTTACGGCAGTAGACAATGTGGACCTGGAGATCAAAGACGGTGAGATGGTGACGCTTCTCGGACCGTCCGGATGCGGCAAAACAACGACGCTGCGCATGATCTCCGGTTTTGAGATACCGACTTCGGGCGAAATTTTTATCGGTGACCGCCCGGTTGCCAATGTTCCTCCGAATAAACGGGATATTTCCATGGTATTTCAGTCATATGCGCTGTTTCCGCATATGAAGGTGTACAACAATATCTGCTATGGGCTTAAGGTAAAGAAAGTGCCCAAAACAGAGATCGCCAGAAGAATGGAAAAAATTCTGGATCTGATGCAGATAAAGGAGCTGGCAGACCGCTATCCGAATCAGCTGTCCGGTGGCCAGCAGCAGCGTGTGGCGCTGGCGCGTGCAGTCGTTATTGAGCCGAGTGTTCTGCTGTTTGATGAGCCGCTGTCGAATCTCGACGCGAAACTCAGAGAGACAATGCGAGATGAGCTCAGAGCCATTCAGAAACGGCTTGGGATAACCAGTCTGTACGTAACGCATGACCAGGCGGAGGCGATGGCGATCTCCGATAAAGTTGTGATTATGAAGGATGGCGTGATCTCTCAGGTTGGGACGCCGCAGGAGATCTATGAATATCCGCAGGATTCTTTCGTGGCAAACTTTATCGGCAAGGCAAACTATATCCCATGTATCTTAAAAAGCCGGGATGCAGACGGGTCTGCCCATGTGAAGATCGGTGAGATTCCCTGTACAATACCGAATCCCGGGGCGATGAAAAACGTGGAAGATGGCAAAGAATGTTTGTTGTCGGTACGTCCTGAGTCGGTCCGCCTGGTTGACGGGGGCAGGGGCCCCATCACGGGGAACATCATAAGGATAACGTATTTTGGATATAAGGTTGAGTATGTGGTCGATATCTCCGGAAATACGGTTACGGTTGAACTGTACAACCCGCAGCTGGCAAAGAGCTTTGATGACGGACAGGAAGTCACACTGGATTTGGATCTGGAATGTATTCGTATAGTAAAGTGAGGGAATGAGAATGAGAGAATACTGTGTGGGAGTCAATCTGCCGCCGTCGGTCCGTCTGGAGAATCTGGACGGATACCTGCGGACGATTGAAGAAAATGGGTTTAATGCCTGTGAATTGAATTTATCAACGTACCCCTTTATGATGGGCGGCAACTTGATTCCGTGTGTGGCAGAGTATGTCAGGGAGATATTTGCAGGGCATCCTCTGACTTATACGGCGCATGGGGCGTACGGACTGGACCTGCGGAACCCGGATAAGTGGGAACTGCGGAAAAAGGTGTTGTTTGCGTCGATCGATCTGTGCAGCAGTCTTGGATGTACGCTGCTGAATATCCATAATGAGGAGGACAGCAAAAAGAGCAGTGTGGAAAGACTGTTCAGAACCGTGGTTAAGGATGCGGCAGAATATGCGAAAGAACGCGGGGTATCGCTGGTACTGGAGAATATTGAGATTGAAAATGTTTACCGTACGATTGACATGGTGGAATCGATCGATCATGACAATCTCGGCATGAATCTGGATCTGGGACATTTGTTTTTATCATCGCAGTACTATGGATATGATTATCTGAAAGCGGTAACAGACAGTCTTCCACGTCTCAGGCACCTGCATATCCATGACAATATGGGTGAATTTGAAGCGATGCGGCTTACAGATTTCAATATGTATAAAACACTGGATAAAAAAGAACGGATGGTTTTTTCAAGCGGTGATATGCATACGGCACCGTTCTGGGGGAAGGCGCCGCTTCAGGAGGCCATAAAGGCGATCAAACATTCCGGTTATCAGGGAGTATGGCTGTGCGAGTATTACAGCGACCTGTTTGCACCGTTTAACACACAGATATGCCAAAGCGTAAGAAATTGTATAGAACAGGCATAACGATTTAGAGAGGTGAGGATAATGAAAAAATACGATAACTATGTAATCGGGCAAATACAGGTGGATTATGACGAATATCCGGACGGAACGGTGAAGACATTGATCGGCGGCCCGTTTATGTTTACGGCATACGCCGCCATATCGAGCGGAAGACATGTGAGTGGTGTGTGTAAGATTGCAGAGAAGGATGCGTATCTGGCTCAGGCGGTTTACATCCACGATCTGACAGTTTTGCCAAGCAAAGAGACGACGTCACTTCATGTTATCTATCACAGTGAGGACCGGGAGCGCAGGTCAACGGTATTGAAAGGAATCGCAGACCCGGTCACGACAGATGATATTCCAGATGACATTGAGTCGGATGTGTATCAACTTGCAGGTGTGATGAGGGGGCAGGTGGACAATGATTTGTTTGAATATCTGTCAAAGCGCGGAAAGCTGGCATGTGATCTGCAGGGATTTCTCAGGTGTCCCGAAGGCGAGACTCTGGCTTACCGGGACTGGGAGGAAAAGAAAAAATATCTCCCCTATGTTACGTACCTGAAACTCGATGCGATGGAAGCCGAAATCACAACGGGACTGACGGACAGAAGAGAGGCGGCAAAATTAATTCACTCATGGGGAGCGAAAGAGGTTCTGATCACCCATAATTCGGAGGCACTGGTCTATGACGGGCAGAAATTTTACGCCTGCCCGCTGAGACCCAGAAACTTATCGGGCAGATCGGGTCGTGGCGACAGCACCTTTGGAAGTTACATAACGGAGCGCAGCCAGAGGACGATAGAGGAATCTCTGGTGTATGCGAGTGCCCTGGTATCCCTGAAGATGGAGACTTACGGGGCGTTCAGGCAGACAAGACATGATGTGGAGGAGTATATAAAACAGTTTTATGCAGAATACTGCTGACAGGAGCGCTGGTTTTTTGCATCTCATATAGAGGAAGATTGCAGGATTACCCTGCATACAGGCCTGGAACAAGAAGGAAATCCAGCGAAAATGAAGGAAACAGGACAATAAATTGCATAATAGATGGTAAAAAGCCATGATATTTCAGGCGTTTTTAATAAAAATGAAGGATGTGCTTGACATTACGTCAATTGCCTCATAAAATAACATTTAATGAGCTAAAGAGCAAAGGATAAGCGAGGAGGCGCGTATGAAAGCATATAATCAGATGAGCAGAGAAGAACTGCTTGCATTAAAAAAGGAACTGGAACTGAAATATGAGGACGTGAAAGGAAAAGGGCTGAAGCTGGATATGTCCCGGGGAAAACCGGCAAAGGCGCAGCTTGATATCAGCAATGGTATGATGGATGTCCTCTCAAGTGATTCTGATATGGTCTGTGAAGCAGGCGTTGACTGCCGTAATTACGGCGTACTGGAGGGTATTCCGGAAGCAAGAAAACTGCTGGCGGATATGTCTGAAGTACCGGAAAAAAACATTTTGATTTATGGAAACTCCAGCCTGAGTATTATGTTTGATACGGTTGCACGTTCCATGACAAAAGGTGTGATGGGCTGTACGCCGTGGGCGAAACTGGATAACGTAAAATTTCTGTGTCCGGTTCCCGGGTATGACAGACATTTTGCAGTGACGGAATATTTTGGAATTGAAATGGTAAATGTACCGATGCTGCCGACGGGACCGGATATGGATATCGTGGAAAAACTGGTGGCTGAGGATGAATCCGTCAAAGGTATCTGGTGTGTACCGAAATATCAGAACCCGATGGGTATTTCCTTCTCCGATGAGACGGTAAAGAGATTTGCCAATCTGAAACCGGCAGCAAAAGATTTCAGAATTTTCTGGGACAATGCGTACTCCATCCATCATCTTTATGATGAGCCTGAAAATCAGGATGTCATTCTGGAGCTTCTGACAGAATGTGAAAAAGCAGGAAACCCGGATATGGTATACAAATTTATTTCCACATCGAAAGTAAGCTTTCCCGGTTCCGGTATCGCAGCGCTTGCCGCATCCGAGGCAAACCTGGAGGAGGCAAAAAATTACATGTTCTATCAGACGATCGGACATGATAAACTAAATCAGCTGCGTCACGTCAGATTCTTCAAAGATATTGACGGAATGCGTCAGCATATGAAGAAACATGCAGCGATCATGCGCCCCAAATTCGAAGCGGTGATTGAAGTTCTGGAGCGTGAGCTTTCCGGTCTTCAGATCGGCTCATGGATCAAACCAAAAGGCGGATACTTTATCTCGTTTGATGCGTTGGAAGGATGTGCTAAAGCTATCGTTGCCAAAGCAAAAGAGGCAGGCCTCGTGATGACCGGTGCAGGTGCGACCTATCCATACCGCAACGATCCGAAAGACAGTAATATCCGGATTGCCCCGTCTTTCCCGACACCGGAGGAGCTTTCCGTTGCTGCTGATATCTTTGTACTGAGTGTAAAACTGGTGAGCATTGATAAAATACTAAATGAGAAATAATTGAAGATTTGAAAAAGTAAGGAGTTTTTGTGAATTCAAAAACTCCTTTTTTTAACCCTTTACCATCCATGAATTCGGTGTTACAATGATAGGGAAATTGTGACAGTTTGTCATCTGACAAGCGCAAAAAAACAGGGAAGTAAGGGAATTTAGATGAAAAATAAAAAGAGAGCCAGGAAAATCATTCTGGGTGTTTTAATCGGGTATATAGCGATCATGCTGATTGGCTATCTGGGAATCGCTTTTTATTATTCGAGTCATTTTTTTGAAGGGTCAACGATCAACGGAATTGACTGCAGCAACAAAACGGTTGATGAGGTCAAGGAAAGCATTATTGAAAAAATCAACGAGTATACGCTGAAAATAGAAGAGCGAGGAGGAAAGACCGAGACTATCATGGCACCGCAGGTGAAACTGAGTTATGTGGATGACAACCGTGTGGATGAACTGATGGACGAGCAGGAACAATATAAATGGCCGCTGTCTTTTTCCAGCAGCAAATCGTATGAGATGGCTGCCAACACAACGTTTGATGAGGAACTGGTAGATTCCGTAATGGATGACATGAGCTGTTTTCAGGAAGAAAACATCGAAAAACCTAAGAATGCATATATGCAGGAAAATGAAACGGGTTATGAGATCGTTCCGGAGGTGATGGGAAATGAGCTTGACCGCGATAAGGTAAGACAGGCGATAATCGATGCCATCAAAGCCGGAAAAACAACCATTTCACTGGAAGAACTGGACTGCTATACAGATCCTACGATTTACAGTGATAATGAAGCTCTTAATAAAGAAGTGGACAGCCTGAATAAAATGACGGCTGCCTCCATTACATATACCTTTGGATCGCGGACGGAAGTGGTAGACCGCACGCTGATCAAGGGCTGGCTGGTCAAGGGAGAAGACGGAACATATTCTCTGGACACAGACCAGGTTGCAGCTTATGTCAAAGAACTTGCATTGAAATATGATACATTCGGTCTGTCGCACCAGTTTACAAAACATGATGGCTCCACGATCACGCTGAAGGCAGGCGGTGATTATGGATGGTGCATCAACAAGACGGCGACGTCGGATGCGCTGGTGCAGGCGATCAACGACGGCGTCGTGGAAAGCCGTGAGCCAGTCTATCTGTATACTGCCAAGAGCCGTGAGGAAAATGACATCGGAGACACCTATGTTGAGATCAGCATTCAGGAACAGAGAATGTGGTGTTTCAAAGACGGGTCCCTGATCGTCGATACGCCGGTTGTAACAGGGAATGTATCCAAGGGATACGATACCCCTGCAGGCTGTGTCTGGGCGATCGATGCCAAGAAGCAGGATGCGATCCTGAAAGGAGAGGGATATGCGTCCCCGGTTACTTTCTGGCTGCCGTTCAACGGAAATGTAGGGATTCACGATGCGGACAGATGGCGCAGTGAATACGGCGGAGATATTTATCAGACAGGCGGTTCACACGGATGTGTAAATACGCCGTATGAAAATGCGGAAAAAATCTTTAATGCGGTGGAAATAGGGACACCTGTTATCGTATATTAAAGAAAGACATATTCTTATACATAAAGGAGCTAAGTTTGAAAAATATGATGAAAGTAGTTGTGTTGGCAGGGGGAATCAGCACGGAACGGGATGTATCCATAGTTTCGGGAACCATGGTCTGCAAAGCGTTGCGGGAAAGGGGCCACCGTGCAGTTTTACTGGATGTATATATCGGAAAAGAGCTGGATGAATCAGTGGATGCATTTCCGGATGATTACGATCTGGATGCAGATATCGCATACATTAAATCTTATAATAGTCGGATTGAAAAACTGAAAAGAGAAGAAAGAGATTTCTTCGGTCCTAATGTCCTGAAGCTGTGCCGGGAGGCGGATATTGTCTTTCTGGCGCTACACGGGGAAAACGGGGAAAATGGAAAGTTACAGGCGGCGTTTGACCTGTTCCATATCCGATATACCGGAAGCGGGTGTCTGAGCAGCGCACTTTCCATGGATAAGGGTCTGGCGAAAACCATTTTGCAGGATGGAGGAGTCCCGGTACCGGGTGGAATCGTGCTGAAAAAAGGAGAGTGCAGTACATTGCTCTCCGATTACGATATGGAATTTCCGGTTGTGGTGAAACCATGCTGCGGCGGTTCCAGTGTTGGCGTCTTTATCGTACATGACCAGGAATCCTACGAGAATGCGGTTGCCAGTGCGTTTGTATATGAAGATGAAATTGTGGTTGAAGATTATATCTGCGGAAGGGAATTTTCCGTAGGAGTGATAGAAGGCAGGGCGTATCCGGTCATTGAGATCGCGCCGGTCGAAGGATTTTATGATTATAAAAACAAGTACTCCGCAGGAGCAGCGGTGGAGACATGTCCTGCCGACCTGACAGAAGAACAGACAAGGCGGATGCAGGCGTACGCCAAAGAGGGAAGCCGCCTGCTGATGAACGAGGGTTACTCGAGACTGGATTTCCTGATGGATGAGGCGGGGGATATCTTCTGCCTTGAGGCTAATACCCTGCCGGGAATGACTCCGACCAGTCTGTTGCCACAGGAAGCGAAAGCAGTTGGAATTGACTTCCCTGAACTGTGTGAGCTTCTGATACAGTGTTCGCTGAAAAAATATGAAAAGAGTGTTGAATAATATGAAAAATCTCACATTGAAAAATATAGCGGCGGCATGCGGCGGTGTATTTCACGGAGATGCCGCGCTGCTGGGACAGTGCGCAGAAAGTATTACGACAGACAGCCGGCAGGCAGAGCCCGGCTGTCTGTTTGTCCCAATAGCAGGAGCACGGGCAGACGGACATCATTATATCGGGCAGGTTATGGAAAAGGGCGCATTGTGCACTCTTTCTGAAAAAGAACTGCCGGATGCAGATTTTCCTTATATCCATGTGGAATCATCCCTGCAGTCGGTTAAAGACATTGCAGAATTTTATCTCAGACAGCTTGACATTCCAGTTGTCGGAATTTCAGGAAGTGTTGGGAAAACGAGCACGAAAGAAATGATCTCCTCGGTTCTTTCGCAGAAATATCATGTTTTAAAAACACAGGGGAATTTCAACAACGAGCTGGGTCTGCCGCTGACTGTTTTCAGAATCCGCGAGGAAGACCAGATTGCAGTTCTTGAGATGGGAATCAGTGATTTCGGGGAGATGAGCAGACTGGCGAAGATTGCAAGGCCGGATACCTGCGTACTCACGAATATTGGCTGGTGCCATCTGGAGAACCTGAAGACGAGAGACGGTATCATGAAGGCAAAGACGGAAATGTTTGAATTTATGCAGCCTGACGGTCACGTTGTCCTGAACGGTGATGATGATAAACTGGCACAGATTCAGGATGTGCGGGGGCATGCCCCGGTTTTCTTCGGGGTAGAAAAACAGGACGGTGTATATGCCGATGAGATTGAAAACTGCGGACTGAAAGGGATCAGCTGCAGGATTCATGTGGATGAAAAGCTCTCATTTCCGGTGAAGGTTCCCACGCCGGGTATCCATATGGTATATAATGCACTGGCAGCTGCCTGCGTCGGCAGGATCTATGGACTGACAGCAGAAGAGATCAAAACAGGGATTGAGAGTATGGAGACTTTAAGCGGTCGTTTCCACATCATAGAGTCCGATGACTATACCATTATCGATGACTGTTACAATGCGAACCCGGTATCGATGATGGCGTCTCTCGAGGTGCTGCAGCAGGGACTGGGGAGAAAAGTAGCCGTCCTCGGGGATATGGGAGAACTCGGTGACGATGAGGCAGCACTTCATGAACAGGTCGGGACCTTTGCAGGACAGTGCGATATCCAGCTGCTGATCTGCGCCGGCCCACTCTGTGAACATCTGGCGAAAGCCGCCAGGGAGCAGAACAAAGAGCTTAAAGTATTGCACTTTGCAGACCGAAAGATGCTTCAGGATGCATTGCCGGGACTTATAAAAAAGGGGGATACCCTGTTGATCAAGGCATCCCATTTCATGCAGTTCGATAAGATTGTAAAACAGTTCTCATCATCAGACGGCTGATTCATTTTTCCTGAGCGTATCCAGGATGATGTTTCGGGTATACTCCCCGATATGACGTGCATCCTCTTTGGAAAGCTCAGATGGTATAACAGGCTTTCCGTATTCAATGACAACGTGACACGGCCGGATCTTTGGAAAATGTGCTTCCATGATTTCGGCCGTGTTGTTCATTGCGACCGGAATGATCGGACAGTTGGTCTTTGTTGCCAGCTTGAAGCTTCCCTCATGAAACGGCAGCATATCAAGACAGCAGTCACCCCTGCTTCTCGTTCCCTCCGGGAAAATGAAGATGGAAATCCCATTTTTGATCTTTTCAATTCCCTTCAGAATCGTCTTTAATCCTTCTTTTAAATTCTCACGATCTAAAAACAGACAATGCAGATACATCATCCAGAAATTCAGAAGAGGGGCCTTCTTCATTTCTTTTTTTGCGACGAATCCGGTCAGATTGGGACAGCGCGAGTACGTCAGCAAAATGTCGAAATAACTGCGGTGATTACCGATGTAAAGCACCGGCCGATCCTTTGGTACATTCTCTTCTCCGATCACGGTGGTCTTTACACCGGCGACAAAAAGCATCAGGCGAAAAATGGCCTGAACGATTCGCAGTGAGCTGATATCCTTCGCGCGGGTATTAAATTTACCGATGATCCATTCGATGAGAAGAAGCGGAATGGAGAGAATCAGATAACAGACCAGGATGATGACGATTAGTATAAATCTCAGCATAAAAAGCCTCTTTCCAGGGATTTCTCTTTTGTATCCCATGTTATGTGGTTATTCAGGCAGGCTCATCTTCTCGTATGACCCGCCGTCCTGAACGGTTACGTAATATTATACAAAAAATAGAATGAACACGCAAGCTGTTTAATACACTATATGGAACTTAAAAATAGGACAGCTGACAGTATATGAAACGATTGAAACAGGTGCTTTGGGTACTGACTTTGTCTCTGGTCATCGCAGGATGCGGGATCCGGAATATGGATTCTGAGGAGGAGACGGAGCTTTCTTATACCGTAGTGAAAACAGATGAGATACCGGCGGAAGTTCTGGAGATCATAGAAAAGCAGAAGGCACAGGAATTTCAGATGACATACCAGAGTGAGGATTACCTTTATATCATGAAAGGGTATGGCCTGCAGAATTCCGGAGGGTACAGCATTAAAGTGTTGAGTCTCGTGCAGAAAGGAGAGGGGATTGTCTGTGAGACGCAGCTGGTTGGTCCATCCACCCGGGAGGAGATGAGTAAAGAGGTGTCATATCCGTATATTGTTCTGAAAACCGAATACCGTGACCTGCCTGTCCTTTTCCGTTGACGGGCCGTCATAAAACAGTCTCTGCACGCATAGAATAAAAGAAAACTGTGTAAAGTGAGGGAGCGTATTGGAACTGATAAAAAAGAATCTGCACATGCTTCGCCAGAAAAGTGAAGCCGTCAACCAGGTTACGTTTGATGAAGACTATAATGTACCGGATGCCAAGCCCGATGTGGGACGCATGATCCAGAAAAAAGGGGAGATCCAGATTGAAGAGGTTGTCGTCAGCGACGGCCAGGCCAAGATTCGGGGAAACCTGAGATTTTATCTTCTGTATGTATCGGATTCCGAAAAGAAGAGAATATACAGTCTGAGCGGAGATCTTCCGATCGATGAGACTCTGCATCTGCAGGGAATTGAAAGCGGAGATAAAATATGCCTGAAATGGGAGATCGAAGACTTAAGTCTTCATGTGATCAACAGCAGGAAATTGAATGTCAAAGCGCTGGTGACTTTCAGGGCATCGGTTGATGAACTTGCGCAGATCGGCCTGCCGACAGAATTAAAAGAACCTCAGGATGTATCGGTCAAGGAAAAGGGCATACAGGTGCTAGGGCTTGGTGTACATAAAAAAGATACCATGCGGTTGAAAAAGGAGATAGCGCTTGCCTCAAACAAACCGAATATCCATGAAATTCTGTGGAATGATATAGAAGTAAGAGGGCTTGATATCCGGGCGGGCCAGGATCAGGTATTTGTTAAGGGAGAGCTGTTTGTCTTTGCGCTGTATGGCGGCGATGACGACAATGATCCGCTGCAGTGGGTGGAACAGGCTATTCCGTTTTCCAAAGAAGTGGAATGCTCAGGATGCCGCGAGGATATGATACCGAATATTGAGATCTCCATGCAGCAGACAGATGCGCAGGTGAAGCCGGATGTGGATGGCGAAGAGCGCATCTTACAGGTAGAAGCAGTGCTCGAACTGGAGATAAAGATTTATAAAGAAGAAGAGCACACGCTGCTGCAGGATGTATATACACCTCACATCGACTGTGTCCCAAAACGGATCGAGGAGGTTCTTGAAAGTCTTCTCGTAAAAAATTATTCGAAATGCAGAGTATCTGACCGCGTGGCAGCAGCGTCAACACAGGGTAAAATCCTGCAGATCTGTCACAGCGACGGTATCATCCGGCTGGATGAGATGAAAATCGTGGAAGACGGCATTCAGGTGGACGGTGTGATACAGGTCAGAATACTGTATATCGTGAGTGATGATGATATGCCGTTCTATTCTATGGAATCCGTGATTCCCTTTTCTCATGTGGTGGAGGCGCGTAATATTGATGAAAACTGTATATACTACCTCCGAACGGACCTGGAGCAGCTTTCTACCAGCATGGCCGACAGCAATGAGATTGAGATCAAGGTGGTGCTGAACCTGAATGCACTGGTGCTCAGCTGCCAGAAAGAATCTCTGATCACTGACATCGAGGAACGGGAGATCGATTATACAAAGCGGAACAATATGCCGGGAATCACATGTTATCTGGTGCAGAGCGGAGATACGCTGTGGGATATCGCCAAGAACTTTTTTACAACAATTGATGAGATTAAAAATTTGAATCAGCTGGAAACCGACGAAATCATGCCTCAGGATACGTTGATATTGGTAAAAAAAGTCGAAGATTAAGATACTGGTTGACGAAAGCAAGGGGTATAGCCTATACTGTATACAAAATACAAGAGAAAAACACAGGATATTGGGAGAAACTATGCGGTTAAGAGCTTTGGCAAAGATTAATCTGGGACTTGACGTAGTCCGCAGGCGGGAGGACGGGTATCACGAAGTCCGGATGATCATGCAGACAATTAAAATGTATGATCAGCTGGACATGCAGAAAGTAAAACAGCCGGGGATACGGCTGCAGACAAATCTGCCATACCTTCCGGTCAATGAAAATAATCTGGTGTATAAGGCATCAAAGATTTTGATGGATGAGTTCGGTATCCGGGAAGGGCTTGCCATTGATCTGAAGAAAGTGATACCCGTTGCTGCCGGAATGGCCGGGGGGAGTTCGGACGCAGCAGCGGCGATGATGGGTGTTAACAAAATGTTTGGCCTTGGGCTGACCAGGCAGGAGCTGATGCTAAGGGCAACGGCGATCGGAGCGGATGTGCCTTACTGTATATTGAGGGGAACGGCGCTTGCCGAGGGAATTGGGGAAAAGCTGACGGAACTTTCACCAATGCCGCAGGGCTATGTGTTGATCGGAAAACCGGGGATCAATGTCTCCACCAAATTTGTCTATGGGAATCTGAATGCGGCAGGTCTTACCCGGCATCCGGATATCGACGGGATGATCGCCGCGCTTGCGGCACAGGATTTTTACGGTGTTGCCAGCCGTCTGGAAAACGTGCTGGAGACCGTGACGATACCGGCATATCCTGTGATAGCAGACATCAAACAGAAGATGAATGACTGGGGTGCTGTTAATTCTCTTATGAGCGGCAGCGGACCAACGGTATTCGGACTGTTTGACGACAGGGAAAAAGCGGAATATGCACACACGCGTCTGAAGAAGAGCAGACTGGTCCGGCAGTGCTTTTTGACGACGTTTTATAACAACGGAGGAAGACACGAATGACAAGTGATTTTCATGTGAGCATGAATGAATATCTGCCCCTTCGTGACGTCGTATTCAATACACTGAGGGATGCGATACTGCACGGGGAACTGCTGCCAGGGGAACGGCTGATGGAAATCACACTGGCAAACCGTCTCGGAGTCAGCAGGACACCGGTCAGAGAGGCGATCAGGAAACTGGAGCTGGAGGGGCTTGTCATCATGGTGCCTCGCAAAGGGGCGCAGGTGGCGCAGATTACAGAAAAAGACTTAAATGATGTGCTGGAAGTCCGGCTGGGGCTTGAAGAACTGGCAATGCAGTTTGCATGTGAACGGATTGATGAGGCGCAGCTGGAGCAGATCCGGGAAGCAGCGCTGGAGTTTGAGCAGGTGATGGAAAGTGACGACATCACTGCGCTGGCGCAGGCGGATGTGAAATTTCATGAATTGATCTATGCGGCGACAAAAAACAGGCGCCTGATACAGATTATTAATAATCTCAGGGAGCAGATGTACCGTTACCGCATCGAATATCTGAAAGACAGCACCGCCCGCCGGACACTTGTGAAGGAACACAGGGAAATCTATGAAGCCCTGAAAGAGAGGGACCATAAGAAAGCCAATGACTGTATGCGGGATCATATAGAGAACCAGCAGAAAGCGATCATAAAAAGTCTGCATCAAAGTGAATAAAATAAGCAGTAACGTATATCCTAAAAGAGGTGCCAGAGGGCATCTCTTTTCTGATTTCAAAGGAGGAGTGTTATGCAGAAGACAGCGACAGAAGCAACAACCCCGGTATCTTTGAACATCAAGGATAATCAGGAATATGTGCAGGAAAAATGCCAGGGATGCGACGATATTATTCAGAGACCGATGAAACTTGGAGAAGGAAAGAAAATCTCCTGCCTGGTTGTTTATATTGAAGTTGCAGTCAGCAATATGGCGCTTGAGGAATCTGTGATCGGTAAACTGATCAATAAACTGTGGACCGTTCCGGATCAGGAGATGTATGATTTTTTAAAAGACAACAGCCTGGGAATTTCTGATGTCAAGCAGCTTGACACTATGGAAGAAGCGATGAAAGCTATGCTCGCCGGAAATGCGGTGATGTTTGTGGATGGCTACGAAAAGGCGATTAAGATTGGGAGCAAAGGTTATCCGGGCATGGGCGTGATGAAAGCCGAGTCTGAAAAGGTTCTGCGCGGTTCCAATGAGGGTTTTTCCGATTCCGTAAAAATCAACACCTCACTGATTCGCAAGCGTGTGCGCAGCACCGGATTAAAGGTAAAAGAAATGCAGGTCGGTCTGCGTTCCGATACGATGACGGCGCTTGTATATATTGAGGACCTGATATATCCGCATCTGCTGGAAGAAATTGAGGAGCGGATAAGGCAGTATGAAATTGATGGAATACTGGAGAGCGGTATGCTGGAGCAGCTGACAGAAGAAAGATGGCTGTCATTATTTCCTCAGTTCCAGACGACTGAACGGCCGGACCGCGCGGCCATGGAGGTATTGAATGGAAGAATCATTCTTATCTGCGATAATTCCCCGGTTGCACTGATTCTGCCTACAACGCTGAACAGTTTTTTACAGGTCAGTGAGGACCGCTACAATCGTTTTGAAATCGTTTCATTTCAGCGTCTGATACGGTACGGAGCAGTGCTGCTGGCGATGCTGCTGTCCGGCATTTACCTTGCAGTCATCCGGTTTCACACGCAGGTGCTGCCGACCAATCTGCTTCTCTCTTTTGCGGAGGCCAGACATGGGGTTCCCTTTTCAAGTCTGGTGGAGGTCGTATTTATGGAACTGGCTTTCGAATTGATCCGGGAAGCAGGTGTGCGGATGCCTGGTCCGCTGGGCGGTACGATCGGTATCGTGGGAGGGCTTATCATAGGTGATGCGGCCGTCAGCGCTAATCTGGTCAGCCCGATGTCGGTTGTGATCGTCGCTTTGAGTGCACTCAGTTCTTTTGCGATTCCCAATGAGGAATTTTCGGCTCCGTTTCGTCTGCTGAAGTTTGGCTTTATTGTTCTGGGCGGTTACTTTGGAATATTTGGCATCGTCATGGGACTGTATATACTGACAGGGCACCTGGCAGGTCTTGTGAGCTTTGGAATACCTTATCTGATGCCATTTGTCGGATCTGACCTGACAGGGTATCATGACGAGAGGGACGCGCTGGTACGTGCGCCGTTTCGTATGCTGAAGCGGCGGCCGATCTTTTCGCGCAGAGACCAGAGAGTGCGGATGAAAAAGGAGGAGTCATAAGTGTTTTCGGATAATCATCGAATTTCAAGACGTCAGCTGGGACGTCAGCTGGCGCTTGGGCTTTCGGGTACATTTCTGCTTGTCATACCGAGGCTGCCGCAGCTGTATGGAGTATCTGGAATCATAAGCTGTGTGATAGGGCTTTTAGCACTCTGGGTCTATCTGTTCTTTATGGTACGCAATACTGCAACATCGAAAAGCCTGAGACAGAGGATGAGCCGGCCGGCATATATGGTTGTGTCTGTCTTCTTTCTGAGCTATCTGGTACTGAGCGGAGGATACCTCGTGCGCACAGTTGCAGGGATGATCAAGGCTTCGCTGGTAACGGAATACAGTGTCTGGGTGATTGCAGGGCTCTTGATATTGACGGCTGTGATCGGGACGGGCAGTGATATCCAGAGGCGTGCAAGGATCGGCGAGGTCAGTGCGCTACCTGTCATCGGCGGACTTTTTCTGCTTCTTGTGCTGGCTGCATTTCAGGGTGACGGCATTCCTTCTGAAATGATACAGAGAACAGATGCAGGTACGGTGCTGCGCGGAGCCTATGATTTTTTCTGTGCCTTTTCGATCACAGGAGTTATCCCTTTTTTGATGAGCAATGTAGAACGTCCGCAGGGGAGCGTAAAAGCGCTGTATATAGGCAGCGGAACAGCAGCAGTCCTGGCGGTGGGAGGTTTGTGTGTGATGCAGGCGGTATTCGGTGTCTATGGCATGCAGGAGAAAGAATTTCCTGTGACGGCTTTAATGTCCGCGGTATCTTTTCCGGGAAATTTTCTGGACCGTTTTGATATTATCTGGATGATATTTCTGCTGTTTGCACTTTTTTACGCGGTGGGCACCATATTGTTTTACAGTCATCACCTGGTGAATGACAGGGATAACCTTACGGTCCGTCTGATATTTGCAGTACTTGTTTTTGCGGCAGCATTTGTGGAGTGGAACGGCGGAAGTATTGATGATCTGTATCCGATGGCAGTCAGGTATTTATATATGCCGCTGTTTGTAATATTCGGACTTTTTGTTTGCAGGATCAGGAGGAAAGCATGAGACGTATTCGTTGTTTTGCGGTATTGCTGGTTATGCTGTGGACCATGTGGGGATGCGGCGGTGTTGAACCGGAAAAACGCGCATACCCGCTGGTCGTGAGTGTTGATATTCAGGACGGACAGTATCAGGTTATCTACGGGATGGCCAATCTTTCATTTTCCACAGGGCAGGATAAAAGCGGCGGAGATTCGGGTGAGAACGGCAATACAACACTTTTATTTACCGGAGAGGATATGCAGGAAATCCTCCGGATGTATAATCGGACGCAGGAAAGTTACCTTGATCTGGGACATGTACAGGTGTTTATTTTCGGAAAGAATCTGGTCGGTCAGCCGCGGGAGTTGGATCAGATTCTTCAATACCTCGAGAAACAGCCAATCCTGGGGGACGGAGCCAATGTATTTGTCAGCGAAGATCCGGAGCAGATTATGGAGTTAAACGGCAGCCGGGTAGAATCTCTTGGCACTTATCTGACGGGTATCTATGAAAACCGTCCGGATGACCGTAAAGATGAGATGGTGACCTTACAGGATATATACCGGGAATGGCACAGAGGAGGAAGTCTGACTCTGCCGGATCTGGATGTAAAAGAAGACTTTCCTGAGATTGTATAAGTATGAAACATGGAAAATATGACCATACTTCTCTTAAGAGGTGACAGGAGGTATTTTTCATGCAGAATATATGTTTAAAAAAAAGAAATGTGATAATGTCAGTGCTTGCGGTTTTACTGTTGTGTGCAGTATGTGCCGCTGGTATTTTGATAATAAATGCGGGAGCCGTCCAGCAGGGCATCGCCCGTTCGGTAATCAGGTTCCATGTGCTCGCAAACAGCAATTCCCAGGAAGACCAGGATTTGAAGATGCAGGTGAAAGCCGATGTAGTTGAGGAAATGCAGGGGATGCTGAAGGATGCCGGGTCAGTTGAGGAGAGCCGGTCAGTGATCGAAGAAAATCTCCCCAGGATTCAGAGCTATGCAAATGAACGGGTGAAAGAGTATGGTTATGATTATCCGGTCAGTGCCGGACTTGTAACGACCTGGTTTCCGGTAAAAGAATACGGAGACTGTACATTCCCGGCAGGAAAATATGAGGCGCTGCAGATCAGAATCGGAGAGGCGCAGGGCAGAAACTGGTGGTGTGTGCTCTATCCCGGTCTGTGCTTTACCGATGCCGTCCACGCTGTTGTACCGGAGGACAAAAAGGAAGAACTCTCACATGTTTTGACAGATGATGAATACGAAACGATCATGAACGGTGGTCAGGTGAAGGTTCGTTTCCGCTGGTTTTCCTGATGTTTTTCTTGAATTATTCCCGCAATAAGGGTAGAATGGGTCTAGGGTCCCACTGCAGTGGTACCCTGTGGGAATATGAAAAGATGGAGAACTGATATGAGTATAGACAGACTGGCTCCGATAGGGGTCTTTGATTCCGGCGTGGGCGGTTTGACGGTTGCGCGTGAGATTATGCGGAATCTGCCTGCCGAACGGATCGTTTATTTTGGAGATACAGCTCGTGTGCCGTATGGCAGCAAATCAAAAGAGACAGTCATCCGCTACTCCCGGCAGATTATCCGTTTTCTGCGCACACAGGGTGTGAAGGCGATTGTCGTTGCCTGTAATACGGCCAGCGCGCTTGCCCTGGAAGAGATAGAGAAAGAGCTCGAGATACCGATTATCGGAGTGGTAAAACCGGGTGCACGTGTGGCAGCATCGGTTACTAAAAACAAGCGGATCGGAGTCATAGGGACAGAAAGTACAATCCACAGCCATATGTACCGAAGTTTTATCTGCGATATCGATCCGGAAATTACGGTGATCGGGAAAGCATGCCCGCTTTTTGTTCCGCTTGTTGAAGAGGGGTGGCTGAAAGACCCAGTGACAGATGAGGTCGCCGGGCGTTATCTGAAAGAGCTTAAAAACGAGAATATAGATTCTCTGATTCTGGGATGTACACATTATCCGCTGCTTCGCAGCACTGTGAAAAAGATCATGGGAGATGCGGTGGAACTGGTAAATCCGGCGTATGAGACTGCCCGGGAACTGGGTAGCCTGCTGAAAAAACTGAATATGGATAATCCAGGGGTGAAAGAGGAAGAATTCCCTTACCGTTTCTATGTGAGTGACGCAGCAGAAAAATTTAAACAATTTGCAAATTCTATCCTGCCGTATGATGTGCGTGCGACACAGCAGGTAAATATTGAGGAGTATTAGAAAGGTACAGTATGACAAAACAAGTATTGATCAGCATCAAAGGACTTCAGTTTATGAGCCAGGACGGCTATGATGATGATACGGATCCGGTGGAAGTGATTACGGTCGGAGAGTACTACCAGCGAAATGGACATCATTATGTCCGGTATGATGAGGCGTTTGAAGGTTTCGCGGAGGATGCAAAAAACCTGCTGAAAATCTCAGGGGATGTTCTGGAGGTCAGAAAGAAAGGCGTGATCAATGTACATATGGTGTTTGAGGAGAATAAAAAAAATATCTCTTATTACACGACACCGTTCGGCACAATGCAGATGGGCATTGCAGCCACTCATGTGAAGATTGCAGAAGCGGAAGACAACATTGATGTAAAGATTGAATATGCACTGGAAGTAAATGAGGAACACGTTGCGGACTGTTCCCTTGAGATGAATATCAAATCAAAAGAAGCCAAAGATTTCGCATTAAGCTGAATCTCTGGCTTCTTTGTACGTTCGGTATTATCACTTGCCTGCTGCTTTGCTGCGCAGACGTTTGAAAAATCCTTTTTTCTGTTCAGGCACTTCCAGCGGACCACGCATACCGCGTACCTCTACGATGTAGATGCCGCTTACCATCGCCTTGACCTCTTTCTTTATGGGAATCAGATCATAGATTTTTTCGTCCGCGACGAGAGTTGTAATCTTTGGACCTACTTTTGCCTTCACGATCGGCAGCTTGGTACGCCGCATCAATTTTGGCGTCTGGTCAATGACCATCTGTGGAAGTCCGGACTCTTTTATGGGCAGTCGCTTTTTATCTATAATAAGCATAGATACCTGTTGTTTGGATGCGTCGATTTGTTCCTTCTGTGCTTCCTGTTTTTTCTGTGCTTTTTTTCCAAGGAAATACAGTACGATCAGTACTACAATAAGTATAATTAAAATAATCAGCAAAATATGCCAGACTTTCATGAGTAACCTCCTTCGCCCTCTCTTTATCATAGCACATTGTATCATTCTTTGTTTTAAAAGGCAAATATAAATTTTTGCTGAATTGTTGAAAAAATGATAGAAAACAGGTAAGGATGTGCTATAATGAAACAGAATATGTAGGATAGGGGATTCAGCAATGGGAAACGACCAAAGACGAAATTTGGAACAGTTAGATCCAAAACAGCGCAGAAGAATTGAGAAAAGGCGCAGGGAACGCAGAAAACAGCGCAGGAGACGTGCTATGATGCTGCGTGCGGCAACGCTTGGCGTGCTGATTCTGATTCTGATAGGCTGCATTGCGGGAGTTGCTTTTGGCGTAAAAAAAGGAATGACGAAAAAGCAGGAGGCCAAAGCAGAGAAAGAACAGCAGATACAGGCCGAGGAAGCGGAAAATGATAAACGTCAGAAGCTCATAAAGGATGCGGAGCTTGCAACCGTCGGCTATGATTATGACAAGGCGGTGGAGCTGTTAAAGTCTATTGAAAATTATGATAAAGACGCGGATATCATTGCTAAAATAGCTGCTTACGAAGCCGCCAAATCAACGCTGAAATCGGTGAATATCGATCAGGTGACTCATGTTTTCTATCATTCGCTTGTGGTTGAACCGGAGAAGGCATTTACAGGAAACGACAGCGCAACAGCAGGATTCTGCCAGTGGATGACAACGGTGGATGAGTTCAATGCAATCACACAGCAGATGTATGACAACGGCTACGTCCTGGTCAGGCTGCACGATCTGGTGAACCAGACGACTGATGACGATGGAACGGTCCACTTTACGAAAGCCAAGATACTGCTTCCGGAAGGGAAAAAACCATTTGTACTGTCACTGGATGACCTGAGTTATTATCACAGCTATGATGGAAGAGGAATCGCATCAAAGATGGTGATCGGTGAAGACGGCAAACCTACATGTGAATATATTCAGGATGATGGAACGGTTGTAACAGGAGCGTACGACTGCATTCCTCTGATGAATGAATTTCTGGAAGAGCATCCAGACGGTGCCTACCGCGGTGCACGTGGGACGGTCGCACTGACCGGTTACAATGGCATTCTGGGATACCGGACAGATATTGCTTATAAGACAAAAGAAAATCTGGCTGAGGATCAGCAGAAATGGATGGCAGAAAACCCGGACTTTGACTGGGACAAAGAGGTTGCCGAGGCGACAAAGGTGGCAGATGCCATCAAGGAAACAGGATGGGATTTTGCCAGTCATACCTGGGGGCATATAAGGATCGGTGATTCCAGCCTTGAGACGATTAAGGCGGATACGGAAAAATGGCAGTCCTATGTGGCGCCGCTCGTGGGGGGATCTGATACAGTTATCTTTGCCCATGGACAGGACCTTGCCGACTGGCATGATTATACCATGGAGAATGAAAAGTTCGCATATTTTAAAAGCCAGGGATTTAATTTTTACTGTAATGTGGACTCTTCACAGTATTTCCTGCAGATTCGGGACAATTATCTGCGCCAGGGGAGAAGAAATCTGGATGGTTACCGTTTGTGGAACGATGTTCATGGTGAGAAGAACCGTACGAGCGATCTGTTTGATGCCGCTACGGTCCTCGATAAGAAAAGGACTGATGTTCCAAGTCTTTAAGCAGAACAGGCAGAAAAGTACGTATGGAAAAAGAGAATAAAGCAAAAGATAGGAAAGAAAACAAAAGCAAAATGGATGGGCTGAAGGATAGATTTCTGAATCAGAAGAAGTCCCGAAAGCCGGCGGACGGAAAAAAGAGCACGTCTGCCCGAAAGCCGGCGGCCAAAGAAGAATCTGCGGTACCGAAAAAGGCAGCGGTATCAGGGAAAGCGACGGGGCCCGGCACGAAAGTATCCGGATCGGCTGTGAACAGGACAGCTGCACAGAGCAGAGACGTTACCAGTATGTCGGATGAGGAGAGAAGAAGACGTGAGCGGATCCGCAGGGAGCGCCAGCGGCAGCGAAGACGCAAGGCGATGATCATGCGCCTGACGGTTGTGGGCGTGCTTGCACTTGTACTGATCCTTTGTATCGGCGGTGTCGTCTGGGGAGTAAAACGAAGCAATCAGAAAAAAGAACAGGCAAAGGTCCAGCAGGAACAGGCAAAAAAAGATGCCGACGAAAAGCAGAAGAAGCTGGAAAGCACGGTTGCACAGGCAGAGCGTCTGGCAATGGGCTACGATTACGACGGGGCGATTCAGCTGCTGCAGACTGAGGCCAGGGAAGACAGTGACGCCCAGGCTAAGATCAGGGAATATGAAACTGCCAAAACAAAGCTGGTAGAAGCTGATGTGGAGACTATTCCGCATGTATTTTTTCACATTCTGGTTGCAGACCCTTCGATCACCTGGAATCTGTCGGGGGCTGACGAATATAAGATCGGTGATTATAACCAGGTCATGACGACGATCGACGAGTTCAAAGGAATTCTGCAGCAGATGTATGACCGTGGGTATGTTCTCGTCAGAATTCATGATATGGTGGAGGAGACAACAGGGGAGAACGGTGAGACCCAATTTACAAAAGGGAAGATCATGCTTCCGGAAGGGAAGAAACCGTTCGTAATGTCGCAGGACGACGTCTGCTATTATTTCTATATGATAGGAGACGGCTACGCATCCCGCATGGTGGTGGGTGAGGACGGACGTCCTACAACGGAGTACATCCAGGCGGATGGTACGACTGTGACGGGGGCTTATGACCTTGTTCCTGTGCTGAATGAATTTATCGATGAACATCCAGATTTTTCCTATAAGGGAGCAAAGGCGATCCTGGCATTTACGGGATACAATGGCGTGCTGGGATATCGTACAGATCCGGATCTTGCAAAGACGGCGGAAGAAGGCAATAAAAATGCTGATGAATACGGAGTATTCAATTATCAGGAAGAAATTGAGGCTGCAAAGCCGGTAGTGCAGGCACTTATTGATGACGGCTGGGAACTTGCCAGCCACAGCTATGGTCATATCAGCTATGGAAGCAGCTTTGAGAAGGTTAAGGAAGACGCTGATAAATGGCAGGAACGCGTTGCAAATGTAATTGGGCCTACGGATATTATTTTGTATCCGTTCGGAACAGATATTGCGAGCTGGACGGATTATACGGATGATAATCAGACGTATAATTATCTCAGGGATCAGGGATTCCGGTTCTTCTGCAATGTGGATTCCAATGAGTACTGGGTACAGATACGAGAAAATTATGTGCGCCAGGGAAGAAGAAACCTGGATGGATACCGCATGTATCAGGATCTTTACAACGGTGCGGATAAACTCTCGGATTTATTTGATGTATCAGCGGTGTTTGATACAAACCGCCCGAAGACAGGCCTTGAGGTCTGGGATGGGGCTGAATAATACACGATTTACGTGACAGAAAGGATTATGAGGATTATTATGAAAAAAAGAATATTGAGCGGGCTGCTGTGTGTCTTTGTAGCAGCGACAATGATTTCAGGATGCGCCAAGTCTGATAAGGAGAAAGAGAAAGAATCACAGACGGAGGCGTCCGACGAAGAGGTAAGCGGTCCCAGGATGCCGTCTCTGGATGGTATTGACCTGGAAAAAAGTATCACGCTCGGAGAATATAATGGAATCACTGTGGAGAAGAAGGTAACACAGGTTACTGACGAGAATATTGACTCTGAGATAACCTATGCGTTGTCCACCTCGCCCATCGAACTGACAGACGAAAATGCAAAGGTGGAAGAGGGCGATACTGTCAACATCGATTATGTTGGAAAGGTGGACGGTAAAGAATTTGACGGCGGAAGTGCGGAGGGATCCGATCTGACTATTGGGTCGGGACAGTTTATCGAGGGCTTTGAGGATGGGCTGGTAGGAACAACAAAGGGGCAGACTGTGGAACTGGACCTGACATTCCCTGAGGACTATTCGGAGGAACTTGGCGGTAAAGATGTTGTGTTTACAGTTACAATTAATGCAATCAAACGTCCGGCAACGGAGATCAGTGATGAATGGGTTGCCGCAAATTCTGAATTCAAAACGGTAGACGAATACCGTGCGGGAATACGCAAGGATCTGGAAGATTATTATGAAAGCCAGGCCACAGAAAGTCTTTCGACAACGGCATGGCAGCAGGTGGTCAGTGCGTCCACGATCAATGAATATCCGGAAGAACTGCTGGATTATGGGAAAGAAGTATTCGAGAGCCAAATTAAGACATACGCAGACTATTCCAGCCAGACGATCGACGAATACATCGAGGCGCAGGGAGTAAGCAAGGAAGACTACGAGGCTCAGAAAGAGACATACGGACAAAATGTTGCCGCTCAGATGCTGGTGATGAAGGCGATCGCTGACAAGGAAGGCTTCAGCACTGATGATAAAGAGTATAAAGAGGCGCTGGACGGATATCTGGAGCAGTACAGCATGACGGAGGATGAACTCTACAAGCAGTATGGCGAAGAGAGCGTATATCAGTCAATTATGCTTCAGAGAGTAACCAACTTTATTGTAGACAATGCTGAGATTAAAGAAGTAGCTGCAGATGCAGATACAGGATCGGATGCAGAACAGGCAGATGACAGTGCGGCAGATAAGAGCGCTGAGGAAACGCCGGAAGCTACGGAAGAAGCAGCTGAATAAGATTGACAGACAACCGTGTTATGGAGAGAATCCATAATGCGGTTTTTCTTTTGCTGTTCATTATAAGTGCAGGAGCAGCATAATATAGTAATAGTGCACAAGTAATTGTAAAAAATAATGATGATTTTAATATTATTGACCGGGCAATTAGCGTGTGCTAAGATATAGTTACAGAATTATTGCGGAGGAACTTATTGAGTATCTGAAAGGAGGAGGCATATGGCTAAACCGAGCGACAGTTTGGAGAAGAGGAGTAAACGGATCAGGGATGTAATTGAGCTGAGAGAGCCTGACCGTGTACCGTTTGCGCCAAAGATCGGAAATTACTATGCCAGAGGCTACGGAATTTCCATGTATGATGCGATGAAAGATATCAGAAATGTTGCGCCAGGCGTCATGGGATTTCTGGATGATTACGCACCCGATCTTGCATGGGCGCCTGTTATGTATCCTACAGACCCGCCTGAACTGATGGGCAGCACGTATCTGAAATGCCCGGGACCGGAGAGCGGGCTGAAGCTGGATGCGTCATTCCAGATTCACGACAAGTGCTATCTGATGGATGATGAATATCCGGAATTCCTGCATGACCCTAGCCATTTTTTCATGACGAAAGTGTATCCAAGAAAATTTGCGGGACTGGCGGGGTTGTCAAAGATCAGCTTTAATAATCCGGTAGAATATGCGCTGTATATCGGACTGGCATCATTTGCAGACCCGGAAGTGCAGTCGGCGCTGCAGACTTTAATGCGGGGGGGCGAGGCGGCAGCCAAATGGTTCAGCGGCCTGAATCAGATCGTGGGAGCGATAGCGGAAAAAGGATTCCCACTGGGAGCAGCAGGAGCACAGACATGTCCGTTTGATATGTTCGGCGACAATATCCGTGGTTTTATGAATACGGTCAATGATATCTACGATAATCCGGATGAGCTGCTGGCGGCACTTGAATATATGACACCACTCTGCGTGGAAGGTGCTGTGGCTTCTGCAAAGGCTGCAAATCTTGATTTTATGTTTATACCGCTGCATGCCGGAATCGACGCCTTCATGAGCCCGGACAATTACCGGAAGTTTTACTGGCCTGGATTAAAAGCACTGATCATGGCGCTCATCGATATCGGCGTGACGCCGTATGTATTCTGCGAGGGTGCGTACAACCATCGTCTGGACATCATAGCGGATGTTCCAAAGGGAAAAGTGATCTATATGTTCGAGGATGTAGACCTGGCAGAGGCGAAGCGGATTGTAGGACAGACTTCCTGTATCTGCGGAAATGTTTCTACGCCGCTGCTGGCTTACGGCAGCAGAGAACGCGTGATAGAGGAGACCAAGAAGGTTATGGACATCGGAGCTCCCGGAGGAGGGTTCATTATGGACTGCTCAATCGTGCTGGATGAGGCAAAGAAGGAGAACATGGATGCCTGGGCGGAGACGACCTGGGAGCTTGGAACATATTAAGAAATAACAGTTGTGCCTTAAAACGATGGCATGATGCCGCGTTTTAAGGCACTTTTTTATTGTATGGAAAACTTTGTTTCCTGTACAGCAGAGACGTTCGGCGGGATCACACAGCAGCGAAGACTGCGTTTTATCTGCTGATCAGTCATTCCTTCGGTTACTTAACAGCACCAGACGCAGCAGCTGCAGAATTGCGGAGGCGGCACTCGCCACATAGGTGAGCGCTGCAGCGGAGAGTACTTTCCTTGTCATGGACAATTCTTCGGTCTGGAGCATACCGGTCTCACCCAGAACAGCCAGCGCCCTGCTGGATGCATTGAATTCCACGGGTAAAGTCACGATCTGGAATAATACAGCCAGCGAAAAGGCTACGATGCCAATCGTGATCAGCAGACTGGAAGTCTGGTTGTTAAATAAAAAACCAATGATGATCAGCGGCCAGGCGATTGTTGAACCGAAATTCGCAACAGGAACCAGTGCACTCCTCAGGCTCAATGGTGCATATCCTTTCGCGTGCTGTACTGCATGCCCGCACTCGTGCGCTGCAACGCCGATCGCTGCCACAGACGGGGAATTGTATGTGGAATCGGACAGGCGCAGTACTTTGGAGCGGGGGTCATAATGATCGGTCAGGTTTCCCGGAACATGTTCAACACGTACATCGTTAATTCCTGAATAATGCAGGATCCGCTGTGCTGCCTCGCATCCGGTGAGACCGGATGCGCTGCGGACCTGCTGATATCGGGAGTAGGTGGAGCGCACCTTTGCGGAGGCAAGCAGACACAGGACAGCTCCGATGATCACTAAAAAATACGTAGGGTCAAAATAAAATGGATAAAACATTTTTTATCATCCTTCTTCCTTTTAGCATTATAGACATTATACTTACTTTCTGTGATTTCGATTATATACTATCTGTTACCAAAATCCCAGCACTTCATTCTTTTTTCACATTTTCCAGTGTGTACAGTGAGAACAGGATCCGTTGCCGTACCATCGGGTGCTCCAGCGGTACTTTTATGATGTCCAGAATCTTCTCCATTCGGTATTTTAAAGTGTTGCGGTGTAAAAAGAGCGTCTGTGCCGTTCTGACGGCATTTTGCTCACACATCAGATAGGTATACAGCGTATGGCAGTAGTCAGAATGGTTGAGAGCATCGTAGGACCGCAGATCGGACACGGGCTTATATTCTGCCAGACAGTCATTTGCCAGATGGATGAGATGTGCCATAAAATAATCCTCATATAAAAAAAGGCGGCATTCAGATATAGCATCATCACGGTGCTGGAGTGTGAATAATATCTGCTGATAATAGAGTGACATATCTGTAAAATTTGAAAATGATTCGCTGAGCGAAGCATACCGGTTCAATAGTTTGAGAAAATGATGAATGTGTTCGAGCAGCGCATCATATTTTCGGGCGGGTTCATTGTAGACCACGATCATGTAATCGTCGTACAAAAAAGCCTGTGCGTTCCAGCCGTCGGTCAGCAGCGTAATGGCATTTCGCTTCAGCGCATCTTCATCCTCCGGCATGTATACGCCCAGCAGACGGTAGTCACCTTTCAGTTCCCAGCCGAGCGGCTTCAGCTGGTTCTTGGTCAACTCCGCATCGCGCAGTGTATTCTCCAGGATATCAATCATGAAATGTTCATGATAAAGGCTGCTCCTCGTCAGATAATTATTGTCTTCGTATATAGCGGCAGAGACCAGATTGCCAAGATAATCAGCGATTTCAAGGTCACACTGGTTCAGATGCCGGTATGTCTGAATGATAAAAAAATGACCGTGCACTTTCCCTTTGTAACGGATGGCTTTGCTGATGAATTTGCTGGTAAAACTTTTGGTATCCGCGTAAATGGCGGGGATAGCGCTGTGAAGCATCTCAAGCTCCCCTGTCTCCGCAAGATCCATCATGACGTTGAAGGGCAGATAACCGTAACGCAGCTGATAACGCCAGATAACACTGAATTCTTCCATATCCTGGCTGACCTGAGCCAACATTTTGAAGCTTGGATCTGCAAAATACATTGGGTTTTCTTCCACTGTCTGTGTAATATGCAGGATTTCCTGCAGAGTCTGATTTTTGAGAATTGCCTCCGTCACCTGCTGGCTCCAACGGTCATAACGGTAAAAAACAGCAAGAACGTCATTGAGAACCTGACTCCGGGAATAACTGTGTGGGAATATCAGACACGGGTAAGCTCCATTCTCGGGAGGATCATCGTCAAATATGATGAGACGCGTTGTGAGCGGCAGAGCGCTTTTCCTGAGCTCGTCCCAGGAGCAGTCCATGACATACAGGGTATCCCGGGCGGGGATCCAGGTGGATTCCGGCTTCAGCCGGACGGAAGAGCAGAGCAGGTTGTCATTGTCCGGGAGATTGAGACTGACAACATCGTAATGCTTTTTCAGCTGGAGATATAAAAATTTCATTGACAGGTCCATCGGTGTATTCCTCCTGTGTGGTCATTGTGCATTAAGCATAAAAATAAAACTAAAATTATGATAGTTTGCGCCGTTGAAAAATAGCAGAAATCCATATATCCTTGTAAAAGAGAGAACTTTTGGACATGTAACTTAATTGTACAGTTGCGACAATATGTTATGTAGAAGTTTAACATAAAGGGGCATCTGTATGCAAGAAACAGGGGGTGTAAACTTGAAAAAAATCAATACGAGTATCAAACGGTTCTGGGGAACCAGTGAACTTGGTTTCTCTTTCATGGCGACGATGGAGACATCCTTTTTCATCTTGTTCCTGACGGATGTGGCGAGGCTTCCGCTTGCAATGGTAGCGGTGATCACTGGATTTTCAGGAATTGCAGATGCGGTGACGGCTGTACTTGCCGGGGCGATCATTGACAAAACCACATTTAAAAATGGAAAATACAGACCGTGGCTGATTTACTGTCCGCCAGTGGTGGTTATTTTCTTCATTTTAATGTTTACCAAGATCGGAACGAATTTATCGGCGGCTATTATCTGCAGTATCGGCTATATTGTGAGTCACGGTGTATGGAATATTGCTTGGACGGCGAACCGTGCAATGATCGGGAGTCTTTCTGACGATGCAAAGGAACGCGCATTCCTTTCCGGGAGAATTGCAGCCGGGTCGAGCGGCGGAAAGATCATTGCCTCTTATCTGGTGCCGGTACTGACAACAGCATTTCTCGGACTGTTCATGGGAGCAGGTGAGAGCTGGGGTTATACCATTACTGCAGCCATTGCGTCACTGGTATTCCTGGTTACATATTTTGTACACTATCAGATCACGAAAGGATATGACCGCCCGGAAGAATATGCAGGAATCAGCAAAAAAAGTGTTACGCTGATGGATATGCTCAAAGCGATTGTCACCAACCCACAGCTTCTGATCCTGCTGGTGGCAGATGCACTGCGCCTGATCGGCTTTTATATGATCGCTGCGTGTGCGGCTTATTATACGAAGATTGTACTTGAGAATCCGTCGGCGACCTCGATTATTCTGGTGATATTCAATGCGGGTACACTGGTGGGATCGCTGATGTCGAAACAGATTGTAGCAAAACTCGGCACAAAAAAAGCATCGATCCTTGGAACCGGGGGTCTGGCAGTATTTTTGATTCTGCTTTATTTCCTGCCAAGTTCCCAGGCGCTCGTCTTTATCATTCTGTTCGTTGCACAGACCATTTTTGGTGTGGCATACGGTCTCACGACAAGTATGTACTCCATGTGCGGAACAGACAGCGAGTACCGTACGGGCAAAGACACGAAAGGTATTATCATGGCATGTTCGTCGCTTGCAATAAAAATTGCAATTGCACTGCGCGGTATCGTTATATCGGCTGCGCTGGCAGCTATTGCCTATGACCCGGATGCTTCTGTGACGGCTGCGGCTCAGGGAGGGATCAAACTGGTATTCCTGATCATACCGGCAGTATTTTCTATAGTATCCGTCGTGATGTTCCTGCTTTACAGGATCAAGGACAGCGATATCGAAAAAATGGAACAGGAGATTGCAAAACGCAGAGCGTAAATTTAGGAGGCGTTGTTTATGTATACACCAAAAGAAAATTTTATCCGTACCGTCAATAAAGACAACCCGGACCGCCTGGTCAATGACTATGAGGCGTTTGCAGTTATCCGAAGTGACCCGGTCACGGACCTGGACCGCGGTATCCGCATCCAGGGGCAGGAGATAAAAGATATTTACGGCACTACCATTATCTGGCCGGAAAACCAGCCGGGCGGGATGCCGCATGTGACAGAAGAAAACAAAGTCATCAGGGATATCACGAACTGGAGAAACGAGTTAAAACTGCCTGATTATGCCGCAATGGATCTGGACTGGAGCAAAAATGCGGAGCTGGTGGCACAGGTTGACCGGAATGAAAAACTGGTGACCAGCATTATGGCAACGGGGCTTTTTGAGAGGCTTCATTTCCTGATGGGGTTTGAGGAGACATTGATGAATTTCCTGGAAGAACCCGAAGCGATGCATGATCTTCTGGATGCACTTCTGGAAGTTCGTATGACATATGTAAAGCTTCTGATTGACAACATGAAGCCGGAAGTCATCATTCATCATGACGACTGGGGAACGAAACACAGCCTGTTTGTCAGCCATGATACGTGGTGTGAATTCTTTAAAGAACGTTACCGGAAGCTTTACGGATATATGCGGGAACGGGGAGTTACGGTGATCCATCATGCTGACTGCTACTGTGCAAACATCGTAAAAGATATGGCTGAAATCGGCGTACAGATCTGGCAGGGGGTTATTCCGGACAATGATCTGTGCACCCTTCAGAAAGAACTTGATGGTTCCATGATTCTCATGGGCGGTATCAATGCTGAGATTGACCGTTCGGACTGGACGGAACAAAGTGTGCGCAGTGAAGTGCGCCGCGCCTGTGACACATATGCACCCGGTGGTTCCTTTATCCCGTGTCTGACATACGGCGGGCCGGGGAGTATCTATCCGGGAGTGATAGAAACAATACGCGATGAGATCACGCAATATAATAAGGAACATTTCCATATTTAAGGCTGGCCATGCAGCATGCATTTTTGCACGGGAAAATACCTGTGCAGTTCCGGAAGTGCAATATCTTGCTTATCCGGAACATACCCTCCAGACCCCGAAGCGAATGCTTCGGGGTCTAATTATTATCCGCAGTATATAGGAGTCACACAATCTTTTGGTAAAAAACGCGTTTGTGTGACTAATTTGTGACGTCGTATGACTATAATTCAATTATATAGTAAACTTAGTGTACAGTGACCCTGGCCGAATCTGAATAAGGAGAGAGGAATATAGATATATGAAGAAAAAATTGAATCCGAAAAAATTTGCAGTAGTCGGAGCTGCAGTCCTCATCGCAGGAATGGCGACAGCAGGGATCGTAGCGGCCCCGAGATATTCGACAACAGCGATTACCAGGATGAATACGAACGATATGGGCATCGAGCTGAATGCAGAAGAGCATGTGGAGAAAGCTATGCCCGGCGACGAATTCAAATATCCTGCCTCTGTTACAAACACGGGAGATTATATTTCTTATCTGAGAGTACGGTTAAATAAAAGCTGGTATGACGAAGAAGGAAAGATGGCTGACGGCGATGTTTCGTATATTACATTGATGAAGGATGGGGAAGAGATCAAATCGGGAACAGGCAGTGACTGGATCGTACAGGTGGATGATAACGGGGAGGACGTTTACTTCTACTATCGGACTCCGGTAGAGGCAAAGGAAACGACAACTGAGTTCATGGATGCCTATAAGATTGCGGACATTTCTAACAGTGAACAGGATACTTACGCCGGGAAGAAAGTACATATTGATGTGGACACAGAGGAAGTCCAGGTTCCCAAGACGGAAAGCGGAGCAGTTGATACAGTGAAAGCTGCTGACGCGATTATGTCAGAGTGGGGGCTTGAAGTCAATATAGAGGCATCAAGCGGAGTAATGGTATCGATAGAAGAGGAGTAGAGGGAGGTTACTATGAGGAAAAAAATAATAGCAATTCTTATGATGCTGACCTTGCTGCTGTCTATGAGTACAATTGTTTTTGCTGAGGACTTTAATGTAAGCTATGAGGGAGATGCGGAGAAATTTATATTTGTTGATGGTAACAGCAGCATTTTTCAAAATTTTAAGGACATTGCACCGGGGGAAATCAGAACCCAGAAAATCACACTGACGAATAATGACAGTGAGCGTATGCGGTTCTTCATGAAGACAACAGCGACCGAAGAACTCGGAGATGCTGGTGCGGTATTTATCATTACCATTTCACGCGATGGTACGGAGCTTTACAATGGTACCATACAAGGGTTGAAGGAACTGAGCAGCGGTGCGATGGAAGATAGTTTGATGCTGGCTGATCTTTCCAAAGGAGAATCAGCAAACGTAGAGATGACGCTTGAGGTTGATGAGACACTTCCAAGCGATGTGGGATATGAAAACCAGGAAACAGATATACGGTTTATCTTCGCAGTAGATAATCCGCCAGAAAATGAAGGTACAACAACAACCGTAACAAAAAAAGGGGAAGACAAAACAGTTTACAAACAGGGAGCAACCACTGTTCAGCGTGTAGTTTCCAACATTGCATCAAAGGTTAAAACAGGAGACACGACAACACTTGGGCTCTATGCCGGCATCCTGGTGCTGGGAGCAGCAGTGATCATCGGACTGGTCGCCTATCGGAAACGGAAAGGCAGTAAGGAGGAACAGAGATGAAAAAAATGAAAAAAATCATTGCCGCGTCGATCAGCCTCTGCCTGACGTGTATGATGTGCCTGGCGAGTGTGGAAGCCGCTGACTCTTATGAGGTGGTGTTCAGGGCAGGAACAAAGGGAAGCTTCGATACATCTAAATTAGTACAGGATGGATTGAAATCTGTTGATACTGATGAAGAAGGCAATGTTGACAAAATTGTTTATGAATTACCTATCAATACAGAAGCGTGGGAAATTGAAGTCCGGACGCCGGATGTAGTGCCGGCTGATGGATATACATTTCAGCCTGGTTGGGAGATTGACCCAAATCAATTAACGGAAAAGACAACATATGTAGCGAAATACAGGAGAATTGCAGACGGAATTGAATATACGGTTCGCTATATGGATGATGAGGGTAACGATATCTCTTCTCCAATTGTTGGAGTTACTAACCGGGGTGCAGAAATTCGTCTTCAGGCAAGACTTGTAGAGGGATATGCATTACAGAGTGCGCCAGATGCAAGAGTGACTGTGACAGAAGACGGACAGGAAATTATCTTCCTCTACACCTCTACGGCAGAAGACATAACAAATACCGTTACGACTCCGGGAACAACGACAACCGTGACAGTACCGGGTGGTACAACAACTGTAACGGTACCGGGAACGACGACAACAACGGGAACTACGGGTACCACAGGCACAACCGGTACCACTGGCACAACTGGTACCACCGGAACTGATACTACCGATACCACCGGAACTGGAACTACCGATACCACTGGAACGACGGATACAGCTGGAACAGCGGGCGAAGGAACAACGACGATTCCGGAAGAAGATGTGCCGTTAGCGGAAAACCCACAGGGAACTGACGAAGGTGGCAGCGATGACACGACGACGATAGACGATGAAGAGGTGCCTCTTGCAGAGAAACCTTCTGAAGAAGGAAGTAAGGTTTCTCCAATAGTGTATGGAGTGGGGGGAGCCGGAATCGTATGTCTGATCGGTGCAGCGGCACTGTTATATCTGAAGAAAAAGAATAAGTTGTTTTAGGGATTTATGACAAAATTGTGCCATGACCTGCATAGAATTACTGCTTGCATCCTTGCGCTGATTATTATATATTATTATAGACAGAGTATGTTGATGAAGCAGTGAATAAGGGGCCTTACGGAAAATGGGGAAAACAATGATACAGGTTATGATGTTTGGCGGATTCCAGATGACTGGGCCGGATGGGATCCTGAACGACGATGTTATACGTTCGGACCAGATAACAAAATTACTAACGTACATATTGCTGAATCATAAAAAGAACATAACGATACAGGAACTGGGTGATGCGCTCTGGGACGACGATGAGAGTGATAACCGCGCCGGTGCATTGAAAAATTTAATGTACCGGCTGCGCAACACCCTGAAGAAGAATCTCGGTGAGGAGGATTACATCCTCACAGGAAGGGGAACATACTATTGGAACCCGGAGATAGCGATCAGGCTGGATTGTGAAGAATTTGACTCCTGGTATACAAAAGGAAAGATGACATCCGGTGAGGACCAGATGGAATCTTATCAAAATGCAATACAGCTATATAAAGGAACACTTCTACCCAAAATGTCTTTAGAACACTGGACAATATCGTTATCGACATATTATCATTCCCATTATTTGAGCCTTGTAAAAACTGTCTCTGAGATTTATTATAAAAGCGGGCAATATGAAGAAATGGAAGCTGCCTGTAAAAGGGCGATTTCTCTGGATTCGCTTGACGAAGAGCTTCATTATCTGATGATTCAGTCACTGGAAGCACAAGGCAAGAACAAACTTGCTCTGGAACATTACTCCAAGGCTGTAGATATCCTGTATGAAAATCTGGGTGTCAGGCCATCCAAAAAATTACAGGAGGCCCATGAAAGACTTCTTAAGGAAACAAATGAACAGGAGCTTGACCTTGGAACTATTCAACAGGATCTTTTGGAGGCAGCCAGACCGGAGGGCGTTTTTGTCTGCGAGTACGGAATTTTTCGCGAAATCTACCGGCTTCAGGCACGTCAGGCACAGCGGCTTGGTATGTCTGTTTATGTGGCACTTGTTACATTGGATCCGCCGGGGAGACTGGAACCGGGAAGTGAAGAGTATCTGCTATCTTTGAAAAAAGGCATGGAACATCTTGGAGATACACTGAGGTGTCTTCGGGCAGGGGATGTTGCATCGAAATACAGCGGGGCACAGTATGTGATTCTGCTTCCGACCTGTACCTATGAGACTGGAAAAATGGTGATAGAACGACTGATGACCAGGTTTTTCGATACGCCAAAGTGGAGCCGTTACAGTGTTCACTACAGCTTGAGTGAAATTGGAATGGCAGGTATGACGGTTTAGAGAGGAGAATGACGAGTGGAGCCGAGGCAGGACTATATGTTGAATTCTCTGCGCGTGTGCATTGACCGATACGATGATGTAAAAATGGGAGGGCGAGCATATTCCCCGCTTCAGAGTGAAGTGATAGAGTTTGAGGACTTTATGGAGATGATTGCACAGGCGGATAAGCTTTTTGATGAGAAGGGGTATCCGCAGTCTTACCAGAACAAAAGAGTGTTTGACGGGGAAAGCCAACGTTCATCTTTTGTACTGAAACCGCTGGTCTTAAGAGAAGCAGAAGATATTGTGGGACAGCAGGGAAAAATTGGAACGTTTGATATCCTGATCGTCAGCAGAAGGCATGCGACGTGGCAGGGAATCTTAAAAGACAAAAATGGAAATGTAATTGGGGATTTTGAAGACATCCTTCAGATTATTTCCTGCATTGAGAAATATAGACATTAAGGAAACAGGAGCTTTTTTATGAGTTTCTGTTTTTTTATTTGTGAATTCAGGATATTGTGACCGCTCTGTGACTTAAGCTTGCTATAGTATAAACATAAACTGAGTGTATAGGATGCTTATGTCGTCCTGAAGATCATATATAGCAGAAGTTGAAGGAGGATTACCAATGAAATGGAGAACAAGTAAGAGATGGATGGCCTTAATCTTAAGTTTGTTGATGGTACTTTCCGCTATACCGCTAGACGTATTCGGAAGTGCAGAAGAGGCAGCGGGCGTTGAGACTATCCCCGAAGAAGTTACGGAGGAAGCTTTGGAAGACCCGGCAGAGGAGCCATCTACTGAAGAAGAAACGGTAATTACGGAAGAGGATACAGAGGCAACAGATACTGACGAGTCCTCCTATTCTGCAGAGGAACCACAGATTCTGGAAAATGTAGAAGAGACAGAGGAACCGGTTACGGGTCAGACGAATTACACATTTGAAAATGATACAATGACTGTGCAGCTGCAGCTGGCACAGGAAGAGGCTCTTCCGGAAGGTACACAGCTTCAGGTGACACCGATCGATGATTACGCGATTGATGAAAACACTTCTGAAGAAGTTAAAACATTGAAAGCAAAATATGATGATATTGTCAATCTTTTGAAAGATGTAAAAGATGCAGATGGTAATCCTGTGGATGGATTTCTTGCATACCATGCGGAACTGATCAGTGACGGGGAAGTTTATCAGCCACAGGGCGAAGTCAATATGCTGATGACTTACAAAGAGGCTGCTCTTCCGGATGCCCTCAAAGGTGAATCCAGGTTAAGAACAGTGAATGTGAAAATGTTCCAGTACACAACGGCACAGGATGAGGCTGGAAACATGATTACCGTACTGGATGACAGGGAAGAACATCTTACAGCATTTAACTTTGCAGATGATGCAATTGGTTCAGTGAGTGAATATGGTTTTAATGCCTATAATCTTTCTGACTTCGTGATTGCATGGACCGGGCAGGACCAGACAACAGAATTTACCTGCATGGATGATCATCAGGAAGTTACAGTAACGGCTACATTATCACAGCCTGGAATTTTGCCAAGAGGCGCAGAGCTGAAAGCTACAAAAGTAGCAGATGCTGACGAGCTTGCCACCGTTGAGAGCATGATGGCAGACCAGACGGAGGCGGACAAAGAACTGGCAGGTTTTGTTACATATGACATTCGTTTTGAAAAAGACGGTGTGGAAGTAGAGCCGACTGGAGAAGTCAATGTTTCCCTTCAGTTTAATGAGACAGCGAAACCGGAAACCACAGATGGTGAGGTGACAGAGCTTCCAGACGATGCTTCAGCAGATGATATCGAGGTTTACCACCTGAAGGAAAGTGCTGACACGAATGAAATTGAAGTGCAGAAGCTGGACAATGCAGTTGTTGAAACAGTCGGTAATGCAGAGGTTAGCAAAACGGAATTCGCAACAGACAGTTTCTCGTACTTCGTGATTAAATGGAGCAGCAATACAAAATATGTATACTGTGTGGATGAAGAGGGCAATACGATAGGCGAAAACATTTCTCTTGGAAGCCTTTCGGTAACGAACGATTCTGATGATGGTACTAACATAAGCTCCCTGGCAAATGAAATTGACGGATACACTTTCCTAAGGGCTTACAAAGCATCCAGCCCTTCCAGTTCAAGTAAATCGGAAGTAGTAAAGCTGTATTATAAGAGCAGCGGCAAAAACAAAGGATTTTATTATAAGACCAGCAATTATAGCAGCTGGACTCGTTTCGGCAGCAGTGATAATCTGTATTTCGAATATCGGGCAGAAGGGCCGGTTAAGGAATACTGCTCAGAAGAGATTATTAAATTTTCTGAAAGCAGTCAGAGGGTTCAGGTGTTTGCTTCTGAAGACGATGTCAGTTCCGGAGGAACAGAGATCAGGTTTTATGTTTTTATCGATGGTGCCGAAAAGGGGTATTATACCAGGCGGTTTAAAGAGTCGGATGTTGCATTTTATGTAAATCCTTCAGCCGGATACTCTCTGGAAAGCATTCAGTTAAACAGTAAAAAGGATCTGAGTGGAGTGGGTCGTGGAACATACGCCAATCAGAATCCTAACAATACAATCAACCTTTCTGATGTTCGGGGAATTCAGATAAACCTCAAATCGAAGGAGGCAGATGTATCTAAAATTGATACAGTAGACGGAAGAGCAGACGGAATCAGCATGGGCCTGTATAACTACAGCAGTGCTATCAACAGCAAATCGGTTGCTGCTGACGGGTTTTATTTCCATAACAATGCTGGCGGTGTAGATGGATCTAATAATGCAGGGACTGCCGCCTATACACATACCAGCAACCAACGTGTGCATCAGGAATATTTGAAGAATAATTTGAGTGAGAACGGATATCCGCTGCTGACGAGTGGAGATTCCCTGGAGTATTTGTTTGAATCAGGCACGGCGGTTACGGCTTATAATGGTTTAAGCGGTCTGTTCCAAAAGGATGAGAATGGCTATTATTACTACGACAGCAGCAACCACCATGCACAGCTGAATCAGGAAAATAACTGGCTTGATGTCTACAATGCAAGACTGTCACCACTTCAGAGCTCATTTAATTACGGGAACTTTTTACCGTTTAATAGTCTGCCGGCTACCGCACGCGACAATACATTATCGTCAGTGGATGGAGGCAGGGCGGCGACTGACTACTGGTTCGGAATGAACATCGGTATGAACTTCTATCAGCCTAAGAATGGTCAAATCAATGGCGAAGACATGGTATTTGATTTCAGGGGTGATGATGATGTATGGGTATTTATTGACGGCATCAAGGTGCTTGATCTCGGTGGTATCCATGACAAAAAAGAAGGAAGCATCAACTTTAAGACGGGTGTTGTTAAAGCGGAAGGTATTGACGATACGACAATTGCAGCGCGTTATGAAGCTGCCTACAGGGAAGCAAATCCAGGAGCAAATCAAGCCAAAGTGACGGAATATCTGGATGGCATCTTTAACAAGGGCAGAGACGGAAGCTATACTTCTTTTAAGAACTTCAGTTCTCACAGTATGGAATTTTTCTATCTGGAACGAGGAGGCGGAGCTGCAAACTGTAAGATCAGTTTCAATATGAGACCGCTTCCCACAGATTCGGTTACTGTCAGCAAAGAGATATCTAACTATGACGATGGTGCCTACAGTGATGTGGAATTTGCATTTAAACTGTATGCAGAGACAGAAGCCGGAAACGGAAATTTTGAGGCAGTAATGCCGGGAACCGAGTATACTCTGCGAAAAGCTGATGACACAACAGAAATAAAAACAGTTGACAGCGACGGAACATTTAAACTGAGACATGGTGAACAGGCCCAGTTTAGTGGAATGACGCAAGGCCAGAAGTATTATGTGGAAGAAGTCGGTCTCAGCAGCGAAGCTTATGATGAAGTTGTGATTGAATCTGCCGGAATTGTAAACCAGGATGGCGACAGTGTAGTCGGAGAGGATCAGACTACAATTAGAAGTGAAGAGCTTACAATCGGAACAGACACAATCGTAAACTTCAAGAACAGATGCGCAGCCACGAATATGAAACATCTTTTAATTCAAAAGACAGTGGCCGGCGGTGCTACAGATGATACTTATACGATGCGGGTTACTCTTGGCGGTGAGCTGTATAGAGGAACTTACAAAGTAGGTGCGACCTATGATGCGGCGCTTGCCGGGGAGTCACTCACCACAAGCAACGGAAGAATCAGTCTGAAGTCCGGACAGATTGCGGTAATTATTGGTAATGCAGCGGTCAGTGCCGGAGGCGAAACCACGCGTGGAATTCCATCTGGAACTTCATTCAGGGTGGAGGAGATCAACCTGGATACGGATACTTATCTGGCACCGGAATTTACAGTGGTTGACAGTGCCTCTTATACGGCAGATTCAATTTCCAGTCAAAATGGATATGAAGGATATGCATCAGGCGTAATTAATATTAATAAAAATGCAAAAGCAGTGGTAACCAATAAAACTTCCTCCGTTGATCTTTCTTTTGTAAAAACGGACAGTGGGGATAAGATTCTCCCGGGAGCGACCTTTACACTGACGAACAGCAGCAATACTGTGATCGGGACAGAAACTTCAGGTAGAAATGGTATGGTGACGTTCTCAGGCGTTTCTACCGGGACATATACGTTGACTGAAACGCAGTCTCCGAATGGCTATGTTACGCCAGGCAGTGTATGGACAGTAACGGTTACGGTTGAAGATGATGGAACAGGCAGTGTTTATCTGGAAGATGCCGAAGGCAATGAAGTTGGAAAGCTGGATGTATCGGGAGAGGAGTTTTATCAAATCCATAACTTTACAGAAGATGAATATCTGGAAAAGAATCTGGATTATGACAAACAGGTAGAACTTCTGGACTGGAATGAAAGGACGTATGGAATTACATTATCCGCAACTTCGAAGATAACAGAACAGGTGAAAGCGACACCGTACGATATCGTGTTGGTTCTGGATGCATCAGGAAGTATGGACAATAACTTCTATACATTTACCCCATATTCGGGAAGCAGTACTCCTGCCAGTGGAAGCTATTATGTGAAAACAACCAGTGGTATCTATCAGCAGGCAACCCGGGACAGAGACAGGAACCAGTATTATTATTATGATACTGCATCTAACCAGTATATTTATGTGACAAATGCACAGCTGTATAGCCGCAGCTATGGCGGAGATAACAAAAATAATGCATTAGAGAACGCAGCAACACTGTTCCTCGATATGGTCAGGGAAAGCAGCCCGGACAGCCGGATGGGAGTGGTATATTTTGCAGGAAGTGCGACAACAAAGAGAAGCGGCGGAAATGAGCTGCTCAGAGTTGGCAACGATTCTTCGTATACCACATTAAACAGCTGGGTGAACAATGTGCCTAAGAGTGGAGCCACCAATGCGTCCGCAGGAATGGGAAATGCAAAGGCCATTTATGATGGTACGGGAAACCGGGAGACGGTTGACCAGGTAGAGGGAAGAAAGAATCTTGTGATTTTCCTGACAGATGGTGTTCCTACTACGGGCAATACTTTTAATACCGACGTGGCAAGCGGTGCTGTTACAAATGCTCGCGCGATCAAGACAACTCATAATGCTACAATTTATTCACTGGGAATATTTGATTCGGCCAGTACATCCGGCCAAATCAGCAGCGGTACTATAAAGCAGATTGATGATTACATGACAGGTGTTGCATCAGGGTCCGACTATTATATGACAGCGGACAGTGTGGAGTCTCTGGAAGCCCTGTTTGAAAGCATTGGTTCCAGCCTTGGCAAGACGATAACGGCGGATATCGTGGATACCATCGACAAACGTTTTGAACTCGCTGAGGGAGAAGAAGCAAGGCTCACAGCAGCAGGAGTGACAGTGACGCATAATGGGGACGGATCAACAACGCTTACCTGGCCGGATGCGGCAATTCAGGCGTCCAAGGGAGAAGAACCAGGCTGGAAGAGCGGGGAGACTCCGATCGTTATCCGGGCCAAGGATGCGTATATCGGCGGGAATGATGTGACTACGAATGGTTCTGATTCCAGGATTGACAGCGAAATTGGTACGGTATATTTTGAACAGCCAACAGTAAATGTAAAAGCTGAACTCAAAATAAACAATGCAGAAACAACGATCTTCCTGGGTGACACAGTTCCGACAGATGATGCGGTAATTAACAGACTGTTTGAAAGCGGATATACAATGGGAAGAGACGGCAGTGCCCTGAAAGCGGCAGATTTCACCAAAACATGGTATAAAGATGAAGCATGCAGCCAGCCGGTTACGCTGGAAGAAATGGCTCGGATTGCTCCGACGGACACGCAGAAATTCTATCTGAAAGTTACCTACGATGCCGGAGCACCGACGGATGACAGTACAGGACGTACGGAGGGCAACATTGCCGGAGGTGAAGACCATATTGTTACAGCGGTGAACAGTGATACGAAAAATTATAAAGATAAAGAGTATGGCGTTTACACTGTCTATGTGGTTGATGGACAGCTGACAATTACCAAAAAGATTGATGATCAATATACACATATTGAGCCGATCAACGCAAATCAGAGTTTTGTATTTAAAATTCAGAAATATGCGGTGAAGGCAGATGGCAGCAAGGGAGATCTGGTAAATACTTTCTATGAAGTGATCAATTTCAATGCAAATGAAAGGGATACTGAAAAGACAAAAACCATTTCCGGATTGTCCAGAGGATACTATACAGTAACGGAAGAGACCGAGTGGTCAGCTAAATATGATCTGGTTTCTAAAAAGGATAATTTTGATGGGAACGCAGAAGAATGTGCCGACCTCTATATCGGGAAAAAGTTAGAGTCTTCCAATGATAAGCTGAGTTTTTATGGAGTAGGCAACACAGAAAAGAATGCAAAGCATGCAAATGTGCTTGTGGCAACAACGGAGTTTACGAACAACGTTGACAGGGAATGGAAATGGCTCAGTGACGCTGCCGCAGCAGTAAACAAATTTAATCAGTGATTTTCAGAAAAGATGCAGTGAAAACTGCATCTTTTCTTATATAATTTAAAACATTGTGACCGGAGTGTGACTTGCGATTGATATAGTATCAATATAAGATAAAAAGTTTGCACGGGAATGGAAGGGCAGAGTGATGAGAAAGGTATATAAAGCAGTTACAACCATTTTACTTGTGGCATTGATTGCGTTAGTGGCGGCGTTGTTTCTGCCAAGGGTATTTGGCCTTCAGCCGTTGGCGGTACTGAGCGGCAGTATGGAGCCGACGTACCATGTGGGGAGTCTGATCTATGTACAGGACGTGGAACCTGCAGATATTGAAGTGGGTGATCCAATGACATATACGATTGGTGAGGGAACAATGGTCACTCACCGTGTGGTAGAAAAAGATGAAGAAAATCAGACATTTCAAACCAAAGGCGATGCCAATGACAATGTAGACGGCGGGACGATCGCATACGCGGCAGTAGTTGGAAAACCGGCTTTTAGTATTCCGCTTTTAGGATATGTTGCTGTGTATGCTGCTACAAGAACCGGAATGATCCTTATGATAACGGCAATTTTGGTAGTGCTGATCCTGACCTTCCTGCCGGATATGCTGATGGGCAAGGATGAAAAAAAAGACGGAGGTGCAAAATGAGGCAAATGAGTAAGAAAGGAAAGATAACAGTTGTGGGAATTCTGGCACTTCTGGTGATTGCTGTTGTGGGAACAACAATTGCAATGCTGCAGAAGAAAACGGATCCGGTACAAAATGATTTTGCGGGTGCGGCTGTCAATATCGGAGTTGTAGAAAATGGCAAAGATGTGCCTTTGGAAGATGGCGACAATACGAATACCTATGATCAGATTGTTGAGAATCAACCGGTTACAAAAGAAGTCAGCATTAAAAATATTGACAGTGAAGAATATCCGACAACTGATACGTATGTAAGGGTAAGACTGGTTCCGATTTTCAGAAATGAGGCGGGTGAGACAGTTCCCGCGGATATGAGTAAAGTTTCATACACATATGGTGATGACAGCAACTGGAGAAAAGAAGAAACTGCAGGTGGAGAAACCTACTATTACTATACCAGGGCTCTGGCTCCGGATGATGTGTCCGGTATGCTCATTACCGCAGTGACTTATGCCGGAGAAGTACCGGAAGGCACTACATTTGAACTGCAGGTCCTTACAGAAGGTATTGCAGCAAATCAAAAAGATTCTTTAAGTGCATGGGGATTATCTGATTTTGATGATTTAGAGGCATTAGCATAGCTGAGAAAATAAATTAGAAAAAATTGAGAATACCTGTTGATGTGACTGCGTTGTGACTTACATCATTCATAATGTACTTATAGCATTGATAGTTCGGAAAACATGGAAAGGAAGGGGAACTATGATTAATAAAAATAAAAAAGCAAAAGTTATCACAGCACTTGCTGTTGTTACTGCTTTAGGAATCGGCGGAACACTTGCTTACCTGCATCAGGTTACGGAAACGGCAACAAATGTATTTGCTTCTGATAAAAGTATTGATCTGGAACTGAGAGAACCTGACTGGGATGGATATGAATTTGGGGAAGACGGTTTCCAGTATGGCGCAGGAGTGGATGAGGCTGATAAGGATAACATGGAATTAGGCTTTAACCTGGCTCAAAGATATACGCCGGGAACGGATATTCCAAAGGATCCACAGGTTAAGAATACAAGTAAAGATGAACCAATTTACACAGCTCTTAAAGTTCAGTATTTTAAGGTAGATGGAAGCACCGAAACACAGGTAACATATGATGATTTCAAAACTGCTTATCTGAAGGAAACAGGGATTGAATTTCATACAGATGCCTGGGTACAGATTGATGGCGGTACAGGAAAGGACCAGATTTATATGTATGGCAGCGGTGAAGGAGCCACTGAACTGGCTGTTAACGGAATTACAACTCCGGCATTGTTTGGGGAGGTTCCATTAAGCCTGGACCTGGAAGCAGGCGAGAAGGGGCTGTTACCAAAATTCAATATCAAAGTTACGGCTTATGCAATTCAGTCTACAAATGTAGATGCAGCAGACGCAAAAGACCTGATGTTAAACTTTATCAACGGTCAGAACTAAAAATGAATTAAAAAAGGAAGCTTTTTTAAGATACATGCGAAACGGACAGAAAATATAAAACGTAATGACTTTTAAATTTATAATCAAGTGGAGGAGAGATACTATGGCAAACAAAAAGAGAATCGCAACAACAATCGGTGCAATGGCACTTACGGCTGTTCTGGCAGTTGGGGGAACACTGGCTTATCTGTCAAGCGTGACGGAGACGGAAAAGAACGTATTTACAAGTTCGAAATCCATTACGACGGAGTTGACTGAGGAGTTTGATCCTGAAGTGGCTGGCAGCTATACGCCGGGTCAGGTAATCACAAAAGCACCGACAATGTCAAACACCAGTGACTCTAATGAATCCATCTGGGTTGCAGTTTCGCTGGACTATACAAATGGTGCAGACAGTATAACTTATGAAGAGTTTAAACAGTATGCAGAGGTTCAGGGACTGGATACAACAGGTTGGGAAAAAATCGGTACAGCAGCTGATGGTCAGGAATTATATGCATTTAAAACTGTATTAGCGCCAGGCGCTGATACCAGTGCAATCTTCTCATCTGTAAAAGTAAATGCAGGTATTCAGAAAGTATGGAAATACGGTACAGAAGGCGAAATTGTTTATACAATGGATGAAGATGGTAACTTGATTGACGTAAAGGATAATACGGAATTAGTTGACGAGGTTACTTATTATAATGCAAAGGGTGAAGAGATTAATCCTGAAGAGGCTGAAGCAGGACTTCCGACTTACACGATCGAAGTAAAAGGTTACGCTGTTCAGGCATCCGATGTGAATTATGATCTTGCCAAGACGGAACTCACCAAGCTCGCTAACAGCGCGTTGGGCGTTGTCTTTCAGTAATTAACGATCAGTGAAGGAGAATAAAATTATGGCAAACAAAAAATTTAGAAATACCCTGATTGCTCTGTCCCTGGTAGCGGTTGTGGGAATTGGCGGAACGCTTGCATATCTGACGCACATTACAAATACAGAGACAAACACCTTTACAATGGGCAAGGGTATCACCGGTGAGACAGACGAACCGAATTGGGATGAAGAAGAAGCTCAGAATTTCACACCGGGTAAAGTGATTGCAAAGGACCCGTTGATCAGAAACCTTTCTGATGAAAGCACAGACCCGGTATTTGCAGCGGCGACGATTCAGTATCAGGTGAAGAATGAAGCGGATGAGTGGGTTGATACTACATACGCTGAGTTAGATAAATTTATCAATATTAAATCCGGTGCTCCATTGGCAGATGGTTTCAATACAGCAGACTGGAAAATGGCAAAAGATAATACGATTGCTTACTACACAAAGGAAAAAGTAGCACCGGACGGCGGTGAGACTACCAGAATCTTTGATGCGGTGGAAATCGATCAGCTGGCACTGACACCGGACCAGATTGCAAGTGCAGCATTGACAGACGGCAGCCCGATACAGTTTGATGTTACCAAATACGAAGTAAAAGATGCTGAAGGAAATGTAACAAGCTACACATACACAGATTATAAAATGCAGGATTTCCAGATCATCATCACAGGCTATCTCGTACAGGGATCCGATGAATTTGCTGATTGCGAGACGGCAATGAAGACAGCATTCCCAAGCATTTTTAACTAAAATATGATAGCTCTCAGGCACCTCACAAAGGTGCCTGTCAGAAGAAAAGGAGGCTGAAAATATGAGTAAGAAGAAAAAAATAGCGCTGCTGGTAACCTCTCTTGCACTGGTTGCTACATTACTGATCGGCGGAACGCTGGCATACTTCACAGATTCTGATGAAGCGGCGAATGTTATCACACTTGGCAAAGTAGACGGTACACTGACTGAGACAGGTGAAGAAGACAGAGAAGACGGTACTACCGGTAAAGACTATGAAAATGTGAAACCGGGCCAGGAACTGGAAAAAGATCCTACCCTGACATTAGCAGGCGATTCTGAAGATGCCTATGCACGATTCCATGTGACATTTACAGGCCTTACAGATACACAGGTCAGTGAACTGAAATTCTACAAAGGTACTGAGGAAGTGAAGTTTGACGGAAACGGTTATTTCTATGTACAGGATATCATGAAAGCAAACGATACATTTGTCCTGTTTGATAAAGTCGTAATTCCGACTTCCTGGGGCAATGAAATGGCAGAAAAGACATTCAACATTAACGTGGTTGTAGAGCTCATTCAGGCTGACAACTTTACACCAGGCACAGATGCCAACGGCAATATCGATAGCTGGGGAACTGTTACGATTGAGAAGTTTAATGGCTGATCATCAGTAATTCTATAGGAGTCCAAAAACTATGAGCGAAAAAGTACACATGACCGAATTTAAGGGCCAGTCTTTTCTGATAAAGATCAAGAGCGCGCAAAATCATACGTGGCAGGGAACGGTGCAGTGGATTGAAGAGAATAAAACAATACCGTTTCGAAGTGCACTTGAGCTGCTGCGGCTGTTGGATTCCGCTGTGGGTACAGATAAAGAGGACGAATAGTTTTATAAAAGAGAACCGGAAGTCGAAAAACTTTCGGTTCTTTTTCTAATGTTCTTTATTCTTATACGCGGATAGCTTATAATAAAAGGTAACAGCTCAGGACGGCGGGGAAATTGGTGCATCAAGCTTGCTTGTAAGTCGCTTTCTGCACCAATTTCCACATCGGATGAACATCCGATGCTTCTTGACCGGTTTTTCGGTCAAGAAGATGCGCCGTCCTGAACAGTTACAATAAAAAATAGAAACCGCCGTTCCGGAAGAAGAGGGGGGAGATGCCCATGAAAGCTTATCAGTTAAAGGTTGGAATCAAGAATGCTAAGCCGCCTGTCTGGCGGAGAGTCGTTGTGCCGGCGGGAATTACATTCTCTCAGCTCAGCATTATATTGAACCAGACGATGGGATGGTCGGGGTATCATCTGTTTCGTTTTGAAATGAGAAACTCTTTTGCCATGATTCAGGAGGATGACGAAGATTTTACAGAATCAATGCTGTCGAATGATGAGTATTGCCTGGATGCGTCGGAGACGTTTATAGATACATTGGTTGAGCAGGAGGACTGGTTTACCTATTATTATGATTTTGGGGACGACTGGAGGCATAAGATTACAGTGGAGGCTGTACTTCCTGACTATGAAAAAAGTGCTCCGTGTGTACTGAAATACAAAGGCAATTGCCCGATCGAGGACAGCGGCGGTCTGTACGGCTATTACGAATGCCTTGATATTATGAATGATCCCCAGCATCCGCAGCATGATGAAATGCAGGAATGGGCACGGGAGCAGGGATATGAATCGTATGATATGGACGCTGTGAACAAAGAGTTTAAAGCTAATTTCCATGTGATTTATGGCGAGGGAGAAAACAGATTTCAGGAAGAAATATATGAGGCCATGGCAGAAGGAGAAACAGGCCTGCTGGTCACCCGTAATCCGAAGGATACAAAACGCCCCAAACCAGACTGGAATCATCAGGAAGAGTCTCTGGCGGAGGTATTTGAGTGTTATCAGCTGCATGATATTCTGGATATCGCTCGAATGCATGGATTAAAGGTGGAACTGCCGAAGGGGCGGGATGATCTGATAGCCTGTACGGTTTCTCATATTCTCAGGCCTGAGATTATGTGCCGGTTTTTCCTTTGCCTCCGTGATGATGAGATATCTGCATATGAGGCTGCGATTCAGGTGAAGGGTCCGTATGAGGCAGATGATCCGGATGTTTTTGAACGTCTGCAGTGTGCGGGATACTGCGGCGTCCTGGATGGTGATTACATTATGGTGCCGGATGATGCGGCGGGGGCTTACGGGATGCTGAAAGCAGAGGGTATTTTAAAAGAGCGCGTTCGCAGAAGCTTCCTGCTGGACTGTCTGCAAGCTGCCGGCTATCTGTACGGTGTAGCCGAGTTAAAAGCCATTGCGAGCATCTATAACCAGAACTGTGATGACCGGATTTCTGAACAGGATATTACAGATACTTATGAACAACTGCCGGATGGATACAAAGATTTTATACTTTCTGACGCCCTTTATATCCAGAAGCCGCTGTATGCCGATGCTACATATAAGAGGCTGTGGGAGATTCAGGATGGCAAAGAATACTATATTCCAACCAGAAGAGAGATATGCGATATCGTGGTACATGGCTATCTGCCGCATGGGGAGGGGATCTGTAAATTTGTAGAATACCTGATGACTGAAAAAGAACTCCCGGGCATCGATGCTGAGTTTATTGGGGCAAGGGTGCAGTGGGAGATTTGTTCAGGCTGCAGTGTGCGGGAGATTTTTGATTTTATTGAGGAACATGCAGTTCAGATAGAGAGTAATGAAGAACTGCAGGAACTTGCGGATGTTCTGATGCTGTTATGGAATGATACCAGGATGATCGTAAACAGAGGGGCAAAGCCGGGTGAACTGCTAAAAGGTCAGAGCAGAGAAAGGAAGAGTTCATCCGGAAGCAAGATCGTTGATTTTAAGGACTGGAAAGGAGATCGGCATGACTACTGATAATTGTCTTGGCAGTATGCAGGGGTACAACTGTATTATGATTTTCAATAAGGAGCGCACAAGGCTCCTGATGTGTAAAAGGACAGGTGATCCATATGAAGGGCTTTATAACCTTGTAGGAGGCAAGATAGAGGATGGAGAGGATGGCTTTTGTGCAGCGTACCGCGAATTGCGGGAGGAGACCGGTATTGATCGCGAACAGACAGAGCTGTTTCATATGATGGATTTCACTTATTATAATCAGCTGAATTATGTAGAGGTATATGTGGGAATCCTGAAAGAAAATGTGGACATCTGCAGTGAAAAGCATCCTCTCGTGTGGATGGGACTGGACGAGAACTTTTTTGACGGTAATAGATTCGCCGGCGAGGGAAATATTGGGCATATGCTGGAACAGGTAAAGCAGTTTGGCGTAGGGATGGAAGACAGGAATGCAGTCGTGTACAGCGACTGATATTAAGATAAGACATGGCGGAAGGAAATGCCTGCAATCCTTCCGCCATGTCTTTTGTCAGGCTCTTTTTCTGATCAGATGTAAAATGAAGTGTACGATAAACGGTATTCCCACGGCAATCAGAGTCGCATATCCGAGATAGGAATAGCCGACCTTTACGAGCGGCAGCAGGCCGAACTGTGCGATCGCGAATGCGAGCAGGGTGAACAGAAGAGATGCAAGGGTGCTGCGCTTCATGCGTTTTGTGCGCGCCGCGTCCTTAGACTCTTTTTTCTCGAGCTGCCTGACCACACGTGTCACGATGCCGGCAATCATATTGACACCAGTGGATACGGAGCCCAGTATGATCAGGATGGAAATGATCGGAGTCAGTACTTTGGCACCGACGCCGCTGTTCACAAAAAGAAGCATCGGTACGGAAGCTTCCGCCAGTCCGTCATTAAATGCGACTGCGAGCATTCCGATGATCGAGAGCATGATAGTTGCTGTATTGACCACGAACATATAGATCATGGAACGCGTCACCTGCTTCTCTTCCGAGAGCGGTTCCACGTGCTGGTACATCAGACCGATGGAAGCCAGCTGGAACAGTGCATACACGATTGCGCTCCACAGGGCGCTGCCAAGGCTGCCGCTTTCTTTGGATGCGACGGGAACAAGCCCCGAGGCCAGCTGACCGAAAGAGCTACAGATGCTGTCCCACTGCGCGATGATATTCGGTACAAGCACGACGAGAAGCCCGATAATGATGATGACAGAAAGTGTGGATGCACATTTTCTGACGATGGCGGTACCGAACATGGCAACGAGAAAAATGAAGATTCCTATGATCAGTGTACAGAGCCAGTAGGGGATGCCGGTCAGCGTGTTGAGCGTTGCCCCCCCTGTTGCAAAGGCTACGGCTGGTGCCAGAAAGATCAGCATCAGGTAGACGATTTCATACAGGTTGGAGAATACCGGGCTTAATTTTCCATAGAAATGATTGGAAAAGCTTCGGTAGTCGTAGGTATGGTTACGGAATGCATAGCGGAGCCCGTACCAGAAAAACAGTGACAGCAAAAGCTGTGCGACGATCGGCATGAAAATGCCCCAGAGACCGTAGTTGATAAAATACTGGTAGAGCTGTGCACCGGAGGCGAAACCGCCGCCGAATTGTGTAGTAAATGCTACGAATGCGATGCCGACCGCAAGCGGCATCCTGTCTTTGCTTATCATATAGTGTCCTCCCTCTTGGAGAGCTGCGCCGGGCAGCTCCTTGTCTTTTATTTGTATTCGATGATCTTACCCGGATTCAGGATCAGTTTATCGTCAAATGCCAGTTTGACAGACTGGTACAGCTGATACATCCGGCTGCCGATAAAATCTTCAAGAAATTCCAGGCGTCCGTTGCCGATCCCGTGTTCTCCAGACAGCTGTCCGCCTAGCTCTTTGCTTTTGGCGTACAGTTCCTTCAGACATGACAGGGTATTTGACTTCCATTCCTCATCTGACAGATTATTGCGCAGCATTTCGGTGTGAATGTTTCCATCCCCGGCGTGACCGCAGACGATGACACGGATCTTGTATTTCCTGCCGATCTCCTGTGCCGCCTTTACGAAGTCTGCGATGCGTGCGCGCGGTACGACGACGTCGCACTCTTCCTGTGCGTCGCTGTCGGCCTTCATGCCTTCAAGGATAGCGGCACGGGCTGACCATACGGAACCGATGCGTTCCGGTGAATCGCAGATCTTGACGTCGATGGCATCCATGTCCATTGCTATCTCGCATGCCATCTCACAGGCTGTGTCAACTTCATCAGTGGAAGAGCCGTCGTACATGACGATCAGAAAATCAGAACCTTCCTGAACAGGAAATGGTTTGTTCAGGCGCCTGTCCACGATATCCGTCAGTTCCCGCTCCAGAAATTCGATGGCGGTGGGAACATAGGGGGTCTGCAGGAGTTTTGGCACGGTTTCGATACACGGTTCGATGGATGAAAATGTCATGACCAGTGTGCGTGTGCAGTTTGGCGCGGGGATCAGGCGAAGCGTTACCTTTGTCACAATGCACAGTGTCCCTTCGGAGCCTATTATTAAATCTTTGATGTCATATCCGGTTGTGTTCTTGGCGACATTCGACGAAAACTCCACAATGGAGCCGTCCGGAAGGACTGCCTCCACACAGCGCACATAGTCGCGGGTGACTCCGTAACGCACAGCCCTCATGCCGCCGGCATTTGTAATGACGGTTCCCCCGATGGAAGCTGTGCGCTCTCCGGGGTCCGGCGGGTAGAAAAGACCTGCCTCAGCAGCCTTTTCTGCAACGTCGGTGAGCAGGGCGCCGGATTCGGCGGTTATCGTCAGGTTCTGTGTATCTACATTTTCAATGTGGTTCATGCGCATCAGCGAGAGCATGATGCCCCCGTATTTGCAGGTTGCACCTCCCGCCAGACCGGTTCCGGCACCTCTGGCGGTTACCGGAATGTTGTGTTCATGTGCGTATGCCATGACGGCGGACACCTCTTCCTTTGAGAGGACCTCAATATAGATGTCCGGCTGATGCCAGCCGTATTCCGGCATCTCGTCGTGGTAATATTCTTTGGGGATTTCATCTCCGATACAGACGCGGTCGCGTGACACCGTTCGGATCAGATGAGCCATGTCTTCTTCTGTTATTTTGTGATAGGGGTACGGCATGGTCAGAACTCCTTTCCTGCGCGAATCTGCGCGATCAGTGACGGGATGACTTCGTACAGGTCATCGACGATACAATAGCTGGCGACGCTGAAGATCAGTGCTTCGGGGTCGTTGTTAATGGCAATGATACATTCAGAACCATTCATACAGGAGGTGAACTGGATCGCTCCCGACACGCCGCAGGTGATCATCAGTTTCGGTTTGACGGTCCGCCCGGAAAGTCCGATCTGGTGCGCGCTGTCACCGTATCCCGCCTCTACCATTGGACGGGTAAAGCAGAGCTGTCCGCCGAGCAGGCAGGCCAGTTCCCGGAGCATTCCGAGGTCTTTTTCATTTTTTACACCGCGCCCGGCAACGATGAGGACTTCCTCCTCCTCGATAGATTTTGTTCTTCTGATTGTGCTGCGTTCTGTGACGTCGATGCGTGAGCGGACCATGTCATCTGTTACCTCGCAGTGTATGATGTTTCCTGTGGGATGCGGCGTTTTTTCTGCGCGGTCCATGACTTTGTAGCGCACCGTGGCAAACTGCGGACGGGACTGGCTGATCAGGATCTGAGCCATGATATTTCCGCCGAATGCGGGGCGGATCTGAACCAGGTCGGAATTGTCCCGCATCTCAAGCTGCGTACAGTCCGCAGTCAGTCCGGTGTGGAACCGCGTGGAAAGACGCGGCGCCAGGGAGCGTCCGAGTGCTGTGGCCCCAATCAGCACGACGGATGGCTTAGTGGATGCGATACAGTCCGCAAATGCATCCGTATAGCAGTCTGTCTTGAATGAGGATAGCCCTTCGTGTTCGTATACGTAGATGTTATGTACACCGCAGGATATTAGCTTTTTTGCATTTTCTGCGGTACCCGGGCCTCCCAGCAGGATACAGTTCACATGGTAGCCAACTTGTCCGGCAAGCTTTCTCGCTTCTCCGATCAGCTCATAGGCGACAGGGTGAATGTCGTGTTCCTCCTGTTCAGCGTAGATTAAAATATCCCGCCATTCCTTTTTATCCACGGTACCGGCTTTCTGCTCAAAACGGATTGCCTGCTGCGGACAGCATTTGATGCAGACACCGCACATTCTGCAGGACTCACCCACCTGAATGCCGGAGGACTCCATGGTGAGCGCCTGGAAGGGACAGTTCCTGATGCATTCCTCGCACAGGTCGCATCGCGCGGCATTAAAATTTAAAAAATCCATATGCGCTCCTTTCTAGGGCAAAAATTTTTTCTTTCTCAATAAATCAAACAGCTGTCCGGATTTCTGTGCGGTGCTCCCGGTAATATAAACCTGTTTTTCCGCCTTTGGAGGTGCAAATATCCGTTCTACAGTTGTAGGAGAGCCTACAAGGCCATAACGTGTCAAATCCCTGTCGGGCATATCATCGAAGGAAAGGTACCGGACCGGACGATCTGCGGTGGCTTTTTTCAGACGATAGGATGGAAGGCGGGGCACGAAAATATCTTTATCCACGGTGATCAGACATGGATAATCCATGGAAGAGACTTGTGTAACGCTGAACAGGTCCTGACGGACTGCAATGGACTTTCCGGAAACAGAGCAGATTTCACTGACCCAGGCTGTGTGCGGGATTCCAAGATGCTCCGCGACTGCGGGCCCGATCTGAGAGGTGTCTCCGTCTGTCGTCTGCTTACCGCAGATGATCAGGTCATAATCTCCGATTGCGTGGATTCCCTGAGCCAGGGTATAGGAAGTGGCGAGTACGTCAGAACCCGCAAACTTCTTGTCTGACAGGATAACGGCGTCGTCAGCGCCCATGGAATAGGCATCTTTCATCATCTGCTCCGCCTGAGGGGGTCCCATGGTCACGGCGGTCACGGTTCCGCCTGTCTGTTCTTTCAGACGGAGTGCAGTCTCCAGAGCAAACAGATCATAAGGGTTCGTCTTGGTCTGCGAACCAAGCCTTTTCAGAGTACCGTTTTCAGGATCGATCTCTACCTGGCTGGTGGCGGGCACCTGTTTGATACATACAATTATTTTCATTCTGTGTCCTCTCTTCTTTGCTTTAAAGCTTTAATGCATTGAATAACAAGATTATAGCATAAGTACATTGAGATGTCACTTGGTTTTGTTTGACACATTTGTGAATGCGTGATAAGTTAATTATGTAACATAAAATAACCGAAGAGAGAGTGACAATGAACAGCAGAGAGCGTGAAAAGATAGATAAACTGATACAGATTTCCAGGATGTACTATGAGCAGGATATGAAGCAGAGTGAGATTGCAAAAGCATTCAGTATTTCCCGCCCGCTGATTAGCCGAATGCTCAGGGAGGCGAGGGATATGGGAATCGTCAGAATCGAGATCGGATCACCGGAAGAGGGAAATCAGGTGCTGATGAATCAGGTCTGCAGCCATTTTTCCATTGCCGGAGGCATTCTGGTCCCGAACGGAATGAATGATGTGGACACCAATGACCGGATCGCGGGCATGACGCTGGAGTTTCTCCAGGGGTTAAAGCAGGAGAACTTTGGGTTGGGATGGGGGCATATCATCGGTACTCTGATCTCGGAGATGGAGAGGCGTGAGGCTATGAAAGGCATGGCCAGAAGCGTATGCCCACTGATGGGAAACAGCGAGGTCTCTACGAGAAATTATCATTCTAATGAGCTGGTGCGCATTTTCGCCAGCCGAACGGATGCAAGGCCGGAATATATCTATGCGCCGGCGTTTGTGACCATGGAGCAGGAACTGAAGCAGTTTCAGACACTGGAAAATTATCATACACTGGAGGCGGCGTGGAGACAGCTGGACGTAGCGATCGTGAATATCGGAAACTATCCGTCCACACCGGATTTTGCATCTGAGGCCAGATACGGGGATGCGCTGCGCAGGCAGCGTGCCGTGGGGCGTGTTCTTAATTACTTTTATAATGTAAAAGGAGAGATTATCCAGTCGGATATGGATTATGCGATACGGATTCCTCTGGAGATCCTGAAGGATACGCGATTTGTGATTGGGCTTTGCTCTTCACATATCAGCGAGAAAGCAGTACTTGGCGCATTACGTACGGGCTACCTGACACATCTGATCGCGCCGGAGATCCAGGTCCGCAAGGCACTGCAGATGTCTGAGGAGAGCCGGGAACAGGTATAATTGAATATGATAAAAGTAACATATGTAACACTTTTAGGCTTTTGCGAAGTTTAAAAGTGTTACTTTTTGGCTAAAATGCACAGAATTACGGCAGAAAATGTATCATGAGTTACGCAAAAATAAAAATGAATTGATAAATGTAACAAATAATGGTAACATGAAGTTACAAATGATACTAATAAAGGGAAAGGAGAAAAAGATGGTGCTGGACCGGAAGATATTTTCTGATATGATGCTGGCTGTGGCCAGGCTGTGGAAAGAAAACAGTGATTATCTGAGCAATATTGACTCAAAATTCGGTGATGGTGATCATGGAATTACAATAGCAAAGATTGCGGCTGTTCTGGAGAAGGACGTGGCTGGGTGGGGTGATAAGAGCATACAGGAGTTTTTCAGCGATCTGGGTGATGACATTATGGCAGTCAGCGGAGGAAGTGCGGGACCGCTATACGGAACCATGATAGGCGGCCTTGGGGCAGAACTGAAAGACGAAACAGAGGTCACTCCGCATCTGCTGAAGGCAATGCTTCGTGCAAGCCTGAGCGAAATGCAGGACATCTCAACAGCGAAGGTTGGTGATAAGACAATGATGGACAGTCTGATCCCCGCAGTGCTGGCAGCAGAAGCAGCCGGGGACAGTATTGCGGAGATCCTCGAACGGGCTAAAGAGGCGGCAGCACAGGGCGCCAAAGACAGCGAACAATACGTAGCCAGATTCGGCAGGGCGAAAAGCTATAAAGAACAGACGATCGGGACACCGGACGCGGGGGCGGTGAGCACGGCAATCTTTTTCGAAGGGTTGGCAGAAGGCATCAAATAGTACAGGGGAATACGAATGAATCAGGAGGATATGGGTATGGCAATGAAAAAATTTATAAATGACCAGGCAAATCTGACACCGGAACTGCTGGAAGGCTTTGCAGCCGCGAACAAAGACCTCGTTACACTTGGTCCGGACAGAATGATTATCAACAACAAACTGGAAACTGCCGACCGTGTTACGATTGTAACGCAGGGCGGGTCCGGACATGAACCCGCGATCAGTGGTTTTGTGGGAGAAGGTATGGTGGATATTTCTGTAGTCGGCGACGTGTTCGCAGCGCCAGGACCGCAGGCTTGCATTGACGCTGTCAGGATGGCTGATAAAGGAAAAGGTGTGCTCTACATAGTGCTGAACCATGCGGGCGACATGCTGACCGGGAACCTGACGATGAAAGGGTGCAAAAAGGAAGGTCTCCATGTTGTTAAAGTGGTGACGCAGGAAGATATCTCCAATGCACCGCGTGAAAACAGTGAGGACAGAAGAGGTCTTGTGGGATGTATCCCTACGTATAAAATAGCCGGTGCAGCGGCAGCAGAAGGCAAGAGTCTCGAAGAAGTGGCGGCTGTCGCACAGCGCTTCGCAGACAATATGGCAACTCTTGCAGTGGCAGTCAAAGGTGCGACACACCCGGCAACCGGAAGTGTACTGGCAGATCTCGGTGAAGATGAGATGGAAATCGGTATGGGCCAGCACGGTGAAGGTGGCGGGGGACGCCAGAAGATGAAGACCGCGGATGAGACAGCAGAGATCATGATCAATGGTCTGATCAGTGATCTCGATATCAGGGATGGCGAGAAAATCATGCTGATCCTGAATGGAACGGGTGCCACCACTTTGATGGAGCTGTTTATTATTTACAGAAAATGCGAGCAGCTGCTGAAAGAAAAAAATATCGAGATCGTGGCAAATTATGTAGGAGAGCTGCTTACTGTCCAGGAGCAGGCCGGATTCCAGATGTTTATGGCGAGAATGGATGATGAACTTCTCCGCTACTGGAATGCACCGTGCAGCACACCTTACCTTAAGAAATCATTATAATAATAGGAAGAGGTAGCTTATTATGGCAGAGAAAGAAGGCAATAGACTGGCGAAAAATTTTCATCTGGATACCCCGCATGTGAATCACGCCTTTCATGTAAAAGGGGCTGACCATGCGGAATGGGGAATGAAAGACAGGCTTTCGCGTATTTTCAGCCCCAAGACAGGCAGAACGGTAATGCTGGCGTTTGACCATGGATATATCATGGGACCGACAGCGGGGCTGGAGCGGCTGGATCTTGTAATTCCGGCGCTCGCTCCCGGGATTGATGTGTTTATGGCTACGCGGGGTGCACTCAGGACCTGTGTGCCCCCGACATTTAACAAAGGAATAGCCCTGCGGTGCACGGCGGGAAGCAGTGTGCTGGATGACGATATGAGTCATGAGGTCATTGGTGTGGATGTGGAAGATGCGATCCGCATGAACGCGGCGTGTATGGCGGTACAGATATTTATCGGATCTTCCGGCGAAAAGACATCGATTCAGAATCTGTGCAATACGATAGACGCCGGCAACCGATACGGAATCCCGACTCTTGGCGTTGTGGCTGTGGGGAAAGATATGGAGAGAACTACGAAGTTCTTCCTTCTGGCGACCAGGATGCTGGCAGAATTCGGAGCACATATCGTGAAGACCTATTACTGTGAGAACTTTGAACAGGTTGTGGCTGCATGCCCCGTTCCTATTGTAGTTGCGGGAGGAAAGAAGCTTCCGGAGGAGGAGGCACTTACGATGACGTACCGTGCGATAGCTGAGGGAGCTGCCGGAGTGGATATGGGACGCAACATTTTCCAGGCAGAGGATCCTCTGGCGATGACACAGGCGGTTGCCAGGATTGTTCATGAGAACTATACGGATAAAGAGGCATATGAGTTTTATCGGGATACGGCAAAACAGTCAAGATAAGGAGGATAGTTTATGGCAGCAGAATTCTTGCATATTGGGATACCGGTTACCACGAAAAAACCGGGGATGGATTATAACGAAGAACTGAAGATCTGGACAAGCAATCCGGATGATTATGAATTCAGGATTGAGTATCTGAAGTTCGAGGAAGGGACTTGTTTCCCCGAGATCATGCACAAGAATCCGCATGTGGCCTATCAGGTGGATGATATGAAGCCGTATCTGGATTCGGCACAGAGCGTGATCTTTCCGCCCAGGGAGATAGGACCGGGCGTGAGTATCGCATTTATTACGGTGGATGATACCATTATTGAATTGTTTGTGGAGAAGTGATATCAAGAGCTTTGACTTATAAATTTAAAAATATTCCGCTCAACTGTGTGAGCGGAATATTTTTTTACCATTTTATAACAATTCTTTTTCTGCCGCAGCCAGTATTTTCTCAACTTCAGCTGTGATCTCAGGTTTCGTTTCCGGAACTTCATCATTCTGGATCAGTTCGAGTGCGCGTTCAGCGGCGCGTTTGGCCAGCGAGACTTCTCCGCACTTGATCCAGTCAGCCCATACACTGTCAAAGCCAATAGACGGCTGGAAGACTTCCTCGTGGAGGTGATCGATGGTGTGTTCCTGCTCAAGGAAGGTTTCCTCATCATGGATCACATACTCCAGGGCCTCAAAGCCCATTTCATCCTCGGTGATCGCAAATGGTTTCTTGGCTTTACGGATCATGGCAATGATCTCATTGTCCAGCACGAGCTGGCTTAAGGAACAGCACATTACGCTTGCAGTGCTTCCAAAACCTGTGATCAGGGTTGCGCCTGCAAGTCCAGGCAACATTGCATTGATCATCTTTTCATATCCCGCCTGTTCGTCCATTGCACAGCTTGTACAGGAAAGTCCATAGACGTCTGACAGAAAACCGCAGTGGTTTGCGAGCTGTACCGCCAATGCGCTTGAGATGCCGGTCTCAGGCAGTCCGAGTATACTCTGGCTGTTCTTCATATTTGCAAAGAATGTTCTGGAACCGTAGAACAGCACGCAGTCCGGATTCATAAGATAAGAGACACAGGCAAAAGCCAGGATTTCCGCGTGAGCCTGTGCGACTGTTCCGGCTACGGACAACGGGGAAGTCAGTCCACCCATCGGTGCCGCCAGGATGCTCACGGGAATACCAGCGCGTACGATGTAGCTCATGGTGTCTGTGATTTCTTTTGGCAGAAACAGGGGGGATTCCGGTGAAATGCCCACCATACCGATCGGATTGTCTGCCAGGGCACTGCCGCCGTAAACTTTAAAAAGTTCTGCGATATATTTTGCATTGCTGGCGAGTGAGATTCCCGGTCCGTAAATCGGTTTATGGGAATATTTCAGCATGGTAGCTGTCTGTCTCAGCTGTGTGACTGCGGACGGAATTTCACTCGGGTAAACCAGAGCACACGGAAGATCCAGTTCAGGAAGCTGATTCATAACGCGGATGGTGTCGATCAGGTCTGTGAGCATTCCATTACGGCGTTTTCCCGTCTTCATATCCGCGATCCAGGGCGCTCCTCCTGTACTGTGCACGAACGTCTTGCCGATTTCCATTTCTTTTTTCATGCCGGTCACGGCCGAAGTCATGGTTACACGGCCCTTCTGCGCTTTCAGCATGTCTCCGATTAATGTATCTGTAAAGCAGATGCGATCGCCTTTCTCGGTACAGCCATGCTCGCAGAGCAATTTCCGAATATCGGGATCCTCAATGCGCATACCAAGGTTTTTCAGTATTTTCATACCATACTGATGCAGTTTTTCAATCTGTTCTTCACTAACATAATTTAACTGTGGTACAAAATTCATAAATAGCCCTCCAGAAATTTGTGTGTTTTTACATGAATCGTGTGCGAAATGAAAATGATATTGTGCATAATCACGTCTTTCATTTGACTTCATGATATCCCGTTAAAAACAATTTGTCAACGGAATTGTGAAAAAATGTAAAATATTTTCATTTATATAAAAAAGTAAATAATTTATTGAGAATGCATTTATTTTTATACGGTTATGGTGTATAATAGACAAAAAGGTAACATGATCACAAATACAGAAAGGGGGGGAAACAGTGGGCAATCTTGACAGGATTGGAAGCAGTATCCGTAGCCTGCGCAAGTCCAGGAAAATGACCCTGCAGAAGCTGGCGAAAGAGACCGGATTGTCTACCGGTTATCTGAGCAATATTGAAAGAAATATAACCAGCCCGACACTGATGAATATACAGAAAATATGCGAGGTATTTAACAGTTCACTGGGAGATCTGCTGGAACGCAACGCCGAAGAGAAAATCATAATCCGCAGGGAAGACCGTGATATAACGATCGATGAAGAGCACAGCATGCGCATCGAGACGATTGATTTCGGCATTGAGAATGCGAGTTTTCTGGTGTCAGAACTGCCGCCAATGTCAGAGACCAGCAAAGAGTGGTGGACCCATGAGTTCGGCGAGGTCGGGACTGTGATAGACGGGGAACTTACGATGGATATTGACGGAGAAGTGTTTGAGCTGAAAACCGGCGACAGCGTATACGTGAAAGCGCATACAAGGCATTGTTACTACAATAAAAGTGAAACAAACGCAAGTGTGTCCTATTGGTCCAGGATATGGGATGTTAAGGAAGAAGATTCAGAATGAAATGCTTCGTGGCTGTGAGAGAAATCTCACAGCTTTTTTTGTGCAGTTTTTATAAGAATACAGTTTCTTTTAAAACAAATTGACTTTTCATATTATGTATGATGATTTTTTGAAAAATCATAAAATTGATATAAAAATGGTTGCTGAAAACTAAAAAACATGATAAAGTAATTATAAGAATCATGTGCGTGAAAAAAATTAATAGAATTTAACAAGGAGAAAAATATGGATGTATTAAGAGTAAGACAGTTGAAAGCCTGTGAAATTCTGAAAAAGTCCGGATACGATAAAGCTATTATCGGAGACCCCATGTCGATCAACTATCTGACGGGGATACATATCATTCCTTACGAGAGATATTATGGTCTGGTGCTGGATGCCAGGACGCAGAAGCTTACCATGGTTAATCCGACTGTGGATACAGGATGTATGAAAGGCGTCGTTCCGGAAAAAACTTATCTGGATGAAGACGGTCCTGCGGATATGATACGTGAGGCTGTGGGAGACTGCACGAAACTTGCGGTGGATAAAAAGTATTTTTCCATGCAGATCGGGGAAATCTTTCATTCACTGGATTGTCAGATTGAAGATCTGGGAGAATGCATCGCACAGCTCCGGATGTATAAAGACGAAACAGAAATAGAAACGATGCAGTTTGCAGCGAAGATCGTCGATGAAGCTGTCGGTTATGTATCTGATAAGATCAGGCCGGGGATGACAGAGAAAGAACTGAATATGATGCTGTATGCATATATGGCTTCTTATCCCGGGTTTATTACAGATGAGTTCATCATCCTGGTACTGGCTGCGGCAAACTCGGCAAATCCACACGGTGTCAGCGGTGATTATGCATTTCAGGAGGGTGACATTGTATTGATGGACTTCTGTGCATATTACAATTATTACTGGTCAGATATTACACGCTGTCTCTTTGTCGGGAAGGTTGGAAACCCGAAGCTCGCGGAAATCTATGACATTGTACTCCGGGCGAATCTGACCGCTATCGCGGCAGTGAGGCCGGGTGTAAAGGCATCAGACGTTGACAGGGCGGCAAGAGATGTGATCACGAAGGCCGGATACGGTGAACTGTTCCTGCACAGGACGGGACATGGACTGGGACTTGACGTCCATGAAGAACCGTACATTACATCTGTCAGTGATCTGGTGCTGGAGGAAGGAATGACGTTTACGATCGAACCGGGTATCTACATTGAAGGCGTAGGCGGTGTGAGGATCGAGGATGACATTCTGGTGACGAAGGATGGCTGCCGGACGCTGACTTCAAGAACGAAGAAGCTGGAAGACCAGATTGTGCGGTACTGACACATGACTTGGAGGGAACAAAGGGAAAAAGCAAATGTGACTGGGAGGAAGCTATGGGAGAAGTAACTACGGGAAGTAAACTGAAAAAGAATATGCCGACACTGATAATTCTTATCATATCGGGGGCACTGATTTATGCACTGCCTTATTTCAGAAGTTATTATTATGATGCGTTTGTGGAATGCTTTGGCATTACAAATACACAGATGGGTGCGCTGGGAAGTGCATTCGGCGGGTTCAGTGTGTTTGCATATTTTCTCGGCGGGTTCTGTGCAGACCGCTGGCCGGCAAGACATCTGATGACGATCTCACTGGTGACGACGGGTATCTGTGGGTTCGTGCTGCTACTATTTCCACCGTATCCGGTAGTGTTTGCAATTCACTGTATCTGGGGAATTACATCTATTTTGACATTCTGGAGTGCGCTTGTAAAGGCAATCCGTTCTCTGGCAAATTCAGATGAGCAGGGAAAGGCATTCGGATTTTTTGAAGGCGGACGTGGAATTGTTAACATGGTACAGTCTGCCATTGTACTGGCACTTTTTGGATACCTGGCGAAAATAAGTACGGATAAGACGGCTCTTTCAGCAGTCATCATTATCTATTCGGTAATCTGTGTTCTCCTTGGTATTCTGGTCTTCTTTATGTATAAAGAGCCGGCGCGATCGGAGGGTGAAGAAGGACCAAAGAAACTTTTTGATATGAAAATCCTGAAACGTGTGGCAAAAATGCCGACGACATGGCTGCAGATATTAATTATCTTCTGTTCTTATGCCATGATCATCAGTTATTTTTATATCACACCGTATGCGACTTCCGTATTTGGAACATCGGCAGTCATTGCTGCTGCGCTTGGATATTTTTCACAGTATTGCCGTCCGGTAGGGTGTTTTGCATCAGGAATTTTTGCGGATAAATTTGGTTCTTCCAAAATCCTGTCAATTTCTTATGTGATTATGATCATCGGCATTTTTGGAATTATCTTTACACCGGGGCAGCCGTCCATGATCTGGATGCTGCTGGTATTTATCGCGGCGATTTATGCATCGATGTATGCGATCCAGTCCATGCATTTTGCGATCATGGAAGAGGGAAATTACCCGCTGGAGATCACCGGCACCGCAACAGCTATTATCACACCGATCGGTTACAGCGCGGAGTTCTTCATGCCGGTTATCGGCGGCATGTGCCTGGACCGCTGGGCAGGAGCGATGGGTTACAAAGTATTCTTTGGAATTCTGGCAGGGCTTGCTGTTATAGGTCTGATTGCAAGTATCGCATGGATGGGACTTACGAAAGAAAAGAGAATGAAGATTCAGGCGGAGAAAAAAGGCAGAAAAGCTTAATGAATTATGGATCAGTATGATAAATTTGTATTGGATACTGCGGTAAAAGCGGGGAGGATCCTGCTGGCATGCGGCGCGGAGATCTATCGTGTGGAGGAAACCATAAAAAGAATCTCCCGGTACTATGGAATGGATGCCAGCAGCTCCTTTGTACTCAGCAGCGGGATTTTTCTTACTGCTGAAAATCAACAGAATGAAATTTATGCCCAGGTGAAACATATTCCACTGGCCAGTGTGCAGCTGTGCAAGGTCGCAGAAGTTAACAAATTGTCCAGAGAGATTGAGGAGGGGCGATGGACGGTGGAGGAAGCCTGGGTGCACCTGGAAGAGATTGAGCATATGGCAGGGAAGCGTGCGCATACCAGGGTGGCGGCCTCCGGTCTGGGAGCCGCCTGTTTCTGTTATGTAGCCGGCGGGAATATCTGGGACAGTCTGGCGGCATTTACGGCAGGACTTCTGCTGTATGTCTTTATTCTCTGGGCAGAAAAGCGGGAGCGCCCCATGTCGAAGATCGTACTGAACATTGCAGGAGGCTTTCTGGCAACATTTTTTTCGGTAGTTTTGTACAGGGTGGGACTGGGCAGCAATCTTAGTTCAATTGTAATAGGAGCTATTATGCCGCTGCTTCCTGGGGTATCTTTTGTCACGTCTATCAGAGAGCTGGCAGACTCCAATTATATCGCCGGGGCTGTCAGGATGCTGGATACTCTGATCGTGACATGTGGTATTGCAATAGGGGTGGGACTCGTTTACATTCTGTATCACAGGCTGACAGGAGGGATCATGTTATGATCATGACTGTGTTGTTCCAGTTTATTGCCGCCTGTTTTGGGACGGTCGCTTTCTCTATCATGTTTTATGTGCCGAGAGAGTATTATCTGTACTGCGGGCTGATTGGCGGGGGCGGCTGGGTCATCTGCTGGTGTATCGTACATTATCTGAATTTTTCGAATATTACCGGAACCTTTATAGCGACTGCGTGTGTAGTGTTTTTGTCGAGAGTCTGCGGAACCGCACTGAAATGCCCGGCGACACTGTTTATGCTGTCGGGGATTTTTCCTCTGGTACCGGGCGTGGGGATTTACTGGACCGTCTATTCGATGATAATGGGCGATATGCAGGAGTGCTCCCGGTACGGACGTCAGACGTTATGCCTGGCGGCAGCGATCGTTCTTGGCATTATCTTTGTATTTGAAATTCCGCAAAAGGCAATCGCCAGAATTGCGGGTGTATTTAAAAGGAAGAAGAGCTGAATGAACAGGGCTGCTGCGGTTTGTAAGGACCGCAGCGGTCCTTTTGTTTTTTATCAGCTTAGAATCGGGTGGAGAAAAAAACCGGAGGATGATAGAATATAGATAGTCGATAACAGTCAGAACAGGAGACGGAAAGGAAGTGCCGGAGTTATGAAACTGAAGATCATTCTGGGGGATATAACAAAGACAGAGAGTGATGCAATTGTAAATGCCGCAAATACATCGCTTCTTGGAGGGGGCGGTGTGGATGGAGCCATCCACCGTGCGGCAGGTCCTGAGCTTTTAAAAGAATGCAGGGCGCAGAACGGGTGTGAGACGGGAAGGGCAAAACTTACCGGGGGTTATCGCCTCCCGGCAAAGTATATCATACATACGCCGGGACCGGTATGGAGAGGCGGGAATCACCGGGAGAGGGAGCTTTTGGAGAGCTGCTATAAGAGCTGTCTCTCACTGGCGTCAGAGTACGGATGCAGAAGCATTGCATTCCCATCGATCAGTACAGGGATTTACGGGTTCCCACTGAAGGAAGCCGCCAAAATCGCTGTACGTGTGATTCTGGAATATTGTGCGGTACATCCCAGGCCGGAGCAGGTGACGATGGTCTGCTTTGATGAGGGGACAAAACAGTGGTATGATGCCGCATTAAGTGAGTGGGAGAAAGAGATTGGTTTATCGGGGGTGGAAAATGCCAGGCAGCTGGGAGGCTATCGGTGTGCTGACGGAAGACGCATCAAAGACGGCGTGCTGTTGAGAAGCGGGAAACTTTCAGGAGCGACGGAGGAAGATATTCAGCTGCTCACCGGGAGATATCATCTGAAAAAGGTAATCGACCTGCGAATGTCGGACGAATGCAGGGAGGCGCCGGACCCTGATATCCCGGGCGTAAAGTATTTCCCCATTGGCCTTATGCAGGAAAACAGAAATGATCATGAGGTGCATGAAATGACCGGCATGTATACAAAAGACCCTGCCAGAGCAGTGCTGCAGATGGCGCTTTCCGGGCTGATGAATGGAAATATGTATCTGGGACTTGCCTTTGACACGTACTCACAGGCGGGATTTAAAAAGTTTTTTCAGATACTTCTGGATTATGAGGACGGTGCAGTTCTGTTTCACTGTACCGGAGGGAAAGACCGCGCTGGAACTGCGGCAGTGCTGCTGCTGTCAGCATTGGGGGCGGACCGCGAAGTGATACTCAGGGATTTTGCGCTGACAAATATTGTGGAAAGCGGCAGAATTGCGGACATTATGAAGGAGGCACGAAAACATACAGATGATCTGGAGGTACTCGGTATGGTTCGTTCCCTGGCGGGAGTGAATCCTGAATATATGGAGCGTATGCTGGATGCAGTTCTGGAACGGTATGGTTCGATGGAACAGTATCTGCTGGAGGCATTTGCACTGGGGCCGCAAGAACTGCAGCTGCTCAGAAACCGTTATCTGGAGGGGAGACAGATATGATATTTGTAACAGGAGACTGTCACGGAGATTACCGCCGCTTTCGGGAAGCGCTGTTTCCGCAGCAGAGCGGGATGACAAAAGACGACTATGTGATCGTCTGCGGAGATTTCGGCTTCTGGGATACATCGGAGGAGGGACAGTACTGGTTTTTGAAGTGGCTGGAGGCAAGGCCGTTTACCACGCTTTGGCTGGATGGAAATCATGAAAACTTTGATCTGCTGAAAACGTATGAGACATGTCAGTGGAACGGAGGAATGGTCCAGTTTATCAATCCGTCACTCATCCATCTGATGCGGGGGCAGGTGTATGAACTGCAGGGAAAAAGGGTCTTTACGTTCGGAGGTGCCCGGAGCCACGATATCTCAGGGGGAATACTGGAAAGGGATGATCCACAGCTTGAGGAAAAGAAACATCAGCTGGAGAAGGAGAACAAACTCTACCGGGTTAATCATCTCACATGGTGGAAAGAGGAAATACCTACGGAGGAGGAGATGGAAGAGGGACTGAAGAATCTGAAGCAGTGCGGATGGCAGGTGGATGTGATCCTCACGCACTGCTGTCCGGACAGCCTGCACCGGGAGATTGACGGCGGGTGGTATGAGTCGGACCCGTTAACGTGGTATTTAGAACAAATCAGGAGTAAATGTGATTTTAAACGCTGGGTATTTGGGCATTATCACAGAAACTGGATCGCTGACGAGCGGTCGGCGGGGTTGTATGAGGAGATCGTACGGATGGTCTGATGAGGAAGTTTATTATGTCAAAGTCTTCTGTTGACAAAAGAAGACTATTGTGATAGTCTGAAATAAAGATAAGACTATTACGATAGTCTGGAAGGGAGACTTTTATGGATATAAAGCTTTTTGACTCCGAATTGAAGGTCATGGAGGTCCTGTGGGAGCGGGGGAGAATACCTGCCCGGGATGTTGTTTCCGTATTGTCAGAGCGCATAGGGTGGAACAAAAACACAACGTATACCGTCATCAAAAAATGCATTGAAAAAGGTGCGGTTCTGCGGGAGGAACCTGGGTTTATTTGCAGTCCGCTGGTCACGAGGGATGAGGTTCAGCAAAGCGAGACGGAGCAGCTGATCGATAAGATGTTCGGTGGTTCCAGTGAACTGTTTTTCTCTGCATTTTTAAAAAACCAGGGGCTCTCGGAAGATGAAGCTGCGAGGCTGGCCCGTATGATAAAGGAGGCGAAATAGAATGCTGCATTTTAGAATGGATATGCCTCTGTATTTGATGGCATTTTATGGAAGTATCATGATCCTGGCGGTTTTTCTTATTCGGGCTCTGCTAAAAAAGCGGCTGCCTCAGTTTGTGTTTCCTGTTCTCTGGGGACTCGTGCTGGTTCGGCTTTTGATCCCGTTTTCCCTGTCCAGTCCGATCAGTGCGCCTGTTCCAGAGCTGCAGATGCCAAACACGGAAAGTAAAGCGATTACAGTAGAAGATAACGTGGGGACCTCAGCGGATACTGCAGATGCAACAGAATACAGTGTGGCTGAAGGAACTGGATCCGGCTCTTTTAGTTTTTCCGGGATTCTGACGATTCTTTTTTGGACGGGGGCAGCGGCAGCAGCGGGAGCTCTGATTTATCAGAAGAGAAGTTATTCCAAAAAGTTGAAGAACAGCCTGTTGGTGGAAAACAATGAGACAATCAATGCAATACTCCGCGAGATGGAGATGGGTGATGTGCTTGTGTTTACCAATGATGAGATAGCATCTCCGCTGGTATGCGGTATTTTAAACAGGCGCATCTATCTGCCCACAGGGATGGACTTTGGCAATACTGTTCTGCTGCGGCATATTCTTGCACATGAGACTATGCACATCAGGCGGAGAGACAATTGGATAAAGACCACTATGCTGGCAGCTGTCTGCCTGAACTGGTATAATCCGCTGGTGTGGCTCATGGCGAGATACCTTTCATCTGATCTGGAAGCTGCCTGTGATGCGGCAGTGCTTGGGCAAATGGACACCGAAGAACGGCAGGGGTATGCATACAGTCTGCTTGCCATGGCAATAACAGGGAATCGCACAACACTTCTCTACAGTGCGTTTTCCAAAACAGAGGTAGAACGGCGGATTAAAAGTATTCTGCGTTATAAAAAGACCACGGTTTTTACGCTTGCAGCTGCTGTCTGCCTGCTGTTTTGCACCACCGCAGTCTTTGCGACCGGAGGACAGGCGCCATTTTCCTCAGATCTGAGCAGTTACTGTGCGGGTTCCGACTGCCGGTGGGGGGTGAAGGCAGATATTTCAAGGGATATTGTGCTGGGAGAAAATGCCCGGACACGTGCAGACCGCGTGATTTTAGATGTTTTAAAGGCGGACGGTTCGAACGACCCGGATATCATCGAAGGCCAGGTCAAGGAGGGACTGTCCAAAGAGTTTGGCGTGGAAAAAGGTGCGTTCAGGCTTAGCATTAACCTGTTTCTGGATGACAAAGAGCTTGCGAAAGAATATAAAGACCACGGGATTACGGAAGATGATTCCGGGATGTATCTCTACAATGGGGAAACTGTGAGGGTCTATACCGATGAGATGCTTGGGTCTGTACAGAGCAGGGATGAGGGAACTGTGGATATTGATGTGATACGGGACCGTATGGGTCAGATTACCTCGGTCACAGTTCTTCACAGGGGAGACAGCGAATTTGACCGGCGTACGAAAGAACGTGAGGAGGCAAGCTATTACAGAGGGGGAAGTATGGCAGCGGAGGGCACAGCTGTGGTACAGGAGAACGCTGTAGATACAGAATTTACTGATTAAATAAAACGGACAGGGGTTCTCAACAGAAGAACACCTGTCCATTTTATTTGCTTTAGAAGTTAAATTCGTCCTCCCAGTTAAAATCTGCGGAGTCCTCGACACAGTGGGGCCAGTGGCTGCACCAGTCGGGGAGTCCCGGATTATCTATTCGGTCAAGACTCGGGGTATACGGCTTGATATCGAGCACCGGACTGCCGTCTTCCGCATCGATGTAAGCAATCTGAATACGTCCCCGATGTGCATCAATATGAATGACTTCCACAGCAGTCAATGCAATGGGATTCGGGCGTACGGGTGACCTTGTGGCAAAGACACCCATCACATCAGGCGACTGCCTGTATGGCTTTGGTGCTTCCAGTGTACAGCGCAGTTCCTCCATATCACAATGACTGAACCACCAGAGCACATTGATGTGGCTGAAGCCATTAAGAGCCTGTAGAGCAGGGACGTAAGCGGGATCAAGATCAATAAAGAATTCATCCTCATCAATGTGGACCTCTCCGATTGGGTATACCTTATATTCTACCATGTGTTTTTTCCTCCCATGTGTTATTTGTGTATTCAGTGTATACCCTGACACAATGTGAGAGTCAATAACCTTCATATGGTTTTAGTTATTTTTCAGCGGAATCTGTAATTCGACCAGATAATGCTCCGGGTTTTCCTCGTTCCACGGACCGCGGTGGACAATCTGCCTGCTCGTGTCAAGCATCTGAAACTGACTGTTTTCCTGAAGCCACCGGGCAAATGCCAGATATGCACCAGAGATATTCTCGAATGGCCCATATACCATGGTACTCGCCATGCATGGGAAAGCTTCGGTATTCCGAAAGATAAATCCGTCTCTGGAGTCTTCCATGCGGGATACGGGGGCACACAACTCAACATCCACATTCGTTTCCTTATACTCTGCGTCGTGATAGATGGAAAATGTATTCCCGGTCACCTGAATATGCCGGCTGCCGGCAAAACCCGCCATTTCTTTCCAGAGCTGGCCCTCCGCATAATAATCCGGGATCATCTTTCGGAGGGAAAGTACTTGATAGCTTGGAATGGATTTAATCGAGATGTTACAGGGCATATCGCTTTTTTCGTGTTTGAGATCTGCCTTGGCAAGTTCGATTCTGGAAATTTTCTGCTTCTGGTCCTGAATGTTTTTCTCGAGCTCGATGCGTTTGTTTTCGAGCAGCTGTATGACCGTGTCATCATCCCAGTTGTTCAGGGCCTCTGTGATTTCAGCGACGTTAAAACCACTGTCTCTGAGGAAAATTATGCGATTGAGCAGGGGCATCTGATCAACGGAATACAGCCGGTATCCTGTAAACGGATCAACCTGTGCAGGCTTTAAAAGATTATTTTCATCGTAATACCGCAGCATTCTTACGGATACCTGTGTCAGTTTTGAAAATTCACCGATTTTGAACATAGGGACCTCCGCTAAATTATTCGTCCCACCCGTCTGTGAGCCTTACATGAACGGAAATGTTCCGTACGATATCGCCGTCATTCAGTTCCAGATCAGTGATATCGGAGACCGCCGGAAGCTGTCCTTCAAACTCAGACAGCTCCACATAGATCCAGTCGTGAGCGGCGCTGTTTGCGTTTTCAATACAGTCCTCCAGCGTATCGCCTTCGGCGCAGCACATCTCCAGATCAGGGAAAACAGCTGTAAAACGCCCCGTCTCTGTCTTGTGAAAAACAGCAGGATATATAAAATTCATGTGAAATCTCCTTTGAAAAGTTATAGTTATTATATGGTGATGTCTGAGAGAAGTATACAATGTCAGGGGTGATGTTGTAAAGAAAGGGCGGGAAGAAAAAGATGAAAAACCTATTGACCCTCACGTTGCGTCATAGGTTATGATGGACTTATCAGGAACAGGAGGATCAGTGATGAAGACAGTAAAAGAAGTATCAAAACTGACGGGTATCAGCGTGCGCACGCTGCACTATTATGATGAGATCGGTTTATTGAAACCGACGGAAATGAGTGAGGCGGGATACCGGCTTTATGACGATAAGGCGCTGGAAGTTTTGCAGCAGATACTGTTTTTCAGGGAGTTTGATATGCCGCTGCGGGAAATCAAATCCATGATAGAAGATCCTGAACTTGATAAAGATCAGTTATTAAACAGTCAGAAAAAAATGCTGGTATTAAAAAAGGAAAGACTGGAGCGAATCATTGCCAGCATAGACAGGATTTTGAGAGGAGATAACAAGATGGATTTTGAGGTTTTCAGTAAAACAGATATAGAAGAAATGTATGATACAATGGTTAAGAATATGTCAGAAGAACAAAAAGATATCTTTATCAGACAATATGGCAGCATGGAAGGATTTGAAAAACATTTTGTAGAACATGCATCGGATGAGCAGGCGCAGAGAAATTTTGCAAAGGTCGTTGAGTGGTACGGTGATAAGAAAAGTGCGCTGGAAGCTGCAGAAAATTCCGGAAATTCTAAAATTATAGAGGCGTATGGCCAGAGACTGGAAAATATTACAAGAAAACTGGCAGCAAAATCAGGAACCGATGTAAATTCTTTTGAAGTCAGGGAGATTGTTGGAGAGATGGATTTTGTTTCCAGACAGCTGTACCAGATGAAGGATGTTTCGGCATTTATGCTGGATATGGCTCGGCAGTATCAAGGAGACAGGGAGTTTCAGATAAGAATGGATAAGATATACGGGGCAGGGACCACGGAGTATATCGGTCGTGCACTGGAGGCATTTTATAATCGCTGATCGGGGAATCTGTAACCGGGAAATGATTTGATGTGGGCCATCAACAATGAAAGATTGTTGAAGTAAACCGACATAACCGTCTGAGCCCCCGCATACACTGTAAAAACAGCGTCTTCGGGGGCTTATCCTTGAAAGATTATATAGAAGAACGGGCAGTGGAAATTGCCAATTATATTATTGAAACAAAAGCAACTGTGAGGCAGACAGCAAAGAAATTTGGAATCAGCAAGAGTACGGTACATAAAGATGTTACGGATCGGCTGCTGCAGATTAACCCGGGACTTGCGCAGGAAGCAAGAAAAGTGTTGGATATCAATAAACAGGAGAGACATATCCGCGGCGGACTTGCCACGAAGGAAAAGTATCTCCACAAGACTCAGGCGCCCATTTAGGGCGCCTTTCTTATTGTATCAGAAAACTTGCCCCCTGCACAATAAAAACACGCCCCAGGATTACACTTTGACACAATTTTTCTTACGGACACAGATCGATGCGGGGTGAAATTTCTTGAAATAAAGGATTAATAGCGAAAGAAGTTTATAAAACAATAAAAATAGATAAAAAATCTTAATATAAAGGATTAAAAATAGACAAAGTTGACAAAATATGAAAAATATGGTATTGTTAGATAAATTAGAAATAAAAACTCCATATTGAGCGCCAATTACGTGCAAAAAAATGAAGTGTCTTGGTTTTTCTGGCTGATGTGAAAAACTAAGCACTTTTTTAATTTACTGGAAATTACAGAGAAATCCTCTGGAATATAAAAGCGCTCAGCGGGATCATACAGTGGTGGAGAAAAAGAGCCCGCCTGCGCGATCTGCCGCAGGTAAAGACTGCTCTTTCGCGCAATCTTTCATGAATTGTAAAAAAGTGTAAAGGAGGGTACTGTGAATAATTTTTATGTAAAACCAAGGATTTACACGGATAAGTCGGGATTAAGAGAGGTATTAAAAGGAAAAGAACGGGCTTTTATCGTCACAGACCGCTTTTTGTATGACAGCGGAAAGGTCAGTTATCTGACAGAGCCGCTTGAGGCGATGGGGATAGCATATCAGATTTTCCAGGAGGTGAAGCCGGATCCGGATATAGCGACCGTCACAAAGGGGATATCGATCATGCTGGATTTTAATCCCCAGATACTGCTTGCGTTGGGCGGAGGATCGGCGATCGATACGGCTAAGGCAATGAATTATCTGTCGGTCCGCCAGGGACTCACAGAAAAATGCCTGCTCGCGGTGATACCGACGACAAGCGGGACGGGCTCTGAGGTAAGTAAATTTTCTGTGATCAGCGATCCGGAAAAATCGGCGAAGTATCCGCTGGTGGAAGATGAAATGCTGCCGGATGCAGCCATACTGGATGCGGAGCTTGTAAAGTCTGTTCCCCCGGCTGTGACTGCGGATACGGGTATTGATGTACTGACCCATGCGATTGAAGCGTTTGTGTCAACGGAGGCCAGTGATTTTACTGACGCAGCGGCTGAGAAAGCGATCAAGCTGGTCAGAAGCAATCTGCTCAGAGTCTGCCATGAGCCGGACAACCTGGAGGCCCGGCAGAAGATGCACCATGCATCGTGCCTTGCGGGTATGGCTTTCAGCAACGCAGGGCTGGGCCTGAACCACAGCATGGCACATACACTGGGAGCTCATTTTCACATTCCGCATGGACGGGCGAACGGTATACTGTTGCCCTATGTGATGTCATTTAACGCAGGATGCCATGATAAGCTGACAGACACCGCGAAACGGTATGCCATTATCGCCAGGCTAGTGAAAATTGACGGTTCGAGTATCAGGCAGAGCGCGTTCAGCGTAGTGCGGTCCACAAAACAGATGATTCGTCAGCTGGGGATTCCGGAAAGCATCAAAGCTGCTGGAATTGAAAAAGACGATTTTGAACGGGTGCTGGACGACATGGCAGAGGCGGCGTATAAAGACACCTGCACAAAGACAAATCCAAGAGCATGCCAGGTAGAAGAGATCCGGGAACTGTTCATGAGGGCCTATACGGGAAAACTGAACTTAGATAACAGAAAGAGGCGATAGTTATGTTTGAAGGTAAGAAAGAACGTATCATACAGGAATTTGTACCGGGCAAGCAGGTCACACTGGCTCATGTGATTCCGCATCCGGTGAAAGAGCTGTATGCGAAAATGGGACTGATTGATGCCAGCGGTGCCATCGGGATCTTTACAATCACACCGAGCGAGGCAGCCATTATTGCCGCTGACGTGGCGAGCAAGGCGGCGGGAATAAAGATCGGATTTGTGGACAGGTTTAACGGTTCTTTGATTATTACGGGGGAGGTTTCGGAGGTAGAAGCGGCGCTTCAGGATGTGATGAAAGTGCTCTGCGATGTGATGGGCTTTGCTCCGGCACCTGTGACTCGTTCATAGGGGAAAAGAAAATGACGGCAAAAAAAAGGATTATCCTGATCGGACGGTCGATGGCCGGCAAGACGACACTGTGTCAGTACATTAATCAGGAAGATTTGAAATATCACAAAACACAGACCATAGAGATTATCAACGACAACATCATCGACACACCGGGGGAGTATCTTGAGAGAACCCACCTCAGGGGAGCGCTGATCGTGACAGCAGCCGATGCCGATCTTATTGTCCTGGTCCAGCAGGCAGATGAAGAGGGGACAATGTTTCCGCCGGGATATTCCAGCACATTTGCCAAGCCCTGCATCGGCGTTGTCACAAAGAATGACCTGGCGACTCCGGATCAGGTGGAGGCTGCAAAACAGTATCTCCGGATGGCGGGAGCAAGGGACATCTTTGTGACCAGCAGCTATGACGGGACGGGGTTTGAGGAACTGATACAGTTTTTTAAGGGGGAAGAAAAAGAGTAGAGGATACATAAGGGAGGCGATTCCCATGCGGGAGACAATTTTAAGTGTTGGAATAGATATCGGAACTTCGACCACGCAGCTGATCTTCAGCAGGCTGATCATCGAGAACAGGGCGAGCAGTTATATGGTGCCCCGCATCAGCATTGTGGAAAAGGAAGTGACTTACCGCAGCCGGATATATTTTACGCCGCTTTTGTCCCAGACGGAGATCGATGCCGCCAGAGTAAAAGAGATCATTCAGATGGAATACCAGAATGCCGGCATGAAGCCGGAGGATCTGCAGACAGGGGCGGTCATCATCACCGGTGAGACTGCCAGGAAGCAGAACGCCAACAGTGTTTTAAACTCTCTGAGTGATATGGCGGGGGACTTTGTGGTTGCCACCGCGGGGCCGGACCTGGAGGCTGTACTTTCTGCCAGGGGCGCCGGTACAGATAAGTTGTCAGAGGAACATCGGGAGGTGATAGCCAATGTGGATATTGGAGGAGGGACCAGCAACATAGCGCTGTTCCAGAAGGGAAAGTTAAAAGGCACCTGCTGTCTGGATATCGGGGGACGGCTGATCAAGATTGAAAATGGAAAGATCCGTTATATTTATCCGGGGATATCCAGGCTGGCTGAGGAATATAAGATTCCTCTCCGGGAAGGGGATACGGCGGATGAGCGGGTTCTGTACCGCATCTGTGAGCGCATGGCGGAACAGCTCGCCATGGCGCTGCACTTAAGTCCGTCTGACCGCGTACACCGGGGACTGTATACCAACAAGGGAAGCATGCTGCCGGATACACCGGGAATCATGGCGCTTACATATTCCGGCGGAGTCGCCAGCTGCATTTATGAGGATGAACCGAAGGATGTATTCCAGTACGGAGATATCGGCGTACTGCTGGCAAGGGCGGTAAAACAAAACCGGGCACTGCAGACAGTCAGGCGGTATCCGGCTGCCGAGACGATCCGGGCGACAGTGGTCGGCGCAGGCACACACACAACAAATGTTAGCGGCAGCACCATCAGCTATACAAGGGGAAAGCTGCCGATGAAAAACATTCCGGTTCTGAAGGTTCCGGCGGAGGAGGAACAGGAGCCGGCAGGGTTTCAGGATACCATTCGAAAAAAACTGCCTCTTTATGGGACGGATGGTGTGCTGGGACAGGTTGCCATCGTATTTTCCGGCGATTATCATACCAGTTTTGCACAGATTCAGGAACTCGCCCGCTGCATAGTGCAGGGGGCAGAGGAGATCATCGAAGGTCCCCATCCGCTGATTCTGGTAATAGAGAATGATATCGCCAAGGTACTCGGAAATGCGCTGAACGTACTTCTTGAAAACAGGAAGGATCTCATCTGCATTGACGGGATATACGCGAATGACGGCGACTACATTGACATCGGGGAACCTGTAGCCATGGGGCGCGTGGTTCCGGTCGTGACCAAAACCTTAATATTTAACTCATGAAAAAGGAGGGTGAAAGGATTGATATTAAAGACAAAATTATTTGGCAGGGTATATGAATTTAAATCTCTTCGCGAAGTCATGGCAAAAGCCAATGAAGAAAAGTCCGGCGATAAGCTGGCAGGAATTGCCGCAGAATCTGCGGAAGAAAGAGTAGCTGCAAAAGTTGTGCTTTCACATATCACATTGGAAGACCTCCGCAACAATCCGGCAGTTCCCTATGAAGAGGATGAAGTGACCAGGATCATCCAGGATTCCGTCAACGAAACCATTTACGGGGAGATCAAGAACAAGACGGTAGCCGAGTTCCGTGAATGGATCCTGGATACAGAGACTACAGGCGATATGGTCCGCAGGGCGTCCAGGGGTATTACCAGTGAGATGGTGGCGGCTGTCTGCAAATTGATGAGCAATCTGGATCTGATCTATGCAGCGAAAAAGATCAGGGTATCGGCGCACTGCAATACGACAATCGGCCTGCCGGGGACGTTTTCCTCACGTCTGCAGCCCAACCATACGACAGATGATCCGAAAGGCATCATGGCTTCGGTGATGGAAGGCCTAAGTCTTGGTTGTGGGGACGCGGTGATCGGACTGAATCCGGTGGATGATTCGGTGGAGAGCGTTGCAAGAATTCTGAGGAGTTTTGACGAGTTTAAGAACGAGTGGAACGTGCCGACGCAGATCTGTGTGCTTGCACATGTCACCACACAGATGGAGGCCGCCGACACGCTGGGAGCCCCGATCGATCTGATGTTCCAGTCCATTGCAGGTTCCCAGATGGGGAATGAGGCATTCGGACTGACTGCATCCATGCTGGATGAGGGCCGCGATATGATGCTTCACAAAGGTACCAGTACAGGACCGAATGTGATGTACTTTGAGACGGGGCAGGGATCCGAGCTGTCATCGGAGGCACACAACGGCTGGGACCAGGTGACCATGGAAGCCAGGTGTTATGGATTCGCCAGACGGTACCAGCCATTCCTGGTAAACACCGTCGTGGGATTTATCGGACCGGAGTATCTGTATGATTCCAAACAGGTGATCCGTGCAGGTCTGGAAGATCATTTCATGGGTAAGCTGACAGGTATCCCGATGGGCTGTGACGCGTGCTACACGAATCATATGAAGGCTGACCAGAACGACATCGAGAATCTGGCGACTCTGCTGGTGGCAGCGGGCTGCAACTACGTCATGGGTGTGCCGCAGGGCGACGACTGCATGCTGATGTACCAGTGTACCGGCTATCATGAAGCGGCAGGACTTCGGGAAGTGTTCGGACTGCGCCCGATTAAAGAATTCGATGCGTGGCTGGAAAAGATGGGATTCTCTGAAAATGGAAAACTGACGCCGCTTGCAGGCGATGCATCCGTATTTTTGAGCAAATAGGAGGTGGAAAGTTTGGTTAATGAAAAAGATTTGAGAAGTATTATAGAACAGGTTTTGGTGGAAATGAATCTGAATCAAACGGACGGTCCCTCTGCAGCTGCCGCAAAGTCTTCCGATGCCGGCACGCCTGTGATCGAAAAAGGCTGTATTCCGGACGTGACGGAAGTAGATATCAAAACACAGTACCTCGTTGAACATCCGGTAAATGGGGAAGCATACTATGACCTGAAACAGTACGCTCCCTGCCGTCTGGGAATCGGAAAAGCCGGCGCCCGCTATAAGACAGATCCGGTCCTTCAGTTTAAGGCAGCCCATTCAGCGGCACAGGATGCGGTGTTCTCAGATGTTGACCAGGATTTCATCGACAATATGGGGCTGTTCACGGTGCAGACATGCTGTGACAACAAAGATACATATCTGACGAGGCCCGACCTCGGAAGAAGGTTAGATGACGAAGCGGTGCAGACCATCAAAGAAAAATGCACAAAGAACCCGAAGGTCCAGATCTATGTGTCAGACGGACTGAGTTCGGCGGCTGTCGCGGCAAATGTCGGGGATGTACTTCCGGCGATCCAGCAGGGGCTTAAAAGTGCGGGTATCGAGTGCGGAACGCCATTTTTTGTAAAATATGGGCGTGTGGGAGCGATGGATCAGATATCGGAGATCACAGGTGCGGAAGTGACCTGTGTGCTGATCGGAGAACGGCCCGGACTGATCACAGCGAAGTCCATGTCGGCATATATCGCTTACAAGGCAACGGTCGGAATGCCGGAGGCCAGGAGGACGGTAGTTTCCAATATTCACAGGGATGGTACGATTCCGGCTGAGGCAGGGGCACATATCGCTGATATCATTAAGAAGATTTTGGAGATGAAAGCCAGCGGAACTGATCTAAAACTCTAAGTACTGATAGGAGGGAATCAAATGAAACGAGATCCAATCAAAGCGGATGTACTTGCAACCAAAATCATATCGAATGTCAGCCCGGATATGGCAAAAGAACTGAATCTGGCGCCGGACCAGAAATCCGTGGCTCTGATCACCTCGAACTGTGATGATGTTACGTATACGGCTCTTGATGAGGCAACCAAGAAGGCGGACGTAAAAGTTGTCTACGCAAAAAGTTTTTACGGAGGCGCCGACAATGCCAACACCAGGCTGGCGGGTGAGATCATCGGCATTCTGGCAGGACCGAATCCCGCGGAAGTGAGAAGCGGACTGGAAGCCTGTGTGGATGTGATTGAAAATGAGGCTCATTTTGTCTCTGCTAACGAAGACGACACCATCGTTTATTATGCACACTGTATCTCCCGCACCGGTTCCTATCTGTCTGACGGAGCAGGAATTGCGGAAGGCGAAGCGCTGGCGTACCTGATCGCACCTCCCCTTGAGGCCATGTATGGGGTGGATGCGGCTCTGAAAGCGGCTGACGTAAGAATGTGCGTACTGTACGCACCTCCGTCAGAGACAAACTTCGGCGGCGCGCTGCTCACGGGCAGTCAGTCTGCATGCAAAGCGGCCTGTGATGCATTTGCCCAGGCAGTGGAATTCGTGGCGGAAAATCCAAAAGAGTAGAGCAGGCGGTATCGAGATAGCAGCGGAGGTACTATATGAAAGCATTGGGAATGATCGAAGTATATGGCTACCTTGCAGCAGTGGAGGCTTTGGATAGTGCGTTAAAGGCGGCAAACGTTTCTCTTACGGATGTCGTAAAGGTGAGAGGCGGACTGGTGACGGTCATGGTCGGGGGCGATGTAGGTGCAGTGAAAGCGGCTGTCGATGCATCGGCTGCTGCGGCAGGCCGTGTGGGGACTGTCGTATCGGTACACGTAATTCCGCGCCCCGCAGCGGATGTAGGCAGGATGATTTCAAAAAAGAACAGTTCAGGTGAAGTTTCGGCAGAGACCGGACAGGTTCCTGCAGAGGAGGCAGAAGTCATCCATGAGCCTGAAATTGTCGGGGGGCCAAAAGCCGTCAATACACCGGAAGCCGGGCCACAGGAGGAGCAACAGCCTGCCGGCGTGGAAGATGACGGACAGGATTATAGCTTCGAGAAGCTGCAGAAGATGACGGTTGATGCTCTTCGCAGGCTGGCCAGAGAGCTGGAGGTTACCAATATGACATCACCGGAGATCCGTTTTGCCAAGAAACAGGAACTGATTCAAAAGATATTGGAATTTGTGGGACAGGAGAATTAAAATATGCAGTTATACGATAAAGATCTTTTGTCAGTGCAGGAAGTACGCGAGCTTGTGGAAAAAGCCAAGGCTGCCCAGAATGAACTGTGTACTAAGAATCAGAGAGAGGTGGACGCGATCGTAAAATCAATCGCGTATGCCGGCGTGCGGAATGCAAAGCGCCTGGCCAGGATGGCCCACGAAGAGACGGGATTCGGCGTGGAAGCTGATAAAATAATTAAAAATGTGTTCGCCAGCAACGGCGTATATGAACATATCAAAGACATGAAAACCATAGGAGAAATCGGCAGGGATGAAGAACGAAAGGTACGTACGCTTGCAGTTCCGGTCGGTGTGATCGCCGGACTGATCCCGTCGACCAATCCGACATCGACGGCACTTTACAAGGCTGAGATTGCCATCAAGGCGGGAAATGCCATTGTATTTTCCCCTCATCCAAACGCCAGGAACTGTATCCTGGAGACGGTGAAGGTGATCCGTCAGGCGATTGCAGAGATGGGCGGCAATGAGGACCTCGTATCCTGCATTACCATTCCTACCGTGCAGGCTACCGACAATCTGATGCGCCACCCGGACATTGCGATGATTCTGGCGACAGGGGGATCGGCCATGGTGCGCGCGGCATATTCATCGGGCACGCCTGCGATCGGAGTAGGTCCCGGTAACGGGCCTGCCTACATAGAGAAGACGGCTGACCTGCCGCTGGCAGTCAAACGTATCATGGACTCCAAGACGTTTGACAACGGCACGATCTGCGCATCAGAGCAGTCTGTTGTCTGTGATGAGAGCATGGAGGAAGCCGTCCGAAACGAGATGGAACGGCAGGGAGCGTATTTTCTGGATGATGAACAGATCAGGAAGCTGGGAACCTTTATTCTCAGGGCTAACGGGACCATGAATCCGATGATCGTGGGGAAAAGCGCGGCAGTGATCGCAGAGATGGCAGATATCAAGATCCCCGGGGGGACCAGGGTTCTGGTAGCAAGAGAAGACGGCATCGGCAGAGGACACCCTTATTCTAATGAAAAACTGGCACCGATCCTGGCATTTTACACGGCGCCGTCTTATGTGGAGATCTGTGAGCTTTGTCAGGAAATCCTTCATTACGAGGGGGCGGGGCATACCTTCTCCATCCACACGAAGGATGACAGCATGGTCGAGTATTTTGCCAGAAGAATTCCGGCGTCCAGGATCGTCGTGAATACACCGAGTGCGCTGGGAGGCATCGGCGGTACCACAGGTCTGATGCCGGCGCTGACATTGGGCTGCGGAGCCGTCGGCGGAAGTGCCACATCGGAAAATGTAGGTCCCGAAAATCTGCTGAACCTGCGCTATGTGGCGGAGGGGATTCAGGAGATTGAAGATGTACAGGCGAGCCTGCCTGACTGCTCGGAAGGGGTCTGCCGGACACAGAGTTATGAAGATATTGATATTGATGCAGTAGTGGGTGAGATTATCAAGCGGCTTCGCTTGGCTTAACAGAAGGAGGAATTGATTATGGCAGCAATGCAGGCATTAGGAATGATAGAGACTAAGGGACTTGTAGCGTCCATCGAGGCGGCGGATGCGATGGTAAAGGCGGCCAACGTGACATTGATCGGAAAAGAGCACGTGGGAGGCGGTTTGGTTACGGTCATGGTACGCGGTGATGTGGGAGCGGTAAAGGCGGCTACTGACGCGGGAGCGGCAGCGGCAGAGCGCGTGGGCGAACTGATTTCTGTCCATGTGATCCCAAGACCGCATGATGAAGTGGAGTCCATCCTTCCGCATTTAGAATAACGACTTTGAAAAGGAGGTAAGCGATATGGCAGTTATGCAGGCATTAGGAATGATAGAGACCAGGGGTCTTGTGGCATCCATTGAGGCAGCGGATGCGATGGTAAAAGCGGCCAACGTGACGCTGATCGGAAAAGAGCACGTGGGAGGCGGTCTGGTTACAGTCATGGTGCGCGGTGATGTGGGAGCTGTTAAGGCGGCTACCGATGCAGGAGCGGCGGCAGCGGAGCGTGTGGGGGAACTGATATCCATCCATGTAATTCCGAGACCGCATGATGAAGTGGAAGCAATTCTGCCATCTCTGTCCAGATAGCCGCGGGCTGACCGCCGGACAGGGACAGACCGGTGGCAGGCGGTGTGGAATGATAAGGAGGTGGCTTCGCAGACATGAAAGTCATAACGGAAGCAATACTGAGGGACGAACTGAGGGCATCACGGCCGGAGATCTATACGGTTCCGGAAGGAAAGATCCTCTCACCGGCGGCCAGGGAATACCTGCAGCAGTGCAGGATCAGGATTGACAGCAAAACCGGGAAAAAAACGCAGAAAGAAAAGGTGGAGATTAGGGCTACAGAAGTGCCGCCAATACCTGAGATAAATGTGCAGTCACAGGAAAAGCCGAAGTACGTGGATGATGCCACAGGGGCATTTTATTATGAGAAGCCGGAACATATGACGCACCTGCACAAAAATGTGCTGGTGCCTAAGGATGACAAACGGATTGTATTCCGGGGAAAACTGGACAGCCTGGAGGCGGTGTTCGTGCTGAATCAGACACTGATCAGGGAGGCAGGCGGGGACCAGGAAGTGATCGATGATCTGGAAGATATTCTGAACGGGCTTCGGGAGATGATGCGCTGTGATGTGATGAATGAGCCGTTTACCAGGGACAGCATCATCGGTCTGACCCATAAGGAGCTGAGGGAGCGTTCGCATAACCCTGCAAAATTTTATGGTATCAGGCAGATGATACTGCCCAGCTGTACACTGGGGAAGACGTATGCACTGCTGAATCAGCTCCGCACGGCAGTCAGAGAAACGGAGGTCGCCGCAGTATCGGCGTTTTACAACGGCAAGACGTATGAGCACAGGGACATTATCCAGGAACTGAACCGTATGTCCAGTGCAGTGCATATTATCATATGCAAATATCTCGCCGCACACAACAGAGAATAGGGGGGCGACGGATGGAACAGCTTGTTGACAAAGTTGTGGATACCATCATCAGAGCCGGACTGGTGGAGGTTGAGGTCTCGGCCCGGCACGTCCACCTGACGGAACAGGACATGGAAGTCCTGTTCGGAAAAGGAGCGGTACTCCATGAAAAGAGACCGCTGTCCCAGAAGGGACAGTTTCTGTGTGAGGAACGTGTGAATCTTGTAGGGCCCAGAGGAAGAAAAGAGCGTGTGGCCGTGCTGGGACCAGAGAGAAAAGAGACCCAGGTGGAATTGTCGGTGAGTGACTGTGTGGCGCTGGGAATCAAGGCTCCCGTCAGAGAGTCGGGGAATCTGGACGGCGCCGCCCCGGTCATCATCGAAGGACCGAAAGGAGTGCTGCATGCGGAACATGCAGTGATCGTAGCCCATAACCATATTCATGTGCCGGAGGATGTGGCGCGAAAGCTGAAGCTACAGGACAGGGGACGGGTCAGTGTCCGGATCCTGAGCCAGAGACCGGTCACGTTTGACAATGTGGTCATCCGCGTCAGCAGCCAGTTCCGGTTTAAGATGCACATCGATTTTGATGAGGCAAATGCGGCTACGATCAGCGGGTTTACGCTGGGGAAGATATTGCCCAGTGAAAAAGTCAGGTAAGGAGCAGAGAAGATGGACATAAAACGTGTGGAGGAACTGATGAAACGGGTGGAAGAATCCGAACGGAAAACATTCCAGCCGGTGGGAAAAAAACTGAAAGTCGGAGTGGACCTGGGGACAGCCTACATTGTTATCGTAGTGCTGGACGAGGAGAACAATCCCGTCGCCTGTGAAAAGCAGGCGGCAGATGTCCTGCGGGACGGTGTGGTGATAGATTATGCGGGTGCACTGCAGACGGTGAAGCAGCTGAAGGAAAAGCTGGAGAAGCGTCTGGGAACAGAACTGCAAAACTGTGCCATCGCGATGCCGGCTGGCACTGAGAGCAGCATCAGGACGCATCAGTATGTGGCTGAGGGCGCCGGTTTTGAGGTGACTGCAGTGCTGGATGAGCCGTCCGCCGCAAATGCCGTATATCAGATAGAAGACGGTGTGATCGTGGATATCGGCGGTGGGACCACGGGACTTGCCATACTGCAGGGAGGGGAAGTCGTCCAGATCGAGGACGAGCCTACCGGAGGGACTCATCTGACGCTGGTGCTTGCAGGAAATTACCATATTCCGTTCCCCGAAGCCGAGGCCATCAAGCAGGATTACAGGAGACATCGCGAAATTCTGCCCATCCTCAAAGCGGTGGTGGAAAAGATAGCGACCATAATCAAACGTTATGTAAATACAGATACGATTGATACGATTTATCTCTGCGGCGGTACGTGCTGCCTGACAGGAATTGAAGATATTATTGAGAAAGAGACCAGAATCAAGACAATGAAACCGGAAAATCCGTTTCTGGTGACTCCGACAGGGATCGCCATGAACTGTAAAGTGTGACTGCAAAACAATTTTGGGTATCATAAATCTAAATTTCAGAGAAAGGAGGAGAGTACGTGGATATCGATGCTTTAATTAATGCAATATATGACAAAGTGCAGGAGCGGATCTCCGTTCAGGAAAGCAGCGGTGCCTGTGAGACGAACGGATGTGATCAGGATAAACCAAGGTTTTTAATTCTGGCAGACGCTCACGGGGATATTTGCCATCAGGCGCTGGAATGCCCGGTGCTTGGCAGATATTATCAGATGGAATGTGCACTGCTGATGGACTGCCGCTGTGAGATCACAGATTATGAAGCGGTCCTGGCATATACGATGACCAATGAAAATCTGGGAAAGATCGCATGCGGAATCATCGACAGTGATTATACCAGGCTGTTTTCACAGGCATTGCTGGCGGGCAGAAAGATCTTTGTCCCGGAGGAGGAAATCGAGCTGTTTGGCTACAGGGAAACGGCGCCGGCAGCCTACTATGCAAAAATGGAAGCCAATATAAGACTGCTGCAGGACAGCGGCGTCATCATCGCTCCGAACCGTGAACTGCAGGCATGTATCCTGGACGGAAAAACTCCATCTTCGGAACCGTTATATTCGCCTCAGGGGCCCAGACAGGAAGGCAGGGAGTTCGTGATTTCCAAGAGGGTAATTACAGAACGTGACCTGATCGCAGCAAAAGAACAGAAAGTCTGCTGTGTCGTGGTGGATCAGAGGGCAATCCTGACTGATCTTGCCAGGGAATATGCCGGCAAACAGAAAATTACAATCCAGAGAGGCTGTCTTGGTTCATCTAAGGGGAGGCAGGACGTATGAAGACAGGAAAGGTGATTGGAAACATATGGGCGACAAGAAAGGAAGAGCGTCTGGCAGGTCTGAAGCTGCTGGTTATACAGCCGATCGACCTGCTGGATGACAGCCCGATCGAACATCCCATCGTGGCCGCCGATATCATCGGAGCCGGCGTTGGGGAAAAGGTAATCTATGTAGGAGGAAGCTCTGCCAGGGGCGCCGCAGGAGCCGTGGATATTCCTGTGGATGCCACAGTAGTCGGGATTGTGGACGGGCAGGAAATCGAGGAAAACCTGGTCGAAAGAAGGCGGTGATCACATGCAGATGACAGAGGCTGTAAAAAATGCAGGTGTGGTGGGAGCGGGTGGTGCCGGTTTTCCCACACATGTAAAACTGAATACAAAGGCGGAATATTTTCTGGTAAATGCTGCGGAGTGTGAACCGCTGATTGAGACGGATAAATATTTATGCCGGACGTATGCGCGGCAGATCGTACGCACCGCAGTCAGGATAGCCGGTCATCTGGAGGCAAAACATGCGGTGATCGCGTTAAAGGAGAAATATTCCAGAGAGATCGGCGCTCTCTCGGAGGCAATTGCAGAAGAGCGGGCGGATCTTAAAATCTTCAGGCTGCGTCCTTTTTATCCTGCGGGTGATGAGCAGGTGCTGGTGCACCAGGTGACAGAGAGGAGCGTACCCGAACGGGGGCTTCCGCTGGACGTGGGCTGTGTGGTGGAAAACGTCGGGACGGTGCTCGCTGTCTCGGACGCCCTGGAGGGAATGCCGGTGACAGAGAAATTTCTTTCTGTCACCGGAGCGGTAAAGACTCCGGTCATGTTCCGCGTACCAATCGGCACTCCGGTCAGGGAGGTGCTGCAGAAAACAGGAGGTCTGCCCGGACAGTATGCGGTAATACTGGGCGGGCCCATGATGGGGAAGATGCTGACCGAAGAGCGGGATATCGGTCAGGCTGTTGTGACTAAGACCACAGGCAACCTTCTGGTGCTGCCGAAAGACCACGATCTGGTAAGGCGCACTCTGATGCCCCGGGAGAAAATGATTCGCAGGGCAACAGCAGCCTGTATTCAGTGCCGGATGTGCACGGATCTATGTCCGAGGTATCTGATCGGACATGAGGTGTATCCGCACCGGATCATGCGGAACCTGTGGAGACAGCCGGACGTCACGGACGAAAAAGAATTCGAGCGGTGTTTTGGAAGCGCCGCCAACTGCTGCAACTGTGGAGTATGTGAGATGTTTGCCTGCCCGATGGGACTTTCACCGAGGAAGATGAATGAATATGTGAAAGAACTCCTGAGGGAGAGAGGGATCAATCCCGTGCGGAGCCTTAATCCCGGGGCAAGAAGAGCGGTTGATTACCACAGGATACCGACAGAGCGGCTGATCGCCAGATTGGGCCTTACACAGTATGTATCGCACAGTTTGCCGGATCTGGTCCGGCTGGACCCGGAGGAAGTCATGGTTCCGCTGTCGCAGCATATCGGGAAACCGGCTGTGCCGGTCGTGTCCGCGGGGGACAGGGTAAAGAAAGGCGATCTGATTGCGGAAGCCGCAGAAGGACTTTCTGCAAATATCCATGCCGGAGTGGACGGCGTGGTGGAGGGAGTCACTGCAGACAGTATCAGAATCAGCAGGAGGGAGGAGTAAAGAATGGGAAAAGCAATCGGCATGGTGGAGCTGTCCAGCATCGCACGGGGTATTGAGACAAGCGATTATATGGTAAAAGCCGCCCGGGTGGACCTGATCCGTTCTTCTACTGTCTGTCCTGGAAAATATATTGTGATCGTCAGCGGGGACACAGGGGATGTGAAAGCATCCATGGAGTCCGGACTGGCAAGAGGAGAGGGATTCGTGGTGGATTCCCTGCTGATCTCCAATGTGCATGAGCAGCTGTTTCCTGCGCTTGCAGGGACAGTGGAGATAAAACAGCCCCAGGCGGTAGGGGTGGTCGAATTTTATTCTGTAGCGTCAGCCATCCTTGCGGCGGACAGAGCCGCAAAGGCAGCACAAATTACATTGATAGAAGTGCGTATCGGATATGCAATCGGGGGGAAAGGGTTTGTCACTCTTACGGGAGATGTAGGAGCTGTACGGGCAGCGGTGGAAGCTGCCAAAGGGCAGGACGAACTGTATGTGGAAAGTACGGTCATTCCGCGTCCTTCACCTCAGGTGTTTCAGGCACTTTTGTAACCGAATCAAAAAAACTTGGACCGTGATCTGAGAGAGGAGGCGTGTGTATGTTTAATGAGTTAATTGAGAATATTACGAACGTGGAAGTTTTTACAGAAAGTATTAAGGAATGGATAAGCGGCATATCGATCAATTCTGTTATTATCTTTATCATGATGATCTTCATGATCGTAGGAGCCATTGATAAAATACGTGGAAATAAAAAAGGATACGGCGAGCAGTTTGACGAGGGCTTCAATGCGATGGGACCGCTGGCGATCGCCATGGCGGGCGTCGTTGCGGCAGCTCCGGTACTTGCAATTATCCTGAAGCCGATCGTTGTTCCGATCTATACGCTGCTGGGCGCAGACCCTTCAATGTTTGCGACGACCCTGCTGGCGTGTGATATGGGAGGATACCCGTTGGCAATGCAGCTGGCAGAGACAGAAGCAGTCGGCAATTTCTCCGGTCTGATCCTGGGAACCATGATGGGCCCGACGCTCGTATTTACTATCCCTGTTGCGCTGTCCATCATCAAAAAGAAAGACCGTCCATTTCTGGGGGCAGGTATTCTGGCAGGTATGATCACCATACCGATCGGCTGTATCGCCGGTGGGCTGGTCATGAATCTGACGCAGTACAAAATGGATTTTCTGGGGATTTTAGTCAACCTGATTCCGGTTATCATTATCGCCGCCCTGATCGTACTTGGTCTGTGGTTCATTCCGGATAAGATGATCAGAGGATTTAACAAATTCGGTACAGGTGTTACGATCGTCATAACATTCTTCACCGCAGTTGCGGTCTTTGAGTATCAGACAGGAATCAAATTCCCGCTCATGAATATCATGGTGGAGGCTGATGCAGACGGAGTGATTCCTCTGGAATCCGGTCTTCTGGTCTGTGGACAGATCGCCATCGTATTGATCGGTGCATTCCCGATGGTACTCTGGATCACACGTACATTCGGCAAGGCGCTGAATGCGATCGGCAGGAAGTTTGGCATGGATGAAAATGGTTCCGCCGGTCTCGTTGCAACACTTGCAAATAATATCGCGATGTTCAACATTATGGATCAGATGAACGCAAAAGGCAAACTGTTAAACGTTGCGTTTGCGGTAAGTGCAGCATTCGTATTCGGTGATCATCTGGGCTTTACGGCCGGCGTGAATTCTGATATGATCTTCCCGGTTATTGTCGGCAAACTGGTAGCCGGTATCACAGCACTCATCCTGGCAAATATCCTGGCTCCAAAACTGTTGTCCAAGGTACAGGATTCTGTTGATAAAGTGAAAAATGAAGATTAAAGAAAGGAAAAACGGCCTATGAATGTCAGTGAAGAGTTAATCCGGGAGATCGTCATGAAAGTACTGCAGGAGTCCTCAAAGCCAGCCACTCAGGAAGATTTCGTGAAAGAAAAAGATCCGAGCGGCATTATCAAAATTCAGACGGACACCGTCAGATGCGAACCGTTCAAACAGGAAGGTGTGGCACTGAAAGATGTTGTGACGCTTGAGGAGGCGCCCAGAATGGGCTGCGGCATCATGGAGCTTGACCACACCAGTTTTGAATGGACGCTGACGTATGACGAGTATGATATGGTCATCGACGGCATTCTGGAGATTGAGATCGACGGCAGGGTGGTGTCCGCGGGACCAGGAGAGATCATCTATATCCCGAAGAACAGCCACATTCATTTTCAGACGCCGTCAAAGGCGAGATATGCATATTTTGTATATCCGGCAGACTGGCAGTAGTACATCTTCGGCATTACATAAACGCTGAGTCAGTGAAAGGACAGGTGAGAAGTGATGAGATACACTGCGGAGACAACGGTAAAGCGAATTTCCAGAAAACTTCTCCTGTCATGCTACAGCAATCCCGGACAGGTGCAGCAGTCCTGCTGCGCCTGCCCGCACTATGGAAAGGTATGGTCATGCCCGCCCGGGATACCGGATGCAGCCTGTTACCTGGAGCATTATGATGAAGCATTTCTGATTGCGGTGAAAGTCACTTATCCGCAGGAGCTGAGAGATGCGGCAGTGACCGCAGCGCAGACTGAATGGATCCGTCAGGAGACTTATGAGAAAGTGAAAAAAGAATTACTGCTTACCCTGCTGGAACTGGAGAAAAAGCTGCCCGGTAGCAAATGTATGGGGGCGGGGCGCTGTATCCTCTGCGGGAAGTGTGCAAGGGAAACGGGAGGTACCTGCCGCCATCCGCAGGACAGACGGTACTCTGTCACCGCCTTTGGATTTGATTTTGGGAAAATGCTCGGAGAGCTGATGAATATCCGGCTGTTGTGGAGCTCTGACGGGCTGCCGGAGTATGATGTGGCTGTCGCAGCATTGTTTGTGAGGACGGCAGGGGTCTGATTCTGTTAAAAGTATATAAATGGAAAAAAATTACGGGTGTTCCGCTGTGCGGAACGCCCGTTTCGAGTGGCGGAATCCGACAATTGTATTGGTGATTTTTCAAAACAGGAGGAAGCAGTTACGATGAAAGCGACAACGGGTTCAAGTACAAATGCATGTGTAAAAACGGCAGGCGCCGAGGCGGCGAAAAAAGTAAAGAGCGGGTTGGAACAAATGAAAATGGCATTCGTCTATGCGAGCTGTGATTATGACCTGGACGACATGCTGGCAGGCATCGCGGATGAACTTCCGGTTATCGGAAACACTTCGTTTACCGGCGTTATCACCCCGGAGGGATTTATCGGCGGTGATGACGGATGAGGACCTGTGCGTCGGAGTGGCGGCGGTCGAAAAAAAAGACGGTCCGGAGGCGGCGGGCGAGAGGGCGGCGATTCTCGCGATGGAGCGCGCGGGAAAGACGGTGGCTCCGGATTATGTTTACATGATGGCACCTACCGGAGAGGAGGAGTTTTATCTGAAAGGAATTACGAGAGTGATCGGCAGAGTTCTGTTCTTCGGTGGGAGTGCGGCGGACAACACGATCTCCGGAAACTGGAAATTATTTACCGACAGGGGCGTATTTGCAGATGCCGTTCGGAGGCTACAAATATTCTGGTATCGGCACGGAAGGCGTGATGTCGACGTTCGACGAGGTGACGAGTACCAGGGCCATCGCGCTAAAAACATTATCTAAAGTCTTTTATATCATACGTTTTTATGAGAAAAGTGCTTTCACGCAGAGAAATGCCTGCGTGGAAAGCACTTTTGTCTTATCATGATACACAGGTTACTGGACATACCCCATCCGGCGGGAGATATTGGCGGCTGCCTGTTTGACCTGAGAGATCACCATTTCAGCTTGTCATCGGACAGGCTTTTGATGAAACCGCTCGCACTGATCGCGGCGACGGGCGCTCCTCGGTAATCAAAGATCGGAGCTCCGACACAACGGTGCCCATCTGATACTCCTCGTTATCCATGGCCCAGCCCTGCTTGCGCACGATCTTCAGATACCGTTTGAATTCACGGACATCCGTGATCGTATTCCGGGTATACTGTTTAAAATCACACAGCTAGAGGGCATCATCCAGTTCATCTCCGGCCAGACAGGCGAGCAGGCATTTTCCCATGGAAGAACAGAATGCCGGCGACCGGTATCCAACCTGGGTGTAGAGGCGTGTGCTGGGGTAGATATCCATACGCTCCAGATATACGACATCGCAGCTGTCCAAAATTCCAAGGTGTGAGGTCAGCCCCAGGTCCCGCAACATGTCATTTAAAAATGGCTTCGCCTTGGTCAGAAGCTCCAGACTGTTGATGTGATAGCTGACAGTTTCTATCATTTTATAGCCGATCGAGTACGTATTGTCCGGGTGCTTCTCCACATATTGCCGCGCACACAGGGAGGAGAGTATCCGGTGCACCGTACTCTTGCTCATCCCTGTAGCCCTGCAGATGGCGGAGAGACTCATCGGCGTACTCGAACACGCCAGCTCCTCAACGATATCGAACACCCTGTCCACAACTCTTACATTATCGTTCAACAGCAACATCCCCGTTTTGCGTACCGCCTGTCAATCTGTTGCTTCTATATGTAAAAGCATGCAATTTTCGTGTCAATAAAAAGCGTAAATTCTCCTTGTCAGGATATCGGCTTTCCTCTATAATGTAATATGTTCAACCAAAGGCAAAAGATTATGAACAGGAAACGAAGCGGACACCATACCCGGCAGGGCGATGAAGTCTGTTTTGTCAGATAAAACGGCGGACAGATCTGCCTGCCAAACTTGAAACATTCAGTGAGTTCGGGGTGCCCGGAGCATTCCAATGAAAAAAATTCAGGAGGAACACACGTGGAAAAAGAGATGATCATCGTCCTGGACTTCGGCGGTCAGTACAATCAGCTTATCGCAAGGAGAGTCAGAGAGTGTCACGTGTATGCGGAAGTTCATCCGTATACCATGAGTATTGATAAGATAAAAGAGATGAATCCGAAAGGGATCATTTTCACGGGGGGGCCCAACAGCGTCTATGCTGAGGATTCGCCCAGATACAGCAGAGAAATCTTTGATCTGGGGATTCCGATCCTTGGAATCTGCTATGGTTCACAGCTGATGTCATATCTGCTGGACGGCAGAGTCGAGACTGCGCCAGTCAGTGAATACGGCAAAACGGAAGTCGATGTAGATAAAAATTCTGTGCTTTTTAAAGATGTATCCCCGCGGACAATCTGCTGGATGAGCCACACCGATTATATTTCCGCGGCTCCCGAGGGATTTCGGGTGACGGCCCATACGCCCGTCTGTCCGGTGGCGGCGATGGAAAACCCGGAGCGCAGATTATACGCGACGCAGTTTCACCCGGAAGTCATGCACACGCAGGAAGGCATAAAGATGCTTTCAGGTTTTGTGTATGATGTCTGCGGCTGCGAGGGTACCTGGAAAATGGATTCTTTTGTGGAGGATTCCATCAGAAGCATCCGTGAAAAAGTGGGTACCGGAAAGGTACTGTGTGCGCTGTCCGGCGGCGTCGACTCTTCGGTGGCGGCTGTCATGCTGTCAAAAGCCATCGGCAGGCAGCTCACCTGTGTCTTCGTGGACCACGGTCTGCTCCGCAAAAATGAGGGCGACGAGGTGGAGGCCGTCTTCGGGCCGGAAGGCGACTATGATCTGAATTTCATCCGCGTCAATGTACAGGATCGCTTCTATGAAAAACTCGCCGGTGTAACCGAACCGGAGAAGAAGCGGAAAATCATCGGCGAAGAGTTTATCCGCGTGTTTGAGGAAGAGGCAAAAAAGATCGGCTCCGTGGATTTTCTGGTGCAGGGCACGATTTATCCGGATGTGATCGAGTCCGGCCTCGGAAAATCGGCGGTCATCAAGAGTCATCACAACGTCGGCGGTCTTCCGGATTACGTGGATTTTAAGGAGATCATCGAGCCGCTGCGCCTGCTCTTTAAAGATGAGGTGCGCAAGGCAGGTTTAGAGCTTGGCATTCCGGAATACCTGGTATTCCGCCAGCCTTTCCCGGGACCGGGACTCGGCGTACGCATCGTGGGCGAAGTCACGGCGGAGAAGGTCAGAATCGTGCAGGACGCCGATGCCATCTACCGCGAGGAAGTGGCAAAGGCAGGCATCGATAAGGATCTGGGCCAGTATTTTGCAGGACTGACCAATATGCGCTCTGTCGGCGTCATGGGCGATGAGCGGACGTACGATCACGCAGTAGCTCTGCGTGCCGTTATGACGAGTGACTTTATGACGGCTGAGGCTGCGGAGCTCCCTTATGAGGTACTGTTTAAAGTGACGAGTAGGATTATCAATGAGGTGAAGGGTGTGAATCGGGTATTTTATGATTTGACGAGTAAGCCGCCTGGGACGATAGAGTTTGAATAGAGGGTTAAAACCCCGCAAGCCAGTAATTACAAGGCTTGCGGGGTTTTCTTCTGCCCGAAAAGTAAGATTTTAGTAAGACTTTCTGTAACGTGCTTATTTAGTGTGTTCGCCAATGAGGATATTACAAAATTTAAATCTCAAAGTTAATTATTTGACCTTAATTATCTATTTGGAAATTTTTGAGATGAATTTATCTGAAACATCTGCCCATTCATCCAATTCTGTAACACATTTTATCAGGTTATCTATATAATCCAATTCATTGATATTTAAAACTTCAAAAATTATTCGTCGGTATAACAAACTCATTTTTAACGTATATAAAACAGATTCATTTCTATTAAAATATAGACCCTTTTGTTCTCGTTTAATGTGCATTATTCTAACCCTGCTATTAACCATCGCTGACAAAAATTGTTCATAATTATTTGATAATTCTTTTCTGAAAATATCCACACCATATTTCGTAATCAACGCATCTAAACAATTTTTAAGAGATGCACCACGAGGGCCTGGAGTTAATGAGGAGAAAAAATTAGTATGTTTTTTTACGATTTCTATAAGAGGTTCAGCTAGTTCAATCAAAAATGCACACTTAACATCAACAGTTATTCCACTATCACTTAATGAATAGAGATATATTTGATGCACCATATCTAATTCTTCAAGTAATTGCTCCCATTTACAGAATAATTCTGTCGTAAGAACAGAATCAAAAGCAAGTAATTTGTTCACTTTATAGCTACAAAAGTCAGCAGATGAAAAGTAAGATAGTCTCCCTTTCATAAAATGCTCTTTACATGAATGCAATTCATTATCTTCTGATGTGCTAGATTCAGATAATTGTAGTTCTGTCAAAGGAATAAAAGTACCATCGAACAGCATTAGCAGCCTTTCAATACGTGAAAATACTGTGTGCAAGTCAAAAATAGAAACGTCTTCATCCGATGTTATTGTAATTTTCCTGATTCCACATTGTTCTACATTAATATGAAATGGCTTATTATCGCCTGTTTCAAAGCCAACTGCATGCGGTCCGTCTAATAATAATTTGTTATCTTGGAAAATAGCAATTAAAGATTTACATTTCACTATTTGTTCCATAATTATCTCCCTAAATTATTTCCGTCTGTTTATTGCGATGCTTTCTGGAAAAGTATTTTTCCAGTGGGCATATTCTTCTTTGGTCATTTCTCCAGCTTTATACTTTTTATTCGCTTCTCCCCACTCAATGATAAGGTCTGATATGCTGGCTTGCCCTCTCTTTTTGGGAGCAGCCTGTAAGTAATAAATCCCATTTTCTTCTATCACTTTCAGATTATAGTTTTCTTCTAGTTCAAATAAAGCGTGCATGACACCGAGTTCACTATTTAAGTTTGGTTCAGAAATAGCGAAAACACTGACACCAAGAGCTGAAGCAATGACTTCAAGATGTTTGGGGCTGGGGGTGCGGTTGCCTAATTCGTAGTTTCTTATGGCGGATTCACTCATGCGGCATTTTTGCGCTAAATCCTTTTGTAGTAGATTCTGTTCCGTTCTGAATTTTCTGATTTTCTCACCAACAGTCATCGCTATCATCCTTTCAAGATATGTATATTTCCTAATTATAACCAGTATACCACAGACATTTCAGAATTGAAATAAAAACTATTGACATTTCAGAAACGAAATCTTATAATACAGATATACATTTCAATAATGAAATGTTAGCGAATAAAATGAAAGGTGGATAATGTATGGACAAAAACTTATTTATTAATGCAAGCGAAGTGGTGGATATGCTGGATGTGTCAAAACCTTATGCCTATAAGTTAATCCAGCAATTCAACAAAGAACTTGCCGAAAAAGGCTATCAAATTATTCCCGGCAGAGTCAGTAGGAAATATTTCAAGGAAAGGATGTACGGATTAAATGAGTAGGGGGTGTGGAAATGTCGGTTCACAAAAATAAAGTGACGGGTAAGTGGGATGCATATAGCTATTACTACGACTACACCGGGAAACGAAAACAGAAGCACAAAAGCGGTTTTGAGAAGAAGAGAGATGCACAGGAATGGGAGCGGCAGTTTGATTTAAAAAAAGACCGCAATCTGGATATGAGTTTTGGCGTGTTCGTAGAAATGTATATGGCAAATGAAGAAAAAAGAGTGAAGAAAAGTACTTTCCTGACAAAACAGCATATTGTCGAGAAAAAGATTCTCCCCTATTTCAAGGATAGAAAGCTGAAAGAGATTACGGCGGCAGACGTTATAGAATGGCAGAATGAAAGGATTTCTTTCAAAAATGGAAAGGGAAAAGGTCACTCACAGGATTATCTTCGCACCATTCATGCACAGTTAAGCGCAATTTTTAATCATGCAGTGAACCTTTACGGGCTTTCCGCTAATCCAGCCAGACAGGCGGGGACAATGGGAAAACAGTTCGACAAAGAAATGAAATTCTGGACAAAGGAAGAGTTTCAGCGTTTTATTGAAGCAGTAGCAAATAAACCGAGGTCATATTATGCCTTTGAAATGCTTTACTGGTGCGGAATAAGAGAGGGGGAACTGCTGGCTCTAACAAGAGAGGATCTCGATTTTGCAAAACAGACAGTACGTATTAACAAGACATTCCAGAAGTTAGAGGGAAAAGACCACATAGGAACACCCAAAACGCAAAAGAGTAACCGAACAATTATCATGCCAGATTTTCTATCAGAGGAAATGGAGATGTATATAGACAGTTTGTATGGGTATCGCCCCACAGACAGAATATTCCAGATTAGCAAGAGCTTTCTCCACCATGAGATGGACAGGGGAGCAAAAGCGGCAGGTGTGCCGGAAATTCGTATCCACGACTTGCGGCACTCCCACGTTTCTCTGCTGATTAACATGGGATATTCAGCATTGGCAATCGGAGAGCGGTTAGGGCATGAGAGCATAAAAGTCACATACCGCTATGCACACCTTTTCCCAACAGTACAGACAGAGATGGCAAAAAAATTAGGAGCAGAAAGAGAGGAAATATTAGATGTCCCAAAAGAAGAAAGACGATAAAAATAGGTGGAGAAATCTTACCGTTGCTTTCCGGGTATCGCCCGAAGAAAATGAAGAATTAAATATGAGAGTGAAGCTATCCGGCGCAGAGACTAAGCGGGAATATATCATTCAATGTGTCCTTCACCAACAAGTGATTGCAAAGGGGAATCCGCTCATGCTTGTGACGTTCCGAAAAGAACTGCAGCATATTGAAAGGGAGCTGGAACGGCTGACATGCATTGATGATATGGATTCTGAACTTTTGACACCAATCAGGAGTATGCTAGAAATATTAGAGGGTTTTCGTAAAAATAGCACAGGGGAAAAGAATGATGAGCATTAAAAAAGCCCTTGCATCCGTAAATACAAGAGCCTTAGAAATGCACAATGCATCTCTGGACAAGAGTATTGTAGCACGAAGAACAGGCAGATACAATCAAAAGTTCAATGCAGAAAGGGGGCGGTGACTTGGCAATTTGTTCATCTCAAAATACTATCGTAGACCAGATGGCAGGCATTGTAATTACAGGAAATGTGATTCCACAAAATTGGTATAGGGCAATTGTCAAGCCAACTGGGAAACCATATGTAGAAGCAATTATGATATTAGCAGATATTGTCTATTGGTATCGCCCCACAGAGGTGAGAGATGAAATTACCGGGCAGACAACAAGGTTGCAGAAGAAGTTTCATGGAGATTTACTGCAAAGAAGCTATCAGCAAATATCTGACCAGTTTGGAATCTCAAAGAGACAGGCAGCAAGAGCAATCGTTGCATTAGAAGAATTGGGAGTGATACGCAGAGAATTTCGTGATCTAAAAATCAACGGGCGAAATGTGAATAATGTAATGTATTTGGAACTGATACCGGGGAGAGTGCAGGAATTAACAAATCTGCTGCAAGATGAAAGTAAGTCCATATCACCAATTTTGGAGACACCTAATGCCAAAAATAAAGATAGAACCATAGGGAAAATGGAGACAGGTCATGCCGGGGAGTGTGACACAAATACAAAGATTTATCCAGAGATTAACAACAAAGAGTATTCCATCCTATCGTATCAAGAAGAACTGGAACAATTTAAAAAGCAGATTGATTACGATGCGATACGATTGGATATGCCATATCAGGCAGAGCAGTTAGATGAAATTGTCGCACTGGCAGTAGAGGTTTTGACAACATCAAAGGAAACCATACGGGTAAACAAAGAGGAACGGGAGACTTATCTGGTTCAAGCACAGTTTCGGAAACTGAATATGGGGCATATACGCTATGTATTGGACTGTCTGGCTCATAATACAACCGAGGTAAGGAATATTAAGGCGATGCTGATAACGAGCCTATATAACGCTGTATCGACTATGGGCAGCTATTATATGGCGAGGGTACAGCATGACATGTATGGTGATTGAATTTTGCCCGGTAACGGGCATATAAAAGCAGGCGGACACGCCGAAAAAAATGGGTTGTGGTATCTCCGCAACTAGAAATTACTTTCTCTAAGCCCTCGGCGTTTGAGAGCGAAATACACCCTACGCACAAAACTTCGTTTTGTACTTCGAGTATTTCGCCCTGCCGGGAGCATAAGCCCGATACCGGGCATAAGTTCGTAAACGGGTGCCTATGCACCCACTCACAAAAGCAAGGGAGGAGGAAACGCCTATTACAAGACACTCATTTATCCAGATGTCGAAATTAACAAATCTGAAAGGCAGAATCAATTATATATCCAGCCATGCAAGACAGGAGAATCTGTATGCAGCATATGATACAATAGAACGAAAATTTTGGAGTGAGCTGGCAAAGTGTAATCAAGAAGAATTTGAGAAAAGCGGAACAGGCGGCAAATGTATTGAAGCAAGAGAATTAATTATCGCCCTGCCAGAGAGTTTTGTGGACTATGAGCCGGATATGCTGCTGAAATTATTTGTGGAGCATTTTAAGCGGAATTATGAGGTTGAGTGTGCTGGGGCATTGCACCACAATAAGCGAAAAACGAATTATCATATCCATCTTATTTTTTCAGAGCGTAGATTGTTGGAAGAACCGATTGAAAAAGTAGCATCCAGAAATATGTTCTACGATGAGAATGGAAAGCGTGTACGCACAAAAAAAGAGATTATGGATGAAATAGGACAGGTAAGAAAAGGCTGTCGGATCATTCCTAAAGGCTCTGTATATGAACGGAAAATCTTCACTACAAAGGATTCAAAGTTTAAGAATGAGGCATTTCTGAATAAAATAAAATGCTCTTATACAGAATTGATGAATATCTATGTGAAAGATAAAAAAGAGAAACTGCAAGTGTTTGATAAGAGCAGTCCATATTTGGCGATGAAAAAGATTGGTAAAAATAATCCAAAGGCAGAGCAGATAGAATCAGATAATGGAGTGCGGGAAAGATGGAATCAGACAGTGGACAGAGCGTTAGTAGGCGGGATAGCAGAAGAAAAAATTATGGGCATTAAGCAGACGGAAATTGTGGATAAGGCAAAGAGTTCTATTCAAAAACAAGGCAGACAGCCACAGCTTTTTATGGCAATCGTCCAGTTAGCAATCGTTGCTCTGCAGATTTTGATTTCTCAAATATTTAAGCAGATTAATTGGGAATGTGATGATATAAAGAGAACATTGCCGCCCATTATTGAAAATGGAGAAGCAGAAAATATGCAGATTATAGACAATAAAAAAGCCAGTGAAACGGAACAGCCGTTGCCAGCCCCGCCAGTAAAGCCAGCGTTAGCTGAACAATATCCAAACTTAAATGCTATTTACCGCAAATTGGACAATCAAAATCATGCAATCTATCTAAAAGAACAAGAACTTGCCGAGGTAAAAAAGAAGTTGGAAAATACAAAAGGTTTATTCAAGGGAAAACGGCGTAAGGAATTGCAGAATAACATTAATGAATTAGTTCCCTTGGTTAATACTATGAGACAGCAGTTATCAGGAATTGTGCAGGATTATGGGTATAAGAATGTAAAAGAATTTCTAGCCAAATATGCAGCGGCTCAGACAGCGTATGGAGAGTATCAAAGGGCAGTTAAGGATTGGAAAAACAGTGTTGAGTGTAGAGAAAACCCTGTCAGTGTACTAGCTAAATTGGAAAGGAACAAGCAGAAAATCAAAGAGCGTGATATTAAGTCAAAACGCACACATTCCCGTTTCAGAGATCGGGATGCGAGATAAGGAGAAGCATATGAAAAAACATATATATGATAAGAAAAACGGATTATCTTATACTTTAATAGGAGATTATTATTTGCCGGATTTACTTCCACCGCAAGGGGAAACACCAAACTATGGGAAATATGGTTCTTTAAGGCTTAGATATTTGAAAGAGTATAAAAAGGGGATGTATGTTTCCATACTGACACAAGGAAAATTGGTGAAACATTTGAATGCTGTGGATAAAAAAGCAAGCGAGAGAATGGAATATTTAATTAAATCAATGAAACAGCAGCATGGGATAACGGAACAGCTAAAAGCGCAGGATCAAATGAAATGGGTGGGACTAATGAATAATATAAAGAATGCTGCTGAGGAAATTGTATTAAAAGAATTGGTGTATGTTTAAACAGCTTACATGATATTGACTTAATATAGCCGGAGATGTATACAAAAATGACCTTAGACTGCAGAAATCCTGTAATCAGGGTCATTTTTTATAGGTTAGACCGTCAAATATAGTATTGTAGTCTGTATGAAAAATTTCAGCCAATGCAATTAACTCACTTATGCGAATATTGTATGTGCCGGCTTCTATTTGAGAGTAGGCACTTCTGGATATGGAGAAGTTGCGAAGCTGTAATTGTGCAATTACCTGCTCTTGTGTTAGGTTTGTTTTATTTCTTAGATTTCTAAGATTATTTCCCAGAGAAATATCCTGTGCTTGCTTTAGTTTTTGCGGCATAATTGACTACCACCCTTTCACTCGACATATCTTACGTTTATATTGATTCTAGTATAAAAAGCCTGTATAATTGCAATTAATAGATTGCAAAAAGAGGAGGAATACAAAGCTATGAGAAAAAGAAAATTTAATAAAGTGATGAATACTATCGGAAAAGGAGAGGGGATAAGTTCAAAAGAAGTAGAAAAGGAAATTCAAATTGCCATTGATTCGGGATTTGACAACCCTGATGCGGAGATAAGAGCAGAGTGGGCAAAAGTACCTTTTAAGGGGGAACGTCCCACACCGCAGGAAGTGATTGAGTATCTGTGCAAGGAAATGAAGAAGAACCAATAAAAGAGTATTAGGCAATACGCTTATTTTTTTAATTTGATACTACTCAACTATAAAGCAACATGCTTCTCGACTTAAAATCTAATAATATCGGGTCATACCGGGTAAAATAAAAGTAGCATATATCGGAAGTGAGGTGTAGGTTGCTTGTTAGATGAGAAGTATATTGCGAATCGCATTAAGGAAATCTGTGATAAAAAGCAGATGACCATGTATGCGCTATCTAAAAAGACGGGTATCAGCCAGTCATCTTTATCGAACCTGATGAAAAGGGGAAGCACACCTACTTTTTATACATTGGACAGGATTTGTGACGGATTGGGGATTACACTGCCACAATTTTTCTCTGATGATATAGGGAAATTGGAATTATCTTCAGAACAAAAGAAAGTGTTAAGAATGTGGGAATCCTTGACAGATAAAGAAAAAGAAGCGGTAGAAATCTATGTGAGGGGTATGAAATTGAAGTAAAGCAGTCTGACTAGGGCTGCTTTTTGCGTATTTGCCGGAAAGGCAAATGATGAAGAAGATAATATTTTTAGTTATAGTGTTGATGTTTATAGGATGTGCCTCGGCAAAAGAGAGGGAAGAGGGACATTCATCTATGATTGTTACATCGGAGGGTGAGGTTGTATCAGCTTATCGTGATGGAGAGGATGTGACGGACGAGAGGAAGGCGTTGGAAGAGCAGACAGAAGAAGCGATTAGTCGATTTTTGAATCGTGACAGGGATGTGTTGGAGTTTGATATGTTCTGTGTGCTGGAAGAGGACGGTATGACGGTAGAGGTTATGGTGGATGAAGTGTCATATACGTTTACTTGCAGTATGCAGGGGGATATAATTGGCGTGGGGAGGACGGATGGGAATAGGTTTGATTTGAGGGGGAAATAGGGAGGATGCCCCTTGAAATTAGTAGCAGATATAGAGGCTATTTCCATTATGAGATAATTGATAATATTATAATAGAACTAAAACAAACTGAAAAGAAGAGTTTTGGTAAAAAAATTGGAGAGGTGAAGTGTAGTGACTAGGGTTGCAGTGCCGTCTAAAATGGCACGAAAATTGTTTGAATTGAATGCAAATTCCTGTTGTGTATGTAAGAGAACAGGTGTGGGTTTAAATTTGCATCATATTGATGGGGATAGTAGCAATACAACTGTGGAAAATTTAGCGGTACTTTGTGTAAATGAACATGATGCACATCATAGACCGAACAAATACCCATCTCTGAATCATATGGATTTATCATCTCAAAGATTGCTTATATATAAAAAAGAGTGGGAAAGATTTGTGCAAGAGTGTAAAAAGGACAATCCACAAATATTGGCAACGATAAATGCGTTTGGAACATATGATAATATTGTGGGCATGAAAATAATTTTTCAGTGGTTGGGTGGAAGAATTGTATTTGAACGGAGTTATCAGCAATTAGATGGTAATTTAGATTATTGGACGGACAAAGCAATTGAGGAAGTTTCAAGATTTGGGGAAAAAATAAAGATAGTTATGATAGATAAGCCATTGAAAATAGAATTCTGCAATAATGATAAAGTGTCGTTATCAAGAACATTAGATGAACCAGCAGCAAGAAAAGTTATAGCTGATGATTGGAGAGAAAAATCAATCGCTACGGTATATGTTAACCCCGAGCGAGCATCTCTCTCAATACTTATATTTTACAAGAATGAAGAAATAATGTATATGGGTATACATAGATGTGGAAACAGGATAAAATATATTGATTATAAAGGAGTTAAAAGTGCAAAAGTAAAAAGATTAAATGTTAGAAAACAGGTAAATGCATATATCCAGCAACTTTTAGACAGATGGTCGGTGGGAATGATTTTTTATGGAACGGGTAATCCAGATAATCCGAGACTGACAGAAAAATGTGAATTGCCCGTTTGTTGGGAAGTGGATAATACTTTATGATTTTATATAATGTAAAATTTTAAGCTTTGCGTGAAAGAAGAGAGTGGTAATGCACTGGAAAGGGAATAAAGAGGGGTGCCTCGGAACAACTTGGATAGTATAGAGGTACTTGTACTAAAACTGTTAGACACAATTTGCCTGTATCTTTAGTTAGAGGCATGATATAATAAAAACATCTTAGTAGAAATAAATGTGGGGATGTGCCATGAAGGATAGCAAATTATTGGATAAAGTTATTAGATACTATTTGGATTCGAGTAGCTTTAATGGTTTACCTATTTATGAAATAGAAAATTATGATGTAAATGAAATGGTAGAATTAATTAAAGATGGATTTGTAGAAGCAATTTCCGAAGTTGATGTGTTGAATCCTCACATCAAAGGATTTGATTTGGGATTATCTAAGGAACATCAAATAGTAAATGCAAGGAATGCCGATGGACATACATGTTTTTATCCAACAGATCGGGCATTAGAGGGTATCCAAATTGATTATCAGAAACCATATACCGTCCTTTTGCAAAGAGGCAAGGAACAGTTTGAAGTCATTTTTTTTGATATAGAAATACTAGAAAGATATATTAATAATCCAAAATTTTTAGTTATGGATAATGGGTATAGAGGTACCATATGCATTAAAGATGAATTTTATGAAGAAAGTTCTTCAAATGAATATATTAAGGATTATGGTATGGCGTATATAGAAGGCGAAAAACTAAATAGGGCAATAGGAGTTTTTGTAATAGATTTGGCTAAATTATCCCCCAAAATTCAAATGCTTTGGAAAGGATTTGAGTTAGAAAATCAAAATAATTGTAAAGTTAGTGAGGGGTTTATTAAAAATTTGCTTATGGGAGAATTGGTCACCCAATACTGGATATTTCATGCTCTTTTAGAGGAAATGAGAGTGATTAATAATCTTTGTGAAGCAATGAGTATTCCTAAATTATTTTCACATACATATGGAACATTTTATACAGATATGCCAGAGGGATATAGGAATATACTATTGCCAACAATGAAAAATTATTATGATTTTGTATTAGTGTTAGAAAAATTGGTAGTACATAATATTTCGATAAAAGCATTTCAAAAAGATTCTGTACTTATAAGAGGAATTGAACGAAAAGATGAGGAAGGGAAGGATAAGGGCAGTATAGTAATGTTCAAAGAGTGGCTTCTTAAAAATGTTCAAGCTAATTTTGACATAGATGAAGTTATAATTAAACCTATCAAGCAGGTAAGAAAGATTAGGCAGGTTCCTGCACATGAATTAACTAATAATAGTTACAATGTAGATGTATATGAAAAGCAGAAAGAATTGATGGTAGATATATATGGTTCCGTCAGGGCAATAAGAATTTTACTTAGGGGACATCCGCTTACAAAAGATGTGAAGATTCCAGATTATTTAGAAGATGGAAAGGACATTGTGTTTTACTAACACATGTACAAAAGCGTTTATAAATCGTAGCAACACTTTCGCAACGAAAAATCAGTAAGACAGAATAAATGGTGTAATTGAAGTAAAAACAGGTGTGTACTTGCAAAAAACTTAAATAAATATATTTAATAGCAACAAAGGACACGCTAAGTTTGAGTGGGGGCTAAAAACCTGCAAGCCAGTAATGGTTGATTTATATTTTAATTTAACAAAGGAAAAACTATATGCACAGAAGAGATTTACATAAGTATAGTAAAATTGGCATGGTTGCCATATCTATCATATTGATTTTAGATGCCATTAATATTTCTAGTATATTATCTATACCATTTAACAATCTTAATTTGGATTTGTGGAATATTTTGGTGGTTATAATTTTGTATGTTTTAACATACGAGATAATACAGAAAAGAGATAATTGTAGAAAAAAGAATCAAGAGGAATTTGCAAGGATTCTATTGGAGAATACATATCGGGAATGTTACTCATATAAAAATATAATAGCTGATGAGGCTTTCAAGAAAATATGCCCTAAGCGGTTTCCGGGAGATCAAACAATGGAGAATAATGCAGCATATCATAATATGAGAAGTGCACCTTTCGACCATGATTCAGTTATTTTTTCTTTAGGGGAAGCAGGTGTTATTTCGGCATCTAATATATCAAATTATTTAATGGTAAAAAACAAGTACAGTATATATTTTTCAAATGTTACAATTTTTCCTGATGTGGATGAAATAACAAATCCTTTGAAAAGGGACTTAGAACATGCTTTAGATAAAGCAAATAATGAACTGAAGAAATAAAAAAAAATTTAATAGACAAAATCCAGAGACAGTAAATGTTGATGTAGCCATTAAGTAAGGTAAGATTTTAGTAATACAAAGTCTCAGAAATATATAGACTACATATAAAACCGTTCGATATTGAAATGGAATCACACGAAACATCAATGAAAATACTAAACAACAAGTTGAAAATTAGGAGTTTGAATGATGAAACGACTTTGAAAAGTCCAGTGTTTATGCGGGCTGGAAGCATATTTGCTTAGTGACTGGCAACGATTTGGCAACATTTGGCTCTATATTCAAAGAATAATACTTCAATAAAACATGGAAAAACCTTACTGATTTCAGATGAATGAAAGTGAACTGCTTCCCGTCAAGTAGACAATTAAAAAAATAAAACTTTATTTCTGCCACCAGATGAAAACTGGTGGCAGTTTTTATGCCGCCAACATATACTGTTCATGTTTTTCCATCGGAGTTAAAACTCCAAGATGTCTTTGTAATCGTTTATTATTGTAATACTCCATATAACGTTCGATCATGTTTACAAGTGATGTACGACTTGTAAATCTTTTGCCATAATAACGTTCTCTTTTTATGATTCCCCAGAACCCTTCCAGTGGTCCGTTGTCAATACATTTTGCAACTCTGGACATACTTTGAGTCATGCCTGACGCCTCCAGTTTATTGTGGAAAGTTCGATTTGTATACTGAAATCCTCTGTTCTCAAAAGTATGGGTGAAATCTATTGACAAATAATGTAAACGCGTTTATAATCTGAGAAAAGTAAACATGTTTGCAAATTGAACGTAAGACTTAGTACATAACATCGGGAGGATCTTCTTGACGGGTGTAATAAAATAAGATAGTATTTTGTTAGTTAATGTGTTCACAAATTTAAAATGTATCTGCGATTATCGAATAAGATGATATGGCTGTTTATGAAAAAGGTTATGAGACAAAACGACGTTTGATTATGTCGATGTACAATAAATTAAAGGTGCAGGATGCATCGGAGATCACGGTACGGGAGCTGGCGAAGGAAAATAACTGTTCACCGGCAGCGCTGTACCGGCATTTTGAAAGTCTGGAATATCTGATCATCCTCGGCTCAATCAGATTTTTTATTGATTATATGGTTGAATACGGCCGGCTGATGGATTCCGGCAACAATCTGATGAAATCCTATATCAAAGGATGGCAATTATTCAACAAGTATGCATTTGAAAGACCAGATCTGTATTACCGGCTCTTCTGGGGCCAGTATCATACGATGTTTTCAGACGCACTCGAAGAATATTTTGAACTGTTTCCTGTTACGGGATCGGAACTGTATCCGGCATACTTTTATACGCTGCTGTTTACGGATGACGTCATAAAAAGGGATTTCCTGATCCTGAGGAGGGCTGTAAACTACAACATGTTATCTGATGAAGATGCCGCCTATTTCAGCAAATCCAACACGTTTATCGTTAAGGGAATGCTTGAAATGTATATGGGGTGTGATTTGGAAGAAAGAAGACAGGGAGAGCAGGAGTGTAACGAACTGCTGCTGAAGAATGTTGAAAAAGTTTATGTTCCGGCTGAATGTGAGATTTGAATGCGGGGAGGGGTAAAGGTATTTGATTCAATTTGCAGAACGTGGGCACATTGACTGATTTTTTTTGCAATAAAAAGTGAACAAGTTTACTAATTGAAATTTTGAAGCAGACACATGAGAAGAAAAGTAACATCTGCAATTATGATAGCAGTACTTGCTACTCTGATTCCGGGTTTCAGGATCAGGGTTGGAAATAAAACAAGATGAAAAAGGAGCGAAAACTATGAATGACAAAAACAGACCTCTCAGACTCGGAATGCACACATATACGCTGCATTTCTTTGGCCTCGGTGAAAGCTGGGGCTTCGGCAAGGATTACTATTTCGAGCAGACGATGTCACTGTATGAACTGATGGGCATTGCAAAAAAGTGGGAGCTTGACGGTCTCCAGATCACAAAGGTGGACCTCCTGACAACTGCAGAAGAAGATCCGTTCGGAACAGAAAATCTGAAAAAGGTTGCACAGGCAGCTAAAGAGCACGGCCTATTCCTGGAATTCAATTCATCCTTCCAGGCAGGCAGCGACTCCCGGGTAAACTGTACGGCAAAAGAGGCACTGCAGATCGGCCACGACCTGGACGCTGAACTCGTGAAGTTCAGTCTCGATATCAAGCGCCCGAGAGAACTCTACGGTTCCTGTATGCACCCGGAGGTCATGCGTCAGATGGCTGACAGGTACGATGAATTCAAGGCAGCCATCCCCATGATCGAAGAGTTCGGCATGCAGATCGCGATCGAGAATCACACTGATACCTTAGCCGATGAGATCCTGTGGATCGTGGATAAGCTGAATCATCCGCTGATTGGTACGTGTGTGGATACCATGAATCCACTGCAGGTAATCGAAAATCCCTATGATGTTATGGAGCGCATGCTTCCGAAGGCGTACTGCTGTCACTTCAGCGATGATATAATCGTCGTGGATCCTCTTGGCGTGCATGATATCGGCGCTCCCCATGGACAGGGGTCCATGGACTGCCTGAAGATGGTGGCACAGATCCGTGAGAAATCCCCGATGGATAAGATTATTTTTGAAAATGAAATCGCCTTTAAGAGTCTGGACGAGCCGATCGAGGAAGCCAGAGCCAGAGAACTTCAGGCGTGTGAAGAGAGTGTGCGTTACCTGCGTGACGTATTGAAACTGGGCGTTAGAAACCGATAATTTTATGGCAGCAGTTCAGGACGATGGGGAAATTGATACGAAAAAGCAGCATGAAGCTTGCTTTTAAACCGCTTTTTCGGTCAAGAAGATGAGCCGTCCTGAACAGTTACAATTTTTTAAATATTTAAATCCAGGAGGGAACGCATTATGTCAAGAGAACAGATGATTCATAACGCAGCAATGGAGATCATGCGGGACGTGGGTGTCAATATCCACAATGAGAAAGCAATCGAAATATACAGGGCAAACGGTATTAAGGTAGAAGGCAATACGGCTTACTTTACGGAAGAGCAGGTGATGCATTGGGTGAAGATGGCGCCTGAGTCCTTCACACTTCATGCAAGAAATCCAAAATACGATATGGTGATCGGAGGAAATCATACGAATCCTGCTCCTACTTACGGATGTGCGTTTATCGATGACTGGGAAGGAAAGCGCCGCCGCGGAACTATGGAAGATTTTATCAAATGCTTAAAGCTTGTTCATGCAGAGGACAGTTATTCAATCAACGGCGGTATCATGATTCAGCCCGGCGACATCCCGGAAGAGGCAGGCGCCATTCAGATGTTCTATGCCACACTGCTGCACTCTGACAAAGCGATCATGCTGCCAACCGGTTTCAAAGACGAGATGGCGCTGATGCTGGAAGCCGGCTGTGAGCTCTTCGGCGGAAAAGAAGGAATGATCGAAAAGCCGAGAATGATCGCACTGATCAACACGGTTTCTCCGCTGTCACTGGATGAGAGAATGTTGGACTGTCTGATGCTGCTTGCCGAGTATGGACAGGCTGCGATCCTCTGCCCGGCTGCGATGCTCGGTGCAACGGGCTCGCTCTCCATGGCGGGAACACTTGCCAGCGGCGCAGCAGAAAGCCTTGCGGGTATTGTGTTGGCACAGATGATTCGTCCGGGAGCGCCGGTTGTCTTCGGCGTCCAGTCAACTGCGGCGGATATGAGAGGGGGTATCACCTTCGCATGTGCTGCTCCTGAGGGGACACTGATGCAGGGATTCGGAGCAAATCTTGCCAGATTTTACGGACTGCCGTCCAGAGGTGGCGGATGTCAGACCGATGCGCCGGTCATCAACTGCCAGGCTGGCTACGAGTCCATGCTGACCTTTTCATCCGCGTACCGTCACGGCATCAACTTTGTGATGGAAGCCGGCGGTGTCATGGACAGTGTCAATGCTACCTCATTTGAGAAAATGATCATTGATTTTGAAATCATCCGCCAGGTGAAAGCTGCCTTCACACCGATCGAGGTGACGGAGGAGACACTGAATCTGGAAGAAATTAAGGAGATCGGACACGACGGCAGCTTTGTGACATCTGATTATACACTGGACAACTTTGAGGATCTGTATTCTCCTCATATCGGCGAGCGTAACGCCAAGGGCAGCGATTACTTTAAAAACAGCATCGAACGGGAGATGCACAGACTCCTGAAAACGTACGATGAAAACCGTCCGGAACTGGATGTTGATATGAGGGATAAGGTAAAAGCGGTGCTCTCGAAATCAGGACTTGAAATGAAATATCTTGAAAATATCGAGCAATAAAAAATGCGGTCAGCAGGAATATTTGATATAGGGTAGAGTGGTCTGAACGGTGGTTCGGGCTGCTTTTCCTTTTGCTTTTCTCAGACAATGCGGATTTGCAAATTTCTTCTACCATAACCTGCCGCACCTGTGCTATGCTAAGAATGCAGGGACAATAGCATATCCGGATCGATACAGGAATGTAGAGACCGGCCGGGCGGCGAGTCGCCGTCTGGTGAGGAAAATCAGGCCATCAGACTTCCAGATGCTGCGAGGTACTTCTGCACACCAGCGGTGTGCATACGGGCGCTGCCCTGGTACGTCTTCACATCTTACAGAATCATCTTATTGTATTGTCCCTGTATGTAAAAGAGAAATGAAGGAGAAACGATGTCCGGCAATGATTTGTGGAAATACTGCACGGCAGAACAGGAAAAAGAAATGCAGATATCTTTCCGGCTCCTGGATGGGATCCAGGTGAAAGAGGAGAAGTATCTGCCATGCCTTTATGCCCTCAGCAACCATGCAGACGAGCATTACCATGCAGCCGCCGTAAAAAAGAGGGGCGGCAGTGTGAGAAAACTGATGGTGCCGGATGCACTGCTTGGCACTGTTCAGAGGAACATTTTGCATCATATACTGGACGGCATTACACCAGCGGATGCGTCGAAAGCATACCGGCGGGGCGCCACCATCGTGGACAATGCGCTGCCGCATGTGGGTGCAAAACAGATCGTGAAGCTGGATATCAGGGACTTCTTTGAAAATATTACGTATCTGCTGGTCTATCAGTATGCCTTTCCGGCTGTTTACTTTCCTCCTGCAGTGAGAACGATGCTCACGGCGCTCTGCTGCTGCCGGGAATGTCTTCCACAGGGAGCACCGACATCGCCCGCCGTCTCCAATCTGGTCATGAAATCCTTTGACCAGTATATGGAATCCTGGTGCTGCAGGCGTGGGATCCGGTATACGCGGTATTGCGACGATATGACATTTTCCGGGAGTTTTGATGCGAAAGAGCTTAAAAATAAAGTGCGAAGTTATCTTCAGGTGATGGGATTCCAGCTGAACGAGAAGAAGACCAGGGTTTTGAAAAGACACTGCCGGCAGACGGTGACGGGGATCGTCGTCAATGAAAAGCCGCAGGTGAGCCGTGATTACAGAAGAAACCTGCGCTTAGAGATCTATTACTGCCTGCGCTATGGGGCGAAAGAACACCTGAGGCGTCTCGGAAACTTAAAATGGATGACGGAGGAGGAACCCGATACGGGGCGATATCTCCGGCACTTGCTCGGGAAGATCAATCATATTCTGCAGGTGAATCCGGAGGATGAGTATTTTCAGCGGGTGCGAAAGAAAGTGCGGGAAATAAGCAGCCGGACAGATGAGATCAGGTCCGGTAAAGATGGATTTGACGAAAAAGCAGAAATATAGGTAAAAAGTATGGATAAATTAGAGAAGGTTGTGAACATCTGTGAAAATATACTGGAAGGAATCGAGACGGAAACATTGCCTGCGTCGTCAGCACTGCTGAAATGCCTGCAGATCGCCCGTCTGCTAAATGACGCAGAGGCAGTCATCTGGCTGCAGTATGAATACGGAGGATATCCCAGAGATAAAAACGGGGAAATTGCAAAGAGTGCACGGGAGGTCGGTTACACCAACGGGCGCGGATATATAAGAAATGGAGAAAGAAAAATATTCCTGACGCTGGCGGCAGAACTGGAGAAAAGAGTAATCGCCAGGCAGCATGCAGCCGGTAACTTTTCCACGCAGGGAGTCTCTGTTTCCGGAGAACGCGCGGACTCTGCGATGCGTCAGCTGATGGATTCAGTCAACCATTATACGAAGGATCTGATAGATAATATTGCGCTGGATGAAAAGAAATTATCCATTTTAAAGGCGCGGTATTATGATTACGCACTCCGAAAATATAGCGAGCTCGCATTCGGCAACGCCGCTGCCGATGTATTTGCGGTATACAGAGAGCGCGTCGATCATCATTTTTCGAAATTATCACACAGCACGGTACTGCAGCTGAAGGCAATCGAGGATAAAATCACCTCCGACAATCCGGAAGTATTTTCACAGGCAGTGACGACCTGCCGCAGGCTGTTCCAAAACACTGCCGAAGAATTATTTAACAGATATTTCCCTGACTACTCGGACAGTACCTATGAGACGAAGTCGGGAAGATTCATCGATATCAGCGGGGATCACTACATCAATAAGTTATCCGCTGTAATCGAAAAAATCCAGAATAAATCTGCGGCAAAAAGCGCAGCGGGAAGCAGCATTTTATATACTCTGGACTGGATTAACAATCTGAATCGCTTACAGTGTGAGGGTGTACACGCCAAGATAACGAGACGGGATGCCATGCAGTGCATTATACACACGTATATCTGTCTGGGCGATATCCTGAATCTGCAGGATGATTATAAAGGATGAGTCTCAGGTGATGCTGTAAATTTTCATGGAAAAACTTATGTAATTAGGGTATAATAACTGCACAGAGTGCAGTCCACAGCAACGGTGTTGCTGTGCCGCTGCTGCACAGCGGATGATACCCGGCAAGCCACGGCTGGAAAAACAAATATCCCATTGGGCTGCTTGTTTTTCTGCGTGCGAGGTATAATAACTGCAGGAGAGTCAACATGTTTACATATTGACAAACGGCGAATGTGAAATATTCGCCGCCACATTTTACAAAAAGGGAGAAGATAAAGTGAAACAGGACATGATTGTAATTTTAGACCTTGGAAGTACGGAAAACACGGTTGTCGCGAGAGCGGTCCGTGACATGGGGGTATACAGTGAGATTCATCCTCACGACATTACTGTGGCTGAACTGCAGGCACTTCAGAATGTAAAAGGGATCATTCTGAACGGCGGGGAAAACAGGATCGTCGACGGTGCGGCTGTGGATGTTGCACCGGAACTGTATGACTGCGGCTATCCGATCATCGCTATCGACCATCCGACCGCAAAATGCCCCCAGAAGTATGACGCGATCCCAGAAGAAGCTGTGCTGAAAAACTTTGTATTTGACGAATGCAAAGCAGAAGCAAACTGGAATATGAAGAATTTTGTTGCGGATCAGGTGGAACTTGTGAAACAGCAGGTCGGTGACCGCAAGGTATTGCTGGCGCTCTCAGGGGGTGTGGATTCTTCTGTTGTAGCTGCACTTCTTCTGAAGGCCATCGGACAGCAGTTGGTATGTGTTCATGTAAACCATGGTTTAATGAGGAAGAATGAATCGGAAAATGTTGTTGAAGTCTTCCGCGACCAGCTCAGTGCAAATCTGATCTATGTTGATGCGACAGAACGTTTCCTGGGCAAGCTGGAAAATGTGTCTGATCCGGAACAGAAACGTAAGATCATTGGCGGAGAGTTTATCGAGGTGTTCCAGGAAGAGGCTAGAAAGCTGGAAGGAATTGATTTCCTGGGGCAGGGAACCATCTATCCGGATATCATTGAGAGTGGAACGAAAACGGCAAAGATGGTGAAATCCCACCATAATGTAGGCGGACTTCCGGAGGATATGAAGTTTGAACTGGTGGAACCCCTCAAACAGCTCTTCAAGGATGAAGTGCGCGCATGCGGTATCGAGCTGGGACTTCCGGATTATATGGTATATCGCCAGCCGTTCCCGGGACCGGGACTTGGCGTCCGCTGCCTCGGTGCGATCACACGCGACCGTCTGAAGGCAGTCCGCGAGTCCGATGCTATTCTCAGAGAGGAATTCGAGAAAGCCGGCCTGGACAAGAAGGTCTGGCAGTACTTTACCGTGGTACCGGATTTTAAATCTGTCGGGATGAGGAATCATGCGAGATGTTTCGAGTATATGGTGATCATCCGCGCCATCAACACCATTGATGCCATGACGGCCAGCATTGAGAAAGTGGATTGGGATGTGCTTGAGGTGATCACGAACCGGATTCTAAATGAGGTTGCGAATGTGAACAGAGTTTGTTATGATATGTCGCCGAAGCCTCCGGCTACGATAGAATTCGAGTAAGAAAGCTTAACGAAGGCTTGCGGGATGGAATACTACAAATAAATAAGACGAGATAAGGGACCTTGACCAATGAGAGAAATCTTATTTGTTAGGGTCCTTTTCTAAAATATAGAACTTGAGAATAACGGCACATCTTATGTTGTGGTTTATGAAATATCACATAACAATAAACATGTTTCAAAACATCGAGATGTTATGGTTTGTATAAAATATATTTTATAACAGCTAGGGTTAATATGCAAACGGAAAAATTTTGTTAGTACTTGACAGAGAACAGATACAAGCGTAATATACAATTATAGTTGAAATATATAACTCATAATAATTAACATTGAGAAAGGGGGTAAAGAAAAATGAAGAATAATATTAACGTATATGAAATCAGAGTCAAAGTTTTTCTGCTGCAAGAGATTCCTTTGAACTTTCTGCAAAGTAGTATAACAGATTTTATTGATTCCGCGATGGGGGAGGAAGAAGCATTCTTAAACCTCCATGAGGCAAACTGCTTTAAAGGTTATAGTCTGAGTCTCTTTTATCCGGTAGAAAAAGACAAGCTGTATAAGAAAGAGGGAATTTACACAATCACAATCAGAACAGTAGATATAAAACTCGCCCGTTTCTTTTCGGAAACTCTTTACAATCATAACACACCATACATGAAGGGCCTGACGGCGGAAAACCGTGTGCTTCCTAAAAAAACTATAGGAGAAATATATTCTTTGACTTCAACGATTGTGAAGACAGAAAACGGGTACTGGAAGAACGTGATGTCCTTAAAAGAGTATGAACGGCGTCTTTTTGAAAATGCGGTTAAAAAATACAATCAGTTTACGGAGAGCAAAATTGACGAGGATTTTCAACTGTATACAAATATAGAATTTTTAAACAAAAAGCCTGTCTGTGTGCAATATAAGGGGATTAAACTTTTGGGGGACAAAATCAATCTTAAGGTTGCAGACAATCCGAGGGCTCAGGAACTGGCGTATTTTCTTCTTGGGGCAGGCTTATGTGAGATGAACAGCCGTGGTTTTGGATTCTGTAACTATCGATGGATATAGAAGGCAGGTGATTTGGTGTTAAAAGATTGTCTGGAAATCTTTAAAAAAGAGATGGAACGAGCGGCAGGGGACAGTGGGAATCTGGACAGGCTTATTCTGGACAGCTATGTTCCGGCGGAAGGGATTTATCTGATTGTGAAGGAGGATGGCAGCATAGGTTATCCTGAGGAAATCAAGATGGATAAGAAAACGCGGGAATTGGAATACATTCCATCTACATATGAACGAATTTGTTTTTATGATTACCACAGTCGTTTAGTCAGCATGGATAAACCCCAGGATCCCAAAAAGGTCATTCATTCTAACAACTATCTGTCGTTTTGGGTAAAGCAGGAGAGTTTGCAAAATGGTAAATTAAACGAAGAAGCGATTGACCGCTATTTTGATGTGCTTTGCAATCCCAGAGAAAAGTACAGCAAGCCAAAGGACAGGGAAATGTATGACTACATTGCTGAGCAGCTGGGAGAAATTAATCAGGAAAAATTAGAACGAAACCGCAAGTGGATCAAAGAACATATATTTGCTCTTGAGGATTTGGGAGTTACACTGACTGGTAAGAATTATTTAAAAATCTTTTTTGAGGATGAGGATGATGTATATCTGCGGGAGGAGCAGCGTTATCTGATAACAAAAATTTTTAATAAGAATGATTATAATATCAAGATTGGCGGAGAGATACTGGGACTTCCCAATGATAATCTGGGGTTGAATCAGAAAAAACCATATATGGAAAACCGAACGCGGAAAATTACCGTTCCCTACCTGGTGACGTCTGAGGAGGCTGTGCTACAGAGAAAGTTCTTTGATTATCTGATGAACCAGGCAGTAAAGGGTGAAGTCAATCTCTTTTTTGATATGGAAGGGAAAAAGATTCTTTCCAGAAAAAAAGGGGAAATGGTCGAGCGGGATTTTTCTGGTTTTTATCTCCAGGTGCGGAAAGGAAAAGAGGTTGAAATCTGGCACCAGGATGTAATTGTGGATTATCGGTATTATTTAAAGCAAAAATTTTCCTACCAAAATGTACTTCAACTGCCGGATAAGGATGAGATCTATAAGAACTATGGAGTGAAAAAGGAACTGCAGGCTGTGCTCGATGATGTGGTATTTTCTAAATGGCTGATTCCAAATTATTTTACACCGGCAGATGAGCTGCAGGCTGACGGAGAACTGAAGAGGAGTCTTCTATGGGCCAGAGACGCCATCTTTGCATGGTTATATAAAGGACAGGAAAAGAATATCGGGAGAATTATGGAACAGGTATGTATGAATATGACGAAAAGTTCCATTCAAAACGGGTTTATTCCGAAATCAGGAAAGCAGTTTAATCTAATGTGTTCATTAAAAGACTATTTTTCAGGAGGGAAACAGATGGCTGACAGGTATAAAAATATAGAAGATGTGCTAAGAAATAAAATCAATCAGAAGGAGACGGACCAGATAAAGAGCGACGAGGAATACTTTTATGCGGTAGGACAGCTTGTGTACTATTTTATTTCCCTCAATAAATCAAGAGAGAAGGTACATTCTCTGGCTAACCCATTTTTCAATGCGAAAAATGATGAAATTATTAAAGAAAAATTGAAACAGTATTTTATGAAATATAATTATCAGCTTAATTTTAACGGCAGTAGATTTAAGAATCTGTTTGGGATGGTATGCAGGTATGTTCTGGAGGGAAAGATGAACCAGACAGCAATTATTGCTGGATATTTAAGCAGTAACCTGATTTATGAATCAAAAAAGGAAGAGGAGGAACAGTAATATGAATAAACGGGTGTATGGAGTGCTTGGGATTTCTTCTATTATGGCAAACTGGAATGCGGATTTTACAGGATATCCGAAAACGATCTCAGATGGAACGGTGTTTGGCAGTGATAAGGCGTTGAAATATCCCATGAAAAAAATGTGGGATAATGAAGGGAAAAAGGTTCTGTACATAAAATCTATGAAATTTTCAGAGAAAGACAATGCGCTGGTTCCGAAAAGTTTAAAAGAGCGGTATGAACATATTTTCAATGTAAAAAATTTGAAGGATTGTAAGGATACGAAAGAGGTGTTGACCAACCTTATGACTGCGGTAGATGTAAAAAATTTCGGGGCTACATTTGCAGAAGAGGGAAACAATATTTCCATTACCGGAGCGGTCCAGTTTGGACAAGGATTTAACAAGTATGAGGGGACAACCGCAGAAGAGCAGCAAATACTTTCCCCGTTCCGTGACGGCAGTAAGGACGATAAAAAGGATGAAGCAAAAAATTCTACATTGGGGACAAAAATCACCAGCAACGAAGCGCACTATTTTTATCCGTTTGTGGTAAACCCGTCGGCGTATAAGGAACTGGTAGAGCTTGGAGTTACAGAGGGATACACGGAAGAGGATTATCAGAATTTTAAGAGGACTGCGCTGGTATCTGCCACTTCATTTGCGACAAATGCAAAGGAAGGATGTGAAAATGAGTTTGCTCTTTTCGTGGAAACGGAACCGGATTTATATCTGCCTAACTTGTCAGAGTATATCAACTTTGAAAAGAGTGAGGTGAAAAATCAAATTGATTTGGTGATGTGCGGTGAATTTTTAAATCAGTTAAGCGATAAGATCAAAAAGGTTGAAATTTATTATAACCCGTACACGACGGAATTGACAAACAATATCAGTAACGCAGAGGTGTTTAACATTATTACACAAAAAGAGGTGTAGTATTATGAAGGCTCTGAAATTTACACTAAGCGGTAAAACGGCGTTTTTAAAAAAACCCGAGGTAAATGCATATTGCTATTTTACCTTTGGACAGATTCATAAAGCAGCACTTTTGGGAATGTTTGGCGCAATCTTAGGCTATCAGGGCTATGGGCAGAAGGAGTGGGAGAGCAAGAAGAAAAAAGCGCAGCTCATCGAGGAATATCCGGAATTTTATGAACGGCTGAAAGACATCAGGGTGTCCATTGTTCCTAAGAATGAAAAGGGATATATTCCGAAAAAAGTCCAATTTTTTAATAATTCCATTGGGTATGCGTCCAAGGAACAGGGTGGAAATCTGATCGTTAAGGAGCAGTGGCTGGAGGAACCGATCTGGGAAATCTTTGTGTTGTTAGATTGCCAGGAGGCGAAAAAACTGGCAGAGTTTATTGTGAATGGGAAGTGCGTCTATATGCCTTATCTGGGAAAGAACGACCATCCTGCAGATATCAGGAATGCACAGATTGTGGAATTAGACCAGGAACCGGAGAAGGAGGTGCAATTTGCCTGTCTGTTTCCCAAAGAGACGGGAGAGTTACTTTTGCCGGATGAGGAGGATGAGATACAGGAATTTAAGTATGAGGAAAAGTTGCCGATAGGCTTAGACGCTTATACAAATTTATATGTTTATGATACCTTCTGCTATACAAACCTTCCGGTGAGAATGGAAAAAGGGTTTGCGGCCAGAACAGAGAAAAAAATGCTGATATTTTATTAATTCAGAAGCCCCCGCTTTAAAAGGCGGGGGTTTTGTGTAATGGAGGAACGAGATGTTAAGAAAAGACATGTACATAGCTTTGGAAGAATTTGAGCCGAACATATCTGAGTGTTATGCCCATCTGCCGTTGGACGGCGGAAAAAAGGAAACGGTAATTGAGCATACAAAACTGTGTCAGAAATATTTTTTGAATATTATTCAGCAGAAGAAATTGGATAAAGTTTTTATAAGATTTCGAGAAAAATATCTGGGCAGTATGAGTTCTGATACCGAAATATTGTTTGACAGTATTCTGATGAATGTAGTTACGTTTCATGATATGGGGAAGATCAATCCATTGTTTCAGATCAAAAAAATGAAACATAAATGGCATCCGGAAATTGCCCCGGAGGGGAATCTGGGCAGCAAGCATTCTATTTTATCTGCGGCATTTTACCTGGATTATTTTTTGTGCCGTGTAGGTGAGGTAGAGAATAAGGAGGAAAAGAGAAGGCTTAAAGATTTGGTATTTATCCATTCCTTTTTGATTGCCAGACATCATGGGGTGATGAAAGAATTTAAGGAATACGTGTACAGCTTTGATGAAGATAGCGAAAGTAATCTTGGGTGGTATGCTAAAAAGTGGCTGGATAGCTGGAAAGAAAAAGTAGAAGACGGTGCGGGTAGTATATTTACGATAAAAGACAGAGAAAAAAAGAATTCTCTACAGCGGATAGGAGCGGGAGATACAAAGAGGCAGGTTTGGCTGTACGGATATTCCAGGCTTTTGTATTCACTTCTTGTGGCATCGGACTATTATGCGACCACGGAGTTTATGAGTGGCGTAGAAATAAAAACGTTTGGAAATATTGAAAATCTTCAGGATATCATAGAGCAATATGAGAAAACCGAGGTGATGAAAAGTATCAGGACTTATGAATCATCATCTTATCCCATGGATTCAAAGGAACTTGAGAGGCAGAGTAAGATTAATATATTGCGGACAGAGTTGTTTCTGGATGCGGAACGAGAATTAAAGGAACACAGCAGCCAATCACTGTTTTATCTGGAAGCGCCAACGGGAAGCGGAAAGAGTAATACGTCGATCAATTTAAGCTTTCAGCTGCTGAGTATGGGAGAAGGACTGCAGAAAATATTTTATATTTATCCATTTAATACGCTGGTAGAACAAAATATGGAGACGCTTAGGAAGGTATTTGGAGATTACGAGAAGACAATGGCTCAGATTGCAGTGGTCAACTCTCTGGTTCCCATAAAGGGAAGTGAGGAACTTTACGATACGGAAAGTCAGAAAAAGTTCCAGGAACTATTGCTGGATCGGCAGTTTTTAAATTATCCGCTTGTTTTGTCCACGCATGTCTCACTGTTTCGGACACTGTTCGGAAATGGCAGGGAGGATTTGTTTGGATTTCACCAGCTCTGTAATTCGGTAATTGTATTGGATGAAATTCAGAGCTATAAAAATGAATTATGGAGTGAAATCATTACATTTCTAAAGGGTTTTGCTCAGCTTTTAAATATTAAGGTCATCATTATGTCTGCAACGCTGCCTAATTTGGAGATTTTAACAGATAACCGGTTGGGGGCGGTAAACTTAATAAATGACAGAGAAAAGTATTTTAACCATCCGGTATTTGCAAAAAGAGTGGTTCCGAATTATGAATTATTACAGGAGAAGATTACGCTGGAACTTCTTGCAGAACATATGATTGAGCATGTCCAGGAAGGGAAAAAGATATTGATTGAGTTCATCAATAAAAGCAGAGCAGACGGATTTTATAGGCTCATAAAAGAAAAGACAGATTTTGAAGTACTTCTTATGACGGGCGACAGCAGTATCCTTGACAGAAAGCGGATGATTCATATGACAGAAGAACTGGAGACAATCATATTGGTGGCAACGCAGGTAGTGGAAGCCGGCGTGGACATAGACTTTGATATTGGATATAAAGATAGCTCCAGGTTGGACAGCGAGGAGCAGTTTATGGGGCGCATTAACCGTTCCTGTAAGAGAAGCGGCGTTGTCTATTTTTTTGATTTAGATGATGCAAAGGGTATTTACCGGAGGGATATCCGCATTAATCCGGAATTTACATTGAAAAATGAAACCATGCGGGAAATTCTTGCTACGAAAAACTATCAGAATTATTATGAGCAAATATTACGCATCTTAAAAATGAGAAAAGAAAAAGCTGATTCCCAGAATCTAGAGCAGTTTTTCAGCGAGTGTGTGGGAAGTTTAGACTTCGTAAAGGTCCACGAGAGAATGAAGCTGATTGACGATAATAGACAGATGGTTTCGGTGTATTTGGCAAGAAATATTAAAGAGGAAGGAGCAGGAGAAATCGATGGCAGGACTGTCTGGGAGGAGTATAAGGAACTACTGTTAAATGAGGAAATGGAATTTGCAGAAAAGAAGGTGCGATTATATAAGGTGAGAAGCAGTATGAATGTCTTTCTTTATCAGTTAAGTAAGAATGCCGTGTTTGATTGGAATGAACAGATTGGTGATATTTATTATATTGAAGATGGAGAAGCATTTTTTGATGAGAATGGGATTCTTGACCGCAAAAAATTTGAAAATGGAGAAATGCTGTTTCTTTAGGAGGTGAGTGGATTATGAAAGTAAATGGGACGTTGATTAATTATTATTTTCATTGTAAACGTCAGTGCTATTTACATGGAAACAGGTTGAATCTGGAGGATAACAGTGAACAGGTGAAAATTGGAAAGGCAATACATGAGGAAAAAGCGGAGGAAAAAAAGGATACGGAAATTACAGTTGATAACATACGTCTGGACAGGTTGACAAAGGAATATCTGACGGAAATCAAAAAATCAGATGCCGATGTAGAGGCATCAAAATGGCAGCTGTTGTATTATCTAAGTGTTCTGAAGGAAAAAGGGGTTACCCGTAAAGGCAGACTGGAATTTGTTGAGAAGAATAAGAAAGAAAATAAGGTATTGTATCTTGAATTGACAGAGGAATTGGAAGAGCAGCTTCGGAAATATGTGAGAGAAATTGAAGAGTTACTGCAAAGTGAAAAGATTCCGGAGTGTGTTTACGCGCCAAAGTGTAAGAAGTGTGCGTATTATGAGTACTGTTATATTTAGAAATAGTGGGGTGAAAAGATTGGGAAGTACACGATATATTATGTCTATGGGTGAGCTTACAAGAAAAGATAATTCTCTGTGTTTTCGAAAAGAGGGAAAGAATGTCTATATTCCGGTTGAGAACACAAAAGAAATTTATTGTTTTAATGAAGTCAGTATCAATACAAAATTATTGGATTTTTTGTCTCAGAATCATATTATTGTTCACTTTTTTAACTATTACGGAGGTTACAGCGGTACCTTTTACCCAAGGGACCATTATTTAAGTGGAAAACTGGTAGTGAAACAAGCGGAAAAATATCAAAATGACAGGATGGACATTGCACGGTCAATTGTCCGTGGTATTGGTTTGAATATTTATGAGGTATTGTATCATTATTATAAACATGATAAGAAAGAGGTAAAAAGAACAATTGATTGGATTAAAACAACATTTTTGGGGCAGGTGGAACAAGTTGATGACATTAAAGAATTATTGGCTTGTGAAGGTGAAGTTTGGATAAGATTCTATAATGATTTTCAACATTTTTTGCCTGAAGATTTTGTGATGAACAAGCGGGTAAAACGGCCGCCAGACAATCCTATGAATGCAATGGTTTCTTTTGGAAATACATTGCTCTATACGAAAACAATTTCTGCAATTTACCAGACACATTTAGATCAGAGAGTAAGTTTTCTTCATGAACCGTCAGAAGGCAGATTTTCGTTGAGCCTTGATATCAGTGAGGTGTTCAAACCGGTTATTGTTTTTAGGACTATTTTTGAGTTGGTTAATAATCGCAAAATACAGGTTGAAAAACATTTTGACAAAAGGGTAAATTATTGTATGTTGAATGATGAAGGAAGAAAGATATTTATTGAGGCATTTGAAGGGAGGCTGGAAAATGTGTTTATGCATTCTAGATTGAAACGGAAGGTTTCGTACAGAACAGCGATAAAGCTGGACTGCTATAAACTGATTAAGAACATATTGGAAGATAGAGAGTTTCTTCCGTTTTCTTTGAAAGAAGGGATCTGATGAAAAAACAGCTGAATTATAATTATGCGTTTGTTTTTTATGATGTTGGGGAAAAACGGGTGCAGAAGGTGTTTAAGGTATGTAAGAAATATCTTTCTCATTTTCAGAAGTCCGTGTTTCGCGGAGAGATGACTCCGTCAAAATTTATACGACTGAAAAATGAGCTTAGCACAATTATAGAGGTAGAAGAAGATTTTGTATGTATTATCAAGTTAATGAATGATAATGTTTTTGGTGAGGAGGTGTTAGGTAATGGGAAGAATGATACAGGGGAGGACTTAATGATTTAGGGTATTTTTACCAAGTGATTTTTATGGGGAAAGGCTTAAAGATATGATAAATACTGGGAAAGATGGTGAAGTGGTGTTGGAGATGGAAAAGGAGGCTGACACTTGGTAAAAAATTGAAAAGTGACGGTTTTTAGGGTATAATAAAAACATATAGGAGATGAGAAGGGCGCAAATGCGAGGGATAAACCACAACATAAGATGTTTTGAAATGGCAGACAGTCTATAATTGCCGTAGCGTTTTCGTATGATAAACCACAACATAAGATGTTTTGAAATGTGAAATCACAGACAGCTTGACCAGGAGGATATTTGATAAACCACAACATAAGATGTTTTGAAATTAAATTAGGATCACCGTCCAACCAAAGCGTAGTCACGATAAACCACAACATAAGATGTTTTGAAATGGAGATTGGAAAGAGCTTTATGCGCGCTTAGATTCGATAAACCACAACATAAGATGTTTTGAAATTGAAGCTGTATAAGCAGCTGAGAACAATGCAAATAGATAAACCACAACATAAGATGTTTTGAAATATAAGTATGTAAGCTCTACTATCTCTTCTTTGCAGCGATAAACCACAACATAAGATGTTTTGAAATGCGGATTAATAAAAAATGCGCGCGCGAAATTAAACGATAAACCACAACATAAGATGTTTTGAAATGTGGTTAAATGATTCTGCTACGGCCGCAGGGTTGAGATAAACCACAACATAAGATGTTTTGAAATCTGGAATAATCACGGAGAAATGGACAAGTGGATGGGGATAAACCACAACATAAGATGTTTTGAAATTTCAAGATCCATCGGATACTATTTATGTGAAATTTGATAAACCACAACATAAGATGTTTTGAAATGTAACTTTAATTTCTTTTTTCTTCCGTGGCATCGGTGATAAACCACAACATAAGATGTTTTGAAATGATGACAATTTCCCGGATAATCCAGATATTCCTGAGATAAACCACAACATAAGATGTTTTGAAATTCACCGCCAGTTCCATTAAAAAGCCAATCTTCAGATAAACCACAACATAAGATGTTTTGAAATGTTTGAAGGTGTAGCTTGTCTTTTTGGCTTCTGTGGATAAACCACAACATAAGATGTTTTGAAATAAAATTTGAAAACATGGTTTTGTATGCCAGGAAGACGATAAACCACAACATAAGATGTTTTGAAATGCCGATGAATGATTTAGATGGTGGTGCTGTTGGTGATAAACCACAACATAAGATGTTTTGAAATGAAGCAAAAACACTTGCAACTGAAATTGAAACATTGATAAACCACAACATAAGATGTTTTGAAATTCTTGCGTCCGCCGGAACCGGTGAATATATATTTGATAAACCACAACATAAGATGTTTTGAAATTTGGGGTGATCACTGGTGCTTCTGCTGCATTGATTGATAAACCACAACATAAGATGTTTTGAAATGATTTTTGAGCACTGAGAACTGTTTCCAACTGGATAAACCACAACATAAGATGTTTTGAAATCGTTTTGATATCCACATTTTTACACCACCTTTCTCGATAAACCACAACATAAGATGTTTTGAAATATATGTACAGCACGTTGGGCGTTTGCATAGTATATGATAAACCACAACATAAGATGTTTTGAAATCTATCAGAGTCTTTATCTGTAGCCATAAGAAAACGATAAACCACAACATAAGATGTTTTGAAATCGATAGAAAACTATCCTTTTTAATTAATGGAGGAGATAAACCACAACATAAGATGTTTTGAAATAAGAAATTTCATACATTTTAGAAAAATCGCTTGCAGATAAACCACAACATAAGATGTTTTGAAATCGTAGCTTACGCTTATCCCGTATTTCGCGGCGATGGATAAACCACAACATAAGATGTTTTGAAATTTTACATTAGGCACAGGTTTGGTACTACTTTGATGATAAACCACAACATAAGATGTTTTGAAATAAAAGATTGTAATTGACGATGAGAGTGTGAATATCGATAAACCACAACATAAGATGTTTTGAAATTCGTGTGTCATCTTGCGCGGTTCTACGCGTTCCCAGATAAACCACAACATAAGATGTTTTGAAATATCCGAAGGCTATCGGCTCCGATCGGTTCAATTTGATAAACCACAACATAAGATGTTTTGAAATCATGGCTGACAGTCCAGCTTGTCGCATAGGTACATGATAAACCACAACATAAGATGTTTTGAAATGAAGAAAACTTGATAGATTACTAGGAAAGGAAGTGGGATAAACCACAACATAAGATGTTTTGAAATGTCCTTCGACACTGGGAATTGACGTTAAGAAGCTGGGATAAACCACAACATAAGATGTTTTGAAATCTGATGATTTGGCATGGAAGGTACAGCGAGATCTGGGATAAACCACAACATAAGATGTTTTGAAATCCCGAAAAAAGAATTGAAGAAATCGAAATACCAGGGATAAACCACAACATAAGATGTTTTGAAATAGATAATATTACAAGACTCGATGGATATTATCTGAGATAAACCACAACATAAGATGTTTTGAAATGGAGCAATTGACACAGCTTACAAATGGCGCGATAGGGATAAACCACAACATAAGATGTTTTGAAATGGAGGTATGTGAGGCTGAGATATTTCGACAGCTTGATAAACCACAACATAAGATGTTTTGAAATGATTATACCGCTCTATCAAGAGGAGGTCGACCGGAGATAAACCACAACATAAGATGTTTTGAAATTACACCGACTGTGATTGCGCGTCGTCCTCCTCTGCGGATAAACCACAACATAAGATGTTTTGAAATTCCCACATGCCCCACTCTGAAAAAAGCTCAACATGGATAAACCACAACATAAGATGTTTTGAAATGCATCTATTACTTTCCGGTTGTCGATTGTGGAAGATGATAAACCACAACATAAGATGTTTTGAAATTTTAAACTATCAACACAAGGGCAAGAGCCAATAGGCGATAAACCACAACATAAGATGTTTTGAAATAAAAATAGAATCTGGTGATTCTAACGGATCTTTCGAGATAAACCACAACATAAGATGTTTTGAAATAGTGGGATGTAATTCTCTGGCTGTGTCGTATTTCTTGATAAACCACAACATAAGATGTTTTGAAATGTTACAAGCAAGAGGGTTTCCCACGACCGGCGCATTGGAGAGTGTGAAGAAAAGTCTGTAAATGCTGATCTTCTATGGTAATAACTGGGCTGAAAATTCCTTGCTGGACTTTCAGCCCTTGTTTTATATATAGCAGTAACTATCGTTGCATGTCAAGAACAGGCGGATCAGCCGCCTGTGGAAAATAAGGCAGATTGGATTATTCCGGCAGCCGCCCTTCGTACATGATGCTCAGTTCCCCATAAACCTGTCCCCAATTCCTGAGTGGCATCGTCCATTTCTTTGTAGCTTCAAACGTAGACAGGTACAACGCTTTCAGTAGCGCGGTATCGCTTGGAAACACGCTTCTCTGGCGGTTTAGCTTGCGATAAGTGGCGTTCAGGCTCTCAATGGCGTTGGTCGTATAAGTGACCTTTCTGATCGCTGTAGAAAACTTGAAAATCGGGGATATGGCATCCCAGTTCTGTTTCCAGCTCCTCATGGAATTGGGAGATTTTATACTCCATTTTTCAGTGACCCGTTCCAGGGCGTCCAGAGCTTTTTCTTCCGTTGGTGTCTGATAGATTGTTTTAAGATCCGTACAGAAGGGATTTCTATCTTTGTCTGACACGTATTTCATGGTATTACATACCTGATGCACGATACAGCGTTGATATTCGGTCTTCGGATACGATGCTGTGATTGCCTCTTTGATGCCACTGAGTCCATCTGCACAGAGGATTAAAATATCTTTCACTCCCCGATTTTTTAAGCCATTTAGTACAGACAGCCAATATTTAGAACTTTCGTTTTCTCCAACCCCGATGGTCAGGACTTCTTTGCGTCCCTCCTGATTGATGCCAAGAATCACGTAAGCCGCAAGCTTGCGGATGACTCCATTATCACGAACCGAGTAATGAATGGCATCTATGTAGAGAACCGGATATACCTCTGAAAGTGGCCGGTTCTGCCAGTCTTCAATTTGTGGCATGATTTTATCGGTAACATCTGAAATAAAGCCTTCCGATGCCTCAAAGCCATAAATGTCCTCTAGCGTATCAGAGATCTGCCACGTGGTCATACCTTTGGCATACATAGAAATGATTTTTTTGTCGATACTGGAGATATCTTTCTGGCGTTTTTTAACCATCTATGGCTCGAATGTGGACTTACGGTCCTGAGGGACCTGAATGTTCATACTGCCATAGCTGCGATTGATTCGCTTAGATTTATAACCGTTACGGTAATCATCTGTGTCCGAACGTTCTGATTTCTCATAGTCCAGATGCTCATCCATCTCTGTTTCCATCATTTCTTTGATTGTGCCGCCAAACAGGTCCTTGAGTGCATCCTGAATATCTTCGGCGGACTGGATGTCGTACTCTTGAAGGAGCTGCTGGATGATGTTCCTTTTTCCATCTGTCATTTGTACCTTGTGTACTTGTTTCTTTTCTCTTGCCATAATAAAAAGGCCTCCTACTACAATAAGTTTATGGTTAATAACCCTTACAGCCAGTAAGGAATTATCCAACTTATTGCTCAGGCTGTATAATGATGGAGCAATTGGTATATCGGAGGCCTCCTTGGACTTCACATCCGTATCATAGTCTGATATCCAGCATCTCATTTGCAGCATTCGTTTTATGCAGGTTGAACTGCCTTTGGTACGTTCGTGTCATCTCACAGTAGATACAATAGGCAATGAGTAAAACTGGTGCTTATCCATTGCAATACTATTTTTAAGGAGTGGCAAATATATGAACGCAGTAGGTATCGATGTTTCTAAAGGCAAAAGTATGTTTGTTATCTTGCGCCCATTCGGTGAGATTGTTAAATCTCCATTTGAAATCAAGCATTCCTCCAGTGACATAAGTTCATTGGTAAATCTGATTAAGTCCGTAGACGGTGAATCTCGTGTTGTAATGGAACATACAGGACGCTATTATGAAGCCTTGGCTCATCAGCTTTCAAATGCCGGTATTTTCACTTGTGCTATAAATCCTAAACTTATCAAAGACTTTGATAATGATAGTCTCAGAAAAGTCAAATCTGACAAAGCGGACGCTGTTAAGATTGCCCGCTATGCCCTTGACAAGTGGGACAACCTCAAACCACATAGTGTTACGGATGAAATGCGCAACCAATTAAAAACTATGAATCGCCAGTTTGGCTTCTACATGAAGCACAAGACGGCAATGAAAAATAATCTCATCGGTATTCTTGACCAAACATTTCCTGGAGTAAACACCTTCTTTGATAGCCCCGCACGTAGTGATGGTAGCCAGAAATGGGTTGATTTTGCATCTTCTTACTGGCATGCGGACTGTTTTCGTAAAATGTCTTTAAATGCCTTCACAGAGCACTATCAGAATTGGTGCAAACGTAAGAAGTATAACTTCAGCAAATCAAAAGCTGAAGAAATCTACGGATTGTCCAAGGAACTTGTTCCTATACTTCCAAAAGATGAGATTACCAAACTTATTCTTAAACAAGCCATTGATCAACTTAACGTTGTTTCTAAAACTGTAGAAGAATTTCGAAGCATCATGTATAAAACAGTATCAAAACTCCCAGAATTTCCTGTCGTTATGAATATGAAAGGTGTAGGTCCATCCCTTGGTCCCCAGCTTATGGCAGAGATAGGAGATGTGTTACGCTTTACTCACAAAGGAGCGCTCACCGCTTTTGCGGGTGTTGATCCCGGTGTAAATGAATCAAGCTTTTATGCACAAAAAAGCGTGCCTACTACCAAACGAGGATCTTCTGAACTTCGTAAAACTCTGTTTCAAGTCATGGATATATTAATAAAAACAAAGCCACAAGAGGATTGTGTTTATAAGTTCTTGGATAAAAAGCGTGCTCAAGGTAAACCCTACTATGTTTACATGACTGCTGGTGCGAATAAATTCTTACGAATCTACTATGGACGAGTGAAAGAATATCTAATAACACTTCAAGAATACTAAATCCCATACCAACCTTTATAAGACCAGCACTGGCGTGGTGGTCTTTATGTAATACCTATTTTTAAATAAAAATAAGTCAAGACAAACTTAAAAAAATTTGACTTGACTTTTTATTTGCAGTCTATGATTTTTATTTTGCCATAGAAGACCTTATAAAACCTTAATCACAGAAAATATTTCGCATGTTCCCTAAAGAGTTTGATAAATTGATTCTTTGCACCGCCTTTACCAGCCTTTTTAGAATTAATGCGGTTGCCGATAAGAGGCATTCTTCCGTTGTTTTCTGAAGGCCTCTTTTTTGGATTTTGTTCAATTTATGTTCTCGCTTTAAACCGCAAATGTTCCCTCAGCGCATATCTGTCTAAGCCGCATGACCCTTAGATAATCCCTGCTTCCCACTTTTAGGCCACATGACTGGTATCAAATGTCATCTCAGTCAGATACCCCAGTCCCTTTTTTCGAGCCTGGTGGATATACCCACACTCTGGATCGGTCTGACTTTTCAAAACTTCTTTTTCTGTTTTTACATTTTCTGGTTTCTTATAACCCGGCACAGAAGAAAGCTCCGCTTCCAGCTCTTCCATCTATTTTATGGTGGAACGATTAACTGTCTCAATCGCCCCATAACGGCTGTCCCCGAATACAATTCCAAGCTCTATACATTTCAGTATAACTTCATTAAAAATCTCTCGAAATATACCGGCATCCTTAAAACGCCGTTTTCTATTCTGGCTGAAAGTTGAATGATCCGGCACTCTATACATGAGATCCATTCCACAAAACCAGTGGTAAGCAAGATTTAGTGATACTTCCACCTCAAGCCTTCGCTCTGATTTGATCCCATAAAGATAGCCGATCAGCAGCATTTTTATCAGAATAACCGGATCAATAGATTTTCTTCCAATATTGGCATAGTAAGGAACGGTTTTTCATATATAAAATCAAAGTTTACACAGTCCTTAATTTATTTCAAAAGATGATCCTCTGGAATCATAGAATCTATATCAAAAAATACCATCTGGATTTGTCCATTTTGTATTCCGTCATAAAAAGTGACCTCCTGCAATTGATATAATAAGTATACCATACAGAAGGTCATTTTTCTTTAGTTTGTCAACAGGTCCAATCTGAAACAGTCTCGAAACAGATGAAACATAATAAATTTTTCTGGCACAATACTTATTCCAGCAACCGCCTTATCAAACCATGTAAATCATAATCTCCACCAAAACAGAAGAAACTTTCCCCTTGCTGTGAACAGTATTTTTTTTCGCACAATGCACGTATGATATTGGCCGCATTTTTATTAGTATTAAATAAATTTGATATTGCAGGAGCAGTTATCTCATACATAATATATTGAACCTGATCATCAGGCAGAATTCTTGCCAAAGCGATACCCTTTGCAGAGGCGTATTTTAAGGCACTTTTTTGAAAGGTTCCCTTACTTGTAATCATGACTCCTTTTGTATTATCAGGGCCAATCTGCTGCAATTTAGCATGAAATTCTTCGACCTCATCAACGGAAACGGGACCAGAGTAATCTTTGCATTCGATGACGATAATGAGTGCAGGGCGAAGCCCTTGCTTAAGATCAGGGTTTTCAAGATATTTTTCAACAGAAATTTCACATTCAATATTGGCCTCTCTGTCTCTTGAGTAGTATTTTGCCTTTTTGTGGACTTTTATATTGGGTGCTGATACTAAAAAAGTATTTGATGTTACAAGGTCCTGTATAATTTTAAACACTCTATTCTCAAATGCAACCCCCGTATTTTTAGACATATTTTGTTGCCTCCTTTGCAGATATAAGATTTTTGCATAAAGATATTTCATTTTGTATGTAATTTATAGCTAAACGGATATGTCTGCTTACACAGGTATCACTATGAATAAAAATCAGCTGCTCCGTACCGATGGTATTCCCGCATACTATAACCCGTATTCACAAACCAGCCTTTCGCTTACTTGCTCATATGGGGGCCGCTCAATGTCTGTGCGTCTATGCAAGCTTGCTTGTTCATCTACAGTTCGGGGCTTTCACGGTAAATCAATCACCCAAAACCACCGCTCGAATCGCCCCAAACACTTCACGTGGTCGCTTTTTAAAGTCTTCAATGACAAAACGATGATCACACCCATCTGGTGTAAGCACAACGATTTCTTCGCCTATTATCTGGATAAAACTGCCATTGAATTGGAATCTTTTTACCTCATCCTTGAATGTATCAATATCAATTGACTTAGAAAGACGTTTCAGCTCCTGATAAAGTCTTAATACTTCCGTGGAGCGGATCAGTAGCTCGGGCACAGATTCACTGGTTTTTAACAGGAATAAATTTGTATAAATCTGAACACGCAGCCCGGATTCCAAAACTTTTATTGGGGTGTCTAAAGATATCCACTCTTTAACAAAGAATTGATAATACTCATCATTTGGATTGCCGTGATGTGGAATCGCAGTAATTTGTTTCCGAGTGATTTTTTCGGTGCGAATAACCTCACCGTAAACGAAAATGCCGGAATTCGGTTTTCCGAAGACATTGTCAGGTTGGTACAATGCTACATAATGTATTGGTAATCGATTCATGGCAACTCTTTTAACGGGTATATGATAAAATCGATGAGCAAGGTTAATGGTTAATTGGATTGCGTTGCGGACAATCCCTACCATTACATCACGATTGTCAAGATCGATCTGAGCAAGTTTTTCCGCAATGCCAGTCGGGAGGGTTGCACGTTCTAAGGCAGAGTCGGGCGAATCCTCAATCAGGTTGTCTAACATTTTTGCAACTAGCCCTGTGGCACTTGGAAGGAAGGGAAGCCCGCCAACATTTACTGTCTCGATGCTCTCGTAGAATTTATGGTGTTGATATTCTTCCTCGTTGTGATAAGGAAAGAGAACATAGGCACCGAACATGGTACGTTCAAATTCTGGTCTTGTGCTGTTATCGCGAACAATTGCATCGCGATATCGATGCATGGTATTGATATCCTCCTCCTCCGGACCGGGCGTTTGATAGGTTGCCTGGTAAGAAGTTGCATCAAGCGCCGGGTTGATACGATATTTGGCATCAAAGATATATTGATACTTAGTATTGGAACCCTTCTTTTTTAGGGAAAGCACATTGTCGGGCCGCTGTGTGACGGTTGGTAGACTGGATGCTTTTGGATTATAGGCAAGGTGGATCCGTTCGCCAGTCCGGGGATTTTCATAAGTGACGGAAGAACCGACTCCTTTACGCAAGGTAATGAATAAGTTATTACCAACTGTTTTAATAATATCTTGTTTTATGAGGTGATATCTTTCCTTCAAGATACTGTTTAATTTGATAAAACACCAGTATTCGTAGAGTAATGCAACGTCTTTTACGGAAATACTAAAAACATCACTGTCCAGCGATAGACCATGCTGCATCATGATGTAGTATTTATATAGTTCGCGGTATCCCGGGGCCATGGTAAAGACCATAGACATCTGTGTTGAGACATTAAAGTCTGATACATTGTTAAAGAAAGTATGACTGACGCGACGATCAATACTTTTTATCATCGCATTGATTGTGTCTACGACGTCAGAATCTTTTTGGCGTTTCAGGTTTTGATAATGTGAACGCAGCGTTTTTAATCGTCTGGTGGTTGTACATAAAATAAATTTTGCAAATTGGTTTTCCGGAGTGTCATATGTTACATGTTTTTGAGTTGCCAAAGCGCAATCGACTCGAAACTTTCCCTGGGCATTTTGAATGTGTGCTGGATGTTTTTCAAGCCAACGCAATGTTTTTGTATTAGATCTTCGGATCTTGTGAGCAGGGAGAATCTCTGACTGTGTGTATAGGGTGTGGTGTGGGTGAGCTATCACAATGTCAGCGGCCGTGATAAATAAGTCATAAATGTGGCGGATGATGCTAAAAAATTCTGTGGGGCTGTTACCGAGCATTTCATTTAAATTACCTGAAAAATAAGTCTTTTTTAGAAACTCAAAAGCAAGATTATAGATTTCGTCGGTGACGTCTGCCATCAATTGTAGATAATCGTCTCGATATTGTAACTTGGTTGGAAAAACCTCCAGGTTAATCGTGAGATATGGGTTCCCATTTAGGCGTATTACAAGATCACTTTTACCAATTTCATTGCCGAAGTTAATGATGCCTGATAGCATTTTACCTGAGCGGCCGACAGGGCTGATTTTATTACGGAGCCCCAGGTTTTCGTGCCAAAACTCTGTGACATCTGCACTGTTATTTTCAATAATTATTTCATAATTTTGTTGTTCGTAAAATATAGGATAAGTATGATGTATTATACGATGGCCATCTGAATTTGCGTGCACGAAAGATACCTCAGCATCGAGGTCTGGGGCAATCTCCAATTGGAAGCTGTCCAGACATGTGATTCGAAAATCAGAAGTCTCTTTTGGGTGAGCAGAGACACCGATACGGGGATGTACGGCGATTCCCTTGAACGTAACGCTCACTTTTTCAGTTGAGATAAAAATCAGCTCTTCACGATTAGAGCCAGTAGGAAGTGTAGCCATCCTCCTCAAATCTCCTTGTCATAAATGCAATTTTTTCAGCACTTTTGCGGTAAGGCACAGTGTCCTGAGTTTTCAGATAGTTAAACATGTTCTCGCTAACCGTATGATTGGCGTTCTGTGTTATTTCAGATTGGTTAGCAACACAGATTTTAAATAAAGCAAGCAACAGATTTTTAATTGACAGGCTGCTCCCCTGGATGCGAGGCAAAATCTTTTGCAGTACTGCAAGATCCATAGCGACAGATGCATCCAGTAGGGAGTATTTTTCGTTGTATAGTAAATAGAAACAAATTTCGTCGCGCACACGGTATCCAATCTGCGCGTTCACATTTTTTAAGGCTTCATTCATTTGTTTCAAGATAGAAACGGCGCTTAATATTGTATCTTCACCCTCGGGACACTCTGCCAACACTAAGTAGTCGCTCCTTAAAAAGCGATTGTCTAACACCGAAATATCGGCGATTCCCAGGGTTTGATGGAGGTCCAGATTGACATAGGAAAATTCGATCGTATTAGCACGGTCCAACACTTTTTTACTAAATGGGAACGTGGTTTCATCCATGTTCACTGTTCCGATAATATAGAGATTTTCAGGAAGAAAAAGTTTTCCGTGTGCTGTAACCGCAACGTCGCTCTCCGCTATCATATCTGTGATAATCTGACCATTCTCAAAATGACGTGTCTCAATGATCGATAGAATATCACTCAGATAATATTCTACTCTGGCTAGGTTCATTTCATCTAAACAGAGAAAGTAAGGTTTCGTCTGGTCTGATATGGCGGTTTTCATAAATTCAGTGAGCGCACCCGGAATATATTGTCCGTTGAGATCGACGTAGCCAAAAAGGTCCGTGGAATCAGACCAATCTGGTCGCACAGGTACTAATTTATATCTGCCGTTGTCCACAGTGGCACCTATAGCTTCCGCAAATAGTTTGACGAGTTTTGTCTTCCCCGTTCCCGAAGTACCTGCCAGTATGACAAAAGGTTTCGCTTTAAGGCTTAAATAAAAATTCTCAATAAACCCGTCTTCATAGGAAAAACCTTTGGCGGAAATATACTGAGAAATCCGGGTGAGTTCATCTGAGATATTGTATTCTTCTGTAGATTCATCGGTATCTGTCATGTCTAAATACTCTTCCATTGTTATTTGGTGCCAGAGGTCGTGTAACGCATACACATATTCTTCTTGTATTTCAATACCAGAAGCCTGCGGACTCCAGCGTTGCAAGGGGAGTTGCTCTTCCAAAAGTGCTAAAGGTAACAATTGTTCAAAATGAAAATTCAAAATTCGGTCAAAATTCACATCAACAAATCTTGCCGTAATGTTTTGGGCGCGTTTTTCTAAATCCCAATGCAAATCCTTGTAGCTCTTCCGAATGATAGTTCCAGAAGCTATGATTCCTCTAGGTTCATCGCCAAGTTTCAAGAGAAAGATAGAATCCCCAATTTCGGGGGTTGTATTGTTACAGCTCCACGGTGTGACTACTTTATGCCCATCTTTAGTCTGTTGGGCAAAGCTTTCGTAACCATCCCATATCCAGTTATCGGCATTCCAAGTTAATAACCACGCTTTCTTTTTTGGTCGATGTTGTGCTTGTGTCTCCACGTATTCTTGATAGCGGTTAATCATGCTAAAAAGATCAGCGGTCAATATATCGGTTGGTGGAACCTGCCCTTTGTGATAAGCTTTATAAAAAATGCAACCATGTTCATAAAATTCATTCCCAAGGTTTAGGTCTGTCCCAGTAGAAAATGGTCCTGCGGAAACAGTCGTCAGTACGTTTGCAGTCATCTCGTGTAATTTCAGAATGGTTTTTCGCTTTCCTAATGAGTTTATGTAATTGTTACACCCTTGGTTCAAAGTCAAATAAAGGGTATTACCGTCTTCCGATAACAGATACACGATATAGACGCCATGTTGGGCGGACGCTGTAATTCGCTTGTCAAAGATGCAGATCCAGGGAACGGTTGCCCAGTTTCCCTGGCCGATACTTCCTTTTACAAGATAAGTTTCATTATTTAAAAAAGGGAGTGTCAATATGACTTTAGGAATAACTTGACGTATCAGTTTACCAATACGATTGTTCCTAAACGCCTCATGTTCTCGACAATCCTTATAGTGTTCCAACATATAGTCAAAAAGGTTTTTTAAATCTGTTTGCACATTAGCACCATCAATTTTATCAAAATATTTTTGTATCTTTAAGCCTAAAAGTTCTTTCAGCTGTTTAAAATCTTGTTCATTCATGTCCGCCATAAGTTCCGGTGAGAACATCAGATAATCGATATTATCCATCTTTTTGATTTGAAGAAAACCCTTGTTACTAATTGCTTTAAACGGGTTGTCTAAAATTACTCTGAGGACATCCTGGATAGAACTCGATTCAATATTCGCAATCCGCTGATCCACGTCGACATCGGGAACTTTTCCTTGACTTTTTCGGTTCTCATAGAAGTGTTTAAAGCGATCCACAACTTGATACAGTGAGCACTTACCAGTATGATCCATAAGCGTCAACATACTTTCCAAAAGAATTAGTTTATAGGATCGCTGATATCCGGCAAGGCTGTCAGCGGAACCAATATATTGGAAAAAATTAAGTTTTACCTCTGTTTTTTGAGGCTGGCACTCAAAACGTATGGTGCCATCGTCAGTGATATAGATCTCGATATATTCTTTCCGGGATTCTGGAATGGTAATGGAGTGTCCCTTTTGGGTACTGTTCTTTTGCTCAGCAATTACTGAAACACTGGAAATAAATTGTTCTTGTAGTTTGGACGCAATTGGTGAATTTGAGGAGTAGCGGATTTGTACAACCTCATTTCTGGGATATTTAGTAGAATCAATAGCTACATTTGTAAGTCTCGCTTCATAGCGTTTTCCATCGAGCAGAATGCTTACCGTTCTCTTTTCACCTTTGGTTAAAGTATATCCCAATCCCTCAAATAATTTTGCTTGTAAATTTACGGGGATAGTGATTCCGTAATTTAAAGTAGATTGATCAACTTCTTTCTGGTAGATATAGGTATCGGACATATTGTTACCTCGTTTATAAAATCTGCGGTTACATAAGACATATGCACGCTCACGTTGTTACTCACAGTATACCAGATATTACCTGAAAAGTCATTTTTCTACACAATATTTGTTTCGCTATTATGGATAAAAAAAGTCTATGAGAACTTAGCTAAATCAATCACCATAACAAACTCCTCCCCCCGATCCTCCACAACCCGGAATCCAACCCGCAGGTACATCTTCACGGCATAATTTGCCTTCTGGACCGCCAGGGAAGCGCGCTTATATCCTCTGTGCTTTAACAGTGTGAGCATTGCCCGCATCATGGCCGTCCCAATCCCAAGACCCCGATATTCCTTATAGAGCGAAATGGCAAAAGACGGCGTCCGGTCATCAACATGACCGTAGTCGTCCATAATGCGCACCCAGACGGCGCCCACAATCTTCTCATCGACTTCGGTAACCAGCCCGATATCGTCCTTCGATTCACCGAAATGATCAACATAGACCTGAAGATCAGGAGACATGAGGATGGAACGGGGAGGGGGTTCAACGCCGTCCGGTACAAAAATGGCCTCATACAGAAAATCATTTAATAAAGGATACTCGGATTTCTGGATACGTCGTATGGTATATGTCATATTAAACCTCTCTCAATTCTATTGATCTCTTTACCTTATTTTACCACACGGTACAAGACATATCAGAAAAATCTGATACTATCAGCCAAAATATAAATAACAGTTAGTTTTTCTAAATAAACATTAACGCCTGTTCAGTTGTGAAACACATGAATGTCTGCTATGCTGAAAATAATAAGGACCAGTGCGATCATCGTGAAGGAGACAAGTCTATGCAGATAGGTGAAGTAATAAGAAAATACAGGAAAAGTAAAAATATGACGCAGGAGGACATGGCGAAGCGTCTCGGGGTCACGGGACCGGCGGTCAACAAATGGGAAAATGGAAATTCATTCCCGGATATTTCACTGCTGGCTCCGATTGCCAGGCTGCTGGGTATTTCTCTCGATACCCTGTTGTCGTTTCGGGAGGAGCTTACCGTAGAAGAAATCAATCATTTCGTGTTGGAAATGGATGCGAAACTCAAAGAGGAGTCTTATGAGCAAGTTTTTCATTGGACAAAAGGGATTCTGGAGAAGTATCCGAACTGTCCTCGGCTGATCTGGCAAATGGCACTCATCCTGGATTCGTGGCGGCTGACGAAGGGTATTCCGGATACAGAAAACTATGAAGGTTATATCCTGGAGTGGTATGTCCGGGCGCTGGGAAGTGAGGATGAGGACATTCGGTACAGTGCCGCCGATTCGTTGTTTGGGTTTTATTTAAGAAAAGAAGAGTATGAGAAGGCCGAAGAGTATCTGGCGTATTTTTCAAAGCAGAATCCAGAGAGAAAAAGAAAGCAGGCGGTTATCTATAGTAAGACCAATCGCACGGGTGAGGCGTACAAGGCATATGAAGAACTGTTATTTTCAGGATACCAGATGATGAATATGGTATTTCAAAGCATCTACATGCTGGCTATGGAGGATGGAGACAGGGAAAAGGCGCATATGCTGGTGGAAAAACAGCGGGTGTTGGCGGGGGTCTTTGATATGGGAAAATATCATGAGACTTCCTGCAGGCTTGATCTGGCGACGGCGGAGAAAGACGCGGATACGGTGATTGACACGATGGAGGAGATGATAGCCAGTGTCGGCACAATGGGAGAATTTTGCAGATCTCCCCTCTATGAACATGTGGCATTCAGGGAATTACGACTGGAATTTCTTGAGGATATGAAGCGAAGTTTGAAAAAGTGCTTCCGTGATGAGGAAACATATGGTTTTCTGATGGATGATGAACGATGGCAGGAATTAGTAAGATAATGTGCCTCTTCCTGAATATTTTTAATACTAAAGTTCGGACAGTATGCTGACGGTGTGCCTGAAATGATCATGGAAAACCAAACAGAAATGCGGTATAATGATGACATATAAATCGTATGCCATCTACAGCAACAAAAGTTGCTGTGCCGCTGCTGTGCAGCGGATGATACCTGGAAGCCACGGCTGGCCCAGAAAATGCCGCTGCGCGTCGCTTTCTGGTTTGCACACGTGGTATAATGATGACATATAAATCGTATGTCATCCACAGCAACAAAAGTTGCTGTGCCGCTTCGCGTCGCTGCTGTGCAGCGGATGATACAGGACAGTCTGCGGTTTGAAAAGAAAAACGGAAGGGTCATGTGAAAGGTACCAAGAACAGATGAAAAAGGTATTTGTTACGTATGCCTGGGGGACACAGGAAGAAAATGAGAGAGTTTATTCTTTTGTGAAAATGCTTCGCGAGAATGGTTATGATGCAACCTGTGACCAAAAGGAGCTGCAGGAGAGCACAGCGCCTTCATTTACACAGATGATGTCCCGGGGCTTACAGTCTGATAAAGTTATCATTATCCTGTCGGAATCATATAAGCGCAAAGCAGATGAGCCAATGACCGGTGTCAGTAAGGAATATGAGGTCATAGCCTCCGAATGGCGAAAGCCCGGGAACAACAGGAAATTTATTTTCGTCTCATTTGAGGGATGCAGTCAGGAGAAGCTGGATAGCATTGTGCCGGTCATGTTCACCGGTATTAAGCTGATAGATCTGGCAGAAGATGAAAAGAAAGGTTTCCTGGAATTGTATTCCTGCTTAAATGAAGTTCCACAGATCGAATTCGGAGAGGTAAATGATAAAACACCTGATTTGCAGCCGAGAGAGCTTCCCAGGTTTTCCCTTGGCCATGCGAAGACGCTTACTGTTTACAGACAGAGTGATGATGCGTATGTGCCCAATGATGATCTTCATCTTATATATGAATGGCTTGTGGATGGGACCAGGTCTTTCAAAGTGAAGATCCGGGATTGTGATTTAGAGGAGAAAAAAGTTCAGCGGGATAAGCTGCAGGAAAGGGCTGTTCTGGGAGAACGCCTCAGTAAAGAAGAAGACCAGTGGTTTGCCGCACTTAATGCGCAGATGAAGTGCGAGGAAGCGGACCTCAGAAACAAAGAAAAAGCCCTGGAGATATTTTTCTCACACAGGGAATTTGTTCAATATATGGGATACAAAACGGCAGAAAATGTGTGCCGGATTGTGAAGGCCGTAGTCCAGCCGTCAGGGGAGGAAGAAGGGACTGTCACTCCGGTTTCTGTTGAACTGTTTTATGAAGGGGAAGATAAAGAAAAGATCGTGCCGGGATTCTTTGGCGCTGCTATCGAGGGCGCATTCCTGGATGAAATATTCTTTACAGCGCTGCAAAGGCGGAAGGCAGGCATATGGGATGTGGGAATGGACAATGTTTCTTTTCGGATCCTTCCGGAGTTGTTATATTTCCTGGCGGAACACGGATATGAGGGGCTGGAGGAATTGCGAAGGCTTGAGGATTATCGGATGGGCCTGGCATAATACGACGAAAGAGAGAGATGTGCGATGTACGAAATCAGACCGGAGACGGTAAAAACGTTTATAACGGATCGAAATGTCAAGCTGCCGAGGTTTCAGAGAAAGCAAACCTGGGACGAAAAAAAGAATTTTCAGTTATGCATCAGCCTGTTCAAGGAATATCCGATCGGTGTCTGCATACTCAGTGTAGATGAAAGCAAGGGCAAGACGGTAAGATGGCTGCTTGACGGACGGCAGAGGAAAAATGCACTTACGATGATTCACGATGATCCGGAAAACATTTATAACTGGGCAAAAAAGTTTATTCGATTTAAAAATTCTGATCAGCCGAATGAGCTGGAGGAAAAGTACTGGGAGAAAATAAATGAATATATTGAAGCGGATGCGGATGAAGAATTCGAGGTATCTTTACGTGAAAATAGTGATGACGACAGCGAAGGAAACGAGATAAATGCAGAAGAGAATATTGATGAGTCTACCTATGGGTTAGAACTTTTGCTGGAGATCATAAAGATCATTCACAATAAACAAAAAAAGAACACCGGATTTACGAAGCCTTTTGACGTTACAAAGTATGTAAACAGATTACCGTACGTAGAGACCGAAAACGGAGATGTGAAACTCTCATCACGCAAGGTGAAAACATTTATTGATGAGTATACAAAATACTGTGATGACGAGGATATCGAGAGCCGGGAGGAATCTTCATTCTACCAGTTCATTGAATTGAGGTGTGATGTAAAAGATGCCAGACAGCTAAAGGCACTGATTCATGAGAAGTGGGATATGATAACTGAGCGAATGCTGATCGTTGATAAGATGGATTTTCAGCTTGCCAACAGCAAAATTGGCATGATAGAAGTTAAGAATCTGTCTCCTTCAGATTCGCAGAAGATTTTTAACATTATTAATTCAGAGGGGGAAAAACTGACTGCAGTTGAGATTTTGTCCGCAAAACCACATTGGAATATATCCGTGGACCATCCGTCTCAGGCGACTGTCAATGCCATAAAGAAGCTGTATACAAAGATCGGAACCGTTCAGACAGATGTTGTGCGCTGGGATCTGCCGGCGACGCTGTTAGACAGGCTCGGCAGAAATATTGTGCTAAAACAGTTTACTGATTCAAAAACGGATTTTGAAAAGGAGCTGACGTGTGGGTTTAAAATACTGGCGGGAATTTATGCCGGTGGTGTAAAAAAAGAAGATATTGAAAAATTGAGTAAGAGAGAAGACATTGACTGGAGTTCCGATATTGAGAAGCTGATTTATGAGCTTGAGTCTATGCTGAAACTCATTTCATCCTTTGAGTATTTCAAATACTTTAGATCCTGGAATGCCTCTGTTATGGAGCTGACAAGTGATTCGATTGCATTAAACTTCATGATTCTTACATACAAAGACTGGATCAGAAAAGGGAAGCCGGTTGGTGACTCCAGGGCAAAACAATTTCAGAAGAATTGCTTTATTTTATGGGACAAATTGATATATGAATATATTAACAGACAATGGAGGGGGTCCGGTGATTCTAAAATAGCCGGTAATATTTTGAATCTGGAAAGGGAACCTGATTTATATGAACCCGTTCCGGCTTATAAATGGGAAAGCCTGCTGCGGGATCAGATCTTTGCAGAGAGTGTCATTGAGTCAGTGGATATTACGCTGGCGCTTATGAAACCACTGCTGTATCATTTTTACTGCCTCAAATGCATACAGGGCCCCGATACGGACTATGGGTTAGAGGTGGATCATATCATGCCGCAGACGTTATTTAATGAATCTTCTATTGTGCGCAAAGATGTCATACAGAACAATCTGCTTAATTTGGGCCTGCTGCCTAAAAATGAAAATATTGCAAAAGGCAATAAAAAGCTGATTCTCATCGACAGCCAATGGCTGAAAGACCAGATCGTAAAGTATGAATTTATACCGGAAGAGATGTTTTTGGAATATTCCAATGTCAATAATTATCAGAAAATGTTTGACACACGTGAACAAATATTTCTTGAAGCATACACCGAAAAAAGAGATAATATGCTGAATAATTAATATTATCCGAGAGGCAGAAGGAAAGCGTATGAGAATATTAGTGGATGCGGATGCATGTCCCGTGACACATATCGTAGAAGAGGTCGCTCAAAAACATGGAATGGGGGTCATTCTTTTCTGCGATACCAATCACATCTTACACTCTGACTACAGCGAGATCAAGGTCATCGGCGCCGGTGCTGACGCCGTGGATTTTGCACTGGTCTCTGCCTGCAGAAAAGGGGATATCGTCGTGACGCAGGATTACGGCGTGGCGGCGATGGCTCTGGGGAAAGGCGCCTGCGGCATCCATCAGAGCGGCAGATGGTATACAGAAGAGAACATCGATCAGATGCTGATGGAGCGGCATCTGGCGAAAAAGGCGAGGCGCACCAGGGCGAAACATCATCTCAAAGGCCCGGCAAAAAGAACGGAGGAGGACGATCAGAATTTTTTGAGTTCTTTGTCAAAGCTGATTGACAAAGTTTCTGACAGCCAGTGATGATGTGATGGACCTGTGGAAAAACGTCTGATAATATGCTGACATAAAGTACAGAACACACAGTGAGGTTGAATAAAATGATAGAAGAAATACTCCAGTACAACAAAGAATTCGTAAAGTCCAGGGCGTACGAGCCTTATGTGACTAATAAATATCCGGACAAGAAACTGGCGGTTCTCACCTGTATGGATACCAGACTGATTGAGCTTCTTCCGGCGGCACTGGGGATCCGCAACGGGGATGCAAAGATCATAAAGAATGCCGGGGGCGTCATCACCCATCCGTATGGAAGCGTGATGAGAAGCCTGCTGGTGGCGATACTGGAACTGGGAGTGGAAGAGGTCATGGTGATCGGACATACGGACTGCGGAGTGCAGGGCATGGACGGCGGTGAACTCCTGAAGAAACTGGAGGAGCGCGGGATACCAAAGGATCGCATGGATGTTATCTGTCACAGCGGGATAAAACTGGAGGAATGGCTCAGTGGATTTGGCAGTGTTGAAGATTCTGTAAAAGAGACGGTACTGAACTTAAAGCAGCATCCGCTGATGCCGGAAGATATCACGGTCCGTGGATTCATTATGGATTCTGTGACAGGGGCATTATCAGCAGTATAAATGCATTCTCTGGAATGGGGGAAGAAAGAAGGGATCGGATGAAGAAGAGAAATCAGGTTTTTCTCCATGCAAAGCCGGCGGGCAGCGACATTTGCATGGAGTAGTCTAAAAGTCGCTGCGTAATTATGCTGGCTTTGCTGCTTGACTGAGATTGATCAGGGAGGAGCCCGCATGAAATATGTAAACGCAAAGGCTGTGCTTCCCGAGAAACTGGTTAAGGAACTGCAGGGTTATATACAGGGTGGATATCTCTATGTGCCCGCGGAGCCTGGACGGCAGAAGAGGGGCTGGGGCGAACTGACCGGTTACCGGAGGGAATTGCAGCTGAGAAATCAAAAAATTATCGATGCTTATCACGGCGGATGGTCCGTGGAAGAACTGGCGGAAGAATACAATCTGTCTGTTCATGCCATTCGTAAAATCATCTACCGGGCATAAAAATAAGAGGCCAGGAATGGCCTGTGTTTGGTAAACCAGAGAACAGTGCAATGCCGGATATGGCATTGCGCTGTTTTTCCGTTTCAGAAGCTTTATAATATGATGTTGGGGCAAAAGGTATTTTGCCCCCTGATGTCTGCGGATTTCTCCGCACTTCGTACTCCCGCTTCTTAGCTTCGACAGGCGCTAAACAAGTGCCCCTGGCATCATAATATAAATATCCGTGTGGCGATCCATCATTTAACGGCAGCTGTTTTCGGTCCGCGGTTTACAAAATAAATACCGGCACATACGAGAACAAGGGAAGCAAAATTTCGGAGGGACACGATCTTCTCGCCCAGGATGATTCCGCTCAGCAGCGTTCCGAAGACGGGAACCAGGAAGTTGTAAATAGCCACGCTGCTGGTGGAATATTTTTTCAGTAAGATACTCCATACGGAGAAGGCAACTGCAGACAGCAGAATCATATAAGCTAAAAGTCCGATTCCCTGTGGGGTGACGGTTGTGAGAGAGCCGCCGCCGGAATATCCCATAGCCAGCAGCATGAACCCGCCGAGCAGCATCTGCCATCCGGTGATCATCATGGGCGCGAGGCCGTTGTCTGTCAGACGTTTGCACACGGGGGCTGCGAGACCTGTACAGATCGCAGACAGCAGCATCAGCCCCTCGCCCATAAAATGAACGCCTGACTCGGCGGTGCCCGAACCGTTCAAATTGATCAGGATAACGCCCGCAAAACCGATGAAGCAGCCGATTCCTTTTAATCTTGTCAGCTTGTCATTTTTAAATAAATAATGTGCCCCAATCACAGAGAAAAAGACTGCGGATCCGGTGATGACAGAGCCCCTCGTGCCGGTGGTGTGAGACATGGCGATATAAAATAAGGCATATTGCACTCCGGTCTGCAGGAGCGCCATGACAATCACGCCTCCCCACTGTCCCCTGCGGGGAATGATATTCTGACGTCCGATAACCCTGGCAATGATCAGAACCAGAAGACCGGCAAGGCTAAAACGCCATCCGGCAAAAACCAGTTTCTGAAAGGTAGCGTCACTGCTGATCTGAAACAGCTGATATCCCACCTTCACACAGGGAAACGCACTTCCCCACAGTAAGGTACACAGAAGCGCCGGAAAAAATATCCCGGCGTTAAATTTTTTTTGCGTCGGTATCATAACTTGTACTCCTTTTAATAATGCCTGGAACGATATGTATTTGGTGTCGTTCCGGTTTTTTTCTTAAAGACATTCAGGAAATAATTAAAATTTTGGTAGCCCGTCATTTTTGCAATCTGCTGGACGGAATAATCGGTATCACGGAGCAGCATCTGGGCTTCACTGATGCGCAGCTGAATCACATACTGCATCATGGAAATATTCCGCTGATCTTTTAAAAGATGAGACAGGTAGTAGGGGCTGATATAAAAATTGTCAGCCACGGACTGCAGACTGATCTTCTCACAGTAATGCGTATGTATATAGGCGATAATATCATCCGCCAGCTGCTGGACCCGCGTGCTGGATTCCGGGATGCTCTGTACGGGCTGGGCGTTTCGGCGGATGAGCTGCAGCAGTGTTTCCAGCGTGTTTGTGCATATAAGCTCCCAGCCCGCTTCACGTGACAGGTACTCGCGTTCAATCAGCTGAAACAGGGAGGTCAGGATGCGGGGAGTATCGAGACTGATCACCGGATGATATTCCGGCGGCAGCAGCCGGTCCGTATTTCTTAATTTTAATACATATCGCTCCATTTTGCCACATCGTTCCAGCGCCTGATAAGATCCCTCATGAGCGATCGCCTTCTCCAGGAAGATAAGTGCACCGCTTTGTGCCTGAATGGACTGACCGCCTATGCTAAGAGCGGCCTTGCCCTTCTGCAGATAAACCAATTCACAGTATTCTTCATGGGAGTGGAGCGGGACCTCTTTAGCCTGAAATTCATGATGAAATTTGCATATATTTACAGATGAAGTGTCGTTGTAAGTCTGAAAGTTTTGTTCTCTGATTTCCTGCATAATCTTTCACCTACTGTCGTTGTGATTACTGAATAATAGTTAAAACATCGTGTCAATGCGGTGCAATGATAACGCATATATTTTTAATGCGTTCAGTAGATCCTGAATACGTACTGCTTCATTTGCCATATGGCCGCGTCCCCATCCGAGGGGTGTGGGCAGGTCGTCTCTGTTAGGACCGAACGATATGGCGTTGGGTAGCTTCTGCGCATAAGTGACGCCGCCCATCGTATATTCATGGAGGCTGGTACCGAGTACGTGATTGACAATGGAAGTCAGTACGGGTGTCAGTGGTTTCAGACAGGCTTCCGGCGTATGGGGAGGCGTGTCGGAGAGAAGGCGGCAGCTGATGCCTGCCCTGCCTGCCGTTTCGCACACTCTCTTTGATACCTCTGCCCCCGTCAACTGTGAGATATACCGGACATTAATGATCTGACGCATGGTACCGTGCTGAATGCCGACCGTACCGCAGATATGTGTTGAATAGCCAAATGTTTCATCCTGCTCATCCAGCCCAAAAGGGGCACCGTTATAAGACTGATACGTATCTCTCAAAAAACGGATATAAGGGGCAGACGAACCGACAAGCTGATGAGAGAGCAAAATATCAGCCAGCAGTGGAATAGGGGAACGGCTTCCCTCTGGAAAAGCGGCGTGGCCGCCCAGTCCGCCAATGTCGATTTTTACGTAGGGATCCACCGGAATTACGACACATCGGGAATCCTTATCCAGGCGCTCCATCACTTCTTCAAGAGTAAGATCTTTTAACAGCGCGAAGGCACAGCCTGGTATCATGTTGGCGGCGAGACCGGAACGAAAATCCACCAGATGCTCATCGCATATCGGACAGGTCAGTTCAAAGTTAGCGCTTCCTTTTTCGCCAATGCATACGGGGAAACTTGCATCGGCGACCAGAGAGAGCTCCGGCGCTTTTTCGTGCCGGAGAAAATAATCCATGTCCTCCATCCTGGCTTTTTTGCCGCAGCCGAAGACTACCAGTATCGTGTGGTCAAGCGTAATCTCCAGATCTTTCAGGCACCGCAGCAGATACAGCATGGATACGGCTGCCCCCTTATTATCTTCTGAGCCGATTCCGATAATGTAACCATTTCTTTCCACTGCCTCAAAAGGATCCTGAAGCCACATATCTGAAACCGGCGTAGTATCCAGGTGTACGAAGATACCGATCGTTCGGTCCGTGCGGCCCTGTAAAACTGCACTGCCGCAGTAATAATCATAATTTCTTGTTGTAAGCCCGAGATCACCAGCCAGCTCAAGCATGTAATCCAAAGCACTGGCACAACCGGCTCCAAAGGGATATTCCTGAAAAGTACAAGGTGTTGAAATACTTTGCACGTGAATCAGACGCTTAATATGGGCAACCATTTCCTCTTTATGCGCTGAAATCCATGCATCGATTTTATTTTCTGACGAATACACTTGTACTACCTCCTTCTTTATATAGTTTTTGCGAATAAAAAATAAGGCATGTATTATCTAAGAGATTAAATGAATTAAGAATTAATGTCAATTACTTTGCAAATATGACAACAAGAATTGTGAATTATTGCGGCGATTCGGCATGATTTTTATTATTATTAATGCTAGAATAAAGCCAATTAAGAGGCAGCAGCCTCTGGAAGCACGGTGTTATAAAACAAAAGGAGGACGAAAGATGAAAAAACTTGTAGCATTTGCTTTGACTGGTACCCTGGCAGTTTCTATGCTGGCGGGATGCGACCAAGGAAGCGATTCCGGAAACAGTACAAATGAAAACAGCAAATCAGAAAATTCCGGTGATGCATCGGGCAGGCATACGATCGCCGCATCCATCCCGCTGACCGGCAACCTGATGCAGTACGGTATCAGTTATCAGAATGCCCTGAAAATGGCAGTGGAAGACTTTAATGCGGCAGGAGGACTGGACGGAGAAGATGTGATCCTTGAAATCAATGATGATAAGGGTGACCAAAAAGAAGCGATTAACCTTGCAAACAAGATTATTGAGGAAGATGATGTATTTGCAGTCGTCGGTTCCTTTGGTTCATCCGTTTCCATGGCGGCAGCTCCGGTATACCAGAAGGCTTCCATGCCGATGGTCTCCCCGAATACTTCTCATCCGGACTTCCCGGGTATGGGGGATATGCTGATTCCCGTTTCTCCGGTTGCGGATATCGAGAGAACAGCTACCGCTAAAATGCTTTACGATCAGTTTGACGGAAAAGATCTCGCGATCCTGCACCAGAATACAGACCTTGGTGTGACAGGCGCCCAGATCCTGACGGAGGTATACGAGGAGCTTGGCGGCAAGGTTGTTATGACGGATAACTTTGTGCCCCAGCAGACTAAAGACTTTACCCCGCTGATCTCCAAGATCAAAGAAGCGAAACCGGGGATTCTTTATATAGACGGTGAGTATAATGACGTGGCTAACATCCTGATCCAGATTGACAATATCGGTCTCGACGGCGTACAGATCGCGGGTCCCGGCAACGTATTCAAGCAGGAGTTCCTGGACATCGCAGGGGAAAAGGCAAACGGCATCGTGCTGGCGGGTACGACACCGGTTTACCTGGACTCTATCATGCAGGTTGCGGATTACACCGATTATCTGAAGGACTTCACAACACGCTACAACGAGAAATATCCGGACACCCCCTGCGACGGGTTTGCCGCCTCTGCATACGATTCTGCGATGCTTGCCATGACGGCGGCAAAGAATGTCGGAACCGATGATCCCAAGGCGCTGGTTGAAGAAATGCTCACCGTTCCGATCGAGATTACATCAGGAAAAAATATGTCATTTGAAAACGGAAACAATGTGGTGAAAGACGTATTTGTGTATACCGTGATTGACGGCGAATTTGCTCCCTATGATTATTGATGAAAGGAATATGAACAGACTGATGACTAAGAAAGAACGAATTCAGGCAATGATTGACAACAGACCTTCCGACAGGATTGGCGTGTCGGGTTGGCTGCACATGCCGATGGTAGACCGTCATGTAAAAGACTTTGTAAAGGCGACGATCGATTTTACGGACAATAATGGCTGGGATTTTGTAAAGCTGATGAGCAACGGACATTATTTTGCCGAGGCATACGGTGCGAAGATCCGCTGGAGAAACGATCCCGGGGAATGGTCCGGAGAGTTCCTGGAATATCCGGTGAAAACACCGGAGGATCTGGCGGCCCTTCCGGTCCTTGACCCGGATGAAAACCCGGTGTTCCAAAGAGAAATCGCGATTGCAAAGGGTGTCTGTGAACACTACAGAGGCGAGGTCCCCGTATTGGCAACGATCTTTACACCATTGACGTGGATGCAGGAGATGCTGCACTCATGCAACCCTGCGCCGGCTGTGCAGATGATGGTGGAACATCCAAAAGAAGTACACAGGGCGCTTGAAGCGCTGCTGGAAACCAATAAAAAGCTGCTGGACCGTATGATCGCGACAGGGGTGGACGGAATTTTCCTCTCCACACAGTGGGCGAGCGGGGCGCTTGTCACAGACGAACAGATCGCGGAATTCTGCCGGCCGTATGATAAAGAATTACTGAGATATATCAAGGACCGCACCTGGTTTAATATGATGCACCTGCATTACTGTGAGAAGCTTCAGTTTGAAGAATTTCTGGACTACGAGGGTATTCAGGCATTTAACTGGGAGAACTGTACTAAGATTGCAGATATGTCCAGGCTGACATCCATTAAAACGGTTCGTGATATGTATCCGGATAAGGTGCTGATCGGAGGCATTGATCAGCATCATGACTTTGTGAATGCAGACAACGACAGAGAGGCGATCAAAGACGTACTGCGCCGAAGGCTCCTGACGGCTCTGGAGGAATGCGGGGATTATCGTTTTATTTTCGCGCCGGGCTGTGCACTGCCGCTGGATGTGGACCGGTATGTGTTCACTCTGATGCAGGAGGTCGTACAGGAGGAAGGACTTGTAAAGTAACTGTTCATATTTATCTACTAAGGATGGTGCACAAAGATGCTGTTGGAACAGATATTAAACGGATTGACCATTGGCAGCACTTATGCGTTGGTAGCGATCGGATTCTCGATGGTGTTTGGCGTGTTGGAGCTGGTGAATTTTGCAAATGGATCGGTATATATGCTGGGCGGTTATATCACGCTGATGGTCTATCTTGGCCTGGACGGTCATTTCCTGCTGGCGTTTACGATCAGTATCATAGCGACCGGTGCAGTGGGATTTTGCCTGGACCGCTTTGGCCTTCGGCGCCTTCGAATTAAGAAGGCACCAAAACTGACCGGTCTGATTACGACAATGGGGATAGCGACGGTCATAGACAATGTAATTTTACTATTTTTCGGAAGCCAGACGAAACCATACCCCAACATTATTGATTTTGGCAAAATCAAAATCGGAAATACCACGGTCAACTCCAGTCAGCTGATTATCCTGGCTGTTGCGCTGGTATTGATGGTACTGCTATCGGCAGTCACCTATAAAACAAAGTTTGGGAAAGCGATGCGGTGCACGGCGCAGAATGCGGATGCGGCAAAACTGATGGGGATTAATGTGAATCTTATCATCTCCCTGACTTTTGTCATCGCTTCGATGCTGGCGTCCATCGCCGGCACTCTGGTGGGCATGTATTACCAGTCCATTGATATCAATACGGGCTTTGCCGTGGGCATGAAAACGATGGCATCCGCCGTACTGGGCGGTGTCGGGATTCTTCCGGGTGCGATGGTGGGCGGTCTTCTGGTCGGCCTGTTCGAAACATTGGGTGCAAGTTATATCAGCTCCGGCTACCGGGATGCCATTGCGTTTGCGATTTTGATTCTTGTGATTCTGATCAAACCCGCCGGTTTATTTGGGCGGAAGAAAATCAATAAAGTATAAGGAGGGGGCGGCTGTCATGAATCAAATACTGAATTTTTTTGCAAAACATATGAATAAGCTGGCTGTGCTGCTGGTGGCGGTACTGGCTGTCTTCCCACTGATGACCAATTCCTCTTACATGCTGCGTATCGTGACCATCTGTATGATGTATGTCATGATCGCGCTGAGTCTTAATCTTTTAACCGGCTTTCTTGGGCTGATGACCATGGGACATGCGGCTTTCTGGGGAATCGGCGCTTATGCGGCAGCGATCCTCTCAACGCGTGCCGGACTTGGCATGGGAACCTGTATGATCGTCTCGGCGGTTGTCGCCGGACTGTTCAGCCTTCTGCTTGGACTGCCGACGCTGCGCCTGAAAGGGTATTATCTGACGGTCGTGACACTGGGATTCTGTGAGATCGTAAGACTTGTGGAGATGAATTCCATGAACCTGACGAGAGGACCGCTCGGCATTGCGGGTATCCCGTCACCCAATCTGTTCGGCATCCAGTTTACCAGTAACCGTTCGATCTTTTATGTGATGCTGGTTCTGGTCGTGCTGGCGGCGGTGATCGTGTACCGCATCGTTCATTCCCGTATCGGACTTGCGGTTATGTCGATCCGCGAGGATGATCTGGCGGCGTCCGCCATGGGGGTCAATGTGTTCCGCTATAAGATCATGGTATTTATCATATCATCCATGATCGTAGGCGTGGCAGGCGCATTTTACGCGCATTATATCAACTTTATCGACCCGTCCAGCTTTACGACGGCGGCATCCATGGACATGCTGATCATGGCGATCTTCGGCGGTCTGGGCTCGATTCCGGGCACGATCCTGGGAGCGTCCGTGCTGACGATTCTGCCGGAGACGATCCGTGCGATGGCGCAGTACCGAAACCTGGTCTATGGAATCATCATTGTCGTACTGATGATGATAAAGCCGGATGGTATTCTGGGAAATGTAAACTTTAAATATATCAAACAGCGTTTGACGCTGAATCACACGGAGAAAAAGGCGGGTGAAGGTGCAAATGAGTAGTGTATTGAAAGTAACCGGCGTCACTCAGAAGTTCGGAGGGCTGAAAGCGCTTTCCAATATCAATATGCAGATCGAACCCGGAGAGATTGTCGGCATTATCGGACCAAACGGCGCCGGAAAGACGACGCTTTTCAATATTGTCACCGGAATCTACACGCCGACGGAGGGAAGAGTCGAGCTGGACGGCGAGGACATCACAGGAGTAAAGCCGTATCTGATCGCCCGCCGGGGTTTTGGGCGCACCTTTCAGAACATCCGGCTGTTCGCAAAACTGAGTGCGATGGATAATGTGATTCTCGGGATGCACGGCCATACGAAGGTCAATCTCGCTGATGCGATCTTTCATACGCCGAAAAAGCGCAGGGAAGAGGAAGCATGCAGCAGACGTGCAGAGGAATACCTGAAACTGATGAATCTGTGGGATGACCGTTTCGCACTCGCGTCCTCGCTTCCGTACGGCAAACAGCGCCGGCTGGAGATCGCCCGCGCCCTTGCCACGAATCCCAAGCTGCTGCTGCTGGATGAGCCTGCGGCAGGCATGAACGAGCAGGAGACGGAGGAATTGCTGCATATGGTGAGGGAACTGCGTGATCTGGGTTATACGATCCTTCTGATTGAGCATGATATGAAATTTGTCATGAACGTATGTGAGCGGATCTATGTTCTGAACTACGGCGAACTGCTCGCGGAGGGGGACCCCACTGCGGTGCGCAATAATCCGATGGTGATTGAGGCATATCTCGGAAAGGAGGATGACTGACATATGGCAATGCTGCGACTGGAACATGTCATGTCAAATTATGGAAGCATCAACGCCCTGCGGGATATCTCCTTTGAAGTCAATGAAGGCGAGATCGTAACGCTGATAGGTGCGAACGGCGCAGGAAAGACCACGACGATGCACAGCATTGCAGGTCTTAAAAATATCAATGGCGGAAAGATTTATTATGAGGACAAGGATATTTCCAAATGGGAGGCGCAGACTAAAGTAAAAAACGGAATCGTGCTCTCACCGGAGGGACGTCAGGTATTCCCAGATTTTACGGTGCTTGATAACCTGCTGATGGGCGGATATCTTCAGAACAGTGAGACGAATGAGGAGACGCTGAAGACCGTGTATGAACTGTTCCCGCGTCTCAAAGAGCGGGAAGCGCAGGCTGCAGGGACCTTGTCCGGAGGCGAACAGCAGATGCTGGCCGTCGGCCGTGCCCTGATGGGCAAACCCCGGCTTTTGATGTTGGATGAGCCCTCTATGGGACTTGCCCCGTTGGTGGTGAAAGAAATCTTTTCACTGATCCGGCGGATCCGTGATATGGGTACAACGGTTCTGCTGGTTGAACAGAATGCCAGGGTGGCGCTGAAGATTTCGGACCGCGCTTATGTGCTGGAGACAGGAAAAATCGTACTGAGTGGTATGGCGGAGGAACTTCTCCATTCGGAGGAGGTTCAGAAAGCATACCTCGGTATCTGATCAGGAGGAAATAAGATGGTAAATGTTTTGATTATCGGATGCGGCGGCATCGCCGGGTTCCGTCACATACCGGCTCTGAGACAGAATCCCGACGCAGTGTTATCTGGATTTTTTGACGGGACGCCGGGGCGGGCGGCTCAGAAAGCAGCCGAGTTTGGCGGGAAGGTTTTCTACACTTTGGATGAGGCTCTCGCAGATCCTGGGATTGATGCAGCTGTTATCTGCACACCCACACGTTCACACTGTGACCTGGCTGTCCGGGCACTTGCGGCGGGCAAACACGTCCTATGTGAAAAACCCATGGCAGTCAGTGCCGATGACGCGAGAAAGATGATTGCCGCATCTGAAAAAGCAAATAAAAAGCTGATGATTTCCCACAACCAGCGCCGGTATCATCCGCATATAAAGGCAAAAGAGCTTCTCGACAGGGGAGAGATCGGACGGCTGCTGACTTACCGTACCTTCCTTGGCATACAGGGACCGGAGTATGCGTCTGTGGACGGTATCAACAATGCGTATTTCAGCCGTGCGATGAGCGGACGCGGGGTTATGAGCGACGTCGGTTCCCACAGGATTGACCTTATGCATTATATTGTGGGCTCGCGCTATCAACGGGTGCTGTCTTACACACCGACACTGGCAAAAGTGAAGCCTGACGGGACACCGATCGATGTTGATGACAATTCCATGTCGATTGTTGAGATGGAAAATGGTGTGGTCGGGCTGATTGTGAACAGCTGGACCAGTATGAGCGGAAATGACCGCATGACACAGTTCTTCGGAACAGAGGGTGTGATCACGCTGTACCGCGAAGACCATCCGGTGGTCGTCGAGTATAAGGATGGAACGACGGCGTATTATGATTTTCCGGAGAATCCGGATCAGAGCGTCACCCTGCTGACAGACATCGACGAGTTGTTTATCCGCTGTATTGAGGAAGATACGAAACCGTTTGTGACGGGGGAAGACGGACTGGAAGTGGTCCTGACCCTGGATGCGATTGAGGAGTCGAATGCGTCCGGAACGTGGGCAAAGATTCGGCGGTAAATGATGCGGGAATTAAAAATTGGCGTGATAGGAACAGGGAGAATCGGGGCAGAGCATATACGCGGGATACAGAGACATCTGTCCGGTGCCTGTGTTGCCGCGGTCGCCTCCTCATCACCAAAGCGGGCGGAAGAGGCGGCTGAGTTATACGGCATTCCGGGAGTCATGACGGCGGAGGAGCTGATCATGGACGCCGGCATTGATGCCGTCCTGATCGCGGCGCCCGGCGCTGTGCATGAACAGTATCTGCTGGCCTGTCTGGAATGTGGAAAGCCGGTGTTCTGTGAAAAACCGCTGGCTGATACGAAAGAAAGCAGCAGGATGATCCTGGAGGCAGAAGTGAAGGCAGGCAGGCGGCTGATACAGCTGGGATTTATGCGGCGGTTTGACCGGCATCACAGAGAACTGCGGGAACTGGTGTGTTCCGGGAGCATGGGACATCCGCTGATGGTACATGCGGTTCACCGGAATCCGCGGGCTGGCGAGGGTTTTGACGACCGGATGGAGATCATGGATGCCGCGATTCATGAGATCGATGTGGTTCCGTGGCTGCTCGGAGGAGATCCCCTGGCTGCCTGCCGGGTGCTTCATGGAAGAACGGCTTCCTGTGCTGAAGGAAAACTGTACGATCCGCAGCTTGTGATACTGGAGACAGTTTCCGGAGTATTGATCGATCTGGAGGTTTTTACGCACTGTGATTATGGATATGACGTAAGCTGTGAGGTGGTATGTGAGCGGGGAACAGTCTCACTCCCGGCATCCGTCTCGAATATTGTCAGGCAGGGAGCTTATCGGCGGGTACGGGAATATGATTTCTGGAAAGAACGTTACCGGGCGGCATTTGACATGGAGCTGCAGCGCTTTATCGATGGTGCCCGGGCGGGGGTACTGGAGGGTCCGACTGCCTGGGATGGCTATGTGGCGGCGGCAGCGGGAGAGGCATGCCTGCTGGCACAAAAAAGCGGGAAAAGACAGGAGATTTGTTATATGGAACAGCCGGCACTGTATCAGGGCGCCGAAGGTTTTGCAGATGAGAGGATGAAAGTATGAAAAAGAGCATGTATGACGGTTATATTCAGGTGTTAAATGAGGAGCTGATCACAGCGCTTGGCTGTACAGAGCCGATTGCGATCGCCTATGCGAGTGCGACGGCAAGAAAATATCTGGGCTGTATGCCGGAACGTATCATCGCTCACTGCAGCGGTAACATCATTAAAAATGTAAAAGGTGTGACGGTGCCGAATTCCGGCGGACAGAAAGGTGTGGAGGCTGCGGCGATTCTCGGGGCACTGGGAGGAAATGCCGAAAGACAGCTGGAGGTGCTGTCCACAGTCACGCAGGAAGATATTGACCAGTCAAAAGTTCTGGCGGGCGAGGGATTATGTGAGGTGGAACTGGTAGAAGGAGTCGCCAATCTATATATTTGCCTCGAGGCCTTCTGCGGAGACGACACCGCGGTCGTAGAAATTGTGGATAAACACACAAATATCGTAAAAATTTCCAGGAACGGTAAAAATCTGCTGAATAAAGATTACCTTCTGGACCGGGGAGATGCAAACCACAAAAGGGATTTTATGAGTGTCAACGGTATCCTTGACTTTGCCGAAGCAGTACAGATTTCCGATGTCAGACAATTGCTGGACCATCAGATCGCATGCAATATGACGATCGCCAGGGAAGGTATGAAGAACCCCTATGGAGCAAATATCGGCAAGAATATCCTGAACCTGTACGGCAGCCAAAATGTGGAGGTGAGGGCAAAGGCCTATGCGGCGGCAGGGTCAGATGCGCGTATGAGCGGATGCGACCTGGCTGTTGTGGCAAACTCCGGCAGCGGGAACCAGGGAATCACAGCCAGCGTACCGGTATATCAGTATGCCAGGGAATTGAAGGTATCAGATGAAAAGATGTATCGCGCACTGGTGATCAGCAACCTGATTGCCGCCCATCTGAAGACGGGTATCGGTTCGCTCTCTGCATTCTGCGGTGCGGTGAGTGCAGCCACCGGAAGCGGTGCGGGCATCACCTATCTGCGGGGCGGCAGCCGGAAGCAGATCATGTTTACGATCAGCAATACCCTGGGAATTGTTTCCGGTATTGTGTGTGACGGCGCGAAACCATCCTGTGCGGCCAAGATTGCGGCGGCGCTTGATGCGGCGATACTTGCCGACAAAATGGCATTTAACAATGATTATTTCAAAGGAGGAGAAGGAATTCTCACAGACGATATCGAGGGCACCATCCGCAACATTGGGCGGCTGGGCCGGGAAGGCATGCAGAATACGGATATGGAAATATTGAATATGATGGTGGGAAAATAAACCGCCTGCAGATCACAAGCACCTGCGCGCCGGCATAAACTGCCGGACAGCAGGTGCTTTTCTCTTCTAATGGTGCTTGGAGCGGTACGCCTTCGGCGTCACTCCATACTGTTCTTTAAATTTCTTTGAAAAATAACTCGTATTATTAAATCCGGTGGTGTAACAGATATCCACCATGTTTTTGTCGGTTGTGAGCAGCAGCTGGGATGCCTGCAGCAGGCGAAATTTGTTGATGTATTCCACGGGCGTTATCTTTGACAGTTCGGAAAAGCAGCGGAAGCATTCGCTCTTGCTGATATTTGCAGCAGCGGATACGTCCTGTATCGTTATCGGCTGCGAATAATTCTGATGGATATAATTGAGCATGTTTTTCATGCGCTGTTCTCTCAGAAGTTTGCCGCTGTCTTCGGAATCTGCAGTCTGTCTGGGGAACAGTGCCAGAAGGCTGCGCCATATCCCGATCATATTTTCCAGCATAAACAACTCATAGGCAGCGTGTGTACTGTCGGTATAGTACATCCGCTTTAAAAATTCCAGAATCTTGTGGCCCTCCTTGCGCTCCGGAGTGATGACAAGGGCGTCCGGCCGGCGGGTCGTCAGAGGAAGTGCATACTTTTCACAGTTCGCACTGTTCATGAGGTCGATCAGAAGCTGTGGCGACAAGACGACATCATAGCCGATGGTTCCAGGGGACTGTTCGCTGGCAAGGTGAATTGCTTCCGGTGCGATATAGATAGCGCAGCCCTCTTCCACCACATAGGAGACGCCGTTCACTCTGTATTTGGCACTGCCTTTCAGAACGATCTGCAGTTCGAGCTCATGGTGCCAGTGGCTGGGGAAACTTCCGTCTGGAAAAAGGTCAAAATGATCCACAAATTCTGATACCGGAAACATCTGATTCGGGTGTGCCAATTCTTCCATCATGGCGTGATTTACAATCATGTTTTCCATAGGACTGTCCTCTTCCTTTGCTTTGTTCTGAAATTCCATTCTGTACAATATGCCTTGCGAATGACATGGCGGATGATAAATTTCGGGTTAATTTGCATAAAAAATATAACAATAGTTCCAGAAAATTGGGAGGATTGTTATATGATTGGAAACTAAATTGACTGAAGGATCTGACGACGGATAGTACAATACCATTATAAACAGGTTGCCGGCAATTTACAAGACAGTTAGTAAAAGCATGAAAAGTGAAAGGGGTTGTTTTTGATGGACGATGTTTCAAAAGACCGACAAAGCAGAGAGGATCATATCGTCAGCTTCCGCGAAAAGATCTGTTACGGTCTGGGGGACTCGGCGTGCAACGTCGTATATGGATTGTGCAGCACGCTGCTCACATTTTTTTACACGGATTATGTCGGGATTAACGCTTTCGTGGTAGGTATGGTCTTTCTGGTCACCAGGCTGTTTGACGGTGTCTCAGATATCATTATGGGATTTATCACGGATTGCACGAAGACGAAGTACGGCAAGGCGCGGCCATGGATCTTATGGATGGCGGTGCCGTATGCGATCACATTTGTCCTGCTGTTTCTGGTTCCGCCAAATGCGTCGCAGACGCTGCAGGCGATCTACATTTTTGTCACCTATAACCTGGTAAACACGGTGGTATACACCGCATTAAACCTTCCATATTCCACGATGGCCTCTCTGATCACACGTGACCAGAAGTCACGTGCATCGACACAGGCATGGCGTATTTTCTGCGGCCCTATGGGGAAAATGCTGGTAACGGTCTCCACGCTTCCGCTGGTCAGGCTTTTTGGCGACACGCAGCGAAGCTGGATTATCGTCTCCTGTATTTTCGCGGCGATTGCCCTGATACTGCTGCTGGTATGTTTTTTTAACATTGAGGAGCGTGTTGTAATTGAGGCGGCAAAAAATCAGAAGGTTTCAGTGGGTAAGAATCTGAAGGCACTGTTTTCCAATCAGTACTGGGCAATCTGCCTGGGACTGTGGGGCGTCATGGTCATGATGAGCACGGTCAGCGGCACCATAACCACGTATTACTGTAAATACATACTGGGAAATCAGGATCTCTACAGCCCAATTTATGCGGCGGAACTGATCGCGCAGAGCATTGTTGTCCTGATCGTACCGTACTTCGTCATGCGGTTCGGCAAGCGCAACCTGACTCTTGCTGGCATCCTGCTGGTGATCGCGGCACAGTTGGTATGGATGAGCAATCCGCTGAACGTCACTGTGGCCATGGCAAGCGCTGTGCTTCGCGGCATTGGTGTAGCGCCCCTGTGGGCATGCGTGTTTCCAATGATCGCAGACTGTGCGGAATTCGGACAGTGGAAGACGCATATCCGGCAGGACGGCATGATCTTCAGTGCCGCTTCGGTTGGTTCGAAGCTCGGCGGGGGTCTGGCTTCAGCCGGAATCGGGCTGCTGATGAATTCGGTCGGCTATGACGGCCTTGCTGCCGCGCAGAATGTGAATGCACTTGGTATCATAAAGGGAATATGCATGTATGCACCGGTCGTATTCTCGGTGATCATTGCAGGACTGTGCCTGATGTACAAACTGGATAAGCTGTACCCGACGGTTATAGCAGATCTTCGGGAGAGAGATAAGCAGGGAATATTATGAATGTTTTCAGGATTGTGAGAGCATAGGGTGCGGAACAATCCGTGGTATCGTAATTATAGAAAAAACAAAAAAGGAGATTTCATTATGATCGATTTTGCAATTAATATTGAACCGCTGTATCCGGGGATGGATATCTGCGAGAAGATAGCGAGAGTCGGAGCCGCCGGCATCCATGCCGTAGAATTCTGGAGCTGGGATGACAGGGATCTTGCGCAGATAAAAAATACATGCCGGGAACACGGCGTGAAGGTGAGGGCTTTCAGTGCGACGAAGTCGTATTCTCTGTGTGACGGGGAACACAGCAAAGAGTATCTGGACTGGATCAGGCAGTCTGTCGGCGCGGCAAAAGAACTTGACTGCGACACGCTGATCCTGTTTCCGAATCATTTTACACCGGAGGGCTGTTCGGATTTTCGGAATAAGTACAGCCATGAGGCGATGATTGCTAATATCACACACAACCTTACCTGCATGGTACCAATGCTGGAAGAAAACAAGATCACAGTCCTGCTGGAGCCGCTTTGCAGTGTGGGCAGCGACGCCGGAATGTCCGTGACGGATACGTCTGTCGGAGCGGATATCGTGCGGGCCGTGAATTCCAGGCATGTTAAGCTGCTGTGCGACGTATTTCACATGCAGATGATGCATGGAAACCTGCTGCAGAACATCACAGAAAATCTGGACATTGTGCCGTACATTCACATTGCCGATGCGCCGGACCGCCATGAGCCGGGGACGGGAGAGATTAATTTTGACTTCCTGTTCAGGAAGATCAAAGAGAGTGATTTTGACGGAACCGTATGCTTTGAATACTTTCCGGAGGGAGATACAGAAGCCGGGTTTGCGGCTGTCAGAAAATGTTGTGAAATATAATAATTTCAGGAGGATTGAAAAATGGTAAAAGAATTAACATATGGAATGGTCGGCGGAGATTTAAGAGCGTTGATTGGAGAGTGTCACCGCAAGGCGCTGGGACTGGATCCAAGAGCAAAACTTGTATGCGGATGTTTTTCGGCAGTTGATGAGCTGAATGATGAGTGTGCCGGGGCTTATCACGTAGATAAATCCAGAGTATACTATGATGCCGAAAAAATGGCGGAGGCCGAGGCAGGGAACATCGATTTTGTTTCCATCTGTACGCCAAATTTCGTACATTACTCTGTGGCGAAGACATTTCTGGAGCACGGCATCAACGTTGTCTGTGAAAAGCCTCTGACATTGAAGGTTGAGGAGGCGGAGGATCTGGCGCGGATCGCAAAAGAAAAGAATCTGGTGTTCGCTGTGGATTACTGCTATTCCGGATACGTGATGTGCAAAGTAATGAGACAGATGATCGCCAGGGGAGATATCGGTGATATCATCTCCGTCAATGCGGACTATATGGAAGGTTGTTTCCTGGATCTCCTTTCGGAAAAAGAACAGATCAATTCCAGGATCTGGCGGACTGATCCCAAGTACAGCGGTATATCCAATACCTGTGCGGACGATGGTACACACGTGGAGCATCTGGTAAATTATGTGACGGGACTGAAGATCAAAAGACTGCTGGCGACGGCCGATACTTTTGGCAAAAAACTGGACCTGAATGACAATATTATTCTTGAATATGATAACGGTGCGCATGGTGCCTATTGGTTTTCACAGGTTGCCTGCGGCTCACCGAACGAGATCAATCTGCGCATCTACGGTACGAAGGGGTCACTGGAATGGCATCAGACGAGACCGGATGAGGTCCGCTTTGCAAGAAAAGGGGAGGCGGCACAGACACTCTGCCGCGGAGGCGACGGGATTGACGTACCGGCAGGCAGTCTGTCACGCGTTCCGTTCGGGCATCCGGAAGGATATTATATTGCAATCGCGAATATTTACAAAAACGTCATCGACACCATCCTGAAGCTGAAAAACGGTGAGACCCCGACGGAAGAAGACCTGGACTTTCCGGATGTGGAAACGGGTGTCAGCGGCGTAAAGTTCTATTATGCAGTCATCGAGAGCGCGCAGAACAATTCCAAATGGGTTGACGTAGAATAGGAGGTGACAGAACATGGCTGATATGCAGAAAGCGATCATTTATAAAGGTCCGGGTGAGTTTACATATGAGAAGCGACCAATTCCGGAGATGAAACATTGTGATGATGTAAAAATAAAAATTTACGGATGTGCGGTGTGCGGCACAGACGTCAATATTTTTGCAACGCCGCAGAAACATCCGTGCAGAAAAAATATTATTTTCGGACATGAGTTCTGCGGTGAGGTAGCGGAAGTGGGAGAACATGTCACCAGCTTAAAGCCCGGGGACAAGGTGATCATCGATCCGCATGGTCCCTGCGGGCACTGTGACAACTGTCTGGCGGGGCTTCCGGAGGCATGTGACTCCGTATTTCTGGGCGTTGACTCCGGATTTGAGGGACAGGCGCTGACGATGGGGGTATTCGCTGACGGAGGACTGACAAACTATGCGGTCTTGCCGCAGAAATGTGTCTATAAGGTAGGCGCGGATGCAAGTCCAGAACTGATGGGCATGGCTGAGCCGCTGGCCGGCTGTGGATATGCACTTGAGAAATTAAATGTACACGTGGGAGATACGGCATGTGTTCTCGGTGCAGGTCCGATCGGACTGATGTTTGTGGCTCTTTTAAAGGCAAGCGGCTGCAGAAAAATTATCGTATCGGAACCGATAAAATACCGGAGAGACAAAGCGGTGGAAATCGGCGCGACACGTGTGGTGAATCCTGATACAGAGGATGTCGGAAAAGTTGTTTTAGAAGAGACGGATAATCTCGGCGTGGATCACTGCATCGAGGCGGTTGGGGGGCTGATCGAGGAATGCATTGAATATGTACGGCCGCGGGGAAAGGTTCTGCACTATGGGCATGATGAACTGGTTCGGCCGGAGATTCATGTGGGTACGCTTCTCAAAAAAGAAGTTGAGCTTCACGCGGGTTTCCTCGGAAAATATTATATGAGAAAAGTGGGTCAGATTATCGAGTCAGGCGTACTTCCCCTCGATAAGATTCTGACACATGTTATTCCGGCATCCCGCTATCGGGAAGCGCTTGATCTGGCGGCCAGCTATGAGTGCGGCAAAATTTTCGTTTCGATCGATTTTTAGAAAGGGGATATCGGAAAATGGCAGATAAGAAGGAAGTGTTACGTTTACAGGAACTTGCACATCGGGCACGGTATGATCTCTGCAATCTGTGCGGCGAGTACAGCGGCAATATCCATATGGGCGGGGATATGTCGATGCTTGATGTGCTGACCTGTCTGTTTCAGCACACGATGCATGTTGATCCCAGGATGCAGGAAGATCCTGAGCGTGACCGTTTTATCCTGAGCAAGGGGCACGGCGCAGTCGGCATGTACATTGTGATGGCTTTAAAAGGATTTTTTGATTATAAAGAAATCTGTGAAACCTACGGACAGGTGGGCAGTAAATTTGGGCAGCATCCCTGTAAGACCAGGCTGCCGATGCTGGATGCGTCAACCGGTTCCCTGGGGCATGGGCTGCCGATCAGTGTCGGTCTGGCGGCTTCGGCGAGGCAGAAGGGACAGGGGCATCGGGTCTTCTGCATGATGGGGGACGGAGAGACCTGCGAAGGTTCGGTATGGGAAGCGGCGTTGACAGGCAGAGCACTGAGGCTGGGGAATCTGGTGGCCGTCGTGGACCGCAACAGACAGCTGATGACCAGCTTTTCCGAAGACTCGGTTATGATGGAACCTTATGCAGATAAGTGGCGTGCGTTCGGATGGAATATCATTGAGATCAGTGACGGCAATGATATGGACCAGGTTGTGGATGCGTTTGACAGGCTGCCGGACTGCGAAGGGGACGTGCCGACTGTCGTGATCGCGAATACCGTTAAGGGCAAAAACATTTCCTTTATGGAACGCCAGATCAAATGGCATGCAGGCAGTCTGAATGAAAAAGATTTGAAAACAGCTCTGGCTGACCTTGATGCTGCCTTAAAAGAGCAGAGAAAGGAGTTATAGATGAAGCAATCATATACACTTGACGAATATAATTCAGCAAGATCTGTAGTGGGGGATACGATCACTGAACTTGGCGGGAAGGACGAACGCGTATGGCTGCTGACTCCTGATATCGGTTTTGGGTGTAAGGACTTCCAGGAGAAGTATCCGGACCGTTTCATTGACACCGGCATCGCGGAGCAGAACGTTGTCGGTGTTTCATCGGGGCTGGCATATGACGGGAACATCCCATTTATCATCGGCATGATGCCGTTCATGAGCATGCGTGCGCTGGAGCAGGTGCGTACGGATCTCTGTTACCCGAATCTACCGGTGCGGATCATCGCAAATTATGCAGGTCTCACGGGGAATGGCGGTTCTACCCATTATGCAATGGAGGATATGGCGCTGTATTCATCACTGGTCAATATGACGGTCTGTGCCGCGTCGGATCCGGTACAGCTTGGGCAGATCATCGAGAAAAGTTTAAACTATGACGGACCTCTTTCCATACGTATCGATCCGGGGAAAGAAAACCGCATCCTGTATGGTGCAGATGCCAGCTTTGAGATTGGCAGAGGCTATACGGCGAGGGACGGAAAAGACATTGCCGTGATCGCCTGCGGTGAGATGGTCGACTATGCGCTGCAGCTGTATGAGGAGGCTGAGAAGCAGGGAATCAGTGTGCGGGTCATCGATATGTTTACGGTGAAGCCTCTGGATGAGGAACTTGTACTGAAAGCTGCTTCGGAGACTGGAAGGATCATCGTCTGGGAGGATCATTTGATGAAAAACGGTCTTGCGAGTGCGGTGGCTGATGTACTGTGCGACAACGGGATCCGTGTAAAATCATTTAAAAGATTCGGTGTTCCCCAGGTCTATCCGGGCTTCGGCAGTGCGGAAGAACTGTATCATCTGTATCAGTATGATGTTGAGGCGGTTATGTCCTACTTGAAAAGTCTGTTTTGAAAAAGGAGTTTAATATTATGAGTGCTTATATATGGAATACGTTTTGTCCCACACTTTTTGGGACCGGCGCCTCAAAAGAAGTCGGAGATAAGGCGAGGGAACTTGGAATGCATAAGGTTATGGTCTGTACAGAGCGTGCGCTGTGCGAATTCGGAGTCGCCACACAGGTCATTGACGTTCTGGAAGAAGCCGGGCTTGAGGTCTTTGTGTTTGATCAATGTGTGGCGGATGCACCGAGTGATATCTGCGATGAAGGCGCCGCTTACATCAGAAAGTATGAGATCGACGGCGTCGTGGCAGTCGGCGGCGGCAGTACGCTTGACACGGCAAAGGCGGTCTGCATCATTATCAGCCAGAACGGAACGACGATTCGTGACTATTACAGCATCGGTGAGGCGGAACACGAGATGAAGCTGATCACGCTTTGCACCACGTCCGGTACGGGAAGCGAAATTTCTCAGTGGGCGGTGATCGGGGATGTCATAACCGGTGCCAAGGAAATGCCGATCTACAAGCCGGATATGGCGATCGTGGACCCGGTGCTCACCTACTCGCTCCCGGCGGGCGCGACGGCGTCTACCGGAATGGATGTGCTCGCGCATTGCGTGGAGGCGCTTACCAACAGAAATTACAATCCCTATGGCTATATCTTCGGCAAAGAGGGGATTAAGCTCACCCTCAGATGGCTCCCGACCGCAGTAAAAGAGCCGGAAAATGAGAAGGCGAGAGAGATGATGGCGCTTGCAGCCAATCTCGGCGGCATGGCGATCTCGGCCTGCGGCTGTCAGATCGGACACAGTTTTGCACAGACATTTGGTGCGAAGAATCATATTCCTCACGGGCTTGGATGCGCCTGGGGGCTCCCGGGGGTCCTGACATATACGGCAAAGTACGGAGAGAGACAGAATCTCGAAGAGGTTGCAGAAGCCATGGGGATCGTATCCAGTGAGGATATGGATACGATGAAACTGGCTGAGATCCTGGCTGGAAGAGTTGTCGAATTGATGGAAGAACTGGAGATCAAATCGATCAGGGAATCGGGTTATACACTTGCGGATTGTATGAGCGTGGCTGACAGGTTTGAGCATGACGGAGCTTTTGGCAATTCACCGGGAGAGCCCGGCATGAAAGAGATTGCGGAATATATTGAATATACGTATCAGGTATATTAAATGTTGTATAGTTTTAGCATATAAGACAAAGCAGCGCAATGCCAATCGCGGCAATGCGCTGCTTTGCTGTCTGCAGAAGTTCCAGAAAAAGGCTTGCTCGTGACGCGGCGTCATATATTATAATGGATTTAATCAAAGGGAAGGAGAGCTGCTATGAGCAAATATAAAGCGATCCCCGAAGGATATATGACCGTTGGAGAACTCGCAAAAAAGATGGATGTTACCGTGCGCACCCTGCAGTATTACGACAGGGAAGGCGTACTTTCACCGTCGGCAAAGAGCGCGGGAGGGCGCAGGCTTTATACGGATAAAGATCTGGTCAGGCTTCACCAGATTTTATCTCTGAAGTCTCTGGGATTCTCATTGGATGATATTAAAAACCATCTGGTTTCTCTCGAGACGCCTGAAGATGTTGCGGGGGCGCTGGCTGATCAGGCGGCCGCCATACGGAAAAAGATCGAAACTCTGTCAGAATCCTTAAAAGAGATCGAGATACTGAGGGAGGAAGCCCTGCAGATGCAGTCGGTGGATTTTAAGAAATATGCGGATATCATCACGAATCTTCGGATGAAAAATGAGTACTACTGGATGATCAAGCATTTAGACGACCAGGTACTTGATCATTTTCACGGGCTTTTCAATATGGACAGCGGCCTTGCGATGCTGGAGACACTTACCCGCCTGTTCGATGAAGCGGTACAGTTTCAAAAAGACGGGGTGCCTCCCGAGAGTGAAGAGGGTCAGCGTTTTGCAAGAGAATACTGGGATATGATCATGGAGTTCACAGGCGGTGATGCTGCCATGCTGTCAAAGCTTATGGAGATGAACGAATCTATGGAAACGGATCATGTCATGACCGGGGATATGGGATGGAAACAAAAACAGGAGATCGCCAATGAGTTTATCATACCGGCGTTGGAGGAGTATTTTGATAAAAGAGGGCTGGACCCTTTTCAGGGGGTGACAAAATGAGTTACGCGATTGAGATTGACAGTCTGAAGAAAAGTTATGGTGATCATACGGTGCTCAAAGGCCTGACGTTTGGCGTCAGGGAAGGTGAGATATTTGCTGTGCTTGGAGTAAACGGTGCAGGGAAGACCACGACCCTTGAATGTATCGAAGGACTGCGCAGGTATGACAGCGGAAAGATTGCGGTGAACGGGAGAATGGGCATTCAGCTGCAGTCGGCGTCGCTCCCGGCATGTATCAGGCCGATGGAGGCAGTACAGCTGTTTGCGAAATGGAATAAAACACAGATAGATTATTCGATGATTTCCGATCTGGGGATACAGGAGCTGGCGAAGAAGCAATACGCAGAGCTGTCCACCGGGCAAAAGCGGCGCCTTCACCTGGCACTAGCCCTGATCAGTGATCCGGATATCGTGTTCCTTGACGAGCCGACCGCCGGACTGGACGTTGAGGGAAGAGTCAAACTTCATGGCCAGATACGCAGACTGAAAGAGCAGGGAAAGGCGATCATCCTGGCGAGCCATGATATGGCGGAGGTCGAAAGTCTGTGTGACCGTATCGCGATTCTGAATGATGGCCATCTTGTATTTTTGGGTACCGTTGAAGAATTGTCAGCAAAAACAGGCAGCCGCTATATCATTGACATTACAACAGGAGAAGGCGATCAACGTTTTGAGGCAGACAATATCGGGGATACCATGCTGACGCTGCTGGAAGACTTTAAACGGCGCGGGATTGAGATATCAGATATCAAAATAGACAGAGGAACGCTGGAACAGCATTTTATCGACATAGCGGGGAGGAATGGAGAATGAGCGCATTTTTCTACGGACTGGCACTGCAGTGGAAACTGGATATGAGAAGTAAGACACTTTTGATCACCTGTTATGTGGTTCCGCTTTTGTTCTTTGCTGTCATGGGCGGGATATTTACATCCATGACACCGGATACCAGGAATACGCTGATTCAGTCAATGACTGTGCTTGGGGTGTCAACGGGTGGGCTGATCGGTCTGCCGCCCTCTCTTTTGGAAGTATATGGAAATGACATTAAGAAAGTTTACAAGGCGAACGGGGTTCCAATGTATCTCGGACTGGTTTCAATGTTTTTATCAGCGCTGCTCCATCTGATGCTGATGAGCACGGTTATATATATGATTGCTCCCATCGCTTTTGATGCAAAGCTGCCCGAAAGCCTGCCATTATATTTTGTCTCACTCCTGATTTTTACGGCGGCGACAATAAGTATAGGAAGTGTTTTAGGGCTGCTGATCAAAAACCAGGCAAAACTTACCATGATCTCACAGATGATCTTTCTCCCGTCTATCATGCTGTCGGGGATTATGTTTCCTGCGGATTTACTTCCGCATGTTTTTGAGATTGTGGGAAACGTATGTCCGGCCGCATGGGGATATCGATTGATGACGGACAATGGCCTTGTTTTCACAAATCTGTGGCCCCTGCTGGTGATCTTTCTGGGTGCAGCGGTGATATGCGGCTTTTTGCTGAAACGGCTGCAGGTGGAATCCTGAAGGAATACATGTAACCACAGATTGATACAAAACATTACCGAACCATTCTGTATCTTGAGCCGATGAGAATAAGTGCGTACAATAAAGTCAAAGCTATAAGAAAAAAGAGGTGACTGTCATGTCCGACAAACGAATTTATCCCCGCACCGGGGACAGAGATACTGTTTATCTGAAAAATGTGGTGACAAATCCGAATATATCGGTTGGAGATTTTACAATGTACAATGATTTTGTCCATGACCCTGTACTGTTTGAAAAGCAGAATGTATTGTACCATTATCCTGTGAATCACGATAAACTTGTGATCGGGAAATTCTGTTCCATTGCCTGCGGGGCAAAGTTCCTGATGAACAGTGGTAATCACTCAATGAGCTCGCTGGCTGCATATCCTTTTCCGCTTTTCTATGAGGAATGGGGACTTGACCGTGGAGATGTTGCGGCTGCATGGGACAACAGAGGGGATATTGTGATTGGGAATGATGTCTGGATCGGGTATGAGGCGGTGGTACTGTCGGGTGTGACTGTGGGTGACGGAGCGATTATCGGAACACGCGCTGTCGTCACGCGCGATGTGGCGCCGTACACGATTGTCGGAGGAATTCCCGCCAAACCGATCAGGAAACGTTTTGCGGAGGATACAATCGCCAGATTACAGGATATCCGCTGGTGGGACTGGCCGGCTGAACGGATCAGGAAAAATATCGGCGCCATTCAGTCCGGAAGCCTGAATGAATTACAGTAGAGAAAAGGGGAAAAGAGATGTGTACACGGTTTGTTTACAACGGCGATGATATGATCACGGGTTTTAATTTTGACATTGATCTTGCAGTGTGGGACCATAAAGTGATAACAGAGAAGGAACGGTTCTATATTGGCATTCGGATGCCCGATCACAGGTACCATTCGTTTCATGGGGTCAATGCCAATGGAAATGCGGGAACACTGCTCTATGTGCATGGAAATGAGAAAGGGCAGTATTGTGGCGGTGACCAATGCTGTTCGATCGCAGATCTTACGGAGGCTTTTGTAAGGGCGGAGATCTCCCTGGATGATGCGCTTTACATCGCAAGGAACAGGAGTATTGTGTATGCGCGGGATGCGACGATGCAGTCCATGCTATCCGACAGAAGCGGGCGTGTGCTGATTATCGAACCGGGCATCGGGTACCGGCTGGAAAAAGAAAGGTATTCTCTTATAACGAACTATTCTCTGCTCAAACCGGAGGAAACACGGCCATATATAGTCGCCGGGGATGACAGGTATGAACGGGCGAAAGAATTGTTGGAACCGGCCGGCAGCAATTTTTCTGTTGCCGATGCAATGTCAGTGCTCAATGCGGTAAGGCAGGAGGGGGCATGGGCTACCCGTGTGTCTTTTGTATACTCGGTGAGGGAGCAGAAAGTTTATTATGTGTTGCATCATAATTTTGACCAAATTGTAGAATACCGGTTTCATTGACGAAAACGGCTATAAGCGACATGTACTCATTGCTGTCTGCAGTTCCTCAGTTTTTCTGCGATGCTCAGAAAATCCTGCCGGGTTTCTTCCCGCTTACCAGGGTCGCGCAGGATGGCAGAGGGGTGGTAGACAGCGGTAAGGTCGTAATTTTTCCGGTGAATCCATTGTCCATGCTGTTTGGTAATCCGGTAGTCGATAGACAGGATGCGCTGAGCAGCAACCCGTCCAAGGCAGACGATGATCCTCGGCCGTATCAGGAGTATTTCATATTTAAGATAAGGGATACAACTTTCTTTTTCGCTGTCCTGCGGGTCACGGTTGCGTGGCGGATGGCACTTTAGTATGTTGGTGATATAAATGTCTTCCCGGCTGATGCCGCAGTCGCCGAGAGGCTGGTCAAACAGCTGCCCGGCAGGACCGATGAATGGGATGCCTGCTCTGTCCTCTTCGGCGCCCGGTGCCTCTGCGATAAACATAAGATCAGCCTGAAGATTGCCTCTTCCCATGACGGGACGGATTCTGGAGTGCGATAGCCCGCAGCGGCAGCAGAAATTGACGAAAGTATTTAATTCTTCCCAGGTATACATAGAGACTCCTTTCACAGATTCTGTCAGGTTTTTATGAATATTATACCAGAACCGAAGAGGAAAAACCATTCGCAAAACCTTGACACTTGCTGCGCCATAAACTATAATTTATGTCAAACGTAGAAGAGAAGAGTACGGTATGCAAAGTTCTCAGAGAGAGATACCAGATGGTGTTTTACCATGGGCTGCGAGTATCTTGGCGGAACATATCAGGAAGACCATCTCGGAGTGACCCTAATCCGGTCCGGTGATTCCGTTATCATCACAGATGAGATGTTCTGTGCATTTTGTACGGAATAATAAGGGTGGAACCGCGAATGATATTGTTCGCCCCTTGCGTTAGATAGAAAGCGCAGGGGGCGTTTTCTATTGGAATGATTTCTGAAAGGAGAAAACAAACATGAAAGTAACGTTAAAAGATGGTTCCGTCAGGGAATATACGGAAGCAAAAAGTATTTTAGACATCGCAAAAGACTTGAGTGAAGGCCTTGCACGGGCTGCATGTGCAGGGGAGGTGGATGGAGAGCGGGTGGATCTGCGCACGATCGTTGATAAAGACTGCTGCGTCAGCATTCTTACCTTTGAAGACAAGGGGGGAAAAGATGCGTTCCGCCATACGGCAGCACATATTATGGCGCAGGCGGTCAAAAGGCTCTATCCGAATGCAAAGCTGGCGATCGGTCCTTCCATTGATGATGGATTTTATTATGATATTGACAGTGACGAGGTGCTGACTTCAGAAGACTTTCCGGCGATTGAAGCGGAGATGAAAAAGATCGTTAAGGAAAACCTTTTGCTTGAAAGATTTGAGCTTTCAAGGGAAGATGCCATTCGTTTTTTTGAAGAGAAGGATGAACATTATAAGATAGAACTGATCCGTGACCTGCCGGAGGACGCGGTGATCAGTCTGTACCGTCAGGGTGATTTTACAGATCTCTGTGCGGGTCCGCATCTGATGTCTACAAAACCGGTGAAAGCGTTTAAACTAATGAAGATCGCCGGTGCATACTGGCGCGGCAACGAGAAAAATAAGATGCTGACCAGGATCTATGGGACTGCTTATACGAAGAATGCAGACCTCGAGGCATATGTGGCGATGCTTGAGGAGGCGAAGAAAAGAGATCACAGAAAACTGGGCAAGGAGCTTAACCTGTTCATGTTTTCGGAAGAAGGGCCCGGTTTTCCGTTCTTTTTGCCGAAGGGAATGGTCTTAAAGAACACCTTGATGCAGTATTGGCGCGAGATTCATGAACGTGAGGGGTATGTCGAGATTGCAACCCCTGTCATGCTGAACCGTCATTTATGGGAAACTTCCGGGCATTGGGACCATTATAAAGAAAATATGTATACGACGGTGATCGATGATGAGGATTTTGCCATTAAGCCTATGAACTGTCCTGGCGGTATGCTTGTTTATAAATCACAGCCCCATTCCTATCGGGAACTGCCGCTTCGGCTGGCTGAGGTTGGACTGGTGCACCGCCATGAAAAATCCGGTGCTCTGCACGGACTGATGCGTGTCAGATGCTTCAGCCAGGATGACGCCCATATATTCATGACTCCGGAGCAGATACGTGATGAGATTAAAGGGGTTGTCCGGCTGATTTCTGAAGTATATCAGCTGTTTGGCTTCAGATACCTGATTGAATTGTCCACGCGTCCGGAAGACTCCATGGGGAGCGACGAGGACTGGGAGATGGCGACAAATGGTCTCCGTGAGGCACTGGAGGACATGAACCTCGAATATATCGTCAATGAAGGGGACGGCGCTTTTTATGGCCCGAAGATTGATTTCCACCTGGTGGATGCCATCGGAAGAACGTGGCAGTGCGGTACGATTCAGCTGGATTTCCAGCTTCCGCAGAGGTTTGGGGCGGAATACATCGGAGCCGACGGAGAGATGCATCGGCCGATTATGATCCACCGCGTATGTTTTGGTTCAATTGAGCGGTTTATCGGCATTCTGACAGAACATTTTGCCGGAAAATTTCCTACATGGCTGTCACCGGTGCAGGTTAAGGTGCTGCCGATCTCTGACAAATACTCTGCGTATGGCCATCAGGTGCTTAAGCGTCTGAAAGAGGCGGGAATCCGCTGCGAAATTGATGAGCGTGCTGAGAAAATCGGTTATAAGATACGTGAAGCCAGAAATGAGAGGGTGCCTTATATGCTTGTTGTCGGGCAGAAGGAGGAAGAGAACGGTCTTATTTCGGTGAGAAGCAGGTTTGAAGGGGATGAAGGCCAGAAAGAGCTGAATGATTTTATTGATACGGTAAAGGCTGAGATTGGAACTAGAGAGCGTAAAGAAGAGAAGGCGGAATAAATTTTGGGATGGCAGGCGATCTTTCCGGATTGTCTGCCATCTTTAAGGGAAGTATAGTTTTATGAGAAAAATTAAAAGAGGCAGCAGTCCAAACGATATCCGGGAATTTGACCCGCGGTCCATTGAGACATTAAAAACAGCATCAAAACACATTTGCTATTTGCTGAATGAAGGATATCAGATAAAACATGCATCAGTTTTTGTGGGAAATCATTTTCTGCTGTCAGAGCGCCAGCGTCTGGCTGTGGTACGTAGTATCGCATCCGATGTACAGCTCAAGCAGCGCAGGGAAAAGGAATGTTTAAAAGAGTATTTAGCCGGTAAAACAATTCACATTGATGGCTTTAACTGCATTATCACACTTGAGATCGCGCTGTGTGAGTCCCTGCTTTTACGATGTATGGACGGTACGATCCGTGATCTGGCGGGGCTGCGCGGAACTTACCGGGTGATTCAAGAGACGCCTGAGGCTATACGTCTGATCGCTGATACGCTGAATGATCTGGGCGTCAGGAAGGCGATGTTCTATCTGGATGCCCCGGTATCTAATTCCGGCAGGCTGAAAAGTCTCATTGCTGATGTATGGGAAGACTACGAAACCGGGCTGGATATTCAGGTGATCAGCGATGTGGACTGTGTGCTTCAGAATCAGGAATGTGTGGTTACTTCAGATTCTGTGATACTGGAACAGTGTAAGAGCTGGTTTAACCTCATCAATTTATGTGTTGGAAAGACGAAGGCAGTACCGGCTAAAGTATGGCAATAACATTTATACAACGTCATTCAATGCACCGCGTTTCTGTGCCGCGTCGCTGATCAATGCATACGCTGAATCACACCGTTAAATACCAGAGAATACAGAGAAGCGAATACATTCTTGGCAATTCTTAACAGTATCGCTGCAACTATGCCAAATACGTCGGAGGCGATTGTAAGTGCACCGAAGGTATTAAACACTGTCTGCCAGGAAGACTGCAGAATAACCACGCCCATATCAATGAAGTAAAATACAGTGTAAAAGTAAAAGACACTGGTTAGTGTAAGGATTAAAAAAGAATGATACGGTCCCGCCTGATCAAAGTTTGTCCATCCACTGTTTTCGGATTTCGCGTGCTTCAAGGACTTCATCAATCTTTTTTCTGATATACTGCAGTTCTTTTGTGCTGTAAGAGAATTCATCCCAGTCGCTTTTCACACAGGCGGTGTAAATGCTGTGAATATCTTCTTTCATTCGTTCCAGCGGGGAGGGCTTCCGCTTTGGTGCAGGAGTTTCAGGCGGAAGGTCTCTTCTGGCATAATATAAAACAGGAAAATCATAGTTTACCCGCTGTATAATGCGGGGATATGTACTGCCAGAGTCCATGAGCTGAAAGTTCTCTTTTTCCGATTCCACACAGACCTGGTTTACACAGTCGATAAACTGGTCCAGATACTGGATATCAATCGAAATATCCTGCTTCTCATCTGAAACGATCTTCTGCTTTGTCAGGTATTCCAGGAGCAGACGGTAATATCCGCTGAATCGGTCACCTCTGGGACCGCGGTATTCATCAAGTTCGATACTGCCATTTTCGATCTTGAGATAGCAGATCCTTTCCAGCCCACCGGTATTTTCAGCTGATGGGACGTGAAGGTTCATGCGGTTTCTTGTCTTATTGTTATGTTTGGGCAGAGCGATTTTAGCCTTAAGATTTAGTAATCTTTTTTTAATCCAGTCCTCCAGTTCCAGCTTTGCTACATTTTTTTCCAGTGTATAATTTAAACGAAAATTTTCATTTGCTGTATTTAACAGCATTAATTTCTCCTGCATTTCAACTGCGTCAAACACTGTCCAATCATCCATCAGCATTTAATCCTCCTCTTCTTCGTATAAATCATCAATTGAAATCCCGAGTATTTTTGCCACTTTGCGCTGATACCTGGGACCGATGGTGCATATGCCATTCTCCCACCGCCAGACAGATTTTGGGGAGCAGCCGATCAGTTCTGCAAATTCTTCTATGGAAAGGTTGTTTGCCTTCCGGAATGCTTTGATTACCTTACACTTCATGTATCTTCTCCTTTTACGCTTGATAACTATGTGAATTATATAGTTGTCTCTTCCTATTTACAAGGACACTTATGACTATTTTTGCATTTTAGTGTCTTTTTTTGAAATAGATTGGTCTATCTGTAGATAATAGGGCACCTTACTGACCGATGAAATGACAGAGACGAAACGTATTGCGGTCAAGATGTTCGTGCGCTATAATAATTCCAAAAATACGTTTAAAAGGAAACAGACATATGATGCAGATCGCTATTTGTGATGATGAAAAATTTTACAGAGACCGGATCAAAGCACTGCTGGACAGGTATCTTGGAGACCGAAGACTGGAATTTACGATTACCATGTTCGGTTCGGGAAAAGACTTTCTGCAGCAGAGTGAGAATCTGGTGAAATATGACATTGTCTTTATGGATATCAACATGGATGAGATGGACGGCATAGACACGGCTATGCGGATCCGCGCATTTCATTCGAAAACGTATATTGTATTTGTGACGGCATTTATCAGTTACGTGCTGGAAGGATATAAAGTAGATGCAGTTCGATATATCATTAAGGATACACTGGAGGCAGCAGTTCCGGAGTGCATGGATGCGGTAATGCACAAAATGAGGCTGCAGCAGGTCTCATTTCCTTTCATGGAGGGAGAGCGGAAGCTGTATACAGATAATATCCTCTACGTGGAGAGCAGAAGGCATAAATCCGTGTTCTTTTATCTGGAATCTAATATTGTGAATTACCAGATATATGATAAACTTGACTGCATCGAACAGAAATTGTCAGTGTATGGATTTCTGCGCATTCACAAGAGTTACCTGGTGAATATGAAGCATTTACAGAAACTCAGCAACTATACGGCTGTGCTGGACACCGGGGAAGTTCTGCCGGTTCCGCGTCTCAGGTATCAGGGGGTGAAGAAGGCGTATGTGGCATATAGGGGAATTGTATGATAGATCAGGTATTTAAGAGCCTTGCATTATCACTGATGCTGGCGGTCAGCTGCCGGCTGTTTTTTGAGACATTGATACCAAAACGGATATGGACATACAAATGGGTGGAATTTACGATTTTACCCGCGTTTGCTCTGGGAATTATGATCATTGCGTTTACAGAGATTCTGCCGTACATATTTCAGCCGATTCGTGTGATTGTGGTTTTCTTTATTGTAGCGCAGATATATTATCAAGTCAGCGTTCTGTAGAATCTTGTTCTGTCTGTGCTTTTATGTGCAGGTTTTTGGATGGCGTCCGCTGCGTCTGCCGCTGTTTTCTACGCTTTGCCCGTAGACCATACGATTTCAGGAGAAGTAGTTGAAGGGGCCGCAGACGTGGTGCTGCTGGGTCTGCTGCTGATCTTTCATTACCGGTACAGGAAACGCAGTTACATACTGGATAGGACCCGGTGGATTCGTTTTGGGTATATACCGGTCATCAGTATAGTGGTGATTATGGCGCTGACTGTGATGACATGGCAGGATGATCCTTTTAATTCAAATGTACGTGTGATCGTTGTATTAATGTTTGCGGTGATTAACGGAATCATTCTGTATTGTATAGGAAATATACTGGAAAAAGAATCGGACATATACAACCTGCAGTTGCTGCAGGAGCGTACGCAGAATCAGATGAATATATATCAGAGTATGCTAAGAAGCTATGAGCGGCAGAGGAGGTACCTGCATGATTATAAGAACCAGCTGAACTGTATTCAGGGGCTGTTGTCTGAGGGGAAGACGCAGGAGAGCATTGACTATATTGCACAGCTGACAGGAAGCCTGCAGAAAAGTGCAGACTATATAAACACAAACCACACGGTTGTCAATGTGGTACTGAATCAGAAGTATCAGTATGCGCTGGAAAAAGATATTACGATGACGTTGTCTGTCAATGATCTGTCTGGGCTTACGTTTGGCGAGGAGGACATCGTGATCATACTTGTTAATCTGCTGGATAATGCCATTGAAGCCTGCGAGGAACTGGACGGCGGCAGAGTGATACAGTTTAAGATGACGCTGGAGCCAGAGCAGCTCATTCTCTCGATCCGCAATCCTGTAAAAGTGCCGTTCATTATTAGAAATAAAAGGCTTCTTTCAACGAAAAGAAAATCATCGGGCCATGGAATCGGACTGCAAAATGTAGATGCTGTTATCAGCAGACATGGAGGCAGCAGTGTTATGCAGTGTGAGAACGGCTGGTTTTATTTTTCGGCGGTGATACCCGTCTCGTGTATATTTACAAAAAAAGAGGGGGAGTGTAATGCTAAAAACAAAGCTGCGAAAATCTAAAGAGGGGTTGAGTTATTTGGATATCTGTCAGATATCACCCGAACCAGAAAGCAACAAGATGTTGACAGAGGGGTGCTTTCTGAGCACAAGAAAATCATGCCTTTCCGCTGCGGTTAACCACGCAGCGGATTTTTTTGACGCTTGCCCCTTTTCTTGAAATAACAGCCAACGTGCCGGTCTTATTCCATTCATTTTCTCATGCGATAAACGGCAATGGATATTCAGCTTGTCTGTCTCTTTTGCAGTCCATATGTTAAAGCGTAAGACTTTTTTTGATGTCTGACCGTCGATTTGTGCTTTGCCTGTTGTCTGTCGAAAGCGGGTAAAATACAATGGTTAAAGCGAGGAAAAAAGGAGGCAAATGGGATGAAAAAATTAATAAGGAGTGTATTTTCAACGTTGCTTTTGTGTCTGTGTCTGGCTGCCTGTGTACAAAAATCTAAAATTGAGACATGGAAAACACCTGAAAAAGCAGCGGAAAGCGTAATGCATGCGCTAAAAACACTGGACTTAGAGACACTTAATGAAAGCGGTGATGATTACGTCAGTACTGAGAGAAACTGGATTGGATTTCCGACGAGAAAAGAATACAGGGTGTTTAATGAGTTGCTGCAGCCAGCGCTGTTTAAAGGCAGAAAATATAAAGCAAATAAAAAATTTGCGGAAAAAATCGTGGAGAATCTGAGCTGGGAGATCAGCGAGGTTCAGGAAAACAAAGACCAGGCAGATATTAAGATGAAGATAATGAATGAGGATATGTCTGATGTCATGGGATACTACATGATCGGTATCATGGAACGGATGCTCAAAGCTGAAGGGAGCGGCCTGAAACAGATGATCAGGGATTTGTCCAATATCGATTATGATAAAGGCGGTGTTCTTTCGTATATGGACCGGGCTGAAGGAATATCTTCCACAGATGTGACGGTCAGGGCCTATCAGGGGGATGAAGGATGGAAGCTGCATATCAGTGATTCTTTTATCAATGCGTTTATGGGCAATCTGGACGCGAATCATCTTTCTGAGGATGTGGAGAAGCATCTGTGTGAACTTGAAGATGAGTATGAACAGGTTATTGCAAAAAATAAAGAGTTAAATAAGAAAAGGACTCGGTGGGAGTGTGACATCCCGCCGGGTCCTTCTAACGTTCAGATATATCTTGTTTAAAAAATTTATTTCACAATATGATATATATTGCGTGAAAACGCCTGAAATGTAATAATTTTATTTAAAATGTACCATCAAAAAGGCAGTTTGTCAACTTTAGGCGATTGGTCTTAAAAGGATTAGTACCTGAAAAGTCCAATATCAGAGGGCTGCAGAAGGCGGATTTTTAAGCCGTCAAATGAGCCGTCACATAAAAAGGAGGAATTTTATATGCCAAGAAAAGGTGAAAACATTTATCTGAGAAAAGATGGACGCTGGGAAGGGCGGTATATCAAAGGGCGCAGACCGGATGGAAAGCCTTTGTTCGGTTCTATTTATGGAAAACAGTATGGACAGGTAAAAAAACGTCTTGTCCTGATTAAATCGGAGATTTATAAGGATCACACTTCTCTGTCGGTTTACGGTAACGGAAGTTTTCATGACTGGGCAGAATTCTGGCTGGAAGTATATGTCCGTCCTCATGTCAAACCAGGGACTTACGCAGGATACAGACGCAACTTCGATAATCACATAGATCCTGCGATAGGAAAGCTGAGTATATCCGGAATTACACCCCAGCATATACAGGAAGCAGTCTTTCATCTGAAGACACAGCTTGCACCCAGTACTCTGCATGGTATCTGCAGGCTGATGAAGGCAATTTTCGCAGCGGCCTGTCAGAAAGGACTGATCTCTGCCAGCCCGTTCCAGGATATTAAAATGCCTAAAGCATGCACCCGCCCGCCACGTGTCCTGAGCTCCGGAGAGCAGAAACGACTGGAGAAAAAGCTTTTTGAGACGAGAGAGCTGGAATATTTGCTGGGACTTTACACAGGACTCCGTGTAGGGGAGATCTGTGCACTCAGGTGGGAGGATATTGATCTGGAAAATGGATACCTTTATGTAAAACATTCGATACAGCGGATTCCGACAGAACATGGCAGACGCAAGACCAGACTTGTTCTGGGGAGTCCGAAGTCAGAACATTCTGTTCGGGAAATTCCGCTTCCACGTTTTTTACTGGCCATACTAAGAGAAAAGTGGCAGGAAGACAATGCCAGATCCTGTGATTTCCTGTTTGCCGGAATGAGTGGGGGCTACAGAGATACTCGTACCATGCAGCTTAGGCTTGCAAGGATCTGCGATGAGCTGAATATCAAAGGTGTTCATATGCATACGCTGCGGCATACTTTTGCAACCCGCTGTCTGGAACATAATATTGGACATGAAGTACTCTGTGAAGTGCTCGGGCATTCTTCACCCCAGATTACACTGAGACATTATTCACATTGTACGCCAGAAAGGATACGCCAGAGCATGGAGCGTATGGAACTGGCGCTGTAAATACAAAAAAATAAGCCGTCAAAAGTGGTCCTTTTATATTTTGAGAACAGCGTAAACCAAAGAGAAATTTGTTTTTTAAATAATATATATCATATTGCGAAAATCTCCTGTGGCTTTTACAAAAATAGTATATCGCAAATACCCTCAAAATATATATGCGGGAGGTAATGAATGAACAAAGAAAACATTGTACTGGACAATTCTAATACGTACAAGGCAGCAGATGCGATGATAGCAGTTACATTTCGTGAGCTGTCTGGTGTTAATTCTAAAGGTGTGATCTCCAATATACATATTTCGGACAAAATTTCTTTTTCAAACTATGGGGACATGCTTCTGAAAATAGAACAGATCTATGATTTGCTCGGAATGCGGGAGACTTCAGGCTGCCTGCGGGGAAATACCTCAGAAACAAAGTGGCAAAAAAGAACTTTGGATTCAGTGGAAGACTGGCGCAGGGAGGAGGATGAGTGGCAGAATTTTCACCTTCTTCACACATGCAGGGATCCCGTAGTCTATGTACAGACGTTATACTGGCAGAACTACAGCTGGCAGGGGTATATACTCGGCAGGGGATATAAAGACAGGATTTATTATCGCAGTGCACTCGAATTACTGCATATTATTGATAACATTATACGGGGAAAATAACGTCTTCGGCTGTGGAGGATTATATAATGAAAGTAAAAAGACTGATGGATGATTTATGGGATTTGGTTGGAAGTCCCTATATGTCGGATCTCAGATACAGTCCGTGGAGGCAGGCAGCACAGAGATATATTTCAGAACTGGAAGAGTCTGTGTATTCTCTCGGTGAGTGGAACGATACAGCATATTATTTGTCAGGAAAAAACATACAGTTTACGGACGCTGCTGCGGCTAAGAGGTATCTGCTGAATGTTCAATCAGATGAGGCGGAAAAGTTATAAGACATTCGTGGCCTTTTTGTTATCCGGTTAGTGTTAACAGGTGTTAAAGCCTATATGAAAAACGGCAGTCTGGGAGAGTACGATGAAAAGAAAAGTTTCTGGTTGCTTAATAAAAATGTGGATTACAATGCTGTGTTTGGTGGACTGTCAGGCTGTGCTGTGATCTGGCACCCTCAGGATGATAGATTTGAAGTTTATAATCGGGAAATGTGTGTGAAGCAAGCGTCCCCCTGCTCTACCTTTAAGATCATTACAGCGCTGATGGGGCTGAACAATAACGTGATAGAAAACGAGAAGTGACGATGAAGTATAACGGTACACAGTATCCGTCTGCGGACTGGAATGGTTTCTGGTTAGGATCATCATTGAAGATATCACCGCTTGAGCAGGTGAGCGTGCTTGCCGGTATTTTTGAGGGAAACGGCATGTATGACAATAAAGATATTGATATTCTGGAAAAGATCATGCAGGTGGAGGACGGCGGTTCTGTCTATGGAAAAACGGGGACGGGCAGTGAAGGAGAAGCGTGGTTTGTGGGATTTGCAAAACTGGATGATCGGAATGCTTATTTTGCAATCTATCTGAATGATGTACACAACAGGGATCGGGTTTCCGCGGCGAAGGAGATTGCTACTGGGATTTTAAAGTAACGGAGATTCATTATAACTTGTAGTAAAAGTGTTTCCTGACAAATGAATGGGCTCTTTAACTGCGCTGGGTGTCATAATTATACCTGTTTTAAAAATAACTCTGGACTATAAAAAAGAACTATTAGAACAATTAAAAGAGGATTTACAGTACATATTAGCAATATTATAATTTGTTTTGATTAGGTAAAAGACAGACAAACGAAAGGTTTACAAATTCGTTCGCCTGTCTTTTTATTTTTACTTCAGAATGGTAGCTTAACCTGGCGAAAGAATTCGGCGCTACGCATACCTATAATGTGTCGGGAACGACGGTCGAAGAACGCGTGGAATTTATTGAGCAGATTACAAAGGACAGAGGCGCTGATGTCGTGATCGAATGTGTGGGAAGACCACAGATGTTTGCCGACAGCCTGAAATACGTCCGCAAGGGGGCACGGTCCTGTTTGTTTTGGGCTGTGTCTTCGGCTGCTGCCAAAATGTTGGAGGGACGCAAATGATACATATCCCGATGAATCAATACGAAAAGTACCAGTATGATTTTAGATCCTATTCAATGTTTAAGAACGTTGAAGTGCCGAAGGTTGCATGGATATTTATCGCAGATCAGGAGCACGGATGGGAACATACATTCCATATGTATGAAGAGATTGGGGTGCTGTCCTTTATTCTGGAAGGAGAGAATCAGATCAAGATTGAAAATAAAAATTTCCATGCCGGCAGGAATGACCTGACAGTGTTCAACCCTAAGATAGTGAGGGCGGAGAGGCAGAGTAAGTCCCCCTTTTCGGAGGTATCAATTGGTCTTACAGATATACACCTGTCGCCATTTGACAGGGATATGATACTACCGACTCCCATCACACCGGTGTTTAATTGCTTTGAATACAGTGAAATGCTGCGAAAGTGCTTTGAACTGATCGGGGCAGAGGCAGTAAAGGGCGATTTTGAATCAGGCATGCGCTGCTTTGACACTATCATGTTTGCACTGCGTGTGATTCTGAATTATATCTATCCCTTGAATCTGCAAAAATATACCGATGAAAACAGGGCTGGAGACGATTGCGGCTGATCTGTATTTCAGAACGCATTACATCTCCCATGAATTTAAAAATTTCTTTGGGATGGCACCGATACAGTACCTGATTTCCAGGAGAATCGGAGAGGCGCATGCACTCCTGCTTCAGGCGGATATGCCAGTCAGTGCTATAGCGAGGAAAGTAGGGTATACCAATATCAATAACTTCTATATTCAATTTAAAAAACCAAGGGGATTTCACCGAGTGAATTCCGGGTGTCCTCCAAAGGGGGCTGCCATCGACAGAATGGTCATGGCGGGAATCTGCGGTACGGACAAACACAGTTACAAGGGTGAGAGTGTCCAGTAGAAAGGAACTAAAAATGAAATTGATATTTCGTACCCTGTTATCCAGGGGCATGTAAATGTATTTATCATTGAAGAGATCGACGAGGTGGGCTCCATAACCCTTGACTTTGACGGCAATATTTTAAAGCCGGGGGACAGTTTGTGAGTCATCAGTTCCCGGTTGAGAAGGCGGAAGAAGCGGTGCTGACGAGCATGTCAAAAGACAGTATGAAGGTTGTGATAAGGTTTTAAAAATGTGTTGTACATGCTATAATGGAGCAAAATGACAGGAGGAATGTGTGAAAATGAAATTATGCATTGCTGCAGCTCTGTGCAAAGTCTGAAGTGGGCATTTTGCATAGAGTGATCCGATAAATTTCGCCCATAAGACTTTGCTGTTTCCTGCTGATTTTAATGAAACAAAGGAGCAAAGTCAAAATGAAAAATTTTAAAGCTACATTTCAAGAACTGAAAAGTTTTCTGCTGCTATGGTCTACGCAGTCATTATCAACTCTGGGAAGCTCAATGACGAATTTCGCACTGGTCATCTGGTCTTATCAGGATAAGGGGTCGGCGCTTACGACAGCTCTGCTGTCCGTCTGCTCTTATGCGCCTTATGTGCTGATGAGTATTTTTGCAGGCGCTTTCAGTGACCGGTGGAACAAAAAAGTCATCATGCTGGCAAGTGATACTTTTGCAGCAGGCTGTACAGTGGCAGTGCTGGTACTGCTGCAGACCGGCAATCTGGAAATCTGGCATTTATACGTTCTAAATGCGCTGAATGGACTGATGAATACCTTCCAGCAGCCGGCAGCTGATGTGACAGTCAGCCTGCTGACGCCTAAGAAGCACTATCAGAAGGTAAGCGGAATGCGGACGTTTTCCAGTTCGCTGACCAGCATTTTAACTCCGGTCATTGCAACCGGGCTGCTGGCATTTACAAATATTCAGACGGTGATCGCGGTTGATTTGACCACTTTTGGACTGGCCTTCGGCACACTGATGTTTGGAATAAAGGTTCCGGATATGAAACCCGCGGAAGAAGGAAAAGAGAAGGTGCTGCAGGCGGCAAAGTCCGGACTGCGGTATTTAAAACATAACCGGGGGATTCTGGATCTGATTTTATTTCTTGCGGCGATCAACCTCACTGCCTCCATGTATAACGCGGCGCTTCCGGCGATGCTGTTATCGGTAGATGGAGGAGGTGAAAATGCCTATGGCATGGTAAATATGGTCTCAGGTCTTGCCATGCTGGCAGGAAGTATTGCGGTGACGATGCTTCCAAAGCCTCAAAGCCGTGTCGGGGTTATATGTAATGCATTGCTCATGGCTATGAGTACAGAAAATTTTTTCCTGGCTCTTGGCAGGAGTCTTCCTGTCTGGTGTGTGGGTGCTGTGCTTGGATGGGTCAGCGTTCCGCTGATGAATGCCAACATGGATGTTCTGTTCCGAAACTACATTCCACTGACGATGCAGGGGCGGGTATATGCGGCGAGAAACACACTGCAGTTTTTTTCGATTCCTCTGGGATATACTTTAGGCGGCTATTTAGTAGACGGGGTATTTGAGCCATTTATGAAAGCACAGCCGGTGGATTCATTTTTTGCAGAGGCGTTTGGGAGAGGTAAAGGTTCCGGTGCGGGGATGCTGTTCTTTGCGCTTGGAGTCTTCGGAGTGGGAACCTGCCTTGTCTTCAGGAAGGATCCTCATATCTGGAAACTGGAACGAAAAAAGAGAGATTAATTGACATAAAACCCTGTGAAGGATTCTCGCCTTCATAGGGTTTGCTGATTTTAACGAAAAACATTGCCGCCATCGGTTTTTCTTGACTTTGCGACAGAAATGTCGCATAATAGAAAGAGACACATGTGTCGCAAAAGGAGGGGGCATGGGAATCAAGGGAGTGAAAACAAAAGAATTGATCAGACATCAGGCGTATCGGCTATTCGCAGAGAAGGGTTTTTCCGCCATTTCGATGAAGGACCTCTGTGAAGCGTGCGGCCTGAGCAGGGGAGGATTATACCGGCATTACGGCAGCACGCAGCAGGTATTCGAGGATATTTTGGAAGAGACTTTGAAGGCGGATGAGGAAATGGTGCAGGAGTCCATGAAAGAGGGGGCATCTGCGGGAGAGATATTGGAAGGTCTGCTGGAACGTATGAGGCAGGAGATGCTGGATGAGAAGCATTCGCTGAGTTATGCGCTCTATGAGTACTCCGTTAAATGTGACAACCGTTTTATGATTGAACAAAACTGCAAGGCGAAGCAGAAATGGCAAAAACTTATCGAATACGGAATCCAAAGAGGTGAATTTGCAGCTGTGAATGTGGAACAAATGACAGATATCATTCTTTATGCGTATCAGGGGGTCCGCATGTGGAGCCGGATGGTAAGGCTGGAGGAAAAGACAGCACAAAATATTGTCGATAGGATCAGAACAGATCTGGAAGGGGAAGGCGTATGAATTTTGAATTGCAAAAATGGAAACTGGAACACATCACCGATGTGGCGCGGTATGCGGATAATGAGAAGATTGCAGCCAATCTTCGGAATGTATTCCCGTATCCCTATACACGGCAGGACGCAGAGGACTATGTGCGTTCCTGTGCGGAAAATACTGAAGAGAGGCAGTTGTGCCGGGCGATCGTGGCGGAGGGCCACGCGATTGGAAGCATAGGGGTTTTCTGTGGAAGCGATGTGTATGAGAAAAGCGCAGAACTTGGATACTGGCTGGCAGAAGATTTCTGGGGTAAAGGGATCATGACTGAGGCGGTAAGGGGAATCTGCCGGGAAGCGTTTGCTGCATTTGATATTGTGCGGATTTATGCCGAACCTTTTGCACACAATGCCGGTTCACGGGGTGTGCTTGAGAAAGCAGGGTTCACTCTGGAGGGGATTATGAGAAAAGGCGTCTTTAAGAATGGAAAGGAATGTGATTACTGCATGTATTCTCTCCTTAAAGAGGAATGTTAAAAGAATTTTCAAGTGGTGTTAAACGGCAAATTGCGGTATAATCATTACAGGCACCGTAAGCCTGTGAGCTGTGCGCAGCCAGCAGGAAAAACGGTCAGGCAAAGATAAAAACACAACGTATGGTGTTACCATACAGACCCGGTAGGTAGTCCGGGCGTAAACAGTTTCTCACGGATACTGTTTATAAGTAACCTTCCTCCTTAGGTCGTCCATTCTTTGTCCATTATGAGCATATTTAAGGAGGAATCATTATGGACAGGGTATCGGTAACAGTCAGTGTGTTTTTTGAGGAACCATTCTGGGTAGGTTTGGTCGAACGGATTACCGACGGTAAGTTGGTCGTTTGCAAGGTAACATTCGGAACAGAACCCAGGGACTACGATGTGAACAGGTTTTTGCAGGAAAACTATTACAGGTTGCGATTCAGTCCGGCTGTGGAAAATGCTGTAAAGGATTTTCACGTAAACCCAAAGCGGATGCGGCGGCAGATTAAAAAACAGTTGAAGGATGTTGGGACAGGAACAAAATCTCAGCAGGCACTGAAATTACAGCAGGAGCAGTCCAGAACGGAAAGAAAAGTATCTGGAAGAGAGAGGAAAGAAGCTGAACAGCTGCGTAAGTTTGCGTTAAAACAGCAAAAGAAGAAAGAGAAGCACAGGGGCAGGTAACTGCCCCTTTGTTCTTTTTCTGCCCTCTCACTTCGTCTCAACAGAATTAATGCGAAATCTTTGAGAGAAATTCCAACACCTTTTTATCGACGGCCTCTGCTGGCCATGTTCTTCGTGAGAAACAGGAAAGCCAAAATCTGAAGATACTTGCAGTATGATATGCCGTGCCGTTATACTGACTGATTATTTGCGAGAGCAAAGAAATCTGCATGATATTTCAAGATCACCAGGCAACAGCGAAAAGTTGTTATCATAAAACAAAAGACGTTTTTGGGGATAGTTTAGCAATATGCAGGGATATCCAGTTTACGTCTGAACCTGTAGTTATTAATAGAATTTATTTCTTGATAGAAGCAATATTTCCGCCTGGTTTGCTGCAAAGGAAGACCGAAAGTTTGTAAAATGGAGGCAGAGAGAATACGGAACGACACGCTGAGAAAGCAGATAGCGGATGAACTTCTCACGATTTCATCAAAGTATGTTGCAATGGAACTGTATTTTTGTAAATGACCAAGGTGAAAATGATAATTTACATATGAAATTTTAAGTGAATTTAAGACAGGAGGAGGAAGACAATGGAAATTAGCTATTGTGTTCCAATTTTATATCTTTACGAATATCAGCATGTGACGCAGGAGATTGCAGGCAGGAAGAATGACGAGGATTTGCGGTCAGTAAAGTTGCCGTATATGAGAGAGGCAGACAAGAAGGAAATGCCTCAGAGGTTGTATGGGGGAGTGGGAACGTATAAGACAGTCAGAGACGGAGAGATTTACTTGTGTACACTGCTAAATCCAGAGACTGAAAAGGTGGCGGCTTATTCCATAGGAGTCTATCGGTCGGCAGAGTTGGTGGGAAAAGCTTTGCAAAATTTGTTTCAATCACATCGGCAGCCAGAAGAGGCAGTGATTATTCGCAGCAGTCAGAATTCTTTATACAGTACTGAGGTGTATAGAAAGATCTTGTCTGAGTATCATGTGGTATCAGAGATGACACAGAAAGGGACGAGAGGCGGCGTAGCGGCAGTCAGTATATTTTTTTCCAAGCTGATGCGTAAGAAAGGAAGGTATGAGTTTCAAAACTGGCAGGAGGCAGTGGATTGGCTGATGTGGTATTTGTGGGAGGATTATTTGGGGTAAAATCGGCTATTTAGCATGTTGCAGTGGGAGTCAAAATGGTAAGATAGATGAGCTGTCTTTCAGAATTCTGAGGCTTATTTTCTCGATGGAGGACGGGTATACCCGTCGGAACACCGTCCCACTTACGATTTCAATCCAGGCTCCCGGGAAGGAGCGACTGTAATCAATCTGAAGCTTTCTGATATCATGTTTATTTCAATCCACGCTCCCGCGAAGGAGCGACGGAAGAATACCTTACGTTGGAGGAAGCGAAACGCAAATTTCAATCCACGCTCCCGCGAAGGAGCGACCTAAGAAAGTTGGCAGTAAATAGTGGCTATAACATTTCAATCCACGCTCCCGCGAAGGAGCGACAAATTCGAAGAGTATTAACTTGTAACTTATAGAAATTTCAATCCACGCTCCCGCGAAGGAGCGACGATTCCGGAAATGCCCAAACCAAGAAGCAAACAAATATTTCAATCCACGCTCCCGCGAAGGAGCGACTGTGCGCCCTTATACCGATCAACCCGCATCTTATAATTTCAATCCATGCTCCCGCGAAGGAGCGACCGCATTACCGCAGGCAGGCCGCAGAGCTTGTACGATTTCAATCCATGCTCCCGCGAAGGAGCGACCATTGAAAATTTTGAGGGTGACGGTTTCAACCAATTTCAATCCATGCTCCCGCGAAGGAGCGACCTGGACAAGTGCCGATCGGCACCGCAGCATGGCATTTCAATCCATGCTCCCGCGAAGGAGCGACGATTTTTTTGGTTTGCAGGTTGCTTATGCACAGATTTCAATCCATGCTCCCGCGAAGGAGCGACAAAAAATCAGCAAGTGCACAAACATACGCATACATTTCAATCCATGCTCCCGCGAAGGAGCGACAGGTTAATCCGGCAGCCATTAACGGGCTTTTGAATTTCAATCCATGCTCCCGCGAAGGAGCGACTAAGGATAGAATCATCCCGCTTGCGACTGGATTATTTCAATCCATGCTCCCGCGAAGGAGCGACCCGGAACGTTTCTTTGCCCCGGATAACTTTTATAATTTCAATCCATGCTCCCGCGAAGGAGCGACGAAGTTTACGTTTCCCCTTTACATTGAGTACAAGGATTTCAATCCATGCTCCCGCGAAGGAGCGACCCGTAGCAGGCATGCTATCGTAAGCGGGACGATGATTTCAATCCATGCTCCCGCGAAGGAGCGACTGCAATTATACACAAAAATTCCGAATGGATTTATTACTTTTTACCAAATTTTTTAGTAATATCATTAAATTTACTTTCAAATTTAATTAAGTATTTAGATGCTATACTAGTTTTTGTACACTTTTGTGGTGCGAATCAACCGGGTTATTTATGTTTGCTTCATGTTCGCACTAAAAACTGCACTTATCTTAATGGTATACTAATAGATGATTTTATAATAATAGTTGTTATTATATTTGAAAAGATGTTCAGAATCTATCCGGACGTGTAAGATTAATTTTTCATTAATACTATATCATAAAATCATTTAAAATAGAATGTTTTTTGGCATTATTTTCCAATATATGTTATAATTAATCAATGAAAAATGTGCAAATTTACAAATGATTTGGATGGCAAGGGAGAAAATACAAAAGTGAGGTACTTAGCCCATATCAGCGACGATAAATTCAGAGAACAAACATTAAAAGATCATTTAGAAGAAACTGCAAAATTGGCAGGTGATTTTGCATCTGTTTTCGGATGTAAAGAATGGGGAGAAGGGTGCGGACTGTTTCACGATCTTGGAAAATATTCGGACAGTTTTCAGAAGCGGTTGCACGGCGGTCCAATCACGGACCATGCTACTGCGGGTGCCGTGGAACTAAATGAAAAAGCTCATAATCTGATAGGAGCGTACTGTGTCTCAGGGCATCATTCTGGTCTTTTAGACGGTGGAACAGTTGGTGATGCAGGCGGTGAAGCCACCCTCTGTGGAAGACTGCGGAAAAAAGTTGATGCCTATCAAATATACAGTCAGGAAATTTCTATTCCATCCTTTCCCGCGATACCGTTGCGCCCGTTGGGAAAGGGTGGTTTCAGCATGTCTTTTTTTATTCGGATGCTTTTTTCCTGTGTGGTAGATGCCGATTTTTTGAATACAGAGGAATTTATGAAAGGGAAATCCCGGTGTATCCAGTACGATTCTATTGATATTCTGTTTAAAAGATTACAAGAGTACATAGCTCCATGGCTGAATAATCCGGATAAAGATACGGTCAATGGAAGGCGAACAGGTATTTTAAAAGCATGTCTGGAAATGGGACCAGAAAACCAGGGACTTTTTCAGCTGACGGTACCAACAGGTGGAGGGAAAACTGTTTCTTCTCTGGCATTTGCACTGCGGCATGCGCTGGAACATCATTTGGAACGTATTATCTATGTCATCCCATTTACCAGTATTATTGAGCAAAATGCCCAGGTATTTAAAGAGATTTTAGGAAGAAAAAACGTTTTGGAACATCACAGCAATGTGGTCTGTGAGGATCCAAAAGAGCTGCAGTTATGGCAGCTGGCAACGGAAAATTGGGATAGTCCGGTGGTGGTAACAACCAATGTACAGTTTTTTGAATCCCTGTTTGCTAATCGCACATCGCAATGCCGGAAACTGCACAATATTGCCAACAGCGTAATCATCTTTGATGAGGCGCAGATGCTGCCGGTGCCATATTTAAAGCCGTGTTTACAGGCGATCAGTGAATTGACGTACAATTATCACAGCAGTGCAGTGATTTGCACGGCTACACAGCCCAGTCTGCAGCCGTTTTTTCCGACACAGCTTTCGATACGCGAGATATGCCCGGACGTGAAAGGACAGTATGAGTTCTTTCGACGTACTACGATTCAAAACATTGGAGAATTATCAGTGGATGAGTTGACTGGACATTTACTTCAAGCTTCACAGGTGCTATGTATTTTGAACAGCAGAAAACGGGTGCAGCGGATTTATGAGATATTAAAAGAACCGGGAACCTATCATTTATCCACTTTTATGTACCCGAATCATAGAAAGAAAATTTTAGAGGAAATAAAAGAACGGCTTCGGGAGGGATTGCCATGCCGTCTGATTGCAACAAGTCTTGTGGAGGCGGGGGTGGATTTTGATTTCCCAATGGTATATCGAGAGATGGCTGGAGTGGATTCTGTAATACAGGCAGCTGGCCGGTGCAATCGGGAGGGTAAAAAAGAAAGAGACAAATGCAGGACCGTCGTTTTTACGATGGAAAAAAGTGAAGATATTCATATTCCGGGTGAGTTGAAACTTCCCATTGCTGTGGGGAATGAGATTTCGGGAGAGTATGAGGATATTGCTTCACTGGAAGCTATTTCTGAATATTTCAGAAGGCTGTTCTACTATAAAGGAGAGTCTCTGGATCAGAAGAAGATCATAGAACAGTTTGAGCAGGGAGCACGTTCCTGTATGTATCCCTTCGCCTCAGTCGCAAAAAGTTTTCATTTAATTGAAAATAGAACAAAGACTATTTTAATTGATGTCAAGTCGGAAGCTGAGAAAATTGCGGAACGCATACGATGGGGAGAACGCTCCAGGCAGTTGCTGCGAGATGCGGGGCAATATTGTGTCAATATATATGAACAGGATTTTCAAGCTTTAAATGGAGCTGGATTGCTCGAGCAGATAGAAGAAAAAGAATCATTAGAACTGTATGTGCTGAGAGACCGGGGGCTGTATACCTGGGAAAAAGGATTGACCATCAATGTAAGCCGGGGTGAGGCGGTGATATTTTAATCTCATCAAATACATGAAAGGAGGAAGGTATGAGCCGAGGAGTTAAAGTTAGGGTCTGGGGAGATATGGCATTGTTTTCCAGACCGGAGATGAAGGTGGAACGGTGTAGCTATGATGTGATCACACCGTCTGCGGCGCGAGGGGTACTGGAAGCAATCTATTGGCACCCGGGTATGATTTGGAGAATTGACCGGATTCATGTCAGAAAGCCAATCCAGTTTACCAGTGTTCGCAGAAATGAAGTGAAAAGCAAGGTACAGGCCAGCAGTGTTTTAAATGTAATGAATGGAGGAAATAAGGATTTATACATATGCAGCAAGGATGACATCGTGCAGCGGGCGGCAGTGCTGTTGAAAGATGTAGAATATGTGATCGAGGCACATTTTGATATGTCGGGTCAGGCTAACGACAGCGATAATCCGGGGAAATTTAAAGATATTATTATGAGAAGACTACGGCGGGGAGAATGTTATCATACACCATATCTGGGATGCCGGGAATTTCCGGCAAATTTTGAACTGTTTGAAGAAGATCCGGTCGTTACGGCATATGAAGGACAGGAAAAAGATTTGGGATACATGCTGTATGATTTTGACTACTCCAATCCAGAGGATATTCAGCCAATGTTTTTCCGGGCGGTTATGAGAAGTGGCGTTCTCGATGTGAGGGATTGTGAGGTGGTTCGATGATCCTGCAGTCTTTGGTGCAGTATTACGAAGCTTTAGTAGAGAGAGGAGAGGTGACGAAACCGGGATGGTGCAGGGCGAAGGTATCCTTTGCATTGAATCTTTCTGCGGAAGGGGAGTTGATAGGAGTTCTTCCGTTAAAGGTTTTGGAAGAGCGCGGAAAAAAGACGGTTATGGTACCTCAACAAATGGTGGTTCCGGAGATGATATCTCGCTCATCAGGGGTAGCGGCTAACTTTCTGTGTGATAATTCCAGTTATTTACTGGGGATAGACAACAAAGGAAAACCGGATCGTTCGAAGGAATGTTTTTTGTGTGCTGCGCAGAAACATCAGGATGTTCTGGGTCAGGCAGACAGCAAAGCAGCGCGGGCAATCATACAGTATTTTGAAAAGTGGCAGCCGGAAAAAGCAGCTGAGTGTGACATATTGAAGGAAGATCTGGAAGATATTATCGAGGTTGCCAATCTGATTTTTTCCGTTGAAGGTCGGTTTGTACATGAGGATTCGGAGGTAAGACGGGCGTGGGAAAAATATGAAGATCATGATGGGCATGCGAAATCGGGGACTTGTCTGGTGACAGGTGATAAAACACAGATTGCCAGAACCCATGGGTTGATCAAAGGTGTTCCGGGAGCGCAGCCCAGCGGGGCGTCACTGGTATCTTTTAATGCGCCGGCCTTTGAATCTTATGGAAAAGAGCAGAGTTACAATGCTCCGGTTGGAAATTATGCGGTCTATGCGTATACAACAGCATTGAATTATCTGCTGGCTGATCGAAGGCATGCCACTGCTATAGGGGATACGATGATCGTATATTGGTCGGAAGATGGTGAGGAAGTCTATCAAAATGTATTTGCCTGTGCCACAGAGCCGACAATGGAAAATCAGGAGATTGTCGACGGCGTATTTAAAAATCTGGCGATGGGCCGTGCGATCGTAGTGGACGAGGTAGAAAAGGCATTATCTCCGGAACAGAGATTTTATATCTTAGGGGTGTCTCCCAATGCTGCCAGAATCGCGGTTCGTTTCTTTTATCAGGACAGCTTTGGGAATATTTTAAAAAATATCAAAGCGCATTACGGGAGGATGGAAATTGCGAAACCGGAGGCAGACCAGATGGAGTACCTGGGTATTTGGAGGATGCTTCAGGAGACGGTTAATAAAAAGTCCAGGGATAAAAAACCTGTTCCCAGTCTGCCGGGGGCAGTCTATCAGTCAGTGATATCAGGCGGTCGCTATCCGGCCTCCTTGTATCAGGCGGTTTTGGGAAGAATTCGTGCAGAGCAGGATGACAGCGACAGCCGTATTTACAAAATTACACGGGGTCGTGCGGCAATCATAAAGGCATATCTGTTGAAAAACGGGCATCAGAATAAGGAGGAAATTACTATGGCGCTTAATGAAAACAGTACAAATGTAGCCTATACACTGGGCAGGACGTTTGCAGTGCTGGAAGCAATCCAGGAGGAGGCGAATCCGGGAATTAATGCCACGATTAAAGACCGGTATTTTAATTCGGCGTGCGCGACACCGGCTTCGATTTTTCCAGTGCTATTCAAGTTGGAAAACAGCCATATTAAAAAAATAAGCAATCCAGGCATCAAAATCTATTATGAAAAAATGCTGGGGGAGCTTCAGGAAAAAATTTATGTCAGTGATGAGCAAAAGGATGCTTATCCCAGACGTTTATCTTTGGAAGAACAGGGGATGTTTGTTCTCGGATACTACCATCAGACAAGAAAACGCTATGAAAAGAAAGCGAAGGAGGATTAAGATATGGCAGAAGCAATTAAAAACAGGTATGAATTTGTTGTATTATTTGATGTGGAAAATGGAAATCCCAATGGTGATCCGGACGCGGGGAATCTGCCCAGAATTGATCCGGAGAGCGGATATGGCCTGGTGACGGATGTTTGTTTAAAGAGAAAAATCAGAAATTATGTGGAGACAGTAAAGGAAGATGCACAAGGCTATAAGATATACATTAAAGAAGATGTTCCGCTGAATCGCAGTGATAGTTCAGCATACGAATTTCTCGGAACAGATGAGAAGGGAATTAAGGATTTAAAGAAAAAAGACCCTCAGGTGGACAGTAAAATCCGTGATTTCATGTGCCGCAATTTCTTTGATATCCGAACCTTTGGTGCAGTTATGACCACGTTTGTAAAAGCAGCACTGAACTGCGGACAGGTGAGGGGACCGGTGCAACTTGGTTTTGCAAGGAGCATTGACCCGATTATCAGCCAGGAAGTAACAATAACCCGTGTAGCGATTACGACAGAAAAAGACGCAGAAAATAAGAAAACGGAGATGGGAAGAAAGAATATTGTACCTTATGCATTATATCGTGTGGAGGGATATATCTCTGCAAATCTTGCACGCAAGGTGACCGGATTTTCGGAAGAGGATTTAGAGCTCCTGTGGGAAGCTATCATCAATATGTTCGAGATTGACCATTCTGCTGCCAGAGGAAAGATGGCTGTTCGAGAGTTAATCGTATTTAAACACAGTAAAGAACTGGGCGACTGCCCGGCATACAGATTGTTTGATGCTATTGAAGTGGAAAGAAAGGAAGATGTGATTTATCCGAGAAAATATTCGGATTATACGGTCTCTGTTCATGAGGAACAAATTCCGGACAGTGTGGAAGTATCAAGAAAGATGTGAGGTCGATGGCAGAGTACAAGGAAGATGATTTTCTAATGCTCTCGGGAATTCAACATTTCGCTTTTTGCAGGAGACAATGGGCGTTGATTCATATTGAACAGCAGTGGCAGGAGAATGTGTACACGGTAGAGGGTCAATTGCTGCACAAACGGGCGCATGATTCTTATTTGACAGAGAAACGCAGCGATGTCATTGTCAGTCGTGGAATGCCAATTCACTCCAGAGTGTTAGGAGTCAGTGGAGTTTGTGATATTGTGGAGTTTCATAGGGCAGATGATGGTGTACAGCTCTATGGGCACCGTGGTCTGTTTCGTGTCTATCCCATAGAATATAAAAAAGGAAAACCTAAAGATACAGACATTGATATTTTGCAATTGACAGCACAAGCCATGTGTTTGGAAGAGATGTTCTCTACGGTGATTACAGAAGGAGCACTTTATTATGGAGAAACAAAGCGCAGGGAAAAAATCGAGTTTACGGATGAACTGAGGTTACAGGTAAAAAATAGTTTTGAAGAAATGCATCAGCTCTATCAAAAGGGATATACTCCGCGGGTAAAATGGTCGAAAAGCTGCAATGCATGTTCTTTGAAGGACATCTGCATACCCAAACTTGGAAAATCTGCTTCGGTTAATACATATATCCATAACATAATTACGGAGGATGAAAAATGAAAAAGTTACTGAATACATTGTATGTGACTTCTCCGGACTGTTATCTATCTTTAGATGGAGAGAATATTGTTGTGTTGGACAAGGATATAGAAATGGGGAGGGTACCATTACATAATTTGGAGGCAGTGGTATCCTTCGGTTACCGAGGAGTAAGCCCCGCTTTAATGGGAGAATGTGCCGACAGAAACATAGCACTCTGTTTTTTGTCACCACAGGGCAGATTTTTGGCACGCGTCACAGGTAGTGTGAAAGGAAATGTGTTACTTAGAAAAAGACAGTATGAGGTATCGAGAGATAAGACCATCAGTCTGAAAATTGCTCAAAATTGTATTTTAGGAAAAATCTATAATTCGCGGTGGGTGTTGGAACGTGCCATCAGAGATCATGGACTTCAGATTGATCTGGACAAAATGAAAAATGCATCTGTCATTTTGAAACAATCACTTGAATATATAATGGCTTCTCAAACAATCGATCAGTTACGCGGTTATGAGGGGGAGGCCGCCAGCGTTTATTTTGGAGTCTTTGATGAATTAATCCTGCAGCAGAAGAAGGAATTTATTTTCAATGGAAGGAATAAAAGACCACCCATGGATAATGTTAATGCGATGCTGTCTTTTGCGTATACGCTGCTGACCAATATGGTGGCTTCGGCGTTGGAAAGTGTTGGATTGGATCCGTATGTGGGGTTTATGCATACAGACAGACCTGGGAGAGTTTCATTAGCGCTGGATCTGGTTGAGGAACTTCGTGCTGTTTTTGCAGATCGTTTTGTCTTAACCTTAATTAATCGTAAGATGCTAAGTGGAAAAGATTTTACCAGAAAAGAAGATGGTGCAGTTATCATGAATGATAAAGCCAGAAAAATGTTCCTTTCAGAGTGGCAGAATAAGAAAAAGGAGATGATAACGCACCCTTATCTCAAGGAAAAGGTAGAATGGGGAATGGTTCCATTTGTCCAGAGTATGTTGTTGGCCAGGCATTTGCGAGGAGACCTGGATGCATATCCACCATTTTTCTGGAAGTAAAATCTTTATAGAAAAATAATGTATGATAAATTTAGAATAGTAGTTTCTCAGCTGTGAAGATAAGTTAAGTAACTTCTATTCATAATGATGCAAAATGGAACAGTATGAATAGGGGGCCATATGCTTATATTAATTACTTATGATGTCAGTACTGAAACAGAGACAGGGAAACGTCGTTTGCGAAAAGTGGCAAAACAATGTGTAAACTATGGGACAAGAGTACAGAACTCGGTTTTTGAATGTATACTTGATAATGCGCAATATGTTATGCTTAAATCTGCTTTGTCGGAGATTATTGATAAAGAGGTAGACAGTCTCAGGTTTTATAACCTGGGGAATAAACATAAGACAAAGGTTGAGCATATTGGCGTTGATAAAGGAATCGATGTGGAAGCACCGTTGATTTTATGAGTGCGAACAGTAAGTAATCATGAAATGTCATGGGGATTCGCACTGCAAAAATAAGCTGGTTGTTGTAAATATACAGCATTATATCTTAGTTTTTATGCTGGTTTTATGATAAATGTCTTGGCGTTGCATAAATGTTTTAATTTTAAATGATTTTTTTGTGCATTATTGCTGTCGCTCCCGCGTGGAGCGTGGATTGAAATCGATCAGCTTCGGTTTTCATCGCATAGAGGATAATGTCGCTCCCGCGTGGAGCGTGGATTGAAATAGACAATCTTGCAGACCATGCAGGAAGAACAGTCACGTCGCTCCCGCGTGGAGCGTGGATTGAAATTGAGCGTACAAAGATCAGAGAGGTTATGCGGATCCGTCGCTCCCGCGTGGAGCGTGGATTGAAATGTTTTGATACTTCCGCCAGAATATCCTCAAACATGTCGCTCCCGCGTGGAGCGTGAATTGAAATTGCTTTAGCAGCTCCTCACGGAAGTCCTGCAAGGGTCGCTCCCGCGTGGAGCATGAATTGATTTTTTTAGGGGAGGGATAAAGTACAGGAACATCCGAATTGTGAAAAAATGATTCTTGCAGTTGCACAGACATTAGATGGTATCGGTTACTTTTTGGGAAAAAAGAAGCGAAGCAGTACGATGATAAACTATGAGAATGTATGAATGTTTGGTGAAAAGCCAGGATTTAGACATTGTACAGGCAGCGTTGAATTTTTTGTTTACACTTTTTTTAAACAGAAAAGATTATGCCAAAGCGCAGGAATATCTTAATCAGATTCCAGGATGGAGTTTTAACGAGGAAAGATTTCAGGCAACACTTTACAGAAAACAGGGAGAGATATACAGGAGGCATACGAGTGCCACGAGAAATTATCTTCAATGGATATGCAGATATATCCTGGGCGTTGCAGGGGATCTATGTGATGGCTATGGAAGAGGGAGATATCGAAAAGGCACGCTGGATCGTTGGAAAACAAAAAAGTCGGGCACACTTGCTGGAAATGGGGCTATACATGGAAGTTTCGCCGGAATGGGATCTGGCAGTGACAAACAAGGATAAAGATAAGATGCTTGACATTCTCTCTGAAGGGTATATGGTGTAAAAACATTGACGCTTATAAAGACTCCAGACTGTATTACTATATAAAGCATGCAAAGATCAGTATGAATGGGATTGCACTCATGTTGAAAAAGGATTTGAAAATGGCACCAGTATTGAATTTCTAAAAGAAGACAGACGCTATCTGAAATTGATACGGGAACTTGACAGATACGAAAATGTGAAGTCATCTGTTTGACAATAGGTATTAGTAAAAAAGGATATGCCAGAACGGGGAGGCATATCCTTTCTCAAAGCATTTAGTACACGAGTCCAGTGATAATGTCTATACACTTGTCAATTCCCAGTCTGCTGCTGTCCAGAGTCAGGTGGTAATTCTGTGATTTTCCCCATTCCTGATCAGTGTAATATTTATAATTGACGGAGCGTTTTTTATCTTTGTCGCGCAGGCGTTTTTCGGGTGACATATCACGCTCTCCATATTTTTCAACAATTCTTCTGGCACGGTCTGCCATTGGTGCATGAATAAAAATATTCCACACATTTTCCATATCCCTCAAAATGTAGTCTGCACAGCGGCCCACAATAACACAGGATTCTCGTTCTGCGATAGACAGGATCAGTTTTTGCTGTGCGATCCACAGATAGTCAGCCGCTGAGACACCCGACTGGTCCCGGCCCACGAATGCATAGGAAAAAATGTTTCCGGTAGGTGAATATTCCCCGGCTTCAGCGATATATTCCGGAGTGTACCCGGTGCTTTCTGCGACCTTTTCAATGATTTCCTTGTCATAATAAGTATATCCCAGCTTTTCTGCGACCTTTTTGGCGATTGTACGGCCGCCGCTTCCGAACTCTCTGCTGATCGTAATAATATTGTTTTCCATATTATTTTCCTCCTTGCTATTTTGTTTTCATTATACACCGGATGTCTTGATTTTTCTTATATATATTTTTTTCATAAAGAAGCAGGCAATGCCTGCAGTCAATGCTTCGGCGATGATAAATGTTATCCATACGATATCAGGAGCCCAAACGGTAAAAGCCCATGCGACCGGAAGTACAAATATCAGCTGCCTGAGCAGAGAAAGAACCAGCGATTCAATACCGCATCCAAGAGCCTGAAAAATTCCCTGAAATGCGATATTTGCACCAGCAAAAACAAAACTGACAGAAACGACGCGCATGGCGGTAATGCACAGATCTTTTGTCTGGGCGGACAGTGAGAAAAGTCCGGCCAGCGGTGCAGCAAAAGTTTCAAGGGCAATCAGGCATACGATCATAATCACGAATGTATACAGCATTCCAAACTTCATTCCGTCTTTTACGCGTCTGCGGTCTTTCATCCCATAATTAAAGGAGACGATTGGAGTAATCGCATCGCGGAGACCGAAGGCGGCGAATAGTACAAACTGCTGTATTTTATAAAAGATGCCGTATGCGGTTACATAGGAACTTCCGATCCTTCCGAAAATAATATTTATCCCATAATTCATAATAGACATGACACCCTGGGCAATAATGGCAGGAATTCCGATGGCATAGATTTCTCCAACGATTCTTCTGCGCAACTTTAGGTTTTTGAAGTGAAATGGAATTTCCCTGTTTAATTTAAAGTGAAAACCTGCGGCAAGAATAAGGGAAACAATCTGTCCAATAACAGTTGCGTAAGCCGCGCCACTGATACCAAAAGCGGGACAGCCGAACAGACCATAGATCATGATTGGATCCAGGATAATGTTTGTTACCGCGCCTGCAACCTGGGCAATGGTGGAGAACAGAGATTTACCAGTAGCTTGCAAAACCTTTTCAAAGATAGAGAAAAATACAATACCGAAGGAAATGATGCAGCATATCCCCAGATACTGGTCTGCCATTTCCCTGACAAGCGGATCCGTTGTTTGTGTTGCAATAAATGCATCCGTGCCGAAAATACCAAAAATTAAAAATATTGCATAAATAATGCCCGCCAAAGTCATGGCGTTTCCTGCAATCGTGCCTGCTTTCTCGCGATTTCCCTGCCCAAGTGTCCGCGCGAGCAGTGCATTTGTCCCGACACCAGTCCCTATACCGATGGCAACCATCAGCATTTGAATCGGAAATGCCAGTGTCAATGCGGTGACCGCTGCTTCACCCATGCCGGATACAGCGGCAGTGTCAGCCATGTTGGATACAAAATAGCTGTCTACAATATTATAGACTGCCTGCAATACCATTGATAAAATCATGGGTATGCCCATATTCAACATCAGTTTACCGACAGGCAGTGTACCCATTTTGTTTTGTGTGACTTCTTGATTCATGATTGACCTCCTTGTTATAAAAACAAAAAAAGTGCGTGAATCCATCTGGATTTACGCACTTTTTGCTACTCGATACCATTATTTTATCAATGCATTTTTAAAATGTCAACTCCTTTTTCTTATAGAGAAAATGACTGGTCTGCGTTATAATGTCTTATAAGGGAGTAGCAAAAGAGAAATTTAGTCGCATCAAAATTCAAGGAGGGCGGACAGTATGCCAAATAACATACCGGGATATTTTGAAATGCATAAACCTTTTCTGGAGGTTTTAAAAGATGGGGAATGTCATGAACTGAAAGAAATTAAAAAATATGTTGCAGAACTTTTGAAACTTACAGAAGAAGACATGGCAGCGTTGCTGCCAAGCGGCAGGCAGAAGGTGTTTGCTAACCGGATCAGTTGGGCAGGTACATATCTAAAGAAGGCCGGTTTGATCAGCAGTCCAGGACGCGCAGTGTTCGTTATTACAGAAGAAGGAAAACGGGTATTGCAGGAAAATCCTGAGGTAATTGACAATGCATATCTTTTGAGATATGAAAGTTTCCGGGAATTCTGGCGTGGAGCCTCACCTCAGGCAGAAGCACCGGAAGAAATTGCAGAAGTGGAAACACCGGATGATATTTTCGAAGGAGCATTTCAAAAAATCAGGGAAAACCTGGCTGATGAAGTACTGAATGAGGTCATGAAGCTCTCTCCGGTAATGTTTGAAAAAATGGTTCTTGATCTGCTCCTAAAGATGGGATATGGTGCATTTGAAAATGCAGGGCAGCTGACGCCGGCAACCGGCGATGAAGGAATTGACGGTATCATCATAGAGGATAAACTTGGGTTTGATCTGATTTACATTCAGGCAAAGCAGTGGGATCTAAGTAGGACTGTGGGAAGACCTGAGCTCCACACTTTTGCCGGGGCGCTTGCCGGTAAAGGTGGGAAAGGTTTATTTGTCACGACAACAAAGTTTTCGGCTCCGGCTAAGGAATATGCCGGTCAGCAGCATATTGTATTGATTGATGGAAAAAAACTTGCGGAATTGATGATAGAATATAATTTTGGTGTAAGTGTAAAAAAGGTTTTTGAAGTCAAAACGCTGGACACGGATGTATTCAATGAATACTTAGAATAACAGAGCCATATATGAAAGAGATAGTTTGCTTTTTAAGACGCAGGCAAATGGGTGAAAAGAATGTTATTAAGACAGGAAGTCATCAGATATTGTATGACATTTAATGGAGTTTATGAGGATTATCCGTTTAAGGACCATACCTGGACTTGCATGAGGATTCGTAAAACGGGCAGGATTTTTGCCTGGATATATGAACGCAATGATTGTATATGGGTTAATGCGAAATGTGATCCGCAGTGGAGGGATTTCTGGCGGGATGCTTTTCCTTCTGTCGTACCGGCATATCATATGAATAAAGAGCATTGGAATTCGATTATTCTGGATGGCACAGTACCGGAGAAAGATGTAAAACGGATGATAGCTGAGAGTTATGAGCTTTGTAGCAGGAGAAGAAAATAGTATGAAAACAATTAATGTTGTGGCAGCCATCATTATAAAAAACGGTAAAATATTTGCTACGCAGAGAGGTTATGGAAAGTTTAAAGACGGGTGGGAATTTCCAGGCGGAAAAATTGAAGAGGGTGAGACTCCCCAAGAGGCATTAGAGCGCGAGATTAAAGAGGAACTTGATACGGTAATTGAAGTAGAGGAGCTGGTTGATACAGTTGAATATGATTATCCGGAGTTTCATCTGAGCATGAAGTGCTATTTATGTAACGTTATACAGGGAACACTGAAACTCTGTGAGCATAAAGCTGCAAAATGGCTGGGTAAAGAGGCGCTGAACAGTGTGGATTGGCTTCCGGCGGATATTGCGTTAATAGAGAGGCTGAGGCGGTTGCTTTGACACTGTGGATTTAATTATGTGCATATTTTTAAGACCAATGCACATAATAAATCAAAAATCAGAAAGAAGGCACAGAATATGGAGGAACAAACAAAGAGACTTCTGAAGGAATGCAACCGAGGCTGCAAAATGGCTATCGACAGTATGGATCAGATCAGTGCATACGTAGAGGATGAAACTCTGGGAAGGGTTATTGATAATTATAAAACCGAGCATGAAAAAATAGAGGGAGAGTCCGCTAAACTTCTGGGCCAGTACGGAGAGCAGGAACAGGAGCCGGGGGCAATGGCATCAACTTTTGCATGGGCCACCACAGAGATAAAAATGCTGGTAAAGGATGACAACAATCAGATTGCAAAGATCATGATGAATGGTTGCAATATGGGGATTCAGTCTATCAGTGAGGCCATGACTCAGAACAAAGAGGCATCAGAGGACAGTCAGATGGTTGCCAAAAATCTGGTGCGGATGGAAGAAGATTTCATGGGAGAGCTGAAAGCATTCTTATAGGATCTGGAAAATAAGAGCTATGTTGTCTACTTGCATTTGTTGTGATAAGATAGTTGCATGGGACATAGAAAAAGCCGATAATTGGGCGGAGAATCTGTTCATCAGATGGTGAACTGGCGCGTTCCAGTAATCGGCTTTTATTTTTCTATTCGTCGATACGATAGGAGGTACATATGACAAAAGAGAACCTGGCAATAGAAGTGGTAGCACGTCTGAAAAAGGAATATCCGGACGCCGGATGTACACTGGATTATGATCAGGCGTGGAAACTCCTGGTCAGCGTACGGCTGGCAGCGCAGTGTACAGATGCAAGAGTCAATGTAGTTGTTGAGGACCTGTATGCGAAATATCCGGATGTAGACGCACTGGCAGACGCAGATGTGGAGGATATTGAGCGAATTGTCCGTCCGTGCGGACTTGGAAAAAGCAAAGCACGTGATATCAGCGCGTGCATGAAAATACTGAAAGATGAGTATGGAGGAAAGATACCAAAAGATTTTAAAACTTTATTGAAACTTCCGGGAGTGGGACGCAAAAGTGCAAATCTGATCATGGGTGATGTTTTCGGAGAACCTGCGATAGTGACAGATACGCATTGTATTCGCCTGGTTAACAGGATCGGTCTTGTTGATGGAATAAAAGATCCAAAAAAAGTTGAGATGGAACTTTGGAAGATCATTCCGCCTGAGGAGGGCAGTGACTTTTGTCACCGTTTGGTTTTCCATGGAAGAGACATTTGTACGGCAAGGACGAAACCTCACTGTGAAAGGTGCTGTCTGTCTGAGATCTGTAAGAAGAACGGGGTGGAACAGGGGTAATAAAAAGCAGCTTAAAGGTATACAGTGAAAACAGACACAGAAGATGAAGAGAGGCGGAACAAGATGTTTGAATCGAGATGCGGAGTCAGGTGTAATTCCTGCGAACGTAAGGAGCAGGTGCATTGTACTGGTTGTATTACGATGGAAAAGCCATTTTGGGGCGGGGAGTGTCAGGTGAAATTCTGCTGTGAAGAAAAAACGCTGGACCACTGTGGAGTATGTCCAGATTTTCCATGTAAGATGCTTTCCTCAATGGGAGCAGCGCAGGGTTTTGACCCTGCTCAAAAACTGGAGCAGTGCAGACAGTGGGCCCAGGAATCTGAAAGCAGATAGGGGAATGCGGATGGTGTATTGTGTATTCGTGAGTGGCAGAAATGCGGATTTCTAGGATCTGTGTCGTGAATGGAATGGTTTTCTAAATGGATTGGGTGTCCGATGAGATTGAAACTTATGTGCCAGCTGGGTTGGTAAACCCTGAAACTATAGAGATAAAGATAAAGTATTAGAAGTGCGAATTTGAAGTACACATAAAAAACCGGGGAGATTCGCACCTTAAAAACGGTGATTTTTTCGCCGGAAACGTGTTCCATTTATTGATTTAAGAAAAGAATGACGAAAAAACAGACAAATATCACATTATGTAAGGGAAATGTGATATGATATTTGTGCATAATTGCTGTCTTCCTTCTCACGCAGGAAGTGGATTGAAATCTGATAAAACTCATCAAAACTAATATCCTCGAAAGTCTTCCTTCTCACGAAGGAAGTGGATTGAAATCGGACAAGCTTCACATTCTTTGGAGCAACCGGAAGTCTTCCTTCTCACGAAGGAAGTGGATTGAAATTTAAAGCTGATATGTTGAATGGTGGTATTTCTAGTCTTCCTTCTCACGAAGGAAGTGGATTGAAATCGGAAGAGCCTCCGCAGGAAAACGCTCCGGACGCGTCTTCCTTCTCACGAAGGAAGTGGATTGAAAATATGGATAAATGTACACTCACGTTGTGGGAAATGGGTCTTCCTTCTCACGAAGGAAGTGGATTGAAATCTCATGGAGCATCTCTTTATCCGATGTATCCAGGTCTTCCTTCTCACGAAGGAAGTGGATTGAAATGTAAATGGTTCGACCATCATTTCAGGCTTTTCAGGTCTTCCTTCTCACGAAGGAAGTGGATTGAAATTCAAGATTACTAATACGTGAAGTATTAGAACCTAGTCTTCCTTCTCACGAAGGAAGTGGATTGAAATACAAAAATCAGAGGGTAATGATACATCATAACCGTCTTCCTTCTCACGAAGGAAGTGGATTGAAATATCCTGATATCCGCAACGGGCATGATGCTCCTGGTCTTCCTTCTCACGAAGGAAGTGGATTGAAATTATAAAATTATGCGGGAGCTGTCTTCCATCGGCAGTCTTCCTTCTCACGAAGGCAGAGGATTGAAATTTTATGATGACCTGTGTTGGTATTTATGCGGCATTGCCTGCTTTCGTGAGAATGAGGGGGATAATCGGACGCTTTGAAGTGAGCACGGAATTCAAGAGATTTCATTTATCATAAGGCAGTTAATTAATACAGGAGTATACATGTTACTTTGGAGTATAAACGTCTTTTCATGAAAAGAAATACAGCGAAGCATCAATACACAAATCCAGACATCTTCTCCTTTAGATGAAAAAGTCAGGGTGTTAATTGTATATGTTACAGAATTTTGAACAAGTCTATTCCCAGATTGAGAACACACAATGTCACTAATTAAATATCCAAATAAGTTTACATAATAGTAACAAGACACCATTACGGCATCTGATAACGTTACATGGGAGGGCTATTATGGGTGAATTATCAAAACTGCCAAACATAGGAAAGGTAGTAGAAGAACAATTGAATCAGGCCGGAATCACCACCTTTGAGGAACTGAAAGCACTTGGAAGCCAGCAGGCGTGGCTGCGGATTAAGGCAATCGATGACTCCGCATGCATCCATAGACTGTATGGGCTCGAAGGGGCCATACAGGGGATAAAGAAAACACAGTTGTCGGATGAGAAGAAAAGGGAGTTGAAGGAATTTTACAACAGGTTCAAGGGATAAATGAAAGGTCGTGGCTTCATGGGATTTGCAATATGGTTGATCTCGACCTGGGGGTGTGCGGCACTCTTTCTGGGGATCGGGATTTTTGCGGGCAGCCGCGAAGAACCGATGTGGTTCTGGACGGGCTCAACAGTTCCGGCCGGGAAAGTGCGAGATATTCCGGAATATAATAAGGCAAATGCACGAATGTGGAAAATCTACTCTGTTCCATACTGGATTTGTGGACCGATTTTTTATTGGTCAGTAATGCTGGCAGTTGTTATTTTGATATTTGCATGTTTGATGGGAAGCGCGTGGCTCATATGGTGCTATCATCAGATTGAAAAGAAATATGTCATGAAATAGCAGCAAAGAACGCATTTTTAACACAGACAGGTATCCGCACGGAAAGTCAGGAAACAGACACGAAACTCCGATATACTGAAATCAGGAAAGAGGAGGAGAAACAGATGGAATGGATTTCAGGGCTTCAAAAGGCGATCGATTACATTGAAGAGCACTTGACAGAAGATCTCGATTTTGCGGAAATAGCCGTGCAGGCGTATTCGTCAAATTTTCATTTTCAGCGGGTGTTTTCGATTCTCTGTGGATTTACGCTTGGAGAATACATTCGCTGCAGGAGGCTGACACAGGCAGGCAGTGAACTGGCATCGACAGACGGCCGTGTGATTGATGTGGCACTGAAGTATGGGTATGACAGCCCGGAAAGCTTCAGCCGTGCTTTTGTGAAGTTCCACGGTATCAAACCCACCCAGGCTCGTTCAAGGAAAGCAGAACTGAAGTCTTTCTCCCGTCTTTCTATAAAACTTATATTAGAAGGAGGAACAAAGATGGACTACAGGATTGAGAAAAGAGATGCGTTTTCAGTGGTGGCGAAAAGAAAAAGGTTTAGCGGAGGGAGTGAGATCACACAGCAGAGTATCCACGAGGCATGGGAAGGGTGCAACACGGACGGAACAATTGACAAGCTCTGCCGGTACGTAAAACCGGACGGCGTTTTTGGAGACGCAATTGTTGGAATCTGTTTCGATAATCCGCATGAGGGAGATTTCGACTATGCAATCGGCACTGCCTGCGAGGAGAGTGAAGTGGCAGAAGGACTGACTATAGAGAAGATTCCGGCAAACACATGGGTTGTGTTTAAAGGACAAGGCAGGATGCCGGAAGCATTTCAGGAGCTCTATAAACAGCTTTATACGGAATTCTTTCCGACCAGTAATTATCAGCCGTCAGGAGGCATGTGTATCGAGGTGTATCCAAGTGCTGAAGTGCATTCTGAGGACTTCACATTTGAGATTTGGTTTTCGGTTACACCAAAATAGATTAAAGAGATGCGCAGGGACTATAGTAGTTCCTGCGCATTTGCAATACTATGAGATCTGCTTTTCAGCATTATTTGCCAGATTATACACGTTGTTGCTGGATGCGGTATGTTTGACAGGGGTTACGCCGGCTTTTTCCATCAGCGGGCGATTATATTCATCCAGACAGTCCAGCCAGATCTGTTCACGCTCCGGGAAACGGTCCAGGAAGCCACAGAGTGCGACCCACTTACCGCCCGGTGCCATAATATTCAGGGTTTCGTTGATGGAATCTTTGATCTGTTCTGCCGTGGCGGAGGGGTTATCTAGTACTGCCTGGTTGCTGAAACCGCCGCATACTGTCAGACGGTCACCGAATTGCTGTTTGACCTTAAGCGGATTATTCTGAATCTGGACCGGGTTAAGGGCATCGATTCCCATATCGACCAGCTCAGGAATGAGATCATGGATTTTACCACAGGAATGGTGCTGATAGATCATGCCAAGTCCTTTTACAGAATCAATGACCCGCTGCAGATGAGGCTTTATGATACGCTGCCATTTGTCAATGGGCATAAACAGGCCGGTATTGGTGGAATAGTCATCATGAAACTGCAGCATATCAGGCTTATAGTATTTTGCAATGCGCTCGATGAGTGCGATCTTGTAGTCTGCCATAGCTCCCATAAAATCAGAACTGGCTTCCTCGTCCGTCATGATATTGACAAGAGCCTCCTCAAATCCGCAGAACATATGCAGGCTTTCGAAGCATCCGTTGATCAGGATGATGTTGGAGAGCTTGTTTTCACGGTCCCAGCCTGCGGTGTCTTTGGCAGCCCAGCCTTCCCAGTCATATTTATCCAGATCGGGAAATGTTACGACATCTCTCCAGCACTCAATGTCCCTGATTTTGGGGTCTGTCTCTACTGGCATCGGGCCGGGCTGGTCTTCGCGGTAAATATATTTTACACCGAACCAGTCTGTTGTAATGCCGTATCCACGGGCGCCTTCTTCGATAACAGTCGGGATGCAGGTGTCCTGTCCCGTGGATGGTGATGGTACCCATGGGGTTTCCTGATGATTAAATGCGAGTAAATGACATTCTCTTTCTGTGATTTTCATAATGATACCTCCGATTTTTTATTAGATTGGTGTCAGGTTAAATGATTTCTTTTGTGGTCTGGCGCTTCTCAACAATGGCTGTCAGTTCTGCAACCTTTTTCTCGGTCAGATTATATCCGAAGAATATGATCAGACAGGAAAGGATTACGCAGATACCGGATGCAAGACACATAATGCCTGAGATACCCTTTGCTACGGATGCACTTGCCGCCTGTCCGGCGGTGTAGCCGATGGCGGACAGACCAACGGGGAGAATGATACTCTTGATCATGGAGCCAAATTTGATCGGGATATTCAGCATACTCATGATAAAGCCGCGGGCATTTTTACCGTCCTTCCACATGGTGTAGATAACGGTGTCAGTGGTCATCGCGGTTACAACGGTTCCGATCATGCTTCCGAAGAAGAAGGCAACCGCCATACAGACGATGAACAGCGTGGTTCGGCCTTCATCCGCGACGAAAAACATGGCAACTAAAATTGCGCCGTAGATGAGATTGCACAGGCAGTAGGTTGTCTTTTTACCAAGACGTCGGGAAACCTGATTGACTAAAATGGCTCCGATGACTCCGGTCACAGTCTGGATCGTCATGTAGACAGACATGGATGCGGAGTCTTTCAATACATTTTCAAAGAAGTATGCGGCGGTTGAGCTTACCAGAAAGACAGCCGTATAGCGAAGGAGGTCTCCGAAAGAAACAACCAGAAGCGGCCGGTTTGTGAACAGAATACGAAACATTTCTCCGATAGAAAGCTTACTGCCCTGTGAAATCTGTTCGGTAGCCGCAATGGGGGCATCTTTTGTCAGCAAAAACATGATGTAGTGAGTGATGGCATTGACCAGGCAGAAAAAGAATGCTGCTCCCGTATATCCTGCTGCAGTGTTACCAAGAAGTTTACCGAACAGTGTGATGCAGGGAATTCCCAGCAGGGAGAACAACAGCTGTCCAATAACAGCACCCTGATTCCTTCTGGCGCTTAACAGTGTTCTGGTATCGACGTCGTCTGTGATCTGGGAAATGTGTCCGGTTACTGCGGCGCTTACGACATCCTGGAATAACGTCTTGATACAGAACGCGATGATGACAATTGCCGCGGCTGCGATGGAATCTCCCATATCGAAAAACATTAATGTAAAGAACACGAGTATGATGGGAGTACAGATGACATACCATGCGCGGTATTTTCCAAGTTTTTTGAATTCGCATTTTTCCAGCATGATACCGGTCACAAACACCCAGACAAGATCCACAGCGGCAGTGCTGGTGAGGATAAAGGTGACGACACCGAGCGAAAAGCCGCAGATATCAGTCAAAAAATAGGACATATAAAACAGTTCCAGGTAAATAAACAGGTTAAGGCCGATGTTTGGTACGATAAATGCGTTGACAAGTTTACCAGGTAGTTTTTGATGTGGTTTTTGATTCATAGTGGTTCCCCTCTTTCGTTGGTTTGTGGTTTGGTAATCCGGATTTATCATCAAAGGATTTCCGGCGATACAGTCGCCCTGCGGCAAGTACGGCTATGACGATTGCTGCGTACGCGATGATAATGATATTGGACCATGCCGGGTTGTTTGCAAACAGGGAGATCACCTGTGTGGAAAGGACCAGGTAGGTGATGATGACCATGAGCTTCAGACGCCATGCCGGGTATTTTCTGGCGTATTTTGAAGAACCCCATAGTTCAGGATACTTTTTCGGCAGACTCAGGATCCCCGCCATTGGAATACAGGTGCCGAGAATCGTCAGCCCGACAGCCATCTTGGACAGAATCGTCAGGTCTATCCCGGCGACAGTGGGAACGGCGCCAAAGCAATAGAAGATGGTCATCAGGATGTAGGGGGCTCCGAAACGGTTGGTTTTGGCCCAGCTTTCTGGAAAACATCCCTTTTCGCATGCCGCAATCAGGGAATTTGAATACCAGACAAAACTGGAATTCAGGGTCGTGATCAAAGCACCGAGGCAGGCACCGATGATAAAAAATGCATACAGACCGCCACTGCCAAGAACCGCAGATGCAGCTGTTGTCAGAGGTTTCCCCGCTACCTCTGAGACAGGCATCACTCCGCTTGCCACAATACCCATCAGCATATATAAAAGACAGACGCAAAGTGTGACACCGGTGATGACCTTTACCATGATTTTTGAGGCGTTTTTGATTTTGGGTGCAAAGTCTGTGATGATATAGGAGCCGCCTACCGCAAAGTATAAAAGCGAGACTGCCGAATAGAACCCGCCGAAGTCCCCGGTAAAGAAGGTTTCGCTGGAAGTAAACTCACGGAAATCCACCTTCCCTAGCCCGCGCAGAACGAAGCACAGGATTCCTGCGATCAGAATCAGGCATAGGACATTCTGAAACCGGGCAGCTGTTTTGACACCGAACAGGTTTATGATATAAAACAGTGTCAGAACAGAGAGTGCGGTGAGTTTAAGACCTGCAGGATGATTCAGGGAAGGAATCAGGCTGGCCAGATATTGGGCGAAGGAGATTCCAAAGATGGCAATCGTCATGCGTCCCAGAAAATAAATGTAGGCGTAAAATTTCCCCACATCTTCATGAATAAGCTCACTGGAATAAGAAAATGCAGCGCTTGTGCGGGGAAGCAGTGTACTCATAATGAAAATTGGGCGAAATGAGATCAAAAATAACAATGCGCTTACAAGAAACGCCAGCACGATACTTCTTCCTGTCATGGCGATACCGATGCCGGTCTGTGTGATGATGCCGGAGCCAATGGTAAAACCGACGGCGAGGCCTGTCGTCTCAAGACAGGAAAGTTTTTTTTCCTGGGAATTCATGCAGATACCCTCCTTTTGTCAGACTGCTTTGCGTGCGGTGATCTCTTGTGTCATTTGTGTAACCTTCTGTTCATTCAGCCGGTAGCCGAAACCGAAGATCAGGATTGTTAAAAGAAGAAAAACGGCAGGGTACAGGTTCATGAGCATGGAAATACCGCTGATCTGTGAAGCGGTTGGGGCTGAGTTGGCTGCGTAACCGGCAACTGCGAGCCCGGCACCCAGTACGGCACTGCGGAGCACCGCGCCTGCCTTGATTGGGACATTCAGCATACTCATGATGAAACCGCGGGCGTCCACGCTGCTTTTCCATTCATAATAGATAACAGTATCTGCCAGAATGGCTGTCAGTGTCGCCATTGTGATCTGCATAAAAAAGTTTACAAAAATGTGGAAGCCGATAAAACTTGCCACCTGCCTTCCAAAAAAGTAGCAGAGTACCAGAGCCAAAGTCATAATACACAGGGAGCCCAGATATGCCGGTTTCTTGCCGAATTTTTTTGCTGCTGTGTTGGCAGATAAGGACCCTGCAAACCCGATGATGCGTGTGATGACGAGGTAGGTTGTCATGGCCGCCAGGTTCTGAAGAACCACAACAAAATAATAGTAGGCCGCTGCAGACATAAGAAAATAAGCAAGGTAACGGAATGTATCAGCCGCAATCAGTATCAGCAGCGGGGGATTGCGAAAGACAGCCGCAAGCATTTGTGAGAGCGGAAGCTTTTTTCGTGGTATATTGGCAGCATCATTTTCGGCTCCGCCGCTCCCGGATACAGAGTAGCCCTTTGTAACGGTGAAAGCCAGGAAATAGCACACAAAATTTATAATTCCGAACAGGATGGCCGTCAGAGAATATCCCAGGATCTCATTGCCGCAACGTGCAGTCAGCCAGGTGATAAGCGGCAGTGCGATGATGGAAAATACAATATTGCCAAGAGATAAAAACTGTCCTCTTCTGGAGGCAAGGATCATTCGCTCATCCTGGTCATTGGACAGGTCGCTCACAAGACTCACTGAGGCAGAGTATGCGAGATCCTGTGCAAGTGTCTTGATAGAAAATGCAGCAATTACGATGCCGGCGGCCAGGGCTTCGGAAGAACCGATTTTTGAGAATTCCATAGCATAGGTGAAAATCATGACCGGGGGTCCGATTACGAGCCATGACCGGTATTTACCCCATTTCAAGCTGCTGCGTTCGATCAGCCAGCCCGTCAGTGGCACCCAGATACAGTCGATGACAGAAGTCAGGGTAAGGATAAAGGTGGCTGTGCCAATCGAGAACTTTGCGCAGTCTGTGAGAAATGCCGCCCAGTAATACAGTTCCACATTCACAAACAGTGTAAAGCCAAAGTCCCCGAATCCGCTCAGATTCAGGACTGCCCGGCTTAATTTTTTATCGCCCATATACATTTCCTCCCTCTTTTGTGTGGTGCGAACTGTTGATGATCTTTGTTATTTTCAGTATAACATTGTGGAAAATGACGAACTACGGTCTGGGAATACGAGAAAAATGAAGTAAAACAGAGAAGATTCGTATTGAAAATACAAATGTTTTTGTGAAATGAGGGGCTGCCATACTGGCAGCCCCTCATGTTATCACGGCAGAAAAGGAGAATTTATCCCGTTTAGATAGTACAGCCGCAGTACGCGGATGGACATTTTTATAAAATCTCTGGTGTAAATGTCCTCGATATCGCAGGTCAGAACTTCAGTGATTTTGTGGATACGATAGACGAGGGTATTGCGGTGGATATATAATTCACTGGCTGTATTCTGCAGTGAACGATCGTTGTTCAGATAGGTGAACAGGGTATTTATCTTTTCGCCGCCAGTTTCCGAGGCGGGGTTCCAGAGTTTCCGTACATCGGGATGACAGAGACAGACTGCTTCTTCCAGAGACTGAACCCGTATCAGATGTTCCAGCGCGTAGTTATAGAAACGATGCAGTGTTTCAGCCGGGGCCAGCAGACTGCCGTAATAGATGGCGGCAATGGCCTGGCCATAATAATAGTGGAGTTTTTGGGTCCCCGTAAATGGAAGACTCAAGCCGGTGTTTATACGGTATTTCTGTGAAATATCACAAAGTGCAGCGGCAACATCGTCCTTGCTTCCGGAAGCGATCCGGTACATTACAATTATTTTTTTGCCGCAGATTGTTACCACGCTGTCGGAAAAAAGAGACTGCAGCAGCCGATAGATGATCATCATCTTCTCAGAAGAAGTTTCTTCGGGAGATGAAAGAACCGCGATATGAAATGAATCTGTTTCATTCCACTTCATATAGAGCATCCAGTTTTGCAGTTCAGACGGACTGTTCTCCTGCTGGAGCATCATTTTAAGAAGAATATTCTGTGTTGCCGGATAGGCGTGTTCCTGATTGATGCGGCCAAGTACGAAAGAGAGCAGCCTGACGATGTAATTCAGACAGATCACATCGCCGCTGTTAATCTCACGGTCTTTTGCGATGACATTGATTCGGCCGCAGCAGTCATTGCCGCTGTAGATGGCAGCTGACAACATATCCGTGTCGATGATTTTACCGGAAAAATGATACAGCTGTGCATCACCGCTGAGGTAATAATTATTCTTCTGCCCTTCTGAGAGCAGATACTGTATGGCCTCCACAGAACTGTGGCCATGACGGCAGAGATACTGCCAGTCTTCATTCACTTCATTTTCCCCGTATTGTTCGCTCATGAAAAGCACCTTATAACTGCCATCCAGCAGAATGACAGGATTGTGAAATACAGGCCAGCTTTCATCCACGATCGTACGGTAATCCAGTTTTTGGGAAGCCTCTTCCAGGGAATCCTGCCATTCACGGTAAAAATCAAATGTGCACTGGACCATTTCAAAAACAACTTCGCAGTTCATATCGTGAAACAGCAGATAATCATTCTCTGCAGCACAGACAGTATCTTTTCCCTTTTGATAGACATGGACGCAGTTTGTGGCGTATGCACGGCGTGCACTGGAAAGGATGGCAGGGGCATTTCCGGAAATGTAAAGTTCAGGTTCCAATGCGCTCAGACGGTTGGCAATCATCCAGAGGTTCAGTTTCATAATCTTTTACCACATCCTTCGTTTTTGTCTGAATCTTATCATGAAAATTTCAAAAAGTCAAAACGGATATAAGGTCAGACCCATCCCTTCATTGCCAGCATAAGAAAGATAATCGTGATCAGCAGAACTGCGGAGACGATAATGATTCCCATATGCCGTTCGCGGACAGCAGGAGTTGTGGATGATTCCAGAAGTCCGGCTTTGCGCAGAGCGGTTACGACGGGTTTATAGATCAGCAGTGTGATGGCAGTATTCAGGCCGCCCTTTAACAGATTGAACGGCAAAAATGCCGGAAGGAGCAGCTTGACGACCGCCTCTCTCGGGTATCCCATATAGAGGGGAGCGATCAGGTAGTTCCAAAGCAGGATGACTGCGGTGGTAAGAAGGCATCCTGTTACCAGCCCTGTGACAGCGCCTTTTAATGTATGTTTCTTTTTGTAGATAAATGCTGCGGTACATGCAAAACAGCAGCTGGACAGGATATTCATGATGCAGCCGATGGGTCCTGTTTCACTGACGGTGATCATTTCCAGGAAAGCAACGATCACAGAAATAATAAAGGATGCCATCGGGCCGAAGATAAATCCGCCGATGGTGATGATAACATCTTTGGGGTCATATTTCAGAAATAATACGACGGGAAACCGCCCGATTACCATGACAGCATATGCGATCGCGCAGAACATGCCGATCATGGTGATTTTTTTTGCTTTTGTATTCATTATTACAAGCCTCCTCATTTACTGTTTTTTATACTAGCGGACGGCAGGCGGGAAGTCAAGATTAAGATTCTGTCTTGTGACTTCAGGAGGCATGTGCTAAACTGGGAGAAACTGCTGAAAGGAACAGGTAGACAATATGTATGAAGATATCGTAAAGGCGCTGAATCAGGATATCGCACAGATTTTAAAGAAAAAGGAAGCGCCGGCGAAGACATTCGGCGAGCTTTCAAAAGTCAGAGAAAAAGCGGAGAAATCCCTTCCTTCAGATAGTACGGAACAGGGAAAGGTTCTGGTAGTTCTGCATGAAATCATGGGGAACCTGCAGTTTTCGCTGAAAAACCCTCAGGAGGCTGAAAAGCTGTATCGAACCATGGTGGGGATCGGTGCAGAGATGTATCGGAAAGACAAACAGCAGTATGATATTCTGTTTGCCCAGACTAATTTGCGTATGGCGGTTTTTTATAAAGATCTGATCAATATGGGCATTGTGACGCCTCAGCCAAGGAAGCTGAATGAGGCGCAGCAGAAAGCTTACGATGCGAGTGAGAAATTTTTCAGGAATGCCATAGCTGCATGCCTTGACAAGATAAAAGCAGGAAACCGTGTTGCACTGGAGCTTCAGGGGAAATGTATGGGGAATCTGATGGTCTTAAAAGGGGCTGTCGGAGAATATGAAGAGTCAATACGAATCGGGGAACAGCTCATTAAACTGGAAAAAGCTATTTTTCAGGTCACAGATGATGCACCGCATGCCATTGAACTGGCACAGTGGATGAATACTCTTGCATCCATTTATTCTTTCCATAAAGATCATGTAAAAGCGCTGGAGATGATGGAAGACTGTATCTACGCACTGGAAGACAAAGAGCAGGAAAATCCTGTGGCGTTCGGCGTTCGCCTTGCAAGCTGCTATGTAAATCTGGGAAATGCCCGTTATCTGGTACCTGAGGAGCAAAAGCATGCTGAAGAGGCCTATCTGACAGGGCTTGAAAAGTACAGAAAGCTGAATGAGCAGACAAACGGACAGTTTGAAAAAGATGAACAACAGGCCTGCTCAGTCATTGGCAGCTACTATCAGAGGACAGGTCAGAAAGACATGGCGATGGAATATCTGGAGAGAGGGAAGCGGTAGCGTGGCATGTGTCATCAGCGCTTGCGCAGACTTTTCCTTTGTTCCTGAATCAGGCGCAGCAATTCATCCAGTGCATCTATATCCTGTTCCTTTCTGATCAGATCAGCTAAGAGACGGCCAGGGGTAAGCGATGTACCTTCAATCTGTGAATGCATATAATCCTCATGTGTTAATACCGGCCGGTAGGTTCGTGTCAGCACTGTTCTGTGATATACGATATCTGCCACCTGGATATAGGAATTTTCAAGGAGCTTTTTTAATACGGCCTGAACTGTGTTGGGTTTTAACTCCGGATTGATGGATGGTATATCTGCAGCGCTCAGTGCTCTGTCGGTGCTCCACAGGACATGCATAACTTCCAGTTCTCGATGAGTTAATTTGATTTTTGGCATAATCCACCTCCTTTAGATTCATTATGTCATCAAATCAGAAATAAAACAACAAAAAAATATTTACAAAACGATGACAAAGAAGAAAAATGCCCGGAAAAGCTATGGGTTTAAAACATCCGTTTAAGTCTGAGAATATTTTTATCACAACACCATAATAAAAAAGGAGCATGAAAGATGTCTTCAGAAAGTACAACAGACAACGCTTTAGCACAGGCAAAAAAAATACTGAAAAAATATTTTGGATATGAAGATTTCCGTGAGGGTCAGGAATCACTCGTGAAAGCTGTAATGAGCGGGCAGGATGTACTCGGAATAATGCCGACAGGAGCCGGGAAATCACTCTGCTTTCAGATTCCGTCTCTTTTGATGGAGGGTATAACGCTGGTAGTGTCACCGCTGATCTCCCTTATGAAGGATCAGGTGAGTGCATTAAATCAGGCGGGCATCCATGCCGCATTTTTAAACAGCTCGCTGACAGCAGGGCAATACAGGAAAGCGCTTGAACAGGCGAAAGCCGGCCGTTATAAGATCATCTATGTGGCACCGGAAAGACTTGAGACCGAAAGCTTCCTGAACTTTGCGCTGTCCCCACAGGTTAAAATCCCATTTGTGGCCGTGGATGAAGCGCACTGTGTATCCCAGTGGGGACAGGATTTTCGTCCGAGCTATCTGAAAGTATTGGATTTTCTGGACAGACTGTCTGAGCGCCCGGTGCTGGGGGCGTACACGGCAACTGCCACACAGGAAGTCCGAAATGACATTCTGAAGATTCTGAGGCTGAGAGATCCGATGGTTATGGTAACCGGGTTTGACCGGAAAAATCTGTTTTTTTCTGTAAAAAAACCGGTAGATAAATATAGTGAGCTGGTAGCTGAACTGAAAGGACAGGAGACAAAGACACTCAAGCCCAGCGGGATCATCTATTGCCTGACACGGAAGACGGTGGAAGAACTGTGCTGGAAACTCAGGGAAGAGGGGTTTTCGGTTACGCGGTACCATGCAGGGTTGTCTGATGGAGAGCGCCTGCAGAATCAGGACGATTTCATCTATGACCGCAGCAGTATTATGATTGCCACAAATGCATTTGGAATGGGGATTGATAAATCAGATGTGCGTTATGTGATTCACTATCAGATGCCTAAAAATATGGAGAGTTATTATCAGGAAGCGGGCCGCGCCGGCAGGGATCAGGAGCCCGCAGAGTGTATCCTCTATTATGGTGCTGTGGATGTGCAGACAAACCGGTATTTTATCGAACATAATGAAGATAATCAGGAACTTGATGAGCTGGCGAGACGCAGAGTGCAGGAAAAAGACAGAGAGCGGCTGAAGGCGATGGAACTGTATTGTTTTACAAGTGGATGCCTGCGCAGGTATATTTTGAATTATTTCGGGGAGTCCGGCGGGGAGGAATGCGGGAATTGTCAGAACTGTCTGACGGAATATGAGACCCTTGATATCACCAGAGAAACACAGGCTGTGATACGGTGTGTTGCTGAGAACCGACAGCCATTTGGCATGATGATGGTGATTGACATTTTGCGGGGAGCTAAAAATCAGAAGATCCTGAGCCGTCATCTGGATGAGCACCCGGAGTATGGAGTGCTGTCAGACGTTTCCGTCCCCATGCTGAAACAGATCATACAGGAACTGATCCTGAAGGAATGCGTAAAAATGACGGAAGAGAAATATCCGGTTCTGTGTCCGGGACCATCGGCACAGAATTATCTGACGTCTGAATCGTGCGTGGGGATGCGGATGGCACCGTCTGAAAAAGCAGCGCCAAAGGCTCTGAAGAAAGGCAAAAAAGCAGGAGCGGCGGCGGCACTCGCGGAGAAGGATCTGCCATTGTTTGAAGCACTTCGGGGGCTTAGAAAACAGATATCCCAGGATGAACATGTACCCCCCTATATGGTTTTTTCGGATAAGACGCTGGTGCAGATGAGTATTTTGCGGCCGGTGGATAAAGATGAGATGCTGCAGGTCAGCGGTGTTGGTGAGTTTAAGTTTGAAAAGTATGGTGAACAATTTTTGAAGTTGATTTCTTCCAGGGAATCATTTACGGATGCCAACTGAAGTGTTATAATTTACTATGAAAGTTTCGGAATAATCGACTTTCATTCATAATGATGTCTGCGCCGGCAGACATATCCGTTTAGAGAAATATTCCAGTATATCGTTCAGAACAGGAGGATAAAAAATGAAATATTCAATGTTTTATGTATCAGTTACAGGCAATACAAAACAGCTCGCCGAAGCAGCGGAAGAAGTGTTTGTACAGGAGACAAAAGTCGAAGACCCGGCGGAAGCAGATCTGGTCTGTGTGGGTTTTTGGACAAATGAGGGGAATGCGACTGAAGAAGTCAGAAAGTATCTTAAAACGCTGTATAACAGAAAAGTCTTCCTTTTTGGGACGGCAGGATTCGGTGACAGCAAGACGTATCTGGACGGCATCCTGAAAAATGTGGAAGACAGTCTGAATGATACGAACGAAGTGGTCGGAGGATTTATGTGTCAGGGCAGAATGCCGAAGGAAGTACGTGACAGATATAATAAACTGAAGGAAGAAGTACCGAATCAGGGAGCACACTATGATCTGATGATATCTAACTTTGACAAAGCGCTGTCACATCCGGATGCGGATGATATCCGCGCGTTGAAAGAGGCAGTCAAAACTGCAGCAGAAAAATTGGGATAGCACTGACGAGGCAGGACTGAAAGGTTCTGCCTTTTTTCTGTCAGGCATATACTGCCATTAAGACCAGAAATATGGGCTTGTTTTTATGAAAAAACGAAAATATTGGAAGGGTGTAGTTTTTACGGTTGGGGCGCTGCTGATCTTTTCAGCCGTCAGCCGGATCATGAGGAATCAGCAGCAGTATGAGAGTATGCAGGCAAATACAGAATCCGAAGAGCAGTATATCAAATGGGTGGAGTTTGGCGTTCCTTACGAGGCGCTGGATGCGGCATATCAGCTGGATGTAAAGACGGAGAAGGAACAGGTTCATTTGAACTGGGTAGAACTGCTGGCATATCTCGGAGCGAAATACGGCGGGGATTTTTCCGGTTATAAGCAGGCTCATATGACGGAACTGGCAGAAAAGCTTGTATCGGGGGAAACGACGATGCAGGATACGGTAAAAGATATGAAATATTATTCATATTACCGGGAAGCCTATGGTGCTGTGCTGGACGGATGGGTCGGGGAGTATCAGATTGAACAGGAGGGGGAGAACGGAGAGAAAGAGTGGGCTAAGGTATACGGTCTGAAAGCTTTCAGCCCGATCGCCAGGGATTTTCCATATCAGGATTACGATGATTTCGGGGCATCCCGAAGCTACGGATATCGCAGAAATCATCTCGGGCATGATCTGCTGGGACAGGTAGGGACACCGGTCATTGCTGTTGAATCCGGATATGTGGAAGCGCTGGGATGGAATCAGTACGGCGGCTGGCGAATCGGGATACGCAGCTTTGACGGGAAAAGATATTATTACTACGCACACCTGCGTCAGAACATTCCTTATGCGGAAGACCTGGAAGAAGGTTCGGTCGTGCAGGCTGGGGACGTAATCGGATATCTGGGAAGGACCGGATACAGTGCCACAGAAAATGTTAACAACATCGATTCGTACCATCTGCATTTTGGCATTCAGTTGATTTTTGATGAGTCCCAAAAAGAAGGAAACAATGAGATCTGGATTGACTGTTACCAGCTGGTTCGGTTTCTGTATAAAAACCGTTCTGCTGTGCAGCGAAATGATGAGACGAAGATGTGGACGCGGATATATCAGATAAAAGATCCGGCGGTAAATGATTATCTGATAGCAAAAGAGCAGAAATAATCTGCCTGTTCTTTTGCTATCTGTCATTGGTAAGATCACCGTTCCCGCTGACGGGTATCACCGGTCCCAGATATTTTGGCTTTGGTTTCAGGCAGGTCATAACAACTGCCTTATCCCGGGAGAGGAGTTCCCGGATGTTTCGGTGCATGCGCTTTGCATACGGACGCCTGTCGGCACAGACACCGTATGCCGAGAGTCCAAGACGGCGGGCTGTATAAAGGGAACGGTAGAGATGATAGCGCTGGGTGACAATGATAAGGCTGTCCGCCTGAAAGATATCTCTGGCCCGGTACATACTGTCATACGTATTAAAACCGGCGTGGTCCATAAAAATATCTCTTGAAGGAACGCCGCAGCGCATGGCAAAATCTTTCATGACATTGACCTCATCATAGTCCTGTCTGCCATGGTCACCACTGACGATAATCTTGGGGGCAACGCCGCGCTGGTAAAGGCTGACTCCGGTCAACAGACGGTCGTGCAGCATGTGGCTTGGTTTCTGGCCTTTCCAGACAGCGGCTCCCAGAATGAGGATACAGTCGGTACCTGTTTCCCTGGCAGCAGAATCTTCTGTCAGTATGAAGTTTTTTGACGTGGTTGTTATATACAGGCTCACCGCTGCGGTCAGCAGCAGTATCAGGGCAGCCAGAATTAATAGAAGAAACAATATTTTCATAATATCTATTATAGCATACATTCAGATAAAAGAAATGCGAAATAAAGCAAGAATTAAATATCATTCTGAAAATGGATGCTGTATAATGAAAAATACAAAGCATTTGGGGTGTTTTTGTTTAAAATACGAATAAGAGAGGGTAGCAGAATGAAAAAATTTAAAGTAGGAGTTATCGGGGTCGGGGACATCAGCCGTGCTTACCTGAACAATCTGAAAAAGTATTCAGATGTTGTGGAACTGTATGCATGTGCGACCAGAAGTCTGGAGAAATCCGGAAAGAAAGCGGAAGAGTATGGGTTTACAAAACCATATGGTTCGGGAGAAGACCTGATTGCGGATCCCGAGGTCGATATCGTCTTAAACCTGACTACGCCGGACGTGCATTATTACTACAATCTGGAAGCCTTGAAGGCTGGAAAACATGTGTATTCCGAAAAACCGCTTGCAGCCACATTTGCACAGGGGCAGGAGATCATGGCTCTTGCAAAAGAAAAAAATCTCTATGTTGGCTGTGCGCCCGATACTTTTATGGGAGGCAGACTACAGGAGTACAGAAGCGTTCTGGATAGCGGAACGATCGGAAATGTCATCGGCGGTATGGCCAGTATGGTGTGCCGGGGATGGGAATGGTTCCATCCGAATCCCAGCTTTTATTATCAGCCGGGGTCAGGACCGCTGTTCGATATGGGACCGTATTATCTGACTGCACTTGTGTCACTTCTTGGTCCGGTGGAAAGTATCTGCGCCATGGGCACGCGGGCAGAAGATGCGCGGATTATTCGAAGCGAAGCACAAAAGGGCAGGGAGATACCGGTTAATGTTGACACGCATATTACCGCAAACCTGAAGTTCAAAAGCGGGGCTGTCATTAATCTGTGTGTGAGCTTTGATGTCTGGGAATCAGAGATGCCGCGTATGGAACTTTACGGGACAAAGGGAACGCTGTGTATGCTGGAACCAGATCCGTGTGACGGGCCGAATCTGTTCGGGGGAAAAGTTCTGCTGAGGACACAGAAGAATTGCCGCTGGCTTGCCATGCCCCGCTCCGAAGAGATGCTGAAGACTCAATGGGAGGAGATTGAAGTCAGACATCCATATAATTCCATCAGTCAGGCAGAGAACAGCCGGGGTATCGGAATGGTGGATATGGCATATGCGATCGAAGAAGGGCGGATTAATCGGGCTTCAGGGGATATGGCACTGCATGTTCTGGAAGTGATGGAAGGAATCCTGCGCTCGGCAGAAGAAAAGGTCTTCGTCAGTACGTCTACAGATTTCGCGCTTCCGAAAGCAATATCGGAGGATGGCAGTTTCTAGGCCGCATGAAATAAAAATAGAGGTGCTGTTTCACGATATATCCGGTGGAACAGTGCCTCTTTTATGCATATATTTGTACGGAATGGGTTACGCCGGGAGTATTTGAGAATGTCAGAAGTGTGTTTATATGAATGGTTAAAAGAAAAACTGGATCAGCTTGTATACAGCAACCCTGAGAGGCTGCAGGTGGAAGCGCGTGCAAGAACAGCTGATGGACGGGAGATTCTGGAAGCGGTACTTGGCAGCACGCAGTCCAGGTATCATATTCTGATTCAGGCAGCAATCCATGGAAGAGAGTATATGAACGCTCTTCTGGCGGTGCAGCAGATTGAGGAAGCACTGAAAAATTACAATGAGCTGCTTGAGCAGGTGTGTTTTCACGTACTGCCGATGTCAAATCCGGACGGAGTTGTCATCAGCCAGCGGGGAATCGAGGGGATACGGCATGCCGGAATTCGGAAAGAACTGGAGCAGTGTTACCAGAATGACATGTGTACGGGAAAAGCAGAAAAAAACAGGAAGGAATACTGGAAAAGGTGGAAAGCCAATGCCCGCGGTGTAGACCTGAACCGGAACTTTGATTCGGGATGGGAACTCTTTCAGGGAGTCTCAATACCATCTGCGGACCACTATAAAGGACCGTATCCGGAATCTGAGCCTGAAGTGAGAGCGATCCTTTCGGTAGCAGAGGAGTATCCGCTGACCTGCACCGTCTCCTATCACTCCTCAGGAAATGTCATTTACTGGGACTATGGCTGCGGCGGTGAGCTGCTGGACCAGGACCGGAAACTGGCTCAGACGGTCAGCCGTGTGACCGGATATGAACAGGTGTCCAGTGTACAGGATGCGCAGGACGGCGCAGGCTGCAGTGATTACTTTGTCCTTGAGCGGGGAATTCCATCGGTGACGATTGAGAACGGAGCGGGTGAGTGTCCGCTGTCCATGGAAGAGTATCCGTCCATCTGGTCCGCCAACCGGTTTTTGTGGCCGGCGCTTGAGCGGCTTTATGCCCGATAATAGTGCTGGCTTAACGGTCGTGTGCCTGTTTTACGGCAATTCATTGACTTTTGTGGACAGAATTGATATAACGGCTTTATCATCTTCTGAAGGGAGTCAAATTGATGAAAGAAAAAAGTACATTTGGAAAGTTTATCATTAAAAAGAGAAAAGAAAAGGGGCTGACACAGAAGGAACTGGCAGAGCTGCTGTTTGTGACTGAGTCTGCCGTATCCAAATGGGAGAGAGGAGTTTCTTATCCGGACATCTCACTGGTGTCAGATATCTGCGAAGTGCTGGGAATCACGGAACACGAACTGGTGACGGCGAGTGAAGATGTAAGGCAGCGTGAAATGGAACGGCAGGCGCAAAAATTCCGTAATATGGTAAAGGCATACGCCTGGGTTTTTTATATTCTGTATGGAGGAGGCCTGCTGGCCTGTCTGATCACGAACCTTGCGGTCAATCACAGACTGTCCTGGTTTTTTATCGTGCTGACAGCGGTGCTGACGGCCTTCTCACTGACGAGTTTGCCACTGATATTAAAAAAGAACAGGGCGGTGTGGACTCTGGCCACCTTTTATGTATCGCTGAACCTGTTGTTATTTACCTGCTGTGTCTATACCGGAGGCAACTGGTTTGGAATCACGTTTATCTCAATTCTGTTTGCAGCGGTAGTGATTTTTCTTCCGTTTATACTGCGTGCATTGCCGCTGCCGGGAGGTCTTTATCGGCACAGGACACTGCTTTGTTTTACCGTGGATACATTTCTTTTGTTTCTGCTGATACTTGGAGCGTGCTGGTACAGCAATACAGCAGACCAGTTTCTGAAGACAGCGTGTCCGATTACCGCGATTGGTTTGATATTCCCATGGATTCTTATGCTGGTTATCCGGTATATCAGATTAAATCCGTTGTTCCTCACAGGAATCTGCTGTTTTCTCACAGGAATATACAGCTATCTGGTCAACGGGGCTATCAATGGTGTATTAGAGGGGATACCGTTCGCACTTCCTGTACATAATTTCAGCAGGTGGTCAGATCCCTACATCGACGGCAATATCAAACTTATTATTTTGATTTCCTGTATCTGCATGGGGGCAGTTTTTGTCGTCGGGGGTATTGCACTCGAAGTCAAAAAACAAAAATAAAAGAAAACAGCAGTATTGTAACCATATGAAAATCGAAGTATAATCGGTATATGAGAATTTCATTCAGACAGGAGGGTAATTATGACGGAGCTTCAGAAAATGGCAGAGGCAGTGGGCTTTACCCATACGGCAGAGATTCCTGTATCCGAGCTTGAGTTTAACCCGGATTACCGAAAATACTGTGAAGATAATCTGTGCGGGAATTATAATGTACTTCCGGCGTGTCCTCCGATATGCGGAAGTGTGCAGGAGATGAGAAAAAAGGCGGAGCGGTATGAAAAGGCATTGATTCTGCAGACGGTGTGGGAGGTAGAGGATTTTAATGAAGAGCGTACTCTCAGGAAAAAGAAGCAGAAACATAATGAGATGACAAAAAAGCTGGTTCGCCGGTTCAAAGAACAGGGGATCGAGGGCCTTACCATGGCTGCTGGTCCGATGGGAAAAGACTCCTGCCTGTCTGCATACTGCATTGACGCCAGAAAAATGGCGGAGACAGCCGGCATGGAATACTGGACGGGGAATAACAGGATCGCTTATTTTACATTATTTTTGCATCAGAGACAAAAAGGAGAAGACTGATGATTTCACAGATTACGAGAGAACAGGCATTAAAGCTATTGACAACTTATAACCAGGATGCATTTCATATCCGCCATGCGCTGACTGTGGAAAGTGTGATGCGATGGTATGCGCGTGAACTGGGATATAATGAGGAAGAGGAATACTGGGGGATTACCGGGCTGCTCCATGACATTGATTTTGAACGGTGGCCTGAAGAACACTGTAAAAAAGCGCCGGAACTCCTGCGGGAAGGCGGTGTGGGGGAAGATATGATTCATGCCGTATGTTCGCACGGATATGGACTCTGCACAGAGGAGAAGCCGGAGCATCAGATGGAGAAAGTATTGTTCGCGGCAGATGAACTGACGGGACTGATCGGGGCCGCGGCCCTGATGCGCCCTTCCAAAAGCGTAATGGATATGGAAGTAAAGAGCCTGAAAAAGAAATTTAAGGATAAAAGATTTGCAGCGGGATGTTCCAGAGATGTGATAGAAAAAGGGGCGGACCTGCTGGGCTGGGAGTTGAATGATCTGTTTGAAAAGACGATTCTGGCGATGCGCGCCTGTGAAGAGGCAGTGAACGAGGCGATGAAACAGTACGAATAATGCGAAGGAGAAAAGTTTATGTCTACAAATCTGTCAAAACAAAAGCGGGAGGAACTGCTGGAGAAGATCCAGGACATCAGAACGTTTCTCGCTTCTACGAATGAAGGAGAAGACACAGGCAGGTTTCTGACGTACTTGAGTGAACTTGAGAAACATGTAAAAAGCCAGAAGTATGGAATGGTGTTCGAGCGTCATCTGGAACATGTGGAAGAGAAACTTCGCAGCCACGTGCCGTATCTGAAGGAAGAGAAAAGTCTGCGGATCAGCCGCAGCAATAGATCAAATTATCTGATCGAGGGGGATAATCTGGCCTCACTCACACTTCTGCAGAAAACACACAGAGAGCAGATCGATCTGTGTATCATCGATCCTCCGTATAACCGGGGAAAAAATGATTTTATTTATGATGATGACTATGTGGATACGAACGATGCGTTCAGACACAGCAAATGGGCATCCTTTATGTATTCACGGCTTGTCCTTGCACGGAAGCTGCTCAAGCCCGAGGGGTATATTTTTCTGAATATCGATGAAAATGAACTGACCACGCTGAAAATGCTGTGCGACCAGGTGTTTCAGGAACAGAACTTTGTCGGTATTTATCTGTGGGAGAAGACATCCACGCCTCCGGCACTGTCGAAAAAGGTCAGAAAAAAGCTGGAGTATATCCTCTGCTATGCAAAGTCACTGGACTCCCGTCATCAGTTTTCACAGGGAAGCATAGACGGTGACGATGCTCCCCTGTTAAATACGGGGAATGGTGTCAAGACTTTGACATTTCCCGCGGGCAGCGTGCGTTTTAAAATCAAAGATGGGATTTATAAGCCAAAGACAGGCATGAAGATCCGGCTGGAGCAGCCGGTGGAGGTAAAAGGCGGAGTTAATATAACACCGCTTGTTGCTTCCGGAGAGTATAAATGGGTTCAGGAAACTCTGGAGAAGGAGATACACGAGGGGACTTATTTTCTTGTTAAGACAAGTAAATTTTCTATCCGGTATCAGCGTACGGGACAACTGTCCCACAAAACTCCTCAGAATCTGCTGAATGCAGGTCTCGGTGTGGGGACGAATGAGGATGCACAAAAGGAGCTGAAGGCGCTTTCACTGCCGCAGTTTGATTATCCGAAACCAAGTTCTCTGTATGCCTTTTTAATTGACATGATCAACCGGGAAAACGATATAACGGTACTTGATTTCTTTGCAGGGTCAGGTACGACCGGACATGCCGTCATGAAAAAGAACAAAGAGGACGGCGGAAACCGCAGATTCATTCTCTGTACGAATAACCAGGAGAACCTGTGCAGAGACATTACTTACGAACGCCTGAAACGTGCGATGGAGCTGGAGGGGTATGAGGAAGGGCTGTCTTATTTTAAGGTGGGATATCTGCCGGTAGAAGGACGCATGTTCTATGAATATGCCGAAGAGCTGATCGGTTATCTTCCGGAGCTGATCGCACTGGAGCATGGTTCGTTTGGGGGAGAGGCAGAGAATACCTTTCTTGCAGCCACTCAGGAGGAGGTGGACGCATTTTTTGCTGAGTACGTGGAAAAGGAGGGCTGTGAACTTTACATCGGACCGGATGTACTTCTCACAGGTGAACAGGAATACCAATGTCTGGAATTCAAGATACAGGTACATGAGGTTCCAGACTATTACTATCATGAACTGGAGGGATAAAAGTGCAGATCAGACTGGCAAATTTTCAGAGAGAAGCAATTCGCAGGCTGCTTGATGCCATGGATGGAGAAACACAGAATATTGTGCTGAAGAGCTGCACAGGAAGCGGGAAGACGATCATTCTGACCCATTTCATGGATACGTACTGCAGGGAACACGGAAAGTCGGTGTTTATCTGGCTGACGCCGGGAAAAGGCAATCTGGAGGAACAGAGCAAGGGAAAGATGGACCGTTATATCCACGGGAGCCATACAAAGCTGTTGTCAGATGTCATGTCAGAAGGCTTTGCGGAAGGCGACGCCTGCTTTATCAACTGGGAAAAGCTGACCAAAAAGGATAACAACGCGCTGAAGGAGACTGAGCGCACTAACTTTCTGGAGCATATCGGGCATGCACTGGAGGAAGGGCTTTCTTTTGTGATCATCGTGGATGAGAGCCATCAGCATGATACAATAAAAGCCGGCGATATCATGGATTTTTTTCGTGCGGGGAAGATCATCCGCTGTTCGGCGACACCGAAGAAATATAAGAATGCAGAGCTGATCGAGATACCGGAAGAGGACGTGATCGCTGAGGGGCTGATCAAAAAGGTACTGATCATCAATGAAGACTTTGCGCAGAATATCAGTGTTGAAAGCCAGACCGGATATCTGCTTGACAAGGCACTGGAAAAGCAGCAGCAGCTCCATGCGGAATTTCTGCGCAGAGGAAGCAGTATCCACCCTCTGATCATCGTACAGATTCCCAACCGCTCGGATATACTGGAAGACGAAGTGGAGCGGTATTTTGAGGCAAAAGGCCTTACATACGAAAATGGCCGGCTGGCGATCTGGCTGTCCAACCGCAAACAGAATCTTGAAGGAATCGAAGAACCGGATGCGAAGCCGGCGGCGATTATCATCAAGCAGGCGGTGGCCACAGGATGGGACTGTCCTAGGGCGCATATTCTTGTGAAACTCAGGGATAATATGAGCGAGACATTTGAGATTCAGACGATCGGCAGAATCCGCAGGATGCCTGAGGCAAGGCATTATGAGAGTGAATTGCTGGACAGTTGTTATCTGTATACCATGGATGAGAAGTTTACGGAGGGTGTCCGCACGTATCTGGGAAAAAATGCACTGGATGCCATGAAACTGTACGTTAAACCGCTGAACTATGAATTTGTGCTGAAAAGCGAGCAGAAGACCTCAGTGCCCATTGCACGGGACGCAGTGCAGGCGCTGCGTGCTGTCCGGGAATGGTTTCATAAGGAGTACGGGACGGATGCAGGCATTTCTGAGAACAGGACACGTCTGGAGGCAAACGGATATATCTTCGATGCGAACATCAGGAACTATACGATCTCCGGACGCGTTATCACACTGGAACAGGCAATCGACGCACAGCGTGAGGGGATGAATGTCATTACGATTGACGTGCCTCTGGACACTCATAAACACGGGCGCGATTATCATCACCATGTAGCGGATATCGGAAGAAAAGTGGGACTCACTTACAGCCAGATGAATACGATCGTTCGCAGGCTGTTCGATGCGAACAGCAGGGACTCACAGAAGATCCTGCTGCTTACGACCCGGGAAGTCTATGCATTTGTACTGAATAATATTGAGCGGCTTAAGTATGCCGTCCGCCATGCCATGGCGGAAATCATGCGTCAGCCAATACTGCAGGCAAATGCCAGGACGATTGTGGATTTTACGATTCCGAAGACATGTATGTTCACGTATGACAGTACCGCAAAAGTCCAGGAAGAGCTTACGAAAAATGTCTACAAAGGCTATCTCTCATCGGCGGAGCCGCGGTCGGCATCTGAAAAGGATTTTGAATTATTCTGCCAGGATTGCAAGCCGGTGGACTGGCTTTATAAGAACGGAGACAAGGGCGCAGAATATTTTTCGATCGTCTATGAGGATAATTTTGGAAAGCAGAGATCCTTCTACCCGGATTATATTGTGAGTGTCAGAGGGGAGCTGTGGATCATCGAGACCAAAGGCGGATTTGACCGTACCGGAAAGAGCGAAGACATTGACATTTTTTCACCCCGGAAATTTGAGGTGCTCAGTAAATATATCACCACCCACGGACTTAAGGGAGGCTTTGTCCGCATGGATAAGAAGAGCCGGAATCTGTGCATCTGCATGGAACGGTATCATGATAATATTGAAAGCGATAATTGGAAGATATTGAAAGAGGTATTTTGAAGATGCCAGAGTCAGTTCAGGTGACACATGATTTTGAACCGGTTTTTGATGAACGTTCCAGAATCCTGATGCTGGGTACGATGCCTTCGCCCAAATCACGCGAAGTCGGTTTCTATTACGGACATCCCAGAAACCGTTTCTGGAAGGTGATGGCGGATGTCTGCCAGGCTTCTTTCCCTCAGACGAAGGAAGAGAAGATTGCGTTTGCACTTTCACACCGCATTGCCGTCTGGGATGTTCTGTCGGGCTGTGAGATCTGCGGTGCAGATGACAGCAGCATCAAAAATCCAGTGCCGAATGATATGAGCCGGATCCTGGAACGGGCAGACATTCAGGCTGTATTTGCGACCGGGACGAAAGCCGGGGCGCTTTACAGAAAGTACTGTCAGCAGGAGACAAAACTTCCGGTGACCATACTGCCATCCACAAGCCCGGCAAACTGCCGGATTTCATATGAACAGCTTTACGAGGCGTACAGGGGGATTCTCCCATATCTGAGAACATGAAGAACAGAGGATTTTATATCTGGACGAATCCGTATGTGTATGGTATGATGCAAATGAAATAACGAAGGTGTGCCCAAAGTAATTTGGAAGACTGCCGGAAACAGACATGAAGAAACATGTCTGTTTCCGGTTTTTTGTTTGTCACATGATAAACAAACTGGTACAGCAGGAGGGAACGAAAATGTATGTAATGATTGATAATTATGACTCATTTGTTTATAACCTGGCAGTCTATCTGCGGGAACTGGACCGGGACGTCATGATAATCAGAAATGACAGAGTAAGTGCAGAGATGCTGGAAAGTATGCGCCGCAAAAAACAGCTGGAGGGAATCATTATATCGCCGGGTCCCAAAAGCCCCGCAGACTGCGGGGCATCGGGGGAGATTGCGCGCTGCATGGCAGGCAGGGTACCGATTCTGGGGGTGTGCCTGGGACACCAGATCATCGGACATGTATTTGGAGCCAGGGTGGAGAAAGGTCCCCGTCCCATGCATGGGAAGGTGACAAAAATTGAGCATAACAGGAGGGGGCTGTTTCAGGAACTTCCTACGGAATATGAGGTGACGCGCTATCATTCGCTGATTGTGTGTGAGGACGGATTCCCAGACTGTCTGAAAGTCGACGCGCGTTCTCTGGACGGAACAATACAGGCGATCAGCCACCGAAAGTTTCCGGTGTACGGGGTACAGTTTCACCCGGAGGCGGTGCTGACACAGTATGGCCATGAGCTGCTGCATAATTTTATTAAAATCTGTGAGAAATGGTGGAGAGAATATGAAGACACTGGTAAAAGCAATAGAGACTTATGTACCGCTGGCCGTGCTGTTTGAAAGCTGTCATGAACAGACGCAGGCAGTATTTTTAGATTCCTCGCTGCAAAATGACCTGGGGAGATATTCTATCGTCGGGCTGCAGCCGTATCTGACTTTCTGTGAAAAAAATAAAGTCTGTTACCGAAATGGCGAGCCGCTTGCGGTGTCGATGGAAGAAGCATTATCAGAATATCTGCGGGAAAACAGGGAAGAACATGACACGGGGCTTCCGCTGATCTCTGGGGCCATCGGATATCTGACTTATGATTATGGCCGAAAATTCGAAGGGATTGAAAGCAGACATGCCCCAGACGTTGTTATGCCGGAAGCGTGTTTTACTTTTTACGATGTGCTGTTGGTTGAGGACTGCAGGGACAAAAAACTTTACGTGACGGTCAGAGGAGAGCTGTCGGATGCGCAGCAGACGGCTTCCGGAATCGACACCTGGGTGAAGAATGTGAGTTACAGTGGATATATTCCCCCAAAACAGGTACGGCAGGCGGAATTTACAGCTAATTTTGAAAAGGAAGGGTACAAATGTGCAATTTGTGATATGATAAAGTATATAACTGAGGGTGATATCTATATCGCGAATATGACACAGCAGCTGTCAGCGAAAAGCAGCAGACCTCCATACGAAACGTTTCGATATCTGCGGACCCACAACCCCTCTCCTTTTGGCTGTTATCTGAATTATGGGGATTTTCAGATCGTCGGTGCATCTCCTGAGCGGTTTATGCGTATGAAGGATGGATGGATCGAGACACGGCCAATCAAGGGTACTCGCAGGAGGGGCCAAACGCCCGGGGAGGATCTGGCGCTTAAGCAGGAACTTGCTGATTCCGAGAAGGACAGGAGCGAACTTCTTATGATCGTAGACCTGGAACGCAACGACCTGAATCATGTCTGTGAACCCGGAAGTGTGAAAGTGACAGAACATTTTGCAGTGGAGACATATGCGACAGTCTTCCATCTGGTAACGGAGATCATCGGGAAGCTGAGAGAAGGCCTGGATGTCATGGACCTTATCCGGGCAGCATTTCCCGGAGGCTCTATTACCGGCGCGCCGAAAATTCGTGCAATGGAGATCATTGATGAGCTGGAACACAGCAGACGCGGGCTCTATACCGGGTCTGTCGGTTACCTTTCTTTAAATGGGGACTGTGATATGAACATTGTGATAAGGACGGCTGTTTATCAGGATGGGATCTACCATCTGGGGGTGGGCGGCGGTATTACCTGTGAATCAGAACCGGAATTTGAATATGAAGAAACATTGCAAAAGGCAAAAGCGGTATTGGAGGCTATTTATGATAACGACGGCAGTGACGATGGATGACGGATTTCATTTTGGCATCGGTGTCTTTGAGACGATTGCAGTAGAAAATGGGAAACCCGTCTTTTTAAGAGAACACTTAAGAAGAATGGAACGCGGTATCCGGGAACTTGGGATTGACAACCCGACATGGAAAGACGAAGTGAATGCCAGAAGCATTTCACGGTATCTGAAACAGAATCTGATAAAACGGGGAGTCCTGAAGATCAGTGTAACAGAAAAAAATGTAATATTTGCATCGCGTGGAAATACTTACAAAGCTGCTGATTACGAGCGCGGTTATGCTCTGGAGATCAGCAGGGTGAAAAGAAATGAGACATCACCGTTTACTTATGTCAAGTCTCTGAACTATGGAGATAATTACCATGAGAAGCGCAGGGCGCTCCGGGAAGGTTACGATGAACCGGTGTTTTTGAATATGAAAGGAGAACTGACAGAGGGGGCCACGACAAACATTTTCTTTGTAAAAGGGGGAAGGCTTGTGACACCGCATGTTTCCTGCGGGCTGCTCCAGGGCGTGTTCCGTGACTACCTGATCAGGACATATGACGTTGAGGAGCGCATTATATACCCGGACGAGGTGCAGGAATTTGACGAGGCTTTTGTTACGAACAGCCTGGTTGGCATTATGCCGGTCGCACGGTTTGGAACGACGACATTTACCAGCCGGGTATTTTCAAGAAAATTGCAGGAAAAGTATCGAAATGTAATATAATTTGGAAAATACAGATACTCCTTGCGCTTTTAGATTTATGTGCTATAATTGGGATTAAATGAAAAGGATAATATGCAAAATAGGATTTCATGCGTCAAGTGTTCAGCGGATGGGGAGTTGCCGCCGAAACGAAAAGCTCGTCTTACGATATGAGATCTGCACCCGTTGCAACAATAGAGGATAACATCTCATATTGTGTAGGGATATTTTTAGTCATATGTCTGTCACATTATGGAGATGTTTTTTCACTTTATGGAAAGCAGTCTCCAGAACATATGAAAAAGAGCAAAAAGGAGCCTGTTTTTATGATGGATAAAGAAAAGATTGAAGCGGCAGTCAGAATGCTGCTCGAAGGAATCGGCGAGGATGTAGAACGGGAGGGGCTGCTTGAAACACCTTCCAGAATTGCAAGAATGTGCGAAGAAATTTACGGCGGATTGTATGAAAACGCTGCAGAGCATCTGTCCAAGCAGTTTTCCGTGGATAACAATGAGATGGTCATTGAAAAGGATATTACCTTTTACTCCACATGTGAGCATCATCTGCTGCCATTTTATGGAAAGGCGCACATTGCCTATATCCCAAATGGGAAGGTCGTAGGTCTGAGCAAACTGGCACGGACTGTCGATGTCTATGCAAGAAGACCACAGATTCAGGAGAAGATGACTTCCCAGGTGGCTGATGCCCTGGAAGAGAGTCTGGATCCCAGGGGAGTTATGGTTATGATCGAAGCAGAACACACCTGTATGACGATGCGCGGCATCAAAAAGCCGGGCAGCAAAACCGTGACAACTGTGGCAAGGGGCGAATTTAAAAAAGACTTTGAACTGCAGAAGATGTTTATGCAGATGGTAAAAGGTTAAATAAAATATGGCCAATGATATGAAACGCGTGAATGATATCTGGAATCACCCCGTTTATCAGGCACATTTAAAGAAAGTACTCTTCTGGGAAAAAGAGAGGAAATTCTGCCGCCATACGGTAGAACATTTTCTGGACACGGCAAGGCTTACTTACATATATTCGCTGGAAGAGGGGCTGGGTATCCCGAAGGATATCATCTATGCCGCTGCTCTTCTGCATGATATCGGAAGACATCAGCAGTATGAGGAGGGAATTCCCCATGAGAAAGCCAGTGCAGCCATTGCAGCTGAGATTCTGCCGGAATGCGGATTTTCAGAGACGGAGTGCGAATGTATTCTGGATGCAGTTGTAAGCCACCGGAGGAGGGCGGGTCAGTCCGACTTTGGCAGGGTTTTTTATAAGGCAGATAAGATGTCACGCTGTTGTTTTTCCTGCCCGGTGCAGGAAGAGTGTGACTGGCCTGAAGAGAAGAAAAACCTTCAGATTCAGTATTGATATTATAAAGGAGCCGGAAATGAAGATTGGACATCAGGAATTTGACGTAAAGAACAAAACATATATTATGGCGATCTTAAATGTGACGCCAGATTCATTCTCGGACGGCGGGAAGTGGAATGAGATGGATACTGCGCTTGGCCATGTAGAGAAAATGATACGGGACGGAGCTTCCATCATCGACGTCGGAGGAGAATCGACCAGACCGGGTTATACAAAGATCTCTGATGATGAGGAGATCGGACGTGTGCTTCCGGTGATCGAGGCTGTAAAACAGAGATTTGATATTCCGGTGTCGGTGGATACTTATAAGCCGGGTGTTGCCACTGCGGCTATCCAGGCGGGAGCGGATCTTATCAATGATATCTGGGGCCTGAAATATGATGAAGAAATGGCGGATGTTATTGCCAGACATCAGGCGGCATGCTGTCTGATGCATAATAAGGATGAAGCGGTCTATGGAGACTTTTTCCGGGATATGTTGTCAGAAGTACAGGATTGCGTGAATATCGCAAGACGGGCAGGAATTGCTGACGACAAAATAATTCTGGATCCCGGAGTCGGATTTGGCAAGACGTATGAGATGAATCTGGAAGCGATCAGGCGTCTTGAGGAGTTTGCGGGACTCGGTTTTCCGGTACTTCTCGGCACTTCCAGGAAATCCGTGATTGGACTGGCCCTGGACCTTCCGGCGCAGGAGCGTCTGGAGGGAACACTTGCAACTACGGTGCTGGCGGTCAGGGCAGGCTGTGCCTTTGTCAGAGTACATGATGTAAAGGAGAATTACAGGGCGATACGGATGACGGAAGCTATTCTTGGAAAGTAGACTGCCTGTGAGGAAAAATTGAAAGAAAACTTTCACCCATCCCTGATTTTAGACGCAGTAAATGCGGCACGAGAGGAAACCATGGATAAAATACACATTAATAATTTAGAAATTTTTGCAAAACACGGGGTATTTCCCGAGGAAAATGTGCTGGGTCAGAAGTTTGTCATCTCAGCTGTTTTATATACGGATACCAGAAAAGCAGGAATGACGGATCTTCTGGAGGAATCCATTAACTACGGAGAGGTCAGTCATTTTATCAAGCAGTTTGTGGAGCGTTATACGTTTCAGCTGCTGGAGACCGTGGCGGAACGCCTTGCCCGGGAGATGCTGCTGAAAATCAAACATCTGCAGGCGGTACGGCTGGAAATTCAGAAGCCCTGGGCGCCGGTTGGACTGCCACTTGATACAGTATCGGTAGAAATTTTCCGAAAATGGCACAGCGCCTATATTGCACTTGGCTCCAATATGGGCGATAAAGAGAGATATCTCAGCGCAGGAGTAGAAGGGCTTCAGAACACAGAAGGGTGTATTGTGGAGAGAGTTTCTGATTTTATAACCACTGCACCGTACGGCGGGGTAGAACAGGATGATTTTTTAAACGGAGCAATGAAGATCCGTACCCTCCTGACACCGGAGGAACTGCTGGATCGTCTGCACGAGATTGAACAGGAGGCCAACAGGGAACGTGTCGTGCGTTGGGGACCGAGGACACTTGACCTCGATATTCTGCTCTATGACGATCTGATACTCGATACAGAGGAATTGCATATACCACATGTTGAAATGCATAAACGTGATTTCGTATTAAGGCCACTGTGCCAGATCGCACCGTATGTGTGTCACCCTGTACGCGGGCTTACGGCTATACAGCTGCTTGATATAATTGAACAGAACTGAAAGATAATGAAGCTGCTGCAGCTCCCGGCCCGGGACTGCACAGCTTTTTCTATCTGGCACAATACAGGAACAACCGGGAGGATTCGTTATGAGATTTTTTCATCTGTCAGACCTGCATATCGGAAAACAGCTGCATCATTACAATCTGCAGAAGGACCAGACACAGATACTGCATCAGATTGCAGAATATGCGAGGGCAGAACAACCGGATGCAATCGTGGTCGCAGGCGATATTTATGACAAGGCGGCTCCGTCAGGAGAGGCGGTAGCCATTTTCGATCAGTTTTTAACAGAACTTTCCAGGATACGTCCGCAGATTCCTGTCCTGATCATCAGCGGAAATCATGATTCACCGCGACGGCTGCAGTATGCAAGCTCGATTCTGCAGGACAACCAGATCTATATTGCAGCTGTACCACCGGCAACGCCGCAGGACAGACTGACAAAGGTAACGCTGGAAGATGCTTACGGGGAGGTCTGTTTCTACCTTTTGCCGTTTGTGAAGCCGGGATATGTGCGCCAGGCGCTTGAGGGAGAACGGGCAGACAGTTATGATGAGGCGGTCAGAAAACTGATCAGAAGAGAAGAGATTGATTTTGATAAAAGAAATGTGCTGGTCTCTCATCAGTTTTATACCGCGGGCAGCCATGCCCCTGAACTGAGTGACTCGGAGACGGTTCATGTGGGGGGTATGGATAATGTGGATATCCAGGCAATTACAGGGTTTGACTATGCTGCGCTGGGACATATCCACGGGGCGCAGAAAGTGAAAGAACCATGGGTACGTTACTGCGGGACTTTGCTGAAATACTCTGTCAGTGAATGGAAGCAGGAAAAGGCACTGCTTGAGGTGACTTTGAACCGAAAAGGAGAGGAGCCAGAGTTCCGGACACTTCCGCTGTCGCCGCTGCATGATGTCACACGCAGAAAGGGTACTCTCGCTGAGCTGCTTGAGGAAGAGCGGTGTGAGGATTATGTCAGTGTCACATTGACAGATGAAGGAGAGTTGTATCAGCCCCGTGAACTACTGGAACGTGTATTTCCCCGCATTCTGGAAGTGAAAGCGGAAAACAGCAGGACACGCAGTCTGCTGGATGAAGTGGCCGGGGTGCGTTGGGAACAGGATCCCGGAGCGGCCTTTGCAGGTTTTTTCAGGCAGATGCAGGGTCGTGAGATGACGGAAGAAGAAAACAGGATCATGAGGAGCATACTTGATCGGGCAAAGGAGGAAGTGGTATGAAGCCTGTGAGATTGGTCATGTCTGCATTCGGGTCTTATGCCAGCGAGACAGTCATTGATTTTTCAAACGTGCAGCAGGGAGTTTTTCTGGTCACAGGTGATACGGGAGCAGGGAAAACTACGATATTTGATGCCGTTACGTATGCATTGTATGACCGCACCAGCGGGCAGAAAAGGGACGGCGGCATGATGCGCAGCCAGTATGCGGATCTTTCCGCCAGGACATATGTGGAATTTACGTTCTGTTATCGTGGAGAAGAGTATACAGTCCGGCGGAATCCGGAATATCTGCGGGAAAAAAAGAGAAGAGATGCAGACGGTAAGCGTGGGCGGACGACAGAGCGGGCGAAAGTTGAACTGATCATGCCCGATGGCAGTGCATATGAGGGTAACAAAACGGCGGTTAACCAGAAAATCGTGGATATCATAGGACTGGATGTCCAGCAGTTTACGCAGATGGTCATGATCGCGCAGGGGGATTTTCTGCGCCTTTTGCACGCCCAGTCACAGGAGCGGGGACTTATTTTTTCAAGGATCTTTGATACCGGTATTTACCGGAGAATACAGGATGAGCTGAAGAAGGAAGCCAGGGAGAGCCAGGAAGAGCTTTCAGAGAATAAGAGGAATGTCAGACGGGAGATGGAGCACGCAGTATGCCCGCCGGATTTTACTCGCCAGGAGGAGTGGGAGCAGGAGTTAAGGACGGAGCTGGAACCCGATTTTAATCTGATCCTGCCCATGCTCCTGGAGATGACCGACGACGGAGTTAAGCGGATGAAGCGGTTGTCAGTGTATATTGAGGAAAACCAAAAGAAATACGGGCAGGCGGCCGCTGCACTGGAAGCCGTACGCGCGGTCAATCAGCTGTTTGAAGGCCTGAAACAGGCGGAAGAAAGAAAGCGTGAGCTTTCAGAGAGGCGGAAGGCGATGGAAGAGCTGAAAGTCAGGATGGAGGCAGCGAAAAAGGCAGAAAAAGTACAGTTTTTTGAACAGGAATGCGCACAGAAGGAGGCGACCATCAGGAGACTGTCCACACAGGCGGTCGAGCTTAAGAGCGGTGTCGTGCGGGCAAAAAACGTGGCCGACTGTTATAAATCAGAGCCTGACAATCTGATTCGTCTGCTGGAAGGGGAAAACGGAAGTGCCGCAAAACGCCTGTGGGAGGCAGTGGAGGCGCGGATGAGAGTTTCTACCAGTCAGCAGAAGGCAGTACAAAATACTGAAAACTGCAGGCTGATGTATGAAAAAGCTCGTGAGGAGTTTTTACAGGCACAGGCTGGAATCATGGCACAGAATCTGAAAGAGGGGATGCAATGTCCTGTGTGCGGTTCCGTGCATCATCCTGTCAAGGCGTCCCTGCCTGATGCCGCGCCTACACAGCAGCAGACAGAACAGTATAAAAAGGCGCTGGAAAATGCCGACAGACAAGTACGGCGTCTGGAACAGCAGCTGGAGGAGGCAAGGGCAAAAGAACAGGGAATATACCAGGAAATCCTTCAGGAGATCAGCGGGATGGAAGGCCAGCTAAGACAGCTCACAGATACGAAAAGGAATGAAGAACAGCAGCTGCGGGAGGCGCAGGAACGGTATCTTCATGCTGTTTCAGAAGCAGGATTTAAAGATGAGAAATCATACAGAACCTCGCTGATTGAAAAGTGGCAGCTGGAGAAGATGGAGGAGACACTTGAGAATTACCGGGAATCTGTGATCCGGGCGGATGAAGCCCTGCGCTTTTACCGGGAACAGACGCAGGACAAGCAGTGGGCGGATGAGGCGGCTGTCAGTGAAACGCTTAAAAAACTGAAAGAAGAAAAGCGGAAATTAGAAGAGGAAAGCCGGGAATGGTACGGCAGAAATAAGAGAAATGAAGAATCACAGGAGGCCCTGAAACGCCTGGCGAGAGAACGGCAGGGATTGCAGAAAAAGTGTGATGTGCTGACGACTCTTTCCAAAACGGCGAACGGAACGCTGGGGGGCAGCGTGAAACTCGATCTGGAGACATATATCCAGAGACAGTTTTTTGAACAGGTGATCCGGTGTGCGAACAGGAGATTTGTTCGTATGACATCCAGCCAGCTGATGCTGCGCTGCCGGGAGTTCCAGAATCTGGGGACGAGGGGGCAGGCGGGACTCGACCTGGATGTCTACAGTCCGGTCACGGACAGTACCAGGGATGTCAAGACGCTCTCCGGAGGAGAATCTTTTCTGGCGGCACTTTCCATGGCGCTTGGGCTGGCTGACGTGATCTCAAGCACCGCCGGAGCTATCCAGATGGATACGATGTTTATCGATGAAGGATTTGGATCACTGGATGATGAAGCAAGAGAACAGGCCATTGCCATCCTGAATGAACTGGCAGGTGCGGACCGGCTGGTGGGAATCATTTCTCATGTATCTGAACTGAAAGAACAGATTGACAGGAAGCTCGTGGTTTCACGGACTGCAAAGGGAAGTACGGTGAGGTGGGGGCTGTAACGAATATAAAAAAGATGAGAGCCGTAAGCATCAGCGCTTACGGCTCTCTCTGTATTTTTTGGGCGTCATGCCCACATAGCTTTTGAAAATCTTGGTGAAATAACTCTGATCCTCAAAACCGCACATGTTCGCAATCTCAACGATGGTAAGTTTTTCATCCGAAAAAAGAAGCTTACTTTTCTCAATCCTGACTTTATTGATATAGTTGGTGATGGTTTCACCGGTTTCTTTCTTAAAGATGCTGCACAGGTAGGTTTTGCTCAGATATGTCTTTGAGGCTATTTCATCCAGCGTCAGTTTGTGCTGATAATGTGTCTGGATATATTTGTCTACCTTGTGAATTGTATCTGCATGCTTCAGGCGGTCGTAGTCGAAGGTGCTTGAGATAAAGCTGTGCATGATATTCGATACCCAGGCGCTTAAGTCTTCGATCGTCTTGAAGGTGTCCACGTGTTTCAGTGAATTCTGAGTGATCAGGTCGATCTTCTCCATGTCTGCCCCGGCGTCAACGGCTGTACGCGATATAACGATCATCAGTTCCGTGATACGCGGTTTGATGGCCTCGAGATTCGAGTTGTTGGACACATAGATGTAGGCCAGAATCTGGTTCAGGACATTTTCTGCCTCTTCTTTGTCACGATTTCTGATTGCCGAGCGAAGACGCCGTTCCTGGGCAATCGGGTATGTATAGTAATCATTTTCGGAGAAACTTTTAATCTTCTCTGCATAGATGTTATTCAGCAGAGATTCCTGGCTGTAGAAATAACGGCCGGCTCTGCCATGGGATATACCGGAGATATAGGAGGTGATGGCTGACATGACCTCAGCCAGACTCTGGATCTGTTCCGGCGGATAGCAGGGCATCTCAGCCACGATCTTCCGCAGGTCAGAATTCGGTATTTCCGAGAGGGAGTCATCCATGTTGCCCATACAAAGCGGACCTGCAACGATTCCACCCGACAGATTTCCCTTTTCATCGGAAATAAACGTGGAGACGAGGACGAGTCCGAGATTGCAGAAATAGATGTACATACCGTCCCAGCGGTATGCCTCCTGACAGCCATGGATAAAAGCGTTAATCCCATAGCATCTGGATCCCAGATGTTTCTCACATGATTTACACAGATCCGTGGTAACGTCCGTTTCCAGATACAGCGTATTATTTGTACAGTCCACCGGTATACAGTGGATATCGAAAAGTGTTTCAAAATGACGGCAGTATTTTTGTGCCTGTTTAATTAATATGGAATCCATAGATAGTACTTTCTTTCCCTTTTTGTAAAAATTTTAGTGTATACCATAAAGATATCACAAGAAGTGAAAAAGGGCAAAGACTTTATGAAAATCTTTGCCCTTTTTCTAATGAAGGAATTCCCAAAGGGATAGAAAAAGGCTACATTATGATATCTAAGAGGCGTTGTTTGTAATAGAATGAATCAACAGTTTCAAAAAATGCATCAATATTTTCAAATTCTGTCAGCGGCGGAATATCACAGCCGGATGAGATGACAAAGTTTCGGAATTCTTTACAGTTTTCCAGAAGACGTACCGTTTCGATCCTGACGGACTGAGGGGTACCGTTCCTGAACTGCTGGGACGGGCTGATATTTCCCATAGCCACACAGTCAGGGGGCATAAGCTCCATCATTGCACGCATATCGATTGCATCGCCAAAGTGGAAGACGCGGCAGCCGGTATCCAGAATCTGATCGATCAGCTGAATCGTATAATTTCCACAGTTATGGTAAATGATGATGAATCCCTGTTCCTGGGTTGCCTCGACGATTTCCTTGACGTACTCCGTAGAAAACTCCTGAATCAGCTGCGGAGAAAGTACGCCCGCCAGCGGTTCCGCCATAATGATGCCGTGTGCGCCGACTGCTTTATAGGCGTTAATGTATGCAATCAGAAAATCGGTTGCTTTTCTTAAGATCTTATGAACGAGTTCCGGCTCCTCATAGCACTGCAGCATGACCTCATTGACATCCATCAGACGGCCGGCAAGAGAAAACGGACCGGTACAGCCCGCAAACACAGGGCGGTCGGTGATCAGCTTGAGAGCTTTTCTTACACCTTCAACATAGATACCGGTACGGCCTTCACCGACTTCCGGGACGCGGAGGGCATCGGCCTCTTCTTCTGTCTCAACGATCTTACCGATAATTGTCGGGACTTCGTCGGCAGCGTACACCGCACGTGCTCCGAAGGCTTCGGCTTCTACAGAAAGATCCATGAAGCTTGCCACTGCCGGCATCGGATATTTGTCTGCAAGCATTTTCATGCCAAGAGCCTGATAATTACTGTCGGTTACGAGTTCTTTAACTGTCACATACAGCATCTGTACGGAAGGAAAAGAAAGGAGCGGGAATGCTTTCTTGTCTTCTTCATAGATTAACTTGTCCACCCATTTGTACATATTCATGTTACTAACCCTCCAAAAGTCATATTTAAGTTGTATTCTACCTCTCGTAGAAGAATATAATTATAATATTGCGATTTTGGTAAAATGGATAGTAATATATAATACTTTTTGCAATAAAATTCTTTTAATTTTATGAAGTTGGTAAAATATTTACATATGTAAAGCTGGAAATCCACACCTTACAGTGAACGTTCACGGTATATTCTGCTGCAGAAATTTTTCAAATTTTTTTTCACTGAGAATTTCGTTGGTAACAAATCTGCCGTTATAAAAGAAGCTGTACGTGGTGAAAGGGGTGGGCGCATTCTGAGCCTGTTCTTTTGTCTCTATCTTATGCAGGCTGAGCGTTTGTCCGTGCTGTACTGCCACGGACTGGATGAGAGATGCGTACCTGGCGGTATGAGGACACTGGCTGGTATAGTAAAGGACCATACCCGTCTCTTCAGTTTTACCGTGTCTTGCACACTCCCGGAACACCGGCACGGGTGCACTTTCAGAAAACGGCAGATAGTACAGCACGAAAAACGGATCAGCTTCGTCTGCAGCCCGAAACCCTTTATACTTCATGTAGTCCGGGTCTGAGAGAAAACCACGTTTCTTATCAGAGGCAATAATGGTCACGCCGGCTTTTCCTTTCGCACGGGCGTCCAGTATGCAGTAGTCAAGCAGTTCATTTGCATGGCCATGACCTTTATACTGCCCGGATACCCAGAAACAATTGATGTGCATGTAGCCGTCAGCGGTGATCGGATACCAGGCATATTCTGCCGGAATATATTCGATAAATACCTTTCCTCTTGTAATGGAACGGCGGAATACTAGCCCTTCCTCAAAACGGTCTTTCATCCAGGACTTTTTCGATGCGACGCCATTTTCTCCCTTTTTGTCTGTGATGCAGCAGCAGATATGCTCTTTACCAATGTTTTCACGGTCAACAGTCATATATTCCATGATGATGGTCTCCTTTAAATGATTATTTGTGTATTCAGTATAACACTGTTAACCTGACACATCATGTCAGGTTAAGGTCGGAGCCTGAATATTTCCGGTACATTTCCTTTGCAGTTTCTGCAAGTCTCATCTGCACCCGCCTGGGTTCAAGTATATCGACGTGTCCGCCGAATGACAGCAGGTAGCTATAGAGCCAGGCATCCTCCGGCATACACTGGGAAACGATCAGATCCCCGCTATCCTGAACTTCAATATCCTTCATGTCAAATTCATCAAATACCCGGTAGGCTGCGGAAGCATCAAACCTTAGACGGATCAGCGGATATGTGAGGTCTCTCACTTGGGGTTCAGAGTGCGGAGGATACAGGGCTTCAGAAAAGTACTCATCCAGCAGTTGAATTCGGTCAATGCGGTTGATCTTAAAGGTCCGGTAATCATCTTTCAGGAGACAGAATGCCTGCAGATACCATGCATTTCCTTTATAGAGGAGCCGTGCCGGCTTCACCTTTCGGTGCATCCCTTTCCCCGCAGAGTTAAAGTAGTGAAATGACAGACACTGGCGGTTCAGTACCGCATTTTTTATGAGTGAGAATTTTTTCTGGTCTGATTTGGTACTTCCCCAGCGTGAAAAATCAACCTGGACCCAGTCCGGACTGTTCTGCTGAAACATGGCTCCCAGCTTCATGAGAAGGCCGCCGATCTCCTGGGACGCCGCGGGCAGGCTCTGCAGTGCCATTATGAGCTGCTGCTGTTCTTCTCTGGAAATGAAAGTTTTATCCATGACATAGCCCTCTAAAAGAGAGATTCCCCCGCCTTTTCCCTGCACCGCATAGACAGGAATTCCGGCGCTGCTCAGCACATCGATGTCACGGTAAATTGTTCTGACAGACACCTCAAACTGTTCGGCGAGTTCGGTTGCGGTGGCTTTTCCTCTGTCGAGCAGGTAATATAATATTTTAAATAAGCGGCTTTCCTGCAAAATGGAGTCCTCCTTTCGGCGCTCTGCATTGTATGATGTGTTAACGGCAATATAATTACAGTATAAGGTGAAACCGTAAATGTTGCATTAAAAAAGTGTAAAACTTCATCCAGCCCTTGCTCACGGAAAAGATTGTGCTATAATAAATGTACGCAACTGTTCAGGACGGCGGAAATGCAGGCATATACGTTTGAAAAGCAAAGCTGTCGGGAAGCAGAAGACTAAGAACAGAAAGAGGGATGAGGATTTGAGATACGAAGGAATGGTATACAGACCCCCGAGTGAAGCGAGAAGTTTAATTGTTCAGGTGACGATCGGATGTGCCCACAATGCGTGTACATTCTGCACGATGTATAAAGATAAAAAATTCAGGATACGAAAAAAAGAAGAAGTATTGGAAGACTTTCAGATGGCTTATGACAATTACGGCGACAATATCCGCAGGATATTCCTTGCCGATGGCGACGCACTGATCGTAAAAACACCGGATCTTCTGGATATTTTAAACTTTATCAAAGAAAAATTCCCGTCTGCGGAGCGTGTGACTTCCTACGGGACACCAGGGGATATTCTGAGAAAGTCAGAAGATGAACTTAAATCACTGGCACAGGCGGGGCTGGGAATGGTTTACATGGGTGCGGAATCCGGAGATGCCGTGACCCTGAAGGATATCAATAAAGGGGTCAGCAGAGAAGAGATCATTGAAGCGGGCAGAAAGCTGCGCCGTTCGGGCATACAGTCTTCCATTACGCTGATCTCAGGGCTTGGCGGACGGGCGCGAAGGAAAGAACACGCGGTTGAGTCGGCGAAGCTTATCAGTGATATCCGGCCGGATTATGTTGGATTCCTGACGCTGATGCTGGATGAATCCACGGAAATTTACAGAAAGATCGCGGCGGGGGAGATGGAATTGCTTACGCCGGATGAAGTAGTCGAGGAGATGAGGCTGTTTCTGACAAATGTAGATTCTCCGGGAACTGTATTCCGTGCCAATCATGCGTCAAATTATGTTGTACTGAAAGGTAATCTGAACGAAGATATTGATGGAATGCTGAAAAAACTGGACGAGGTCGAGGAGGCCGGAAAATATCGCCCGGAACGTGTCCGAAGCCTGTAGTAAGGAGGAGATTAACATGCAGCTGGAACAATTGAGAAAAGATATGGTTACGGCTATGAAAGCCAGAGACAAGGTGCGCAAGGAAGCCATTTCATCGGTGATTGCCGCTGTGAAGAAGGCGGCGATCGACGAGGGATGCCGGGAAGATATTCCCGAAGAGCTGGTGGACCGTGTGATCTTAAAAGAAATGAAAACAGTGAAGGAACAGGTAGACACCTGCCCTGATGAACGTGCTGAACTGAAGGCGGAATATCGGGCAAGGTTTGATATCATCAGTGAGTATGCCCCTGAGCTGCTGTCTGCAGAACAGGTTAAAGCAATTTTGACAGATAAATTTTCAGATGTGATTGCGACGAAAAACAAAGGCCAGATTATGAAGGCAGTGATGGCGGAGCTGAAGGGAAAAGCAGATGGTAAGGTGATCAATCAGGTGGTTTCCGAACTTTGCAGCTGATGCGTATGAAAACCCTTAAACTGTCCATGCTAAGGAAAAAAGAATCGTGGTGAAAATAATATGAAATTTGATATGCATTGTCATACAAAAGAAGGTTCTATGGATGGAAGGGTACCGATTGAAGAGTACATTCTCAGGCTGAAAGAGCTGGGGTACAAGGGGATGCTGGTAACTGACCACAATTCATATGATGGGTACCGGGAATGGAAAAACAAGATCAAGGGTAAACGGCATAAGGATTTTATTGTGCTGAAGGGAATTGAATACGATACCATTGATGCGGGACATATACTGATCATCATGCCGGAGGGAATCAAGATCCGCGTGCTTGAACTACGGGGGCTTCCAGTGAGACTGCTGATCGATGTTGTGCATAAAAACGGCGGGATACTCGGGCCGGCTCATCCGTGTGGTGAGCGGTATCTGAGTATTCTGAATACGAAAAAGAAGAAAAGCAAAGATGAAATCTTAAGAAAATTTGATTTCGTTGAGGCATTTAATGCATGTGAAACCGAAGAGAGCAATGAGGCAGCGGAGAGTCTGGCGATCAGGTATCGCAAGCCGGGTTTTGGAGGAAGTGACGCACACCGCTATGACTGTATCGGTACGGCTTATACGGAATTTCCGAAGGAGGTACACCGGGAATCCGATCTGATACGTTATATTCAGCGGGGTGGTGAAGTAGCGTACGGCGGTACAATCTACAGCAAAACCACAAAAGATAGAATCGGAAAATGGAATGCTGTGCTGGTACAGTCATTTGGCGTATATAATAAAACGGCTGAAATCTATCGGCGCCATAAAAGAAAAAAAGAATTGAAAAATATTCAGGTTTAAAAATAGAAAACTTACATGGAAAAGGAACTACCAGAGATTGACATTTCTGATAGTTCCTTTTAAAATTCGTTGTCCATTGGAGTGTACCTCATTTACTTACTTGGATGTTTTTGGATTTAAGTTATGTTTTTGGTGGTCCATACCTCTCTTTCGTTAAATTATGGGGTGAATCGTTAAGTTCTCGGTGGCTTATCCTCCTTGTAGTACTTTTTTGATTCTTAATTTCTTTTGATGTAATTATTATATCGAATAAATACTAAAAAGTCAATACTAAAAATAGAAAAAAATAAAAAAACTAATTCAAAAACTGATATATAGTTTAAATAAAATAAATAATCAGAAAACAAATAGAAATAAGAAAATTCAGTACAATTTGCAGCGGTGTCTGAAGTTCAACTGCAGACATCTGCAAATTGCCCGTGCGTCAGTTTGCACAGATCTTCCGGTGAAAGACAGATACTGCAGCCGATGCGGCCTCCGCTGATGTAAACGGATTCAAATTGCCGGGCACTTTCATGGATAAAAGTCGGGAATTGTTTTTTCATTCCGATCGGACTGCACCCGCCGCGGACATAACCGGTAACGGAATTGATGTCTCTGACATGAATCATTTCGATGGATTTTTCACCTGCGGCTTTTGCTGCATTTTTCAAATGAAGTTCCAGTGCTATGGGAATGACAAATACATAATACTGCCTGCTCTTTCCCTGTGCTACCAATGTTTTGAAAGATTGCTCGACGGGCGCTCCCGTGAGTCTGGCTGTATGGAGACCGTCTATAAATTCATCACATTCATAATTCAATGCCTTATACGGTATTTTGTTTTTATCCAGTATACGCATGGCGTTCGTCTTGGTTTCTTTAGCCATAAAACCACCTCCTGAAAAATATGTTTCATTGTAACGCAACTTTTATAAAACTGCAATGCTGACATTCTGAATCATTTCAAAAAAACTACTGGACAAACAAAAAATTATGTGGTTTAATAGTCATACATTCTTAAACGCACCGTCAGATCTGACGGAGAATTCCCTATCACAAAAACTTAAAATTGTAAACTGATGACTGCTCAACATGTGAGGAGGTGTATGATTGACCGCATGTCACATGATCATCCTTCAGATTTCGTTTCTTTCCGTATGTATGGATATACAGACTGAAAAAATCGCAAACTGCGGAATCTGTATTTTCTGGTTGGTCGGTTTCTGCTATCAGATCTGGCTGCGGAATCTGTCAGGAATCTGCGATTTTGCAGCTGGAGCAGCGGTCCCGATACTCTTGCTGGCCGGACTGTTTATGTTCCGTATGCTTGGACCGGGCGATATCAAATTATTTTCTGCACTCGGTGGTGTTATGGGTGTTCTGCCCATAGTCCGGTGCATGATCTGTTCATTTCTAATCGGAGCCGTTCTTTCGGCTGCTGTTATTCTCCTTTGCGGAAATGCAGGAGAACGTCTGCGGTATTTCACCGCATATATTTCACAATGCTGTAAAGAGAAAAGAATTCATCCCTATTACCGTACGGGAAGACGGATGGAAAACATTCATTTCAGCGTGCCGGTGTTTCTGGCCGTTGTCTTATACACAGGAGGTTTTTATTGAGCAACAGAGGCAGGAGCATACTCGCAGTCTGTGACCTGGAAGCTGCGTATGCTTGTAATTTTGTAGAATATATTCAGCATAAAAAAAACATTCCGTTTGAAGTGCGCGCATTTACGGGGATTGCACCGCTTCTGGAACTGGCGGCGGCCAGGCATATCGATATACTTCTGATTTCAGATAAAGCAATGTGTGAGGAGGTGAAGTGTCTCGATATTTGCCAGATCGTGATCCTGTCAGAGGGAGTCCATGATCCGTCGCTGGACCGATATCCAAGTGTCTACAAGTACCAGTCATCAGATGCGGTCATACGTGAGGTGATGAACTGTTATGGGGCAAGGGAGGCACAGCCGCACAATATGAGTATGGTAAAACATAAGACAAGGATCCTGGGAGTGTATTCGCCGGTCGGTCGGACTGCAAAAACCTCTTTTGCGCTGACACTCGGGCAGATTATGTCAAGAACGAGAGCGGTACTGTATATCAATCTCGAGGAGTATGCCGGATTCGAAGAACTTCTGGGATGTACGTATGAAAACAGGCTGGGGGATTTGATCTATTATATCCGCCAGGGGAATGCGGGCATCGCTTTAAAAATAGCCGGAACTGTACAGACGGTCAATAATCTGGATTACCTGCCGCCGGCGCTTTCACCGATGGATATACAGAATGCCACAATTGACGAGTGGCTCAGTATGCTGCGGCAGATAGAGGAGAATACGGCGTATGATACCGTAATTCTGGACGTCGGAGACGGCGTCACTGATCTGTACACACTTCTGAACCAATGTGAGACTGTCTACGTACCGGTCAGAAATGACGTTGTGTCTGCCGCAAAACTTCAACAGTTTGAACAACTCCTGAAGATGTGGGATTTTACGGGACTGCTGGAGCGGATGCAGAAAGTCCGTCTTCCATATCACCGCACACTGAAGCGGGGAAAGGAATATCTGGATGAACTGGTCTGGAGCGAACTCGGGGACTACGTAAAAGAATTGTTAAGGACACAAAAGGAGCACAGCTGATGAAACATTTTGATATACTCCACAAAAGGCTGATGGAATTGCTGGAAACATCGCCTGAATTATCGGATGAACAGATTCTGGAACTGATCGATGGCCTTCTGATGGAGTCACAGGAAGGGCACTGCCTGTCGCTGAAGGAAAAGCACAGTCTCCGGGGTGAGCTGTTCTGTTCCGTGCGCAGGCTCGATGTACTGCAGGAATTGATCGATGACCCGCAGGTGACAGAAATTATGGTAAATGGCTGTCAGCGCATCTTTGTAGAGCGGGCAGGATGTATCAGCAGATTCGAAAAAAGCTTTACGGCACCGGAAAAGCTGGAGGATGTAATACAGCAGATTGTGGGGAAATGTAACCGGGTAATCAATGAAAGCAGACCAATTGTGGATGCAAGGCTTGATAATGGAGCAAGAGTTAATGCAGTCGTGGAACCCGTGTCACTTGATGGACCTGCGCTTACCATAAGGAGATTTCCGGATGTACCGATCACGATGGAGACACTGGTGGCATGGGGAAGTATCACCAGGGAAGCCGCCGGTTTTCTGAGAGATCTGGTGAAAAGCGGATATTCAATCCTGGTGGGAGGAGGTACCTCAGCAGGCAAAACTACATTTCTAAACGCACTTTCTAATTTTATTCCGGGAGATGAGAGGATTATTACAATTGAAGATACGGCAGAACTTCAGATACAGGGAGTCGAAAATCTGGTGCGTCTGGAAGCCAGAGCAGCAAATCTGGACGGCGGCAAGTCGATTACGATTCGGGATTTAATCCGGACAGCACTCCGCATGAGGCCGGACAGAATTATCGTCGGTGAAGTCCGTTCCGAGGAAGCGATCGACCTGCTGCAGGCATGGAATACGGGTCATGAGGGCAGTATTGGTACAGCACATGCAAACAGCAGCAGGGATATGGTCAGCAGGCTTGAAACAATGGTACTGATGGGGATGCAGCTTCCACTGGAGGCAATACGCAGGCAGATTGCCTCCGGCATAGATGTGATGATACATATCGGGAAGACAAAAAAGAAACAGAGAAAAGTAATGGAAATCTGCGAGGTTATCGGATTGTGTGACGGAGAAGTACAGCTCAGTCCACTGTACTGGTGGAATGACGAGACACAGCAGCTGGAAGCAAAAGAGCAGCTCAAAAATACAGAAAAACTGGAAAGGACGGAGCGGTATGAAGCTGGATTATAGGGTTTATCATTTTACGAAGCGTGAGGCAGTGAGGTACGCAGGGGAAGCGTCAGCATTGTGTCTGCTGGTTAATCTTCTGTGCTACCGTTCATGGTGGGCACTTGCGATGTTTTTCATTGTACCGCCGTTTTATTTTCGATATAAGAAGAAGTATCTGACAGAACAGAGAAAAAAGAGACTGAACTACGCATTTAAGGATGCACTGTCATCACTGTCGGTTGCGTTAAAAGCCGGATATTCCATGGAAAATGCCATAGCGGAATGTCTTCGTGATCTTAGAAATATTTACGAAGAACATGATCCAATCATACAGGAATTTATTTACCTGCAGAGCCGGCTGAGTGTCAGTGTCCCGATAGAGCAGCTCCTGTTGGATTTGGGAAACCGGTGTGATGTGGAGGATATTCAGAATTTTGCAGGCGTTTATGGAATTGCAAAGAGAAGCGGAGGCAACCTGAGCCGTATCCTGCAGGATGCAGCACGGACTCTGAATGACCGGATTGAGGTTCAAAAAGAGGTGGAGGCTTGTGTGGCTGCCAAAAAGATGGAACAGACGATTATGAGTGCAGTTCCCTGCGGAATTATTTTGTATATGCAGGTGATGTCTCCGGGATTTCTGGATGTACTCTATGGAAGTGCGATTGGCGTCTGTGTTATGACGGGATGTCTTGCAGGATATGTGGCAGCATTCTGGTTGGGAAGAAAAATTGTAAGGATTGAGGTGTAAAAATGCGGATGGCTTCTTTGATTTTAACAGTGGGATTAGTAATGCTGATGCTTTGTTCGCTGAGAATGAAGACTCCGGAAAATATAACAGGTATCAGAAGGCTATTTTGGCGATGTGCGGTCTGCATACAGAAGTGGGTCCCCTGTACGGGGATGCATCCAAAACCTCAGGTGCTTGCAGACGCACTGGCAATACTTGCTGCGGGCAGTATACTGGCAGTCAGTGTGTCTGTACTTCAGGAAATATGGGGGCAAAATACGGTAACTTCGCTGGAGCGGGAAGGAGATAATGGAAATGTGTACTGGGAGACTTTACAGGTGCAGAGGGAAAACGGGAAGGTCGTCGATATTACCGTTGAGGTTCCGGGACGGCAATATACAGAAGAGGAAACCGAGGAGTGGCTGGATCGTGCCGAAAAAAAGCTGGACCAGATCATACAAGGAGAAAATGAATCGCTGGACAGGGTGGAACGGCCGCTGAATCTCGTAAGGGAATTTGATGATCTTCCGGTGAGCATCAGTTGGATCAGCAGCAATCCGGCGGTTCTGGACTGGGAGGGAGTGCCACAGGATGGGATCTCTGAGAAGGGAGCGCAAGTGAAGCTGTATGCCACACTCACCTGCCAGGAGACGAGCCGGGAACGCGAGAAAACAGTCACTGTATATCCGGAAAGTAAATATGGGGATGCAGCCTGGGAGCAGGAGCTTTATAAAGCCCTGAAAAACATAAATGCAGACTCTGGAAACAGGCAGTTCTATCTGCCCCAGAAGATCAGCGGAGAAGCAGTGGTATGGAAAAGAGATACGGTACGGGCGGGGGGCGTGATTCTGATTGTCTCGATTGTCCTGGCTGCTGTCTGGATTTTCGGGAGACAGCAGGAAGAAAAGCAGCAGGAACAGAAGATCAGGGAGCAGATGATGACAGACTATCCCGATATATTAAATAAGTTTACTCTGTTGCTGAATGCCGGCATGAACACAAGAAAAGCATTTTCAAAAGTGGCGCTTGATTATAAGAAGACGAGAAGCAGCCGGGGAGAAAATGCTCCAAAAAGGGCGGCTTATGAAGCAATTTCGGCTGTCTATCAGGAGATGGAACAGGGAGTGCCGGAGGCAGAGGCGTATGCGCATCTTGGCATTAAGTGCCAGCTGCCGGCATACAAAACACTCTCCACGCTGCTGGTTCAGAATCTTCGCAAAGGCAGTGGAGAACTTCTGGAGATCATGGAACGTGAGGCGGTGAATGCATTTGAAAATCGGAAACGCAGGGCTAAAGTTATCGGGGAACAGGCGGGAACAAAGCTGCTCCTGCCGATGGTACTGATGCTGATTATTGTTTTTGCAGTCCTGTTGGTACCGGCGGGAATGAGCTTTCTCTGAAGAAGGCATAAGCCGTTTGCAGGAAAGGAGGTGAGGCTTATGGGCTGCATGATCCGTGATTTTATAATGGAAGAAGAAGCGATTGGCGTTGTAGAAATCATTTTAATTCTCGTCGTTTTGATCGGCCTGGTAATTATCTTTAAAAACCAGCTGGTCAGTCTCGTGAAAAATATTCTTTCAAAAATCACAAGCCAGAGCAACAGTATTTAGGAAGGAGGCACACCTTGCACGAAAAAGGGAGTATAACAGCGTATTTAAGCCTGATATTGGTGCTGATGATTTCTCTGCTTTTGGCAGGTCTGTATTCGGTACAATTGGCGGGGGCCAGGGTACAGATGGTCAGCGCAGTGGATCAGGGTCTGTATTCACTTTTTGCACGCTACGACCGTACGCTGCTGGAGCGGTATCAGCTGTTTTATGTTGACGGAAGCCGCGGCCAGGGAGATATGCAGATGGGTAAACTGTATGGGACCATGGAGGAGGACATCGCCCGGATTTTGTTTAACCGTGTGGATGGGAATCATAACGGAAATATTGGAGATTTGGTAATGCAGGGCGGCGGAATCACCGGGTATACACTGGCAACCGACAGTGGAGGGAGCAGCGTAAAAGAACAGGCAGCGGCATACATGAAAGCATCTCTCGGTGCGCAGGGTGTGCGTCTTCTTCTGGAGAAAAACAGCAGAGACAGGGATATGGCACAGAACATGGAGAATGCCAGAGAGAGTATTGAAGCAGGCGAATCTCTGGATCAATATGATCATCTGAAAGAGCAGGCGGAACAGGAGCAGGAGGCCAGGGATGAGGCCGGAGAAGAAATGATGCTACCAGAAGCGCCGGAGGATTTTGTTAATCCCATAGAAACGGTAAGGGAGTTAAAGCAGCTTGGGATTCTGTCACTGGTACTACCGGATGGAAAAGAGCTTTCGGGCAGGACACAGGAGTTATCTGCACTGGCCTCAGGTAGAAAACTGGAAACTGGTATGGGAATGTACGAAACAGGGCGGGAAGAAAGCGGAGTTACTGAGGAGATTCTGTTTGGGGAATATATTCTGCAGCACTGCGGAAATTTCAGCAGCCCTCAGCCCTGTGAGGGGCTCGCCTATCAGGCAGAGTATATCATTCAGGGGAATCACAGTGACATTGTGAACCTAAAAGGAGTAGTTCACAAGCTTCTTCTGATGAGAGAGGCAGCAAATCTGCTGCATCTTTATCAGGATCAGGCAAAGCGCGCGCAGACCCGGGCTGCTGCCGGTGTCATCGCATCACTTCTGCTGCTTCCGGAGGCAGTTCCCGTAGTGGAACAGATTTTGCTGGTGTGCTGGGCGTATGCGGAAAGTATTCTGGATGTCAGAGGGCTTCTGGCAGGGGAGAAGGTACCGGCATTCAAGGAGGCCTCATCCTGGCAGCTAACTCTCTCTAACATCCCCCGGCTGCTTGATGGTGCAGATGATCTCAGGAAAAACGACAGGAAAGGGATGTCATACAATGATTATCTGAGAATCCTGCTCGGTATCAGAAACAGCCGGCAGAAAATGGCAGGATGTCTGGATATGATCGAAATGGGAATGAGGGCAGAAGAGGGCAAGAGCAATTTCAGGATGGACTGCTGCCTGTACACTACGGAAGTACAATTTTCCTTTATCGCAGGAAAGGGTAATACGTATGAAGTCATCCGCGGATATGGATATGATATGTAAAAACAATGAGGAGGTGTATAAAGATGCTCTGTCGAAGGGTGAAACTGTCAACTTCATCAACAAAGAAAATAGAAAACTCTCTTCAGGCAAATCATAGCATGTTTCCCCCGGCGCAAAATGATACGCCCTCCGGCAGAGTGTCTTTATGCATCTCCGAGACACAAAGGGGAAGTCTTACAGTGGAAGCCGCGTTTGCTGTACCGGTATTCTTTTTGGCACTGGTGCTGTTAATCAGCCTGATGGATATGATGAGGGTACACACCAGAGTGACACTGTCATTAAACCAGAGTGCAAAAGAGCTTGGTATGTATGGCTATGCGGCAGAAAAAGCTCTGGGTGAATCACCGGTGGGAAAGCTGGAGGGAGCTGTCTGCGCTGCCTACGCGGCGTCAAAACTTCCAAAGGAAGCCAGAACAGAAGTATCCCTGACAGGATCTTCTTACAGAAAACATACCGTAGAATTAAGAGCGGCGGGTGTCTACCGGTTTCCAGTCTCCTTTTTCGGGATTTCCAGGGTAAAGTTTCAGGCAGCTGCCCGGGTTCATGCATGGACGGGATACCGGGCTGAGGAAGATGAGCATTCAGGTAAAACGGAAGAGATGGTTTATGTGGCAGACCGCAGGACAGTATATCATACATATGGCGACTGTTCACACCTTCAGCTGACCATCGTGTGCACGAATGCCCGGAGAGTGAGGGATCAGCGCAACGAAAGTGGAGGCAAATATCACGCCTGTCCGTATTGCACAGGGAATAAGGGTGATACAGTGCTGTACATCACACCGCAGGGAGACCGCTATCACGCTGAACTTTCGTGTTCAGCATTAAGGCGGACAGGCAGACTTGTGAAGAAATCTGAGGTGGAAGATCTTTCCGTCTGCAGCCGGTGCGCGGCGCGAGGTGCGTGAATGGGCTGACAATTGAACCGCAGCAAGTGCGGCACAGGAGGTAATATGGATACGGTACAGGGCATGCTGCTCGTGTTTTTAGGTTTGAATACGTTATATGATCTGAGATTCCGAAAAATATTGTTATGGTCAGTCGCGGCATTTTCGATCACGGGGATCTGTGGTGTATGTCTGCTTGAACAGAAAGGACTGCTGCAGCAGCTTCAGGGACTGTTCCCAGGAATTTTATTGCTTGTGATCGGAAAAATGACAGACGGAGGGGTAGGATACGGTGATGGACTTGTGGTGTGTGTGACAGGCATCTATCTTGGACTTTGGATAACCTGCGAAGTCGTTTTGACAGCCATGCTGCTTTCGGCACTGTGGGGTATCGTTCAGATGGTGATCTGCAGGAAAGGAAAAAATCAGGAATTTCCATGGATCCCTTTTTTGATGATCGCATACACAGGGAGGATGTTGTGATGGAAGATATTAGCAGACGGATTAATAATGGGAGTATGACGGTAGAAGCAGCATTTATCGTCCCGATGGTATTGATGACTGTTTTTCTTTCGATGCTGCTGGCATTTTACGTCCATAACCGGGCATGGTATACGGCAGCGGTAGCTGAGGCAGTATTGACATCCGCGGCTGAAAGTGTCAGAAATGAGAATAAAGGGGAGCGGGCTCTTGCAGAAAAAATGGAAGAACGGGTGCAGAAACAGGGATTTCCAATCCGGAATCTGTCTGTGAGCACATGGGCACAGGATGAAAATGTTACAGCCACGGCAGAGGCAGCTGCCGGAAGAACATTCGGAGGCGGTGGATGGAGGTTTAAAGTTAAGGAGACAGCGCGGATTATCAGACCTGTGAACTTTATCCGAAAGATTCAGGGACTCTCCGTGCTGATGGGGGAGCGATGATGAAGATTACCTATAAGAGAGATTATCATCACAGTTATCTGATTCTGACGGATGGTAACGTGCCGGATTGTGATTCCTATCCGGTACGTATGCTGCTGAGTGGTCTGATACCCGGAATTTTAAAGTGCAAAGTTCATCACATTGATAACCAGCTTATGTTTTACTATGATGTCACTTCCAGGCAGTCATTAAGTTCAGCTTATGAGTCAAAGAAGCTGAGAAAAAAAGAATTAATGTTAATTATAAATGCACTGCTTAATGTGATGGAGGAAATGGAATCCTATCTGCTCAGCCCGTCGGGGCTTTTGCTGCTCCCGGATTATGTATTTATTAATACTGCGGAGGATGTGGGATTTTGTTACTGGCCCGGAAATTCAACCGAAGAAAATGAAAAGATCAAGGGGTTTACCGAATATCTGCTCCCTAAGATTGACCACTGTGATCAGGATGCAGTGGTACTGGGCTATCAGTTCTACAGAAAGGCTCTGGAAGGCCAGATATGTTCTGAAGATATTCGCAGGGATATGTATCAGAACCAACCGGATACACAGAAAGAAAAAGGTCAGTCCGAATACGATGGGGTTTTGGCGGCAGACGGGGAAGTGCTGGAGCAGGAGCGGCTCCAGAGACAAAAACTGCTGGAAGAGATGACGAAACAGGAGGAGGGGATTAAGGTATCTCGCCCTTTCTGGACGGCGATGAAAGCTGTCAGCGGGGGACTGCTTGTTTTTGTGTATATCTATCTGCTTAAAAACAGGTATTTTTCCTGGCAGATGGCAGTCATAACGGGAGGGATTTTCGGGATTGTCCTGGCAGTTGGGATCGCAGTAAACAAATTTAGAAACGTAAAGGATAAAAGAACAGAAGCCTTCCGTGAGGAGCCGGAGAGTCTCTCACATATACGGGAACCGGAGTTGGACAGCGAGGAGTATGCGGATGCAGAATCGGTGGAGAGCCTGCTCAGTGAAGAAAATCAGACCTGCCTGTTGTATCCGGAAAAAGTAAAAGGGGCTGCAAATCTTCTACCGGTATCACCGGCCGAAGGTCAGAAAATCATATTAGAGGATGGAATCACTGTTATTGGAAAGCTTGAAGGGGCGGTAGATGTCGTTCTCAACGTTCCGGCAGTCAGCCGTTTGCATGCCAAGATCGTCTGCAATGAGAGCTGCAAGATATACGACATGAATTCCAAGAACGGAACGTACGTTAACCATGAAGCTGTTGTGGGCGAACAGGGATATGAGATTCAAAACGGAGATCTGATCACGTTCGCAAATCTGACTTACCGCTTGCAGATTTGGGAAGAATGAACTATAATGATGAACAAAATAAAGTAAAGGCGGAAAAAGAATTGACAGAGGTTCAGTATCAGATGAATGACGATGCTATTGACCGGATGAGAAAACGACCGAAGAACTGGGCAAACATTGTGATGGCAGCGGCTAATATTCTGGTATTCCTGCTGGTGGAGCTGACTGGAAGCAGTGAAGATACGTCGCATATGATCACGTGGGGGGCAGCCTATACACCACTGATCAGTGAGGGGCAGTTTTACCGGTTGTTTACCTGCATGTTCCTGCATTTCGGTTTTGACCATCTGTTTAATAATATGCTGCTGCTTGTATTCATAGGCGATTACCTGGAGCGGTATGTGGGTAAACTCCGTTACCTGGCTGTTTATTTGATCGGTGGATTCGGCGGCAGCGTTGTTTCGTATCTATTTAATGTAAAGACCGGACAGGCCGTGGTATCAGCAGGAGCCTCCGGGGCAGTATTTGCAATCATAGGTGCGATGCTGTATATCGTGCTCCGCAATAAAGGCAGACTTGAGGATATTTCACTTCAAAGACTTATGCTTATGGCGGCATTGTCCATTTATTTTGGTTTTGCCTCCGGAGGTGTGGACAATGCCGCCCACATCGGAGGTTTATTGTGTGGTATGATAATATGTATTCTGGTTTATCGAAAACGTGCTACACATAAGTAACCGGAAGATGAATGGTGAACACGGCGCCGCCTTCCTGGGGCGCAGACGCTTCTATGGTACCGCCGTGGGCTTCAATGATATTTTTGGAGATCGCAAGTCCAAGTCCGGTGCCATTTTTCTTATGTGTGACAAAGAAATCGAACAGTGAATCCAAAAATTCTTCGGGGATACCGGGGCCGCTGTCCTGAATTCGGACAGTCACATCGTTCACGTCGGCTGTCAGATGGACGATGATCCTGCCTCCGGATTCTCCGATTGCCTCAGATGAATTTCGGATGAGGTTCAGAAATACCTGCCTGAGACGATGACGATCCATGAGAAAGGGAGGAACAGCGCCGTCTTTTTTTAACTGGATGGTAATGTTTTTTTCTGAAAGTGTTGGCTGTGTATCTGCGATCACTGTTTTCAAAATTGAGAGGATGCTGACTTCCTCACGATTCAATTTTTGTGAATTGTTATATGCGGACAGATTTTCCAGTAATTCGCGGAGAAAACGCATATTTTCTGTGATCTCAGTCCAGTAATTGTAGGAAGATATTTCCGGATGGGTGGAACCCAGAAGCTGCAGAAAGCTGTTGATCAAAGTGACCGGGTTGCGTATTTCGTGACTGACCATGGAAAGCTGCAGCTGATTTTGTTTGTTCATCAGATTACAGACCTCCATGGCATGGGGACTTTCCTGGCATAATTGCCTGATTTTTGCTTGTTCTTCTTTTGATAACATGATTTTCACCTCTTTTATGGTAGTGTATCATTAGATTTTTTAAATAGCAAACAATATTATGTTGCAAATTTCTCCAAAATGCGACACAATAGAGAAAAGAAGAATTTTCTTTTATTAGAATTTTAGGAGGGTGCTATTGATGGCAGATTGTATTTTTTGTAAAATTGCGAATGGAGATATTCCATCGGCAACGTTGTATGAGGATGGCCAGTTCCGGGTAATTCTGGATCTTGGACCAGCCAGCAGAGGACATGCGCTGATATTACCGAAAGAGCATTATGCAAATATTTATGAGATCCCGGAAGAACTGGCTGGGTCTGCAATGATCCTTGCGAAAAAGATGGCATCAGTCATGACGACCGCCCTCGAGTGTACTGGGTTTAATCTGGTTCAAAACAACGGTCAGGCAGCTGGCCAGACGGTATTTCATTTTCACATTCATTTAATACCGCGTTATGATAATGATGGAGTGAAGCTTGGCTGGAAAATGGGTGAGTTAACGGATGCGGACAAGGAAGAAATTTTAAGTAAAATAAAAAAAGGGATAAGGTGATCTAGAGGGGGATGGCAATGAATTTGTCACGATTCAACGAAATTTATGATCAGTACTATCTCATGGTGATGAAGGTCGCTTATAATGTTCTGCGCGATTATCATTATGCGCAGGATATTTGTCAGGAAGTGTTTGTGTTACTGTATCTTAAGCGTGATATATTGGATGAAGAATATATCAAACCGTGGCTGCTTGTCACTGCAAAGAGAAAAGCAATTGACTTGCAGAGAAAGAAATATTACGGAAGGGAGTTCTGCGAAGACGGAATTACGCTTGAAAGAGGTACCGGAGAAAATATTGAAAATGATTATGTACGGAAGGAATTCCAGAGTTCAATTCTTGAAGCATTGCAGAAACGGGACAGGCAGTGGTACGAAATCTTCTTTCGGGTTACCATTGAAGGTGAAAGCCAGAAATCAGTTGCAGAAGATTTGGGTATCAGCCTGTCCAATTTGAGAATTAAGCTTCATCGCGCTAAAGTGTGGATGCGGAATACATTTCTGGAGGAGTATAAAAGTTGATATTGCCGTAATCGCCTTATTTGATTCGGCATTCTTCTATCAGCTGCAGGATTTTTTCAATAGAATCCATTTCCTGATTTTTTGACATTGCCTCGATATAGGACTGACGATTATGGTAAAGTTCGGTAATAGCATTGTAAAGCGTATTATCGGTAATCTGTTCTTCTTCCAGTATCATACTGTAGCCAAGCCGTTCAAAGGAGCGGGCATTTAAAATCTGGTCTCCGCGGCTGGCTTTGGCAGAGAGAGGAATCAAAAGATTTGGTTTTTTAAGAGAATTAATTTCACAGATTGCATTTGCTCCGGCGCGTGATATCACGATGTCTGCAAGGGCGAATAAATCAGCTAATTCTTTTTTAATGTACTCATATTGTACATAACCTGAGATATTCTGAAGGGACTCATCCAGTTTATCTTTACCGCAAAGGTGAATAACCTGAAAGCTTTCTAACAGCTGCGGTAATATCCGGCGGACAGCATCGTTGACGGCTGCGGCTCCGAGACTTCCGCCGATGATCATAATAACAGGTTTGCCTGTTAAGAGTCCCGTAAATTCAAGTGCAGCGATTCGGTTTCCGTTCAGCAGTTCCTGACGAATAGGAGTTCCTGTCAGGACTGCTTTATCTGGCGGGAGCTGGGAAACAGTTTCCGGAAAGTTGCAGCAGACTTTTACTGCTGAAGGAATACACAGCTTATTCGCGAGACCTGGTGTCATATCAGATTCATGTATGATGGCAGGTATTTTTCGGTGCTTTGCTGCTATGACAACCGGAACTGTCACGAAACCGCCTTTGGAAAATACAATGTCCGGTTTCAGATCTTTTAAAAGCTTTTTTGCTTCGCCGTAACCTTTTAATACTTTAAACGGGTCAGAAAAGTTTTTAGGATCAAAATATCTTCTCAATTTACCAGAAGAAATCCCGTAATATGGAATGCCCAGTTCTTCTATTAGTTTTTTCTCGATACCGTCATAAGAGCCGATGTAGGAAATCTGGTAGCCACGTTCTTGCAGGCGTGGCAGCATGGCGATATTGGGTGTGACATGGCCGGCTGTACCGCCACCGGTGAGTACAATGTGCTTCATGGAATAACCTCCTGATGTTCATTACGGCAAAGTCAACAGCTTTAACCGCTTAATTTATTATTATCCGAAGGGATAGAAAAGTCAAGGAATTCCATAATTGTGAAGGAGTTTAAGGTTTGATGAAGTTAAAAAGACAAAGATCATTAGTTGATGAGATGGAGAGATCGTTTCTGGACGAAGCGAAACAGATAGAGGAAGAAATTGAAGATGTTCAGTTGGGGGAAAATCCCATTGATAAAGAGAAATTGCGTACTGCTATTTTAATGGAAGGGATTGAGACTGAACATAAAGAGAATCCGAAGCCAAGGAAAAAGACACTGCCGAGAAAAATCGGACATTGGGCTGCAATGCTGGTTTTATGCCTGGTGGGTATCTTTGGGTTCTCTATGACCAGTCAGGGCAATCGGATATTTCTGGTTCAGAAAGTAGAAGAGTTTTTTGATAACAAAGTTGATATTAAAATTGACAATAATAAAAAAACTATTTCTAATGATAACATAGATGAAAAAGTAAAAGCAGATATTGAAAAAGAACTGGAAGTTGATGTTCCCATTTTTTATTATAAGCCTGAAGGAATGCAGTACATGGAGCATGAAAAATTTCCAGATGTCGAGATTGCAACAATTTACTATGAGTATAAGGATGACAATATAATTACATTTAATATGTCTGGCAACAATGAAAACTTTTCAGAAGGAATCAGTATTGATGGTATACTGACAGATTCCTTATATCTTAAAAGTGATGATTTGGAGGTGGGAATCTGGACGCTCGAAAATGAGATAAATGATGAAAAGGCATACTGTGCCCAATGGGTATATAAAAATACGTTTTACAGGCTTCAAGGGGTTATTGAACAAGAAGAATTGGTAAAGATATTAGAAAATATGTATTATTAATGTAATACTTTTATTAAAATTGCGTATTCTTGTCGTAATGTAAGAGGGTAATTCCGAATGAAGGGAGGGACAAAATGAGAAAACGAAGACTCAAAAGACTAACAGCCGCTTTTTTGAGCTGTATTATGATGGTTTCCTGTTTAATGGTTAATGTGTATGCGGAAGATGATCTGGAAGAAATCGTCATACCCAGTTTTCATACGACGACAGAGACGGAAACGGAAGTGTCAGCCATCAGTCAGGCAGTGTTGCGCGGAGCATATTTGGCAAGCGGTTCGGTAAAGTTGGGTATAAACGGTGGCGGGTCAATAAATATTTACGGATCCACTGCTTCACATAGCACGTGTGATATGCTTTATCTGAATATTTATTTGGAGAGATCAACAAATGGAACTTCATGGTCTTCTTATGATTCATGGAGCTATACAAAAGCAAATGGAACTACGCTAACTAAATCGTTTAACATAACCGTTCCAACAGGTTACTATTACCGTTTGTGCGGATACCACGCGGTACAAGAGGGAAGTAACAAAGAAAGTACTCCAACGGCGACAGGTGGAAAGTATGTTAGTTAAACTTATATTTAAGCATTGATTCACCCGGCATCCCCATCTCTAATATAACATAAAAACATTCTTACATTACAAAAGATAAAGAGATGGGCTGGAATGCCACGTAACTCGTTAACTTGTTATTTTAGAAACCAGGAAAAATAATCGACACACAGGGTTTTCTGACAGTACTGTTTTTCTGCCATAAAAGACAACTGAATAGAGAATTAGAATCCTGGGGATGCTACCGATACGGCGCGTTATGTATCGGAGGTATCTCAAAAGAAACATATTTAAATGTAAGGTTCACCCCCTGTACACCGCCCCGTGTGCAGGGGGCTTTTCCGTTTGTGTTTTCAGTGCACAGGCGGTATAATGGAAGCATACATTATAATACTGACCGGACTTGAAAGAAGGGGTCGGCTAAGGGGGTTTGTCAATGCAAGTTACTTTTTTAGGAGCTACCCATGAAGTTACCGGAAGCTGTACGCTGATTGAGGCGAACGGGCACCGGTTTTTGGTGGATTGCGGGATGCAGCAGGGACCGGACATTTATGAGAATCAGGAACTGCCGGTGACGCCTTCGGATATAGAATTTGTTCTGTTGACGCATGCGCATATTGACCACTCAGGAAACCTTCCGCTGCTTTACTCAAAAGGATTCCGCGGCACGATTTATGCCACGAATGCGACGAGAGATTTATGTGAGATCATGCTGAAGGACAGTGCGCATATTCAGATGTTTGAGGCGGAATGGAGAAACAGAAAAGGGCGAAGAAGCGGAAAAGAAGAATTTGTACCTGCGTATACGTTTGAAGATGCGCTGGGAGCGATAGAATTGATCGCGGGCTGCAATTACCAGGAGATTGTGAATATTACTGATGGGGTCCAGGTGCGTTTCGTAGATGCGGGGCATTTGCTGGGATCTTCAAGTATTGAAATCTGGCTGACGGAGGAGGATGAGAAAAGGAAGATTGTTTTCTCAGGAGATATCGGGAATGAAGAACAGCCGATCATCAAAGATCCTCAGTATATCGAGGAAGCCGATTACGTTGTGATTGAATCCACGTACGGAGACAGGGTTCATGAGAAGGTTGAGGATTATACCAAAACATTGGCTGATGTGATACAGAAGACCTTCGATAAAGGCGGCAATGTAGTCATTCCCTCTTTCGCAGTGGGAAGAACCCAGGAGATGCTGTATTTTCTCAGACAGATCAAACAGCAGAAGCTGGTTCGGGGATATGGAGACTTTAAAGTGTATGTTGACAGTCCGCTTGCCGTGGAAGCAACAAATATTTTTCAGGAGCATCATGAAGAGTGTTATGATGAGATCGCCCAGGCGATCCTGAATGAAGGAACTAACCCGATCAGTTTTCCGGGGCTAAGGCTTTCCGTCGGGACGAATGAGTCGAGAGCGATCAATTCAGATGAAGACCGAAAGGTTATTATTTCGGCAAGCGGGATGTGCGATGCGGGGCGCATTAAACATCACCTGAAGCATAACCTCTGGAGGAAAGAGTGCACAATCCTGTTTGTCGGATATCAGGCGGTTGGTACGCTGGGAAGGATTTTGCTGGAAGGCGTGGATACGGTAAAGCTTTTTGGTGAGGAGATTATCGTTCAGGCTGAAATCCGCATGCTGCCTGGAATCAGTGGTCATGCTGACGTGAACGGGCTGCTCAGATGGGCCGGTGCGTACAAACAGCCGCCGAAGATGATGTTCGTGAATCACGGCGATGATATGGTATGTGATGTCTTTGCAAGGAGGCTGAAGGAGGAGCTTGGAATACCGACGATGGCGCCGTTCAGTGGAACTGTTTACGACTTAAAGACGAATACCTGTGTGCTCGAGACTCAGGGAGTTGAGATAAAGAAGAAGGTGAAGGCTGTTAAGCCTTCGTCCGTATATGAACGGCTTGTGGCTGCCGGTCAGCGGTTGATGACAGTGATCCGTCATAATGAAGGCGGGGCAAATAAAGACCTTGCCAAGTTCACCGGGCAGATTAATTCCCTCTGTGATAAATGGGACCGATGAACCTTTGTAAGATTTAACCTATAGTATAGAAGAAATACCCACAGCTGCACTGGTTTATGTGCTGCTGTGGGTATCAGACTTTACTGGGTTGCCTTCAGTGCTTTTGCAAGCTGATCAGGACATGAGGTCTGCTTGAAGCCACACCGGATGCCTTCCAGCCGGTTGATCACTTCAGCTACTTCCATACCCTCAACCAGAGATGCAAGTCCTTTCGTGTTTCCGCTGCAACCGCCCTGAAACTGTACATTGTGAACTTTCCCGTCTTTTACTTCGAATTGAATCGATGAAGAACAGACGCCTTTTGTTTTGTATACCATACTAGATTCCTCCCTTACAGTTTGAAATTATGTTAACTTGAGCTTTTTAATGTGTACTTATATGGTATTATAGCAAAGAATAAAAAAAGATGCTACCTGAATATTCCATTGGAGGAAGGTCTTTGCTATAATGAGGCAGGAAGAACAGGTGGCGCATATTTGAAAAGGAGAGTAACGACATTGAATAAAATAGGCATAATTGGAGCTATGGACGAAGAAATAATAAAATTAAAAGAGCTGATGCAGGATGTAAATGTGACTGTCAAGGCTTCCATGGAATTTCACGCAGGGATGCTTGAGGGAAAGGACGTCGTTGTTGTGCGTTCTGGAATCGGAAAGGTCAATGCGGCTGTGTGCACACAGATACTGGCAGATGATTATAACGTGGATGCCGTAATCAATACGGGTATCGCGGGATCACTGAAAAACGAGATCAATATCGGGGATATTGTGATTTCGACCGATACGCTGCAGCATGATGTGGATGCCAGGGCATTTGGCTATGCAGTGGGACAGATTCCCAGAATGGAAGTACTGTCATTTCCGGCAGACGAGAAACTGATCAGACAGGCAGAAGCATCCTGCCTGGCGGTAAATCCGGATCTTGGCGTCTTTAAAGGCAGGGTGGTGAGCGGCGACCAGTTTATTGCAGACGCCGGAGTCAAAGACAATATCATCACTCATTTCGGCGGGTACTGTACTGAGATGGAAGGAGCTGCGATCGGACAGGCTGCCTACCTGAACCAGGTACCATATGTAGTGATTCGTTCCATATCTGACAAAGCGGATAACAGTGCAACGATGGACTATCCGACATTTGAGAGGCATGCGATTGAAAATGGAGTGCGCCTGATAGTGCATATGGTACGAAATCTGTAGAAATCTGACGACTACGATTTTTGCATGAAAAAGTCGAACGATTTTTGTTTCCAAAATCCCCCGGTTGCTATATAATGACGATACCGAAGCAGGAGTTTCGGTCCAAAAAAAGGGGGTAACGAATTATGTTAAATAGTATGATGCAGAATAACACATTGTTTTATGCGATTGCAGCGCTTACGGTCCTGGGGACGGTATGGATGCTGATGGTCAATGCCTTTTTCGGCAGGACGATCCGTGATATGGACAAGATGGATTCGCCCAAAGGCAAGTGGATGAAAGAATTCATAAAGAACTATCAGATACGGGTTATGAAACATCAAAAGATACAGAATGCAGAAGCGTTTATCCGAACACAGCTGAACAGGGGTAAAAGTTTTGGCGTTTTTATTTACCAGCTGAAACGCTGGAGCGGTTACTGCGGTCTCGCATGTATCATACTGATGGGCATTGGATTATATGGAACGTATATTTATGATTATTCCCAGATGGCACGTTATCAATACCTGCTTGCAGGGGTGCTGTCTTCACTGATACTCCTTCTTCTCCGCCCGTTTCTCTGTTTTGGACAGAAGGAAGATATGCTGCTGGATGGACTGACTGATTATATGGAAAATCAGTCGGAAGTGTCCGAGCAGCAGGAAGTAATAACGGCAGCCGCACAGGAGGACAAGGACAGCCTGGCAGCGCAGGTTACCGAGGGAATCCGCCAGACGGCAGCCAGTTCCTCTAAGTTTTCACATCTTCTGTCACCGGAAGAAGAAAACATCATGAGGGAGGTAATAAAAGAGTATTTAACTTGATTCAGAGGCTTTATTCTGATAAACTGTAAAGTATAAATACAGGAGAAACTGATAGGAAAAGGGGTACGTGCATATGGGAAGAAAAGTTACAGTTGATTATCGAAAAGCAGTGGATTTTATTGGTGACCATGAGTTACAGTCCATGAAGGAAATTGCCCAGGCGGCCAAAAAAGTGTTGGTTGATAAGTCTGGACAGGGCAATGATTTCCTGGGGTGGATTGATTTGCCGGTGGCATATGACAAAGTGGAATTTGCCCGCATCAAAGAATCAGCGGCTAAGATTCAAAGTGACTCTGACGTACTTCTTGTTATCGGAATCGGCGGCTCTTATCTGGGGGCGAGAGCGGCGATTGAATTTTTAAGACATGGTTTCTATAATAGCCTGTCCAAAGAAGCCCGCAAAACTCCTGAAATTTATTTTGTAGGTAATAATATCAGCAGCAATTATATCCAGGGCCTGATCGATGTGGTTGGGAATCGGGATTTCTCTATTAATATGATTTCCAAGTCGGGGACAACTACGGAACCGGCGATCGCCTTCCGGGTGTTTAAGGAAATTTTGGAACGTAAGTACGGGAAAGAAGAAGCGGCTAAGAGGATTTATGCGACGACTGACAAAGCCAGAGGGGCCCTTAAGAATCTGGCGACGGAAGAAGGCTATGAAAGCTTTATCGTTCCGGATGATGTCGGCGGAAGATTTTCTGTACTGACAGCGGTAGGCCTGCTGCCAATAGCAGTCAGCGGGGCGGATATCGACCTGTTGATGCGGGGTGCGGCGGACCAGAGAACATTATCGCTGGAAGAGTCATTTGAAAATAACGATGCACTGCAATATGCAGCCATCCGCAACATTCTCCTTAGGAAAGGAAAAACAGTGGAGGTACTGGCAAATTATGAGCCAAGCCTGCACTATGTGTCTGAGTGGTGGAAGCAGCTGTATGGTGAGAGCGAAGGAAAAGACCAGAAGGGTATTTTCCCGGCGGCAGTGGATCTGACTACGGACTTACATTCAATGGGACAGTTTATCCAGGACGGTGCGAGAATCATGTTCGAAACTGTTTTGGATGTGGAAGAATCCCGTTGTGAAATTAGGATGAAGGAAGAACCGGTTGACCTTGATGGCCTGAATTATCTGGCCGGACAGACGGTTGATTTTATAAATAAAAGTGCCATGAACGGTACGATTCTGGCACATACCGACGGCAGTGTACCGAATCTGATGGTGCATATCCCCAAACAGGACGAGTATTTTCTCGGACAGCTGTTTTATTTCTTTGAATTCGCATGCGGCGTGAGCGGATATATCCTGGGTGTCAATCCGTTTAATCAGCCTGGCGTGGAGAGCTACAAGAAGAACATGTTCGCACTTCTTGGCAAGCCCGGATTTGAAAAAGAAAGGGAGGAACTGCTGAAGCGGTTGTAAAAAATATGGAAGATTATAAGATGGATTTTGAGGCTCTGCAGTTAAAAAGAGAGAGCTGCCGGGTTTACAGTGAGAAACCTGTACCGCGTGATGTGCTGACACATTTGGTGGATGTGGCACGTATGTCACCAAGTGGCTGTAATGCGCAGCCATGGCGTTTTATCATCGTGGACGAACCAGGTCCGCGGGCGAAACTTATCGAGGCCTTTGACGACGACGGCCTTACCGGCTGCCCCTGGGGCGACCGTGTTCCCAATTTCATTGTTATCTGTGAGGATGAAGCGCATCTGATGCCGGGAGTGGGAGAACGTTACGGTTCTCAGCACTTTGCACAGATGGATATTGGCATGGCAGCCATGGGGCTGTGCTATGAAGCGACGTCGATGGGACTGGGCACATGTATGATTGGTACGCTGAGTCAGGAAAAGGTGCACTGTGCACTCGACATTCCAGAGGAGAGGGTTGTCCGTCTGATCATTACAGTCGGATATCCGGCGAAAGAGGGAGAGCCGCGCAAAAAAGCCCGGAAGTCTTTGGACGAGATCTTAAGCTATAATAAGTGGTAATCATATTCAGCTGAATATACGAGGAACGGGGAAAGTCCGGAACTCATAACACAGGCCTTTGGCCGTATCATGGAAGGTACGGTCAGGGGCCTATTCTAATGCCCTGAATTCCCGATAAACAAATTTGTCAAAACAGATGATAAGATAATATCAAGTTAAAGTTAAGCGAAAGCTGAAGTTGAGGAAGGAGAATTATGACGATGAAAAAGAAAATGGTAAGAGGGATTCTGGCAGTGATTGCGGTTATGATGATAACTCCGGCGGCGGTGTCTGCAAAATCGGTTCATATATTAAAGGACAGTGGCAGCAAAAAAATTTCTGAAAAGGAACTTTCCGAACTGTCAGCTGGGGAGCTGCGGACTGCCAGAAATGAGATCCTGGCAAGACATGGGTATATCTTTGACAGTCCTGATATGAAAAAATATTTTAATAATCAGAGCTGGTATCAGCCGTCTGAGGGGTATGATGATTCCTGTCTGAGTGACACGGAACAGAAAAATATGGAGCTGATATATCAAAAAGAGCTGAAAAAAAGGCGGGAAGAAGCCATGGCAAAATTTGAGGAAAACCAGAAGATCGCAGCAAAAGGAGAAGTGCAGCCCATGTCCTCCTCGTGGGTGTATATGGAAAGTCCCTATTACTTTGAAGAACTGAGGGGAAAGTGGGTAGATAAGTCTGACGCTGCCTACCCGCGTATCCTGGAATTCTGGAAGGAGGACGGTGTTTACCAATACAGATATTACAGTATCGTGCCGGGCAACGACAACGGTCTTGGCATTGGAGTGACAGAGACAGCGTTCGAATACTGTGACGGAGCGTTTACGCTGGACAGTCAAAATGGTTATGTCAACTGCTGTGTTGGAAACAGCAGTAAGATCTATACGAGTTTCGTATATGACGTGATGTCTGATACACTGGTGAAAGCCAGCATGGATAACGATCGTCCGACATTTGTAAAAGACAATGATTATACATACAGACAGTAATAAGGAAGTGGAACGGTCAGAGCGTTCCACTTCCTTTTATTCTTCGATGATCTGAATTTCCAGATGATCAAAATCAATACTTTCAATAAAATTATCCTGATAAAAACGGGTTTTTCCGAGACGCTGGAATTCCTGAATATTGGAATCAAGCCATATGGGTTTGCCAAGATCCCAGTCATCGCAGGCTTTGAGCACACCGTTCAGGATCTTGTGTGTCCTCGTGTCATCTGTATCATCTTCAATCACGGTATCCAAAACCATGCGGTTATTTTTCCACTGCTTTACCCACATTCTGAACATAAATGTTACCTCCCTGTGTTTTTGCGCCTACCAGCATCATAGACCAAAGCGGCGGGAAAGGCAACGGGTAAATGTTAAGAATTATACCGGAGATATAAATAATCCGATATCGGGAGGGAAAAACGTAAAGATAAAGAAAGCAAGGGTTAACGTTAAGGTAATAATGATCAATACATTTCGGTATGGCTGAACAAGGCAGTTTTTGGTCAGTCGGTATGCGATCCTGAATGCAGCGATGACACTTATAAAAAAGGTCGCGATATCAAGTACCAGCAGGTTAAAGCCCAGTATCCCGGAATATGTATAGAAGATGACGGGAATCAGAAAGATTCCGATGATCATTCCCGCCAGCAGCCCGGAGAGAATACAGGGGTATGCCTGGCTTTGCCTGTGAGCAATAAACAGAGAGCATATAAGCATTGGAAAGAACAACAGCTTCATGTGCTCCCAGGTAGATTCACTGACCGGTGAGAACAGGCCTGCGATCGGATTGTTGCCGGTCCAGCCGTATACGAAATGCAGCAGGGTTCCGGTTATGGCGACAAAGATGGCGCCACAGATAAAAGAGCGGTACAATGATTTGTTCATGATGGTCACCTCGTGTTTTAGTATATGCAGGGTCAGGCGGAGGTGTTCCTCCTGAACAATTAAGGAGATCTTAAGATTTTTCAAAACGAAAAGTAAAGAATTGCCTGTTATAGTATAGAAAAGCGGAAGTGGTTAAGCTATACTAAAGTTCAAAGAGAATTGATACAGCCCTTTGGACGAGGGAGAAGAGGTGAAGTGATGTTAAACGTATTAGTTTGTGATGATGATAAAGAAATAGTAGATGCGATTGAGATCTATCTGTCACAGGAGGGATACCGAATCCTTAAGGCATATGACGGAATACAGGCGCTTGATATCATGAAGAAGGAGGAGATACACCTTTTGATTCTGGATATCATGATGCCGAGGATGGACGGGATCCGAGCCACCTTGAAGATCAGGGAGGAGAGCAACATACCGATCATCATGCTGTCAGCGAAGTCGGAGGATACAGATAAGATTCTGGGACTGAACATGGGCGCTGATGATTATGTGACAAAGCCATTCAATCCGCTTGAGCTCGTGGCGAGAGCAAAGTCCCAGCTGCGCAGGTACACCAAACTGGGGAACATACAGGAGACGGATAATATATTCCGGACGGGCGGACTCGCGATCAATGATGACCGGAAAGAGGTTACGGTTGATGATGAACCGGTTAAACTCACGCCGATTGAATACAACATTCTGCTGCTTCTTATGAAGAATCAGGGAAGAGTATTCTCCATCGAACAGATTTACGAGAATATCTGGCAGGAAGAAGCGATCGCCGCAGATAATACGGTGGCAGTCCATATCCGCCATATTCGTGAAAAGATAGAGATTAATCCAAAAGAACCACGCTACCTGAAAGTGGTATGGGGAGTCGGCTATAAAATTGAAAAACTTTAAGCAATTATGAGAGGAGTGTAAATGATGGAGCATGAAACAAGATTCCATTTCTATTCGAAGTTCGCCAAGATGACAACTCTGACACTGCAGATGCTATGTGTGGCGGGGTTCGTGATTTCGGTTGTTCTGGCGGGTTATGTAATGAATACCGTAGGGAGCCTTGATGATCTGACCGGGCATTCAAGTTACGAGGATACTTCAGGCTGCGGTATGGATGCTGCACAGGAACTGCATCAAAATACGCAGCATGTCAAGTATAAGCCGTGGTTTGAGACGGACGGCGAATATGATGAGAATAAAAAAATAGATATCTCAGGTCCCGGGGAGACAGATGCCAGGAATATGGATAAAAACACAACCTATACGGTGGGACAGCTGAGAAATATTCTGAACCAGGTAAATGAAAACAGCATGGGGTTTTCAGATATCCTGTCCAACTGGGGATATTACTATGATACGGATTATTACGGTGAAGAGTATTATGACGAAAACGGATACTATATGGGCGATGTGTCGGAAGGCGCATCGGAAGAGAGTACTGCGGAAACCCGGCTGACAGATGAAGAAAATTATATTCTGCGGGAAATGTATAACGCAGGAAAAAGGATCGAAGTGGAACTTCCCTCCTCCGGTGTTTCACTTGCGGATCAGGCACTGAAAGAGCAGAGTGTCTTATATCTGATGCAGAAGTATGAGAACATGAGCAATGTGCTGGATGGGCTGAGTACTTATCTCGGCAGCAGGAATATAGACCTGGAAACCAACCTGAAGTATTACGTTCGGGATACGGCGACGGGAATTATCGCTACGAATGTACAGGAGTGGGAAGGTAAAACAACGGGTATGACGGAAGGCGACTGGACGCTGCTGATGAGCTATACACGTGACAATGGAAAAGTTGACTTTAAAACGGGTGAGACACAGGCACAGAAATATATGAAGAATTTCTTTCGGAACACCCCTTTGGTGGGGGATGATGAAGAGGTGATTGTGGCTCTTGATACTTCCTATCCCGTATCTGATGATTTTAAGAGCAATGCGGAGTGGTTTGCGACATATCAGCCGAAGTTTTATTTCCTGGCAGGTTCTGCCATCCTGACGCTGCTGATCGGAATTGCATGCTTTATCATAGCTACCATCCAGACAGGAAGAAAGGAAAAAGGCGGTGAGGTTATTCTCAGCAAATTCGACCGTCTTCCCACGGAGATCGCAGTTGCGATCGGATGTGTATTCGGCGGCCTGCTCATCGGTGTAAGTATAAGCGCCGGGTGGAGCAACAGCTGGGAGGCTGTATGGCTTTCCGTACTGGCAGCAGTGGGTGCGGTGATCTGCGCGTCGTTCTTCATGGGAGTATATTTAAGTGTTGTACGCAGGATCAAATCAAAAACACTCTGGCAGAACAGCCTGACGAGAAGTATCGTGAAGATGAGCAAGAAAGTCTATGATGCCCGTAAGACATCCGGGAAAATTATCATAGCATTTGTCGGGCTTTTACTGGCACATTTTATCGTGATTGTAGCATTCATGGGATTTGGAGTGTTTATAGCACTGATCGGTGATGCCCTGGTGCTGCTGTATCTGATCAAAGAAGGCGCAGGAAGACAGACGATCAAAGAGGGGCTTGTCCATATCGCGGAAGGCGATCTGGAGTATAAGATTGACGTTACCACGCTTCAGGGTGAAAATAAAGAGATGGCTGAACACGTGAACCGTGTGGGTGAGGGACTTCAGAATGCAATGGAAAAATCCATAAAAAATGAGCGGATGAAGGCGGAATTGATCACGAACGTTTCACATGACATAAAAACACCGCTCACATCCATCATTAATTATGTGGATCTTCTGAAGCGGGAAAACCTTCAGGACAACAAAGTCAGGGGCTATATCGAGGTGCTGGATGCAAAATCCCAGAGATTAAAACAACTGACGGATGATCTGGTCGAGGCAAGTAAGGTGAGCACGGGGAACGTAGAGCTCCATATGACCAGAATACAGGTACAGCAGCTGCTTCAGCAGGCATACGGTGAATTCGACGAAAAGCTCTCTGCAAAAGGCCTGCAGACGATCCTGAACCAGGTGGAGGAGCCGGTGGTCATTATGGCGGACGGAAGGCAGCTTTGGAGAATATTTGAAAACCTGCTGAACAACATTGCGAAATATGCAATGCCAAATACCAGAGTATACATTGATCTTCAGGAGAAAAACGGCAAGGCGGTGATGACCTTTAAGAACATATCAGAATATCCGCTCAACATCAGTGCGGATGAGCTGACAGAAAGATTCACACGCGGGGATGAAAGCCGAAGCACTGAGGGTAGCGGACTGGGGCTGTCCATCGCAAAGAATCTGACAGAACTGCAGCATGGTAAGTTTGACATCTATCTGGACGGTGACCTGTTCAAGGTGACGGTAGCGTTTGATATGACGTTTACACCGGAGCCGGAACAGCCGCAGGAGACAACGGAATAAGAAACCTTTAGATACCCTTCCGGTTTTACGCCGGAAGGGCTTTTCTTTTGAGCGGGTTAATGCTATAATGTTACAAGATTTTTATCTTGTGGATAAGTAGAACAGGAGGATAAATAAATGATTCAATTATATGAAACCGGTGCCTACCTGCTGAATGGAACGGAGCTTGTGGCAGATACTCCGGATGCGCAGGCGGTTCTGCAGAGCAAACTGAAAAGTGTGCCTTCAAAAGCGGATGCCGCAAAGAATACCATTGCATATGGAATTCTGGCTGATCACAATACATCAGGCAATATGGAAAAGCTGCAGGTGAAATTTGATAAGCTGACTTCCCATGACATTACCTTTGTAGGTATCATCCAGACGGCACGTGCTTCGGGGCTTGAGAAATTTCCGGTACCGTACGTACTGACCAATTGCCATAACTCTCTGTGTGCTGTAGGCGGAACCATTAATGAGGATGACCACATGTTTGGCCTGACATGTGCAAAAAAATACGGCGGTGTCTATGTTCCGCCTCATCAGGCAGTTATTCATCAGTTTGCGCGTGAGATGCTCGCCTGCGGGGGCGGCATGATCCTGGGATCTGACAGCCATACACGATACGGAGCCCTCGGAACGATGGCGATGGGTGAAGGCGGACCCGAACTTGTAAAACAGCTGCTGGAGCAGACATATGACATTGATATGCCGGGTGTGATCGGCGTTTACATGACGGGGGCTCCGGTTCCAGGCGTAGGTCCGCAGGACGTTGCACTTGCGATCATTGGAGCTGTCTTTGCCAATGGTTATGTAAAAAATAAAGTGATGGAATTTGTGGGACCCGGTGTCGAAAACCTGAGCGCAGACTTCAGAATTGGTGTGGATGTCATGACGACAGAGACGACATGCCTGTCCTCTATCTGGAAAACAGACGATAAGATCAAAGAGTTTTATGAGATTCATGGAAGAAGCGGCGATTATAAAGAGTTGAATCCAGGAGCGGTCACATATTATGACGGTATCATTCATGTTGAACTGGATAAAGTGAGGCCGATGATTGCAATGCCGTTCCATCCGAGCAACACGTATACGATCGACGAACTGAATGCGAATCTGATGGATATTCTGGATGATGTTGAGAAGAAAGCCCTTGTAAGCCTTGACGGTAAGGTAGACTTCTCCCTGAAGGATAAAGTGAGAGACGGAAAGCTCTATGTGGAGCAGGGAATCATCGCGGGCTGTGCCGGCGGCGGATTTGAGAATATCTGTGCTGCTGCTGATATTTTAAGGGGTTCAGGTATCGGTTCGGATGCCTTTACGTTAAGTGTATACCCGGCAAGCACACCTATTTATATGGAGATTGCAAAGAACGGCGTTCTGGCTGATCTGATGGCGACAGGTGCAGTTGTTAAGACGGCATTCTGCGGACCGTGCTTCGGTGCCGGGGATACCCCGGCAAATAATGCGCTGAGTATCCGTCACTCTACGAGAAACTTCCCGAACCGTGAAGGTTCCAAGGTTCAGAACGGACAGATTTCATCCGTTGCACTGATGGATGCACGTTCGATTGCGGCTACGGCGGCAAATAAAGGATATCTGACACCGGCGACAGACTTTGCCGGAGAGTACACAAATCCGGTTTATCATTTTGAAAGTTCGATCTACGAAAACAGGGTGTTTGACAGCAAGGGTGTGGCGGATCCTTCTGTTGAGATTCAGTTCGGTCCGAACATTAAGGATTGGCCGGCGATGTCTGCACTGACAGACAACATCGTGCTGAAAGTGGTTTCTGAGATCCACGATCCGGTCACAACCACGGACGAACTGATTCCTTCGGGGGAGACTTCATCCTACCGCTCCAATCCTCTCGGACTTGCCGAGTTTACGCTGTCAAGAAAAGATCCGGCGTACGTGGGACGTGCAAAGGAAGTGCAGGCGGCAGAGAAGGCAAGGACAGACGGGCAGGATCCGTGTGCTGCTCTGCCCGAGCTTGCGCCGGTCATTGATACAGTGAAAGCTTCCTTTACCAGTGTGTCACCGGAGAATACAGGAATCGGAAGTACGATCTTTGCGGTGAAGCCAGGTGACGGTTCTGCGCGTGAACAGGCAGCGTCATGTCAGAAAGTGCTGGGTGGCTGGGCAAATATTGCGAATGAATATGCAACAAAAAGATACCGGTCAAACCTGATCAACTGGGGTATGCTCCCATTTTTGATTCCGGAAGGCGAGCTGCCGTTCAAGAACGGAGACTATCTGTTTGTGCCAGATATTAAAAAGGCAGTGGAAGAAAAGGCAGATGAGATCAAAGCATATAATGCCAGCGACTCCATGAAAGAGTTTACAGTGAAACTCGGTGATCTGACTGATGATGAACGTGAGATCATTCTCAAGGGATGCCTGATCAATTATAACAGAAAATAGAATGATTACGGCGTGGATTCACAATCCTCCGGGACCCGGGCGCGGGTTCCGGGGGATTTTCGCATTTCTTTCACATCACAACCACAAAATGAACACAAATGTCGGCTATCCTGAAACAAAATAATGCATATAAATGCAATGCACGGAGGCGGAGATGAAAGGAAGCGGATTAAGAAAAATTTCAAAAAAGAAGGTTGGAACGGGCATTATAATCGTGATTGTGCTGGCAGGGGCAGGTATTGGTTTCCTGCTGCTGAGGGGAAGGCGTGCTGCCGCGATGCAGCTGACGGTGACTGCCCAGGAGGCGACCGCACGGAAAGGCAGCATTTCCAATACGGTTGTGGGGACGGGGAATCTGGAGGAGGACACCGGCGACACGCAGAAAGTGCCGTCCGGTCTTGAATATGATGAGATTCTGGTGGAAGCGGGGGATGAAGTGAACAAGGGGGATACGCTTGCGGTCATCAATAAGAAGTCACTTTTGAATCTGATTGTGGAGACGCAGGAGAAACTGGAGTCGCTGGAGGATGAGATCGAAGAGGCTGAGGACGAGGAGCAGGGATCTTATGAATATCAGGCTCTGGTGGCGGAAAAAGAAGAGGATGAGGCATTCCTGGACGAACTGGAGGCACTGACGGAATCATATGTGATCGCTGCGCAGCAGGCGGGGACGGTTATGTCGGTCAGCATCTCGTCAAAAGATGACGTATCGTCTGAAGACGGTTCGGGGAGCGCAGGCAGTACCGCGGGAAACAGCAACACTTCCGGCTCGGTGAGTACGGCTGCGGTACGAACAGGTATGATATCCGGGTCTTTTTTATATCTGAACAGCACCGCTGAGGAAGAGACGCAGGGATCTGCCCCTGAGTTATCTGTGAATGATATCACTGCTTCGGCCGATATGCCTGTCTCAGAGGCGAAGGGAGATGCAGACGGGGAAGATGGAGATGTACAGGATGCCCAGGTCATTACAGACTGCCGTGATCTGACACTGCAGATTCCGCGGACCGGTGATTCCATGGAGAAGTCCATTGATATGGCCGGATATGCAGGAACGGTAAACTGGTCAGAGGCGGACGAGTGTTATACGGCGACTGTCAATTTAACTGCCAAAGCCGGGTATTGTTTTGCATCTGATATACAGCCGGTGATCAACGGAGGGACGGTATCCGGATGCAGTGTGACCGGTAATGGAGAAGGGAACCGGCTGGCATTTACGCTGACGGTAGAAAAGCCGGATTCCGTTGGAGCCGAAGGTGGTCAGCCCGCTGAAAATAAAACAGAATCCGGAGAGACATCCGCTACGGGAACCGATAATGGGGGCTCTGATTCAGGAACAGACAATACCGCGGGTTCCGGGAATCAAAACAAAACTGCAGACAGCAGCACCGAGGGAAGTATCTACGGTCAGGAGGCGGGCTCTGTTTCGGGCGGTGTGACATCGGGAAGCGCTGTGACCGGGAATACAGATTCAACCTCCGCAGCAGAGTCCGGTTCAGCTGCGGGAAGTATTGATGCAAACCATATACAGGCATTTTCCATTGCAGCAGGAGATAAGATGCTGCTCTCTGTGAATGTTGATGAGCTGGATATTCTGTCTGTTGATGCCGGGCAGGAAGCGGCTGTCACATTTGACGCACTGGAAGGTGAGACATACACCGGGACGATCACGGAGATCTCAGACAGCGCAAGTGTCAGCGGGGGTGTCGCCAAATATGCAGTGGAGATCGAACTGGCAAAGGATGAGAACATGCGGGCGGGAATGAATGCGTCTGCGACGATCACCATTGAAAGTAAAGAAGACATTATAACCATTCCCCTGAATGCACTCCAGGAGCAGGGTGGTAAGACCTTTGTTTATACACAGAAAGACGATGAGTCGGGACAGCTTGGCGGAGAGACACAGGTGGAGACCGGATTATCGGACAGTGAGAATGTCGAGATCACGAGTGGCCTGTCAGACGGGGATATCGTTTATTACAACAGGACGGGAACTTCAGAATCCGATGACAGTGATATGATGCCGGGCGGCGGTATGATGTTTGACGGAGGGGCAGTGCCGGATGGCGGCGGTGAGATGCCTTCCGGCGGCTCAGGAGGTGGACCGGGAGGCGGCGCACCAGGAATGTAAGGAGGGAGACAGCATGATATTTCAATCATTGAAGATGGCGTGGAGTGCCATTACATCGAATAAGATGCGTTCCTTCCTGACGATGCTTGGCATCATTATCGGCGTTGTGTCGCTGGTGGTGCTTGTATCTATTGTAAATGGCGCGACTTCGTCTGTAACAGATTCAATTTCCGGCATTGGGACGAACCTGCTGCAGGTGAGCATCACGGATGACAAGGAAAACCCGCTGAGACTTTCAGAACTTCTGGATATTACCGATAATGAAGACATAGCGGCGGCTGCGCCGATTGCCCAGAGCAGTATGACAGGGAAAAACGATTACACAAGTGAGACAACGACAGTATATGGTACAACTGGTGATTATCTGGAGATCATGGGGCTGGAACTCGGATACGGCCGGTTTCTGAAAAGCCCGGATGTTGACAATCATTCCTATGTGGCAATCTTAAGTTATGATGCTGCGATAGAACTTATCGGCCGTGCCGATGCCGTCGGTGAAACAGTGTCACTCGACGGTCGCAGTTTTGAGATCGTAGGAGTGCTTGCCGAGGACACATCGGGAATGAGTTCATCAAGGGCAGTGCTGGAGGCGTATGTTCCCTATACGACGCTTACGCGTATGGCGGATAATGTGCTGTACGTCACCAATTTGTGTGCCTCTGCAGTGAGTGAAGAGACTCTGGATGCTGCGGAGGCAACGCTGATGGAGTTCCTGATGAACAGGTTTGGGCAGGATGAAGATGCATTTACGATACAAAACCAGTCAACACTGATGGAGACGATGAGCAGTGTCACGGATACAATGGCGATGATGCTTGGAGGAATCGCAGCAATCTCGCTGCTGGTAGGAGGAATCGGTATCATGAACATCATGCTGGTCTCTGTCACAGAGCGCACACGTGAGATCGGCATCAGAAAAGCGATAGGCGCGAGGTCATGGAATATCATGCTTCAGTTTCTGATCGAGGCACTGGTGGTCAGCCTGATGGGATGCATGATAGGAATCGGACTGTCCTGGGTAATTCTGCAGATCGCAGGTATGGTCATGGATTCCATGAGTTTTCAGCTGCAGTCCAAAGTAGTCTGGCTTGCGGTGGGATTTTCCATTGCGATCGGCGTATTGTTTGGAATTTATCCGGCAAAGAAAGCGGCCGGAAAACATCCGATCGAAGCGCTCAGGCACACCGGATAATGCAATATTCCTGAGGATGCATTGCATAAGCGCACCTGATGATGTAAAATAGTAGGGACAAAATCAGGTAAGCACCAATGCAGAAGGAGGGATATGATGAAAGTAGTTCTTTTGAACGGCAGTCCGCACAAGGCGGGGTGTACTTACACGGCACTGTCGGAGGCGGCGCGCGTATTGGAAGAGCAGGGAATTGGCACGGAGATTCTTCAGCTGGGGACCAGACCGGTACGCGGATGTATCGCCTGCGGTGCCTGTTCTAAAACAGGACGATGTACATTTGACGACGATGTCGCAAATCTCTGGATTGATAAGATGAAAGAAGCTGACGGGCTGATCGTGGGATCACCGGTATACTATGCAGGACCTAACGGTGCACTCTGCGCAGTTCTTGACCGTGTGTTTTATGCTGCGAGCAGTGCATTCCGGTTTAAACCGGCAGCCGCAGTCCTGAGTGCGAGACGTGGAGGGGCAAGTGCGTCCTTTGACCGGCTCAATAAATATTTTACCATCGCTGAGATGCCGGTGGTGGCATCCCAGTACTGGAATGCCGTGCATGGGATGACACCGGAAGAAGTGAAGCAGGACAGGGAAGGACTGCAGATCATGCGCACGCTTGGCAAAAATATGGCATGGATGCTGAAAGCCATGGAGCGAAAGAAAGAAGATGACGGGGTTCCGGAACGGGAACCGTGGACACCGACTAATTTTATTCGATGAGGGGAGAATATCAGAATGAACTTTTCAAGAGAACAGGCCGCTAAGGGTCTGAAGCTGCTTTTTTGGGCGGCGATTATTGCACTGTTTTCGTGGGTGCCGCTGGTTGGCATTGTTGCTGTCGTGCTGAATCTGTATGCACTGTATACGCTTTCGACGGCTGCACCGGGATACAGGACGGCATTCAATATTAATATCATAAGTCTTGTGATAACTGTCATAAGTATATTTTTTAAAGAGGGAGTTATAGCAGGAATCTTAAGTGCGGCGGTCAGTGTTCTGAGCTTTCTGTCAGTGTACTTTATCTGCAGTACAACAGCGTCCGATTTTTTAACCGGTACTCATGTGGGGCTGGTCAGTCAGGCAAGGATAATATGGATGTTGTATGCAGTGTGCACTATCGTAATGCTGATCTGTAAAGTTTTAATCTATATTCCGCTTATCAATATTGGAGCAGCACTTCTGGCGCTTGTGGTTGCAATCGTTCAGATCGTTGCAGGAATTTTGTATCTTGTCTTTTTATGGAAGAGCCAGAAAGCGCTATCCTGGTAATCGGTGGCAGGACGTATTCATTAAGCGGATCAGCTCAATGGATACGTCCTTTTTAGAAATGCTTTTTAATAAATACAGAGACAATTCCAATATTTGATTTTTACTGACAGGAAACTATGGTATAATAAAGTACAAAATTTCAGTTATGAAGGCGGATTAGAAGTTATGCAGAACCGATATATTGTACAGATACGTGATGAGTATGCCAAAATTGAAGACCAGTGGCTGGAAATACATAAAAAGATTAATCTGTGTTCGGCGATTGCATCGTTTGGGATTGAACTGGTGATGTTTTTTGTGCTCCACAGTATTCATGTGGTTACCGCCACGGTACCGGTCTATATTCTGAAGTATATTGCAGTTCCAACAGCATTGAATTTTACAGTTGTCGGAGTTATGTATTTCTTAGTTCACAGATACCGGGAAAACAGGATTCTGAAACGTTTTGCGGTATCCATGTGCCTCATCGTCATTTGTTTTATCCTGTTTTCAGCACACAATATTTTTACGGCTTTGTATATGTTGTTTGGTATTCCGATCATGCTGACGACAGTCTATGGTGATTATCGTCTTACGACAGCAACGGCAGTGATCAGTATGGCCGCGGAGGTGGCGGGTGAGCTGTTGATTTTCTGGGACCCGGATAAGGTCAGTATTTTAATGGACAGCATGGAAGTTATTAATTTTTTGATCTCTCTGGTCATTCTGGTCGGTGTATACGCAGTTGCGCTGGTTATCATCTATTACGAACGGCAGAAAAATGAAGCCAGTATCAAAAAGGAACTGGAACGCTACAGGCTGCAGCTGGAGCTGCTGAAAGATAACCTGACTTCCCTCTACAACAGAGCGGCTCTGCAGGAACAGCTGCAGGTGATGGAAAAAAGCAGCGAAAGTTTTATTTTTGTGATGATTGATGTGGATGATTTTAAGCTGATTAATGATACAATGGGACATGTGAGCGGTGACAACGTTCTGAAAAAAATGGCTGATGTACTGATAAAATATAGTCAGGACAATCCCGCGTTCAGATTTGGTGGAGATGAATTCTGCATTTTGTTTAAAAATAAGACTTCCGGGCAGGTTGCAGACATATGCAGGGAAATTCAGGCAGAGCTGAGAAGGATTACGGATGTAGAAGGAGTACGGGGAGTGACAGCCAGTTTCGGTATTGCGGCTTATGAAACCGGGTTACCCGCCGAGCTTCTGGTGGAATATGCAGACCAGGCACTGTATGAGGCAAAAAAGAATAAGGGAAGCATCAGTATCTATGAAAAAAATAGGAATCGAGACAACGGTTGAACCGGGGTCTCTTTTTGTTTGTCTGTTTACTTTATTAAACTCTTAGAATAAGCTTACGGACATTTTACATGCTGTTGATAGTGCAAATGGAAGATAAAGGATAAAGTAAACAGTGTCAAATAGAAAATCAAACCACAGGGAGGGAAAAACCATGAAAAAAAGAATGCTGGCTATTTTAACTGCAGGGACAATGTGCATGGCAATGCCTTTGACTGCATTTGCAGAAGAGGCAACGACGACACAGGAACTGACCGCGACACTTACGGCAGATCCTGCTTACACCGTGACAATTCCGGGTACTGTTTCCATGGGAAATGACGGTACGGCAGTGGATGTAACTGCAGAAGGTGTAGAGAATCTTCCGGAAGGCAAGAAAATTTCTGTGACAATCGCAGGCACACAGGCTTACAGAAATCAGATGGTACTGGAATGTAATGCGGCTGACAGCCCTACAGGTATGAACACATCAATACGTTACCAGATCATTCCGGAATCCGGTGAGGTCATCGAGACGACCGGCGATAAGGATCAGGCGAACGGAAAGGAAGTAGCTGCATTTACGGGGAATGAGACCAAACAATATACGATCACGCCGGTTATTGCGGGAAGATATGAGTATGATGTTGCTTATTCCGGAAACATTACGTTTGGAATCAGCCTGGCAGACATGTAATCATGAAAGTGGGAAGAAAGAGAATCCTGTTTCTGGCAATGGCATTGCTGATGATGTCTGTTCCGGTGCAGGTAAATGCATCACGAACCAGCCTGCACCTGCAGGCTGAAGAGGAGAAGGACACAGCAGATGGAAAAAGCAAATCACCTTCGGTGGCCAGCGCGCCGGGGAGCAGTGTGCGTACGGTATCCGGAAGCGGGAAGGCGAAGAACGTCAAAACGGGAGATGAAACTGCTGCAGTCCCTTCGATGATCGTGTGCCTGGCAGCAGGGGCAGGTATCTGCATGCTGGTGTATCATAAAGCAAGTAAATATTTTAAAGAGAAGTAAGGAAGATGACAAAGTATGAAGAACAGGGCAACGGGAAATAAGTGGATAACGGTGGCAGTTGCGGCCCTTGCGGTGGCTGCCGTACTCTGTGTCATCTGGTTTTTCCGGCAGGGCAAACCGTACGGTGACAGCGGCGTCGCCGACAGAGGACTGGTAATCGCGGATGATGCATCTGCCTGGACACAAAACCTGGAGGACAGGTCGGAGGGAGAGCCGGGAATTAAGATTCCGGGATACGGAGAACTGACGATCTCTGAAAATGCAGAGAGTTTTAGCATGTCACTCGTTAATCCAGAGAATAATCCCTGCTATTTTAAATACACGCTGGAAGTTGCAGGGACATCAGATGTATTATATGAGTCGGATCTGATCGAGCCGGGTAAGGCAGTCACGAGATTCGAGGTTGCCAACCTGCCGGATGCAGGCGATTATGATCTGCATATTAATATCAGCACGTACTCCATGGATGATGAGATGACTTCCATGAACGGCGCGCAGGTCAAAACTGTTCTCCATGTTGTATAGAAAATCATCCGGAGATAAAGAATATGAGACTGATAAAAAAAATTATGGCTGTCACAGCAGCAGGCATTTTGTCTGCTGCGATGCTTGTGACGGCAAATGCAGCTTCTGTGACTGATCTGATCCTTCGAACCGAAGAGCCAGATTATACGATAACGGTTCCGGAAAATATTGAGGTTGCGGCAAAGGGAACGACAGATGTAGAGATCACTGCTTCCGATGTACAGAATCTGCCCGTGGATGGGAACATATCCGTAAGTCTGGCAGAAGGCAGTGTAAGCGGGGGAGACTTATATCTGACAGCCGAAGATGCAGAAATGCTGAAACTGGAAGTAACAGGAGCTGGAGGAACAGCGGCAGGAGACACTGCAGGGCAGAAGAGCGTGGGCATGGAGCTTGCTTCATTTACCGGGAACGGCAGCAAAAGCTACCAGTTATCCCTTGCGGATGGAATGACGCCTGAAAACGGTGTAAGCTATCAGGGATATATCGTATATGGAATTGAAGTAATATCGGAGGCTGAGTCATAGATATATATGCTCCTTTGAAAAAAGACCGATTTGTAAGAGCTGTCTTTGCTCTGCAGATCGGTCTTTCGGTTTTTCAGTCAGGAATCTGCCTGCCCTCCTGATTCATATGAAAATTCTCCTGATAAATCAGTTTGGAAACAGGGACGAACTCGAACCCTTTTTCTTTTAAAATTTTAATGAGCGGATCAAGTGCTTCCACCGTGTACTTGGCACCGTTATGGCAGAGGATGATAGAACCGTTTCCGAGATGCCTGTGGTTATAGACGGCATCGATAATAGAATCAGTACCGTAATCTTTCCAATCCATGCTGTCGATGTCCCACAAAATCGTAAAGTATCCATTCTCTCTGGCTGTTTGGATGACCAGATCATTATAATCACCGAAAGGAGGACGGAACAGAGTCATATCTGCACCGGTCAGGTCTTTTACTTTTTGATGGACGGAAAGCAGTTCTTCCGTCTGCTTTTCGGCGTCGAGACCATTCATATCAGAATGTGTGGCACTGTGATTCCCGAGATCATGGCCTGCCGCCTGAATTGCTTTTACATCTTCCGGGTAGGCATCGACCCAGCCTCCGGTTACGAAAAAAGTAGCGGTAACGTCATTGGATCTAAGGATTTCCAGAATTCGGGCAGTGTCTCCATTGCCCGAAGCGGTATCAAACGTCAGGGCGATCTGCGGGCGCTCTGTCTGAACACATTTGATCGGGAGCTCACTGCTGCCGCCTGCGCCTCCGGAAACCGTCAGCTGCCCTTTGGTGTTGCTCCAGTATAAGATAGACAGTGCTGATATCAGACAGAAAGTAAATGCCAGAAGTGCACCGTACCCCTGTGTTTTCATAGAACGCTCCCTTTTATCAGGTTTTTTTATATATATGCGGGTTGGAACACAATCTTTCCGGTGAATACAGGGGGATTCGGTTAAAGTTAAAAAACAAAAAGATTGCAGTTAAAATTGGGGGAGTATCATGTTATTATATAAGTAAGTGGAAACTGTTGAAACCGCGATACGTAGGCTGAACATGGAACTGGTTACGAAGAGGCATTAGGGGGAAACAATGTTGAAAAGATTTGTTAAGGAATTTAAACGGGATTACATGATAATGGCATTATTGTGCATAGTGGTTGGAATATTATTCTTGTTTTTTCCGGTATCATCGGGAAAGGTTATATGTTATATTATTGCCATTATGTTCGGAGTGATCGGGGTGATACATATTGTGATCTATTTTCGGAAGGCCATTGACGACTACATCTTCCAGATGGATTTTGCACGCGGCCTGATGGAAGCTGCCTGCGGCGTGTTTTTTCTGATCAAGCCGGAACTGATGCTTGGCATTCTGCCGATAGCTCTGGGCATACTGGTTATTCTTGACTGCTTTGTAAAGATTCAGCATGGGACAAATCTGATGCGTATGGGGTATGAATACTGGTGGGTAGTCATGCTGCTTGGAATTGTAGCCGGTGTGCTGGGCATCTTTATGCTGTTTAACCCTTTCGGGACGATGAAAGCACTGATGATTTTTATGGGAATCGCATTGATTGCCGACGGTCTGATGGATTTCTGGACGCTTTTCTGTGTATCCGGTCTGTTGAAAAGGATTGCTGAGCAGGTCATAGACGAGGATATTGTACTCTGCGATGATGAGCAGAACCGGGAGTCATGAAAAAAGCGTTTCCTGCGCTCAGCTGTTGCTGATACGGGAAACGCTTTTCCTGTGGTAATGGCTAAAGTTCCAGTATTTTTCGTACACTTTTAAGCGTAAAGCGGTAGAACAGCCAGATGCCCAGAGTCATGAGAATGACAAAAATGGCACAGTTGCGAAGTCCGGCAAGTTCACCCGGAGTTAGTCCGTCGTCGTTAAAGTACATGATCATAAAATACAGCAGATACATCAGAGCAGTTCCCACGATGACAGGTGTCTTAAATACCTTTCCGATCTGACTCCTCACAGAGGCGTAAAGGTAGTTTTGGTCAGCCCCCAAATGCTTCAGATCATCATAAACCTGCCGGTTAATATATGCGACAGTCATGCACCGGGTATAGGCGATGACAAATACTGCGGCAAAGCAGATGACAGAGATAAAGATGAACAGCATCAGAAAGACCGCAAATGTTGTGTTAAAGTCGTTCAGGTCCATGATCCGGAACATTGGCATGTATTTCCAGTAAATTTTGAACTCAGAAGAATACATGTCTTTATACTGTAACTTTTCATCCTCTGAGACATCCAAAAAGTATGATTCCCCGTTTTCTTTTGCACGCTGCCTGACAATACGGTCGTAAGAATCCACGACTTCACATTCCGGTCCGGAGCAACGGATGATTTCCTCGTAGAGGTTTCTGGCAAATGCATAGGAGGCGTCGACCTCTTTTACATTAAAGACCGTCAGATATTCCCTCCATGCAGGGGGGGAACCCTCGGTGATCTTCCGGTAATCGGTGTCGTCCAGCACGTAGTAATTCGTTGCCAGCATATCATCATACGCATATTTCTCAAAAGATATGTCCATCTGCAGCCCGGTCACCGGATTGGTCAGTCTGGTGATCTCAGTCGGTATCATATAGGCACCGCTTCCGTCTTTTGGGAGGACTGCGCGCAATTTCCCTTCGGGCACATCGATGGAAGTGCCGGTTATCTTTGTAAAGTCAGACTCCGACAGGAAATTGCCCTCCCGGCATACTTCCCGGTATTTCAGGTCATACGTTCCGTTGGCATGCTCAATCTGCTCATATCCGTCTGTGGCAATATTTGTGGTCTGTACCTGTGTGTAATCCATGATATCGACATTGTAAACGTCTGCCATATTGCGGATATCAGTCTCCGTCAGCATATCCTGATCCTGCCGGTAATGGAACATATAGTCATACGGGCGGTTGTCAATACTCATCCGGCTGCCTGTTGTCAGCATCGGTGCATAAAATGAGGCAAAGTAGGCGCCTGCAAGGAGGACCGTGATGATGAGCATGTTATTGACTGTCTGACGCCCCTGAAATTTCATCATGCTCCGCGTGATAATATCCTTATAACGGTTCTTTCCCCGTCTCCAGCCGTGGATCACGGTGTAGAGCAGCAGCATATACAGGCCCACAAAAAGCGGGAGATAGGCGATATTGATCCATGCAGGCGGATACCAGTGCAGTACGGTGATGCAAAAAGACGGGAGTATATAGCCGCCAAATCCGCCGACCGCCATAAGAAGGATTCCGACAAGACCGTACCATGGCCGGACATCGTGAACGGGTTCGCTCTTGCGCTGTGCATTGACGATATCGATGATATTGGTCTGGCGGATGAAACGGATACTCATAAAAAACAGTGCCGCGATCACGTATAGTAAAAACACACCGGCGAATACGTACGCCTGTGCGGAAAAAACAAAATCCATCTCAGGACTGTTGACGAGCAGAGTACCAAACAGTTTCCAGATGCCGAAAGCAAGCGGAGTGCCGAGTGCTGCTCCGAGGAGACAGGCGCAAAGTGAGATCTGCATCAGCTCCTTAAACAGCTGACGGTGGAGCTGTCTGGCGGATGCGCCGAGAGCCAGAAAAATGCCTGTATCCCTGGCTTTGTCTTTGAAAAACAGGGCAGCGGTATATGTCACGAAAACACCGCATCCGACAGCGGCAAGGATGAAAATTGCCATGACCTGTTTCCGGGAGTCACCGCCCTCCGGGAGGATGGTAAGCACCGTCGGAGAACGCATCATGGTGACGTACGCCGTGATCAAAAGTACAGAGAAAAAGCAGCAGAAGAACAAGAGCCGGTAGTGCTTTTTATGATGGCGGCGCAGCGCCTTATTGATCTGTGTTAAAGTCTTCATACATTCTCACCACTCATTTCTTTGATAATATCGAGAAGCTGATCCTGGAAGCTGCCTCTGTTGCCGTTGTTCCGGGCGATGCAGAAGATGTTTCCGTCTTTCAGGATGATCACACGGTCGCAGAAAGAGGCTGCGTAGCTGTCGTGTGTTACCATAAAGATCGTAGCGTTCAGCTCATGGCGTGCCTGTTCAAAGGAACTGATGACGGCCTGGCTGGATTTGGAATCGAGATTGCCGGTGGGCTCATCTGCCAGCATGATAAGCGGATGGTTGATCAGGGCACGGGCGACAGCAGTTCGCTGTTTTTCACCTCCGGATATTTCGGCGGGATACTTGCCGCTGATATGTGTGATGCCGAAGATTCCGCAGAGACGGTCGGCTTCTTTTTCCATACTGCTGTCAATCCGTCCGCTGATGATTCGTGGCAGCATGATATTGTCACGCACCGTCAGGCCATCCAGCAGCATAAAATCCTGAAAGACAAATCCCAGTTTTTGATTACGGATATGTGCCAGTTCGTTTTCGCTTAAGGAGGCAAGATTTTGATCACCCAGCCGGATTTCTCCTTTGTCAAACGGTATATAACAGGATATACAGTTTAACAGCGTTGTCTTCCCGGAACCGGAGGGTCCCATGACGGCTACAAATTCACCCTGTTCCACTTCAAAAGATACATCTTTTAGTACCTCATAATTAATATTTCCGGTATGATAAGTTTTGCATAAATGCTGTATTTTCAGCATAGTCGTGCACCTCCGTCAGATTATGTGATTTCTTTGTTGTAACTCTATTTTAAGGCACAGATCCTCTGCGGGTCCTCATAAATATGTCATATTTGACACAAATATTGTAACGTTTGGTTCCGGCGCTTTTTAACTGAAGAAGAATGTGATAGAATGAGGAACATGACAGAAGGAGGAGGTGAGGATGTGATACAGATTGCCGTGTGTGATGATGAAAAAGGGCAGAGAAGCGTGCTGCGGGAGATCCTGACCCTGCATCTCCAGCTTAAGGCGGAGGCGCATGAATTCTATGAATTTGCATCGGGAGAAGAGCTCTGCACTGCCTGCCGTAAAAACAGTTTTGACCTGATTTTTCTGGACATTGAGATGAATGGAATGAGCGGAATGGAGACTGCCAGGAAGCTCCGGGGCCTTGGGGTGCAGACAGTCCTGATCTTTGTGACGGCATATCCTGACTTCGTGTTCCAGGGATATGAAGTGCATGCATTTCATTATATACTGAAGCCGTATAAAGAGAAGAAGATCAGGGAAGTGGCGGATGCGGCTCTCAGAGAGATTGCGGACCGTGAGGCGGAATACTATCTGATCCCGACGGGAAGCGGAAGTTACCGCCAGAACCTGCGGGAAGTCCTTTACTTCTACAGTGACCGGCGCAAGATCACTGCCGTGACAAAATCAGATAAGAAGACATTCTATGGAAAACTGGACGAGCTTCAAAAAGAACTGCCGGCTTATTTCCAGCGCATCCATCAGAGATACCTGGTCAATATGAATCAGGTCATGGAGACGAAGGACAATTCGGCGCTGGTTGGGACAGAGATACTTCCGGTGAGCAGGGCACACAGACAGGAATTCCTGATTGCTTTCGCGAAGAGGATGCTAAAATAGAAGGGAGCAAAAGAGAATGGAAACAATAGAAGCAGTAGCCCGGCTGGTACATTTTATGCTGATGCTGGGGACAGCTGCCGTATTTATGCGCATGACAGGGGCGTTTGTGGAGATCAGAAATTATCTCTGGCTGAAAATACTGATCGCCTTATCTCTGATTCCAGTTTCGAGTATCGTCATTTTTTATGGGGACATAGTAAATATTACGTACGCAGGTATCTGGTATCTGATCGTGGTGCTGACAGGGTTCAGGGGAAGACTGATAAAAAAACTGTCTGCTGTCCTGATTCTCTATCCGCTGGTTGTTGCAGTCAATTTTCTGGTACCGTATGCGGTTATCATTGAATACAGTACATATCCGTCTGCCGGCTGGTATGCTGAAATCTGCGTAAATGCATTGATGTGTCTGCTGGTCTGGCTGGGTATTTACAAAATATTTTATGAGAAAATACGCATGGCTGGCAATTACCTTACAGAACGTATATGGGCAATGCTGGACGCCGTGTCACTGATGCCTCTGTTTGTCACGGGGTATGTCATTATCATAACCTCTGAAGCCGAGGAAGCTTTCAGCATAGGGATCGCTGTCATCAGTCTCATTTCTAATCTGGGCATTTTATACCTCATCACCTATATGATAGACAATACAAAAGTCCTGCTGGAAAATGAAAACCTGCATCAGGAACAGGAGTATTACCGGGAGCTGGAACATAACCAGAAAGAGATCAGAAGGCTGCGTCACGATATGAACAACCACCTCGCCGCCGTGGATGCCCTTCTGGAGCGAAATGAAACGGAAAAAGCCAGGGCATACTTTGCAGAGTTGTCTGCTGTCGCCGCGGGGACAAACCGGATGTTCTGTAAGAACAGCCTGATCAATGCGGTACTTGGCAGTAAGTATCAGAAAGCGGAGGAACTGGGAATCGATACGTTTTTTAATATCGATCTGGGGGAAGAAGTCTCTATGGATGAGGTGGATGTCTGCTCCTTATTTGCTAACACACTGGACAATGCGATCGAAGCATGTATCCAGATCAATGATTCTCAGGAACGCAGAATGGAACTGCGCGCCCGGACAGGCGGGGGGTATTTCAGCTTTCAGCTGGAGAACCCTTATGTAAATGAAATCCGATTCTGTCATGGGGAATATCGCACAACCAAGAGTGACCGGCGGCAGCATGGGCTGGGCATCGGGAAGGTCCGTGATATCGTGGGGAAATACGGGGGGAATCTGAAGATTTCCCACGCGGGAGGCGTCTTTTCGGTGGTGGCCATTATACCTCAGGAAAAGGCGTGAAGCCCGCTGAGTGATCAGCAGGTTTCACGCCTTTTCCTGTAAGAGACGATCAGATCATCCGCGGAGCCGCGTGATGAAATTTTCCAGCCGGTTTACAGCTTCTTTTAATTCCTGTATAGAATATGCATAGGAAAGCCGCAGATAGCCTTCCCCGCTCTCGCCGAATGCGCTTCCCGGAACAACGGCAAGTTTTTCGGTTTCCAGCAGCTTCAGTGCAAATTCTTCGCTCGTCATCCCGAATTCCCTGATACAGGGGAACATATAAAAGGCTCCCTGCGGTTTAAAGCAGGGAAGGTTCAGCCGCTGAAGTTCATGGTGCAGATAGTTCCGCCGCTGGTTGTAAGAAATACGCATTTCTGCAACATCCTCATCACCGTTTGTAAGCGCCGCCACTGCAGCATACTGGCTGACCGTCGGTGCACACATGATGGCAAACTGGTGAAGTTTGAGCATCTGTTCCATGATCTCGTGATTGGCCGCGGCATATCCAAGCCGCCATCCTGTCATCGCATACGCCTTTGAAAAGCCATTGATTACGATGGTGCGGTCACGCATACCCGAAAGAGAGGCGATACTTGTATGAGGTCCGCCGTAGGTCAGTTCACTGTAGATCTCGTCGGATATCACGATCAGATTATGCTCCCTGGCTACTTCGGCGACAGCCTCCAGATCGCTTCTGCCCATGACAGCGCCCGTCGGGTTATTGGGAAAAGAGATCAGCAGAGCCTTTGTCTTCGATGTGACAGCGGCTTCAAGTTCAGCCCTGGTCAGGCGAAATTCATTTTCCGCGCGGAGCGGAATTCTCACCGGCACACCGTTTGCCATGATGATGCACGGTATGTAGGAGACGAAGCACGGTTCAGGGCAGATGACCTCGTCGCCATCGTTCAGGATGGTGCGCAGTGCAATATCAATCGCTTCGCTTCCGCCGACTGTCACAAGGATCTCATGCTGCCAGTCGTAGGTATTCAAAAGGCTGCGTTTCAGATAATCACTGATCGCACGGCGGAGCTCCGGCGTTCCCGCATTGGATGAATAGAAGGTTTTACCGTCTTTCAGTGTGCGGATACCCTCCTCGCGGATATGCCAGGGGGTGTCAAAATCAGGTTCCCCCACGCCCAGAGAGACCGCGTCGGGGATGTCAGATACAATATCAAAAAACCTGCGGATTCCGGAAGGGGCAAGGGAAATGACACGTTTGGACAACAGTTCTTTCATGGTGTCACCACCATCCTCTGGTCTGGTTTTCCGGCCTCCAGGTCAACACCCAGTTCTTTATATTTTGTCAGCGTAAAATGTGTAGTCGTGCTCTGCACTTCTTCAATTGATGCGAGCTTTGAATTGACAAACATGGAGATTTCTTTTAAATTTCGGCCCTTGACCATGACCAGAAAATCGTAGGAACCGGACATCAGGTACAGGGTTTCGACCTGGGGGTACCCCTTGATCTCATCGGCCAGCCGCTGATATCCGTCGCCGCCGTGGGGAGTCACTCTCAGTTCAACGAGGGCTTCCACGTCATCTTCGCGCACCTTGTCCCAGTTGATCAGCGCGCGGTATCCGCAGATCACATGATCTTTTTTCAACTTGTCCACAGTAGCCCTAATCTTCTGTTCGGATTCGTCAAGCATGACCGCAAGTTCTTTGCAGCCCAGTGTACAGTCTTTCTCGATGAGCTTTAATAACTGCTCTTTTTTATTAGTATCCATCTGTTGACCCTCCTGTTCCGATGGTAAATGGTGAGTATCCTTTTGATAAAATATCCTCCGGCAGCCGTGTGTTCCCGGGATGATCAATGTGAGACCGGACACCGGCTGTACGGGCAGAACCGCACTCCTTCCGGAACCGGGGGATATTAAAAGTATATCACTATTTTAACAAAATACAATAATCTTTTCAGGTGTAGTCTGAGCAGGGATGCTCCTGGTAGTGTTGAAATAATACACAAGCAGGATGTGGCCTCCGGGAGAACATTCAAAGCGCTGGCCGTTAACGGTGGTCACATTAGTAGAGCGGCTGATATTCAGGCTCAATGATTTATCTGATGAAGTCAGGTCTTTGTCAAAGTAGTCCAGTTTAATATTTTCATTCGGTCTGAGTACGGTTATCATCTCGGCTCGGTACTGCGGGGGGAAGATCAGGGGAACAGGCAGGTCACTGTCATAAAAAGCGGCTACGCGCATTCCGGGCCGGAGCCTCGTGCAGCCCACGACAAAAGTTTCCGGTGCTACGATAAAGTTGGTAATGCCGCTGGATGACATTATGGATATCATGCGGTTGCAGCACTCTCCTGTCATTGATGTGATTTCCCGTATAATACCGGTGACGGGTACGAAAGATTGATAAGGCATAAAAAACCCCTTTTTCTTTATCGTATGAGAAAAAGGGGGAAAAGGTACTCATTTCGCTTTAAAGTATATCTGCTGCTGGTGACTGCCGGTAGAGATCCGATTGATCTCATAATCTCCCAGAGATTTCACGAAGGGGGTCAGCTTGGCGTAGCCGAAATTACGAACATCAAAATCAGGAAGACGCTTTGAAAGCTGGTCGCCCAGTTTTCCGGAGAAAATCCACCCGTCCTCGTCCGAAAATTTCTCTACAATCGCAGCAATCGTCTGCTTGATAATGTCCAGGTCAGACTGAGGCTGTATGTCTTCCGGCGGCGGTGATGCGGTTTCTTTTTTGCTGGTTCTGCTCTTTTCTTTTACAGTGGTTTTTATTTCTTTTATCATAGGGCGTTCAGCGGCGGCTTTCTTTTCTTTTTTCTGCTGATTGGAGAAGAGAAGATCCAGATATTTGAACTGGTTGCATGCAGCTATAAAAGGTTTCGGCGTTTTGCTCTCGCCCATACCGATGACCTGCATACCCGATTCTCTGAGCCGGGCTACGAGCCGGGTAAAATCACTGTCCGAAGACGCGATGCAGAATCCGTCCACGGTTCCCGAGTAAAGAATGTCCATGGCATCGATGATCATCGCGCAGTCTGTTGCGTTCTTTCCGGAAGTATAGCTGTACTGCTGCATCGGAATGATGGAATTGTCTAAAAGTACAGACTTCCAGGATGCCAGCTGGGGGCTTGTCCAGTCACCGTAGATTCTTTTGTAGGTTGCGACTCCGCTGTTTGCGGTTTCTTCCAGAATAATCTTAATGTATTTATCGGATATATTATCTGCATCAATCAGTATGGCAAATTTTAAATCGGTTTCCATATACTTACCTCAATCATTTTATTTTACGTAACTGCTCAGGGGGGAGTAAGCTGAACTGCTCTGAACAATTGCTGCTACCTATACTATACCATTTTCCGGAGGCAGGCGTAAAGGCTTATCTTTACATTTGTCTGAGGATAAAGTATCATGAAAGGAGAAAATAAAAGGAGGACGCCGGATGAAAGATATTGGCTACTACAACGGTGAGAGAGACAGAATTGAAGCACTGAAAGTACCGATGACAGACAGGGCGCTGTATTTCGGCGACGGCTGTTATGATGCAACAAGGATTGTCAACCGGATTCCTTTTGCACTGGATGAGCATATTGAGAGATTCTGTCACAGCTGCAGGTTGCTGGAGATCGAATTTCCATATGATGCGAAAACTCTGAAGGGGATTTTGATGGGGCTGGTCAGTGAGCTGGACGATGACGAAGGTTTGCTGTACTGGCAGACTTCACGTGGACTTGCGCTGCGCGAACATGCATTTCCGGAAACAAAGGGAACTGCGAGTCTGCTGGCATATGCCCGGCCGGCAAGTATGTGTCCTGTTGGTCAGGAACTTCAGATCATATCTCTGGAAGACACCAGGTTCTATCACTGCCATATTAAATCACTGAATCTGCTGCCGAACGTGATCGCATCACAGAGGGCAAAAGAAGTGGGATGCCAGGAGGCTGTGTTTCACAGAGGCGGGCGTGTGACGGAATGCTCACGCAGTAGTATTCTGATGCTGAAGGATGGTGTGCTGTGTACGCCTCCCCTTGACCGGCTGATCTTGCCGGGGATTACCAGAGCGCATCTGCTGCAGCTGGCAAAAGAGCTTTTGATTCCGGTAAGCGAAGAGGCATTTTCACTAAAACAGCTATGTGAGGCAGATGAGATCATTGTCTGCAGTTCCGGTGCACTGTGTAACAGAGTATCGAAGCTGGACGGCCGGACTGTTGGGGGCAGGGCACCTGAGCTCCTGAAGAAACTTCAGGATGCCTATGTAGATAAGTTTAAAAGAGAGACGGGTCAGATATAGACAGATGGATATTAAGGATTTGCAGTATTTTCATGTTGTTTATGAGGAGAGGAGCATCAACCGTGCAGCCGGAAAACTCTTTATCTCTTCCCAGGGGCTGAGCAAGATCATCTTGAAGCTGGAGGAGGAGCTTAAAACGACTCTGTTTGAACGCAGCAAGAAGGGAGTCCGGCCTACGGAAAGTGCAGTTTTTCTGTATGAGAAAGCGGAGGAAATCATTCGGCAGTATGAGGAGATCCGGCATGGGATCTACCAGCTGAGGGTAAAGGACAACACACTTAGACTGGCGTGTGCAAGGGGAGTACTGAACGCACTCTCGTTTGAACTGGTGACGGACTTTATCCAGGGTCATCCGGACATTGAAGTCGAGTGGATGGAGGAGTCCAATCAGGAAGTGAAAGAGAAAATAGCCTCCATGCAGGCGGAGGTAGGGATTGTTGTTGGACATACCCGGTTTGCGGAAGTGCAGGAGATGAAGCTGGCGAGCCGTGCTGTCAGGCTGATCGTCTACCAGGGACATTCGCTGTATGAACACAGAGAGATCAGTATTGATGAGCTGCGGACAGAGCGTATCCTCATTTTGAACGAACAGTTTGAGATTTTCCATACATTCTGCGACATCTGCAGGGCAAAAGGATTTGAACCGGACATTGCAGCAAAGACAGTGGACAGCAGCTTTCTCTATCAGCTCTGTAAGGGGCATGCCGGCATCGGTGTGGTGATCGATTTTTCCACAGTGAATTTCCGAATGGATGGAGTGAGGGTCATTCCCCTTCGTGAACAGATCACATGGGATATTTATCAGATATGGAATAAGAAGAGTTCCCTGTATCCAAATGTAAGGGGATTTCAGCAGTATCTAACAGATCGTTGTAAGGTGGCAAAGGATTATTGATAGTCCGCGCCGCCTTTTTTTGTTATGCTTAAGTACAGAACACAGGACACCGGGGAAGAAGAGGCTGAAAGAAAACTTACATCTGTCCCTGAGTTGGGCCGCAGCAATTGCGGTACAGGAGGAAAACGATGAATTATAAATATCCAAATTTATGTAAACCGATAAGACTGGGAAATGTCATTTTCAGAAACCGTATGTTCTCTGCGCCCATGGGAGGCACGGATATTACGGCGGACTGCTGTATCGGGAGAGGATCCACGGGGTTTTATGAACTCAGAGCCAAAGGCGGGGCGGGAGCAGTCACGGTCAGTGAATGTATGGTGCATCCGGAAACGGATGGTTCACATGCCTTTCACCTGGATCTGACGACACCGGGCTCACTGTCCGGATTTACATACACAGCGGATGCGATCCGCAGACATGGCGCAGTTGCCAGCGTGGAGCTGTCTCATTCGGGGCAGTATGCCGGTACATATCTGACCGACAAGGACAAAAAGAAAGGTCTGGCGCAGTATGGTCCGAGTGCCGGTGTACGGTCAGATGGACTGGAAGTGAAAGAACTGACGAAGGAACAGCTTGCGGAAATTGCGGCTGCCTATGGAAACTGTGCAGCGCTGGCAAAACGGGCAGGATTTGAGATGGTAATGGTACACGGCGGTCACGGATGGCTGATTAATCAGTTTCTGTCACCATACTTCAACCACAGAACAGATGAATACGGCGGATCTCTCGAAAACCGGGTACGATTTGCGAAAGAGGTCCTCGACAGTGTGCGCGAAGCGGTCGGACCGGGCTTCCCGATCGAGTTCAGAATGAGTGGTTCGGAGTTGTTCGAGGGCGGTTATGATCTGGAAGAGGGTGTCGGGATCGCAAAACAGCTGGAGAGCCGCGTGGACCTTCTGCACATATCAGCCGGGACATATCAGCGGGGGTTCTCAGAGACGCACCCGTCGATGTTCCGGCCACATGGCTGCAATGTTTATCTTGCGGAGGAGATCAAGAAGCATGTAAGCGTGCCTGTGGCAACGCTGGGAGGTCTGAATGACCCGGCAATGATGGAAGAGATCATAGCTTCCGGGAAGGCCGATGTGGTGGAGATGGCGAGGGCTCTGCTTGCAGATCATGAGCTTCCCCGAAAAGTGATGGCAAACAGGGAGGAAGACATTGTTAAATGCCTGCGGTGTTTTACCTGCATGGCGGAACGCGCGGTTACTTCAACGAGACGGTGTACTGTCAATCCGCTGATCGGGCGTGAACTGGATGGCATGGAAATACTGCCCGCAGCGAAGAAGAAAAAAGTTCTGGTGGCGGGAGGAGGCCCCGGCGGTCTGAAAGCAGCGCTGACAGCTGCGCAGAGAGGCCATGAAGTCATCCTTTGCGAAAAGGAGGGGCGGACAGGTGGAATTCTGAAAGGAGAAGAGGCAATCCCGTTTAAGCGTGAGATGTACGAACTGGGACTTACCCTCGAGAAACTGGCTCTTGATGCAGGTGCCGAGATTCGTCTTAACACTGAAGTGACCCGGGAATATGTGGAACGGGAGAACGTGGATGCACTGATCATTGCGGTGGGTTCCGCACCTCTGATCCCCCCGGTGGAAGGGATAGACGGCAGCAATGTCATCGTTGTCAATGACTATTACATGGAGCGGGATAAGGTGAAAGATGAGGTTGTCATACTCGGAGGCGGACTGGCAGGCTGTGAGGCCGCCATTCATCTGGCGCAGGAAGGAAAGCGGGTGACAGTGGTGGAGATGCGGGATGATGTTGCAGTAGATGCAAATATCAGGCATCGACCCATTCTTCTGACGGAACTGGCAGATAAAAACGTAAGACTCTGTACGGGATACCGTGGGCTGCGTGTGACGACAGACGGTATCATCTGCCTGAATCCTGAAGGGAAGGAAGAACTGATTTCGGGGAAAACGGTGATCTGTGCAGCCGGTCAGCGCGCGCGAAGGGAATCAGCGGACAGCCTTCTCGGAACGGCACCTTATATTGCACAGATCGGCGACTGCGTACGCCCATCCACAATCACGACGGCAGTATATCAGGGATATCACGCAGCGCTTGATATCTGAACAAATATATTCGTGTCAGATAGAAGTACCCTGCAGGTTTCAGTTACGAAAGCCTGCAGGGTCAAAATATTTCCGGAACATCTGGGGAGTAATGCCGTTATCTGATTTGAATATCCTGATAAAGTGAGTGCTGCTGGTAAAGCCACATTCATCGGCTATCTGCCGGACACTCAGAGCCACCGCAGGGGGCTCATTTTTTTTGTCTGGAACTGCCGTCAAAATGAAACCACTGGAAAGTAACAGGTGTCTCTGCCCAATAAGACATCTTGGGAATGGACAGAATTTTGATCTCCTCTATAGTTTAAATCCTTCCGGATCAAAGAATTTGCGGAACATGGCGGGTGTGGTTCCGGTAATTTTTTTAAAGGTCCGGATAAAATGCGAGGAGCTGGAAAAGCCGCATTGTATTGCAATGACTTCTATCGTGCTCCGTGTTTCCGTCAGCAGCTGTTTGGCGTGGCGGATCCGGATGCTGGTCAGATGTTCATATGGAGCGCAGCCGGTTTCATTCTTAAACATACGCGAGAAATGATACTGGCTGAGCGAGGCGTGATCAGCAATGTCAGACAGACTGATCGGTTCATGGTAATGGCTGAGCATGTATTCCTGGGCTTTTGCAACCGGTGCACTCACGGCGGAAGATTCCTGCAGAGTGAGAACACTTAAGATATTGTGAACGAGAAAGGAAAGCTTGTGGTCATTGGGAAAGTCGCCGGAAATCTCATTCTGAAGATAATTAAACAAAAAAGAAGTTTTGGCGCGGTTTAAAAAGTGAACACCGTGCTGTTTGTAAAGCATATCAAAGTATGCCTGGGAACAGTTTCCGGTAACCATGTATGTCTGCAGGCGGAGCGGTCCGAGTGCTTTGTAATAATGGGGATACCGCGCATCAAGAAATACAACATCACCGGAGGTTGCAGTAAAGGATTTGTCCCTGTATTCAAAATACATTTCCCCGTCCACGATACGGAATAAAACAAGGGTATCCAGATAACTCCTCCGGACCTTATACGGGATGTCGCAGATGTACTCGTCACCCCACAGAACACAGAACAGATTCTGGCGGGCAAACTGTGACGGCGAGTGAAAACCGCCGCCTTTTTTCTGAAGTATTCCCGGTTCCACAGGGATTACGGCATCTTCCTGAATCTTTTCAATTGACATTGTGAATCCTCCTTGCAGCAATATATGTATATTGAAGAGCAGTATTAGCTAGTGAAAACTACATAAACTTATTATATTATAAAACACAGAGATACACAATCAACAAAAATCATAAAAACAAACGTCAAAAATTGAGAAATATGACAAAAAACCTATATATTTCACTAATTTTCAAACAGCAATAAAAGAATATTTGGAATGCGTTAGAAGCATCACGGAGATGTTTTTATAAATCAGCAAGAGATTTAACAGGAGAAAGGCAAAGGAGGATGTTGTTCATGAAAAAGAAACTTGTATGGTTACTGATTGGAGCTATGATGGCAGGAATGCTCGCTGGATGCGGAGGAAAAACGGAAGAAGCAGATGACACGGCGGCGACGGGGGGAGCTGCCCGGGAAGGGGGCAGTGAGGCAAAAGAAGACATTGAGATCGGATTTTCCGGGGATTACTTAAGTGACTTTATGGCGACTGTTGCGAGCGGGGTTGAGACAGCGGCGGCGGATAACAATGTGAAGGTCACAATACAGGATGCAGAGTTCGATACTGCGAAGCAGCTGCAGCAGGTGGAAAACTTAATTAACGCCGGTATGGATGCGGTTGTCATCAAACCGGTAGACTCCGATGCCTGCGGACCGATAAAGCAGGCATGTGAGGAGGCTGGTATTCCGTTCGTTGTTGTAAACTCTGAAAGTAATGTGGGTTCCGATGTATTCGTAGGGTCTGACCATAAATACTCGGGACAGCTTCAGGGAGAGTTTGTCGCAGAAAATCTTCCGGAGGGTGGTCAGGTAGGTATCCTGATGGGGGAAATGACACTGCAGGCCACCACTCAGAGAACAGAAGGTGCCAAAGAGGCAATGGCAGCAAATGATAAGATTGAAGTCGCATCGGAACAGGAAGCCGGATGGATGCGTGACGAGGCAATGCAGAAGATGGAGAACTGGCTGAACTCCGGACTTGAGCTTTCCGCAGTTATTGCCAACAATGACGAGATGGCGATCGGCGCCGCGAAAGTACTGAAAGAGAATGGTGTGGAAGGCGTATTGGTCTGTGGCATAGATGCCTCAGAGGATGCGTTGAATATGATAAAAAGCGGAGAAATGTCCATGACCGTGTTCCAGAACGGCTATGAGCAAGGTTACCAGGGCGTGGTGTCTGCGATTAAACTGGCTAACGGAGAAGAAGTAGAGGAATATGTGGATGTACCATATGAGTTGGTGACAGCGGATAAGGTGGATGAATACCTTGAGATTGTTACCGCACAGTAACCCATATCTGAGCAATTGTCAAGATGAGGAAGGGAGTGTTCCTGCTCCCTTCCTTTTAATAAGCACAACGAAATGAACAGTTAGTTTTTAGGGGGAAGGCACATGAGCGATACACCATTATTACAGATGGAACATATTCGGAAGGTTTTCCCGGGCGTAGTAGCCCTGGATGACGTTTCTCTGACCATAAAGGAGGGCACGGTGCACGCCCTGATGGGGGAGAATGGTGCCGGAAAATCAACACTGATGAAGATTTTGACCGGCGTTTATACAAGGACAGAAGGAAGCATCAGGTGGCAGGGGCAGGATCTGGACACCAGTTCCATTACGAATGTCCTGCACTCCGGTATTACAATGATTTTTCAGGAATTAAATCCGATTAAGACCATGAAGGTCTGCGAAAATATTTTCGTCGGACGTGAGCCATACCGGATCAAGGGTCTGATGGTTGACCACAGGAAGATCGCGGAGGATACACGGGCACTTTTTGAAGAGCTGGAGATGACGGACATCGATCCCAACGCGATGGTCGGGACTCTGTCTACGGCAAAAATGCAGATGATCGAGATCGCCAAAGCGATCTCCTATCACTCCAAACTGATCATCATGGATGAGCCGACTTCATCCATTACGGAAAAGGAGTGTCAGCATTTATTCCGCCTGGTCAATAACCTGAAGAAAAAAGGCATTGCCTTTATCTTTATCACACATAAGATGGATGAAGTATTTCAGATATCGGATGAGATCACAGTAATGCGCGACGGTACCTATGTGGGGACCTATGATGTGAAGGACATCAGCCAGGAAGAATTGGTAAAGCTGATGGTAGGGCGTGAGATCACCAACATGTTCCCGAAAGAGGAAGCGGAGATTGGCGAGGTCAAGCTGGAAGTGACCGGCATGAACGTCAAAGACCTGCTGCATGATATCAATTTCAGAGTTCATAAAGGAGAGATCCTGGGCTTCGCCGGTCTGATGGGAGCAGGACGGACAGAGGTCATGGAAACCTTGTTCGGGATTCGGAAGATGGATACCGGTACAGTGAAAATTGACGGGCAGAAAGTACACATTGATAATCCAAAACAAGCCCTCAAACATAAGATCGCCTTTTTGACCGAGGACCGCAGGGGAACAGGATGCTTCCTGCCGCTGTCCGTGGGGGATAATATCATGGTCTGCAACTATGACAGGGCGATCAGCGGATTCGGAAAGATCAGCATCTCAAAAGAGAAAAAACTGTGCCGGGAGCAGATAGAGAAATATGCGGTGAAGACACCGGGTGCAAGCCAGATTATCGGTAACCTGAGTGGGGGGAACCAACAGAAAGTTCTGATTGCCCGGTGGCTGATGATGGAACCGGATATCATTATTCTGGATGAGCCGACGCGCGGTATTGACGTGGGGAGCAAGTCCGAGATACACAGGATGATCAGCAGCCTGGCAAAGCAGGGGGTGGCAGTCATTCTGATTTCCTCGGAACTGCCGGAAGTCATCGGCATGAGTGACCGCATCATGGTTATGTATGAAGGAAGAATCACCGGGGAAGTGGCGCGCAGTGAGGCGACTCAGGAAAATATCATGCGGTATGCATCCGGAATCACAGAGTAAAATGGGCGTGGGGAAAGGAGAAAGATTCCATGAAAGATAAGACAATGAAAGAAAAAGCACTGTACATATACGGTAAGGCGGGGGTGCTGATGATCCTGCTTTTGATGGTCATCCTGCTGTCGTTCATGACGGATACGTTTTTAACATATCGTAACCTGATCAATATTGTGCGCCAGGTGACGTTCTATGCGATCGTTGGCTATGGAGCGATGATGACCTTGATTGGCGGAGATTTTGACCTCTCACCGGGATCTGTTATCGGGCTTACCTCGATACTGTCCACGATGGCGATCACAGGAACCGACCGGGGAGTGGGGCTGCCGCTGCTGGTTGCAATTGCAGTTGGTCTGGCAGTTGGCTTTGTCAATGGTTTTCTGATCGCGTACTGCAATATGCCGGCGTTCATCGCGACACTGGGCACACAGACACTGCTTCGGGGGCTGGCTCTGTATATCGCGAACGGGAAGCCGATCAGCGGGCTGTCCGAGAAGTTTACGAATGTCGGAGGAGGCAGCATCGGGATTGTGCCGATTCCGGTTATCATCCTGATCATCCTTGGTGTGATCACATGGTATATCATGAAATATACGAGACTGGGCAGACATATCTACGCGATTGGCGGAAATGCCCAGGCAGCTGTTGTATCCGGTGTCAATGCCAGACGAATCAAGCTGTTCACATACCTGTACGCAGGCGTAATGGCAGCTATAGCGGGGGTGATCCTGACGGCACGTGTGGCATCCGGAAATGCTGCGCTGGGAGAGACATATGAGATGAAGGCGATCACGGGATGTGTCATCGGCGGTGTCAGCCTGAACGGCGGGATCGGAAGCATCTACGGTATGATCTGCGGTATCCTGGTAGTCGGTGTGCTGACGAACGGGATGGACCTGATGAATGTCAGCGGTTACATGCAGAAGGTAGCGGAAGGCATCATCATGATCGTGGCGGTACTGCTGGACGTAGTACGTGCGAAATCGGCTGAGTAAAAGCTCAATTTTATAGAGGGGAAGTGCTCTCACGGGCACCTCCCCGATTTTACATCTTGAAACCGGCAGGATCAAAGAACTTCCGGAACATGGCGGGCGTCACTTCGACGTCCTTTTTAAATGCCCGGATAAAATTCGAAGTATTGGAAAAACCGCATTGTGCGGCGATGCTGTCCACGGTTTCCTCCGTGTTGCTCAGCAGCTCGCGCGCGTGATGCATCCGCACATTAAACAGGTATTCGTGGGGAGAAAATCCTGTCTCATCTCTGAAGAGCCTGGAGAAATGAAATTTACTCAAAGCGGCATGCCGGGCGATATCTTCAACAATCAGCGGTTCGTGAAAATGATTCAGGATATACTGCTGGGCGTCTGCGATCGGCGGGCTTGAAATTCTGACCTCATGAGAGGCAAGGGTACTTAGAAGACTGTAGATCATGCTGGAAAGCTTATGGTCATTTGGATGGCTGCCGCTCAGCTCTTTCAGAATGTAGTTACAGAGAAGAGCGGCATCAGATGCGCCGGAAAACAGGGCACCGTGCTGCTCGTAAAGCATGTCACAGAATTCCTGTGAAATGTTGCCGCTGAAATGAAAATACTGGAATTTTACCCGTTTCTCCGCCCAGTAGTGATTGCGCACATGGCAGTCCAGCAAAACAATGTCTCCGGGTCGCGCTGTGAAATTCTGACCCTGGTATTCGAAAAGAAGTTCTCCCTCCAGGATGTGGAAAAGGATAAAAAAATTAAGGTAGTGGCGGAGTACCCTGTAAGGAGGAGTGCAGATGTATTCACTTGCCCACAGAATGCAGAACATATGACTCCTTGCAAATTGTGACGGTGTCTGGAAATAGGGTCCTTTTTTGTGAACGATTCCTTTCTCGCCTGCAATCAGACCCTCATCAGGAATTTTTTTGATTTCCATATGGCTTCTCCTTTCAGCACAAAATGAATATTATGCAGCATACGCGGACAGTGAAAATCCTTAAGATATAGTATATATTAAAGGCATACGAAATACAAGAAAGTGCAGCAGAATAGTTACGCTTTGAGGAAAAGGAGAAAAGGATTATGACGTCAAAAGAGAGAGTAAGGGCATCATTTGAACACAGACAGCCTGACAAGGTGGCAGTGGATTTTGGAGGCATGAGCTGCTCCATGATCAATGCCGTTGTGCTGAAAGAACTGAGAGATTATTATGGGCTGGAAAAGCGCCTGCCGAAGATCAATGATATGTCAACCATGACAGCATTTGTTGAGCCGGACCTGCAGGAGTGCATGGGCGTAGACGTGCAGCAACTCTACAACTACGGCGATACATACGGACATATCAACACAGACTGGAAAGAATGGTCATACCGCGGCGAGGCTGTACTGATTCCCGGCAATGCGACAGTTAAAGAAGATGGAAACGGCGGTTACTATGTATATCCGGAAGGTGATGACAGTGTAGAACCGAGCGGACATCTGCCGGCAAACGGGTTTTATTTTGATAATCTGACACGTACGCCGGAATTTGACGAGGATGAAGCAGATGCAGCCGACAACACAGCTGACTATATGGAAGTATCCGACGCACAGATTGCATATCACAGGAAAGTCCTGGAAGAGGTGAAAGGGAACGAACGTGCCATTCAGGTTGGACCGTGCTACTCGGGACTCGGGGATGCCAACAACATTCCGGGACCGAACCTGAAACACCCGAAGGGAATCCGTGACATTTCCGAATGGTACATGGCCCCGCTTCTGTATCCGGAGTATGTGGAGGAAGTTTTTGAACGTGGAACAGATATTGCGATCCGGAACTTCAAAAAATACTGGGACGCATTTGGCTCTGACATTGATGTTCTTTTTATCTGTGGAACAGATTTCGGAACACAGAGAGGGCCGTTTATGGATCCGGAAGTGTTCAAAGAGTTCTATCTGCCTTACTATAAAAAGATGAATGACTGGGTTCATGAGAATACCACATGGAAGACTTTGAAACATTCCTGCGGAGGTATTTTCCCGATCCTTCCATATCTGATCGAGAGCGGCTTTGACGCAGTGAATCCGGTGCAGTGCTCGGCAGAGGGAATGGACCCAAGGAAGCTGAAAGACACTTATGGAAAAGATATCGTATTCTGGGGCGGCGGAGTCGATACACAGAAGGTACTGCCGTTTGGAACTCCTGAAGAAGTACGTGAACAGGTTCTGGAGAGACTGGATATCTTCTCCAGGGATGGCGGTTACGTATGTAATACCATCCACAATATTCAGGCTAATACACCGATTCCAAACATTATCGCCATGGTTGATGCGATCAAAGAATTTAACGGCGACAAATAAAGTGAAAATTGTCCTTAAACCTTCTTGATAAGAGGTGTCTGGAAAGTGTATACTTTTTCTGGACACCTCTTTTGGTTTTTGAAGAGAATTGTATGAGGAAGGAGATATCGCATGTTCTGGTCAGAGACAAATCGGAAAATTGCAGAGGTTTTTGAGGGCGGACAGCTGCCGACGATGGTTTATATCAGCAAACAGGGATACGAGCGAAAAAAGGTTCTGAGATCGCTTCACCGCCATGAATCAATCTGCGAACTTCTTCTGATATACAGAGGGGAAGGTTCTTACCAGGTCGAGGGCAAACATTATCCTCTGAAGGAAGGGAGCCTGATTTACTATAACCAGGGCGACCTGCATGAGGTTGTGTCGGGTTCGGAACAGGAGATCGGTTCCTACTGCATCGGGATAACGAATCTTCAGAAAAAAGGTCTGCCGCGGAATTACCTGATAGAAAAGGGCGGACCGTATGTACGGCAGACAGACAACCTGTTTCCGATACTGAGATCAATGTGTGAACAGATGTATGAGCTTGAGGGTGCTGATGAAGAAGGGCGTCTTGTGGCGCAGCTTCAGTGTGCTTCGTTCATTGTCATGACCAGCCGTCTGAAAAGCTTTCCGACAGTGGCTGCCCAGAGGACCTCGGAAGAACAGAACGTTCTTCGTATCCGTGATTATCTGAATCAACATTTCACCGAAAATATTACATTGGAAATGACTGCAAAGGATCTGGGATATTCGGCTACATATGTCTCACATATCTTTAAAAACAGTACCGGACAGACACCGATTCAGTATGTGATACGAAGGCGTGTGGGGCTGGCGCAGACACTTCTGATATCGACCGATTTTTCTGCGACACAGATTGCGACCATGGTGGGATATGATAATACGAATTACTTTAGTACGCTGTTTGCAAAAACAGTAGGCATGACCCCTATCCGGTACCGGCATCTCTACAAAGAAGAGATGAAAGGAACGAACAGACAATCATAAATAAAATAATCCAGGAAGGACTGCGTTGGCTTGTGATCTTGCCGTGCGGTCTTTTTTTGGGTTCAATGACAGGATAGTGGAGTAGCGGTTGAAAAAACCTGCCCGGCACACGGAAAATGGAGCGAATAAGGTGAAAATATTTACAAAATCATGAAGGTAAAAAAATCTTAAACAGCTATAATTGACATTAGAAAAAGAAAAGATAACAAGTGTATACAAAGGAGGTTTGAAACGATGCGGATAAATATTTGCGGGGCTCCATGCTGCTGGGGTGTGGATGATGTGAAAAATCCATACATCCCTCCGTGGCGGAGAGTGCTGAAGGAAGCGGGGGAGGCCGGCTACCGGGCAATTGAGCTGGGGCCGTACGGTTATCTGCCGGTGGATGCAGGGATAGTTACTGAAGAACTGACAAAAAATGGACTTTCCATTGTGGCGGGCACGATATTTGACGATCTGTTAAATGAGGATAATTACCAAAATGTTCTCTGGCAGACAGATGAGATATGTTCACTGATAACGAAATTGCCGGTACTTCCCAGGTATGAGGGGCAGCATTTTCCGACGCCGTATCTGACGGTAATGGACTGGGGACACGATGAACGTGATTATGCTGCGGGTCATTCGGAGAAGGCACCGCGCCTTTCACAGGAGGAGTGGTCAGTTATGGTGAGGCACATAAGAGGTATCTGTGAGAAGGCGGCAGAATATGGGGTGCGTCCTGTGATCCATCCCCATGCGGGCGGTTATATTGAGTTTGCAGACGAGATTGAAGCGGTTGTGAGGGATATTCCTTATGAGACGGCAGGCCTGTGCCTGGATACCGGGCATTTATATTACTCTGGCATGGACCCGTGCGATTGGCTGAAAAAATACTCGGATCGGCTGGATTATGTACATTTTAAAGATGTAAATGATTCTGTATACCGGGAAGTTCTGGGAGAACATATCCGTTTTTTCCAGGGGTGTGCGAAAGGGTCGATGTGTCCGATCGGGAAAGGAGTACTGGACTACCCGAAGATTCAGAAGACACTGGAAAATATAGGATACAGTGGTTACATAACCATTGAACAGGAGCGGGATCCCCGCAATGCCGGCACGAGTCTGAGGGACGTCAGGGAAAGTGTGAGCTATCTGAAAAGTGTGGGATACAATATTTGAAAAATTTAAAGGAGGCGTAAATTTCATGTACTACGGTGAAAAAAGAATAGAAAAACCGCTTCGCTGGGCGATGGTAGGCGGCGGTAAAGGAAGTCAGATCGGTTATATCCATCGCTCGGCAGCGCTGAGGGATTTCAATTTTGAACTGGTGGCAGGGGCCTTTGATATTGATCCCGGGCGGGGAAAAGACTTTGGCAGGATGCTGCATGTGGATTCTGACAGATGCTATCCGGATTATAAGACCATGTTTGATGAGGAGCCCAGGCGCCCGGATGGTATCCAGGCGGTTTCTGTTGCGACGCCGAACGGAACACATTTCGAAATAACGAAAGCGGCACTGCGTGCGGGACTGCACGTTGTATGTGAAAAACCTCTCTGCTTTACGACAGAGGAAGCACAGGAACTGGAGGCGCTGGCAGCAGAAAAGAATAAAGTCGTAGGGGTGACATACGGATATGCCGGCCATCAAATGATTGAAGAAGCACGCCGCCTGATACAAAAAGGCGTCCTGGGGGAAATACGCATTGTCAATATGCAGTTTTCACATGGTTTTCACAACGCTGCAGTGGAAAATACAACTGCATCCACGAAGTGGAGGGTAGACCCCAAAACTGCGGGCCCGTCCTATGTGCTGGGGGATCTCGGAACACATCCACTGTATCTGTCTGAGGTGATGCTTCCGGAAATGAAGGTGAAACGTCTGATGTGCAGCAGACAGTCCTTTGTGAAGTCGAGAGCTCCGCTGGAGGATAATTCCATGACGGTAATGGAGTATGACAACGGGGCAGTTGGCTATGTATGGTCCTGCTGTGTGAACTGCGGCTCCATGCACGGTCAGAAAATCCGTGTCATCGGTGAGAAAGCGTCGCTGGAATGGTGGGATGAACATCCCAACCAACTGACGCTGGAAGTACAGGGAGAACCGGTACGCGTTCTGGAACGCGGCATGGGATATCTGGATCCCTCGGCGCTTTTGGATGACCGCATCGGAGGCGGGCATCCTGAGGGACTGTTTGAGGCATGGAGTAATCTGTACAGCCGATTTGCGTGTGCCATGGATGCTGCAGACCGGAGAGAACCCGTTGAGTTCTGGTACCCCGATATACACGCAGGAGCAGAGGGGGTCCGCTGGGTGGAAAACTGCGTGCATTCTGCGGACAATGGTGCAGTCTGGGTGGACTACAAGTAGCATTTATTGAGGAGACTCAAAAAGCTTTCTGAAAGAGGCCGGCGTAACGCCGGCTTCTTTTTTGAATGCCCTGATAAAGTGTGAAGTGCTGGCGAAACCGCAGGCTGCTGCAATGTTTTCAATGGATTCCCGGGTCTCGGCGAGCATTGTCCTTGCGTGTTTCAGACGCAGGCCCAGAAGATACTGATGGGGAGACTGTGAGGTATGCCGTTTGAAAAGCCGGGAAAAGTAGTATGGACTTAGTGATACATGACTGCAGATATCTGCGAGACTCAGCTCTTCGTAAAAGAAGCTGTTCATATATTCCATCGCTTTCTGGATGGAGGGATTCACCAGCCTGTCTTCCGGGACAGAGAGCTGTCGGAACAGGTCTGTGACCAGGAAAGAGAGCTGGTGATCATTTGGTGAGGATTTCTGAAGCTCGGCGAGCAGATTATCGAAAAGAAGTCCCGCAGTTGAAAAGTTATGGAAACATGCCCCGTATTGTTCATAAAGCATGTCGCAGTAGGCCTGTGTGACGCTTCCGGAAAAATGAATAAACTGCAGACGTACGCGTTCCTCTGCCCAGTAGTGGTTAAACAGCTTACAGTCCTGGAGTACGATATCGCCAGGCTGGGCAATAAATGTTTTTCCGCGGTATTCATAGTGGAGAGAACCTTCCAGAATCCTGGTAAACATAAAAGCATTTAAGTATTCCCGTCTGACCCGATAGGGGAAGTCGCAGATGTCTTCAGCTCCCCAAAGCACACAAAACAGATGCTCTTTTGAAAATTCTGAAGGTGAATGAAAGTAAATACCATCTCTTTTCAAAATTCCTTTTTCATTTGGGATGATTCCCTCTTCATGTATTTTCTCCATAAATCCTCCTGTGTATCTGGGCAAGAAATGTATATTTTTGGGCAAATGACGATAGTGTGAAGCGCTTTTCTGTATTATATAATAACCACATCAGATGCACAAGAGGCGCCGCATCCGACAGGACATGGGGATATCCATAAGAATTGAATCAGGTAAAGGGAAAACAGGAGGATTATATTATGTCAACTATAAAAGTGGGAATTGCAGGTCTGGGACGTCTTGGAAAAGTGCATGCAAAGAATCTGTGTCACAGGATCCCCGGGGCTTCTCTGACAGCGGCGTGTTCTATCGTGAAATCAGAGCTGGACTATGCGAAACAGGAACTTGGCGTGAACGATGTGTATACGGATTTTAATGAGATGCTGGAAGAAGCTGATATAGACGCGGTGGCGATCGTGACGACAAGCGGGGAACACTGCTGGCAGATCGAAGCTGCTCTGGCAGCAGGTAAGCACGTTTTTTGTGAAAAACCGCTGGGTGTGACAATTAGAGAGTGTAAGCAGGCGGAGCGCGCAGTGGAAAGATATTCAGACAGAGTCTTTTTCCTGGGGTTTATGCGGCGGTATGACCAGTCTTATGCATATGCGAAAAGGAAAATCGAAGAGGGTGCGATCGGGAAGCCATATCTGGTGAAGGCGACAGGCATCGACCCGGAAGCACTCGTGGAAGGCGCTATCAGATTCTGCGGTACAAGCGGCGGAATATACATTGACATGGCTATCCATGATATCGATCTCATGCGCTGGTTCCTTGGGGCTGATGCAAAAGAAGTGTATGCACTTGGCTGTACGTTCAAGCATCCGGAGTTTGAGGAGAATGGAGACTGTGAGACAGGATGTGCAATGTTTGAGTTTGAAAACGGAGCGCTTGGACAGATTCACGTGGGCAGAACGGCACCGCACGGTTATCATATTGAGACGGAGATCGTGGGCACGGAAGGCTCCATCCGGATCAGCCCTGTTCCGGCGAAGAATCTTGCGGTCATCTATGATAAACATGGAGCAGTGCAGGAGTGCGTAGAGTCTTTTCCGGTCAGATTTGCAGAGTCCTACCAGCTTGAGATGGAAGAATTCATATCCTGCATCAAAGAAGAAAGAAAGCCGGGCGTAACGGTATACGACGGAACAAAATCCACGGAGATGGCGTTTGCCGCTGCGGAGTCATTTAAGACGCACAGGGCTGTGAAGATATCATAAAAACTCCCGGCAGTATCTTTTGATGCAGTCAAAGAGGACTGGTTTGCATGTTTCCTTGCATGAGCAAACCAGCCTTTTTGATTACACAGGAAATTTCTCCAAAGCCTCCGGTTACTTATTCATCTGATAAGAAATTTCCAGATACAGGCGAATGCGCGGATCGTCCAGGTCCAGACTGGTCAGCTGCTGAATGCGGTCCAGTCGGTAAAACAGAGTGCTGCGGTGGATATACAGGGTTTTGGCGGTCTGCACTACATTTCGCTCCAGCCGCAGGTATGTCTCCAGTGTTTCATTCAGCTTTGTGTTATGCTTTTCATCGTAATGGGCCAGCTGCTGGATAGACTGAGCGCAGAGATACTCATACGGTATGTCTTCACATATTTTATCAAACATGTAATCCAGAACATAATCTTTAAAATCGTAACACCAGATCATGCTGTTGCTTCTGCTGCCATACTGAAGTGCAATAGATGCCTGGCGGTATCCCTGGTGAATCTGTGAGAAGTCATAAATTTCATTGCTGACTCCCATTTTGAACAGCCCTTCCCGTATAAGCCAGGCCATATTGCTGACGATCTGCGGGGTTGTGTTTTTTCCGACTGTCTGATTGACGATAACTACAATGCTCTGGTCATAGAAAAAAGCGTGGCTTGCGGCCACCTGGGACTCGATGTAACCAAAGGTGCTGGTGGTGAAGCGGTAATCGGTGTTGGAGTGTTCTGTTCCCAGCTTGATAATGATATATTTATCGTGATATCCCCATCCCAGAAAGCGCAGCAGGTGGCTGATCTCGCGCTCGTCAGTGACAGTCTGGCTGAGAATCTGCTTGCATATTTCTTCGGCATTCCGGCCGAGACTGGTCCAAAATACGTTGCGCTCCGAAATACATGCCAGCACGATGCTGGACAGATACTCCAGTGCAAGGTAGTCTCCGGGTTTGATGATACTTTGGAGCTCGTTGACCAGGACACGGCCTTCGTACCGGTTTCCGTTCCAGAGGTTGTTGTAGAGGATGCGGTAGCCGCGCTGATTGGCGGAAAACATATCGGCGCTCTGGGTATGCAGCGTGTGGATATACTCGTGGTCGATCTTAAGGTCATTGATGACTTCCAGGGGAACCATATTCCGGCCGTTTCTGGAATCACGGCTCCACACAGTCATACCTTCGACGACATTCGGGCACGCCAGAATATAAAAATCCGTATCATGGATAAACATCGGGTTGCGGAAGATACTGAGGCTGGCCTGCAGCATATCGTTGAGGGGATTATCGCTGTTCAGAGCTTTCTGGAGCGCCAGGTCCCAGGCGGAGTAACGCAGAAAAATATCCGTGGTATAGTCAAATACATCGGAGATGTCGGCGTTCTCCGATAAGATAATATAAGATGTACTGTCGGACAGCATGGACATACCAGGCTCACCAATGATGATCAGGGAGACGTCCTGTAATGAGGCGAAGCGCTCATTAATCTGAAATGCCCACAGGATATAGACATATCCGATTGTCGGGGCCGTTCCGTTTCTGTAATGGCGCACGCTTTTTAATGTGGGGCGGTTGCCCGCGGGGGAAAATTCCAGCATATCAAACCGGTCTTCCAAAGAGTCTGCGAGTATCTGCATGTTCAGCAAAAAACCTTCTGCGGGAGGCGTTGAATCGGGATACACTTTTTTCTGCATGGATATTCAGCCTTTCTTTGTGCGGATTGTACATAAAAAGTAAAAAAACAGTTGATTCTGTTGACAGTATAACAAAAACAATATAAAAATGCAAAAGGGAAGGACCGCCACATGGCGGTCCTGGAAGGTGAAAGGCAGCAGATCAGACTGCTACACAATAACTTATTTGTAAGTTTCTTTGTTGTACTGATCGATCTCATCCTTTATAACCTCATCAGTATGCGGATAAATCGTTCCGGATAAACCATAGGTCATGCAGGGGATAAAATGTCCGCCAGGGCCATAAGTCTCGCAGGCCTTGCGAACACTTGCACGGATTTCCTCGTCTGTGGAATCGACGCGGTCGATCGTCGCATCAAGTCCGCCCATCAGAGTCATTTTCCCGTTCAGTTTTTTCTGCATTCCCAGGATGTCATTTTCAGGAAGTACACCCTGCCATACCTGAATACCGATCTCTGCCATATCTTCTATGATCGGTTCCAGGAAAGAGTCTGCATGGTGGATGACAATCACATCGTGTTCACGCATGTATCCGTAAATTCTACGGTAATGCTCTTTGAAAAATTCTCTCCAGATATCCGGATCCATAAACAGGCTGTGCTTTGCACCCCAGTCGTCATGGGAAAGGATAACATCAGGTTTCAGATTATCAACCATAAGCTTTGCATACTGGAAACGATATTCGGCAACAGTGGCAACAAGCTCTTTCATTGCCTCCGGTTCCAGCAGGAAGTTCATCAGAGTATCTTCAAATCCCATCAGGAAGTGGCACTGTTCAAAGATACCGGTTCCCATAAAGCCCATGACAAGTTTTTCGTTGCGGTCTACTTCTGCGGCAGTTGCGAGAGCGTTTTCCCATCCCTGGCTGCAGTTCCCGATAAGATCCGGTACTTTTACATATTTCTGCCATTCTGTGACGTCAGGACATACTTTCAATTCATCTGTTACGTGAGGCATCGGTCCTGGGGCATCTTCCGGAAACAGAATTGTCGTTCCCCATTTGTCTACGCTTGTTGTTCCGCGTACACGGTTTCCGCGGGTATATACACTGAGCGGATCATTGCCAATATGGACAAATGGTTCATACTGATTTACCAGGCGGTCCGGCTTGCCGTCAACTTTGATCGTTTCCAGAAAATTTTGTTTTGCTGTTAACATTTAAATTCCTCCTTTTTTCCTCCGATACATTTTGTTCTTGTGATTATTCATACAATACGTTGAACTACATAACATTGCGTTTTCTCTATTATACTATAGGGAAAAACTGTCATCAATCCTACATTGCATACCATATATTCAGGAATGACTGAACGGTTTGTAGGATAATTAAAAAAAGGGAAAAAAGACGTTTTCACAGATCTTTTGAAGTGTTAAACTGTGGGTAAGCTAAATATATAATGACAGGAGATGGAAAGATATGTACGAAGAACTGTACCGTGATATTCCCGACGTCGGGGCATACCTTGGAAGGCTTGGATTACAGGCACCCGACCGATGCGATGAGGCGTATCTGGACAAGCTGATCTATACGCACCAGTGTGAAGTTCCATTTGAGAACATTGATGTGTACGACAAAAATCTGCCGATTTCCATCGGCACGGAAGATATCTTTGACAAAATTGTGACCAGAAAAAGAGGGGGATACTGTTTTGAGCTGAACACATTGTTCTTGAAACTTTTAAAGGCATGCGGCTATGATGCCTGTGCCTGCCGCTGCAGGATCGTCCGCGGAAAGGATTATCTTCCTCCGGTTCTGCATGTGGGCTCACTGGTAACACTTGAGGACGGCATTTACTTCTGTGATGTCGGTTATGGAGGTCCTCAGCCCGGCGGGGCCATGAAAGTGGAAGACGGTTATGAGAAAATCTGCGCCGGGCAGAAATTCCGTGTGCAGAAAAGTGATGAGTACTGGTGGATGCTGTCATATGTAACCGGCGGAAAATGGGTTGATATCATGCAGTTTACGATAATGCCGCAGGACGAGGTGGAATTTGTGACGCTGAATCACTATTGTTCCACGCATCCGGATTCGGTTTTTGTAAAGCAGCGCATGATCAACCGCAGACTGCATGGAGGCAGTATTTCACTGGTCGGGGACATTTTTGCAAAAACGGTCAACGGAGTGCGAAAAGAAGAAACAGTGACGGACGACGGACGTTATCATGAACTGCTGAAGGAGGAATTTGGGATAGTACTCTGAAAGCGTGCTGACAAAGTAAGGAAAGTCCGGTTTCCGGGAGGTTATTCTCCCCGGAAACCGGACTTTCTTATATTTAAATATCTGATATTTATTTCTGCATTTCCAGGTACTTTGTACGGCTGTAACGGTACAGCTCATCTGCGAGATTAACTGCACGGTCTGCCTTGTTGTCGCGCAGACGGCAGGCAAAACGTCCGGTCATTGCAAGGTCATCTACGGTTTTGTGAATATGTGCAACAGCGTCTTCGTCGCTCATCTCTGCAGGAATTACGTACAGCGTACACTGCGCAAGATCTTTTCCGTATTCCTCCATAATAGCTTTTTTGTCGTTGGCGCTGTCCTGGCCTTCCCAGGCATCAAAGCCTGCTCTGATAATGAGCGGCATCAGCGTACCGATGCATCCGCATGAATGAAGGCAGATATACATACCCATGTCATGAGCTGCTTTCGTGATCTTCTGATATTGAGGCAGCAGGAGCTCTTCATAGAGATCCGGAGAGAAAAATGTACTTCTCTGTGTGCCCATATCGTCGTGGAACAGGATCATATCCACATGATATACGTCGTGGGCGATCCTCATCAGCTCAATGTGCCAGTCAACAAGCGCATCATAAAACTCTGTCAGAACCTCCGGCTCTTCGAGAAGATAACAGAAGGCATCCTCAAAGCTTGTGAGATCAGCGGTACGCTCGAAAAGTCCGTTTACAATCGGAAAGTATGAGAAACGGTCCTCCGCAATGCGGTCTTTGAAATTTTCTTCATAATCTTTCTGCCAGTCGATCGCGGAAAGATCCGGGAAAGGAAGCTCCTCTTTCCAGTTGGTAATGTCGGACAGACGTCTTGTTCCCGGCTTTACCATAGCGGCATTTGACAGCGGTTCATATACCCATTCGATGCCGAACCAGTCGGTGCCTCCGAAAGCTCTCGCATGAGCATCCGGCTGGATCATGGGCTGGATCGCATTGTTGTCATAAGTCTGGTTTGGAACCCAGAGAGGCATTTCCCCTCTCAGCATGCGGAGCATATTTTCTTTCGGTGTGACAGGGCGGTTCTGTTTTGGAACAATACAATCCGGAGCACCGTAGATGCCCGGCATACTGTATTCGCCGATTACTTCTAACTCTTTTTCATTAAATGTTGCCATGATACAAACTCCTTTCGTTGTGAATCAGATGAAGCCGAGAAATCCAAGTGCGATTGGCACCCAGACAGAAACACATATGGCGATGACGATCTGGATTGCAATGGATACTTTCGGCATATCACTCATTTTGTAATAACCAGTCGCATAGGTCAGCAGCGGTACTGTATCCAGGGGAAGAAGGAAACAGCAGGACGCACAGATTACCAGCGGCATAATCAACAGTGTCGGGGAGATTCCCCACGCTGTGGCGAGGGACAGAAACGGTCCTCCCAGCATGGAGATCAGTGCCGGTCCGATGGGAATCGGAATCAGCAGTACAAAAACGATCAGGCAGATCAGCGCTACGATCAGGAACAGAGGGAGGCTGATCTGGTTGGTAAACAAAATTCCGACCAGCCATTCGCTGACTCCATTGGCGGTCAGGGCATTTCCGAGGGACATCATGGTTCCGATAAGGAAAAAGGAGGACCAGCTTACACTTCTGGTATAATCCTTCCAGTTAAGAACCTCGATGCCGGGAAGAAATAAAAACGCAAAACCAATGGTTCCGACAACGGTGATGTTCAGAGCGGGGAACCAGGAAGACAGGACCCACATAGCAAACATACACAATACGACTACAGATACATATTTTTCGTGAAAATCATACTTTGGGGGAATATTCAGGCTGCTTATATAAGCCTTAACTTTGTCCGCACCAATTTCCGCCGGCCTGAATACAAACGAAATAAACTGCCATGCCGCGAACAGAGATACTAAAGCGATCGGTATTCCTATGCACATCCACTGTACAAAGGAAATCCGTGCGCCTGCATCCACCAGGAAATCCATCCCCAGCATATTCAGGGGACTTCCTGCCGGAGTCATCATTCCGCCGATCATGCTTGCTACCGGAAGACCGATCATGAATGCCTTTCCGCTGCGCCGACGTGTTTCCGTATCTTCATATACATTCAGAAAGCTTAAGACTACTGAGACAAAAACGGCAGTCGTGGCAACATTTGACATGATAGAAGACAGGACAGCTGCGCAAAGCATCAGTGCGAGCAAAATGTTTTTGGTTTTCGTGCCAAATATCTTGATCAGCAGTACCAGCAGACGTTTTGAGAGCGGTACTTTTGCTATAGCTTCGGAAATTCCGAAGGAGACCAGTACAAAAAACAGAATGTGGTTGGTGTATCCGGATAAAGCCTGGGCAATGTTTGGAACCGCACCGAAGACCACCATCAGGGGAACTCCGAGCATACAGATGATTCCAAGGGGAAGGGGCTCTGTAACCAAAGCGATGATAATGGCTATCAGAACCCCCAGTGTGTGTATTCCTTCCTTGCCAAGGCCAATGCTCTCCGGAACGAAAAACATACCAACCAGAACTGCACATGCTAATATTGCACCGGCGATCTGGGTTCGTTTCATAATGTCCTCCGTATTACTGACGAGCAGCGATTTCAGCCTGGTATTGTTCTACTTTTTCTTTTGTGATGCGGAATCCAAATGCAAGCAGCAGAGCTGCAACAATCAATGCACATGCCGGGATTACCATGAATGCAAGGCAGATGCCCTTTTGAAGTTCAACAGTAGCAGCGGCAGCGTCAATGCTTGGATCAAAGTTTGCAACTGCAAGACATGCGGAAATAATGATACCACGGAACATAACGCCGACTTTCAGCGGAACGTTCTGAAGACCACTGATCCATCCGGTTGCGTTCTTCCCGGTTTTCCATTCGGAATAAACGATGGTATCCGCATACAGCGCCGGTGTACAGGCGTAAGCAACACCGTATCCAAACTGTGCCAGAGACATCAGGATCATGACAAGTGTCACATTGGTATATGTGAAGTTGGCGATGATCAGTACAACTGCCATCAACAGGAAGATACCGATGGTTGTCTTTCGTGTGGAGAATTTCTTTGCCATATTCTTTGCCAGGTAAGAACCGATAACGCAAAGGATATTGGAGATCAGGATATAAGTCGCAAGCATTCCTGCGTTCTTCGCAACGTATGTAAAATAGTAAACTGCTACGCCGGATACCACGAAGTTAAACATCCATTTTGCAAGGTCGGAAACCAAAAGGATGATCAGCGGAGGGTTCTGAAGAAGCGCTCTTACAAGATCCATGCCGCTTGTCTTTGTTGTATCTTTTTTACTGTCTTTTACTGCTTCCATGTCGACTTCTTCATAGCCGTCGAACATTTTAAAATGTGCAAAATATAATGCAGCCATTACCCAGCCGAGTACAAATGCAGTTGCGCCGTACTGGCTCGTCTCTCCGATAATTCCTGCAAAAACTGCAGCCAGAGGAGGTCCGACATAGGAGAAGATAACTTTTGAGAAGTTTGCCCATGCAGCTCTGGTGGAAGAAAGCTGTGCTCTGTCATCGGGTGTCTTGCCTGCGATAGCGATCATGGATACGTTTGCTACGTATGGGAAGTTCCATGTGACGTGGCTGGCAATCGTAGCGATAATGATGACGACGACTGGCAAAATGCCATCACCGATTTTCAGGAACTGGAACGCATATAAGAATGGAACCAGCCATGGCAACAGGATAAGCCAGGAACGATAACGTCCCCATTTTTTAGGTTTGATACTGTTCAGAACGGCGCCATACATCCATGACAGACAGGCGTCAACTGCGCTGGAGATTGTGGTGATCAGTGTTACGGTACCGAGGCCGAACTGTGCCAGGTTGGTCAGAAAGAAATTAAAGAAATAACTTTCGACGTTGGTCATCAGTGTGAAGCCGCAGTCACCAACACCATAAAACAGTTTCAGCGCTTTGCTGAGCTCTTTTTTAGGTTGTTTGTTTTGTGTGCTCATGTGTAACCCTCCTTCATTTTTCGATTCCCGGGACTCTTCCCCGTGTGTCCTTCAGGAATAATCATATCTATCTCATTATATCTGTTTTGGGGTTGCAGGTTAATCCTACATTCCGTAAGATAGTTTTTTTGATTTTCATACAATATGTAGGAGGTGGAAAAAATGGAGAAGTTTATAAAAAGTTTATAAAAGCAGAAAAAATAAAAGAAAAACGCACAGAAAATTGTAAAAAACGGAGATGTAAATTGTAAAAATAAACAAATAGTAAAGTTTAATTATATAGAAACCATACAAAGAAAAAAATATAATGTACAGTTTGTTGCAACGAACGAACCAGGATTGACAAAAAGAAAAGTGCCTGATATGATGTTAGCAGAACAAGGGCGTTCTCTGTGGTGAAGAGCGCCCTTTTTGCATACTTTTTTTGAAATTAAAGATAGGAGAGGTGACTATGGCAAGATACACGAAAAATGATATTTTACAGATTGTGGAAGAGGAAGATGTGGAATTTATCCGTCTTCAGTTTACGGATATGTTTGGGGTGTTTAAAAATGTAGCGATCACTTCCAGTCAGCTGGAGAAGGCGCTGCACAATGAGTGCATGTTTGACGGATCGTCTATTGATGGATTTGTCCGGATCGAAGAATCTGATATGTATCTGTATCCGGATGTGGATTCTTTTGAAATTTTTCCATGGAGGCCGCAGCAGGGAAAAGTGGCCAGGCTGATCTGTGATGTGTACCGTCCGGAGGGAATACCGTTTGAGGGGGACCCGCGCCACATACTGAAGAGGGTACTGAAAGAGGCAGAAGACCTGGGGTATGAATTTAATGTTGGGCCTGAATGCGAATTTTTTCTCTTCCATACAGACGATGACGGACTGCCAACCACTGTTACCCATGAAAAGGCGGGATATTTTGATCTGGGACCGATCGACCTCGGAGAGAACGCAAGGCGCGATATGGTGCTGACACTTGAGGAAATGGGTTTTGAAATAGAGGCTTCCCACCACGAAGTTGCACCGGCACAGCATGAGATCGATTTTAAATACGGCCCCGCGCTTAATACGGCGGACAATATCATGACATTTAAGCTGGCTGTGAAAACAATCGCAAAGCGCCGGGGGCTGCATGCATCGTTTATGCCTAAGCCCAAATACGGGATTAATGGTTCCGGCATGCATATTAATATGTCTCTTTCAAAAGACGGACATAATATGTTTCGGGATGAGAAAGATGCGGTAGGGCTGAGCCGGGAGGCTTATTACTTTATCGGCGGCCTTATGAAGCATATGAAGAGTATGGCTGCGATCACCAATCCTCTTGTAAACTCTTACAAACGCCTCGTTCCCGGATATGAAGCACCAGTCTATATTGCATGGTCAGCTAAAAACAGGAGTCCTCTGATCAGGATCCCGACAGAAAGGGGTGAGGGGACACGTGTAGAACTTCGCTGTCCGGATCCTGCCGCGAATCCTTATCTTGCACTTGCGGTATGCCTTGCAGCCGGTCTTGACGGCATGAAGAACCAGATTATGCCTCCGGACGGCGTCAAACGCAATATTTTTGAGATGAGCCGCGCCGAGAAAAAGGCAGCCGGTATCACGGCACTTCCAACCAATCTGCTGGAAGCGGTCAAAGAGATGGAAAAGAGCGAATTCATGAAAGAAGTGCTTGGGGATGCATTCCTGGAACGGTATATCGTAGCAAAAAGAGCAGAGTGGGAGGCATATACGGCTCAGGTGACAGAATGGGAGCTCGACCAGTATCTGTATAAAATCTGATACGCCTGTATGAACATGTGAGCGTGTTATTATAGGAGGCGTATATATGAGCAATATTATTGTGGTTTTTCCTAAAATAGAAGATGCGAAAAACATTAAGAATCTGCTGATACGCCATGGCTTTGAAGTGCTGGCCGTCTGTACTTCCGGTGCCCAGGCACTGAATCATGCTGATCATATGACAGAGGGGATTGTGATCTGCGGGTACCGGTTTGCAGATATGCTGTATTCAGAATTAAGAGAGGAGCTTCCTGACAATTTTGAAATGCTGCTCCTTGCCTCCGAACGGGTACTGGGAAACTGTGGAAGCACCGGTGTGGTGTCCGTCTGTATGCCTCTCAAAGTACAGGAGCTGCTGGATACTCTGAATTTTATGTTCTGTCAGAGCTCCCGGCGTAAAAGGAAGCGCAGGTCCGGGCCGCGGGAGCGTTCCGCAAAGGAGAAATTTACGATAGAAAAGGCTAAAAAACTCCTTATAGAAAGGAATCGGCTGACGGAGGAAGAGGCTCACCGTTATATTCAGAAGTGCAGTATGGACAGTGGTAATAATATGGCAGAGACAGCGGAGATGATTTTGAGCATTATGGATATGTGAGATTTCCCGGCCTGAATATTTATTTTTGATGAATTGTAAGTTGTACTGTTATAGGTTATAATCAATAGTTAAGAATAAATGCAGGTGAGCAGTACGGCATGGGAGGTAAAAATGAAATTTACGAAAATGCACGGCATTGGGAATGATTATGTGTATGTAAACTGCCTGACGGAGACGGTGGATGATCCGTGCGAGACGGCAAGATTTATCAGCGACCGCCATTTCGGTGTGGGCTCTGATGGCCTGATTCTGATCAAACCTTCTGATAAGGCGGATTTCATGATGGATATGTATAATTCTGACGGGTCTCAGGGCGCGATGTGTGGGAACGGCATTCGGTGTGTGGCGAAGTATGTCTATGATTACGGACTAACGGATAAAACACAGATTGCTATCGAGACAAAAAGTGGGATCAAATACCTGGACCTGACACTTTCTGAAGGACTTGTCTCTACGGTGCGAGTCAATATGGGGGCACCTGAGCTGAAGGCGAGGAGGATTCCGATCATATCAGATCATGATAATGTGGTGGATGAGCCGATTGAAGTCGATGGGCAGATGTACCGCATGACCGGGGTTTCCATGGGGAATCCTCATGCGGTTGTGTATACAGAAGATGTTGCGGGGCTTGAAATAGAAAAGATCGGGCCGGGTTTTGAGAACCATGCACGTTTTCCGGACCGCATCAATACAGAATTTGTGCGGGTTCTTGACCGCGATACGGTGGAAATGCGGGTTTGGGAGCGCGGGTCAGGGGAGACGCTTGCTTGCGGCACAGGGGCCTGTGCCGTAGCTGTTGCCAGTGCGCTGAATGGCTATACGGGCGACGAAGTTACAGTGAAACTGCTTGGCGGAGATCTGACGATCCGCTGGGACAGGGAGGCGAATCAGGTTTATATGACCGGACCTGCAACGGTAGTATTTGACGGAGAAATTGAGATCTGAGGAGGTCACGATGTTTAAAATTAACGAGAATTATTTGAAATTACCGGGAAGTTATCTGTTTTCTACGATTGCAAAAAAGGTAAATGCATTTCAGACGGAAAACCCTGAAAAGAGTATTATACGTCTGGGGATTGGTGATGTTACGCAGCCATTGGCGCCTGCCATCATATCTTCCCTGCATGCAGCTGTCGATGAAATGGCAGATGCAGAGACGTTTCATGGATATGCACCTGACCTGGGTTATGAGTTTTTGAGAAATGCAATTGCAGAAAATGATTATACTGCCCGTGGATGTAAAATTGAGGCAGATGAAATTTTTGTATCAGACGGCGCCAAGTGTGATTCGGGAAATATACAGGAAATTTTCAGCACGGACAATAAAATTGCTGTCTGTGATCCTGTGTACCCCGTATATGTGGACACGAATGTGATGGCTGGCAGAACCGGTACGTATGATCCCTCTGCTGAGACGTGGAGTGATGTGATCTATATGCCATGCACAGGCGCCAATGACTTTGCACCTGAATTACCGAAAGAAACACCGGATATCATCTACCTGTGTTTTCCAAATAATCCAACGGGTTCTGCAATTACGAAAGCACAGCTTCAGGAATGGGTTGACTATGCCAATAAAGTGGGAGCTGTCATCATCTATGATGCGGCCTATGAAGCGTATATATCAGAAGCTGATGTGCCGCACAGCATCTATGAATGTGAAGGGGCGAAGACGTGCGCGATCGAGCTGCGCAGCTTCTCTAAAAATGCCGGATTTACCGGGGTGCGTCTGGGATTTACGGTTGTTCCCAAAGAGTTAAAGTGTGGAGATATCTCGCTGCATGCGCTGTGGGCCAGACGCCACGGCACGAAATATAACGGAGCTCCCTACATCATTCAGAGAGCGGGAGAGGCGGTGTATTCACCAGAGGGAAAAGAGCAGCTGAAAAAACAGGTTGCATACTATATGAATAATGCAAAAGTGATCTATGAAGGACTGAAGAGTGCCGGTTACAGCGTATCAGGAGGGGTCAATGCTCCGTACATCTGGCTGAAAACGCCGGATTCCATGACGTCCTGGGAGTTTTTTGATCATCTGCTTGAAAGAGCCGGAGTGGTCGGTACACCGGGATCGGGATTCGGTCCCAGCGGAGAGGGATATTTCCGCCTGACGGCATTCGGAAGTTATGAGAATACCGTGGCGGCTATCAAACGCATAAAAACATTATAACTGTATTCAGGGAAAGAAGGGGATGTTATGACGAAAGTAATGATCAATCCTGGTATCTGTGGTTTTATTACAAGCGCTGAAGCCGTGTCGGATGATGATGACACAGAGGTAAAGGTGAAGGTGAAATCAGGCTGTCCCAGTGTGAAAAAGATGTTTGAAGAGCTGGGGGATACGTTTGACGCATTTGAGGTGTGCCTCCGGAAACCGGGGGAAGGACCGTTTTTTGACTATGCAAAAGAACATTTTCCGGTACATGTCTCATGCCCAATCCTGCCGGGAATCATAAAATGCATGGAAGTGGAATGCAATCTTGCATTGAAGAAAGACTGTGAGATCAAATTTGTGGATGAATAGATAACGTGTTTATGCCATAAAAAGAACGCTGCCAGATGGCTGATGCCGGGGCAGCGTTCTGTGTTTTCAGAGAAGCGTAATCCCGTTTTTGGCTGCCTCTTCAATGATCTCGGGCGGCCAGAGGGAACACTGCACTTCACCGATATGCGCTTTTCGAAGGAAGAACATACAGATACGGGACTGTCCGATTCCGCCGCCGGCGGTATATGGGAGCATTCTGCGCATGATTGCCTTCTGGAACGGAAGCTGGGCACGTTCCGGACATCCGGCAATCTCCAGCTGACGTATCAGGGCTTTCTCATCTACACGGATTCCCATAGAAGACAGTTCAAGAGCAATATCCAGCACCGGGTAATATACGATGATATCACCGTTCAGGGACCAGTCATCATAATCCGGGGCACGGCCGTCGTGTTTCTCGCCCGATGCAAGGTAATCTCCGATCTGCATGATGAAGACAGCGCCTTTGTCTTTGGCGATGCGGTATTCTCTTTCTTTTGCGGTCAGGTCCGGGTAGAGATCCTCCAGTTCCTGTGATGTGATGAAGAAAATTTCCTTCGGAAGAATCTCCTCTATATAGTCATATTCGATCGCCATATATTTCTCCGTCTTTTTTAATGCCTTATAAACCTTGCGGACGATTTCCTTCAGTGTGTTGATGTTGCGCTCATGGCGGTCGATGATGATCTCCCAGTCCCACTGGTCGACGAATATGGAATGAATATTATCAGTATCCTCGTCGCGGCGGATAGCATTCATATCAGTGTAAAGGCCTTCGCCGTATATAAAACCGTATTTCTGAAGGGCATATCGTTTCCATTTGGCGAGAGAATGAACGATTTCAGCTTCTTCGTCATCCTGCTCTCTGATGCCAAATGTTACGGGACGTTCCACTCCGTTTAAGTTGTCATTTAGTCCCGACTGAGGCTGTACGAAAAGCGGAGCCGTAACACGCAGCAGGTTGAGCTGCTCTGACAGAGCTTTCTGAAAAAAGTCTTTTACCGTTTTGATTCCAATCTGTGTATCGTGAAGATTAAGCGCGGAATGGTAGTTTTCCGGTATGATTAATTGATCCATGATAGTTCCTCCATGTTTACTGGGGTGCGGTGCACCCGGTGTCAATGTTTCTATTATACAGAGAAACGTATTGCTTGACAAGTAAATACGGAAGATGTGGAATGATAAATTTTAACGAATGCCTTGTCAGGAAAAAATAATTATGATAAAATTATTGCAACAGTTCAGAGGGCGGGAATATTGACACAAAAATCAGCGTCAAGCTCGCTTGTAAGCGGGTTTTTGTGTCAATATTCACATCGGAGGAACCTCCGATGCTTCTTGTATGGCCGCATGCCATACAAGAAGATGCCCCCTCTGAACAGACATTTATTTTCAAATATGGAAAAGGCTGAGAGGGAGACTCTGCTTTGGGAGCTTGACAGGAATACGGCGTCACCGACTGAGAGCGCTGTTGGAGGGAAAAAAGCAAACGGGAACACTCCGGAGCCGGCTGTCTGAACAGATGAGTAGGTCAGCACGCGGCACCCGTTAAGTGCGTAAGAGGCAGTGGTGCGGTACTTATGCACCGGACTGCAATGCGGGTGGTACCGCGGGAAATGTGTGATATCCCGTCCCGGAATATGTATGTATTCCGGGACGGTTTTTCATTATGCAGAGGATTTTTAATTTATGACAAACGCTTAGGGGAAGCAGATAGGAGCAGAGGATGGGAGAGAGCAGGTGTTTACTTTGTGAAGGGCATATCGTGAACGGCAGATGCCAGGACTGCGGGATGAATTATAGCCGCAGAAGAACGTACCGCTTAAATGGAAACGGAAGTTTTACTGTGACGGAGCGGAAAGAAAAAGCTGCCGGAGACCGGAAGACGTCCCCTGTGCAGGCGGGGAATGCACAGAGGAATGCAGGCACGTATCAAAGATCAAAAGAAATGTATGGGAATCGGACTGCCTATCCATATAATAATGGAAAAACTGCAAAAAAGAAGAATTACGGCGGGATTGTGGTAGCAGCTATCGTGGCGATCGGTGTTATCTCGAGTGCTGGCGAGTGGATCTATGAGAAGGCTTCTGAGATTCACACCGGCCAGGCAGAAACTGAGGCGGTATGGGAATCCAATACTGGGGATGAAGAATATGTTTATGACCCGTACGAGTATGTGACGGAAGTGATGCCCAAAAGCGGTGAGAGTATGACGGCGGTACTGCAGCCGGGGGTCTATATCGGCGGGAGGCAGCTGCCGGTGGGCCAGTACAGCGTAAAGGCGGTAGAAGGTCTGGGGAATGTGATACTGGAGGATACGGAGCTAATAAGCTATCGCTGGGAGACGCTTTGGGCGGAAGATATGAAAACGGACGATGAATATCAATACGAAACAGAGACAACTGCGGATGATTTTCGGCTGTTTGAAGGCTGGGCGCTGAAGGTACAGCCGGGGATGGCTGTCGAAATATCTTCCGACAATGCGCAGATTGATACGCAGAAAGAACCACAGAAGAATACAGTGCTTAATACCGTGGTGCTGGAAGACGGCATGGTAGCCGGGGAGGAATTTCCGGCGGGTGCCTATGATCTGACAGCGGTCAGTGATTACGGGTCAGTAGTGGTAAAACGCGGAGAGTATGATGTGTTTCACTCATTTTTGGAGGCAGGAACTCTTTCGGGCGAGTACAGGAACCTCGTGCTGGAAGAGGGAGATCAGATTATCATTGAAGAAGACTATACCGGAGAAGAATTTGAGGTCCGCCTTGATGCATGTGAAAAGATATATCCCGGGCAGTGAACAGAAAGGAGATTGCAATGGCTGATATGATTCATGATGAGACGATAGAATACGTCGGAATACTGGCAAAGCTTAAGCTTTCCGATGAGGAAAAAAAACAGGCGAAAAAAGATATGGTTCGCATGCTTGACTATATTGATAAACTGAATGAGCTGGATACATCCGGTGTGAAGCCGATGTCCCACGTATTCCCGGTTCAGAATGTATTTCGCGATGATATCGTGAAAAACGGGGACGACAGAGAAAGCATACTGGGAAATGCTCCGGAGCAAAAAGACGGGCAGTATCAGGTGCCGAAGACGGTAGATTAATGCAGGAGGAACAGGTTCATGGAAATAGTAAATTTAACAGCTGTCGGGCTCGGCAGAAAAATAAAAGAAAAAGAAATTTCCGTTGCTGAGGCAGTCAAAGCTTCACTGGAGCGTCTGCGTGCTGTTGAGGGTGAAATTCATGCTTTTGTGACGGTAGAAGAAGATGCCGCAATGAAAAGGGCGGAAGAGGTACAGAAGAAGATTGATGACGGGACACTTACGGGGCCGCTTGCAGGTGTTCCTGCTGCGGTTAAAGACAATATCTGCACAGAAGGCATACTTACCACGTGCAGTTCCAGAATGCTGAGCAACTTTGTTCCGCCGTATTCTGCAGAAGCAGTGAAAAATCTGGAAAAAGCGGGAGCTGTAATCCTGGGAAAGACCAATATGGATGAATTTGCCATGGGGAGCACAACGGAAACTTCGGCGTTTGGCGTCACACGTAATCCCTGGAATACACAGCATGTGCCGGGAGGTTCTTCCGGTGGATCCTGTGCCGGCGTTGCTGCGGGGGAATGCTTCTACGCACTCGGTTCGGATACCGGGGGTTCTATACGCCAGCCGAGTTCTTTCTGCGGTGTTACGGGACTGAAGCCCACCTACGGTACAGTGTCGCGCTACGGGCTGATCGCATATGGATCATCGCTTGACCAGATCGGACCGGTAGCGAAGGATGTTTCGGACTGCGCAGCAGTTTTGGAAGCAATTGCTTCCTATGATAATAAAGATAGCACATCGGTAAAACGTACATCGTATGATTTTACCGGGGCACTTGAAGATGATGTGAAGGGAATGCGGATCGGTATCCCGGCAGATTATATGGGGGAGGGACTGGAAGCGGACGTGAGAGATGCGGTTCAGGAGGCTGCGGACGTGCTGAAGCAAAAAGGTGCCATTGTGGAAGAATTTGACCTGAGTCTGGTAGAATATGCAATTCCGGCTTACTACGTCATAGCATCTGCAGAGGCCAGCTCTAACCTGTCGCGGTTTGACGGCGTCAAATACGGCTACCGTACACCGGAGTATGAAGATCTTCACAGCATGTATAAAAAAACCCGCTCGGAAGGTTTTGGCGAGGAAGTGAAGCGCAGGATTATGCTGGGTTCTTTTGTACTGAGCTCGGGATATTATGACGCGTATTACCTGAAAGCCCTGAAGACCAAGGCATTGATCAAGGGGGCGTTTGACCGGGCGTTTGAGAGATATGATGTGATCCTTGGACCGACAGCACCGTCGACGGCTCCAAAGCTGGGAGAGAGCCTGGTCGATCCATTGAAAATGTATCTGGGTGATATTTATACGATTTCCGTCAACCTTGCAGGTCTGCCTGGGATGAGTGTACCGTGCAGAACGGATGCGGCAGGGCTTCCGGTCGGCGTACAGTTTATCGGAAACTGTTACCGGGAAGATCATATTATACGGGCGGGCTATGCATTTGAACGGACGAGGACATACCGGGGACCTGTGATGAAAGGAGCGAAACAGAATGAGCAAACAGTATGAGACAGTGATCGGACTGGAAGTCCATGTGGAACTTGCGACGAAAACAAAGATTTTCTGCTCCTGCTCCACAGAGTTTGGAGGTGAGCCAAATACCCATACATGTCCGGTCTGTACAGGTATGCCGGGCTCACTGCCGGTGCTGAATAAACAGGTGGTGGAATATGCACTGGCGGTGGGGCTTGCTACAAACTGTGCGGTCAATCAGAACTGTAAGTTTGACAGAAAGAATTATTTCTACCCGGATAATCCGCAGAATTATCAGATTTCTCAGTTGTACCTGCCAATCTGCCACGACGGGTTCGTGGAGATTGAGACGGAAGAAGGAGGAATGAAAAAAGTCGGCATTCACGAAATTCATATGGAGGAGGATGCCGGGAAACTGATCCACGATGAATGGGAGGACTGTTCGCTCGTGGACTATAACCGGAGCGGCGTACCATTGATTGAGATTGTATCTGAGCCGGATATGCGCAGTGCCCGGGAGGTCATCGCGTATCTTGAAAAACTCAGAATGATCATTCAGTATCTGGGGGCTTCTGACTGCAAGCTGCAGGAGGGATCCATGAGAGCAGATGTCAATCTCTCCGTCCGTGAGGTTGGAGCAGAGGAGTTCGGCACAAGGACTGAGATGAAAAACCTGAATTCCTTTAAAGCAATTGCGAGGGCGATCGAAGGTGAAAAAGAGCGGCAGATCGATCTGCTTGAGAGCGGGGAGACAGTGGTACAGGAGACACGAAGATGGGATGACAGCGCTGGAGAATCCTATGCGATGAGGTCAAAGGAGGATGCGCAGGACTACCGGTATTTTCCGGACCCTGATCTGGTACCCGTCGTGATCAGCGACGCATGGATTCAGGATATACGCGATCGTCAGCCGGAGCTGCGTACCGAAAAACTGAGACGCTACCAGCAGGAATTTGGGATTCCTGATTATGATGCGCAGATCATCACCTCGTCCAAGCGGCTGGCGGATCTGTTTGAGGCGACGACCGCTGTCTGCGGTAAACCGAAAAAGGTATCTAACTGGCTGATGGTGGAGACGCTGCGTTTGTTAAAGGAGCGCGGGATGGACCCTGAAGATATCCGGTTTGCGCCGGAAAACCTGGCAAAGCTGATTGAACTGGCAGATGCCGGTACGATCAACAGCACAGTAGCGAAGGAAGTTTTTGAAAAAATATTTGATGAAAATATAGATCCGGATGTGTATGTAGAAGAGAAGGGGCTGAAAACAGTCAATGATGAGGCTGCACTCCGCAGTGCAATAGAAGAGATCATCGCTGCAAATCCACAGTCTGTGGAAGATTACCACAACGGAAAGGAGAAGGCGGTTGGCTTCCTTGTAGGGCAGACGATGAAGGCCATGAAAGGAAAAGCAAATCCGGCTATGGTCAATCGGATCCTGAAAGAATTATTGTAATGGAGAAAAAACAATTTTATAAAATGGTGTTTTCCCTGGTTCTGCCTATGGCGGTGCAGAACCTGATCAACGTCGGTGTGACAGCGGCCGACGTCATTATGCTGGGAAGAGTTGGAGAGACGGCGCTATCGGCGGCGTCTCTTGCAAACCAGATCAGTTTCATACTCAATCTGCTTATGTTTGGACTTACCTCAGGTGCAGCTGTGCTGACGGCACAATACTGGGGGAGGAAGGATACACGTACCATAGAAAAAGTGATGGGAATATCTTTCCGCTTTGCGATCATTGTGGGGCTGCTGTTTGGTGCGGCGGCATTTTTTATACCGCAAAAACTGATGCTCATTTTTACGAGAGAGGATATTATCATAGCTGAAGGAATCCGTTACCTCAGGATCGTAGCATTTTCTTATCTGCTGATGTCGGTCAATATGGTATATCTGAATCTGTTGCGAAGTGTGGAGCGTGTTCTCGTCGGTATGGTTACCTATGCCGTGTCTCTGCTGGTCAATGTTATCGTCAATGCTATTTTCATATTCGGCCTGTTGGGAGCGCCCAGTCTTGGGACGGCGGGTGCGGCTATCGGGACACTGACGGCACGCTGTATAGAACTGGTGATCATTTTGCTGTATGACAGAAAGTATAACGATGTGCTCAAAGTTCGGATACGTGACATTTTTGTCAGGGATCGCGGGCTCAGGCGGGATTTTATCCGCTATGCAATGCCTGTCGCTGCAAACGAGCTGATATGGGGTTCCGGCATGGCGATGATCAGCGCGGTCATGGGACATCTGGGAGGCGCAGCCGTAGCAGCCCACTCAGTGGCACAGACGAGCAGGCAGCTGGCTATGGTTGTGTCACTTGGACTGTCAGGTGCAGCGGCTATTATTCTGGGAAAGACGATCGGGGAGGGACGCAGGGACCTTGCAAAAGTGTATGCATCCCGGTTCATGAAGCTATCGCTGTTCGTCGGAATTGCCGGGGGACTCTTTATCTTTTTTGTGATTCGGCCTGTTGCGAATGCTTTTCTGGTGCTGACTCCTGAGGCCCGGGAATTTCTGGGATATATGATGTTCATCATGTCCTATTTCTGTGTGATACAGAGTGTTTCCTGCACAGTCATCGTGGGAATCCTCCGGTCCGGAGGTGATACACGGATCGGACTGATACTGGATGTCTGGGGACTCTGGGGCTGTTCCATCATACTCGGTGCTATTGCGGCGTTTGTCCTGAAATTACCGGTCCCCGTCGTCTATGCCCTGATCACGTGTGATGAGGCGGTGAAGTTTCTGCCGGCATTTAAGAGGTATCGTTCCTATAAATGGCTGAAGGATGTAACACGCTAAAAGTCTGAAAATAATTTGGGACTTTATTTTCTACAGGGTGCATGCTATACTGGTTGATACAAGATATAGTGATAAAAAACTTATTTAACACTGAAAAACACAAGATATTGAAAAAAGAAAAGCATCAGTGAAAAAGGAGATAGGGGAAATGGTATACATTATAAAAAAGGACGGGACGAGAGAACCATTTAATGCGGACAAGATTGTCAGGGCAGTCAACAAGTCGGCAGGGAGGATTCTGTATGAGTTCACAGATGAGGAGATTGCATTCATCTGTAAATATGCGACGGAGAAGGCAGAAAGACTCGGGAAGAAAGAACTGCCTATCCAGGATATGCACAATATCGTTGAAGGTGCGCTGGAAGAGGTCAACCCTGCTGTTGCAAAGAGTTACCGTGATTACCGGAACTACAAGATAGATTTCATACATATGATGGATGATGTGTATACAAAGAGCCAGTCCATCCGCTATATCGGCGATAAGAGCAATGCCAATACGGACAGTGCACTTGTGGCTACAAAGCGGAGCCTGATCTTCAATGAACTGAACAAAGAACTGTACCGAAAATTTTTTATGAACCGCAACGAACTGCAGGCATGCAAGGATGGCTACATTTATATCCATGACCAGTCTGCCCGTCTTGACACGATAAACTGTTGTCTGTTTGATGTGGCAACGGTGCTGAAAGACGGATTTGAGATGGGGAATGTCTGGTATAATGAACCGAAGACTCTGGACACGGCATTCGATGTAATGGGAGATATTATCCTGAGCACTGCGGCACAGCAGTACGGTGGATTTACAGTCCCGGAGGTGGATAAGATCCTTGGGCCTTATGCACAGAAAAGCTATGATAAGTATTATGCAGAATTTCTGAAATACGCAGATAAGAGCTGGACCGGAAGAGAAGAAAAAGCAATGGAATACGCCATGGACAAGGTTCGCAGGGATTGTGACCAGGGATGGCAGGGCATTGAATATAAACTTAATACGGTGGGGTCCTCCAGAGGAGACTATCCGTTTGTGACTGTGACGATCGGGCTTGGAACGGAGCATTTTGAGAAGATGGTCTCTCTGTCACTGCTGGAGGTCCACAAGGGGGGACAGGGGAAAAAAGGTCATAAAAAACCGGTTCTATTCCCCAAAATCGTCTTTCTGTTTGATAAACACTTGCACGGGCCTGGCTGTCCGTGCGAAGAAGTGTTCGAGGCGGGGGTTTCCTGCTCGGCTAAGACGATGTATCCTGACTGGCTGTCTATGACCGGAAAAGGATATATTTCGAGTATGTATAAACAGTATGGCCGCGTGATCAGTCCCATGGGTTGCCGGGCATTTCTGAGCCCATGGTATGAACGGGGGGGCATGAATCCTGCTGATCCGGACGACAAACCGGTATTTGTGGGGAGATTCAATATCGGTGCTGTCAGTCTGCATCTTCCTATGATCCTTGCGAAATCACGTTCTGAAAACCGTGATTTTTACGAGGTGCTGGACTTTTATCTGGAAATGATCCGTCAGCTGCATATCCGCACATATGATTATCTGGGCGAGATGAGAGCATCTACGAATCCTCTTGGCTACTGTGAAGGCGGCTTCTATGGAGGGCATCTGAAACCTTCGGATAAGATACGTCCGCTTCTGAAACCTATGACGGCGTCGTTTGGTATCACGGCGCTCAATGAGCTGCAGGAGCTGTATAATGGAAAGTCCATTGCAGAGGACGGGCAGTTTGCGCTTGAGGTGCTGCAGTATATCAACGATAAAGTTGCAAAATACAAACTCGAAGACGGGATTCTCTATGCGATATACGGGACGCCTGCGGAGAGTCTGTGTGGATTACAGGTGGAACAGTTCCGGAAAATGTACGGAATTGTCCGCGGTGTATCTGACCGTCCTTATGTCAGCAACAGTTTCCACTGCCACGTGACCGAGGATATCACCCCGATTGAGAAACAGGATCTGGAAGGACGATTCTGGGAACTGTGCAACGGCGGGAAAATTCAGTATGTGCGCTATCCGATCGATTATAATGTTGAGGCGATCAAAGCCCTTATCTACCGTGCAATGGATCTTGGCTATTATGAAGGCGTCAACCTCTCGCTTGCGTACTGCGATGACTGTGGTCATCAGGAACTGGAGATGGATGTGTGTCCGGTCTGCGGTTCCACAAATCTGACTAAGATTGACCGTATGAACGGCTATCTGTCATACAGCCGTGTTCACGGTGATACCAGACTGAATGACGCCAAGATGGCGGAGATTGCGGAGAGAAAATCCATGTGATCCTGGAATATAAGCCTGTTGTGATGTGGCCGTATGGTGAATCGGTCACAGAACAGCAGGCTTTTCAATCTTTACAGAATTCCTTGTAATTTCTGCAAGCTGTGTTATAATTCGATTCATGGCGGCAACAGGAAGAGAAATCTGGAGGAATTGTACGATGGAAACAGAAATAATAATTGCATACAGAGACAAAATAAAGAATGCAGGGCCTTCCGCGCAGGAGTCTTTATTCCGGGAGATGGCGGAAGCAGTGCTCAGTCACCGGAGGGGGGCCAACTCCGGAATCATGCAGATGATGAAGATGGAACTGGCTGAATGCAGTTACAGGGAGCAGAGTATCACCCTGCGTTTTCCGGTAGAACACTGGCAGCTGAATCCGCTGAATACAATGCACGGAGGACTCTCCGCGACAGCGTGTGACAGTACAGGAGGCCTGCTGACCCGCATTGCGGCATTTACGGGGATAACTCCGACGGTTTCACTGAATATGAATTATCTTTCCCCCATTCTGGAGAACACACATCTGATGATTAAAGCCAGGGTGGAACATCTTGGGAAGACTTTAGTACAGATTTCCATGGACGGGTGGATTGAGGAGACCGGGAAACCGGCGGTGATGGCGACGGGTATCTATATGCCGAAGGCATCCGCGTAAAGCAGAGTTCACGAAAATATGATTGTTTTACTCTGTTAAAAGTGCTAAAATAGAAACGTATGTATAAATATGAAGATTTCAGGAGCGAATTACGATAATGAAAATAATCGAGAAAGTATTTGGAACGCACAGTTCCCGTGAGGTAAAACGTATTCTGCCGCAGGTCGATCAGATTGAGGCTCTTCGTCCGGCGATGCAGGCGCTTAGTGACAGTGAACTGCGGGATAAAACACGTGAATTTAAAGAGCGGCTTGAGAAGGGTGAGACGCTTGACGATCTGCTGGTAGAGGCGTATGCAGTTGTTCGTGAAGCGGCAAAGCGTGTACTGAACATGGAGCATTACCGCGTTCAGCTGATCGGAGGTATTATTTTACACCAGGGCCGTATTTCTGAGATGAAAACCGGTGAAGGTAAGACACTTGTCTCCACACTTCCTGCCTATCTGAATGCGCTGGAAGGAAAAGGCGTTCATATCGTTACCGTTAATGACTATCTGGCACACCGTGATGCTGAATGGATGGGAAAAGTCCATGAATTTCTGGGGCTGACGGTAGGCGTTGTATTGAATTCCATGAAAAGTGATGAGCGCAGGGCGGCTTACGCCTGTGATATCACATACGTGACTAACAACGAACTTGGATTTGACTATCTGCGTGATAATATGGTTATTTATAAAGAACAGCTGGTGCAGAGAGATCTGCATTATGCGATCATTGATGAGGTTGACTCTGTTTTGATCGACGAAGCGAGAACGCCGCTTATTATCTCCGGACAGAGTGGGAAATCCACCAAACTGTATGAAGTCTGCGATATCCTTGCAAGGCAGCTGGAGCGCGGTGAGGCCAGTGGTGAGATGACGAAGATGGTCGCGATTATGGGTGAGGAGATCACAGAGACCGGTGATTTTATCGTGAATGAAAAGGATAAGATCGTAAACCTGACGGAAGAAGGTATCCGCAAAGTCGAAAAATTCTTCAGTATTGAGAACCTTGCTGACCCCGAGAACCTGGAAATTCAGCATAATATTATTCTTGCTCTGCGTGCGCACAACCTGATGTTTAAAGATCAGGATTACGTTGTGAAAGATGAACAGATATTGATCGTTGATGAATTTACCGGGCGTATTATGCCGGGAAGAAGGTATTCTGACGGCCTGCATCAGGCAATCGAGGCAAAAGAGCATGTGAAGGTACGCAGGGAGAGCAAAACCCTTGCAACAATCACATTCCAGAACTTCTTTAATAAATACGCAAAGAAGGCAGGTATGACAGGTACCGCCCTGACCGAGGAGCAGGAGTTCCGGGATATTTACGGAATGGATGTCATAGAGATCCCTACAAACAAACCGGTGGTTCGCATGGATCAGGATGATGCCGTCTATATGACCAAGAAAGAAAAATTCAAAGCTGTTGTGGAAGAGATCAAGGTGGCACATGAAAAACAGCAGCCTGTGCTGGTCGGTACCATAACGATCGAGACATCTGAGCTGCTGAGCGGTATGCTGAAGCGTGAAGGTATCCCGCACCAGGTGCTGAATGCAAAATTCCATGAGCTTGAGGCTGAGATCGTTGCACAGGCAGGTATCGCCGGAACTGTGACGATCGCTACGAACATGGCAGGCCGTGGTACGGATATTAAACTGGATGATGTGTCCCGCAAGGCCGGTGGATTAAAGATCATCGGTACGGAGCGCCACGAGTCCAGACGTATCGACAATCAGCTGCGAGGACGTTCCGGACGTCAGGGAGACCCGGGAGAATCCAGATTTTACATTTCCCTTGAGGATGATCTGATGCGTCTGTTCGGCTCTGAACGTATGATGAAAGTGTTTACAACACTGGGAGTTGCCGAGAACGAGCAGATCGAACACAAGATGCTGTCAAATGCGATTGAGACAGCACAGAAAAGAATCGAGAGTAATAACTACGGTATCCGTAAAAACCTGCTGGAATATGACCAGGTTAACAATGAACAGCGGGAGATCATATACAAAGAAAGACGCCGTGTATTAGATGGTGAGAATATGCGGGATGCCATCTATAAGATGATCACTGATACGGTTGACAATGCTGTGGATATGTGCATCAATGAAGACAATGATGCTGCGGAGTGGGATCTGGGAGAATTGAATACAGTACTGATTCCGATCATACCGCTTGAGCCGCTGACAGAGGAACGCGTTGCGGGGCTGAAGAAGAATGAATGCAAACAGAAACTGAAGGAAGAAGCCGTGAAGCTCTACGAGATGAAAGAGGCAGAATTCCCGGAGGCGGAACAGCTTCGTGAGCTGGAGCGTGTCATTCTCCTGAAAATTATTGACCGTAAGTGGATGGACCACATCGACGATATGGATCAGCTCCGTCAGGGAGTCGGTCTGCAGGCATACGGACAGAAAGATCCGAAAGTCGAATATAAGATGGCGGCTTATGAGATGTTTGATGATATGACGGCGTCTATTCAGCAGGATACTCTGCGTCTGCTCTATCATGTCAGAATCGAACAGAAAGTGGAGCGGGAACAGGTGGCTCAGGTCACCGGAACCAACAAGGATGACAGTGGTCCGAAAAAACCGGTACAGCGTACCGCGGAGAAGGTATATCCGAACGATCCGTGCCCATGTGGAAGCGGGAAGAAATACAAACAGTGCTGTGGCCGCAGAGCGTAACGCTGCTGCAGGCATGCTATAAAAATTTTAGAAAGAAGGTGAAGCAGTGGTTGAATTAGATCAGTTCAGGGGAATCCTGAACAATTACACAGGACCATTAGTGGAAGTGAGGGATTCACTTTGACCTTGCTAACAAGGAAAAGCGGATTCAGGAATTAGAAATGGAAATGGAAGCGCCGGGCTTCTGGGACAATCCGGAGTATTCTCAGCAGCTTATGAAAGAGCTGAAAGGACTTAAAAATGATTTGGACACGTACCAGGGCCTGATATCCAGAAAAGAGGATATGGAGACGCTTATTGAGATGGGTTATGAGGAAAATGACCCGGAAGTGATACCGGAAATACAGGAACTGCTGGATGAATTTACGAAAGAATTTGAGGATATCCGTGTAAAAACACTGCTGGCAGGTGAGTATGACAGGGACAATGCGATCGTGACCCTGCATGCCGGGGCCGGTGGAACTGAATCGTGCGACTGGGCAGGAATGCTTTACCGTATGTATAACCGCTGGGCGGAACGAAAAGGATATACCGTTGAAGTGCTGGACTATCTGGATGGTGATGAGGCGGGTATCAAATCTGTTACGTTTGAAGTGCAGGGAGAAAATGCATACGGATATCTTAAATCGGAGAAGGGTGTACACCGCCTTGTGCGCATCTCTCCGTTCAATGCTGCGGGTAAGCGCCAGACCTCTTTTGTATCCTGTGATGTAATGCCGGATATCGAGGAGGATGTAGACATCGAAATAAAGGATGATGACATACGGATCGACACGTATCGCTCAAGCGGAGCCGGCGGACAGCACATCAATAAAACGTCATCAGCGATCCGTATCACACATTTTCCGTCCGGAATAGTAGTACAATGTCAGAATGAGCGTTCTCAGCATATGAACAAGGACAAGGCGATGCAGATGCTCAAGTCAAAACTGTATCTGCTCAGACAGCAGGAGAATGAGGAAAAACTGTCGGGAATCCGCGGAGAAGTATCTGATATCGGATGGGGTAATCAGATACGCTCTTACGTTATGCAGCCGTACACGATGGTAAAAGACCACCGGACAAGTGAAGAGCGCGGCAATGTGGATGCGGTGATGGACGGTGACATTGATTCGTTCATCAATGCATATCTGAAGTGGATTGCGCTGTCTTCAAAAAAGACAGAGAACGATTAATAAATAAAGACCATAAGGAGAAAAAACGATGATTAATATTGCAGTATTAGGTTATGGTACCGTAGGGTCCGGTGTGGTGGAAGTCATCAATACAAACCATGACAGCATCAACAAAAAAGCCGGTGAAGAGATCAACATCAAGTATGTGCTGGATCTTCGCGATTTTCCGGGCGATCCTGTACAGGAAAAGATCGTCCATGATTTTGAGACGGTTATCAATGACCCGGAGATTAAGATTATCGTGGAAGTACTGGGAGGCATTGAGCCTGCATATACGTTTGTAAAACGTGCTCTGGAAAGCGGAAGAAGTGTCTGCACGTCCAATAAAGAACTGGTAGCAAAACACGGCGTTGAGCTTCTCGAGATTGCCCGCTCGAAAGATATTAATTTTCTGTTTGAGGCAAGCTGCGGAGGCGGAATACCGATCATCCGTCCGCTCAACTCTTCTCTGACCGCGGATGAGATCGATGAAATTACAGGAATCCTGAATGGTACAACGAATTATATTATGACGAAGATGAGCACGGACGGTTCTGACTTTGATGATGTACTGAAGGATGCTCAGGAAAAAGGATATGCAGAGCGCAATCCGGAAGCGGATGTGGAAGGCTACGACGCCTGCAGAAAAATCGCGATTCTCTCCTCGCTGGCATTCGGAAGGTTTGTGGACTACGAAGATGTCTATACAGAAGGGATTACGAAAATAACGGCTGATGACATCAAATATGCCAAGAAAATGGGAACGAGCATTAAGCTTCTGGCAACCAGCAAAAAAGTCGGAGACGGATTCTATGCGATGGTCAGCCCTGTTATGATCGACGGCACCAATCCGCTGTTCAGCGTAAACGGCGTATTTAATGCGATTTTTGTGCACGGCAATGTCCTGGGCGATGCAATGTTCTATGGAAGCGGAGCAGGAAAGCTCCCGACCGCGAGCGCAGTGGTCGCTGACGTTGTGGATGCTGCAAAACATCTGAACCGCAATATCATGATGAACTGGAGCAGCAAAAAACTTGAGCTGATGGATATCAGTCAGGTAGAGGAGCGTTTTTTTGTACGCGTTAAAGGCTCTGTCGCTGCTGACGGACAGCGAGTAAAAGACCTGTTTGGCGATGTGACATTTGTCGAGACGGATGATTTAAAAGGCGAATTTGCGTTTGTAACGGGAGTGATGACAGAAGCCGCTTACCAGGAAAAAGCGCAGCATGCGGACGGAATCATCAGTATGATCCGTGCCAGATTTTAGGCATAAGGGGAGACAGGCATGAAATATGTAATAGTTCTGGGGGATGGCATGGCCGATGAGCCCATTGCCTCTCTCGGGGGGAAAACCCCATTAGCCTATGCAAAGACTCCTGAGCTGGACAAGCTGGCTGCATATTCGGAAATCGGAATGGTGCATACGATTCCTGAAGGCATGAGCCCGGGAAGTGACACGGCGAATCTTTCGGTGATGGGATATGACCCAAAGCAGTATTATACCGGGCGTTCTCCGCTGGAAGCGCTCAGTATCGGCGTGGATATGAAACTGGATGACGTGGCGATCCGCTGCAACATCGTGACGCTCTCCGAGGATGAGCCGTATGAAAAGAAAACCATTATCGACCACAGCTCGGACGAGATCAGTACGGAGGATGCGAAGGTGCTTCTGGAGGCTGTTACGAAGGAACTTCAGAATGAGACATACCAGTTTTATCTGGGCACCAGCTACCGCCATTGTCTGATATGGAGCAATGGGAGCGTGGTGGAACTGACGCCTCCGCACGATGTGCTGGGACAGACCATCGGACAGTACCTGCCGCAGGATGAGATGCTGCGCAGGATGCAGGAGAGAAGTTATGAAATTCTGTCGCGGCATCCGCTGAACCTGGAGCGCAGGAAAAAGGGACGGAAACCTGCGAACAGTTTCTGGTTCTGGGGAGCCGGCACGAGACCGTCACTCGACTCTTTTGAAGAAAAATACCATAAAAAAGGTGTCATGATATCAGCGGTTGACCTGCTAAAAGGGATTGCCGTCGGAGCAGGGATGGATAATATCGTGGTAGAAGGCGCAAACGGCGGTCTTCATACGAACTATGAAGGCAAAGCCAAAGCGGCTGTAAAGGCACTGACTGAGGATGGATATGATTTTGCCTACATTCATGTGGAAGCACCGGATGAGATGGGACATCAGGGCAGTGTGGAGCGTAAGGTACAGGCGATCGAGAATCTGGACCAGCGGGTCATCCGGCTGGTAAGGGAAGGGATGGACGCGTCGGGGCAGTCGTACCGATTGATGGTTCTTCCGGACCACCCGACGCCGATCCGCGTCAGAACCCATACCAGTGATCCGGTCCCGTATCTTTTGTATGACAGTACGGCGCTACAGAACCGGGACTGGCATTACAGTGAGGCGGAAGCAGCAGCGAGCCAAAATGTGCTTGGAGAGGGATGGCGCCTGATGAACCACCTGTTCTCGCAGGGCTTTGACAATGTCTGAGGTTTTGGACAGATAAAAAGAGGATACCCTTTAAAAGGTATCCTCTTTTCTGGCTTATGACCAGGAATCCTGTGCATCATAATCTGAATGAGAATGAATCTGATCCCGCGGACCGCCGTCCAGCTCGCCGATCGTTTCACGGTAAAACTCCATGAAGGTTACGGACATGTAGGGGAACGCCCAGAGATATCCGATTCCGAAAGAAAGTATACACAAAAGGCTGATTCCGATAAAACTCAGTGAGATATAAAAATAACGGCATTTATTTCCTTTCATCAGTGCCGCACTTGTCTTCATCGCCTCTATGGCGCCCATATCCGGATTGTCGATCAGAAGCGGTATGGACAGTGAAAATCCAAGAGTGATAATGTACGAGATGATTCCAAATACAAGTGAGCAAAGAAGCAGACCTGCGATCCAGGAAAGCGGTGTATAGTAAAATGACTGAAAGCCGAGCGACACTGTGATAAGAATCGTGGGAATCTGGCAGACAATGCCCACCAGGGAGATCAGAAAGTTTACTACAATGACCCTGTCCGGGTGATGCGAAAAGCAGTAGAACAGATCGCCGACACCTGCCTGCCTGCCGCGGGAAACATTTAGACTGAGCCGGTTGAAGCCGGCGGCCAAAATACTGATGATCAGCGAGAGGATCAGGGTGATGACCTGGCTGACCACGATCCCCGAAGCCCCTTCGGTTCTGAGGAAAAAGACCGGTACACTCTCGATTGCCATTGCGATCAGGAAGTATACCAGAAAAGTTCCGATGAATATTCCATATCTTCCGTTTAATATGACACGGGCATTTTCTTTTAATTCTCTGGACGAACGTTTCATGTATTTCTTCTCCGTTTTCTTTGTGATATTTGTGTTATACTGTAGGAATGAAACTGAAAGGATGATAAACATGAGAAAACTTTTCATGCACCCCTGTATTTTTCATCAGGTGACAGGTTTTTACTGCCCCGGATGCGGAGGCACAAGAGCTGTGCTTGCCCTTGTGAAAGGTAATATTATTCAGTCATTTCTCTATCATCCAATTGTCGTATATACTGCGGGACTGCTTATCTGGTACGGCATCAGCCATGTGCTGGAATGGATATCCAAAGGAAAGCTGAACATCGGCATGCGGTTCCGAAACAGATACGTGTATGCGGGTCTTTTCATCGTTCTCATCAACTGGCTGATACGAAATTTTCTGCTCTTCCAGTATGGGATCACGCTGGGGGATTTATAATTCACCCTCGGTCAAAGAGCCGCCCTGTCCCAGTCCATCCTGGTAACGGCGCAGAAGGTCATCCAGATAATCGTCGCCGTCATAGTCGTCGTAGTAATCATCCTCACCGTTATGATAATAATATTCATACCCTCGAAGTACGTTGTCAAACTCTCCGGATGATACAAAAGACACGATATAGAAAGTATATACGGTGATTGAGAGTACGATTCCGATGATGGATAATGCAAGACCGGCCTTTGCCGTTCCGTTCATTGGTGTCCGGCCCCTGGAAAGAATGGCAAAGATGATTCCGAGTGCGCCGAGAATAAAAGATCCTCCGCAGCAGATCAATACCAGAGAACAGATTCCCAGTACAAGGGAAGCAGTTGACAAAGGTGAAGAAGATGCCGGAGGCGGTGCCTCCTGCCGGTTTTGATAGTAGTAATCCTGCTGTGGGTTTTCGTTGAAATTGGTATTTTGTTCCATGATACGATCCCGCTTTCTGAATGTAATGATAAATTCTTTTTCTGGGTTTACGTAACAGTCACACTGTTACGCGTATATTTTATCATGAAGTAAGGGGCTTTACAACAAGTATTGACAAATTGAAATGGGGTTGATAAGGTTATCATAGCAAAAATCAGGAGGAATCATATGGAAATTAATCAGGCGCTCGGCGAAGAGCTGAATATAAAAAGATCACAGGTGGATGCGGCAGTGAAGCTGATCGATGAGGGGAATACGATACCCTTTATCGCCAGATACCGAAAAGAGATGACAGGTTCCCTGGATGATGAGGTTTTGAGAAACCTGTATGAACGTCTGATGTATCTGCGCAATCTGAATGACAAAAAACAGCAGGTTATCACTACGATCGGTGAACAGGGAAAACTGACGGAGGAATTGAAAAAGGCTGTTCAGGATGCCAAAACGCTGGTGGAGGTGGAAGACCTCTATCGCCCATATCGGCCCAAAAGAAGGACGAGAGCGATCATCGCGAAAGAAAAGGGGCTGGAACCGCTCGCTGCTGTGATTACACTTCAGATGACGACGCGTCCCATCACAGATGAGGCTAAGGCTTTTCTGGCGGAGGAGAAAGAGGTCTTTACTGTGGAGGAAGCCATTGCCGGTGCCTCTGACATCATCGCGGAGAACATTTCAGATAATGCAGATTTCCGCAGTCACATCAGAAGTGTGACCATGAAAAAGGGATTGATAACATCTTCTGCAAAGGATGATAAATGCGAATCGGTCTATGAGATGTATTATCAGTTTGAAGAACCGGTTTCTAAGATTGCGGGGCACCGGATTCTGGCGCTGAACCGGGGAGAAAAGGAAAAGATTCTGACAGTAAAGATCGAAGCTCCTGAGGACGATATCCTGCGTTACCTGGAGAAAAGGACAATCAGAAAGGATAATCCTTATACAACGCCGATCCTGAGAGCTGCTGTGGAGGACAGTTACCGCCGTCTGATCGCGCCGGCGATCGAGAGGGAAATCCGCAGTGAACTTACGGAAAAGGCGGAGGACGGCGCCATCAAAGTGTTTGGTAAGAATCTGGGACAGCTGCTGATGCAGCCGCCGATCACCGGGCAGGTTGTGCTTGGATGGGACCCTGCATTCAGGACCGGGTGTAAGCTTGCCGTTGTGGATGCGACCGGGAAGGTGCTTGACACGGCAGTAATCTATCCGACGGCACCCACGACGAAGGAAAAGCAGAGGGCAGCCAAAGATGTTTTGAAAAAGATGATCCGCCAGTATGGTGTAACATTGATCTCTGTCGGCAACGGAACGGCATCAAGAGAATCCGAGCAGTTTATTGTTGACCTGCTGAAGGAAATTCCCGGGAAGGTTCAGTATGTCATAACAAATGAGGCCGGTGCTTCCGTGTATTCTGCCAGCAAGCTGGCGACGGAAGAATTTCCAAATTTTGACGTGGGTCAGCGAAGCGCGGCATCCATAGCGCGGCGTGTGCAGGATCCGCTTGCAGAGCTTGTGAAGATCGATCCCAAAGCAATCGGAGTCGGCCAGTATCAGCACGATATGAACCAGAAAAAACTGGGTGAGGCGCTTGGCGGCGTCGTGGAAGACTGTGTGAACCGGGTCGGTGTCGACCTGAACACGGCCTCTGCACCTTTGCTGGAATATATATCAGGTGTTACGAAGGTTATTGCAAAGAATATTGTAATCTACCGGGAGGAGAACGGAAAGTTCAAAAGCAGGAAAGAGCTTTTGAAGGTGGCTAAACTTGGACCGAAGGCTTATGAGCAGTGTGCAGGCTTTATGCGCATTAATGGAGGAAAACAACCGCTGGATGCCACGAGCATCCACCCGGAAAGCTATCAGGCTGCAGAAAACCTTCTGCAGGAGCTGGGATATGATCCAGGATGGATTCTGGAGCCGGGCGCTAAGAACATTGCGGTCGGTGATTATAAAAAGCTGGCCGGTAAGCTGGGAGTGGGTGAGCCCACGCTGCACGATATTGTAAAAGAACTCTGCAAACCGGGACGTGATCCCAGGGAGGACATGCCTCTTCCGATACTGCGCTCTGATGTTATGGAAATGAAAGATCTGAAGGAAGGTATGGTATTAAAAGGGACTGTGAGAAATGTCATTGACTTTGGTGCTTTTGTGGATATAGGAGTTCATCAGGACGGACTGGTCCATATATCACAGATGACAGACAGGTTTATCAAGCATCCGCTGGAAGCAGTCAGTGTAGGGGATGTGGTAGAAGTCAAAGTGCTTGGAGTGGATATGGCAAAGAAGAGAATCAGCCTGACGATGAAACTCTAGGGGAGAAAGACGATGGGAAAAATAAAGGAAATTCATGCAAAGACGGCTAATCCGCACGTCAATCTGTATGAACTGAAGGCAATTAATAAAAATGGCAGGGATTTTAGATATTACGTAGCTTCGAGGGCTAAAAGTAAGGAAACTCTGAAGCTGAATACACATAAGAATCCGCCGGACGGTGTTGTGATATTTTCGGTGGTCAGAGGCAATACGGACCGTGTTGTGCTGATCAGGCAATACCGCTATGCCCTGGATGATTATATCTATGAGTTTCCGGCGGGACTTGTCGATGAGGGCGAAGATTACCATACAGCGGCGGTTCGGGAGCTGAAAGAAGAGACCGGGCTTAAACTTGAGCCGATCACATCGGCAGGAGATTTTGAACGCCCGTTTTTTACAACGATCGGTATGACGGATGAATCCTGTGCAACGGTATACGGGTATGCACAGGGAGAGGCAAGCGGCCGGTACCTTGAACCAAATGAGGAGATAGAAGTTGTCCTTGCTGACCGGACAGAGGTTTTGAGGATTCTGAAGGAAGAAAATGTCGCGATCATGTGTGCATATCAGCTGATGCATTTTCTGCACGATGAGGAACCGTTTGGATTTCTTGGATAATCTGTGGAGGCTGCTCATACAATAATAAAAAACGGACATTGTGATGAGCGATCAAAAACTTGAAAATCTTTTAAATCTTGCACTGGAAGCGACGCCGAAAGAGCGGGAAGAATCGCTGGAACTGGATGTGGGATACGATGCCGAGGAACGCACATGGGACTTGATCGTCCGCTATTCGGGAGCGCCGGAAGAACTTGCTGATGAGGTGATATCTTTTACACCTCTTCTGAACAATTACGCGATTGTTACCATTCGCCAGTCCAGACTCGAGGAATTCTCGCGTAATCCGGCTGTAGAATATATCGAGAAACCAAAACGCCTGTACTTTGCACTGGACCAGGCACGGACAGCCAGTTGTGTCAATCGTGTGCAGACAGGAATGTTTGATTTGTTTGGAGAAGGAATCTGGGTGGCCTGTATTGATTCAGGAATTGATTACAGCCACCCGGATTTTTTGAATTCTGACGGAACGACCCGGATACAGTATCTATGGGATCAGACGATCTCAGGAAATCCGCCCCAGGGGTACAATCTGGGGACTGAATATACCAAAGAAGATATCGACAGGGCGCTTCGCGCCGGGACACCGGCAGAAAGACAGGAGATCGTCCCGAGCAGAGATACGAGCGGACACGGCACTTCAGTTATGGGGATTGCGGCCGGAAATGGTGCAGCTAGCCGCGGCATCTACCGGGGCGTGGCACCGAGGAGCGGTTTGATCGTGGTAAAACTGGGGGCTCCTGCCAGCGATGGGTTTCCAAGGACCACAGAACTGATGCAGGCTGTCGATTATGTGATAAAACTTGCCTATGCAAACCGTATGCCGGTAGCTGTAAACCTGAGTTTCGGTAACGCGTATGGATCTCACAGCGGAGATTCACTGATAGAAACTTATCTGGATGCAGTGTCCGGTGTCGGGCGCAATGTCATCAGTGTCGGAACGGGAAACGACGCGGCGCTTGGCGGACATACATCCGGGGTGCTGACAGAAGGTGTTGTGCGGGATGTTCAGCTGGGAATTGGTACATACGAGAAAGCGCTCAGTGTTCAGATCTGGAAACAATATGAGGATGAAGTCGATATTGTCCTGGTACATCCCGGCGGAACATCCTTCGGTCCCATCCGGGCTGCACAGGAAGCACAGCGGCTGAATTTTCCAAATACGCAGGTCCTGTTTTATTACGGGGAGCCGAACCCTTACAGCCCCGCTCAGGAGATTTATCTGGATTTTCTGCCCAGGGATGACTATCTGGACAGCGGAGTCTGGACGATCCGGCTGGTTCCCAGAAGGATCGTCCAGGGCAATTACGATATGTGGCTGCCGGGCGGGCAGGTGATCGGAGCTGCGACGCGTTTTTATGAACCAACACCGGAAACAACGCTTACAATACCGTCCACAGCCCAGCGGGTGATCGCGGTCGGGGCGTATGATTCCAGACTGCTGTCTTATGCCGGGTTCTCAGGACGAGGTTACACCAGGGTGACAAACCAGGTAAAGCCCATACTTGTCGCACCTGGCGTCAATATCATGGCCCCTCAGACTGGAGGTGGATACCACAGCGTTACGGGGACATCATTTGCAACACCGTTTGTGACAGGGGCAAGTGCCCTGCTGATGGAATGGGGGATCGTGCGGAGAAATGACCCCTATCTCTACAGCGAAAAGGTTAAGGCATATCTGATCAGGGGTGCTAAGGAGCTGCCGGGGTTTGAAAGCTTCCCGAACCCCCAGGTCGGGTATGGCGCGCTGTGCGTGCGGGATAGCCTTCCGGTGTAAAAATATTTAAAAAAATAGTTTTGGGTTTCTGTTACAACTTGGAAACAACCGCCTCCTATAATAAGCCTATAACAAGAGCAGGGAGGATGTAAAATGCGAAAGGGAAAAATGAGAGGAAACAGGGTAATCATGATATCTGCGGTGACGGCGTTTGCCATAACGCTGGCGACGGGAGGGATTCTGGCATTTGCGCAGCAGAACACACAGAATGAAATTCTGGAAAAGTCGCAGCAGGAACTTCAGGCTGAAATGGAGGAGCAGGATCTCTGGACTCCTTCTGGCCAGGACTCCCTGTATAAGAATTCTCAGTATGTGGCGGAGGAGATTCTCAGGCAGGTCTGTGATAAGTATGGATTGGATTATGACACGGTTACGCTTGGGGAAGTCAGCAGAGAGGCATTCAACTACGAGTATGCACTGAAAGTAAAAAGTACTGAGGGGGAAAAGACCATGCAGGAGCTGGCGACCGACATCGGAGATATCTACGCGTTTGAAGTAGAGAGCGCTAAGGCTATCATCGATGAAGTGTGTGAAGCGGGCGACCTGGATGCTGCATCGGCGCGGGTACAGGATCTGAGCGTAGAACAGCTGATAGAGGTTCAGGAACGGGCGTATGAGACTTCGGACCATCCGAAATGAATAAAAAGAGACGGGGGAGAAAGAGTTGGCTGACATACTGATCGTGGAGGACGAACCGGGGATCAATGAACTGATGCGCAGGACACTCGAAATGGTAGGACACAGGAGCTTCCAGGCTTTTACAGGCCTTGAGGCTCTGAAACTTATTGAACGGCACACGGTTGATCTCGTACTTCTGGATATCAATCTGCCGGATGGGAGCGGATTCGGACTGATCCGGCAGTTTGAAAAACTGCCGGTCATCTACGTGACTGCGCGGGGAGAGGTTCAGGACAAGGTAAAAGGGCTGTACAGCGGTGCGCAGGACTATATTGTGAAGCCGTTTGACGTGGAAGAACTTCTGGCGAGAGTACAGGTTGTACTCAGGCGTTTTCACAAAGAAACTGTGGTATACCGGGTCGGAGATGTGGAAATCAACATACAGACCCGCACAGTTACTGCAGCGGGTGAGAAAGAAGAACTGACCAGCCGGGAATTTGAGCTGTTGAAAGCGCTTGTTCAAAACCAAAACATTGCTTTATCCAGAGAACGGCTGCTGGAAATGGCATGGGGCATGGACTATGAAGGGGAAGAACGGACTGTGGATGTGCATATTCAAAGACTGCGTAAAAAACTGCATCTGGAAGATATGATACGTACGGTTTTTAAATATGGCTACCGCCTGGAGATTTGATCATGCAGATATGGAAAAAGAATTTTATAGTCACTTTCCTTTTGTTTGTGTTAATTATCAATGCGGGGACTTTTTTTCTGGTGGCGGCTGTTCACAGAAATGAATTCCAGAAGGAGACCGACAGCGCTGTGATGGAGGCACATAATATAGGTACTGCAGCTGCGGCGCTGTCGGGTTTTGAGGCGGGGGCGGGACGAACCGCCCAGATGGGTATCAAATACCGGGAGAATGGGACCTATATACAGATTCGGGAGCAGGATACAGAGGCGGGACGGGAAGTTATCAATATGCTTCCGTTTCAGGTGGAATACACGGGCGAAAAACGAGTCTGGAAGCAGAAAATTGAAGGACGCTGTTTTCTGGGGATTGAAAATTCGGTGTATGATAATGGGATAAAACTTTACATCTTGTCATTGAGGGACATAACAAGGCTCTGCAGAAACCAGAATTCCCGGATATGGGGTTCGGCTCTGGCGGCGCTTTTGCTTTCTGACGGAATCGGCATGTTTTTGTATACTACAATGCGCAGAATATACCGTCCGGTAAACAACATTGCGCACGAACTGCGGACTCCGCTCACTAACATACAGGGATATGCACAGTATTTGAAAGCGGGCAAGCTGAACCCGGAGGATATTTTTTTTGCGGGACAACAGATCGAACAGGATGCCAGAAATCTGAGAGATATCGTGGACAAGCTGCTGATCATGGGAAGTGTGAGAGAAGGGGAAATAAAGACGGAGTCTGTTTCTTCGGACGAGCTTTTGACCGAGCTGAAAAAAAGGTATCCGACAGTCAGAATGAACTGCAGGACGGAGAGGATTACAGGAGACAAAACATTGCTTTTGTGTCTGATGGATAATCTGCTCTCCAATGCAGTAAGAGCAGGAACCCAGGCGGAACTAACTCTGGAGAAACACAAAATCATCGTGAAGAATGACGGGCCCCCCATAGACGGCAGAAAACTGGCAGCACTGAACCGGGACATCAGACTTGCAAAGAATGAGGTAGAGGGAAATGGTTTCGGAGTTTCCCTGTGTCATGAGATCGCCAGACTCCACAAAGCCAGGCTGAAATTCGAGTCAGATGACCGCAGCGGAACTGTCGTAACCATGTATTGCTCTGGCGCTTTAAAACGTTAATCTTTGTGTTTGATAAAGAATTGGGTTTTTGTTACAATGAAAAAATCAAACGTAGGGAGGAACTTCATAGTGAATGGGAGAGAACAGTTTAAGTCGCGGCTGGGATTTTTGCTGCTGTCGGCGGGGTGCGCGATCGGTATAGGAAATGTCTGGAGATTTCCGTATGTGGTAGGTCAAAATGGAGGAGGAATCTTTGTTTTGTTCTATCTTTTGTTTCTGGTGATCATGGGTGTGCCGATTCTGAGCATGGAATTTGCCGTCGGGCGCGCCAGCAAAAAAAGTCCGGTGAGGGCGATCGGAGACGGCAATATGCTTCTCGGGCTTTTCAGCGTCATAGTGGCGGCGATGAACCAGTCATTTTTCACACTGAGTCTTGGAATCGGTGCGATGGCGATTTTTGGAAGCTATCTGGGCAAAGATAAGCGACTGCTGGGAGAGGCAGTCAATGTTGCAGTACTGGATACATTTGTGGCGATAGTTGCAGGACTGATCATCTTTCCGGCGTGTTTTGCGTTTGGAGTCAGCCCGGACAGCGGACCGAGTCTTATCTTCATCACGCTGCCGAATGTATTTCTTGAGATGGCAGGCGGAAGGATATGGGGGACATTGTTTTTCCTGTTTATGTCTTTTGCGGCATTCTCAACAGTCATTGCCGTATTTGAAAATATCATTGCCTGCTGCATGGAAATGTGGAACATTGACAGGAAAAAGGTTGCGGCGATCAATCTGGTGCTGATTATACTGCTTTCGCTGCCGTGTGCTCTGGGGTATAATGTGCTGAGTGCAATTCAGCCGCTTGGGGAGGGCAGTGCGATTCTGGATCTGGAGGATTTTATTGTCAGCAATGTACTGCTCCCACTTGGGTCACTTGTCTATCTGGTCTTCTGTACCTGGAAATGGGGCTGGGGATTCAAGAATTATCAGGTGGAAGCCAATCAGGGAAGCGGCCTGTCGGTGCCGGGATGGCTCAGGGGGTATGTGACCTATGTGCTGCCGGTGCTGGTGCTTGCGCTGTTTTTGCAGGGTATATTGCGCTGAATAAATAACGGGGGTGTCTGCGGGGGCAGGTGCGGTGATGGGGAGAATCTCGCGGTGCGGGATTCTCCCCTGCCTTATAAAAAAAGAAGGGGATGCACATGGGAAGAAAAAGGATAGAAGCGGTTGTGTTTGACATGGATGGGCTGATGTTTGGCAGCGAACGGATCGTACAGTATTCGTGGGATATTGTTGGCGAGAGGATGGGGTATGGAAAGCTGGGGCACCATATCTACCATACAATGGGGCTGAATGTAGTAAAGAGGGAAGCGTATTTTAAAGAGAATTTCGGAGAAGAGTTTCCATTTGCGCAGTTCTGCGATGAATACCGCGGGGTATTTCAGGCGTATGTGGATGAGAAAGGGCTGCCGGTGAAGAAGGGGCTCTATGAACTGCTCGGGTTTTTGAAAGCACAGAACATCAAACGGGCAGTGGCGACCTCCTCCAGCCATGACCGCACGCTAAAAAATCTGATTGGAGCTGGGGTTCTGGAGGATTTTCAGGCTGTGATCACAGGGGGGATGGTGACGGAGGCAAAGCCGTCACCCGAGATCTACCTGAAAGCATGTAAGGCCCTTGAGACGCCGCCTGGACGTGCGCTTGCGCTGGAAGACTCTTATAACGGCATCCGGTCAGCGTATCATGCCGGTATGACAGTGGTGATGATCCCGGATCTGCTCACGGATTCATCGCCTGTGGATGATCTGCTGGATGCGAAACTGAAGACGTTGTCAGAAGTGGCTGGCTGGATGGGCATTGTACCGATAAAATCCGAACAATAAGGAGGAGCCTATGAACTGGGAGCCGTGGACTGGCTGTTATAAAATAAGTGATGGCTGCACAAATTGTTATTTTTATGGGCCACATGCAAAACGCTGTGGACAGAATACGATTCAAAAGACGGATAAATTTGACTGGCCAATCAGAATGAATAAAAAAGGTGAATACAACATTAAAGGAAACAAAATCCTTGCAACATGTTTTGCAACTGATTTTTTTCTTCCCGAAGCGGACGAATGGCGTAAGGATGCCTGGTCTATCATCAGGCAGAGAACAGATATAGAGTTTTTGATTTTGACAAAGCGGATAGACCGTTTCCCTGTATCGCTTCCGTCTGACTGGGGCACAGGATATGACAATGTGAATATTGGATGCACCGTCGAAAATCAGGAATTGGCCGATTATAGACTTCCCTTATTCTTATCATATCCGATAAAGCGACGTTTTATTGCGTGTGCCCCTCTTCTGGAAGCGATAGATTTAACACCGTATCTTCAGGGGGTAGAGCACGTTACGGTTGGCGGTGAAACGGGGAGGGAAGCCCGCATATGCAAATATGAGTGGGTACTTAATATCCGTGAGCAATGTGTAAAGGCAAATGTAACATTCTGGTTTAAGAATACAGGTTCGCTTTTTCAGCACAATGGCACAGTGGAAAAAATAAATCCATTCAAGCAAACCGGTATGGCGAAAGAACTTGGCATCGATATTTCAGATGGGAAAAGACTGTTTTAATCTCTTTGACAGGAAGAGAAAACCGGAAAGACCCGAAGCAGTCAACGGGTTTTTCCGGCGGATAAAAATACGTCTACTCAGCAGCTTTCTCGGCATAAGCTGTGGTAACCAAATCGTCATAAGAAGCACGGCTGTCAAGTTCTCCTGCAGTTTCCAGAATATCCTGCAGCAGATCAAAACTTTTTTCTTCAAAAATAAGATTGTCTTTCCAGGTTTCCTGATCCTTATAACGTTTTATGATAGTGGTCAGTGTATCCAGGTCTGTTTCTTTGAACTGTGGTTCTATAACCCCGGCAATTTCCTCGGCAGAATGAGAGTTTACATAATCCATTCCCTTCTGCATGGCATCGGTGAATTTCTGGATGATTTCCGGATTCTTTTCCATATAGCTGCCTTTGGCACTGTAAGCGGTATAAGGAACGTAACCGGAATCCACACCTAAGGAAGCAACCACATACCCGGCACCTTCCTGCTCCAGGAGAGTTGCGCCCGGTTCGAACTCAACGGTGAAATCAGCCTGACCGCCTGAAAAAGCGGCAGCGGTGGAACCGAAATCAATACTCTGATCAATATTCATATCATTTTCCGGGTCCAGACCATTTTGCTTCAGAATATACTCAAAAACCATCTGAGGCATTCCGCCTTTTCGCCCGCCCAAAATATCATGGCCTTTCAGGTCTGACCATTTAAAATCATCCATCGGCTCCCGTGCGACGAGGAAATTTCCGGCGCGCTGTGTTAGCTGGGCAAAATTGACAACGGGATCTTTTGCCCCTTCGAGGGAAGTGTAAATAGATGCTTCGGCGCCCATGAAACCAATGTCAGCTTCACCGGAGAGGACAGCAGCCATTGTTTTGTCCGCACCGTAACCAGTCACGAGTTCCAGGTCAAGCCCCTCTTCTGCGAAATAGCCATTTTCAATGGCGACATACTGAGGCGCATAGAAGATAGAATGGGCTACTTCGTTGAGCGTAACCCTGGTAAGTTTCTCATCCTTGCTGCAGCCGGACAGGAACACACCGCACAGCAGAAGGACTGTGACACAGGCGATCAGCCACTTTTTCATAACATACCTCCAACATAACTCTAATGATATAATATATTATAAAAAACTTCAAAAGGTGAAAGAGGTTTGAAAATTCATCTTGTCTCATGACCTGAATGCGAGTAGAATAAAACAAAAGTGAACCATATTGGATGATTGGAATGGAGGAGAAGATTATGAAACTGGGCTTTATCGGATGTGGAAATATGGGATCTGCCATTATGAATGGAATTTTAAACTGCAGGATGGTGACACCGGATGGGATTATGGTGTCAGATAAAAATGAGCAGGCCATCATGAAGGCAAAGCAGGAGAAGGGTGTGCTCACAACTGTGGACAACTGTACTGTGGTGGGGTTTGCCGATATTCTGTTTCTTGCGGTAAAACCGCAGTATTACGAGGATGTACTTACAGAGATCAAAGACGCACTCAGCGACAGGCAGATCGTAGTTTCCATTGCGCCGGGGAAAACGCTGGACTGGATGGGGGAACGACTGGGTGGTAATTGTAAAATCGTGCGAACCATGCCGAATACACCTGCCCTTGTCGGTGAAGGAATGACGGGGGCGTGCAGAAATAGGAATGTGACAGACCAGGAGATGGAAACCGTGCTGAACATCCTGAAAAGTTTTGGAAAGGCAGAGGTGATCCCTGAGAGTCTGATGGACGTCGTCGTATCAGTGAGCGGCAGTTCCCCGGCATATGTGTTCATGTTCATTGAGGCTATGGCAGACGCTGCAGTTGCTGACGGTATGCCAAGGGCACAGGCATATGAATTTGCGGCGCAGTCAGTGCTCGGAAGTGCAAAACTGATGATGGAGACCGGGAAACATCCGGGGGAACTAAAAGATATGGTCTGCTCCCCAGGAGGAACCACTATTGAGGCGGTACGAGTCCTGGAGAAGCAGGGGTTCAGAAGTTCTGTGATCGAGGCCATGAAAGCCTGCGTGAGAAAAGCAAAAGGATTATAATGCGTTGTCTCGGAAATCAAATAAATCCTTCATGGAGACGTCAAGTGCCTCTGCAATATCGAACAGCTTATTCAGAGAAATAGAAGTTTTTCCATTTGGCGCTTCGATGTTGCTCATATGCGTTCTGCTGATATGTACAGCTTCAGCAAGCTCCATCTGAGTCATACCTCTTACCTTCCGGTAGTAGGCGATGGTCAGACCTAACAGGCGAAGTTCATTCATTCGTTTGTAATCCATGTTGTCAAATCCCCTTTCCTGCAATCTATACCTATAGTGTAGACTTTTAAAAGGGAATGAAAACAAAGTAAAAGCGAGAGAATGCAATGTGTATATGTGCATAAGGCAAGGAAAAGGATAAATAAGATAAATAAAGCATGGCAAATACCAGGGGAAAGGTGGTTTTGCCATGCTTTGTTTCAAATTTTTCATAAATAGTTTCATATGTTGCTGCGGAAATCAAATAAATCCTTCATGGAGACATCAAGTGTCTCGGCGATATCGAACAGCTTATTCAGAGAAATAGAAGTTTTTCCGTTAGGCGCTTCAATGTTGCTCATATGTGTTCTGCTGATTTGCACGGCCTCAGCAAGGTCCATCTGAGTCATACCTCTTAACTTACGGTAATAGGCGATAGTAAGACCCAACAGGCGCAGCTCGTTCATTCGTTTGTAATCCATGTTGTCAAATCCCCTTTCCTGCAATCTATACTTAATAGTGTAGACATTTGAAAAGAAATAAAAACAAACTGAAACCATGTAATTGCAAACGATTAAATTGCATAATGCAATACATATAGTGAAAAAAACAAATAAAGCATGGCAAAATCTGAAAAATCAGAGGATTGCCATGCTTGATTCGTCTAAGTAGCATCAAACAGACTCAGCGTACTGTTTTGGTAACGTGAAGAATGAGTCACATCTTCGCCAAACCAATCCGGCGGCGTGAATGCTGCTGCTGCTTCTTCTGTGGGGAACTCTACCTCCGCGAGCTGAAGTGTTTCGTATGGAAAATCAAAGAAATCAAGTTCGATTTTCAAGCCATCAGCAAGTGGAATGAGGTAGCGTGTCTTGGAAAGTATGATGCCGTCAGCCTTTTTTCTCAGATGCAGATACGCGTCCTCTGTCAGGGGCAGGTTATACTCTTCGCGTGAAAGAAAGCCCTTTGACTTATACGTAAGGATGTATTCATTATTCTGTCTGCGTACTCTGACGACAGGATCTGTACAGAGATAAGCCTGTTCGATTTTCAGTGTCTGATATTCTGAGAGATTCTCCGGCAGAGACCGGATCAAAAATTTGCGTTCAATTTCCATGTGGCGGTACCTCCTTTAAAAGTAGTATACCACATTTAACCGGTAATATGAGAAAATTAAAGATAATGCAAATATATACATTGCAAATGCAAATAATTAATGATATAGTGGGAGTGACAAAAGTTCAATCTGACATTGATTTTTTGAATGCTATAAATTGCCGGATCTCTTTTTGAGACGATTCTGGCAGGGAGAGGTAGTCTGTTATAAGATCCGTGATAGCATAAGCGGTTGAGTCTGAAGACGTATCACCGGCAGAGCCGGTAATATCCTGAAGCAGATAATCAACAGTAACTTTGAAAATTGCTGCAATTTTGGAAAGCATCTCAATACTTGGTATGCGGTTTCCGTTTTCATAATTGGCATAAGACTGTCGCTGGATATTCAGTTTTCTTCCCATATCAGCCTGCGTGTAGCCATGGGCTTTGCGAAGAGTCTTCAAATTATGCTGCAATAATTCCGGCTGCATATAATACCTCCCTGTTTTTTGGCTATTATATCAAAGTGAGGTTTGGAATTCAGAGATAGCAACGAAATGAATATTTTATTGGGTAAAGTTAAATAAAAAGGCATCGATTCGTTGCTATTTTGTCCGCAATTTTGTATGTTAAACAGGAAAAGGGGGAATTTAATGGACGGGACACCAGACAAAAACCTGAGATCCGGGAAAAGCAGATCGCCCCTGCTGCATTCACACGGAAAAGTGGCAGTATTCACCGGACCGGCCGGTGTCAGGCATATTGAAAGTGCATTAGACATCAGTCCTGCAGAGGAAATGATGATGCTTAGATATAAGGAAGCGATAAGAAAAAAGATCATGAACAGAATCAAGTCGCTGTAGAACAAAGAGGATCCTGAATCCGGGATTCTTTTTTATTTTACAGAAAGTGGACTTGTCGGTACAGTTCTGATATAATTATACTGTTGGTTTCAAAACCGCATGGACCTAAATATGAATTGGAGGAGAGAAAATGGCAAAAGTATATATTTTTTTAGCAGATGGATTTGAAGAAGTGGAAGGCCTTACTACGGTAGATCTTTTACGAAGAGCAGAAATTGAAGTCGTAATGATCTCCATTATGGGGCGTCATGAAGTTACAGGCGCTAACGGGATTACTGTAAAAGCTGATAAATTATTTGAAGATATAGATGTGTCTGATGCAGACATGCTGATTCTGCCGGGAGGACAGCCGGGTACTACGAATCTGGGAGCGTACAAGCCGTTGACAGAGGTACTGCTTAAATGGAATGCAAAAGGCGGTAAGCTGGCCGCGATCTGTGCTGCACCTATGGTGTTCGGAGGCCTGGGACTGCTGAAAGGCAGGAGGGCAACTTGCTATCCGGGGTGTGAAGGCGGATTGGATGGGGCACATACGAGTGAAGAACGCGTTGTGACAGACGGAAACATTACCACAAGCCGCGGCGTCGGAACCGCTATTGCTTTTGGACTGGAACTGATTACCATTCTTGTAAATAGAGAGACTGCAGATACGATAAAATCATCGATCGTTTACGGGCATTGATCAGGGAATCAGAGAATTTTGAGTGGTACGCTCAAGATTTGCAAAAAGTACTGGAATTTTTTCGGGTCTTATGCTATACTACAAAAATGACTGTAAGTATGGAGAAGTGCAGATACTTTTCATATAGAGAACGAGGAGGAAAGCAGCAAAATGAGCGTACAGGTTGAAAATTTAGAGAAAAATATGGCAAAACTGACAATCGAGGTTTCAGCAGAAGAACTTGAAAAAGCTATTCAGGGAGCATACTTGAAACAGAAGAGCAAAATCAATATGCCGGGCTTCCGTAAAGGAAAAGCTCCGCGTGCGATGGTTGAAAAAATGTATGGCGTAGGTATCTTCTATGAGGATGCAGCAAACGCACTGATTCCTGAAGCATATTCCAAAGCAGTTGATGAGAGCGGTCTGGATATCGTATCCCAGCCTTCTGTCGATGTGGTACAGCTGGAAAGCGGGAAACCGTTTGTCTTTACGGCTGAAGTTGCAGTGAAACCGGAAGTAACTCTCGGAGAGTATAAAGGGCTCGAAGTTCCAAAAGCAGAGCTGGAAGTTTCCGAGGAAGATATTGCAGCCGAGCTGAAAAAAGAGCAGGAAGCAAATTCCCGTATTGTAGATGTAGATGACAGAGCTGTTGAAAACGGGGATACCGTAAAACTTGATTTTGAAGGTTTTGTGGACGGAGAGGCATTTGCCGGAGGAAAAGGTGATGACTACCCGCTGGTGATCGGATCCAATTCTTTTATTCCTGGTTTTGAAGAGCAGCTCATTGGTGTTAAAATCGGAGAGCCGGTTGACGTTAACGTAACATTTCCAGAGGAGTATCAGGCGGAAGAACTTGCGGGAAAGCCTGCAGTGTTTAAATGCAGGGTAAACAAAATCGAAATGAAAGAGCTTCCGGAACTGGATGATGATTTTGCAAAAGACGTTTCTGAATTTGATACACTGGAAGAATATAAGGCAGATATCAAAGAAAATCTTACGAAGAAAAAAGCAGAAGATGCAAAGCGGGCAAAAGAAGATGCTGCTGTAGGTAAGGCAGTTGAAAATGCTCAGATGGAGATACCGGAGCCGATGCTTGAGAATCAGGTAAATCAGATGATTGATGATTTTGCAAGAAGAATGCAGGCACAGGGACTTTCCATGGAGCAGTATGTACAGATCACAGGATCTACACCGGATATGATGAAAGAGCAGATGAAACCTCAGGCTATGCAGCGTATTCAGAGCAGACTGGTACTGGAAAAAATTGCAGAAGTAGAAAATATTCAGATCGCTGATGAAAGACTTGATGAAGAAATCGCAAAAATGGCAGAGATGTACAAGATGGAAGCGGATAAGTTAAAAGAACTGATGGGCGATTATGAAAAAGAGCAGATGAAGAAAGATATGGCTGTTCAGGAAGCAGTTACACTGATCGCTGAGGCAGCAAAAGAAGTTTAATATCTTTTTCGGTTAAGGAGAGTGTAGAATGAGTTTAGTACCTTATGTCATTGAACAGACCAGCCGCGGTGAACGGAACTATGATATCTATTCCCGCCTGCTGAAAGACAGGATTATTTTTCTCGGAGAAGAGGTCAATGATGTCACGGCAAGCCTTGTGGTGGCACAGCTGCTGTTTCTGGAGTCTGAGGACCCGGGAAAAGATGTTCAGCTGTATATCAACAGCCCGGGAGGATCCGTAACAGCGGGTATGGCAATTTATGACACGATGCAGTATATCAAGAGCGATGTTTCTACAATCTGTATCGGAATGGCTGCAAGTATGGGAGCATTCCTGCTTTCAGGCGGCACAAAAGGAAAACGTTTTGCGCTTCCGAATGCAGAGATCATGATTCACCAGCCTTCCGGCGGAGCTCAGGGACAGGCAACTGAGATTAATATCGTGGCAGAACACATTTTAAAAACACGCAGTAAATTAAATGCCATCCTGGCGCAGAACACGGGGCAGCCAATCGAGGTGATTGCAGCGGATACAGAAAGAGACAATTATATGTCTGCTGAAGAAGCAAAAGCGTACGGCCTGATTGACGGAGTGATCGCGAACAGATAAGGTATGAAATTGTATAAGACTCCTGCTTGCCCGGCGGGGGTCTTATGTGGCATTTACCCAAACATGGGTTTTGGAAAGGATAGAACAATATGGCAGTTAAAGGGGAAAGTAAAATCAGATGTTCCTTTTGCGGTAAATCAGAAGACCAGGTAAAGAAATTGATTGCAGGTCCGGACGGCGCTTATATCTGTGATGAGTGTATTGAAATCTGCGCGGAGATTATGGATGAGGAGCTGGAGCAGGACGAGGCTGAAGGCTATGACGGCATCAATCTGCTGAAACCGCAGGAAATGAAAGAGATTCTGGACGATTATGTGATTGGACAGGACCAGGCGAAAAAAGTACTTTCGGTCGCCGTATATAATCATTACAAGAGGGTGATGGCAGACAGCAGCACAGATATTGAACTGCAGAAAAGCAATATCCTGATGCTGGGACCTACGGGATCCGGCAAGACGCTGCTTGCGCAGACACTGGCAAGACTTTTGAATGTTCCGTTTGCCATCGCTGATGCGACGACGCTTACAGAAGCCGGTTACGTCGGAGAGGATGTTGAAAATATTCTTCTGAAGATCATACAGGCTGCAGATTACGATATTGAACGCGCACAGCATGGTATCATATATATTGACGAAATCGATAAAATCACAAGAAAATCTGAAAATGCTTCCATCACCAGAGACGTATCGGGTGAAGGTGTACAGCAGGCTCTTCTTAAAATTCTGGAAGGAACAGTAGCCAGTGTTCCGCCTCAGGGAGGCAGAAAACATCCGCATCAGGAGTTTATTCAAATTGATACGACCAATATCCTGTTTATCTGCGGAGGCGCCTTTGAAGGACTGGATAAGATCATAGAAACACGTCAGGATACAAAATCCATTGGATTCAACTCGGAAATAGCGAGTGAAAAGAAAAAAAGTATCGGAGAGGTGCTGCAGCATGTTATGCCGCAGGACTTCATAAAGTTCGGTCTGATTCCGGAATTTATCGGACGTGTGCCGGTTGTTGTCACACTGGATGCGCTTGATGAAAAAGCGTTGGTACGCATCCTGAAAGAGCCTAAAAACTCTCTTGTCAGACAGTATGAAAAGCTGTTGGAGATGGACGGAGTAGAGCTGGATTTCGATGAAAATGCGCTCGAAACGATAGCGATGAAAGCGATGGAACGGAAGACCGGTGCCAGAGGTCTGCGCTCTATTATGGAAAATACAATGATGGAGCTGATGTATCAGACACCGTCAGACAATACGATACGGAAATGTATTATAACGAAAGATGCGGTAGAGGGGAAAGGGGAGCCTATCATTACCAGAGGGGAGCCGTCTCTGCCAGCGCCAAAGAAGGCGCCTAAGAAACGCAGGGGAGCTTCGGTGACGGCGTAATGCAGGGAAGATTCTTGTAAGGTTCTTCTCCCGCAGCTGAATTGGAGGAGATTATGAACGAATTGATAAATGTGCTGCCGGCGATCGCATTGCGCGGCACGACTATTTTACCGGATATGATTGTGCATTTTGATATCAGCCGGGATAAATCAGTAAGGGCAGTGGAAGAGGCAATGCTGCGTGACCAGAATATTTTTCTGATCACGCAGAAAGATCCTTCGGTGGAGGAGCCGGGGGTACTGGACTTATATAAAGTAGGTACGATCGCTAAGATCAAGCAGGTGGTGAAACTGCCGAAACATGTCCTGCGTATCCTTGTAGAGGGGGTGGAACGTGCTGAACTGCTGGGCTTTGTTAATGACGATGCCTTTTTGGAAACAGAAGTGGCATGTTATGAGAAGTCAGAAAGTATACCAGTTTCCAATAATGCGAAAGAAGCAATGCTCCGCAATCTGAAAGAGCTTTTCCTGACGTTCTGTCAGGAGAATCAGAAGATCAGCGGTGAGCTTGCCACGCAGATTCTGGAAATGGAAGATCTGGAGAAAATGGTCGATCAGATCGCCATCAATCTTCCTCTGCCGTATGAACAGAGACAGAAGCTGCTGGAAGCAGTCACGCTTGCAGAGCGTTATGAGCTTCTGGGGATTCTGATGGCCAATGAAATTGAGATCATGCAGATACGCGGTGAACTGCAGGGGAAGATCAAGGAACGGATTGACAAAAATCAAAGAGAGTATATTTTGAGGGAGCAGCTGAAGCTGATCCGTGAAGAGCTCGGTGAGGATAACACTGTTTCGGATGCGGACCGTTTTACAGAGGCGGCTGAAAAATTGAAGGCCACCAAAGAAATTAAGGAAAAAATTCTGGAGGAGATCAAGCGTTTTCGCAGTGTCGGAAATAATTCTTCTGAGAGCTCCGTGATGCGCGGCTATATAGAGACACTTTTAAAAATGCCGTGGGATAAAGTTTCCAGAGACAATCAGAATATTGAAAAAGCCAAAGAGGTCCTTGAGCATGACCACTACGGGCTTGAAAAAGTCAAGGAGCGTATACTGGAGTTCCTTGCGGTACGTACTCTGACAAAAAAAGGCGAAAGTCCTATATTATGTCTGATCGGACCACCGGGAACCGGTAAAACTTCTATTGCACGTTCTGTTGCCAGGGCACTGAACAAAAAATATGTCCGAATCTGCCTGGGCGGTGTGAGAGATGAAGCTGAAATACGCGGCCACAGAAGGACATACGTGGGGGCTATGCCGGGAAGGATTGCTGTGGGACTGCAGCAGGCAGGCGTTAAAAACCCGCTGATGCTTCTCGATGAGATCGATAAGGTCAGCAGTGATTACAAGGGAGATACTGCTTCGGCGCTGCTGGAGGTGCTGGATTCCGAACAGAATAATAAATTTACAGACCATTACATTGAACTTCCACTTGATTTATCAGAAGTGCTGTTTATCGCGACCGCAAATGATATACAGACGATACCGCGTCCGCTGCTGGACCGTATGGAGATCATCGAGGTCAGCAGTTATACGGAAAATGAAAAGTTTCATATCGCGGTGGAACATCTGATACCAAAACAGATGAAAGCGCACGGATTGAAAGACGGTCAGCTGAAGATCAGTGATGGGGCGCTGGGTGCGATCATCAGCGGATATACAAAGGAGGCTGGCGTCAGGAGCCTGGAACGTAAGATCGGAGAAATCTGCAGAAAGACTGCGCGTAAAATCCTCGAGGAAAATCAGGAGAAGATTACGGTGACAGCAGACAATCTGGAAGAGTTTCTGGGACGTGAAAAATACAGCTTCCAGAAAAAGAATGATTCAGATGAAGTGGGGATCGTGCGCGGTCTTGCCTGGACAAGTGTCGGCGGCGATACGCTGCAGATTGAGGTCAATATCATGCCTGGAAAGGGTGACTTCCTGCTGACGGGGCAGCTGGGGGATGTGATGAAAGAATCCGCGCAGGCGGGCATCAGCTATATTCGATCAGTTGCTGCAGAATATGGGATTCCTGATGAGTTTTTCAAGGAAAATGATATACATATCCATATTCCGGAGGGCGCAGTTCCGAAGGACGGGCCTTCCGCTGGTATCACGATGACAACGGCAATGCTGTCTGCAATTACAGGGAAGCCGGTTCGGGCGGATGTGGCTATGACAGGGGAGATCACACTGCGCGGAAGGGTACTTCCGATCGGCGGCCTGAAAGAAAAACTTCTTGCCGCAAAGATCGCAGGCATACGCAAGGTGCTTGTCCCCGCGAAAAACAAACCGGATGTGGAAGAAATTCAGGAAGAGATCAAAGAAGGCCTGGAGATCGTGTTCGTTTCCCATATGAAGGAAGTGCTGGAGCATGCTCTGGCGTAGGAGAACAGTATGGTTATAAAAAATGTATCGCTTGATATTGTCTGTGGAATTACCAGCGTGCTGCCTGAAAATACAATGCCGGAGATTGCATTTGCGGGGAAGTCGAATGTGGGTAAATCATCCCTGATCAACGGTCTGATGAACCGCAAAGCGCTGGCGAGGACAAGTGCACAGCCGGGAAAAACGCAGACGATAAACTTTTATAATGTAAATGACGCGCTGTATCTTGTGGACCTGCCCGGGTATGGATATGCCAAAGTGTCTGTGGCAGTCAAGGAACAGTGGGGAAAGATGATCGAGCGTTACCTGCATCAGTCAAAAGTTTTGAAAGCAGTTTTTCTGCTGATCGATATCCGCCATGAGCCTTCTGCGAATGACAAGGCTATGTATGACTGGATCCTGCACAATGGATTTCAGCCGATCATCATTGCAACAAAGCTGGATAAACTGAAAAAGAGTCAGGTATCCAGACATATAAAAATGATAAAACAGGGACTTCAGGTAGTCGAAGGGACCCCGGTCGTTCCATTTTCAGCACAGACGAAGCAGGGACGGGACGAGATATGGGAACTGATCGAACTGTTTATGACGATGGAACGCGAGGAATAGAGACGTACAGCAGGATTCCGGCTATGGGGATTCTGCCGGCGATTTGAGTTCGAGGGAATTTCCCTCGAACTTCTTTGGGTTTAAGGTGACAAGGAGGCGGTCTTATGGGAATCATAAAAGCATCCAAACTGGTGTTTGAGTATTTGAAATATGACGAAGAGGGCGGTACCCGGGAGAGCAGCCGGGCGCTGGATGATATCAATATTGATGTCAAGGCTGGTCAGTTTATTGCTGTACTGGGACATAACGGTTCGGGAAAGTCCACACTTGCCAAGCACATCAATGCGCTTCTGGTGCCTACGGAAGGGACTCTCTGGGTGGACTCCATGGACACTTCGAAAGAGGGGGAACTGTGGAAAATTCGCCAGAAGGCGGGTATGGTTTTCCAAAATCCGGATAACCAGATCATTGGCACGGTTGTAGAAGAAGATGTAGGGTTTGGACCGGAAAATCTGGGCGTACACACGGAGGATATCTGGAAACGCGTTGATGAGAGCCTGGATGCAGTCGGAATGACTGCCTATAGAAAGCACTCGCCAAATAAACTGTCCGGGGGTCAGAAACAACGTGTCGCGATCGCCGGTGTGGTTGCGATGCACCCGGAGTGTATTGTGCTGGATGAGCCCACAGCCATGTTGGACCCAAATGGCAGAAACGAAGTGCTGAAAACGGTACGGGAACTGAACAGGAAAGAGAATGTTACGGTCATTCTCATTACACACTACATGGAGGAAGTTATTTTTGCGGATCGTGTGTTCGTGATGGATGACGGGCATGTTGTGATGGAAGGGACGCCGCGTGAGATCTTTTCGCAGGTGGAGCAGCTGAAAACGTACCGGCTGGATGTTCCACAGGTAACACTTCTGGCTTATGAACTGAAAAAGTCAGGAATGGACCTGCCGGATGGGATTTTAACGATTGAAGAATTGGTGGATGCGATATGTCAATTAAATTAGAAAATGTCATGTATACTTACAGTCCGGGGACGGCATATGAGATGCATGCGCTTAAGGATATTAACCTGGAAATTCCACAGGGACAGTTTGTCGGTATGATCGGCCATACCGGAAGTGGGAAATCGACCCTGATACAGCATCTGAACGGGTTGGTAAGGCCGACGGCAGGCAGGGTTTTGTTTGAGGGAAAAGATATCTGGACAGAGGACTATCCGCTGCGCGAACTTCGGTTTCAGGTAGGGCTTGTATTTCAGTATCCGGAACATCAGCTGTTTGAGTCTGAGGTGCTTGCAGATGTTTGTTTTGGACCGTCCAATCAGGGACTTGCAAAAGAAGAGTGTGAGAGACGCGCAAAAGAAGCGCTTTCCCATGTTGGACTTTCGGAAGCATTCTATGATAAATCGCCGTTCGAACTCTCCGGCGGACAGAAACGCCGTGTTGCGATTGCCGGAGTTCTGGCAATGAATCCCAAGGTACTGGTACTGGATGAACCGACTGCCGGCCTGGACCCCAGGGGGCGTGATGAGATTTTGGATCAGATTGCATATCTGCATAAAACCAGAGGGATCACGATCATTCTGGTCTCGCACAGTATGGAAGATATTGCGCGCTATGTGGAGCGTATCATCGTGATGAACAGGGGGGAAAAGGCATTTGACGGAAGCTGCAAAGAAGTTTTTTCGCATTATAGAGAGCTGGAAGCGATGGGACTTGCGGCCCCGCAGATAACCTATATCATGCATGCGCTTGAAAAAAGAGGTTTTTCCGTGGATACAACCGCGATTACCATAGAAGAGGCCCGAGAGTCTATACTCAGGGCACTTGGAAAGGATACATCATCATGATAAGAGATATCACCATTGGCCAGTACTATCCGGCAGATTCGGTTCTGCACAGACTGGACCCGCGTGTAAAATTTATTGCTACGATTATCTTCATTGCCAGCCTGTTTGTGTCTGATACGTGGACGGGCTATCTGGCGGCAACGGTCTTTCTGGCTGCCGTTATTAAAATTTCGAAAGTTCCATTTCGCTTTATGGTAAAAGGCCTCAGGGCTATCGTGGTCCTTTTGATGATCACGCTGTTTTTTAATATGATCTTTACACCCGGAGAACCCATTTTTCAAGTCTGGATCATCACGATCACCAAAGAAGGTGTGATACTGGCAGCAAGAATGGGAATCCGGCTGATTTACCTGATTATCGGGTCTTCTGTTATGACGCTCACCACAACCCCGAATCAGCTGACGGATGGCCTGGAACGTCTCCTGAAACCTTTGGAAAAGCTCAGGGTACCCGTGCATGATATCGCTATGATGATGTCGATCGCACTGCGTTTTATTCCTATTCTGCTGGAAGAGACGGATAAGATTATGAAGGCACAGATCGCCAGAGGCGCCGATTTTGAAAATGGTGGTCTGTTGAAAAAGATTAAAAGCATGGTGCCGCTGCTGGTGCCGCTGTTTATCTCTGCGTTTCGGCGGGCGAATGATCTGGCGCTTGCGATGGAAGCGCGCTGTTACCACGGAGGCGAAGGGAGGACGCAGATGAAGCCGCTGGTCTATCGGAGGAGGGATGTCTTTGCATATCTGATCCTGCTCTTTTACCTGGCGGTATGCATTATGCTGAGGATATACGCGAGGTATCTGATATGAAACGGGTGAGACTGACAGTTGCCTATGATGGCACGGGTTACTGTGGATGGCAGGTTCAGGCGAACGGCAATACAGTGCAGGCGGAACTGAACCGGCATCTGTCACAGCTCCTGCAGGAAGAGATCGAGACGATCGGTGCCAGCCGTACGGATGCTGGTGTACATGCGCTGGGAAATGTGGCCGTATTTGATACGAATGCCCGAATGCCGGGTGAGAAGATTTCCTATGCGTTAAATCAGCGTTTGCCGGAAGATATCCGTATACAATGCTCAGAAGAAGTTGCGGCAGATTTTCATCCGAGATACTGCGAAAGTGAGAAGACTTATGAATACCGGATTTTAAACCGGCGGTTTCCTCTTCCGACAGAGAGGTTTTATTCTTACTTTTATCACTATAACCTTGATCTCGAAAAGATGCGGGAAGGTGCCGCGTACCTCATCGGCGAGCATGATTTTGCCAGCTTCTGCGGGGCCGGCGCGCAGGTGAAGACGACGGTGAGGACGGTGACAGGGATCAACATTACAAAAGCGGACGATATCGTGACAATCCGTGTCACAGGCAGAGGTTTCCTGTACAATATGGTACGGATCATCGCAGGGACCCTGATTGAGATCGGCAATGAGGCTTACCCGCCCCGCCGGATGGATGAGATACTGGCGGCACGCAACAGGAACGCCGCCGGGCCCACGGCGCCGGCGTGTGGACTGACTCTGGTTGAGATCCGTTTTACTGAGGAACAGCAGAGACTTTGACTGATAAAAAAAGGCAAAAAAACAGAAAAAATCTGTTGACACGCGTGGTACAGTATAATATAATTATTCAATGTGACAGCGTACGTAGATATCTGATCCAATGCCCCGGTAAAGATATTTTACATTATAGATATGCACAGAAAGAATTACATGTAAATTGATTAACAGGAGGTAAATCCATGAACACTTATATGGCTAACCCAGCTAAGATTGAAAGAAAATGGTATGTAGTGGATGCTGAGGGATGTACATTGGGACGTCTTGCATCTGAGGTAGCAAAAGTTTTAAGAGGTAAGAATAAACCGGTTTTCACACCGCACATCGATACCGGTGATTACGTAGTTGTGATCAACGCAGAGAAGATCCATGTGACAGGAAAAAAATTAGACCAGAAAATTTATTACCATCATTCAGAATACGTAGGCGGAATGAAAGAGACGACGCTTAGAGAAATGTTAGCAAAGAAACCTGAGAAGGTAATTGAGCTGGCTGTCAAAGGCATGCTTCCGAAAGGACCGCTTGGAAGACAGATGCTTACAAAACTTCACGTATATGCTGGCGCAGAGCATCCGCATGATGCTCAGAAACCAGAAGCGTTAACATTTTAAGAGGAGGTAAGAGACATTGGCTAGTGCAAAATATTATGGAACAGGCAGAAGAAAAAAATCGATCGCAAGAGTATATTTAGTACCGGGAACGGGAAAAATTACGATCAATAAAAGAGACATTGATGAGTATCTGGGACTGGAAACACTGAAAGTTATCGTTCGCCAGCCTCTGACAGCAACAGAATCTGCAGATAAATTCGACGTACTTGTAAACGTACACGGCGGCGGATATACAGGACAGGCTGGTGCGATCAGACACGGCATTGCGAGAGCACTGCTTCAGGCAGATTCTGATTTCAGACCGATTCTGAAAAAAGCAGGATATCTGACACGTGACCCGAGAATGAAAGAAAGAAAGAAATACGGCCTCAAGGCGGCACGTCGTGCTCCGCAGTTCTCCAAACGTTAATCATACGTTTTTGGACGTACAATTACAGAAAGAATTACAGACCTCTCAGGGGAGAAATCCTTTGGGAGGTTTTTATTTAACAGGAGATTTCTGTCGGATTTCCCGTATGTTAAAACATTCTGCGGTATCACGCTGTGACGGAAAGAATGGGGTCGCCTGCGCGTCCTTTTCTGTATTTCTATATTTTATCATCGAACTGTGTTATATTTATGATGTTGGAAATGAAGGATACTTTAATTTGACAGGTTAAAAGGAGCGGCAGGTTATGCAGCGGATATTATTGATAGAAGACAATAAAGAGATCAGTGATATGGTGTCGGAATATTTGAAGAATGAAGGATTTGTAGTTGTACAGGCATTTGACGGTGACAGTGGGCTGCGCTGTTTTGCGGAGGAAGCCTTTGATCTGATCCTGCTCGATATTATGATCCCGTTTCTGAACGGGATGCAGGTGATGAAGGAGATTCGAAAGAGCAGTGTCGTTCCAATCCTTATCATAAGCGCCAAAGACGGTGAAAGTGATAAAGCCATGGGACTTGGATTTGGTGCAGATGACTATATTACGAAACCATTCTCGCTGATAGAACTTACCGCCAGGATCAAGGCAAATCTGAGGAGGACGACACGTTACAGCAAGCCGCAGGAAGATACGAAGACACAAATCAGCTATAAAGGACTGACGCTGGATCAGCAGAGTTATGAAGTTTATGGAAATGGAAAACGAATCGCACTGACAGGCAAAGAGTTTGAGATCTTATGTCTTCTGGCAAGGCATCCGCAGAGAATTTATACAAAGGAACAGATTTATTCGGCAGTGTGGAACGAACCGTATTATGGGGAGGAACATGTGATCAATGTACACATGAACCGTCTCCGCAGCAAGCTGGGCGAGGCGCTGCCGGGACAGCAGTACATCCGCACGGTGTGGGGAATCGGATACCGGATGGAGGAGTAAATAAATGATTTATGTTCTGCTTGGAACAAATCTTATTCTTCTGCTCATCCTGTGCCGCCAGTGGGCAGTGCGCAGGAAGCAGAAGCGGCAGCTTAAGTACCTTGTCAGGAAGCTGCATGATATCAGAACCGAAGGGAGCCGGGAGCGCATACTGATTCCGGACGCAAAGTGGGATCTGCGGGAAGTATGTACGGAACTGAACAGCTTTCTGGAAGCCAGGGAAGAGACAGAGAAAGAATTCGGGCGCAGGGAATCAGCAATCCGGATGATGTTGTCCAACGTATCGCATGATTTGAAAACACCACTTACCGTGGTGCTCGGCTATGTGGAAATGCTGAAGGAACGCGGACCGCAGGAGGAGATGATCGAGAAGGTTGATATCAAGGTACAGGAAGTACTGGCACTGGTCAATCAGTTCTTTGATCTGGCGAAGCTGGAATCAGGCGATAGAAAGCTTGGGACAGAACCTGTCAATGTATCTGCGGTCTGCCGTAATACGGTTCTTCAGTTTTATCAGATGATGACGAACATGCAGTTTCGGGTGGAACTCGTCATACCCGAGATGCCTGTTTATATAATGGGGGACGCGGATGCGCTTACCAGAGTCCTGGAAAACCTGACGGCAAATGCTGTGAGGTATGGGGCGGACGGCGGGTATTTTGGAATGAGCATGTGGACGTCGGACGGCAATGTATGTATCCGGGTGACGGATCATGGCAGGGGAATTTCAGACAGGGACAAGGATGCCGTTTTCGAGCGGATGTATACGCTGGAGGACTCCAGAAGCCGAAACTTCCAGGGCAGCGGACTTGGGCTTGCGATCTCAAAGGCTTTGACGGAACGTATGGGGGGAGAGATCGTGCTGGACAGCATACCATGGGAACACACATATTTTACACTGTCATTTCCGCAGATTTTTCCAGCTTGACAAAAAAGTTAGAATTACGAGAGGAACAGGAGAAATTTCTCTGTTATGCTTGTGATAACAGAGAAAGGAGAGCAGTATGGACTATATATTGACGACAAATCAACTGACAAAAACCTACCGGGAAAATACAGCGGTATCACATCTCAATATGCATGTGAAGCGGGGGAGTATCTATGGGTTCCTGGGACCGAATGGGTCCGGAAAAAGCACGACCATGAAGATGATGATGAATCTGGTGAAGCCGACGGAGGGGAGCGTGGCCATGTTTGGCAGAAACCTGGAGCAGCATTCGGCTGATATTCTGCGACGTGTAGCGGCGATGATCGAGACGCCTGCATTTTACGGCAACCTCTCTGCAGAACAGACGCTGCAGATTCATTGTGAGTATATGGGATATTATAAAATGGAGGACTGCCAGAAAGCACTGGAACTGGTGGGACTCACAGGAACAGGCAGAAAGCCTGTTCGCAGGTTTTCCATGGGGATGAAACAGCGGCTGGGTATCGCGAGGGCGATTCTGACACATCCGGAAGTGCTGATTCTTGACGAACCGATCAACGGGCTTGACCCTGAAGGGGCGCTTCAGATGCGCTCACTGCTGAAGCGGCTGAACAGAGAAGACGGTACGACAATTCTGATCTCCAGCCATATCCTCTCAGAGATCGAGCAGATTGCGGACACAGTAGGTATTCTGAATAAAGGGAAGCTGATCAAAGAGGTTACCATGGAAGAAGTATATGCCATGAGCGGCAGCTACACGGAGCTGGAAGTGACCGATGTGCGGAAGGCGGGATATGTGCTGGAGGAAGTCCTGAAACTGCATAATTACCGTATTTTTTCTGACTCTGTGGTACGTATCTATGAGGAGCAGCTGGACAATAATATGCTGGCAGACGCACTCCTGAAACAGCAGGTGGGGATCAGGGGGATTTCCGCCAGGCATTTGACACTGGAAGAATATTTTCATCAGCTGATAGGAGGGGATTCGCATGATGCACTTAATTAAACTGGAATTTCAGAAGTACCAGCTCTGGCGGAAATGGATTGGCGTTGTGCTGGCACACATCATCCTGGTGGGAATGTCTGTGCTGATGTATTATGGCAGTGCGCTGGAACAGGAGCCGTTTGACTGGGAGATGGTGATCCTCATGACGGATGCTCTCGTGCGCGGGACATTTCTGATCTTCTCGTCGGTGATCATGGCGCAGCTAGTGGCGGAGGAATACAGGAGCGGGACGATCAATCAGCTGTTTTGCTATCCAGTCGAGCGCTGGAGGCTGATGTTTGCAAAGCTTTTGATTGTATTTGTGTTCACGGTTGTCAATGTCGTGATCGGAAATGTTCTGAATGTGACTGCTGTGGTGATTCTGGACAGTGTGACGGATGTGGTTCTGGGTGACTTTTCTGTGATCATGATGACCCAGTATGGCATTTACTATGTGGCAGGACTTTTAGCTGCGGCGTTTCTTTCACTGCTTCCGTATATCGTATGCATGCGCAGGAAATCCACTTCCTCCACGATCGTGGCGGGGGTAGTCCTGACCCTCTTTCTCATCTCGAGTGCCGGAGGCGGTATGACACAGGCGATCTACTTTTTCCGTTCCCTGACGCTGGGGGCGGTGGCACTGATCATTGTGCTGGTGACACTGGTCCGGACGGTTCGTTATATCGGGGAAAACGACGTTTTGTGAAAATCTTCCATTGACAATGAAAAAGCGGTAGTATATAATCTTTGGCAACAGCGATGACGAAGAGAAGTAGCGCATCTTATCGTTCCCAGTGAGTGGAGGGCAGTGAGAACTCCGTAAAATGAATTTGCGTGAATAACACTTTATCAGCTGCAATCTGAACATCAGAAATATAGTTTCCGGTTAGTAGGTGCGCCGTGATCCGCGCGATAAGCGGAAAGGTTTTCAACCGAAGAGTGACTGATACCAGTAATTCAGGTGGTACCGCGGACAATGGCTGTTCGTCCTGAACGTTAAAGTTTGGATGGGCAGCTTTTTTTGTGCCCAAACCACAAAAGGAGAGAATCGAATGAAGACAACAAACATTTACCGAAACAGAACAATGGATAAGATCGGCGAGAGTGATGTAGGGACAACGCTGAGGATCGCCGGCTGGGTGGAAAACATCCGTGATCATGGAGGGGTTTCCTTTCTTGACCTCAGGGATATGTACGGAGTGATGCAGGTCGTCATGCGGAATACAAACCTGCTGGAAGGCATCAGCAAAGAAGACTGCGTCTCCATAGAAGGTGTTGTAGAACTCCGTGATGAGGAGACTTATAATCCCAGGATTCCGTCTGGAACGATCGAGATGGAAGCGCACCGCGCGGATATTCTTGGGAAAGTGTACCGTCAGCTTCCCTTCGAGGTTATGACGTCAAAAGAGACGCGTGAGGATCTGAGACTGAAATATCGTTTTCTGGATCTGAGAAATAAAAAAGTGAAAGATAACATGATTTTTCGCTCGGAAGTCATCAGTTTTCTGAGGCAGAAAATGACGGATATGGGATTTCTGGAGATTCAGACACCGATTCTGTGCGCCTCATCTCCGGAGGGTGCCAGAGATTACATCGTACCTTCCCGTAAGTACAAAGGACAATTCTATGCGCTTCCTCAGGCGCCGCAGCAGTACAAACAGCTGTTGATGGTTTCGGGATTTGATAAATATTTTCAGATCGCACCGTGCTTCCGGGATGAGGACGCGCGCGCGGACCGCTCGCCTGGGGAATTCTACCAGCTGGATTTTGAGATGAGTTTCGCAACGCAGGAGGATGTGTTTGAGGTTGGAGAAGAGGTGCTGACGGCAGCATTTGAAAAGTTTGCTCCTGAGGGGGCGGCTGTGACCCAGGCGCCGTATCCGGTCATCAGTTATAAACAGGCGATGCTTGAATTCGGAACGGATAAGCCTGATCTGAGAAACCCACTGCGCATCGTGGATGTGACAGAGTTCTTCCAGCGGTGCAGTTTTAAGCCATTTCATAAAAAGACGGTCCGTGCGATCAGGGTTCACGCGGATATGTCAAAGGGGTTTCATGAAAAACTTCTGAACTTTGCCATGTCCATCGGAATGGGCGGTCTCGGTTATCTGGAAGTGAATGATGATATGACATATAAGGGACCGATCGACAAGTTTATTCCGGGGGATATGAAGGGGGAGATCGCGGATACCGCAGGACTTGTCCCGGGGGATACCATTTTCTTTATCGCAGATAAGGAGGCGCGCGCGGCACTGTGTGCGGGACAGATCCGTACAGAATTGGGCGAAAAACTGGATCTGTGTGAAAAGAACGCATACAGATTCTGCTTTGTGAATGATTTTCCGATGTTTGAATACGATGAGAACGAGAAGAAGATCAACTTTACACACAATCCGTTTTCCATGCCGCAGGGCGGGCTTGAAGCGCTCAATACAATGGATCCGCTTGACATTCTGGCCTATCAGTATGACATTGTGTGTAACGGCATAGAGCTTTCTTCCGGGGCAGTCAGAAACCATAATCTGGATATTATGGTGAGGGCGTTTGAGATTGCAGGGTACACAGAAGAAGACCTGAAACAGAAGTTCGGGGCGCTGTACAGTGCATTCCAGTTTGGCGCTCCACCGCATGCCGGCATGGCGCCCGGGATCGACCGTATGATCATGCTGCTCAGGAATGAGGAAAACATTCGTGAGATCATTCCATTCCCGATGAACGGAAATGCTCAGGATTTGATGTGCGGGGCGCCCGGACCGGTGACGGAAAGTCAGCTGAGGGAAGTGCATATCAAGGTCAGATGATTCTGAAACAGGTGAGAGGAGTATTTTGCGGCAGGCAGGGTACTCCTTTTTCACGTTTTTATTGACAATTTTCCTGGTGTGCCGCATTCTATATAGAGAGTATCATAGTCCGATAATGGAAGAAATACAGTAAAATGGCGGAAAGGCGGAGGGAAAAGTGAAAATAGAAAAAATTGTACTGATATACTTCAGTCCTACGGGGGGAACGCAGAAGGTAGTGCGGACGCTGGGAAAATGCTGGGAGTCAAAGCCGCAGGAGATTGACCTGACGGATTCGAAGACAGAATATGGAAGATATCATGTATCCGGAGATACTTTTTGTATCATCGGGGTACCGTCCTTTGGCGGAAGGGTTCCTGCACCCGCTTTGGAGCGGATCGCAAAAATCAGAGCGGACAAGTCGCCGGCACTGATCGTGACTGCATACGGAAACAGAGATTATGATGATACCCTGCTGGAACTGAAGGAATGTGCCGGTAAGGCAGGGTTTTGCGTAACCGCTGCTGTGTCGGCTGTCACGGAACACTCCATTACGAGGCAATACGGTACAGGCAGGCCGGATAAAAATGACAGGAGACAGCTTGCAGAATTTGGGAAAACTGTAAGAGAACGGATCTTAAAGTCAGAGGATCTGACAGAAGTCAGGGTGAAGGGCAGCAGCCCGTACCGCAAATATTCCGGCGTACCGCTGAAACCGAAAGCAGGCAGGGGATGTACACAGTGTGGATTGTGTGCAAGGAAATGCCCTGTGTCGGCGATACCTGTGGATAACTGTCGGAAAACAGACAGAAAGACATGTATTTCCTGTATGAGGTGTGTTCAGGTCTGCCCACAGAAAGTCCGGACTGTCAACGGTGTGCTGTTAAAAATAGCTGGCCGGAAACTGAGGAAAGTCTGTCGGATCAGAAAGCAGAATGAATTGTATCAGTAGTAGAAGGGACATAAAATGGGACATATAACAACAAAGAAACAGGCATACAAAAATCTGGAAGACCGCATTAACTGGTTTACACAGGGGGCACCGGCTTCTCCTGTGCTGTACCAGATTCTTCAGGTGCTTTATACTGAGCAGGAAGCGCGTGCCGTATCGCGTCTTCCCGTCAGGCCATTTACGATCAGAAGGGCAGCGCTTGCGTGGAATACGAGCGAGGCCAAGGCGGAGAAGATGCTTGACAGGCTCTGTGAAAAGGCGCTGCTGGTGGACTCAGAGCACTGCGGGGTGCGGAAATTTGTGATGCCGCCGCCGATGGCGGGGTTTATCGAGTTTGCATTGATGAGGATCCGGGGAGATATCGATCAGAAATATCTGAGTGAACTTTACTACCAGTATATGAATGTGGAAGAAGAGTTTGTAAAAGATCTCTTCTTTGCTACCGAAACGAAACTTGGCCGTGTCTATGTGCAGGAACCGGCGCTTGACCTTAACAGTGATGATTCCATCCACATATTGGATTATGAGAGGGCCGGATACATCGTCGAGGACGCTGATTATGTTGGCATCGGCATGTGCTACTGCCGCCATAAAGCCATGCATGCCGGGCATCCCTGTGAGATTGATGCACCGATGGACGTCTGCATGACATTCGGCAATGTTGCCAGGTCGCTGGCAGAGCACGGAGGGCATACAAGACTGGTATCAAAGGAAGAGGCGATGGACGTACTGGCACTGTCCTATGAGCATAACCTCGTGCAGATTGGGGAAAATGTTCAGGAATCACCAGCATTTATCTGCAACTGCTGTGGGTGCTGCTGTGAAGCGCTGCAGGCATCCAGGAGATTTGCCCCGATGGTCCCTGTGGCGACGACAAATTATATACCTCATATTAATGAGGACAAATGTATCGGCTGCGGAAAATGCACGAAGGCATGTCCAATCCTGGCGATTGAAATGAAACAGAAACAGGAGGGTGGAAAGCTGGCAGCGATCGATACGGATATCTGCCTGGGGTGTGGCGTCTGTGTGAGAAACTGTCCGACAAAAGCGATTGAACTGAAGAAACGTGAGGTGCAGATCATAACGCCGGTGAACAGCACTGCTCGCTTTGTCGCTCAGGCGATCGAGAAAGGGACACTTCAGAACCTGATTTTTGATAACCAGGCATTTGCGAGCCATCGTGCGATGGCAGGTGTATTTGGTGCTATTTTGAAGCTGCCCCCGGTAAAACAGGCCATGGCATCGCGTCAGTTCAAGTCCATTTATCTGAATAAACTGCTGTCGCGGAAAGCGGAGAAAGAAAATTGACTTACCGGAAATTGTGGAATATAATCCAAACAAATTTGCCGGCAGTCGCTGAAAATACTGAAAGTGAGGTACAAATTATGAAAATGGAACGAGTAGAAAATATGTGTGGAGGCAAAGGACATATCACCATCAGGCATATTCTTGGAGAGAAGGAGATGAATGGGAAGTGTCGTCTTTATGCAGAAGTGGCAGTAGAACCGGGATGCTCACTCGGGTATCATGAACATCACGGGGAAAGTGAGACATATTATATCATGTCGGGCGAGGGTGACTATGATGACAACGGGACGGTACGTCCGGTAAAAGCAGGTGACGTGACGTTTACGCCTGACGGATGTGGACATGGACTGGTGAATACCGGAAATGAAAACCTGATATTCATGGCTCTCATCATCCTGGATTAACTGCAGTATGTTTACAAAAGACAGTGAACGGACGAGATTCCAGGTCTTGCTGTCCATGGTATTCCACCCGGTTTTTCTGATCGTGTACGGAATTGCATGGTATCATCTGTGTGCACTTTGCCGTTATGGAGGGAAGAGAAGACATCTTCCGGTACTGGCAGTCTGTGCGCTGTTTTTTCTGGTCTGGCTGATTGTCTGTATCATAAGAATTGTGAAGAAACAGGATGCCGGGCATCCATATCAGATACTTTCTGCCGCGAGGAAAGCGTGGTACATAGCTGCCTTCCTTTCCCTTTGCGCAGTAACCGGATATTTTGGATGGGGCATCGTTAAAAGTGCAGGCTCTTATCAGGGAAAGCTCTCATGGGTGCTGGAAGAAGCCAGACACAGACGGACTGTTATACTCACACATGATAATATATATCGGGATGGAATCGAGGGACTGCTGGCGGACATCCGGGAAGAGATTGACATGCCCGGGGAGCTGTATGTGGCCACCAGTGTTGATCTGGAATTTGACAGCGGGGGCCGGATCCTGAAACTGGACACTTTTCTTTACGGGAAGAATGAAGAGGGTAAAACGAATAGCTTTCTGATATCGTATGATCGAAGTAAAGCGGAAGAAATGACGGTATATCTGGACGGTGCTGTGAATACGCAGGATGAGCAGGGAAAACAACTGGCACCGCTGATGTCCATGCTTAAGGTGATGCCGCTTGAGCAGACAGTAAGCGGCTGGGAGGCACCGCGTTTTGGCATTTTATATTATGGTATACGGTCCTGGGGAACAGACACGTCAGGCATCGTATACATCAACAGTGCCGGCAATACGAGAGCGGCAGTGAATGGATACTGTGAGATATCGGGTTATACAGTGTCTGTCTATGTGCCGGACACCGACGGGGAACCGGCAGGTTATCCGCCAGTACGGTATGTCTATGCGGATGATCTGAATGCAGTCGCTTCAGAGAATCCGCTTTCAGCGCAGGAAAGTGTGGATATGCATGACAGCACTGAGGGACAGGAAAGTGATGAAGATATGAGTATGCTTGATGAAAGCCGCGGCTACCGGCTGACTGTGCTGGACGCGGCGGCTGGTAGCCGGTTCTATGGACTGGAGATGACAGTGGACGGCGGTGAGTCATGGGAGATACTCAATCAGGATCCATTTTGCGGAGACATCGGAGTGTCCGCCGGAATTTCCTTTTTAAATGAAACCCTGGGCTTCCTTGCATTGTCCCACAGTGGTGGTTCCCTGGCGGAACTGTACCGGACGGAAGATGGCGGTGCAACATTCGAACGGGTAACGCTTCCTGCTGTTAAGGTTCCTTTGAACGGAGGAGAGATGTATCAGCCATTTGATTTTCCGGGAATGCCGTACGAGGAAGACGGAACTCTGTATCTGAAAGTCGGGCAGGGACAGGACGGTGATTATAACGGGGGAAGCAGTGCACTTTACACGTCGGCGGACAAGGGCAGGACATGGTCATACCAGAGAGAAGTAGCACGTGACGAATAAGTCATAAACAGACAAAATACATTGATGGGAGGAGTAAAGCAATGATAGGAATTGGGATTGATACCGGGGGGACATATACGGATGCGGTTGTCTATGATATGGACACGAAAAAGGTTGTATGCTCCGGAAAGGCACTGACGACAAAATCAAAGCTGGAAATTGGAATTGCTAATGCACTGGACGCGCTGGATCAGGATTATGTAAGGCGTGCAGAGGTTCTGGCTCTCTCGACAACGCTTGCCACGAATGCCTGTGTGGAAAATAAGGGCAGCCGCGCCAGACTGTTGATGATCGGGGTGGATAAAGATTTGTCTGAGAATCTGAGTGACACATATGCGTCTTATGGTTTTCAGGAGCAGGATCAGTTGATCAAGATCGATGGGAAGCCGGAGAAGATTTTCGAAGATGCAAAAGATCCCGACTGGGATGAACTCAGAAAGATGATCCCGGAGTTGTTTTCCGATTGTGATTCCATCGGTATCGTGCAGACGTTCCCGCAGGCAAACGGCGGAAAATTTGAGAAGATGGCGAAGAAAATTTTTCAGGAAACCATGCAGGTACCGGTTACAACAGCACATGATATGTTTGATGAAGTAGATGTGCTGAAACGCGGCGCAGGCACACTGCTGAATGCGCGTCTGATTCCTCTGATCGCCGAATTTTTAACGGCAGTAAAAAATGTTATGAAAGAACGGAACCTGCAGATGCCGATCGCCATTGTGCGAAGTGACGGCAGCCTGATGTCCGAAGTCCTGACGAAAGAATGCCCGGTGGAGACTTTGCTTTCGGGCCCGGCAGCGAGCGTGGTCGGTGGAAGTGCGATGGCACGGGAAGAAAATGCAGTCATTGTAGATATGGGCGGAACGACGACAGACGTAGCTATCGTGCGCGATAAACGCCCGGTCACTGCCAGGAGGGGGATCTCCATTGGAAAATGGAAGACCATGGTGAAAGGACTGTATGTCGACACATTCGGTCTTGGAGGAGACAGCGCTGTACGGTTTAAGAATGAGAGGTTATATCTGGATACACGCAGGGTGATTCCGGTTTCTCTGCTGGCAAAGGAATATCCTCAGGTGACGGACAAGCTGAAAAGCCTGGCTGCGCTTCACCGCCCGCATACCAGGATGCTGTATGAATTTTATGTGCTTCAGAAAGATATTTCCGATAAAAAGGGGTATACTGAAGAAGAAAAGAAAATCTGTAAAGCGCTTGAGGCGGAACCTCTGATGCCGCAGGAACTTGGCGCGGCAATTGACAGTGATCTTTATTCTCTGCATACTGCACGCCTCGAAGAAGAAGGGGTTGTCCTAAAAAGCGGGCTTACGCCTACGGATATGATGGTTATCAAAGGCGATTTTGATATCTATGATCCCCGGGCTGCGAAAGCTGCGGTGTGCTGTCTTGCACAGAATGTGGTGGAGACAGAGGAAGAGATTCCAGAGATTGTCTATGAGCTTGTTGAGAAAAAGATGTACTGCAATATTATTCGAATCCTTATGACACAAAAATACCCAAAACACGAAAAAGTCTGTGAGGACAAGAATCTGCAGAAATTTATCGAGTGGTCTTACCGGGATGCAAAGGCCAGAAAAAAAGATTCCTGGATGTCGACTGCAGTTACAACCAGACTTCCACTTGTGGGGGTAGGTGCGCCGATCCATGTGTTTCTTCCCAGAGTCGCGAAACTTCTCGGCACAACTGCAGTAATACCTGAAAATGCGGCGGTCGCCAATGCTCTGGGAGCGATCGCAAGCCAGATCGTCACTAAGGTCCAGACGCGTGTAAAGGCAGAGTATGAGGGAACACAGCTGAAGGGTTATTCCGTGTTTGAGGAGGATCAGAAGCATATGTTTGATGAGTATTCAGAAGCAGAACATTTTGCGGTGCGTATGGTTAAAAGACAACTGCTTGAGAAAGCGAAACGCCAGGGAGCTGCCGGGAATCCCAAAGTCGAAGTTAATGTGCAGAAGATCAGAAATGATGCAGTGGGGGCCGGAATATTCTTTGAGAGTATTGTGGAAGCGGTTGCAACTGATAAGTTCAGAATATAAAATACGGAAAAATGGAAAGGCTTTATCATGGTTTATATATTTTTGATCATCGGTTTTTTGCTCCTGATAAAAGGGGCGGACTTCTTTGTGGAGGGGAGTTCGTCTGTAGCACGCCTTTTGAAGGTACCTTCTGTTGTGATCGGACTTACCATTGTGGCTATGGGGACGAGTGCACCGGAAGCTTCGGTCAGTATCACAGCTGGGCTTGCGGGGAATAATGATATTGCACTGAGCAATGTGATTGGATCCAACATCTTCAATCTGCTGGTAGTGATAGGGGCAAGTGCGGTGATCAGGCCGTTTCAGACGGACCGGGAAATCATGAGAAGAGATATCCCGGTCAATATTGCGGCGTCTGTCCTGCTGCTTCTTTTGTTGTGGGACCTGAATCTGGGAAGATTTGAGGGAGTGCTGCTGCTGATATTGCTGGCGGCTTATCTGTTATGGATTGTTGCAGGCGCAGTACGAAGGAGAGCAGATACGGCAGAGGACGTCCGGGTGCTGTCGCCGCTTAAGAGTACTGTGTATATGGCGGCAGGACTGGCAGCTATCATCTGGGGCGGCGATCTCGTGGTTGACAGTGCCAGTGAAATTGCCCGTATTTTCGGAATGTCACAGACCCTGATCGGACTTACGATTGTAGCACTTGGAACTTCATTGCCGGAACTTGTCACCTCAGTTGTAGCGTCCAGAAAAGGTGAGAGTGGACTTGCCCTCGGCAATGCAGTAGGGTCCTGTCTTTTTAATATCCTGTTTATTCTGGGGATGTCGTCGGCGTTGTCGCCGCTCGGTGCGGTCAGGGACAACCTGATCGATATCGGCGTACTCATCGCAGTCAGTGCCGTGATCGCTGTCTGCTGCTTTACCGGGAAAAAGGTAACGCGTTTTGAGGGTCTGGCATGTATTGTGTTTTATATCGGTTATATGAGTTACGCCATTGTCCGCTGATCAGTCTTTGGCGGCAGTTTTCATTGCGGCCCGTATCTCATCCTCACGTTGCTGCAAAAGCAGAGGCCCGGTGTGTGAGAGATAGGATCTGCAGGGATGTGAAGACAAAAATTCCGAACATTCAGGGTTGTTTGTAAGATCGGAAGTAAAATACAGAAGACTGACATCATCCGGTGCTGCTTCGAGCACCCGGTATGAATCAGAAAGAAACGCCAGTATTTCTTCAGCGTAAGAGTTCTGGTGTTTTTTCATGTCTTTCAGGCTGTTGTCCAGCATTTCCATAAAGGCAGAATCTTCACAGAGATGCCGCTTGCGTGCTGCCAGAAGCTGTTCTTCCAGCAGACGAAGTGTATGGAGTTCCAGGATCTTTTCCTGGAGAGGAAGAAGCCCGTTATCTTCACGGATACGGTTGGAGGTCCGACGTTTGCTGATAAACTGTTCCAGCTGCAGCAGGGTGTTTTCACCTTCCAGTGCGCAATTATCCTTCATTCTTTTGAACAATATCTTAAGATCGGACATATGCTTTAGCACCTGTTCGGAGAAAGAATACTCACGGATCATTGCAGATGCTTTTGCGAAAAGCATGGAGGCAACCGATATGCTTTCTGCGGGCTCCGCCGTGTTGATGCGGGCGATGACATTCGGTCCGAAAAAGTCATCATTGGCAAAATCAGATGCGTACTGTGTAAAGAGGTCATAAAACAGGTAAAAGTTTCTGGCAATCTCATCGTGCTGCAGATACTGGCGGATCAAAGTCTCGGTGACAGGATCACCGCACGATTCATAGGATTTTATAATACAGGACAGATCTTCCCAGCCGCGTGCCGTCACAAAGGAGAGGTGGTTATCCTGATTCTGAACGGAATAAAAACAGTCGGGATAAATATTGAGATATGCCGAAATGGAGGGGTGGACTGCATTTGCACAGGCATACTCTTTCCACACAGAATAATCGGCTTCGATGCACATGTTCTTTACACGGTCAAGCGTTACCATATCGAATTCTCTGACAGAACGGTTATAGGCCGGAGGATTTCCGGCGGCTACGATAAGCCAGCCTTCGGGTATCTGATGGTTGCCGAAAGTTTTATTTTGAAGGAGCTGCAGCATGACCGGTGTCAGCGTCTCAGATACGCAGTTCATCTCATCGATAAAAAGAATGCCGGAAGTATAACCAGTCGCCTCCATACAGTCATAGACAGAAGCTACAATTTCACTCATGGTATATTCAGTAATGGAATAAGTGCGGCCATTGTAAGTCCTTTCTTTTAAAACTGGTAGCCCGATCGCACTCTGACGAGTATGATGCGTCATCGTATATGCAACCAGTCCGACAGATTCTTCACGGGCAATCTGTTTCATAATGGCGGTCTTTCCGATGCCCGGCGGGCCGATCAGCAGAACAGGCCGCTGCTGTACAGCTGAAATCTGAAGGATTCCCTCGGGGGTCCGTTGTGTATAAGCATGCAGTGTTCGCTTTATTTCTTCTTTTGCTTCTTTTATATTCATTGTTATATCTCTCCTTCACTCAGGTTCAGGCAGAGCCGTACAGCCCAGTCTGGTATTTTGTAATTCAGGAAGCGGTAATCTGTGAAGATAAAGGCCGTTTCATACGGGGGCTTATCCTGCGGATAGACCCCGTCGCCGTCAGTAAAATATAAAAGTCCTTTCAGGTTTCTGAACTCACCGTGCTCCATCAGACGTTGGACCAGGTTAAATACAGGGGTAAAGTCGGTGCCGCCCCGTCCGCTGATTTTAATCTTCTGAATATAACGGTTCCAGTCATCAGTGCTGCGTATCCGTATGTGCTCCTGGATCATGGAGTCGCACTGTATGATATGTACATTCATATGACGGAAAAAGTTCTGGTGATCGGTCAGAATTCTGCACGTTTCTGCAAGAAACTGCTGAATTGTGCTGAGTCTGCAGGAACCGGAGGTATCGATGGCGATGACCAGTTCCTCAACCTTTGCAGCCTCGGTGTATTCCAGCGGTTCAACGAGTGGGAGATTACCATAGCGGAACAGGCCATACAGATAAGGAATATAATCAAAGCTTTCCAGGTCTGTCTGAATCTCCTCGGCAGTTACGGTAAAACGGCGCAGATACGAGCGGTAATCGTATTTTGCCTCTTTCCAAAGTTCCAGTTCTTCCAGCCGGCTTCCAGGGTTAAGGCCGAACCTGCGACGGACCGGAACGGAAAATCCTCTGGAAAAGTTTGGGAGGGGGCGAAAACGCCGTCCTGCCGTGCAGGTACTCTGATACCAGTATTCGTGGCTGTCCATTTTGAAAAGTTCTGTCCACTCATCAATAAAACTGTGATCCGACTGTCGGTTAAGCCATTCATATACCTGCAGAGAAAGCGCGGGAGAGACTTCAGGAGGAAACTGTTCATAGATGTTGTCGTGGAGTTGCCGCCGGGTCTCGCCGCAGATTTTAAATTTTTTTTCAGACAGAAACCAGGCACTGATATCGCAGGACAGATTCCAGAATGAGGGATTGGCATCTGACGGGACTTCCAGATGAAGATACAGGCAGTGAAGCAGCATGTGAAGGTACAGCTCCGTATGTTCAGACTGTGAAAACGCTGTCATCACATGAGTGGGAGAGTAATATACTGTGTATCCGTCCGTTCCCGTTACCTCATAATCTGCAGTTTCCTGAAACGTAAAACCTGCAATCGCAAGGCGCATTTCAGGCATTTGATCAAAAATTCGCAGCTGTGCGATCGACAAAATTTCGGAAGCTACGACCCGGGTATGCCCGGGGTCTGTTATGGATGCGTCCGGTACAAGGGAGCGCATCAAAAGCAGACGCATATCTGTAGGGATATCTCTGTTTTTGAGTCCGCGGCTGACCGTTGTGCTGTCCAGCCATCCCGTGTTAAGAAGTTGTACCAGAAAAGAAACTTTCTTTTGTTTCAGTATCCATTCCAGTGCCGGATACAAATGCCGGAGGATATAAGCTGCATAACGCCTTTTGAGCTCCTCTGTCAGAGGCTCTTCTGAAAAATAACGCGATATGGCAACCGAAAGCTTGTGCATCGGCTGCCGGGTTGTTAGAAAAAGCTCGTCACTTGTATTCATACAGGGATAATCACCTCTCTTTTTCTGTGAAATTGTCGTTCTGATGTCAATATTAGTATAGAAAGCAGAGAAAATCAACGTGACACCTTAAGAATTCCTTAAAATTCTGTGAAGTGTTTGACAAGTGAGGAAATACAAAATAAAATAAAGGATGATATATGAGGTAGAATTTTTAAATTCCTAAACAGGGGAGGATAAGTGAAATGAAGGCACCAGGAAAAACTTTATTACAGGTAGTGGGCATAATTTTAATTATTTTTGGAGCGTTTGGTCTGCTTGGATGTATCTCATCGCTGGCGATGTCACAGTCTGAACAGATGATGCAGGTAATGGCAATGACCGGCGTGACAAGCGAGGCGCTTATCATGACGTCTATTATCGGTACTATTGAGGGAATTGTCTATATTGTGGCCGGGATTTTTGGCGTGAAGAACTGCAACAAACCGCAAAAATCAAAAATCAACGTGGTTTTTGGAGCTGTCATGATCATCTGGGTGCTCGCAGCGGCAGTTGTCTCTGTGGTACAGGGATCATTTAGCGTAATCAACGTCATTATCGGCGTGATTCTTCCGCTTCTCTATTTCTGGGGAGCTATGAGAAACAACCAGGTGGAAACCAGTTCAAAGCCTTCTCCGATCGACGATGTGGCTAATATTCTGGAAGTTTCTTCTGATAGTATGAATCAGCCGAAGAAAGATGATGACAAGGACCAATAAACCAGAAAGAAACCTCAGTGCAGGGAAGTATTGGTTGATTCCCTGCACTGTTTTTCTTTAAAAAAGTAAGAAAGAGGGACAAAATGGAAGCATTGATTCAAGTAAGTGACATGTGTAAGATCTACAATCCGGGTGAAAATGAAGTGCGTGCACTCGATCACGTGAATCTTACGATCAATGAGGGGGAATTTGTCGCGATCATCGGTCAGTCAGGGTCTGGAAAGTCTACCCTGATGAACATGCTGGGATGTCTGGATGTACCGACATCAGGGGATTACTGGCTGAATGGGACGGAGGTTGCGACTATGAAAGACAACGACCTGTCGGTTGTCCGGAATAAGGAAATAGGATTTATTTTTCAGGGTTTTAACCTGATTCCCAATCTGACGGCGCTGGAAAATGTTGAGCTGCCATTGATCTATCGTGGAATTGACCGGAAAACAAGAAAAGAATTGTCAGTCAATGCACTTAAGATGGTTGGGCTCGAGACACGCATGACGCATAAGCCGTCTGAAATGTCCGGCGGGCAGCAGCAGAGAGTGGCGATTGCAAGAGCTGTGGCGGCAAAACCACCGGTTATTCTTGCTGATGAGCCGACCGGTAATCTGGACTCAGCCTCCAGCAAGGAAATCCTGCGGATTTTAAAAGATATGCACAAAGAGGGGAGAACCATAATTCTGATTACGCATGATGATGGTATCGCCGCTCAGGCGAAACGCGTAGTCCGTATTATGGACGGGAAAATCGAATCAGACATCATTAATGAGAATTATTCATGACGCATGGGGAGGACAACGAAATCATGGTGAAGAAGAAAAAGATCAATAAGATTATGATCGGAGTGATCGCCGCTGTTGTGGTGATCATTGCCGTGCTGGCACTTGCCAGTAGAAATGTAAAGGCTCCTGAGGTGACGGCTCAGGTCAATGTGATCAATGTCGAAAAAGGGGACGTATCGGAAGAGCTGGACGCAACGGGGACTGTTAAGAGCCTTCAGAAAAAGACATTTTATTCTCCGGTGAACGCCACGATTCAGGATATGCCGTTCGAAGTCGGCGACAGTGTGAGAGCAGGGGAACAGCTGATTACATATGATCTTGAAGATCTGGAAAAAGAAAACCAGAAAGCCGAGCTGAATGTAAAGTCCGGTAAGCTGGATTACAACGATGCCATAAACCAGGCGAACAAGGCAGCGGACAAGCAGGCGACGGCTGCAGCAAATGCACAGTCTCTGCAGGCACAGGTTGATGACTGGCAGCAGTATGTGTACGATCTTCAGGATGCGATTGCGGCGGAGACAGAAAATGCTAAGGATGAAGCGCTGCAGCAGGCGCAGGATGCAGCAGCTACAGCACAAGCGGCATATGCGCAGGAGATGGCTGAGTATGACAAGAAGAAAAAGGAATATGATAAAAAACTGGATGACCTGAAAAAGAAAAAAGCAGATGCGTTAAGTAGAAGCAGCCTGGCTTCTGCCACGGAAGAAGAAAAATCAAAGGCTCTTGAGGAATATAGCTTAGCTGTAGATGATTACAATCAGTTGGTGGCAGAACCACCGGAAAAGCCCGTTTACAGTGCTGATGGGGGAAGTGGGGCATTAGGAGAGGATACCGCATCAGCAGATACATCCGAACTGCAGAGGGAACTGGAGCGCGCTAGCGCTACACTGGCAGAACTTCAGGGAGAGCTTGCGACGGAGAAAGCGACTGCAGAGGCAGATGTATCCACGCTGACAGCCGAAACAAAAGAAAAGATGCAGGTGGCGACCAACTTGTCTGAACTGGAAGCAAAATCCGTTGAAGAGCTGATTGCTGAGGGCAAAAAGGGAATTCAGGCCGAATTCACGGGCGTCATCTCGGATTCAAAAGTTGCAGGTGGTGCTGCGGTTACACAGGGAATGGAAATGTTTACACTGGAGAGTACAAACGATGTAAGCGTGGAAATTCAGGTTTCCAAGTATGACTATGCGGTGCTGAAAGAAGGACAGAAGGCTTCGGTCTCATTGGGAGACAACACCTACCAGGGAACATTAACAAAAATCAACAGGGTTGCAATTCCAAACGAAAAGGGAACACCGATGATCGGTGCAACCGTGAAGATTGATAATCCTGATGAAAATATTTTTATCGGTGTGGAAGCCAAAGTGACTGTTCAGGCCGCATCTGCCGACAACGTTCTGGTAGTTCCGGTTGAGGCTGTGAATATCGGGAACGACGGTTCCTTCTGCTATGTACTGCGCGATGGTGTGATCACAAAACAGACAATAGAGACGGGAATCTCATCCGATGAATATATGGAAGTCAAAAGCGGATTAAAAGAAGGCGATCAGGTGATTCCGGACCTTGGCACCCTTCAGGAGGGTGACCAGGCTCAGGCAGCAGACGGTGCGGCCGGCGGATCTGCAGGGGTACCGGAAGGTGCCGCTCTGGAAGATGATGTATAATCCGGACAGGCATCAGGAAAGGGACTTAATATGGGTAATTTGATAGAATATATTAAGATGGCCATACATAACATAATGGCCAATAAAGGACGCTCCCTCCTGACGATGCTGGGTATCATCATCGGTATTGCTTCGGTCATCATGATAATGGCTGTCGGAGCAGGGACCACGAACCAGATGAATGATGAGATGGACAGTGCGGGAGGCGGTCAGATCCAGGTTATGTGCAGCGATGATGCCATGACCGCCGGCGAATACATGACGCCGGACGATATGCAGGCAATTATAGATAAGGTACCGGGGGTTGAAGCTGTCAGTCCTTCAAGCGGCTGGTCGGGAGAGACTTCCACGGGAAAGGGTGAGTTTTCCATAACTCTGACCGGGGCAACCGAGAATCAGCCGATGTTTTCAACTTCACAGATCAAACGGGGACATTATTTTACAGCCGCTGACGTTTCAGAGGCAAGACGCGTCTGTGTGATCTCAGACTCTGACGCTAAGAGGCTGTTCGGCTCTGATGATGTTGTCGGCATGGACATCGATGTCTTATATAATGGAGTGTCAAAGAGTTATCAGATTGTAGGGGTAACCCAGCAGCCGGAAAATGGAGCCTTTGTGTCATATACATATGAGGGAATGCCGGTCTATATCGACGTTCCGTATACATCACTCCAGGAATATGACGACACATATGACCAGTTTTACTATTTTGTCGTGCTGGCAGATAAGACGATGGATTCTCAGGAAATATCGAACAAAGTAGTAAAGGTTCTGGAATCGCGTCATCAGAGTGCAGGAGAGGACTATTATCAGGTTCAGAGCTTCCAGGATATCATGAAGACGATGAACAGTATGATGGGCGTTGTGACGGCCTTTATCTCATGCGTGGCGGGGATTTCCCTGCTGGTGGGCGGTATCGGTGTTATGAACATCATGCTTGTGTCTGTGACCGAGCGGACAAGGGAGATTGGTATTCGAAAGTCACTGGGTGCGAAGACCTCGTCGATCATGGCACAGTTTCTCGCGGAATCAGCGATTCTGACGATCCTTGGGGGCATCATTGGGATCATTCTGGGTCTCGCCGGTGCATTCGGCATCTGCAGTGTCATAAACTCAACCCAGAATATGAACATGACACCGGGCTTGAGTGCAACGACTATTCTGGGAGCAACACTGTTTTCATGTGCAGTTGGTATTTTCTTCGGAATCTATCCGGCAAGGAAGGCTGCAAAACTCAGTCCGATTGAAGCGCTTAGAAGAAATTAGAAATAAGTATTGACAAATTACGTGCGTTTATGTATAATAATCATTGTCGCGAAAATAGTTTAGCGGTGATGTGCGTTTAGCTCAGCTGGATAGAGCGTTTGGCTACGGACCAAAAGGTCGGGGGTTCGAATCCTCTAACGCACGTAAGTTAAAGAGAGTGTCCTGAAAGTCATGAAATGACTTTCAGGACACTCTCTTTTTTATTTCAGGTATTTATCTGCCCTCTCACTAAAATGATATGGCGCCACAGGGAACGTTATTGCTTTATCAGATGGTGAATGTTATAATTTTTGGTATAGGTTCCAAGATTGCCTGTGGAACATCTTTTTCGTTTGGGTGTTTCCGGCAGAGGTAATGTGAAGCATTGTGCGAAAGGCTGGATTCGGATGAAAAAACACAAAGAAAATAAGAGAAACGGTAATTGGAAGATATCTCTGTCGCCGATCCTGCGGTACAGTGCAATTTTTTGCCTGCTGACGATGCTAATCATCCTGCTGGGCGGTGCTGTCCTGTCATTTCAGCAAATGGAGTCAGATGCGCGCGCCTCCATGAGCAGTGTTCACGCACAAATATCGCGGCGGGTGACGGAATCTGTTACCCTGCTGGAATCACTGGCCTCCTTGACTGAATTCTACGACCCGGAGATCCCTCCCAGTGAAAAAGTCAAAAAACTGGATCAAATGTCGCCTTACTTTGGTTATATGATGATATGCTATGTGGATTCTGATATCACAGTTTATTCTGATGGTTCCGAGCCGGCCAGTCTTGCCAGCAGGGAGTACATGCAGCAGTTATTTTCGACCGGGCAGGCTCAGGTCACAGACAGTTTTGCCGCAGGCGCTGACGGGGTAACACTGAATTATACGGTGGCAGTCCCGCTGTTTGACCAGCAGAAAAATATAACAGGCTGTCTGTTCTGTGCAATTTATTTCGATGAAGTTGTGGAGATTCTAGAACAGTCCGCCGGCATCCATGATTCAGAAGCTACATTGATTGGCTCTCAGGGGCAGATCATGTCCTCCACAGAGGGGTTTTCCTATGGAGTTCCGATGATGGATGAGCTGGGCGATGCCGTTATGATTGGAACTACAGCCGACAAGCTGCAGGAGCAGCTTTTGGCTGCTGTTCCAGGGGATTACTGGAGTATCCGGAATGGAAGCCCCTGTTTTACAACCTACCAGAGAGTTGAAAATACAGAATGGGATGTTCTCTGTACGGTTAACTTTTGGAGCGTTTTTTCGGGGATTTTGCCCAGTCTGCTGATTGTCGCAGGACTGACTGTCATGGTGTGTGCCGGTCTGCTGCTCATTCTGCGGCGTTATATCACAAAACAAATGCAGGTAGTAGATATACTTGTACACTCTGTGGAAGAACTGGAAAAAAAGATTTATCAGGATGAACGTCCCGAAGATGTGGACTTTAACGAAATTATACGATTGACGGGGGACGGACTGTCGGACAGTCTGACAGGGATAGTGACTCGTTCCGTATTTCTCAATCAGGCGGCTACACTGGTGAAACGGACGGATCCGGAGCTCGTCAGTGCATTGTGTTTTGTTGATATGGATAATCTTAAATATATTAACGACACATATGGACATGGCGGAGGGGATGTGGCGCTCAAAAGTGTAGGGTATATCCTGCGGGAATATGAGAAGAAATATGACGGCGTCGTTGGAAGGTACGGAGGAGATGAGTTTGTGCTGCTTTTGACTGATCTTGATGATGAGGCTGAGCTGAAGAGTGTTCTGGGTGAACTGGTGCTTCGTCTTCATTCTGAAATAGGATCGGCGGGCGAGAGGATTCCGGTGCAGTGCAGCATTGGTGTATCTTTGTGCCGACCGGATTCTGATCTGGAGCAGCTGATTGCGGATGCGGATGAGGCATTGTATTTTGTCAAGCAAAATGGTAAAGGGTATTACAAAATTTATCAGAATTGAGGTGCACATGAAAATTCATATCAAACGGCGGCTAATAATTTTTGCCGCGGCTTTGCTGACTTTGATTCTGACGGCAGTACTGAGCTTTGCCATATACGGATGCATTTACGATATCCGTAAAAATGAGGCAGAGCATATCCTTCATGCTTATGGCAAGAATCTTATGCTCCAATTTCAGGGAGAGCTGAATGAGTCGGATGCACTTGCCCGGATGGCCTGTATCATGACGGAGGAAGATGATATCTGGTTTGAAAGCGCAGCAGCGTCCCTGCTGGAGCGCGAGGAGGTGCGTTACGCCGCTCTGATTAAGGGTGATATTATGGTGAGAGTATTGCCTCAGGAGATTTATGGATATCAGGCAGGGCGTGATCTGAAGGAATTTTCCTACATTTATACACTGGCAAAGGTTGTCAAGGATCTGGTGGTGGAAGGACCTGTTATTTTAGAAGGCGGAGATGGACAGGAGGTATTTCTTTTCCTGCAGCCGTTTTTGGAGGGCGATGCATATCTGGGGGGAGTAGCAGTGGCACTGGACTGTAATTACGTGCTGGAACAGCTGGGGCTTGGTTATATGTCTCAGCAGGGGTATGATTATGAGCTGTGGCGTGTTGAGCCACAGAACGGGGGCAAAGAGGTTGTTGCCGTTTCGAGGGAAAATGTTGATTTTTCACAGGCGGTGAAAACAACGTTTAATCTGCCTGCCCAGTGGAATCTCAGCATTCAGCCCAGGGCTGGATGGATCAGTCCCGGCTACAGAGGTGCAATGATCACCATCTGTTTCCTGACGGCGCTGTTAACGCTGGGATTTTCTGTTTCACAATATCAGCTTTTTATCCGTAAGCGTATGTTGAAACAGTTTTCATCCATTGACAGCCAGACGGGACTGTACAATCAGGTGGGTTTTACGGACGCGCTGAATCGTTGGCTGTCAGAGGGGGAGGAGCCTGTTATGCTGTATTACCTGGTGTTTGAAGGCTACAACCAGGTCTCACAGATGATCGGCCTTCAAAAAGAGACCGCCTTTCTGCAGAGCATTCCACGGCGGTTGAAGGAATTTATACAAAATCCTTATATTGCAGGCAGGCTGAGTGCAGGCAATTTTCTGGTGGCTGTCCGCGAGGACATGGATGAGATACAGCAGGAAGATTTTGCAAGGGGATTATCACTTGAGCTCCTGTTGAAAATCCGCCTGGATGACGAAAGAAGCTTTCTGTCAGCACGCTATGAGTATAAATGCTGTCTTCTGGGGGAGGGACAGGCGGAGGAAGAGATCTCCCGTCTGATCCATGCTTATTACACCAAGAGGTCTCAGGAGTCTCCAGTGCGTACGCTGACTGAAAAATGCCGACAGCTGACCGAGGGGAAGGACGACGTAACGTTTGATGAGTACACGGACCTTGAAATGATGGAGCTGTCCAAAACTTTTAACCAGTACCGTAAGCAGGTGGAACAGCTTGCATATTTCGACCCGGTTTTTAATGTTGGCAATCGACCGAAATATATGAGAGATGCTAATATGCTGATATCCTACGATAAAAAACGGCAGTTCAGTTTGTTTTGCGTGGATATCTGTGCATTCAGCCAGTATAATGAATTGTTCAGTGCGGATATCGGTGATCAGATCTTGCGGGAGGTAGTTCAACGCCTTTCACGGCTATTCGGAACATATCTGTACCGTATTAATGGAGATGTATTTCTGGGTATTTCAATGTCTGGGGAGAATGAAAAGACCTTTGCGGACAGGCTCCAGGGAATGCTTTCGGCACCCGTCTCAGCAGGCAATGCTTCATTTGCCCTGCAGGTGCGGATTTCTGTATGCTGCTATCCCAGGAATGGAGACAGTCCGGATGTATTGCTGGACCGGATTCAGTCTGCACTGCGTTATGCAAAAGAATCTGATCATAACGTTGTGATCTACAATAAGGAACTTGACACGATTATTCGGACTGAAGCTGACATTCTGCGCAAGCTGAAATCTGCTATCCACCATGAAACACTGGAAATCTGGTATCAGCCGATGGTCCATGTGGAAACTGGGCGTTTTTTTGCAGCGGAAGCGCTCGTACGTCTGCCGGATGAAAATGGGGGTTATTTTTCTGCCGGGCAGGTTATTGCACTTGCTGAGCGCAGCGGCATGGTCGAGCAGCTTGGCGATTACGTACTGCAGCGCGCGTGTGAGTTCATGAGCTCTCACGGAGAAAGCCTGGGTCTTCGCCATATGTGCATCAACCTTTCGGTCCAGCAGCTTCTGGTAGGAAACAGCGCGGATCATCTGCTTGATATGATACGGGATTCCGGCGCAGGTACAGAACACATTACTCTGGAAATCACAGAGAGTATTCTCATTCAGTCTATTGAACCTGCATCTGAAACATTAAGCAGGCTGCGCCGAACCGGATTACGAATCGCGTTGGATGATTTTGGTGTCGGGTACAGCAGCCTTAATTATCTGTCCAATCTGCCGGTAGATGTTATCAAGATCGACCGTTCGCTGACGCAGCAACTGCGGACAAGTACGAAGCAGCGTGCGCTGCTCCGCGCTATTGTGGAGGTGGCAGAGATCAATTCTCTGACAGTTGTATCGGAAGGCATTGAAACCGAGGATGATCAGAAACTGGTCTCTGCATCGGGTGTGCAGTATATACAGGGATTTTACTATGCCCGTCCGATGCCCGGGGGAGAACTCATTAAGTTTCTGAGTGTGTAGGAGAAAACAGGTGCTGGCATGAAAAACGGTGAGATTAAGTATGAAAAGTTTTACCATATATTAAAAAAGAAAATAGTATGCGGTCTGCTTGCAGATGGTTCCAGACTGCCTTCACGTGCTGAGATGTGCCGGGAGTTTTGTACATCGGAAAAGACTGTTCGGCGTGTGCTGGAAATGCTGGCGGCTGAAGGGCTGGTTGAAACCAGACAGAGAAAACGGCCGATGGTGACTTTTGACGCAGCAGCTTCACATAAGAGAGGCCTGTTATCACTGCAAAAGGCGGATGAGACGGCAGCAGCCGATATTTTCAAAACGGGTATTCTTATATGTTACCCTGTGATTAGTTATGGGATCTCACTTTGCTCGGATGAGGGGTGGGCGATTCCTGAATCCCTGCTTGAAAAAATGGATCCGGAACAGCCAAAAGAATTTTGGCGTCTTTCCAATCAATTCTGGAGATTTTTTGTCTCACGAAGCGAAAACGAGCTGATTCTCCGTGCGGTAGACAGTCTTGGCCTTTCGGAGCTGGACCCGCTTCCAGGTACGCTGCAGATCAGAGAAGATTATTATGAGGGGCTGAAAAAACTCACTCAGGTTATGAAATGCGGGGGCGATTTAAACAGTGTTCATTTTGCAGATTTGTCCTCGCTCTATGGTTTTGTCACAGACGAAAAGCAGCGCGGTCTCTTTTGCAGAGTTGCATCCGATTCACCGCTCAGGCTTGGGAGGAAAGAACTTCAGCGCCGAATCAGCAGCGCGGAGGAACAGTACTCACGAGTTTATCTGGATCTGCTTGGCCTCATAGCCATCGGAAGATATAAGCCGGGAGACCGGCTGCCGTCTCATGAAGAATTGCGCCGGGCCTATGGAGTCAGTGTCGATACCACGATGAAAGCGGTACAGCTGCTGAAGGCGTGGGGGATTGTTACTGCCACACGTGGAAAAGGAATCTTTGTGGCGATGGATCTGGAGGCAATGAGTAAAATTTATATTGAGCCTGAACTGATAGCCCGTCATATTCGGAGATATCTTGACAGTCTCCAAATGCTGTCACTGACCATCGAAGGTGTGGCTGCCCATGCCGCTGCACAAGTGACGGCTGAGGAAGCCTGCAGCCTGTGCGACAGCCTGGAAGATGTCTGGAACCATGCATATTTGTATCAGCTTTCCCCTGTTATTCTGCTGGAGTTCCTTGTTGCGCATATTCAGTATGACGCTTTACAGACAATATATGAAGTGATACTGAAAAACTACCACATCGGGAGGAGCATTCCAAAGCTCATCAGCCACAAAAAAAACCGAAATAATTACGAAATTCATAAACAGTGTTTAGAAGCTGCCAGGATTTTAACAAAAGGTGATTCCGTGTGCTTCGCAAGAAAGGCATCAGAAATGTTTCAACATACAAATCAGCTGATTATCACAGAGTGTAAACGACTGGAGTACTGGGAGGCAGCAGTGCAGGTGTATGATGGTTCTGTGCTGTGGAAATAGTTGGGATGGAGACTGTGTTTTCAGCGCAGTCTCCTTTTTTATACGGCAAAAAACTCAGAGTTTTAAGATTAAAACCGGTATTGGCGGATGGTTTGGGCGATTATAATACTCGCTCATAATCACAAGAAAATATTTGGGGTCTAAGGTCTTAAGATATGGCAGGATGGCTTCGCGTTCATCGAATCCACTGTCGCCTCCGCTGTAAATGCAGAGGGAGATCATACCTCCCTTTTTTAAAAGCCGGAGAGCATCACCGAGTGCTTCCAGGGTGGTCTCTGCACGTGTTGCTATTGTGTGGTCACCAGACGGCAGGTAGCCAAGGTTAAATACGATACAGGAGACAGAATTGTCTGCAGCATAGGAAGCCATGTGGCTGTGACTGTCCAGGATAAGTTCTGCGCGGTCGGCAACGCCGGCTTCTGTGAGGCGGCTGCAGGTTTGGTTCAGGGCTTCCGGCTGGATATCAAATGCGAGCACACGACCGTTTTCTCCGACGAGCCGGCACAACAGAAGGGTGTCGTGTCCGTTGCCGGCAGTGGCATCGATGCATAAGTCTCCGGGTTCTATCTGTTCTCTTATAAAGTGGCTGCACCACTGAGTGATCTGATAATTTTTCATAATATTAATTCCCCCGTATTTCATTTCCGATTAAATTATGGTAAACTTGCTACTATAGTAGCACCTGAAAAGACAAAAGAAAAGGACTTTAGATAAAATGGGAAATGCGCGTGGACGACGAAGGAAAAGAAGAAATACGGGCCGCAGGAGGATGGGGGTACGTGAACGGCAGATACAGTTAATGAGGCGCATCATTGTTGCTGTGCTGTCGCTGGTGCTGATACTTTCTGCGGTGCTGATAGTCAGGGCGGTGAGAGGCAAGGACAGGCCGGAGGCAGCCAGGACGTCAAAGATCCAGGATGTACAGGATGCAAAGACACCTGAGCCGACGCCTGAGGCGGTGCAGATTACCGTTAGTGCAGCAGGTGACTGCACCCTCGGAACGGATGAGGACTTTGATTATGATACAAGCTTAAATGCGATGTACGAAAGTGTGGGGGATCCCTCTTATTTTTTGAAAAATGTAAAATCTATATTCGAGGGGGATGATCTGACGATTGTGAACCTGGAGGGTCCGCTTACTACTTCCGAAGATCTCCAGGAAAAGACGTTTTCTTTTAAAGGGAAGCCGGAATATACTCAGATTCTTACATCGGGATCTGTTGAAACGGTTAATCTTGCAAACAACCACAGCCGCGATTATGGAGAGCAGGGATATGAGGATACCATAAAAAATGTGGAAGCTGCCGGGATCACCAGTTTTGGGTATGAGCGCACTGCGGTGATGGATGTGAAAGGAGTCAAGGTCGGGCTCGTCGGGATCTATGTGCTTGCAGACGGCATGGAACGGGAGTCTCAGCTTAAGGAAAATATTGCGGCAGTTCAGGCTCAGGGAGCGCAGCTTGTCATTGTAAGCTTTCACTGGGGATCAGAGAAAGAAAACTATCCGGATGATACGCAGGTTTCGCTTGCGCACATTGCGGTGGATTCGGGGGCGGATCTCGTTCTGGGCCATCATCCGCATGTATTGCAGGGAATAGAGAAATACAAAGGGAAAAATATTGTATATAGCCTGGCGAATTTCTGCTTTGGCGGTAATTCAAATCCCAGTGATAAGGATACAATGATTTTCCAGCAGACATTTACGATAACGGGAGACCAGGTTGAACTGGATGATGTGGTGAATATTATTCCGTGTTCTATTTCATCGGAATCTGGTTATAATAATTATCAGCCCACACCGGCTGAAGGAGAAGAAAAAAGCCGCATTCAGCAGCGAATTGATGAATATAGCAAGGGATTGTCGGACGGTGGAGAAAACAGCCAGCCGGCCGGCGAGACGGATGACTCATCTGACAGCGGTTCTGATGAGCTGTAGATAAGACTGATGCCATACGAATGGAGGAACAGATGGACAGAATTGAGTTTCTGGAAGCATTGAGCGAAAAGCTAAAAGAGGGGATGTCTGATCACGACATTTCGGAACAGGTCAATTACTATTCAAATTATATCGAGGATGAAGTGCGCGGTGGTAAGCCGGAAGCCCGGGTGTTGGATGAACTCGGAAATCCGACACTGCTGGCAAGAACGATTTTGGATACGCATGAACAGATGGGAGCTGATACGGCAGCAGAAAATGTGCAGCAGAATCATAAGAGTAGTCAGCAGAGAGGCTGGAGTATAAAGACTGACAGAAGCTGGGGGTGTATTGCTGCGGCCGTCATCATTGTACTTGTCCTGGGGATTGCCCTGTGGCTGGTTGGAAGTATTTTCAGATTTTTGTCGCCGATTCTGGTGCCTGTACTGATTGTTCTGCTGATCACTGCGATCGTAAAAAAAAGATGATAGCACAGAAAAAGCGTGTCGGCTAAACCGACACGCTTTTTGAGTTCAATGCTTAAGAGAGTGAATTAATACTTTGAAGTAGAAGAATTTTCATTTGAATTGTGGCAATTCGAAGTTTTATTCTTGTTAGTTGAATTTTTATTCGTGCTGTTTGTGCTGTTTGTTGAATTTTTGTTGCTTTCGTTGGACTCATTGTAAGAATTTGAGTTGTTGCTCATCTTATTTTTGTTTGTGTTGTCATCAGAATAATTTTTAGACATGTCATTTCCTCCTGTTATATTAAAAATTTACGTTACGCTGTTAGTATCTCTGATATCTGTTTTTTTATGCAAATTATAAAAACTTGGCAGATGGAGGTAAGGGAAAGCGGGAAAAGAAGACAGGAATGCTTTAGTTTTTTTAAAAATTATATGATATAGTAAAAATAAAAACCAGGAGGTATGCAACAATGAAAGTGGCGATATTGGGGGCTGGAAACATCGCGACATCCATGGCGACTGCACTTGGCGGACTGGATCGTTCTGTTGCAGAGGCATATGCGATTGCCGCAAGAGATTATGAGCGCGCAAAAGAGTTTGCAGAGAAATGGGGGATCACAAAGGCATACGGTTCTTACGAGGAGATGCTGAATGATCCGGATGTTGATCTTGTATATGTGGCAACTCCGCATGTTTTTCATTATGAGCATTCTAAAATGTGTCTCGAACATGGAAAACCTGTGCTCTGTGAGAAACCATTTACAGTGACGTCCGCTCAGGCAGAAGAACTGTTTGCGCTGGCAAAAGAAAAAAAACTTTTGATCGCGGAAGCTATGTGGACACGTTATATGCCGAGCCGGAAAATGATTCAGGAGCTTATGGACAGCAAAGTGATCGGTGATATCACATCGCTGAGCGGAAATCTGGGCTATGAGCACATTAACATTGACAGAATGAGAAGACTGGAGATGGCGGGCGGTGCGCTGATGGACCTGGGCGTATATCCGATCAATTTTGCGCTGATGTGTTTTGGAGATAAAATTAAAGAGATTAAATCTACGTGTGTGAAGCTTGAAACAGGAGTTGATGCACAGGAGAGTATGACGTTCATTTATGAAGATGGAAAAATGGCGGTACTGTATGCCTCCATGCTTGTACACTCTAACAGGCTGGGAGAAATTAACGGGACGAAAGGCTGCATCGAGGTGCAGAACATCAATAACTGTGAAGAAATCCGCGTATTGGATGAAAAACGCCAGATGATTGCGAGATACCCGGTGCCGGAACAGATCAACGGATATGAATATGAAATACTGGCATGTAAAAAAGCTATGGAAGAAGGCCTGCCGGAATGTCCCCAGATGCCGCATGAAGAGATTCTGAAAGTAGTCAAAATCACTGAATACCTGAGAAAAGAGTGGGGGGTCATCTACCCTTTTGAGTGATCTGGCGTGGTTTCATAAAAAAGTGTTAATAATTCTGAAATTTCTATAATCTTTCTTATTGCATTTTTATGGAAATTGTATTATAATCTTATTTGTAAAGAGAATTTACCCTTCAAAAAATTTTTTTTACAAATTAATAACCCTTATTAATTATTTATACTCCCCTCGAAAGGCCGTGGTAGCTCCCCTACCACGGTCTTTCTCTTTGTGTATCAGATGAAGTGCAGTCAAAGAAGATTTTCTCATTTCTGCAGCTCTGAATATACTATTAAAAAGGAGCTTTTTATGTCGGAACTGGAAATGATTTCTGCCAAGATGCTGGATGCGTATCGAAAAAGAAATGATACGCTGCTGATAGATTTACGTTCCGCTGAGGAGTATTTCCGGTATCATATACCGGGAGCGCGCCACATCGACTATGAGGATACAGAGGCGCTGTTTGGGCTGCCGAAGAACAAAGAGATCATCCTGTACTGTGAACGGGGTGCCTCCAGTATGGCAAGGGCAAAGGAAATGGCCAAATCAGGATACAATGTCAAGTCAATGATAGGCGGCATTCATGCATATCGTGCAGATGCAAGTCACTGACGACTTGTGTTTTCGCGGATATCATAGTAAAATAAACCAATAGATTAAAAAAGATGCAGGGACTTCTCCCGGGTTTTGGAAGAAGTCCCTGAAACGGGAAAAGAGGAAAGCATGAAGATGTTTGAGCTGATAGCGCCCTGCCATTTCGGTACTGAGGCGGTGTTGAAAAGAGAAATTATCGACCTGGGATATGAGGTCAGCAGGGTTGAGGACGGAAAAGTGACTTTTCTGGGGGATGCGGAGGCTGTCGCGTATGCAAATGTGTTTCTGCGCACTACAGAGAGGATTCTGCTGAAAGTAGGACAAGTTAAAGCGGAATCATTTGAAGAATTATTTGAGAAAACAAAAGCGCTTCCCTGGGAGGAGTTTATTCCGAAAGACGGTAAGTTCTGGGTTGCTAAGGCGAATTCAATTAAGAGTAAATTATTCAGTCCTTCAGATATTCAGTCTATTATGAAAAAAGCGATCGTGGAAAGACTGAAAGAAAAGTACAGGGTATCATGGTTTGAAGAGGGCGGAGACAGCTATCCGATACGTGTGACATTTATGAAAGACGTGGCAACCATCACGCTTGATACATCCGGGATCTCTCTTCATAAAAGAGGATACCGCCAGAATACAGTAAAGGCGCCTATTACAGAGACGCTTGCTTCGGCGCTGCTGCTGCTCACGCCGTGGAAACAGGACAGAATCCTGGTGGATCCGTTCTGTGGAAGCGGGACATTTCCCATTGAAGCGGCCATGATGGCGGCAAACATGGCACCCGGGATGAACCGTTCCTTTCTGGCAGAAGACTGGAAACATATCATTCCCAGAAAGTGCTGGTATCATGCGGTGGAGGAGGCTCAGGATCTGGTGGATACAGGCGTTCAGACAGACATTCAGGGTTATGATATCGATGCGAGTGCAGTCAGGGATGCCAGGGAAAATGCCAGGCTGGCGGGAGTGGATCATATGATTCATTTTCAGCAGCGTGCGGTAAAGGACTTAAGCCATCCGAAAAAATATGGTTTTATAGTAACGAACCCTCCTTATGGGGAACGTCTGGAGGATAAGGAGATACTGCCTGGTTTATACCGGGAACTCGGAGAGAGTTATCAGAAACTGGACAGTTGGTCGATGTATCTGATCACAAGTTTTGAGGATGCGGAAAAATATATTGGAAAAAAAGCGGACCGTAACCGTAAAATTTATAACGGCATGCTGAAGACTTATTACTATCAGTTTCTGGGACAAAAACCTCCAAAGAAACATTGACCTCATTTATATTTGAAAAGGGATAGTTTTTTATGAAAAGAATAATATTTGCTACAGGAAATGCCGGAAAAATGAAAGAGATCAGAGAGATTCTGAATGATTTAGACGTGGAAGTTGTTTCTATGAAAGAAGCCGGTATATCAGCTGATATAGAGGAAAACGGAGCTACTTTTGAGGAAAATGCAGTTATTAAGGCCAGAGCCATCATGGAGATTACGAATGAGATCGTGCTGGCGGATGATTCAGGACTTGAGATTGATTATCTGAATAAGGAACCGGGTATCTATTCGGCCAGGTATATGGGGGAAGATACATCATATCGGATTAAAAACAGAAATCTGATCGACCGTATGGAAGGAGTGCCGGATGCTAAGCGGACTGCACGGTTTGTGTGTGCGATTGCAGCTGCATTTCCCGGCGGAGACGTAGTGACGACACGGGGGACGATTGAAGGGATCATCGGTTATGAGGAGCGCGGAGAAAATGGTTTTGGCTACGACCCCATTTTCTATGTGCCCGAATATGGCTGTTCTACGGCTGAACTTCCTCCGGAAGAAAAGAATACAATCAGTCATCGGGGAAAAGCATTGCGAAAAATGAAAGAAGAATTAAAATCAAGAAAAGTGGGTTGAAATCAATGAGGGTGTTAATTATAAGCGATACACATGGACATGCAAAAAATCTGATAGGGGTGCTGGAGAGGGTCTGTCCGATCGATGCTCTGATTCACTGTGGTGATGTGGAGGGGGAAGAGGATTATATTGCGGAACTGGCAGAATGTCCTTCGTATATTGTGGCGGGAAACAACGACTATTTCAGCGTCCTGGATCGTGAAATGGAGTTTGAACTGGGTGGAAAGCAGATTTTTCTCACGCATGGGCATTATTACGGGGTATCGATGGGAACTGAAATGATCAAAGAAGAAGGGGAGAGCCGCAAAGCTGATATTGTAGTGTTTGGCCATACGCATAAACCGTGCTGTGAGATGTCGGAAAACATGGCAGTTTTGAATCCCGGCAGTCTGGCTTACCCGAGGCAGGCGGGAAGAAGGCCCAGTTTTATGATCCTGGAGCTGGGTGAGCATGGGGAACTTGACTGCTCTACGAGATACCTCGGATAGAGTAGAAAACTGCTGGTAAATAAGCGAAAAAATAGTATAAAAAAAGTGTTGACATTTGCTGAGGCATATAATATAATATACCTTGCGTCAGGCAAAAAACGCATAAATACAACAATTGCAAAAGTAATATCGGGGTGTGGCTCAGTTTGGCTAGAGCGCCTGGTTTGGGACCAGGAGGCCGCAGGTTCGAATCCTGTCACCCCGACTGTTGTATCGACTATGACAATAAGATAGCAGCCAATATGCGGGTGTAGTTCAATGGTAGAACACTAGCCTTCCAAGCTAGATACGTGGGTTCGATTCCCATCACCCGCTTACGTGTTTGTAGCTCAGCTGGATAGAGCAACGGCCTTCTAAGCCGTGGGTCGGGGGTTCGAATCCCTTCAAGCACGTTATGGTGGGTATAGCGCAGTTGGTTAGCGCGCCAGATTGTGGCTCTGGAGGCCAAGGGTTCGAATCCCTTTATCCACCTTATCTAATGGGCTATCGCCAAGCGGTAAGGCACAGGACTTTGACTCCTGCATTCGCTGGTTCAAATCCAGCTAGCCCAGTTTGGGAATGCAGGACATGAGGTTCTGCATTCCTGTTAGACAATTGAATGCTGTGGGATATTAGCTCAGTTGGTAGAGCACTTGACTTTTAATCAAGTTGTCCGGGGTTCGAATCCCCGATGTCTCATAGAAAAAGCTTTGGAAACCACTGTTTCCAAAGCTTTTTTTCTTTTCAGATGTGATCGGTTAGTCTGTTATATTGATACGGAGCTGCAAAATAATGCATATAAAAAGAAACAATGCTCTGGCATCGTTGTGTGGTGTCAGAGCATTGCCTGATATCAGTCGATTTTCGGAAGTCCTGCGAATCCAGGCTCCAGGTCAGAGTCTGTTGGGATGTAATCTGTCATTTCGCCGTCGTTGTATTTTCCATATGCCACCATATCGAAATATCCGGTGCCTGTCAGGCCGAAGACGATGGTTTTTTCTTCGCCGGTCTCTTTGCACTTGAGTGCCTCATCAATCGCTACACGGATCGCATGGCTGCTTTCCGGAGCCGGAAGGATTCCCTCGACGCGTGCAAACTGTTCTGCAGCGGCAAATACTTCTGTCTGTTCAACGGAAACTGCTTCGATCAGTTTATCGTCATAAAGCTGTGAAACCACAGAACTCATACCGTGATAACGGAGGCCGCCCGCGTGATTTGCAGATGGAATAAAACCGCTTCCCAGAGTATACATTTTCGCCAGCGGGCAGATCATGCCGGTATCGCAGAAATCATAGGCGTAACGCCCGCGTGTCAGGCTCGGGCAGGATGCCGGCTCGACAGCGATAATGCGGTAATCTGCTTCGCCCTTGATTTTTTCCCCGACGAAAGGAGAGATCAGACCACCTAAGTTGGAGCCCCCGCCTGCGCAACCGATTACAATGTCGGCTTTAATATCATATTTGTCGAGTGCGGCTTTGGTTTCCAGGCCAATGATAGACTGATGCAGCAGTACCTGGCTGAGCACTGAGCCCAGTACATAACGGTAGCCGCTGCGTGACGTTGCGGCCTCTACGGCTTCTGATATTGCGCAGCCAAGGCTTCCTGAGGTTCCAGGGTGCTCCGCAAGGATTCTGCGTCCTACTTCGGTGGTCTCTGACGGAGACGGGGTGACGGAGGCACCATACGTTCTCATGACTTCGCGGCGGAAAGGTTTCTGCTCGTAGGAGACCTTTACCATATATACTTTACAGTCAAGGTCGAAGTAAGAACATGCCATGGAAAGTGCTGTTCCCCACTGTCCGGCACCTGTCTCTGTTGTGACGCCGGTCAGCCCCTGTTTCTTGGCATAATATGCCTGAGCGATTGCCGAATTCAGCTTGTGGCTTCCGGAAGTGTTGTTGCCTTCGAACTTGTAATAGATTTTCGCCGGAGTCCCCAATGCTTTTTCGAGAAAATAGGCGCGCACCAGCGGTGATGGCCGGTACATTTTATAAAAATCCTGAATTTCCTGCGGAATGTCAAAGTATAGGGTATCGTTGTCCAGTTCCTGGCGGACCAGCTCATCGCAGAATACCGGCTGCAGTTCCTCGAAAGTCATTGGCTTTAAGGTCCCCGGGTTTAACAGTGGTGCTGGTTTGTTCTTCATGTCTGCGCGGACATTGTACCATTGCGTCGGCATCTCATTTTCTTCCAGATAAATTTTGTACGGAATTTTCTTTTCTGTGCTCATTTTGTTCATCCTTTCTTTTGCTTTTTGGATTAAATAAAAAACCTGCCCTATCAAATTGATAGGACAGGAGTAATAAACCTGCGGTGCCACCTAACTTCACCCTGATATTCAGGATACGCTTATACATGTACGTTCATACACGTCCCGTGATAACGACCGGTCTTCGTCGCGCCTACTCGGATCATTCCTTTCAGTTTGCCCTCGCAAGCCCATTCGTCATACATGCTTTGCTGCAATTCCACCGCATGCAGCTCTCTGAAAAAGCTCCTGTAATGATTACTATCCTTGCTCATAGGTTTATGATATGATAACAGATGTTTAATATGTGTTAAATATACTATGCGAAATTAGAAAAGTCAAGACCAAACATTGACAATAATTGACTGCATGGTATATAATCATGAGTAGTTTCGCGGGCATGGCGGAATTGGCAGACGCGCCAGATTTAGGTTCTGGTGGGAGACCGTGCAGGTTCAAGTCCTGTTGCCCGCAGCCTATAGAGTGCGCGTTTGCGCGCTCTATTTTTTTCCGTGTTGCATTTCGTGTTGCATAATGTTCATGAAATGTGAGTTTGCAAGATTGTTCATCTCTTTTTCTTTCTCTTCAAGGGCGTGTCTGTATACTGCTTTTAGGACTCCATCATTGCCCCATCCTCCGCGCTGCATAATATATACGTCCGGAATCCCGAGTGCGTGTTGTATGCTTGCTGAATAATGACGCAAATCGTGAAAGCGAAAATGAGGGAGATTAGACTTTTCCAAAATGTGCCTGAAGCGGTCTGTGACCATGCATGGATTTAAGTTTACAATTCTTCCTTCCTTATCCTTCCACTTTTCAGCTACGAAATCCGGGAATTCGATATATCTGTCACCTGCATATGTTTTGGGCTGTCTTATGATCCATTTATGATCAGAAGACAGGACCATGTTTTCGCATACATGGACAATATTACTGTGAATGTTTCTGCTGTGAAGGGCACAGATTTCGCCGCGCCTCATTGGACCGAATGCCGCGAGTAGGATAGGGAGTTCCATCTCAGTCCCTTTTACCTGATCAAGCAGGACTCGTATTTCGCTGTCTGACGGAATATATAGCTCTGGACGTATCTTCTTAGGCAGCGCAGTATTAAGCGCGAAATCAGGGCGATACGTGCGAAGTACCGCCGATATAATCCCGTGTGTATTCCGTACTGTCTTTGGTTTATGTGTACGAGCTTCGATGTTAATTGCTTCCTGTATATCTTCCTGTGTAATATCACATATTTTAATATCCATCAGGCCTGGCACAGAACTATTTAGGGTACGCTTGTATTCTCGTACAGTAGACGGGGACAATACAGATGTGCGCTGATTGATATATTCTGTTAGGGCCTCTCTGAAAGTAAGTGAACAGTATGAACTTGCTTTCTTTCTGTCGGCTGCGTATTGAGTGGCAGCCAGCTCTGCCAGCTTCTTTCCTTCTTTGCTGGGATCGTCACTGGTGAACGATTTATATATCCTCTTCTTTTTTGTAGATCCGTCTTCAAGTGTCACGGTCTCGTAGTGGCTGAACACCTGACACCGCCATGACCCGGATGGTAATTTACGAGCTGTTGGCATAGTATCATCCTCCTTAAAAAATGGTATAAAAATAACAGCCAGCAGGAAACATGTGTTCCGCTTGCAGTAGCTGTCCGAGAATGATACAATATGTATGAATTTGGGTATGCATTCTCGGATGTATGCTTGCCGTCTCCTGTTGGCGCAGGGGGCGGTTTTTTATTATTCAAATGTACAGTCTCTTATAAGTACATTTCCAAATTTTCCATCACATCTTCCGACAATGGTTACTATATCACCTTCCGCAAGTTCCATGACTTTTTTGATTTGCTCATCGTCACTAAAATAACACTGTACAGAAGTAATTGAATATTCCTCTGCAGTGGCAAAAGTTATGTACACATCCTCCATAATATCTTTTCCGATACTTCCCACTGTGCCAGAGATGCGCATCATCTTTTCGTCGTATAACTCATCGCCGCGAACTTCATTTGCTTCATAATCTGTCAGTAAAGTGTCTGGGTCGATTTCCATTATTTCTTCTTGTGGCTGAGCTTCTTTTTGTGACTCTTCTGTAGCTTTCGCAGCAGTGTTTGTAGAAGATGTTTTTTTTGTTTCTTCTTTGTCGCCACCGCCCCCAATGGCTGCTATAACTGCAACTATTGCTATAATTACAATAAGCCCACCAATACAACTACCTTTCTTTTTTTTCTTTTTCTCTGGCTGGTTTGAGGTATAATTGCTCTTAATGTTACTATTTTCTGATGTTTTGAGTTTCATCGGATGTCCACACTTAGGACATGTTGTCGCAAGACTACTTACCTCGTTTCCACATTCTGGACAATTAATCATTGCCATATAAATCCCTCCTCTTACAAGTGTTTTTAGATCAGGTCAATTCGACGGTGATCTGGTTTATCTTAATCGCCGAAGCGGTTAATTCATTTGCCCCCGGTGTTGGCGCTGGGGCGGTTTTTAAATTATTTCAAAAATATCCTTTACTAGAAAGTATTAATTTTTCTAATCTTTGCAAATGAACCTGAGTGTCGGGTGAGTCTATTGCATCATATCCACGGTACACATATTTAACACATTCCAAGGCTTTGAAACCTAGTTTTGAAAGATCAAATGTTTCAGGAAATGAACAGTCAAGTAAAGTACCATAGTACATTGTTAGCTCCATCTTTAAATTATCAGTGTAGTAATTTGGATAATTATTTTTTATGTAATTGTAGGCTATTTCCAAATCATAATCTAATGCAGTTTTTGAATTTAAACGAGCAATTTCCAATATTTTATCAACAGATTCATTCGTATTGGGCTGTAATCCCGAAAGATCATTTGGTAATTGCGTTGGTGCGTCATACGAGTTGGGGTATTCAAATTGTATACTTGTAGTTTCTTCTAAGTTTGTAATTGCTTTATTCACTGTATCAATTTGACTTAAGCTTGCTTTATCTATGCAAGCAACATAGTAAGGTATTGCTTTTTCTGGATCATCGAGCGCGTATCCATACACCCACGCAATACTATAATACGCCGAAGCTACAGATGAACTGTTGGGATAATTTATAATAACTTTAGAGTATGACTCAAGTGAATTTTCATAATCTTCTAAATTATCGAAGCATACTCCAATGTAATACTGGGCATCATCTGCTAAATCACTTTCTGAATATGTTTCCAAAAATCCCTCAAATTCTTTTAAAGCTTCTTCTGTATCACCTTTATACCAAAGATCATGAGCAAAATCGAATTTTGTTTGTTCTTCTGCTGATGGGTTATCTGTAATATCAGTTTTGAACTCTATCTTTATACTACTTGGTATTTCAGGAACGGGAATTTTATCAATTAATTGTGTGTTTGCAGTATTCGTTTTATCAAATGATGTTTGTTCAACGGACTTGTTTTCTCCGCAGGCAGTCATAAATAAGACAAGCGAACAAGTAATCGAACAAAAAATTACAGTAATAATTTTCTTTTTCATACATATTCCTCCCTTGAATATTTTATTATTAATCGCCACTGGCGGTTAATTCATTTGCCGCCCCTGGTTGCCGCCGGGGGCAGTTTTTGTATTATGATAAACCTAATTTTGTTTTTTCTTCTTCAAGAACAGCTTTATAATCATTTAATGATTCATTTGTTTTATCCATGTATTTTTGGAAATGATCAATGTATTCTTGTTTCGGGTTGTTAGTATAATCTTGAAGGTGCTGCATAGCAATTGTATATTGACGCAATGCAGATTGAGCATCCGATAGAAGTGTCATGATTCTAGTACCCATTGGGGCGGAATTTCTATCTTTGTCAAACTCATCATAATATAATTGCAGGATCTGCTCTGAGGATTCTAGGCGCGTTAGAGTGTCAGAAATTACTGATTGTAGTTCCCCCATAGTTCCGTTATCATTTATAATTTTTGCTATCTTATCTTCGGAAAGAATAGAAAGTTCATTCATAAATACGGAATCATATTCGGTTAACATTTTTGCATATCCCACATTACTAATATGGTTGTACAAATCTGAAGTATCTATATTTGTTTGCTCTTCAGCAGTTGGAGTAACCGCAACTTCTGGAGTAGACTCTGGAGTTGCTTTTAGTGTGGGTGACTCGGTGACGGATGGTTCTTCTTCGGGAGAAATGGCAGTATCTTTAGAAACCTGATCTAATTCAGTGGTTGTAGTTGTTCCCATCACTGAAACTTCATAGCTTATTTTTCCACTTTTATATGTAAAGTCTTTAGTGTCATCTGTGGAGGCCAGTATTGCAGAGTCTGTTTTTTCTTTATCTCTTTTAGAAGTCCAACTATACTCATCTACGGACTTTACAGGCGCTGTGTAAGTGCCGATCCAGTAGATTGATTTAGTTTTGCCACCATCAGTAATCCAATTTATTTCAATAGTATCTCCAGTTATTACCGCTTCTTGATAAGAACCATTATTGTCTTCTGAGGCCCAAGTTCCAGTTAAATCGGTAGGTTCATTCTCGTCTGTGGAAATCTTTCCGGAACTACACGCTACCATAAAACAGGAAAAGCACAAAGCCAGTAAAATAATTGAAACTTTCTTTTTCATACATATCCCTCCTTGCATATTTTATTATTAATCGCCGAAGCGGTTAATTCATTTCTTGCCGTCCTGGTATTGGTAGCACTGGGGCGGTTTTTGCTGAAAAATTATTGTGCAATTGAACAGTGTGACAGAATAAGATATTGACCGTCCGAAACGCTTATATAAGATTGCCCTTCAAAATTATCGTTTGAAATAATATCGCTTTGTCTGCTATCTGGATAAATGCAATAATACCCTTCGTCTTCTGATGTTACCATGTATTCACCGGCAGGGATATTGACGCCGACTTTCATCATGCATCCTTCTTTTGCTGTGTCAAATGTATTCTGCAAACACCATTCATCAAACTTGTACGCTTTTGCGTGCGATAATTCTAAATATTCGCCATCTTGTATTGTTATTATAGAGTTATAGTCAAAATTATCATTAAATAAGATGTCATCGCCATTTGCATCTGAATTTACAGAAAAATAACCGCCGCGGCTTTCATTTGTGGCAAGCACCATATATTCGCCAGCAGGAATGTCTACTCCAACTTTAAGTGTACCAGCACCATAAGATTCAATTGTTGGCTCTGGCGGCTGCGTAGGAGTGACTGTAGGTTCAGGTGTGGAAATGGGAATGAGCTCCAAGGTGTTTAAAATTGATTTGAAATCTTTATCATAATTAATTGTATTTTCGTCAATAACACACATTCCGATAGACGCTATTCCGTAATCTGTAGGAAACCCAACCACTTGCACTGTATATGATATGCCGTCTACCTTTTGTTTATATGATAAAAATTTCGTATGTATTTTATTGTATTCAATATTCTGTACACCGCTTACCGAAATAACACCTTGACTTTTTCCTATTCCTTCGACCCACCCGTCCATATTCATATCTATATATTCATCATGTGCATTGTTGAAACCTTCGATATATCCATTTGTTAGCATAAGAAAAGTTGAATTATCGGAAGACGCATAGAAATATAAATTGTCAGAATTTTCAACATTTCTCAACTCCCAATTTGTCGGAACTTCTACTGAAAAGCTACCATGAGTAACTCTTTGTGTTCCTTTCTCAAAATCCACAGATTCAGTAATGGATTCTTTTGTTTGTTCTGGAGTTGGTGTGGAAGTCTCCAATTTCTTTTTTAACTCTTCATTTTCTTTTTGCAATGTTTCCAACTGCTTTGATACATCAGAAGATTCAGGTGAAGCGTTGGAATTGCACCCGTATATAGACGTAACAAATATGCAGCACAGCATTAAACAAATAATTTTCTTTTTCACACAAATTCCTCCCTTAAAAGTGTTTTTTCAGATCAGCCTTGAATGGTGGTCTGGTTTATTATTAATAATAAGTTTCATTTCTTTCCCGCAAACTCTCAGCGGCGTAAAATCCCGGTATGTATTCGATAGGGTGCCGAATCCGTTGGCGAGCCTTTGCAACTAACAGCTTGTTTTCTTCATACAAATAATCCGGTCTGTGTATATACATTTTACAGTAATCACATTTGTCTTCCAGCTGATTAAACAGCTCTTTTTTGCAGTTCAGACACTTCCTGATATTCCACACAAAGCATTTCAAATCATCATTGTAGAAATGTTCGTACATCAGCTTGTCAAGCAGATTCTTTTTATGGTAAATAGCATAACGCCGCCAACGCCGGTAATCATCAAAGGCATAAGTGGATGCTTCATAAGTTATTTGGAATATTTTGGACACGTCGTTTGCATTTTTGCATTCTGCATAGTATATGGCTATGCGCGGTGCAAGCAACCGGCTGGCAAAGTAATTGGCTTCCCGTTCCTTTACATTTGTATAAGGCGGTTGATGCCCCAGTACAATGTGTCCCAGTTCGTGAGCGAGTGAGAAGCGCCGCCGGCAAAACATAGCCTGGTCATTATAATAGACTTTGTTGTTTAGCCGGAAAGCATCATCACTGATCTGTTGGCATGCCTCCTGTTTCACTTTGGACTGTTCTGTATATTCGATACACTCATATCCATATTGCTCAATCATATCGAACAGATTGATCGGAAACGATTTTACGTTACATTTCTGAAAAACCTCTAAGATTTTCCATTCAATTTCCTCATGCGTCAAACAAAATCACTCCTTATGGGAGCTTAATCATCTTCTGACAAAAGTGTCCTGATCAGCTCCTGTTTTTGTTCGAGCGTGAGTTTTTTTCCGTTGCGTGCAACCATGGATTGAATATCCTCGTAGGTTGGTTCGTATTGTTTTTTCTTATTACCGTTTACCATATCTTCCAACTCTTCAACCGTGATTCCCAGTTCTTTGCAAATTTTAATCACAGCTTCTACGCTTGATTTATTAACGCCAGTTCTTTTTAGCATTGTGTATAGGCTGGTATAGGGAAGACCGCACTTTTCAGCAAAGGAACGTAAACTGTAACCATGTTCTTTAATAAGTTCTTCTAATATTTTAGCTCTTTCCATGACAGCACCTCTTTTCTGAATATCTATATTATATACGATAATGCGAATATTGTAAAGCGAATAATATGTTAAAACGTATAAAGGTATAGAATAAAATATAAAAGTATTCTCACATGCAAATATTACTATTGACAATGGTTGCTAGTGAGAATATAATACAATTAAGATATTTGCAGGAGCGAATATCAAGGAGGTGAAATTTTGTATAAGAACTTAATCCAAATTATGAAAGCTGAAAAAATAACTTTCACTCAGATTGGAGAACTTCTCGGATGTAGATATCAAACAGTTAGTGACATCGCTAATGGTAATACACAAAAGGGATTCTACTACGAGGATGCCTGCAAAATACAAAAAGTATTTTTCCCAAAATATGATATGAGCTATCTGTTTGAACGCTCATAATACAAACACACGTTCGATAAAAGTAATATACTATGGATGTATGTATATGTCAATGGGAAATGGAGGAGGTGATGTGAGAGATGAGGATGTTTTTGGTATGTGTGATAGTTTCAAGTATTGTGTCGGCGATAACAACAAAAATATTGGTCACCTACTATTATAAAATTGTAGATGACCATGTAGCGATCATGTGCGATATGACAAAAAAGTTTGTTTCTAATATTTTGGAGCAACGCATGCACGAAAAAAATTTTGACCGAGAGGGGTAAGCTTAGCACAATAATTTCTGGTTTTTGCTATTTCAAACGGGGAATGACGTTTTGTTTCCTGTGAAAACTCTTTAAAGAAATCTGTTTGTGTAAATGGATCATAAAAATCTTTGTCAGGTATTTTATCGGTTTTAGTAGCATCAATTATACCCAACCTGATTAATGATGATATTGATGCACTAGTTTGAAATATATCATAATCTTTAAATGAAGAAATAAAAACGTTTTCCAAGGCTACGGAAAATGAGCGGCTCCTAGTGTCTTCTTTAATGTAATCTACGATGGCAACAACGTCTTTTAAAGGAAATTCTTTAAGTATTTTGGCATCGAGAGGACTCATTTGCTTAATAATTTCCGCGAAACATGGGTGTACAGATGGATTATAGGCAGAATCCATCGAACTTGAAATAAGGTTCACGAAAAGTTCACGAAGCTCTTTTTCGGATACGCAAAAAT